>JBLWTG010000026.1:0-5302 GCA_048270225.1 Pusillimonas sp. | reverse complement strand
TCGTCAGGCTTTTATTGCAAACAAAACCCCCGTCAGTGATCTGGCGGGGGTTTTGCGTTGGGCGCGAACTTCTGTTCTCGTCGGTAGGTAAGCGTCCTGGCCGGGCCTTTATGCGCTAGACTGAGCCAGGTTCAGGCTTGGGCCGGACTACCTGTACGCCGACTCGATAGACCGAAATGGATTCAGGCCTGTTCACACCTGGATCGAACCGTTGTTCGGCCCCGGTGATGAGCCTCGCACAATAAACAATAGGGAGACAACACATGAAGCACATTATTGCCGCCGGTTTGCTGGCGATTCCGGCCCTTGTCATGGCGCAGTCAAGCAGCACCGGGGTCGATACATTGAACCAGGTTGTTCAGAGCAAGACTTTGCGTGTGTGTACGCCAGGGGATTATCGCCCTTTCAGCTATCACAATGATGATGGCAGTTATGAAGGGCTGGATATCGACCTGATGCAGGACCTGGCCCAGACGCTGGGGGCAAAAGCCGTGTTCGTCAAGACGAGCTGGGCCAAGTTGATGGATGATTTCACTTCGGGTAAATGCGATATTGGCGCCGGCGGCATATCAGTATCGCTGGAAAGGCAGAAGCGAGCGTTTTTCAGCATGCCCTATATGGTGAATGGCAAGACGCCGATCACCTTGTGCACGAATGTACAGAAATTCCAGACCATTCAGGATATCAACAAGCCGGATGTGCGCGTGATACATAATCCCGGCGGCAGTAACGAGAAGTTCGCCAAGGCGTATCTGAACAAGGCGCAGTTGATACAGCATGAGAACAATATCGGAATTTTCAACGAAATTGCCGAAGGCCGCGCCGACGTATTTGTGACGGAGGCCGCAGAGGCCAGGGTGCAGAGCAAACGCGATCCACGGCTGTGCGCCGTAAATCCCGGCAAGCCGTTGCAGTACGCAGAAATGGGTTATCTGCTGCCGGAAGGCGATATGCGCTTCAAACTGTATGTGGATCAGTGGATGCACCTGAGCAAGGCCAGCGGCGCCTATGCCAGGCTTGCCGACAAGTGGGTGCCACAGTAAGCAAATACGGTCTGCCTTAGCCGGGTGCGGACGTCAGTGCTTCGCAGATAAAGGACAGCGCGCTATGTTCAGGCGCCTGCAGCAGGCTTGTGCCTAATTGTATGTTCCAGAATTGCTCAGTACCGGCGGCGTGCCGCCATTCCCTCAGGCGTCGGGTGTATAGCTGAAGATCATATTCTTCAGTGATGCCGATGGCGCCGTGTACGGCATGGCCAATGTCAGCGACCATGCTGGCAGCTTCGCTGCATCGGCTTTTGCCGACGGCGGCAGACAGGGCGGTAGGAGACCATCCTGGCGACTGACAGGCCAGTTGTGCAGCCATGCGTGCAGCGTAGACGCGCTCTGCCATGACGCTGATCTGGTTTTGTATGGCCTGGAAACGGCCGATGTTTTTTCCGAATTGCGTACGCTGGTTGGCGTATTCCAGTGTCATGCTGAGCACACGCGCTGCCGCGCCCGCGAGCAGTGGCGCATGGCTGGCTGCGGCCAGGGCTGGCAGAGCAATGAGTGCAGCAGAATCGGACGCCGTACCTGCGCCAATGTGTGTTCCGACTATGCCTGCACTGTTGCGCGGGTTTGCGCCCGCGCTGCCCGGGACTGAGCTTGCGCTGTGGTCTCGGCTGTTGTCATGGTCGAGGGTGTGGCGGGCAATGGCAGCATTGATGACTTGGGCTTCTTCAGGCAGTTTTTCCCAGTGCAGGGTGGCTAGCAGGCTGCCGTGCCCAAGATCGAATGTCGGCTGGGCAGCGGCTGCCGGAAGCAACACGTTCTGGCTATCGAGTTCGGTCAGTATCCAGTTGGCGCCGCGTCCAAATGAGACGGCTTCCGCGCTGATGGCCTTGCCTGACTGCTGTGTGCCGATGCCTGCTATGGCAATCGCACCCGGCGGTGGGCTGATGCCCGCGGCGTTCAGCCAGGCACGCGCCAGCACGGTCTGGACGTAGGGCAGGGGAATGGCGTGGTAGCCGGCGCTCAGAAACAGCGGGAATGCTTCGGTGAGCGCAAGCCCTGCGCCGCCGGCGTCCTCGGGCAGGAGCAGGTCCAGAAAGCCGGAGTGTTCAAGCGTGTCCCAGGGGGCCTGTGTGTCGCCGCCGGCTTCGATACTGCGCAGGGTGGCAGGTAGAAAATGTTGCGCGAAGAGCCGGTCGAGTGAGTCTAGTAACAGATTATCCATGCGCATTCCTATCGTAAGCCAAGTCCGCGGGCAATAATGCCTCGCAGGATTTCACGTGTGCCGCCGCGCAGCGAGAATGATGGGGCGAGTTGTTCGAGGTAGGTCAGGGTTCGCCTGAGTTCTGCCGGAGCAGGCCGGTCGGCCTGGGCGCCCAGCAGGTCGCCGATCAGCCGGGGAATGGCCTGCTCGATTTCGGTGCCCAGATCTTTGACCAGGGTGGCCTCTATCGCCGGGCTTTCGCCGCGCGCCAGCTTGGCGGTCAGGGCGATGGACAGCGAGCGCAGGACTGCGAGCCAGGATACGATGTGGCCGAGCGCTGCCGCGGTTTGCGAGTCATGCGCATTGCTTGCACGGCAATGGCGCAGCCAGCTTTCCACCAGCACCATGCTGGAGTACAGGCGCTCGGGGCCGCTGCGCTCAAAGGCGAGTTCCGCATTGACCTGGCTCCAGCCGTCGCCTTCTACGCCGATCAGAGCGTCGTCGGCGCATTCCACGTTGTCGAAAAATACTTCGGAAAAATGTGCATCGCCCGCCATGTCATTGATCGGGCGTATGGTGATGCCCGGCAGGGTGAGGTCGATGATGATCTGGGAGAGTCCCTTGTAGCGGTCCGCGGCTTCGCCGCTCGTGCGGACCAGTGCGATCATGTAATGAGCGTGCTGGGCGTTGGTCGTCCAGATCTTGCTGCCATTGAGCAGCCAGCCGTTGTCGGTACGGGTTGCACGGGTCCTGATGCTGGCCAGATCGGAGCCTGAATTTGGCTCGCTCATGCCTATGCAGAAAAAGGCCCGGGCCTGGCTGATGCGAGGTAAATAAAATTGCTTCTGCGCTTCAGTGCCATATTTGAGAATCAGGGGGCCGCTCTGGCGATCTGCAATCCAGTGCGCGGAGACCGGCGCGCCAGCGGCGAGCAGCTCCTCGGACAGCACGAAACGCGCGAAGGGGCCACGATTGGCGCCGCCATATTCTGTGGGGAGCGTCAGGCCCAGCCAGCCCTGTTCGGCGAGCCTGAGGCTGAAATCCGCGTCAAAGCCCATCCAGGAGCGTGCGCGCAGGTCCGCGGGCAAATGGCCGACGGTGTCTTGCAGAAATGCACGGACCGGAGCGCGCAGCGCTTCGTCCTGTGCCGGAATGGCGGTGAGTTCCAGCGTGTCGATATTCATGGTGTAGCCTTTCGTCTCAATGCCGTCGCCAGCGCATGAAGGGGCTGGGCGCGACGCCGGATTGTGTTCGGTTGCGATCGACACTATCGTGCGATATGCGATAACTTGTCTAATATTATTATTTTGCCGGGCGATATATAAAACGTATAACGAGGCGTGGGAGCCGGGCGCGGGACCCATATGGATCCCGTATCGTCCAAGAAGAAAATAATATTGGAAGCAATGGTCCTGGACCTCTATGCTTGACAGCCTATATCAGGAGATAACCCGCCATGACAGACATACTTGAGTTTGAGCAGGATGAACACGGCATCGTGACCCTGACGATGGACTATGCGCCGACGCGCAATGCGCTGACTGGCAACGGCATGGTGCAAGCCTTCCTGGCAGCCATCCAGCGCATACAGAACGAACATACTGCTCGCGCCGTGATCATCACAGGCCGCGGCAAGGTATTTTCATCGGGCGGCAGTATTGATGAGATGGAGCGCCAGCTCAAGCCCGAGTTCGACAGCGCGGCGCTCAGGCATGAGTACCGCGAGGGCATACAGCGGCTGCCCATGGCTCTCTATGGTCTCGAGGTCCCGACGATCGCTGCGGTCAATGGCCCTGCCATCGGGGCGGGATTTGATCTGACCTGCATGTGCGATATCCGTATTGCCGCCGAGCAGGCGCGTTTTGCCGAAAGTTTCGTCAAGCTGGGCATTATTCCGGGCGATGGCGGCGCGTGGTTTCTGCCGCGGTTGATCGGCATGTCTCGCGCCGCCGAAATGACATTGACGGGCGACGCCATCGATGCGCAGCAGGCGCTGGCCTGGGGCCTGGTGTCCAGGGTGGTGCCGGCCGAGTCCCTGATGGAGGCGGCTCAAAGCATCGCCATGCGTATTGCAGGCAATCCGCCGGAATCGGTGCGCATGGCAAAACGCCTGCTGCACGAAGGACAGCATACCCGGCTCGATACTCTGCTGGAGTTGTCGGCAGCCTTTCAGGCGATTGCGCACAAGTCGCCGCAGCATGCCGAGGCGGTGGGCGCTTTTATGGCCAAGCGCGCCGCGCCTCGCTAGTCATCTTTCTGGCATGGGCTGCCAGCGCGCGCCCTGTCAGGCGCGCGCGGCTACTGCCTATTGTTTGGGGATGTTTGCGGCCTGTGCTGCATCGCCCCAGCGTCTGATTTCGCTCTGCTGGAATGCCTTCAGTTCAGCCGGACCTGCGGGAAAGGCGAGCCAGTTCGTTCTGTCCAGGAAGTCCTGAGCGGCGCTGTCCTTGTAGATATCGGTGAAATGTCCGGCCAGGGTGTCGAGGATGGGCTGTGGCGTGCCCGCGGGCGCGAATGCTGCGGTCCAGTTGATCATGTAGTAATTGTCGAGCCCGGACTCCTTGAGCGTGGGTACGTCGGGCAGGGCTTTGGTGCGCTGGCCGCCCGTTACGGCAAGAACCCGCATGGTCCCGCCCTGTACAAACGGAATGATGGCGCCCAGGTCTGCGAAGACGAAGTCGACATGCCCTCCCGCCAGATCTGTGAGTGCCGGTGCTGCGCCTTTATAGGGGATGTACTCGGCTTTGATGCCCTCCATCGACAGGAATAGCTCGGTTGCGATGCGATATGAGGCGCTGCCGCCGCCGTAGTTCATCTGGCCCGGATGCTTCCTGGCAGCCGCCACCAGCGCCTGCAGGTTTGTGTAGGGCGAGTCCGCCCGCACTGCAAGTCCCATGGGGCCGTAGGCAAGCTTGGCAATGGGAGCGAGTTGCGTAACGGGATCATAGGGGAGTTTCTTGAACATCACGACATTGGTGGTGACGGGGGAGTTGCTGGCCAGCAGCAGGGTATAGCCGTCTGGCTCTGCATTGACCCGGTGCGCGGCAAGCCTCGGCCTTTAGGCCGGAGGAAGGATAGCGCGGACGGCGCAGGCGTCCTTTGGGCG
>JBLWTG010000025.1:0-5350 GCA_048270225.1 Pusillimonas sp. | reverse complement strand
GGCGAGATCATTGCCGCTAACGTCAAGGGCGCCGATATCTACGGACCCGATGATAAGGTGATCGGCAATGTCTCCGAAATGCTCGGCACCGGACAGTACGCAAGGGCAGTCATTGAAGTTGGCGGCTTTTTCGGGATCGGGGTCAAGCAAGTTACCCTTGACGTGTCACGCATCGCCTTCATGCGCGATGGAAACGGAAAAATCCTTGCTCACACCAAGATGACCAAGGTCGAATTGAAAAACTTGCCGGAGCATCGAGGCTGAGCTGTCAAAGACCAAAGCAACTGATCGGAACACTATCCGAAGCGCGGATACACGCCGGAAAATGGCCTTCCGACGCGAGAATAGGAGAAAGAAATGGCAAAGGGCAAAAGCCGCCGCGGTAGAGAAGACAGAAAACCAAAGCAGAAAAAGACCAAGCCTGTCCCGTTACCCTCGTTCAGCAAGGGTTTGAGCATCGAGACATCGCCGAAGGCCAAAAAAGCCTGAACCGGATTTGTGGCAGGGCGATAGCCGATCCAAGCGGAAATTAAACACTGCTCCCAATACCGCCCGCGTGAATGGGCCCAAGGTTGTGAACCTGCCCTGATGGTGCCCGCAGATATCCTCTGGCGTCGCCTTGCATTCAGCACCGCCATTTCTCTGCTCGACGTTCGGCCAATTTTAGTATCGGAGGTTCCTGATGACCGTTGGGTTTCCCGGTTGGTCGCCGCTTCGACGGGCAAGCAGAGCTCCTTGGAACGATATCAATCCTGTACGTGCGGAGATGTTCGGGGTCGAACGTCTGGAACAGCATGCGTCCAGTCTGGCAGAACAACAAGACGTCACCCTTAAGCCACCGCGTGTCGTGTCATTGCAGCGCCGACTGGAAGAAAATGCAATTGCCTTGTCGGCCACGCGCAAGGCCTGCAATCTTGAACTTGCAGCCGGTCACCCGATCGTGCCTGCGGCGCAGTGGTTTCTCGATAACTATCACCAGGTCGCGGCGCAAATCTGCGAAAGCCGCACCGATCTGCCGGCCAGTTACTACCGAACGCTGCCAAAGCTCGCAGATGGCGCGTTTCGGGGCTACCCACGGGTCTTCGGTCTGGTCTGGGCCTATGTCGCACACACGGACAGCCACCTCGATGCCGTGGTGCTAGCCCGATTTATCCGCGCCTATCAGCAGGTGCAGCCCCTTACCATCGGCGAACTCTGGGCGATTCCAATCACGCTACGCCTCGTTCTCCTGGAAAATCTCCGGCGCCTCTCCGATCAGATCCGCATGGGTCACAAAAGACGCCATGAGGCCGACCAGCTTGCAGACCGGATTCTCGGTGCGGGGAACACGCAATCCCACCCGAGTGCCTACTTGGAAACTGGCTTGAACGGGCGCATGTCCGAGGTTTTTGCAGCTCAACTGGCCAAGCGGCTACGCGACTACGACCCGCTCATCACTCCGGCTATCGGCTGGCTCGAGGAGCGATTGGCGGCACAGGGCAGTGATATTGATCTTGTTGTGCATCATGCACAGGAACGTCAGGGCGCCTCCAACGTTTCGGTACGAAACGTCGTCACAAGCCTGCGCACAATTTCCGAGATGGACTGGCCGGATCTGTTCGAGAGTGTCAGCCTCGTCGATGCGACGCTGCGGCAACACGCAGGGTTTGCCGCGATGGATTTCGCCAGCCGCACTCTTTACAGAACGGCCATCGAGGATCTTGCCCGGCACTGTGATCACAGCGAAACAAAGGTAGCAGAGCTGGTGCTCGAGGCGGCCGGCAGTGCGTCGGGGATCGCTGCAACGTCCCTGTCCGACCCGCAATCTCAGCGCCGAAGCGATCCCGGCTGGCATCTGCTCGCCGAGGGACGGGCCGCCTTTGAGCGCCAGATCGGTGTTCGGCGAGCCTGGTGGCATTGGCACCACTTCCACCCCGGTCTTTCAGGCTATGCCGGCAGCATCATTGGCGTCACCCTTGGCTTGCTCGTGCTTGGCCTCTGGGCGGTTTCAGGTCTCGCCAACGGCTCCGTGTCCAGTTTGTTTCTGGCCCTGTTGGCTTTCGCTGCCCTGGTTCCTGCCAGTACCGTCGCGCAAATTGTGATCGATCGTCTGATCGGTTGGACCGTGCCCCCTACGGTGCTGCCGGGTTTGGCGCTCGAGGACGGGATTCCAGCCTCGCTGCGTACCTTAGTCGTCGTGCCAACCCTTCTGACAAATGTCAGCGATATGCGCGAACAGATCGAAGGACTGGAAGTTCATTATCTTTCAGGCACACACGGCCATGTCTCCTTCGCGCTTCTCACCGATGGCGTGGACGCCCCTCACCAGAACCTGCCGGGCGATGCGGCACTTGTGGAACTGATCGACAAGGAAATAGCGAGGTTTAATACGCTCTATGGTTCGGCCCCGTCAGGCGTGCGCTTTTTGCATCTGCATCGCCAGCGCCGGTATAATCCGGTTGAGAAACTCTGGATGGGGTGGGAGCGCAAGCGCGGCAAACTGCAGGAGCTAAACCGCCTCCTGCGCGGTGCCGAAGACACCGACTACCGTACCCCTGATGGCGGCACCCCAGCCATCCCTCCTGACGTACGGTATGTATTGACGCTGGATTCCGATACACGGATGCCACGCGACACGGTGCGGCGGCTGATCGGCAAGATGGCACATCCCCTGAACCGTCCCGTTATCGACCCCGCATTGCGCCGGGTACGAGCGGGTCACGCGATACTGCAACCTCGAGTCACTCCTGCCATGCCCGCCGAGCGTAGAGGTTCTGCCTTTCAATATGCCACGTCCGGGCCAGGTGGAATGGATCCCTATGCCGCCGCCGCGTCAGACATTTATCAGGATCTCTTCGGTGAAGGGTGCTTCACCGGCAAGGGTATTTACGATCTTGACGCATTCGAGACGGTGATGGCCAGGCGCGTTCCTGAAAACACGTTATTGAGCCACGATTTGCTGGAGGGAATTTTCGCTCGTGCCGGACTTGCCTCGGACGTCGAGCTCGTTGAATCCTTTCCCGATCGTCAGGACCTTGCCGCTCGCCGGATCCATCGCTGGTGCCGGGGCGATTGGCAGCTACTGCCCTGGCTGGGACCGCAAGGCGGGTTGGGTGCACTTGGGCGGCTCAAGGTGCTGGACACGCTGCGGCGCTCGCTGCTGGCGCCTGCGACCCTGGTCACGCTGGCACTCGGCTGGTTTCTGCCCGGCCCGGCTGCCATTCTGGTAACTGCGCTTGTGTTGGCGATCCTGATGCTGCCGTCGTTTCTGCATGCGGCGGTTTCCGCAGTGCCGCACCGCGCCGGAATACATCTTCGAACGCATTTGCGTCTGATGCGCGAAGATCTGGCGCTGGCGTTGCTTCAGACCGGGCTTGCGGCAGCTTTTCTAGCCGATGCCAGCTGGCGTTCGCTCGACGCCATCACCCGCACGCTGTGGCGGCTGCTCGTCTCCCGGCGGCACTTGCTGCAATGGACCACCGCCGCCTCCCTCGCCGCCGCACCGCGCCCGGATCTGGGCGGCTTCGTGCGCGCCATGGCGCCTGGCACAACACTGGGACTGACCCTGGCCAGCATGGCCGCAGTTGCCGCCCCGGCTTCGCTGCCGCTGATCCTGCCCTTCGCCGGGCTCTGGCTTTCTGCACCTTTCATCGCCTTGAGCGTGAGCAAGGTTCCCAGGCCAGGGCTCGAAGCAACGCTGACGCCACAGAACGCACGGGCGCTGCGTCTGATCGCCCGCCGGACCTGGCGCTATTTCGAGACATTCGTCACCGCGGAAGACGGCCATTTGCCGCCAGATAATTTTCAGGAAAATCCCAGTCCTTCGATTGCCCACCGCACCTCTCCCACCAATATCGGGCTCTATCTTCTGGCAACCGTGGCAGCACGCGACTTCGGCTGGATCAGCCGTAAACAGGCCGCCGGGCGGGTCTCCGCGACCCTTGGTTCGATGGAAACGTTGCCGCGTCTCAAAGGACATTTCTACAACTGGTACAACACTCAGGATGGCCGGGTTCTCGACCCTCCCTACATCTCCTCGGTGGACAGCGGAAATCTGGCCGGACATCTGATCGCGCTGGCCAATGCGTGTGAAGAATGGGCGGAAGCGCCCGCCCTTGATCTGCAACGCCGCCGCTGCGCTCTCGCCGATCTGCTGGATCTGGTGGAGATCGACGCAGTCGGGGCCGGTACGCCACCGGATCCTTCCTTCCCTGCTACGATGCGCTCGTTTCGCGATAGCCTGGCACAGGCCGAAATCGACTGGCCCGCCTTGCAACGCCTCGTCGCCGAAGCAGAAAACTCGCCCTGGGCCAGCAGCCTGCCAGATGCAAGCGCACGATCCTGGCTGTCACTGTTGCGCGACAGTTTGAACGAACTGGCTACAGACGCGGTTGGGTGTGGCATCGACCGCGCCGACCTCGCCGGGCATCTGCGACAGCTCGGCGAAACCGCACGCAGACTGGCGATGGAGATGGATTTCGCCTTTCTGTTGAACCCGGAGCGCAAACTGCTCTCGATCGGCTATTCGGTGCACGAAAACGCGCTCGACCCGGCCTGCTACGACCTGTTGGCGTCCGAAGCCCGTCTGGCGAGCCTGTTAGCCGTTGCCAAACAAGATATCCCTCTACGTCATTGGTTCCGGCTGGGCCGTGCCTCGACTGCGGTTCGTGGCGGAACAGCGCTTGTTTCATGGTCCGGATCGATGTTCGAATACCTGATGCCTGAACTGGTGATGCGCGAACCCGAAGGCGGTCAGCTTGGACGCACCTGCCAGTTGGCCGTCGCACGCCAGATCGCCTATGGCGAGGCTCAAGGTGTTCCCTGGGGGATCTCCGAATCCGGTTTCAATGCGCGGGATATGGAATTCACCTACCAGTATTCCTCTTTCGGTGTTCCCGGACTGGGGTTGAAGCGCGGCCTTGCCGGTGATCTTGTGATCGCACCCTATGCCACCGGCCTTGCTGCGATGCTCGATCCTGCTGAGGCGCGTTGCAACTATGACGCGCTCGAAGAGCAGGGGGGACTTGGAGTCTACGGCTTCTATGAAGCGCTGGATTTTACACCCGGCCGGGTGCTGCCCGGCCAGCGGGTTGCTGTGGTGCAAAGCTATATGGCCCATCATCAGGGAATGACCGTCGCGGCCATTGCCAATGCACTGAATGACGGGCAGATGCGTGCGCGCTTCCACCGCGAGCCGATGATCCATGCCAGCGAACTGCTGCTGCAGGAACGGTTACCACGCGACATCGCCCGCACTCTTCCACCTCTCGAAGAGCCGGCGATGACACTCATGCAACCTTCGGAAGTGGAGAGAGGACGTCGGATCTCCGGTTGTCCGAGCGGTCCGCCCATCAGCCATCTGATGTCGAAC
>JBLWTG010000024.1:0-5997 GCA_048270225.1 Pusillimonas sp. | reverse complement strand
GCATACTCCCATTCGACCTGCGCTGTTTCCCGTTCCACCGGGTTGGCAATTGCTGCAATCGCCGTTTCGACCTGAGAAAGCGAGCGGCCTGATTGCAGAAGGCCGAGCCGGAATTGCCGGGCAGTGAGTGGGGGCATGTTCTCTCGAAGTTCTTCGATCGTCGGGGGAACAGGAGCTACAAAGTTCCATTCGCCGTTCTCCCAGATGTAGTCCGGGGATGGACGCAGGGGAACCTCTACCGTGCCAACTGGATGGTCGGCTAGCACATGATCAGACGGATACGTGGTGGTTTGCCAATAACCGAAGTCTGGGTGATAGAATCCGTGTTCTGCCATCAATATAGCTCCCGCCAAAGTGCGATCTGGTTGTCAGGAACGCGGTAGTACCAACCCGGAGGGACGATTGCAGAGATACATCCTCCCCAGTTGTTGTTGTCGTTACTCCATCCAACATCAATCCAAGAAGAGTTGTTGGACGACAGTTGCAGCCGCATTCGGTTGTTTCCGGCTGTTGATCCAGAGCCGTTCTGCGTTACGCAAACCATCATCGATTTGTTGTGGGTGTTTCGGTACGAGGTGTTGTACGACCTCGACACAGACCGCCAAGACTGACCTTTACCAATAAATTGGTTCTCAAGGTCCAATGCTTCTCCGGTCACTCTGAAGTTGGCGGAGAACAGTCGTGAATTTCCGTTAGACTTGTAGGGGCCATCAGAAACAAAGTGCCAGGCATTGGAGCTATCATCATGCCAGACATGGTCGATGTTTGTCCCTGAACGGTCTGAAAATGGACCATCAGAATCATTAGCAATAAACGCACCGTTGTTGGTGGTTACATCCTTACCCTCTGTGTTAATTCCTGCAGTGAAGGTCACTTGCCCTGTTGCGCTGGAGTGTTCATCCGACCGCAAAAACTGCGAGCTATCCAATCCATCGAACAGGTCGCTGTCAGCGGCCTTGTCACCGGCACCCAGCTTGCCCGCAATTTGACCGGTGATGGTGGTTGCAAAATCCGGATCGTTGCCGAGCGCGGTCGCCAATTCGTTTAAGGTGTCGAGTGTGCCGGGCGCCGAGCCAACCAGGTCATTAAGTGCCGCCTGAATGTCCGCCTGGTTCGCCTTCGTTGACTGAAGGCTTGAAAGCGCTTCTTGCACGTTGTTCGCGGTAAGACCGGAGATCGGATCTATGCCGAAGAAAGCCGCCTTGGCGACAATCGCTGTCCACTTGCCCGTTAGATACTGCAGCATCATGCCCTGCGTGACGTCTGCGGTGTCCGTATCCTGCAAGGCAGCAAGCGTGTCCGGCAGACCGGAAACGCTGTTGGTCAGCGTATCCAGCGCATTCTGCAAGCCGCTCACGTCGCCAATTTCGTGCCCGTGCGCACTTGCCGCTTTGCCGGCCAGTGTGGCGTCGATGGTGTTCAAGAGCAAGTCGACCATGTCGACCATCAACGCGATCCGCGCCATGTCATAGTCGAGATCATTATCGACGTGCGGTTTCGGAAGGTTTTTATGCTGAGTTACAGCGTCGGTCGGCATCAGAACCTCTTAGTAACCGTAGGCGCGAAGGCGCGCGATAGACGGACGGGCGGCTGGCATTCCGTTCAGGGTGATCTTCACGCGGCCACCGTTGGGAGCGGAGAAGCCGGCAAGGGTAAGTTTCGGCTCGGTCCAGCCGCCACCGAGCGCGCGGGCGCTCTCCTGGACAAGCGGTTGCCAATTGTCGTCGCCGGCGTCGACAAAGGCTGACACAGTCGCCCCGGCCGGTTGCCACCGGTCGAACAGTTCCCTGAAGCCGATTACCCCGTCGATGGTGAAATGTCGGGAGACATAATCGGCCTGTTCCTGAAGCTGCCCACCGATGATCGTGGTGCCAGGCCAGAGAACCGGCGACAGGTATTCCGTCCCGCTCAGAACAGCCCGCAGGATCAGCGTCTCGGAGACATACTCGTCGAACTCGATAGACTGCCCCGGTGCGAGTGGGATGACGTCGCCGTTCGCCCTCTCCAGCTCATAGCGGAACCGGGTCTGGTCGGACTGCAATTCGGCCGTGCCGCGTACGACCAGGTCGGTGATTGCCGCAACCGCCCCTTCGAACAGCTGCACCGTCTTCTCAGTCGGGTTGAACCGGGCCGCAACGATATCGATTTTCAGATCGCTCTTTGGATGCGCAACCCATGTGGTCCGATTGGAGCCGGAGAACAGATCTCCGTTGGTGTAGGGCTGCGAGGCCACGAGCTGCTGGGTTTCCGGAACCACTTCGCCAAGTGTTGCAATCTTGACCGCGTGGTCCGGATCGTCCGTCATGATGACGATGCAGTATTTTTCCGAAGCACTCAGATAGTGCGGGATGTTCCAGCGCGGCCGGACCTTGTCCCCGGGTTGAACGCCCGCCATCGGAATGAAAGCATCGGCAAGGATCTCGTTGGTCGGATAGCCGTTGAGCGTTGTGGCGAGCTGGCACAAAAGGCCGTTCGACGCGCTGCCCACCGCCGCGATCTCCACGTCAAAGCCAAGCATGAAGCAATCGTTCGGCGGGACAAAGGTCCATGCCAGCGGATCGCCATTCATGCCGCCTTCGCGGCCGGAGCTTTCCCGAGAACCCGAATTGCGGTTCGACACGTTGGTGACGTTGGTAACGCGCGTGATCTGGTTGATCACGTTGATGACCGGCGGCGGAGCGGAATGGGTGACGAGGTGCACCTGCCGCATGACTTCCACCGTGATCTGACCGTTGCCAACAAAAGAGGCCTGAGCAAAGCCGCCTGCGGCCCCTTCCGCCCGGATCGCATGCGTCCCGGTCGGGACACGCGCCGGGATCTGGAATGTGCCCCCAATCTCACCGTTGGCATCCGCAACAAGAGGCCCTGTCGGCGTAACGTCCCGGCCACCGAACAGAAGCTTTTCAAGCTGCTCATTCGGCGCGAAGCCTTCAATGCTGAAGTCGATATCGATTTGCCGCAGGAACTCCGCCTCGCGGGTCGATTGGCTGACTTCCTCGTTGATCGTCGACCTGCCCGGAGATTGCCCGGGTGCCGCGGTGAACTCACGCGTGACCGCGGACGTCCACTGCGTTTCCGTTGCCGTCCAGAAATCGTTATTCGGGTTGAGCGCCAGCAAACCCGGCATCGGGTTGAAGTTGGCGTAGGGGTTGACCTTCATCGACCCGGTTGCAAGCGGCTGCGAGACAATCACCTGCTCGGTGTAATCCAGCATTTCCAGTCCACCGACCGTTTGCAGGAAGGTCTGATAGACCGGGAGCTGCAAGACGCCCTGGTTGGCTGCGGCCGACTGAACAACGCCCGCGTCGCGGTAAAAGTCAGACCGGAAATCATCCGTGAAAATACCATCGGCAGAGATAGACGCCGCATCCGGTACCGACTGCTCCAGAATGGTCCGGTTGAGCTGATCGGCCAGTTTAACAACCAGCGAGAAGTGCGCCCGGACTTCCTCATAGGTCGCAACGCGGGTGCCGTTGTTGACGATCTCCGGAGCGCCGTCCCAGGTATTGTGGATCTCGGCAAACTTCAGATGCCCTTCAGGCGCCTTCGGCGGCAAGGCCCCCTTGCGGGCCGATACGCCTTCGACGACAAACGGCGTACCGTTGATATCAAAAACCAGAATGTCCTTGCGCGGGATCTTGGAATTATAGGTCAGCAGAACCGTTTCACCGGTAACGCCTCCGGACAAGGTCACAGTGGTGGCGTCAAACGCATCGGGCGCAACCTGGTCGAAATAAAGATAGGTCACGACATAGGTGCTGCCGCTCGCCGGCTCGTCTCCGACCGGTGCCCAGGAGATCTCGTCACCCTGCAACGTGTAGGTTGCCGGATCAAATGTGGTCGCACCCTGCGTCACGCTTTCGATCCGGACGATTGATCCTTCCTGCAAGGTGTCGAGGCCATTCGGCACCGCCCCACGGGTGACATTTTCCGAAACGCGCTTGGTCACAACGGCCGAAACCAGGTTGGCGATCGGCGGACGGCCGACTGTCAGGACAGCGGTACCGCTGCCGGCATCGGCGAAGCTGAGCGTTTCAGCGGAGACCAGTTCAAGGTCCGGATCTTCCGACAGGAACAGCGTGAAGGCGGTTTCACGGGTGCGCCGCCAGCCCTGAATGTTGGCTGCGCCGGCTGCGATGGAGAGGATCTGATTGCCCTCGCCATCGTCACCGAGCGCGGTTACCTCACAGCCAGAGACGATATAGGACCCGCGAGCGCGGTCGTAGATGGCATTCGTCGCCAGAGGTCCGTCAAAGGCGGCCGGTGCTGTCTGGTCTACAACCGTGCCGTCACGGACCTGATAGACCTGAATGAACTGGCCTTCGCCGCCATCGTTGAGCAAAGCCCACGCAAGCGTCCTGTTAGCGCGATGGGCACCGGGTTCGCCTTCCGCTTCACTACCAGCCTGCAAGCCAACAAGCGACGCATCTTCTTCATGGCCCACATAGGTGACCACTTGGCGAACGCCAACGATCACGTCGCCGGCAATGACAACATTGTCGAACTGAGCCGCAGGGACCGCCAACACGTGGCCATCGATATAGATCCGGCCGGGCTGCAAAATGATGCTGGCGGTGGTCGGCACGACATTCGGATCCTCCGGATCGATGTCGAGGGCAACCTTGATTTCTGCGCCGCTTTCCCGGTTGCCGTTTCCAGCAACCATGTTGCCAATCGCCTGTATGCGGCGGCCGGTCAGCCCCTGAATTTCATTGAGTTCCGCACCCTGGACATACCGATCCTCGACAAAGACCAATTCCGTGCGCTTATCCGGGGCGCTAGGCGTTCTGTCGAAAGCTCCGGGAATGCCGGACTCGTGTTCGTAAGCCATCAGAACCTCAAGAAAAATTGGACGTGTTCGCGCACTGTCTCGCCAAAGAGTATGGAGACGGGTTGCGCAGCGATTTCCGTGCCGCCGGTCAGGCCGGCGGGCTCCAGCCACAGTTGGCCGGGTTTTGTTTGATCGGTGACATCGGCGTCGATCACGACCGAAACAGATGCGGCTTCAGAGCCGTAACCATCCCCGAAGCCCGTCCTTGCGAAGACATGCACACCGAGCGGGTTTTCGGTGCCGGGCTCCAGAAAGTCGGGGCCGAATGCGTATCCACTCAGGCCCTGGTCGACAGCCCGGCAAACTGCCTTGCGGTAACCGATGGTCTGGTCCTGGGCATCCGCAAACCGGAGCCAGCACGGCAGTCCTTCCAGAGACGTCGCCAGCGAGACCCGCCGGGCCTGTTCCGCGTCGTTCGACCATTTGAACGTCGCAGTCACCCACGGAAAGTTCATGTCAGCCCAAAGAGAGCTATCAATCTCGGGTATCCAGATGCCGATGGAGGTCAGTTCCGCTTCGGTCAGAACATGGCTGAACTGGTAATTTCGACCGAAGGACCATTTCGGCCCTTTGCCGTCGATCCGTACACCGCTATCATTGGACAGGATCGAGCCGCTCAGCCGCGTCCGGCAGCCCTCGGCGGCTGACACGTCATGCCCGTGAACGCCGCGCCGGAACGTCGAGCGCTCCGGGATACTCAGGTCAACTATGCCGGCGATCTTGAAAAGATCCTCGCGCTCATCCCGGACACGGTCCAGATCAATCTGAAACTCAGCCCAGGCAAGCCGCCGCGCCGGCGGGTCTTTGAGAGTGCCCGAATAGCCGACAATCGCGAGGCCCCGGTTGACCGCTTCATGCGTGCCCCTCACCTCGCACCACGGACGCCGAAGAGCAAGGATGGCGGCATAGGTTTCAAGGAATGGCTGGAGCCCCCCCATGCCAAACTCTTGAACCAGATAGGGACGCAGATCCGGGGGCTGCACGATGTGCTTCCACCCGGAAATATAGCTCAGGGCGGGATCTATCTTCGGTGCCTGATCCCCTGCCCGATCGAGCGCGACTTCAATCGGTGTCGCATTGGACGGAAGAAGTGTCTCGGTCATCGGCCCCGCCCGGCAAACTGAACGGTCACTTCACCAATCTTGACGGCTTCCTCCGGGCTTGCG
>JBLWTG010000023.1:0-6952 GCA_048270225.1 Pusillimonas sp. | reverse complement strand
CGGAGAGGACAGAAGATACCCCGCTCCTGACCGAGGATGAGGCCCGACGCATGGACCTCGACGAGGTCATCCTCGTGATCGACGCGCAGATGCCGATCCGGGCAAGAAGGGTGAAGTATTTCGAGGACCCGGCGTTGAAGGTTCTGCACGCCTGTCAATCGGGAAGCTTCCCATATCCGGACGAGGACGGCCTGCGGCGGGATCGGCAGATGTCTGAGACCCGGGAAACGGTGGAGAGGTTGAAGCAAGAACTGCAGGAAGTGCGGGCGGCTGCGGGACCGCGGGAAGTCGGCCACAATGTGCCTAACGCATCGAAAACTGACCCTGTCAGCGCAGCGAAGGCCCGCGGCCGCGCGGCTCGTGCTGCTGCAAGCGGAGGTGGCCAAGGTCAACTGTCGCTTGATGTTGAGGGCCTAGGTATCACGAACACAGACCGGACAACGCTTGCTTCGGCAGTTCAGACAACGAGAGCTATCATCGCGGAGCACGGATGAGTTTCGCAGGAGTTGACGTTCATTCTCCTCGCGGCGAATGTAACTGAAGAGCCCACTTTGACCGATGCTGCGTAAAGGATGTATCGCTGCTTTCGAGGGCGGTAGAAAACCTGCTTGATCGCAGCCGCGATGCGGAGGGAAAGCAGCGCCGAGTTGTCGGAACGCGTGAACCAAAAGGCGATCTAATCGAACGATTCAGCGCTTCACCCCGTCTGCGGCTGCCTCTCAAATACTGCGCGGTGCCCAGAGAATAATACCCGCACCGACAAGGCAAATGACCGCTCCAACTACATCCCATTGATCCGGGCGATGCCCTTCTACGCCCCATAGCCACAGCAGGGACGATACGATGTAAACGCCACCGTAGACTGCATAGGCGCGGCCCGCCTGATCGGCGGGGCTGAGCGCCAGTAGCCAGGCGAAAGCGGCAAGGGACAGCATGCCCGGTGCCAACCAAAACACGCTCTTGTCCAGCCGAAACCAGGCCCAGAAAGCAAAGCATCCGGCAATTTCGGCCAGCGCAGCGGCGAAGTAGATAAGAACCGTCTTCATCGGGCCAGACATACGTTCCGAGGAGGATCGGGTCTATTGCGAAAAATCTTTCAAATTCAGAGAAGCGAGCCCAAATCCGATCCAACACTTGGATAGGCCGCCGTCATCGACTTAAGTTGCTTGGCCGCCAGGCCCAGCTTGATTGCCAGCCCGAAGAAATTGATCAGTTCGCCGTATTCCGGGCCGAACAGGTGCGCGCCGAGGATCTTGCCGTTCGACTTGTCCACGAGGACCTTCGCGGCAGCAGAGGTCTCGCCGATCCGGTAGTTCGAATACCAATCGCCAGTGTCGGTGAACCGAACATCGACATCATACCCGGCGTCCCTTGCCTCACTTTCCAACATACCGACACGCGCCACTTCCGGGACTGTGAAGACGGCTGTAGGAATACCGGCATAATCCGGTGCGGTCTGAGTGTCTTTGAGCATGTTGGAGGCCGCGACCTTCCCTTCGATCACTGCGACTGGCGTCAGCGGCATGCCATCGGTGTCGGCGCAATCTCCGGCGGCAAAGACCGCGCTGTTCGTCGTGCTTTGCAGATGCGGGGCTACAACGATGCCCTTGTCGCTGTAATCAACACCAGCCGCCTCAAGATTCAGATCGGCCAGGGCTGCCACACGGCCCGCGCCATGCACGACCAGATCGGTTTCGATTGTTCGGGTTTCATCGCCCGACTTCACCTCGACAGTGAATGCTCTACTGGCTTCCGAGACCGACACGATTTCGGTTTCGCGCATCAGGTCCACGCCGATACCGCCGCTGCGGTCGATCAGCATTTCGACCAGATCGGGATCGAAGCCGCGTAAGGGCCGGGCGCCACGATCCACGATGATCGGGTTGGCTCCGGCCCGTGCGGCGATATGCGCAAACTCGAAGGACACGAAGCCGCCACCGATAAAAAGAACCCGATTGGGAAGGGCCTCCAGGTTGAGGAAATCCGTGCTGTCGATCACGAGATCGGCCCCTGTGAAGCTCAGCGGCCTGGGCATGGCACCGGCGGCCACGAGGAACCGTTCCGACTGATATGCCGTTCCATCGACCTCCAGCGTGTTGCTTCCCGTGAACCGCGCGGCTCCATGCAGGGTTTCGACGCCGTTGCCCGACAGGCCCTTTTCCATCTTGTCCGGCACGGGATCGGTGAAGCCACGCTTGTGTGCCATCAGATCGGCCCAGTTGATCGACAGATCACCGGGATCGATCCCCTTGCCCTGCATGAGCCGTGCCGCGTCCATGATTTCCGCACCGCGCCGCAGGATTTTCTTTGGATCGCAGCCGCGCAATGCGCAGGTGCCGCCGTAGGGCAGCGCATCGACAATGGCGACACGCCATCCTGCCGCGCCACATTTGTTGGCCGCGGCCACGCCCGCCATGCCCGCCCCGATGACGATCAGGTCGTAGTCTTCATTCATTCTCCGGTCCTTGTCCTGATCTTCATCCGGCGCAGCAGCTCAACTTTGCCACGTCCATATCGAAGGTTTGCGCCGCCAGCTTCAGCCCTTCCACGGTCGTCAGATAGGGGAAGATCGTCTCCCCGAGCGCCTTTGTGGTCATGCCAAACTTCAGCGCCATAACGAGGGTCTGGATCGTATCGGACCCCTCGGGCGCGATGATCTGGCCGCCAAGCAGCCGGTCGGACTTTCTGTCCGCCACCAGCTTGATCAATCCGCGCGTGTCGCGTGCGGCCAGTGCGCGCGGCACCTGATCGAGCGGTACGATGGACGTCTTGACGTCGAGGCCCGCGTCCCGCGCCTGGGCTTCACCGAGACCGACGCCCGCGACCTGCGGGTCGGAAAACACCACCCAGGGCATCGCGGCGTTGTCGTAGCGATGGTCTTCGCCGAGAACCGCATTTTTGGCCGCGAGCTTTGCACCATAGGCCGCCATATAGACGAACTGGTCGCGGTCGGTCACATCGCCTGCGGCATAGATGCCGCGCACCGATGTCTGCATGTCCTCGCCGACGACGATGGACCCACGCGCGTCGGTTTCCACGCCGATTGCGTCCAGGCCCATATCTTTGGTATTGGCCCGCCTGCCAGCGGTCGAAACGAGGTGATCCGCCGTCACTTCGACAGGCTTTCCGTTCTGGATCACGCGCAGTGTCACGCCCGCGTCGTCGCGGCGCACAGTGTCGTAGCTTAACCCGGTCAGAAGAGTGATGCCTTCGGCCTCGAACGCCGCCGCCAATGCCTCCGAGACCTCTGGTTCCGCGCCGGGCAACAGATGCGAACGGGCGACAAGCGTGACCTTCACGCCCATGCGGCTCATCATCTGGGCCAGCTCCGCGCCGATGTAGCCCGCGCCGATGAAGATCAGGCTTTTCGGCAGTACTTCGAGTTCCAGAAGACTGGTGCTGTTGAGCGCGCCGATTTCCTCGATGCCGTCGATGGTCGGCAGAACGGGACGCCCGCCCGTGGCGATGATGGTCCTCGGTGCTTTCAGGGTTCGCTCACCGACTGTCACGCCACCTTCGATCAGCCGCGCGGGACCGGCGTCGATGTAATCGACATCCTCATATTCCGGCAGAAGGTCCGCGTATTTCTTCTGGCGCAGGGTCGTGACCAGATCGTCCTTGGACTGAACGAGCGTCTGCCAATCATCCACTTGTGCCCGTCCCGACAGGCCGGGGAACCGCTTGGCAGCCCCCGCACAGTGCACGGCCTCTGCCGCACGGATCATCGCCTTGGAGGGCACGCATCCCACGTTGACGCAAGTTCCGCCGATGGTGCCATGTCCTACGAGGGCGACACGCTTTCCGGCATCCGCGCCGGTAATTGCGGCGGAGAACCCCGCCGATCCGGCCCCAAGAACGATCAGGTCATAGCCGCCCTGTTCATCGTCGGTTTTGTTCAGGTCTTTCATCTCAGCGCGCCTCGCCATGTTCGGGGTCTTTTGGTCTGGCGGCGAGCAGATATATGACCGCGCCGATGGCGATCAGCGGTGTCAACATGCCGAGGAGGCCGAAGACCATGCCGGTGGCGGTGCAACATCCCATCATCATAAGAGCGATCCTTTCTTTTGCGCACGGTTCAGGAGAACCGCGTAGAGTGCTGTGGCGGCGAAAACGCCGATTGTGATCCGTATTGCGAACCTGAATTCGAGAAGAATGATCAGGATCGACAGGGCCACCGCGAGGCCGGTGGCCCAAAGTTTCGGGGCCGGTCCCGGTTTGCCAGCGCGCAGCCAAAGGGCCTGTGCCACCACGGCGAGGCTGAAAAACAGCAGCGGGAACAGGGCGTAATCGAGCCAGCCCGTGAGGGCCGACAATCCGACGCCAGCGACGATGACGACCAGAAGCGGTGTAAAGCAGCAGAGCGCGGCGAAGAGCGCACCGCCAAGCCCCCATTTCAGCAGACGGTCGGAATTTTCAGGTGTGTCAGTCAAGGAGCCGTCTTTCTCTGTGATGGGTCGGGGCCGGAGGCGCGTTTCATTTGCGAACGACGCAGTGCGCGGACGATCAGGTAGGTCAGACCCGCCAAAACCAGCACGGCAATGCCACTCATTCCAGAGAGCCAAGCCCCAACGCCGCCGAACAACGCTGCAAGCACGGCAGTTCCGCCGCCGCAGCAGACGACCACGACCGGAGCTGCTATTCCGAAGGCCAGCAGGCCACCCATCAGATTGTCACGCATTGCAGGAGATTGTCACGCATTGCAGGCGGCTCAGGAGGCTGTGTCGGGCAGCACCTGCGCCGGATAGCCATTGGCCGTCACCGCGCCGATGATGCTTTCGATGGAAGTTTCGGCGTCATCGTAGGTCACGCTGTAAACACCCTGCCCGTATTCGGGGCCGTCCTCGAATGCGGCGATCTCGACCGACGGAACACCGCGCATCGAGCTGGCAACAATGAACGAACAGGACGGGCATGTCAGTTCGCTGACGGCGATCTCGACCTGGCGCTCTTCAGCGAGGGCCGGGGTCGAGAGTGCGACGATGGCCAGGGCGGATAACAGGAGATGCTTCATGGTCATGGTCCTCGTTCAGAATTTCAGGATGAAGGGGGTGATGTAGGGAAAGATCATGGCGACAGCGACAATCGCGGAAGCGGCCCAGAGGGTTGCGCGCATGATGCGGCGGTCGATGGGGCGGGCGCAGGTGCCATCGGCACAGGCCTCGGCATCTACAGGCTTGTAAGCCTTGTAGAAGCCGTATCCCAAAAACGCGGCGCTCAGCGCGAAGGTGTACCATTTGTAGGCATAGAGCGCCCCGAGCTGCGCGATGAACACGCCTGTCACGCCAAAGCTGACCAGCACCAATGGAAGGATGCAGCAAGAAGTCATCGCCAGCGCACCGAGGACGCCGAGGCCGGTCACGCCCCATCCCTTGGTGGTTTCGTCGCCAATTTTCTGCGACTGAGATTGCGGAAGTTCCGCCAAATGTTGTTCCATCGAATCTTCCTTGAACAGATGTTTCCACCGTTCTAGGGTCTGTAGTTGATACAGGCTCAAGGGATTTTTCGGCACAATGAGTAACACAAGCGTGAGATCAATTCGGCGGGGCGATTTGGCCCGCGCAACGGGCTGCAACCTGGAAACCATTCGCTATTACGAGAAAATCGGGATCATGCCGGACCCGCCGCGCAGTACGAAGGGCTACCGAAGCTACGACGATGCCCACGTCAAGCGGCTGAAATTCGTCATGCGGTCCCGCGATCTAGGCTTTTCTCTCGAAGAGGTTCGCGGGCTGCTTGGGCTGGTCGATGACCGATCCCGGACATGCGCCGAGGTGCAGATCATCGCCGAAGATCATCTGACTGACGTTCAGGCCAAGATTGCCGATCTGCAGCGCATCGAGCGCGTCCTGTCGGACACTGTTGCGCGATGCACCGGCGATGCTGCCCCAGAATGCGCGGTGATCGATGCGTTACTCGATGCTTAGTCCACCCTGAAGAAGAGGGGGCAACGGACCTTCGTGAACGGCGCAGCGAAAGCCCGAAAAGTCCCGCATTGTGTGAGTTCATGCACAGTGCGGCGAAAGGCTGCTTTCTCCTTTCTACTCTCGCAAACGTTTTGCTCGTTCCGCCATTCTGACCACCTGCGCGCTTGTCGTTGCCGCGGCGCTCCGCACAGCGGCAGGCGTCTGCACCGCGCCTCGTCCGATTACTTCGCTTGTCGTGAGCGCACCGATCCGCGCCCGGCCCTTCACGCCGTCGGTATTGAAGATCCCCCGCATGATCCCGGTCGATCCAGCGACCACAGCGGGCGCTGCGGCTACCATCAGGTTCCCAGAGATCCCCCGCACAATCAGGGGCGTTGCAGCGACGAAGCCCTTGGCTAGGAACACCATGACGAAGAACGGCACGAGCGATCCGATGTTGGTTGCCGAGTTTGGATCACCGAGCTGCGCGAGAAGCGAATTCGCCATGCCGACGACGGTCGAAAACATTGCTGCGATGACGATGGGGTAGAAGGCATAGCTGACCGTCGTCGAGACCCACCTATGGAAGAAATCCTTGGTCGCGTCGAAGAGCGACAGAGCGATCATGATCGGAGCAAGGCCGAGCATGAGGGTCAGCATCATCTTGGCGAATATGAGGACGATGCCGGTCATGAAGCCAAGGAGGCTCAAAAGAATAAGCCCGATGCCGCCTAGGATCGCGCCCGTCATCCAGTTCAAATTGCTGCCGATGGCATTCAGGTACTGGCTGAATTTTTCGATCAGGATGTCGAATTCGCCGGCAAAGTGTGTGGCTCCGGCTCCTCCGCCGCCAACCGAAGACACCAGCGCGCCAGCGACGTAGTCCAAGCCTCCAATGACGGCGTTCGCTACTGCATTGAAGTTTGCCCAGTTGAAGGCGAAGAGCCCTATCAGCATCAGCTTGATCAGGTACCAGAAGAAGCTGGCCCCATCCATGCTGCGGAACTGGAATGCCATGTTGATGCAGACGCCGATTAGCGAAAGCGTGA
>JBLWTG010000022.1:0-9089 GCA_048270225.1 Pusillimonas sp. | reverse complement strand
GTTTGGGTTTTGCCGACACCTGGATCGAGGGACGAGAGAAAGATGTTGTCCGGACAAGTACCTCTGACCATGTGGTCAAGCGTCTCCAGAACAGACTTCAGTGCTCTCAACATCTCCTGGGAAGGTTTGTGTCCGAACTGATGGAAACTCACCTGCAGACGGCTGTAGGCATCTTCAAGGAGATTGCCTGTGGTCGAAACCGAAGGGGTCAACTCTTGTATAGAAGTCCTATTACAGACTTCGACCCCCTGAAGGGTGACGGCAAAGGTTTTGTCCGAAACGTATGCGTTCATGGGTCCTCCTTATTCGTTCAATAGGGACAGTGTTTGGGGAAGAGCCGATTGGATCTCTTCGATAGGCACGGTCTTAAGGACGAGGAGGGGTAATCGGACTGAAAACGTTATTGATTAGAATGAGTTGTCAGTCTGATGATTGCCCTTTCAGCGAAGGCTTAGAGAATGAGATTTTTCGGCTAGGATTGAAAGCCGGGCGGTAATGGAAGCCGGTGTATCGCGTGCCAGCAGTTGAAGTGTCGGTTGACATCACCTTTGCCGAGTGCTGAAGATAAGCCATTGCTTTCAAATGGTTCTCACCCATGTCGTCGACGAATTTCGATCACCTGAAGCCTTTGAGCCCAGAGCTTCACAGACTGGGTGCGCTCGCAGAGCAATTCTTCTCCCAGGACGCAAACACTTCACTGATCAAGAGCCGCCAGTTTGCTGAACTCATGGTGAAGGAAGTCGCGGCTATCACAGGACGCTACGACCCGGCGCTGCGGGAGACCACAAACGACCTTCTTCGTCGATTGACCTCGCAGCAGGTACTTCCAAGAGAAGTGTCTGACGTTTTTCACGCCGTCCGCAAACAGGGCAATCAGGCCACCCATGAGTTCACGGGCACTCCCGGCGAGGCCTTGTCGGCGCTGAAGTTCTGCAGATCGCTCGGTGTCTGGTACCGGCGTACCTATGGTCGGGATCCGAACTTCAAGCCGGGCCCGTTTGTGCCACCGACAAGTTCGTCAGACATCGACGAAGAGACCAAGGCGAAGATTGCCGAATACCAGCAGAGGGTCATTGCTGCCGAGACGTCCCTGGAACAGGCCAAGGCGTCTGCGGAAGACCTTGCCAAAGCCAAGGCTGCAGCTGAAGAGCTCGCCAGACAGGCGCAGCAGGACAGCGAGGAGTGGGCGAAGACCGCGCTGGAACAGGAAGCGACGGCTGCTGAACTTGCCGAAAAGCTGGCCGAACTCCAGAAGAAGGCCGAAGCAGAACCTGAACAGCTCCAGATGGAGTTCAAACAGGCGGCCTGGCAAGCAGCGAGCAAGCTGGAGCTGGACGAGGACGACACGCGTCTCCTGATTGACGTTCAATTGATCGATATGGGCTGGGAAGCCGACAGCAAGCAATTGCACTACGCCAAGGGCACCCGACCGGAAAAGGGTCGGAACCTTGCGATTGCCGAATGGCCCGCTGAAGGTGGCCGGGCAGACTACGCGCTATTTGTTGGCGAAACCTGTGTCGGCGTCATTGAGGCGAAACGGGAGGCAGCAGATGTTCCCGGCGTTCTTGCCCAGGCACAGCGTTATGCCATCACCTTGCGGCTGCCGCCGGAGAACATCGCCGAGGGCGGCCCCTGGCAGCACGGGCTCGATGCTCCCTATCGGGTACCGTTCATTTTCGCGACCAATGGCCGACCATTCATCCAGCAATGGAAGACCAAATCGGGCATCTGGCATTGTGACCTGCGCCATGCCAACAATCACCCGTCCGCAATGCGTCAGTGGTTCACGCCACAAGACTTGCTGGGCAAGCTGGAGATCGACCTGGAAGCAGCCGTCGAAGGCATGGCAGAGAAGACCTTCGGCAAGGGAGCGCTTCGGCCCTACCAGGAAGACGCCATCGACGCTATCGAGGACGCCATCGGCGAAGGACAGCGGGAAATCCTGATTTCCATGGCGACCGGTACGGGCAAGACACGTACCAGCATCGCGCTTATGTATCGGCTTTTGAAGCACAAGCGTTTCAATCGGATCCTCTTCCTGGTGGACCGCAAGGCGCTGGGCAAGCAGACGGAAGACGCGCTGCAGACGACAAGCCTGGAAGGGATGCTGAACTTCGCGCAGGTCTACGGTGTTGCCGGTCTGGATGACAAGTTACCGGAAAAGGACACCAGGGTTCACGTGGCGACCGTGCAGTCGCTGATTGCCCGGATCGAAAGCGGCGATGATGTCAGCAAACGTCCGACACCAGGCAGCTATGATTGTGTCATTGTCGATGAGGCCCACCGGGGCTACACGCTAGATGCAGAACTGAGCGAAAGCGACATCGTCTTCCGGTCTCTTGAGGACTACCAGTCCGCCTATCGTCAGGTCCTTGATTATTTCGACGCGGTGAAGATTGCCCTGACGGCGACACCAGCGCTCCATACCCGCCAGATCTTCGGACACCCGGTCTACCACTACGGCTACCGCCAGGCGGTGATCGAGGGGTATCTGATCGACCATCTGCCACCGAGGCGCATCACCACGGCGCTCGCCGAAGCGGGTATCCATTTCGAAGGCGGCGAGGAGGTCGAGATTATCGACCGCAAGACCGGCGAAATCGATCTCTTCGAGTTGCCCGATGATGTCGAGCTGGATTACGACCTCGCCACCTTCAACAAGCGGGTCTATTCGGAAAACTTCAACCGGACCGTCTGCCAAGCCCTGGTGACGGAGATCCCTCCCGATAGCCCGGGCAAGACGTTGATCTTTGCCGCCCGGGACGAACATGCCGACGATGTCGTCAGGATCCTTACCGAAGAACTGATCGAGGAGTATGGCGAAAGCGCTGTGCCTAATGGCATGGTGAAGAAGATCACCGGCAAGACCGACCATACCCAGGACTGGATTCTGAAATTCAAGAACGATCCCTTGCCGAAATACGTTGTAACAGTCGACCTGCTGTCTACCGGCATCGACGTTCCGACAATCTGCAATCTGCTTTTTCTGCGCAGGATCAAAAGCCGCATTCTCTATGACCAGATGATTGGCCGGGCAACACGCCTCTGCCCGGAGATCGGCAAGCAGAATTTCCGGATCTTTGACGCGGTCGATCTCTATGCCGAGCTGCAGGAAATGTCTGACATGCGTCCTGTGGTCGTGAAGCCGGATGTGCCGCTGAAACAGCTGGTGTCCGATTTCTTCAACGCGCCAGACGATGACGACAAGACCCGAGTAGCCGGTCAGGTGATCGTCAAGATGCGCGGGCTTGCTGGCAGGATCGATGAGGAAACGCGCGAGAGCTTTCTTCACCACACCGGCCAGACGCCTGAAGCCGCCCTGGAAAACCTCTCCACCCGACCGGCTGCCGAGCTGGCCTCCTGGCTTAAGGAATACCCCCGGGCTGTCGAAATTATTGAGCGTAAGCCGGTCCGAAAGGACAGGTCGAATGATGGTGTCGTCATCTCCAAGCACGAGGACGAGCTGCTGCGGATCGAGGAGATCTTCGGCAAGAACACGACGCCGGAGGACTACATTGAAGGCTTTGAACGCTACGTGCGGGAGAACATGAACAAGATCCCGGCGCTGATCGCCGTGACCCAGAAGCCACGGGAGTTGACCCGCAAGGAACTGTCCGAGCTGGCAGCCCTTCTGGATGAGGAAAACTACTCTGAATCCATGCTCCGTGCAGCTTATGGCAAGGCGCGGAATGCGGACATTGCTGCCCACATCATCGGCTTTGTCCGCCAGGCGGCGCTGGGTGATCCACTGGTCCCTTATGCGGACAGGGTTGATGCGGCAATCGAACGGATCGAGAAATCTCGTGCGTGGAGCAAACACCAGAAGAACTGGTTGCGCCGTATCGGACGCGCCCTGAAGGACAAACCGGTGGCGGACCCGACCTTGCTCGATCAGGGCGTTTTTGCCGACAAGGGCGGTTACACGCGCATCTCAAGGGAGTTTGGTGAGGAAGACCTCAGCGACGTCCTGCAGCAATTCAACGAGGCCATCTGGGGTAACTCCGCTGCCTGACCTCGCCAAATTTGTCGAAGGCCGTTAAGGCTTGCAAGAACAACAACTGAATCCGCTTGGAACCCACATGAACGCCAATGCAATCGTCCAGAAACTCTGGCGCCTTTGCGCAGTCCTTCGCAAGGACGGTATCACTTATCAGCAGTATGTGACGGAACTGACCTATCTGCTGTTTTTGAAGATGATGGCTGAGCGTGGGCGTGAAGCGGGTGCAATCCCCCTGAGTTGCCGCTGGGGCGAATTGGCAAAGCTCAACGGCCTGGAGCAACTGGACCTGTATCGTTCCTCACTGGTGGCGCTGGGCAGCACAAGTTCCCGCATCGGGCCAAATGATGCACTGGTTCTCAAGCCGACAGAGGCAGCCGGGCGAGAAGAACGCGAAAGGTATGCGGATGCCAGACCGATCCCTGAAATGGTCCAGGCAATCTTTGACAATGCCTCCACCTTTATTCGCGAACCGCAAAACCTGACTACTTTGGTCACAGCGATTGACGATCTCGACTGGTTCTCTGAGGAGCGAGACCAATTCGGCGATCTCTATGAAGGCTTGCTGCAGAAGAACGCAGAAGAAACCAAGCGTGGCGCCGGGCAGTATTTTACTCCCCGTGTCCTGATCGAACTGTTGGTCCGGTTGATGCAGCCCCAACCCGGCGAAGTCATTCAGGACCCGGCTTCAGGAACAGGTGGGTTTCTTATTGCTGCAGACCGCTACATGAAAGCCAGAACGGACGGCTACTTCGATTTACCCGACAGTGGCGCCTGGCAAAAAGCAAATGCGTTCCACGGAATGGAAAATGTCGCCGGGACATACCGCCTGCTGCTCATGAACCTTTATCTCCACGATCTTGCGCCAGAGCACGTAGCGATGGGCGATACCCTATCGGAAAAGGGGAAGCGCCTTGGCAAGGCCAACCTGATCCTGACCAATCCGCCTTTCGGCCCGGCTGGCGGCGCTCCAACCCGTGATGACCTGACGGTGACAGCAAGCGTCTCTTCCTATCAGCTACCCTTCGTCGAGCATTGCATTCGCTCCCTGAAGCCTGGCGGCCGGGCAGCAATCGTCGTTCCGGACAACGTTCTGTTCGAAGACGGGCGCGGCAAGGCGTTGCGCCAAATGATGATGGACTGGTGCGACCTGCACACCATCCTGCGTCTGCCAACCGGCATCTTCTATGCGCAAGGCGTGAAGACCAACGTCATCTTCCTGACAAGAGGGGCGAACGAGACCGGCAACACGGATGAGGTCTGGGTCTATGATCTTCGCGCCCAGATGCCGAAATTCGGCAAGACCAACCAACTGACCGAAAATCATTTCAAGGACTTCGAGACGGCTTTCGGCACGGATCCGCAGGGCAATGAACGCGGCGACGATCAGGGCAAGGAGGGCCGTTGGCGCTGCTTTACACGTGAAGAAATCGCGGCGCGAGGAGACAATCTGGACATCGCTTGGCTGCGCGAGGCGGAGGACGAGGCAGAAGAGGGTCTTACCGAGCCGGAGGACATCGCAGCGGCTATACTCGGCCACCTTCAGGCTGCGATGGTCGAGATCGAGGCGCTGAGTATCGAGCTGGAAGAGGGCTCTGCGGAGGCGGCGGAATGAGCGACGACCAGCTTTCAGGAAAATGGCCGGCGGTTGAACTGCCAGAGGCCTGGGTATGGACGAAGTTTTCTGACTTCTGGAGCGACTATACGGACACTAAAAAGAAAATCCCACAAAAGCAGTATTTGCCGGAAGGGCAATTTGCTGTTGTTGATCAGGGTGAGGCGTTGATTGGAGGCTACACCAATGACAAAGAGCTGCTTTCGAACGCCCCTGTTCCTTCAATCGTCTTTGGTGATCACACTCGTGCGGTGAAGTTTGTCGAAGTGCCATTTGCGCAAGGTGCTGATGGCGTTCGCGTACTCGGCACGCCTAGTGGAATCGAGCCCAGATTTGCCTACCAAGCGCTTCGAGCAGTTGATCTGCCCAACAAAGGTTACAGTCGGCACTTCAAGTTTCTGAAGGCGACCGAATTTCCCCTCCCGCCCCTGGCAGAGCAGAAGCGCATTGTCGCCAAGCTGGACGCCTTGAGCGCCCGCTCCGCCCGCGCCCGCAAGGACCTCGCCCGCATCGACACCCTCGTCAAACGCTACAAGCAAGCCGTGCTCTCCAAAGCGTTCTCAGGGGAACTAACAAAGGATTGGCATGGTAAGTCAACTGCTTCCCCAAGCTTGGGTTCGATAGACGGAATTCTAGAAGTACCGATTCGCAACGGTTTATCTGTTAAAGGTAGCGATACGCCACCAGGTGTGCGAGCGCTGAAGTTAAGCGCTCTAAGAGGCCAGTCCGTCAACATGAGCGACGTGCGGTACCTGCCTATCGATGATGAACGGGCTCGGCGATTTTTGCTCGAGAGCGGAGACATCTTGGTGAGCCGAGGAAACGGCACCAAAGAGTTGGTCGGTATCTCTTCTCTCGTTCCCCCTCATAATGAGCCAACAATTTTCCCGGACACAGCGTTCCGCATTCGCGTGAACATCCAACGAGCGCTGCCGTACTGGCTCACGTACATCTGGAACGCGCCGCAATGCCGTTCCCAAATCGAAAAGGCGGCAAAAACGACAGCGGGTATTTGGAAGATTTCTCAAAAGGACTTGTCTGGAATCGAGTTGCTAATCCCAAGCTGTGAAGAACAAAAAGAAATCATCCGCCGCATTGAAGGCATGTTCCATAAGATTGACTTGCTGGCAGCCGAAGCAAAACGAGCACTGGACCTAACCGACAAGCTGGACGAAGCCATCCTTGCCAAGGCCTTCCGGGGAGACCTTGTCCCCCAAGACCCCAACGACGAACCCGCCAGCGTCCTCCTGGAGCGTATCAAGACCGAACGGGCAGCGGCACCTAAGCCGAAACGGGGCCGGAGGAAGAAGAGCTGATGGCTGGGAGGAAGGCGCAGTGAGAAAGCCGGGGTCCATGAGTGCGCTGGAAGAGTTGGGACGAGTGCGACTGTCCGAGAACTTCTACATGCGGGACTTTCTCTATTCCGAGATCTCAAACTTCTATGGCATTCCCAACATACCGCACCATCCGAATGTTGCCATCGAGGCAGGCACGAATCTCTGCCGCGAGCTTCTGGAGCCGTTGCGCTATGCCTTCGGCCATGTTGCGATCCGTTCCGCGTACCGCTCGCCGGAAGTTAACGCTTTTGGCAATGAGAAGGGCCTAAACTGCGGCAGTAACGAAAACAATCATGCCCATCACATCTGGGATTACCGCGATGCAGTCGGGCGGCTGGGCGCGACCGCCTGTGTTGTGGTTCCCTGGGTCTGGGATCGGCACCAGAATGAAGGCGACTGGCGCAAGCTTGCCTGGTGGATCCATGATCATCTGCCTTACAACTCGCTCTATTTCTTTCCCAAGCTTTGGGCGGTGAACCTGAACTGGCGCGAACAGCCCGAACAGCGTATCGACAGCTATGCCGAGCCGAAGGGAACCCTCACCAAACCTGGAATGGCTAACCATTCCGGTGATCATGGAGAGAGTTACGAAGGATTTCCATTATTTCGTGATAGATAGTTGAGAACAATCGATGAAGCCTCCTGCCGACTATTCTTCAGAGGAACTGAACAACCTCATTTTCAATTACCGGCGCCTGAAGAAAACCGACGATCCGTATTATGCTGAACTTCTCGACGAGAGCGGACGACGTACGGGCAAGGGACTGGATTTCGACACCACGATGCGTGCTGTCCTGAAGGCCGCAAGGGACGGAAGGTTCATCTCCTACGGCGAGCTTTCTGAAGCAAGTGGTGTCGATTGGTCGACAGTGCGCTACGCCATGAATCGACATCTCCAGGAGCTCATCGAGTACTGTCACCACCAGGATTGGCCGCTGATAAGTTCTATCGTTGTGACCAAGGACAACCTGCAGACAGGTGCGATGGACGAAGGAACACTCAATGGCTTCGTAGCCGGATGCAAAACGGTAGGCTACGTTATCGCGGATCCCGAAGCGTTTCTCCGTGAACAACAGAATAAAGTGTTTAAGTGGGCGGCGGAATTCGAACAATTTGAAGAGCTTACAGAAGAGCCCCAGCAAGAAAAGAAAATGCATTCAAAAGCTGACGTATCCGAGGAGGCCGATAGTTCTGTAGCCGTCGAGAAAGGTGCGGAAGTGCCGAAAAAGGCGAAGATCTCGAATCCTATTGAAGAAGGCAATCGTGATCAGAAGGAAAACTTTGGCAAAGTCTTTTTCACCTACGTCTGGGGCGCTCCTGGAAATCCGGCGTGGCCATTGACCTTCGCCACCAAGGCAGCGCGAAGTCATGCCAGGGCGGTTTTGCAAGAAGGAGACATCGTGTTCACCGTAGGCACGCGCACTGACCCGACTGCCCCAGAACACAAGGGACGTGTCGTTGGAGCCTATCGTGTCTCGGACATGGAAGTGAATACGCGCGACTATGTCGACTTGTTGGATGAGGAGCGCAGAAGCGAAGATGCAATCGATAGATTCCCTTATGCGCTTCACCCACTGGAAGTTTGGGAAATCGCCGGTCAGGAAAACATGTTTTCAGAACTAGTCGGCCCATTGACCGGAAGACATCATCTTCAGGCCCGCGACAAGGTGATCGAGCTTGATGCATTGACTGCGGAACCGTTGCTGGCTCTTGAGCGGACCCCCGTGATGGTCGTTGAGCCGAAAACGATCCTTGGCCGCGGAAGAGTAGCGCTCAAAAACAGCAAGCTTGCTCCGAAACACGAAGGCGACTTTCAGGGCTCCTTCGGCCATCATGAAATCTGGTATGTCTATGTTCTCGCGTTGCGTGACCAACGCGGTAAGGATCTGGCTTTCAAGATTGGCTACGCTCACGATCCAAAGAAGCGTAGGGATGAACACAACAGGCCTTTGGCAACTGAAGTCACCGGATTGGAGTGGCACGTCGCTTTGAAGCAAGAAACATCGAGCGAAGATGATGCGCGTACCGTCGAACAGGCGCTTCTGAACAAATACCGGGAGCGCTGTCTACGGAGTAACGGTGAAATTGTCTCCGGTGTGACTGTGACGGACATCTCGCTTTCGCTCGCGTCCGTGTTGCG
>JBLWTG010000021.1:0-11685 GCA_048270225.1 Pusillimonas sp. | reverse complement strand
GGTGCCCCCATCGAGATCATCCGCCAGTACATCGAACAGCAGCAGACGCCACACTGACCGCCCAAAGGGCGCCTGCGCCGTCCGCGCTATCCTTCCTCCGGCCTAAAGGCCGAGGCTTGCCGCGCACCGGGTCAATTTGCGCTGCCGGCTGTCGCGCAAGGTACACAGTAATGCCTGCAAGCAGGGGATGTAGCTTCTTCCGCATCCCCATAAAGACTATAATTACCAAGTGCAAAATATAAATCTCTCAATGAAAACCGAGCCCGTTGTCGTTGCAGAGCCGCCCACGCAGATGCGCATCATCCGTGCCGTGGCAAGCTCCACTGCCATCGAAACCGGCCAGTCCATCCAGGACCTTGAAGCCTTCCTCAAGGCTCAAACCAGCAAGTTCCAGCAACTGGCGCTGGCGCCGGCCTGAAAACAGGTCTGCACCGCTACCCTTCCAGCGCACGTTCAACCCATGCCTTCATGGGTTCATAGTCGTGGCCAAGACCCCGCTGTATTGCCGTAATGTAGTCACTCCGATTTGATTCCCAACAGCTGTAGTCCAGCGGCCCTTCGCCCGCCTGGGCAGCCATGACATCGGCAAGCAACCTCGAAATGCGCCCATTACCTTCTCTGAAGGGGTGCATAAGGATGAACTCCACATGCGTCACCGCAATGGCCTCGATCAGCCGCCCGGCATCGTAGGCCGTGCACGCAGTATGGCGCTGCAGGCATGATTGTTCGAACTCGGCCATCAAGCGCGGCAATTGCGCCGCTGGAGCGAATGGAAATCCGCCTTTGCTCATGTTCACGGACCGGCCCTGCCCGGCCCACGGATAGATGTTTCCCAACCAGCGCCGGTGCCAACCCCTTATATGGGCCATGGTCAGTGGCTCCATGGGCAGATGATCCCGCAGCACGGACTCATACAGCTTCTGCAGCAGTACGAGCTCAGCCTCATCCATATCTGCCGGACTGGTGATCCCCAGCCTGTTGGCCAGCACCTGATCGCCTGAACCAGGCTCGAACAGGCCCTGTGCACCGGCCACGTCGTACCGAGTAATCATGAATTCCTCTGGCAATACGCTGATGCTGCCATTGTAGGCAAGCTTGTGTGGCTTGGGAAACACTGGCAGAGCGTGCGGATTGCGCGCAGGCAATGCTTGTTTCGTCTTCCCTGGAACAAGGCCTGAACGGCTCCCTGAAAGGCACAGTTCGGCATGTTACTTACAATATGTTTCAAAATAAAAGCTGGCAGATTTCTCAAGGCAGCCTGTGGATAACTACAGAGTACCGCGATTGTGAATAGCCTGTTGATTGCTTCTGGATAAATCCCGCAGCGGCCCAATCCGAAAAACTTGTCCGCAAACTGTGCACCAGCTAAACAGGAGTTGTGCCCATGCTCAAAACGTACGCAATCAATTGAAAACTAATCGTTTTTTCCAGTTATGCCAGTTATCCACAGACACCCATTATCAGTACCATTTTTAAATATAAGAAGTTATCAAAACCCCTGTACTCCATCCGCCAGACCGCAAACCTACAGACTCGTTGTCAGGGCTATACTGCAACGCATCGAAGCAGCAACTCCCCAAAAAACATGCATGCCCTCTTCCAGCCAGGACTCGTCTACACAGCCAGCAACCGCTCTATGGCGGTGTTCAGTGTGTCGTCCCGCTTTGCGAAACAGAACCTGGCCAAATGATGATTGGACTGTTCCGCTTGCGGATGGCGATAAAACGCAGAAACCGGGATCACGCCGACGCCGTGCTCGACGGTCAACCATCGTGCAAACTCGGCTTCAGGCAGATCCGACAAGGCGCTGTAGTCCGCCAGCAGAAAGAAGGTGCCCTGACTGGGCAATGGCTTGAACCTGGTTTTCGCAAGGCCATTGGCAAGCCGGTCTCGTTTCTGTTGATAGAACGCCTGCAAGTCCAGATAGGGTTTTGGATCCTTCATATACTGGGCCAGGGCAAACTGCATGGGAGACGTAACGGTGAACACCATGAACTGGTGGACTTTTCGTATTTCGGCAGTCAGGCTTGCCGGCGCGCAGCAGTAACCGATTTTCCAACCGGTCGCACTGTAAGTTTTTCCAAAGGAGAAAACAGCGATGGTATTCGCAGCAAGAATCGGACTGCGGGCCAGGCTCAAATGCTCATGTCCGTCAAAAACCAGATGTTCGTAAACTTCGTCCGATAAAAGCATTATCCCGGTTTCCTGAACGATGGCTTCCAGCGCGGCAATATCCTCTTCCTGAAGTCGGATGCCTGTTGGATTATGTGGAAAATTCAGAATGAGCATTCTGGTTTTGGGACCTATTGCATCGCGTACCCGTTGCCAGTCAACGCGATAAACCTGGCTGGATTCATCCGGGGCTTGCATAGGCACGGCGACAGGCGTGCCGCCTGCCAGTTCAATCGCCGGTATGTAAAGGTCGTAAAAAGGCTCTATGACAATGACTTCATCGCCCGCCCGTACAAAAGCCAGAATACTGGCCATCAGCCCTTCGCTGGCGCCTGCTGTGATGGTGACCTCGCTGTTCCAGTCATATGCACGGCCATGCATGCTCTCCATTTTTACGGATATTTCCTGGCGCAAGGCGGGCACGCCGGCCATGGCGGGATACTGGTTATGACCGTCGGTCATTGCTTTGCTGACCAGATCCAGCAGCCGGACATCAGGATTGAAATCAGGAAATCCCTGGCCCAGATTAATCGCCTGATGATCGATCGCCAGTTGGCTCATAACAGTAAAAATAGTGGTTCCGACATTAGGCAGTTTTGACTGGAATTTCATGATTGGGCGGTCAGTAAGTTGAATATAAAATCCATTTCGGATTAACGTTTTCGGATCAATAATAATGGGCCTGTTGAGGTTCACATTATTGATATGACGGAAAAATACCACACTGGGGTAAACAAGCATTTGATAAAGCGATACCTCGTGGTTATGCTCATGTTTGCAGTTGTAATCAAGCAGTACGCAGGGTTCGCGAGGTGGTAATCAATAGTCCTTCTGGCTTCAATAATGGTGGCGAACCATGGCCGGGGATAATGAAGTCTGGTTCGTGTCGGCGTCCTTGGTTATATGCATTCTTAAATTTTCTAGGACGCTACACATCATGGCTCAGAAGGGCAAAGTAAAATGGTTCAATGCCGATAAAGGTTTCGGCTTCATTACACCAGACGAAGGCGGCACCGACGTTTTCGCTCACTTTTCAGCAATTGAAGGCCGGGGCTATCGCAGCCTGAACGAAGGCCAGGAAGTCGAATTCGAGGTCAAGGATGGCCCCAAGGGTCCTCAGGCTGAAGGTATTCGTCCTCTGTAATACTGTGCTTTCCGAAGCCTGACGTACAGACTATGCCTGCAGTCCTGCAGGCATTTTTGTTTCTGGCGCTTGCAGTTCCTGAAGCTTGAATATTTGCGATTGCGCGTTTAGAGGTGGGCAAGAATATTGACCAGCCTGCCTGCCGGGTCTTTCACATAGAAGCGACGCACACCCCAGGGTTCATCTGTCAGAGCATAGGCAATCTCATATCCCAGGGTTTTTGCCTTTTGGTACATCTCATCCACGTCGTCTACCTCTATGGAAATGTCGGGTACTGCCGTGTCGGAACCGCCCTCGCTGGCTATGCTCACTTGCACCGATTGCCTGCCCTCGCCCACGAATGTGATGATCCAGCCCTGATCCATCGCGACGGTTAACCCCAAAAAATGCTCATAGAATGCACGGCTTGCGTCAGGAGACTTATTCTGTAGATTGGCGACGATGCGTAAGACAGTCATAGTTAAGGGAATGGCAGTAGCGGTGAAAAGGTTGCAGAAGATATTCCTATTAGCTTCAATACCTTATCTGCTTTGCACACAAACTGTCCAGCAATTATCCACAGACTTGTCCACTTATTCTGACTTATCCTCTAGATATCCCCAAGGTTATGCACATTACACCGGTTACGCAGACTATTTGAGTTATTCCATGAAAGCAGAATCTCCCATTGTGCATATTCGACAATTTGGCGCCACTGACCTGGATGCGGTTGTGGAGGTGTTCCAAAGAGCTATCCGCGAGAGCGCAGCGCAAGATTATGACCGGTACCAGATACAGGCCTGGAGCCAGGTTGATCGTCGCGTTTGGGCGCAACGGTATACGGACAGCGATGTTTATCTGGCACTTATTGATAACGTAGTAAGCGGATTCACAGAGCTTGAACACAATGGTCATCTTAATATGATGTTTGTGAAACCTGATGCTCAGAGAATGGGTGTGGCCAGTATGCTACTCAGTGCCGTCGAGGCAAAAGCGACTGTATTGGGAATTCACAGACTTTCAACCGAAGCCAGTATTACCGCTCACCCCTTTTTTGAAAGCCGCGGTTTCCAAACTATTTGTATGCAGACGGTGGCCTGTCGTGGCGCAATGTTAATGAACTACCGCATGTTCAAGATACTGAAGTAGTCTGAGTTAAGTGTATATATTGTTGCGGTGTTTCACGTGAAACTGCAGCACAATCCATTTAACTCTGTTTCACGTGGAACAAGTATTAGTTTAGCGACTGTTCGCAAACTAGACATGTTTGATGTGCTGGTGTTTGTTTGTCGTTGGCGAGTTGTAAAGTATTTCGGAGCGTGCCGGCTCGCAAATCAATGTGCTCAGCTCAGTCTTTTGTGCGCTTGAATGTTCCACGTGAAACAGGGGCAAACGATGGTGTATATACCTGTTTCACGTGGAACAACGGTTCCGCGCATGTGCTGTCAATCAGTGCGTCGCCTTCCGTTAATCTGACCAAAGGTCACGGGGTATTCGATGTGGTGATATTGAAGTCAATAATCGAGTTTGAACACGATCTGTGCACCAATGTCAGAATAAAAGAGTGAAAGACGACCTGAAAAACAAAATGAATACCCGAACGGGTGATAGGGAGTCTATCAATGCACAGTTTCACGTGGAACACAGACAGGTGTTGCAGATTACATAGCTTGACGCCGACTGTGGACGGTATAATTAAACATTAAGGCCCACCACAAGTCGCTTGAGCAAAAAATGATCTACCCGGACGAGTTTGACGTTATTGTCGTCGGCGGAGGACATGCAGGCACCGAAGCTGCATTAGCCGCTGCGCGCACAGGCGCAAACACCCTTCTTCTTACACACAATATGGAAACCCTGGGCCAGATGTCCTGCAATCCCTCTATCGGCGGGATAGGCAAGGGGCACCTGGTCAAGGAGATAGATGCATTGGGCGGAGCAATGGCGCTCGCGACGGACGAGGCCGGGATACAGTTCCGTATTCTCAATAGTTCAAAAGGCCCGGCGGTTCGCGCAACCAGGGCCCAGGCGGATAGATCACTATACCGGCGTGCCATACGAACACGTCTTCAGAATCAGGAAAACCTCACGATCTTCCAGCAGGCGGTGGACGACCTGATGCTGGAAGGCGATAAAGTGGTTGGCGCGGTAACCCAGATTGGACTGAAGTTCAGAGCGAAAACCGTTGTACTGACTGCAGGCACTTTTCTTAATGGTTTGATTCACGTGGGACTGGATCACTACTCGGGCGGTCGGGCAGGGGATCCTCCCGCCATTACACTGGGCCAGCGCCTGAAAGAACTCAAGCTTCCGCAAGGGCGGTTGAAGACGGGCACGCCGCCACGCATCGACGCGCGCACTATAGATTTCAGCAAAACAGAAGTGCAGCCTGGCGACAGCAATCCCGTTCCGGTGTTTTCCTTTATGGGCTCGGCGGCCATGCATCCCGCCCAGATGCCTTGCTGGATCACGCACACGAATGAACGCACGCATGAGATCATCCGCTCAGGTTTGAGCCGTTCTCCCATGTACAGCGATAGCGGCACGATAGAAGGCATAGGCCCGCGCTATTGCCCTTCGATCGAAGACAAAATTCACCGATTTGCGGATAAAGCCAGCCATCAGATATTCCTGGAACCCGAGGGGTCGAGCTCGACCGAGATATATCCCAATGGTGTGTCGACCAGCCTGCCGTTCGATATTCAGATCGCCATGGTACGCACGCTGCCAGGTCTGGAAAATGCGGTGATCATGCGTCCTGGCTATGCCATTGAATACGACTTTTTTGATCCACGTGAATTGCATCCCACGCTGGAGACCCGGGCCATCAAGGGTCTGTTTTTTGCAGGACAGATCAACGGCACGACTGGCTACGAAGAAGCGGCCGCGCAGGGATTGCTCGCCGGACTGAATGCCGCCAGGCAGGCCCGAAGTGAAGAAGGGTGGACGCCGCTGCGAAATGAAGCCTATCTGGGCGTACTGGTTGACGATCTGATCACGCGCGGTGTCACAGAGCCCTATCGCATGTTCACATCCCGGGCGGAGTATCGCTTGAGCCTGAGAGAAGACAACGCCGATATGCGCCTTACGGAAACCGGGCGTCGCCTGGGTCTGGTGGATGATGCTCGTTGGGATATGTTTAACCGGAAACGGGATGCGGTTTCAGCAGAAATAGAAAGGCTGAAATCCAGCTGGGTCAGCCCTCGCGTCCTGGATGTGCAGCAGTCCACGGAGCTGTTCGGCAAGCCGCTGGAACGCGAGCACACCTTGCTTGATCTGCTCAAGCGGCCGCAACTGACATACGACACATTGATGAAGCTGGAAACCGTGGGCGGCGAGACGCTTGCCGGGCCCGGGCTGCAGGATCCGGTCGCCGCCGAACAGGTGGAAATCCAGATCAAGTATGCCGGTTACGTGGCCAAGCAGCTAGAAGAAGTAAAAAAACAGGCGTCGCAGGCATCGCAGGATATACCGCCCGAGCTGGATTACGACGCGATCACCAGTTTATCCATGGAAGTGCGTCAGCGGCTCAAATCCAGCCGCCCGCAGACAATAGGACAGGCCAGCCGCGTTTCCGGCGTTACGCCTGCAGCCATCTCGCTGCTGCTCATACATATCAAACGTATGCAATACAAAAAGCAAGCGGCCTGATGACAGTACCAGACACCTACGGCGCGAGAATACAGGCCGCAGGCGCAACGATGGACCTGCAAATCAGCCGGGAACAGGCTGATACGATGCAGGCTTATCTTGGGCAACTGCAGCGCTGGAACCGCACCTATAACCTGACGGCGCTGCGCCAGCCAGAGCAGATGCTGGTCCAGCACGTGTTCGATAGTCTGGCTGTGGTGAAACCGGTTTCTGAAATACTGTATAAAAACACAGTACAAAATCCCCATGTGATGGATATCGGTTCTGGCGCTGGCCTACCTGGGGTTGTCTTGGCTATCATGAGGCCCGACTGGCAAATACAGTGTGTCGATGCTGTGCAGAAAAAAATGGCATTTGTCCGGCAGATGGCCGGTGTGCTGAAGCTGCCCAATCTGCACGCCACGCATGCTCGCGTGGAACAGTTGGCGCCCGCTCAGGCCGATCTCGTCATTTCCCGGGCATTTGCCTCTCTGGCGGATTTTGCAACATTGGCCGGTCGGCATGTATCCCCGGATGGATGGCTGCTGGCCATGAAGGGACAGCAGCCCGATGAAGAAGCGGCTGCATTGCAGCAAGAGACAAACTGGCGGGTATCCAGGCTGGAACCGCTGCATGTACCAGAGCTGGATGCCCAGCGTTGCCTGGTGTGGATGAGTCGTCAAGGAAATCTATGAACCCAAATAATTCCGCCAATATATTCTGCATCGCGAATCAGAAGGGCGGTGTCGGCAAAACCACCACGGCCATCAATCTGGCCGCGGCGCTGGCGGCCTTGCACAAGCGGGTATTGCTTATCGACCTCGATCCTCAGGGCAATGCGACCATGGGCAGCGGCGTGGACAAGAACCAGGCGGGAGATCACCTGTATCAAGTGCTGCTGGGAGACGCCACAATCGCCCAGGCGCGCGTCAAGTCGGAGTCCGGCGGGTACGATGTCCTGCCTGCCAATCGCGAGCTCTCAGGGGCTGAAATCGATCTGATTCAGATGGATGAGCGTGAGCAACAGCTCAAGAATGCCATCGAGCATGTGGCCAACGATTACGATTTCATCCTGATCGATTGCCCGCCCACGCTGTCGCTGCTGACGCTCAATGGCCTGGCGTCCGCGCACGGCGTCATCATTCCCATGCAGTGCGAGTATTTCGCGCTTGAGGGATTGTCCGATCTGGTCAACACGATCAAGCGCGTGTACAACAACATCAACCCTGAGCTCAAGCTCATCGGCCTGTTGCGCGTCATGTTCGACACGCGTGTCACGCTGCAGCAGCAGGTTTCGTCGCAGATAGAAACCCATTTCGGCGACAAAGTCTTCAAAACCGTTATCCCCCGCAATGTGCGGCTGGCAGAAGCGCCAAGCCATGGACTGCCTGGCGTGGTCTACGACCGCAATTCGCGCGGCGCCAAGGCCTATGTCGAGTTCGGCGACGAGCTGCTCAGGCGCGTCAAGAAAGAAGCATTGCGACAGCAGGCGCGTCCTCGCGCCTGAATTTACAGGAAAAGCAAATGGCAACAAGAAAACCCAAGGGTCTGGGCAGAGGCCTGGACGCCCTGCTGGGCGAAGACGCAAAAGTCATAGGCAGCCTGGGCAAGCCGCCCGAAGCGGCCCAGAAGCCGTCCACGCTCAAGCTGGACGCCCTGCAGGCCGGCAAGTACCAGCCACGAACGCGCATGGATGAAGGCGCTCTGGGTGAGCTGGCCGACTCCATCCGCGCGCAGGGCGTCATGCAGCCCATCCTGGTGCGTCCGTTGGAAGGAAAGGGCGCCGGCAAATACGAAATCATCGCCGGCGAACGCCGCTTCCGGGCGGCCCGTCTGGCGGGGCTGGACGAAGTGCCGGTGCTGGTGCGCGAGGTCGCGGACGAAAACGCAGCCGTCATGGCGTTGATCGAGAACATACAGCGAGAAGATCTCAATCCGCTGGAAGAAGCGCATGGCGTGCGCCGCCTGCTGGATGAATTCGGCCTCACGCATGAACAGGCCGCTCAGGCCATAGGCAGGTCGCGCCCGGCAACCAGCAATCTGCTGCGCCTGCTGAATCTGGCCGAGCCCGTGCAGACCATGCTGCTGGCCGGCGACATCGACATGGGCCATGCCCGTGCCCTGCTGGCCACGGACGCTGCCAATCAGATATTGCTGGCCAACGAGATCATCGCCCGGCGCTTGTCGGTGCGCGAAGCCGAAAAACTGGTGTCCCGCAGCGTACAGGAAGCCGAACAGGCCGCGCTCAAGCCCATACGCAAGGCAAGTACGCAATCCGGCGACGCCAAGCGTCTTGAAGACGCGTTGTCGGACTATCTGGGCACGCGCGTGAGCCTGAAAATGGGGGCCCGGAACAAAGGGCAACTGCTGATCGATTTCCATGGCTGGGAACACCTGAACGCGCTGCTGGAGCGTCAGGGCATGTCCGGCCTGCTGGAAGACTGACCACACCAGGGCGCCCGCCCTGGCCCCGCACGGCCGCATAAAACGCGGGTTTACCCTTAGGGGTTATCCCGCGTAACCCAACATGGCTGTGGTAGCATCCTGCCTGCACAAAGGGGTGCGGCCCGCAAACGCAAGTTTCTCCATGCTTCCTGGCCATCAGTCCGGGAGCCTCCCGCATCGCTTTACCAATATCCCATTTCAGACTCCCGCCGGGCAACCGTGGACAGGTATCCGGTTGCGGGCGGAAACTACTATTGCTGTGGAGCGAAACATGTTCAAGGCCTTGTCCCGTTCATCGGTCAAGCTGGTCGAGCGGTATTTACCTGATCCCTATATCTTTGTTGTCCTGCTGACGTTGATCACAGGCATTGCGGCCGTCCTGATGGAGCAGAAAACGCCCATGCAGGTCGTGACAATGTGGGGCGATGGTTTCTGGGGGCTGCTGTCCTTCACCATGCAGATGGTACTGGTGCTCGTTGCAGGCTACATGATGGCGAGCACGCCCCTGGTCAAACGCATCCTGGCCGCGCTGGCCCGGCTTGCGCGCAGCCCTGGCGCGGCCATCGTCCTGGTAACAGTGGTCGCCCTGGTGGCCAACTGGATCAACTGGGGTTTTGGCCTGGTGGTCAGCGCGCTATTCGCCAAAGAGCTGGCGCGCACGGTGCGGGTGGACTATCGCCTGCTGGTCGCCAGCGCCTATTCCGGATTTGTGGTCTGGCATGGCGGCCTGGCCGGCTCCGTCCCACTGACCATTGCCACGGCGGGTCATTTCCAGGCGGACAAAATCGGCATCATCCCGACGTCGGACACCATATTCTCGACCTATAACCTGCTGATTCTCCTGGCCATGCTCATCGTCGTACCCCTGGTCAACCGCATGATGATGCCGGATGAAAAGGACTGCGTATATGTCGACCAGGCTGTCCTGCAGGACAAGGCCAAGGTGGTGGAAAAAGACAATCGTCCCGCCGCCCGGCTGGAGAACAGCACCGTACTGGCCATGCTGATCGGCTTTGCCGGCCTGGCCTACATGTTCAACTACTATGTTGTACGTCAGGGCGGCCTGAACCTGAACGTCATCAATTTTTCCTTCCTGTTCCTGGCGATCGTGCTACACGGCAATGCCCGCAACCTGCTCAACAGCCTGGACGATGCCATCAAAGGTACGGCGGGCATCGTGATTCAGTTCCCGTTCTATGCAGGCATCATGGCCATTATCATGCATTCCGGCCTTGCGGCCAGTCTGTCCAGCTGGATGACGTCCCTGGCAACGGCGGGCAGCCTGCCTTTCTGGACTTTCCTGAGCGCGGGCATCGTGAACGTTTTCATTCCCTCGGGCGGCGGCCAGTGGGCTGTGCAGAGCCCGGTGGTCATTGCCAGCGCACAGGCGCTGGGTGCCGATATGCCGCGCGTGGCCATGGCGGTGGCGTGGGGCGACGCCTGGACCAACCTGCTGCAGCCGTTCTGGGCACTGCCCGTGCTGGCGATTGCCGGCCTGAAGGCCAAAGACATTATGGGTTATTGCCTGATCCAGCTCTTTGTGACCGGCGTGGTGATCGCTGTCGGACTGACCTGGTTCTGACGCCGGTACCCTGCTTGCTAGGCACTGCGCCCGCCTGATCCGGCAGTCCGGCTCCGTGGCTGACCCGATGGCCGGCCCGCCGCTCCGGCACCAGTGTGCACCGTCTTGCGCTCAGGGCGGCCGGGCACGGAAGAAAGGCCCGGACCCGGGCCGGATTTCCGCCAGTGAGGGAAAACATCAATGGCGCTGGCGGAGTTGACATGATCAAAAAAAGCCTGCATAATTCGGAGTTCGCTTTTGGTGGGATGCCCGAGTGGTTAAAGGGGGCAGACTGTAAATCTGTTGACCTTGCGTCTACGTTGGTTCGAATCCAACTCCCACCACCAAGAATGAAAACTGGCGCGTCGGGCCTGGAAGTAAATGCTGTGGCGCGGCGGGTGAAGGATCCTTCGCGGGTGTAGCTCAATGGTAGAGCAACAGCCTTCCAAGCTGATGATGAGGGTTCGATTCCCTTCACCCGCTCCAGTTCAGGTTTTTGAATTTCGCCTTTCATGGGCGGGAAGCAATAAGCAGATGCCCATGTGGCTCAGTGGTAGAGCACTCCCTTGGTAAGGGAGAGGTCACGCGTTCGATCCGCGTCATGGGCACCACGTATTTTATATTTTATAGCTCTATTCCATCGTCAGGAGTCAGCCATGGCAAAAGGTAAGTTTGAACGGACCAAACCGCACGTCAACGTAGGCACAATCGGTCACGTTGACCACGGCAAGACGACGCTGACAGCGGCGATCAC
>JBLWTG010000020.1:0-12114 GCA_048270225.1 Pusillimonas sp. | reverse complement strand
CATACCCGCTCGAAATCCTCATAGACCGCGTCCCACCACTCGTCGTGGGGTCCAAGGTCGCGATACCAGTTGCGGGCCTTCTCCTTGGCGGCATCCGAGAGCTCGGGGAACTGGTAGACGGTAGTGCAGATGATCTCAGATGCCGTAATGGGGCGGCCGCCCGACGCTGAAGCGGATCCCGAACTTTTTTCGCTGGGAAATTCGGGCGCTTCGTTGCTTGATTCAGGCCGCCTGTCATTAGGGTCAAGAGGGGAGTGATCTATGGGTGTTTTCGTTGGCATTGACGTATCTCTCGAAAGTTCTGCGGTTTGCGCCGTGGACGAACACGGCAAGCTTTTGAAGGAAACGAAAGTTGCGAGTGACCCCGGGGCGTTGAACGCCTGCATCAGAAGCATGCCGGGAGTGGTAGAAGCGATTGGTATCGAAGCCGGACCCTTATCCCAGTGGCTTCATAAATCTTTGACCGATCTTGGACTGCCGGTGGTGCTGATGGAGACCCGGCAAGTAAAAGCCGCCTTGAAAGCTGCGCCGGTAAAGACCGATCGCCGCGATGCTGCTGGCCTGGCCCGCTTGCTGCAGATGGGCTGGTTCCGGCCAGTCCATTGCAAGTCGCTTTCCGCGCAGGAGCTTAGGGTGCTTCTCGGTGCACGCCGATCCGTGCAAGACGCCGCTATCAACATCGAGATGTCTATTCGGGGCATGCTGCGCAATTTCGGACTTCGACTTGGTCGGATTGGCAAAGTCAGCTTTGAAGACCGAGTTCGCGAATTGACCGATGGCAACAAGCTCATCCAGCTTTCAATCGAACCGATGCTCAGGGCTCGAGCTGCGTTGCGCAGCGAGCTTGTGCGCCTTGAACGCATGGCACGAGACATCACGCGCGAGGATCCAGTTTGTCGCTTGATGATGACGATGCCCGGTATTGGTCCGGTCGTCGCATTGACTGTCCGCTCAACCATCGATGACCCTGGCAGGTTTCGGCGGTCGAAAGATGTTGGCCCATCAATTGGATTGACACCTCGTCGCTACCAATCCGGAGAGACGGATATCATCGGCGGTGTCACCAAAGCTGGCGATATGGATATGCGGACCGCACTGTATCAAGCTGCCACCGTGGTGATCCATCGCTCGAAAAAGCCGACTTGGTTGCGCGCATGGGCGGAGCGAGTTGTTCGTAGGCGTGGCGTTAAGCGGGCCGCGGTCGCTCTGGCCCGCAGGATGGGTGTAATTCTGCATCGCATGTGGGTCGACAACACCGAATTCCAGGCTGCCAGGATGGCTTAAAGCCAGCCAAGTTGCCGCGACTGAAAACAACGAACTGGCCGACCTGAAAACCGGCCATCGAGGTCCTCACCAGGACGCGGTTTCTGATGACGCCGTTCGATGCCTTGTCGCCGGAGCATCCGCTTCGAGCACGTATCTCAGATAGGCGCGCGGAGACCGCTTTGAACCAGCATCAAGTTGGCGACCACTGCGTCGACCACGGACAGAAGCGCGAACCGGTGTAGGATCACATCGATGGGACGGTATCGAAAGCGCCAGAGGGGGTGACCGCCAAGACTTATCCGTTCCGCCTAGCCATGCCCTCGAAGCGCTCAGCCTCGAGGGGGCCTTTTGTTGAATGTTACCTATTGACTGCACTGGCCCCATTACAGAAGGCATCGACGTCCTCCCCGTTCAGGGCGGCGGCCAGCCACTCTTGCGTGCTGATCCAGCCGATGGATTTGCGGGCACCGAGATCGATGACATGCGCGCCGCCGCCGAAGGCATCGAGGCGGGGCCGGGAGCAGGTCAGGGCGTATTATCCCGGGTTCCGGATTATGCCGCACGGCCAGGGCTTTGGCTTGGTAACGCTGACCCTGGCCATGCGGCTTTTCGGCATAATCAGAGCGACTCGAGGAAGGCAAGCAACTGGTCGTCCGGTCGGTATCGTCCCGATCTGACATTCGGCGCTGTCACCTGCCGCAATGCCTTTTCTTTCAGACGCATATCGGCGTGGATGTAGATCTGGGTTGTTTCCACGGATTCATGGCCCAACCAAAGCGCGATGACCGCTTGATCGACACCGCTATGCAAGAGTTCCATCGCGGTGCTGTGGCGAAGGGTGTGCGGTGTGACACGTTTTCCGGCGAGGCTTGGACAGGTTCGCGCGGCCAGCGTGCAGTATTTTCGGACAAGATACTCGAGTGCGTCGCGACTGAGGCGATCCCCTCGGATCGAGGGGAAGAGCGGGCCGGCGCTGTCCTTGCGATCACGTATCCAGCCCTGGATCAGCTTGGCCGTGTCACGGCGCAATGGTGTCCGGCGGTCTTTCCGGCCCTTGCCTAGGCATTTGACATAGGCACCGGCGCCGAGCGCGACATCATCGCAATTCAGATTGACTAGTTCCGAAGCACGCAACCCGGTTTGAAGGGCGAGGAGCAGCAACGCGTGATCCCGTCGTCCGACCCAGGTATTGCGATCCGGCGCGCCCAGCAAGGCAGCGATTTCCTCGGCATCGAGGAAGGTTACGGTCCTTTTCACCTGGCGCTTGTTCGGCATGGCGAGAATGCGCTGGCAGTGATGCAGCCAGGCTGGCTCGGTCATCGCGACATATCGGAAGAAGGAGCGGATCGCGGCAAGCCGGACGTTTCGGGACCTGATGGTGTTGCCGCGAGACGCTTCGACATGATTGAGGAAGTCCGCCACCATGTCGGCATCGATGTCGGCCACCTCCAGCTTCGTCGGGCTCTTTCCGCTGCGGGCTCCGGCATAGCGGATCAGCAGGCGGAATGTGTCGCGATATGATGTGATCGTATGGCGGCTTGCTTCCATCTGGACGCATAGGCGATCGGTGAAGAAGCGCTGCAGCAAGGCAGGGAATGTGGCAGCGCTCATTGCGTTTCCTCCGAAGTCATGCCCTCGCCGACCCGTGCCGAAGCCAGTTCCAGAAGTTCGGGCACGGCCTGAAGATACCAATAGGTGTCCCTGGGACCTTCGTGCCCGAGATAGGTCGTCAGCTTGTGCATTTCGCGCGCAGCGTCGTGTCCGGCGCGATACCATCCGGTGATTGTCCGGACGGCAAAGGTGTGTCGAAGGTCGTGAATGCGCGGGGACCTCCCGGGCATGGGCTTTGCCCATGTGCCGCGCAAGCCGACGCTTTGACAGACCCGAACAAAGTTCGCCCGCGCCCAGCAGTAATTGGGCCGCTCACCCTTGCAATTCACGAAGAGCGGCTCCGAGTGTCGCTCAAGCAGCCGGTCCCGTTCAGCGCAGTAGTTCGCGAGCCGCTCTGCGACATCCGGATCGATCGGAAGGAGCCGTTCCTTTCCGTTCTTGCCATTGCGGACATGCAGGATCTGCTGCTCGGCATCAAAATCCTCCGTATCGAGGGCCAGAGCTTCCGCAATGCGCATCCCCGTTACAGCAACCAGACCATAGAGCATCGCGCAGGTCAGGCCGCGTATCCCGTAGATCGACGGCAATTCCCGCGCCGCCCTGATGATCTGGGCGACTTCGGCATCGCTGTAGATATATGGCGCGGGTCGCGTGACTCTGCCCGGAACGAAACCGCGCGACGGAGGGGCTTCGTGGCGCTCATCCATGCCGCGTAGCCATAGGGCGAACAATCGAACAGCAGTGAACCTGCTCGCCCTGGTTCCATTACTGGCGGGTCGCTGGCTTTTCATCCAGTCGAGGATCAGTTCCCGCGTGACAAAGCCTTTTCCAGCCTGGTCCACGAAGGTGGCAAAGCTGCGCAACCGCAACTCGTCGGTTTTCAACTTGGCGCCAAATATTCGGCGGAGATGGAGATATCGATCGAGGTCTGCATGAAGGGTCATTTCAGCACCTCCTCCATAGGCCAGGGTTGGGCAACAGAACGCAGGTTGGCGATGTCGAGCTTGGCGTAGATCATCGTCGTCGCGCGGGACTTGTGGCGCAGCACGTCACCGACCTCGTTCAGGGCCACGCCGCTGCGTACCATGCGCGTTGCGAGGCTGTGGCGAAGCACATGCGACCCGAGGTATCGGGCGGGCATCTCGATCTTCAATGCCGCGCAGGCTCGGGCAAGGAGCTTGCCGATGATCCGGCTGTCCTTGAACCCGAGATGGGGCGCATATGACCGCACAAACAGCACGCGCGTCGTGGTCGATGGCCGGGCGTCCCGCAAATACGCGCTGATCGCGGCGCCGACATCTTCGGGGAGCGGGAGGCGGTCGCGCCGGTTACCCTTACCCCTGACCAGCAGCTCGCCCTTGCGCCAGTCGATGTCGTCGATCTCCATGGCCATCACCTCAGGAACCCGCAGGCCGAGCCGGGCCATCAGCAGGAACATGGCATGATCGCGCGGGCCGTATCGCGACTCCCGCCTGATCCATTCCAGGATCGCTTCGACTTCGGCAGGCGGCAAATATCGCGGAAGGCGAACTTGGTACGTGCGCTGCACTTTCGGCACGGCGGACGACAGGTTTGTAGCGGTTAGACCCCGGGCAAACAGATACTGGAAGAAGCAGCGCAGGTGCGACGCCGGCGTCCGCGCCATCGACAGACTTTTTCCGTTCTGAACGTGCTCCAAGAAAGCGACGATGTCGCAGGGTCCGATTGCCGAAAGGTCAGGCATCGTCTCACCAAACCGGTGGTTCAAGAAACGGACGGCAAATCGCTTAACCTGGTAGACCGAACTCGCGCTCAGACCGCGCTGCCCGACAAGGAACCTCTCCAAGTCATCCAGAAGACTATCCTTGGCGATTTGGGCGTCGGATACGGTTGGCGGAATGGCGACGCCGATGTCAATGAGATGGAGGACAAACCGCCTGACTAGATTCGGGATCTTGATCGCGTTCTTCCTATGGAACGGAACCTGCCGAGCGAGGCGATCGGCCAGTTCCAGCGTCAATGATGACGGCTTCACGTTTTCGGCCTCCAGCACACGGCCAAACCGGCGTAGCTGGAAACGATAGTTCGACAGCGCCCTGCGCTGCATGTTCATCGACGCAAGGCTCGCTTCGAACGAACTGAAATAGGGATCGAGGCAGGTCGGCTGAATTTTCGTGACCATTGGGTTTCTCCATGTTGTTGGAACAACAAGGATTATGCCGAATGCTTCAGGGCGAAACCGAGGGATTAGGATTAAAAGTCAACTGTACAACCGCTTGTAAAACTTGGCTGTCAGGATCAGATGGGAAGTTGATGTTTGCCGGCGGCCGGAGGCCGCGCGGCATAATCCGGCACCCGGGATAATACGCCTTATGCCGAATTCGGCATAAAGAATATTGGAAGCCCCAGAGGCCGATGAGGTCGAGCTCGTCCGCCAGGCGCAGCACGAAGCGGATGACGGCTTCGACATCGCCGTGGTCGTCGTCATGGATCCAGAGGGCGCTGCCCTCGGGCGCGTCCTGGTGCACGAGATCGAAGCCAGCGACATCTGGGTCGTCAGCGTCCTGATCCGCAGCGCTAAGTTCCTCGAACAGCGTAAGCGCGCGGGCCGCCTTGTCGGGGGTGCCGACGTCGAGCAGGCATGAGAAGTGAGTGAAGTAATCCGCCATGGGGACCTCCTGAATGGGGAAAACCCGGCCAAGAGGCCGGGTACTGAATCGGGATGAAGGGTCGGCCGGGAGCGATCAGCCGATCGGCGTGTCGTCTGCCGCCTGTCGTGCGGCATGCGCGCAGAGCATTTGCCGGTAGAAACGCTTGCGCGCCGTCCGGAGGCCGCAAACGGCGCGCGTTTTGGGGTGCAGCGCCCGGACCGCTGCCCGCAGGACCGTATAGGGCGACGCCGTCGCCGGCAGGCCGAGGCGCTGATAGGCCGGATCGGTCATCTCAGCTGACCTCGACCACGGGCGAGGCGAGATGCGGATCGACCAGGGCCTCGATCCGCGCGGTCCGGCCCATCCACGGCTCTGGCCGGATGGCCTTCACCCAGTCGGCAAAACTCGGGATGAAGCCGAGGTCCTCCTTCACATGCTGCTCGCCGACCCAGCGGGTCGGGATGATGCGTCCGGTCGAGAGCGTGAGGGTCGGGCCGAAAATCGTCTCAGCCATGAAGATGCCCTCCGCATGGTGACGCAGCGCCCGGTGCCGGAAGTCGGCGGTGATCTCCTTGCTCTGGTCGAACCAGGCATGCACCGCCATGAAATCGTCGACCGTGCCGCCCCATTTCTTCACCGAGGAGAGGGCGTGGTGATAGGGATGTGCCATCGCCGCCCCTCAGAAATCATGGGTGTAGAGTTCGGACGAGGTGAAGCGCTCGTTGAACTCGAGATGGATGCAGCGAGCCGCGGCGTCGAAGCAGAACTCGCCGTAAGCGCCGTCGTTGTTCTCCCAGCCGCCATGGGTGTCGGAAAGGAAGTCGTAGGCCAGTTGCTCGACGACATCTTCGAGCGAGAGCTGCCGCATCTCGACTTCGGGGTGGTCCCAGGTAAGCGCCGCATAGGCGATCTCGGTCGCGGGGAAGTCGACGGCGGTTTCACCGGACCACGCGCCGATGCTTTCGATCTGGCCGCTGTCACCGGCACCGTCGAAGGTGACGGTGACATGCGTGATGCCGGCGGCCGTAAGACCATCGAAGAGGCGGTCCTTGTTGCCAGGGCGCAGTGCGTCGATGCGGGCGGTGCGTTCGGCATGCGCCGCGAAGATCTTCGCCATGTCGGCGGTCGGGGGTGCCATCGGCGGTGCAAGGGTGGGTTCAGTCAGGTTCATCGGGTGTCTCCGGTAAGGGGGAAGGATCGGAGCCGCGCCGGGCGATCTCTCTCCCCCGGACAAGCTCCAAATCCCCCCTGCCCTTCTCTGTCTCTCGGGCGTCACGCCGCGACCTGCAGCGCCCTGGCGGCGAAACCGCGCCAGAGCGGATCGACCAGCCGCGCATCCAGAAGATCGGCGCGGTGGCGCAGCCGCTGCGCCAGATCGGGCTCACCCCAGGTGGCCGCTCGGCCCGCCTGCGCGCGCAGCTGGCTTGCCTCGGTCACGACGCCCCGCGCCTCGGCCGCGCTCGTCACCGGGTGGCACCAGGCGACCGCGTAATCACTGGCGGCCCCGGCCAGCACAAGGCGGGCGTCGCGGTCGAGGATTGTCAGAAGCTGGGGTGCGGCACCCGGGTCGATCCCCTCAGCATGATCGATCGCGCCCTGCATGGCCTCGGCCAGAGTCGCAAAGCGGGAAAGGATCAGCGGCGCGGCCCGGCCCGACATGAGATCGGCCGGCGCGCGGCGCGACAGGGTCAGGGCAAAGGGGCTGTTGGGGTCTGTCTCGCCTGAAGGAAAATGCGGCGGAACGCCCCGTGCTTGGGCGGTCGGCTGGATTGGCAAGGGCAGGTCAAACATGGGAAGATCTCCGACGGCGCGGGAAGCCGCTCTCCCCGCTTCATCCGTCAAAGACCAAACCGCCGCCCTCTTCCTCGAAGGGGCGACGGTGATATATCTGGCCGCAGCGTCAGAGCTTGCCGAGGGCCCGCAAGCTCAGCTCGGTCCCGGCGCCGACGATGATGTGGTCGTGCAGCGTCAGGCCGAGATACTTGCACCCCTTCTGGATCTCCTTGGTCATGCTGAGATCAGCCTCCGACGGCGTCGGATCGCCCGAGGGGTGGTTGTGGATCAGGATCAGGGCGCTTGCGTTCAGCATCAGCGCCCGCTTGATCACCTCGCGCGGATAGACCGGGACATGGTCGACCGTGCCGGTCGAGAGAAGCTCATCGGAGATGATGCGGTTCTTGCGGTCGAGGTAGAGCACGTGGAAGCGCTCGACCGGTCCGCGGACGGTGAGCGCGCAATAGTCCAGCAGCGCCTGCCAGCTGCCGATGACCGGGTTCTGGCTTAGGTATCGGCCGAGGATGTCACGGGCCTCGAGGATGACAGTTTCTTCCTGGGGGGTCATGGGGGTTCTCGCTGATTGCGCAGGCCGAAGCCCCTTGCCCTCTCGGGGCGGGGCCAGTGGCGTGCCTGTGGAAGGGGAAAACGCGACCGCCGCCGCGCGCGAGGCGGTCGCGTTGTCGGGCCCGGCGTCAGCCGACCCGGTCGAGGAGCTTCTTGGCGCGCCCTTCCATGTCGAGGCGCGCATCCTGCTGGGTCTTGTCGCGCGCAAGCCGCGTGATGCCCTGCACAAAATCGAAGATGCTCTCGGGCGGGCGGCCTTCCTCCATCAGAACCTTCTCGATGATCTTGCCGGATTCGGCTTTCGAGAAACCGCGCTTCCGCAGGAAATCGGCACGGTCCTCGTCGCTGCGCGCCACGACCTGCTGTCGAGCTGCCCGGATCCCGTTCACGAAGCCCTGCGGCGAGGAATTGGCAAACCGCGTCAGCGCCGGCGCCGCCTCATGTGCGAAGCGCGACGCGGCGTATTTCGAGTGGCGGATCTTGATCTCCTGGAAATCCTCGACGCCCCACAGGTTCCGGTTCTGGCACACCGCCCGCAAGTAGAAGCTCGCCATGCCGAGGGTCTTTGCCCCCACCTCGGAGTTCCAGCAGTAGAAGCCCCGGAAATAGAGATCGGGGGAGCCGTCGGGCAACTTGCCTGCTTCGATCGGATTGCGGTCGTCGACCAGGAACAGGAAGACATCGCGGTCCGAGGCGTAGAGCGTGGTCGTGTCGCGGCTGATTTCGACATCGGGGTTGTAGACCCCGGTCGACCAATCCAGCACACCCGGCACCTTCCAACGCGTATCGCCCGTACCATTGCCCGCGATGCGCTGAACTGCCTCGACAAGCTCGAAGTCATGGATGCGGCCGTAGTCGGGACCGGTCACGGCGCGCAGTTCCGTGCGGCCATCCTCGGTCTCGAAGGTCTTCACCTGCTCGGCGCGGTGGTTGGTCAAACCGTATTGCAGGTTGATCCCCGCCAGAGGAGCAGGCAGCTGCCGCAGGTAGGAGGCCGGAGCGCCGACAATGCTGGCGAGCTGGCCGAAGACCCAGTGTGTGGGCGCTACGGGTTCCTGCGCTTTCGGCAAGACCAGGTGCAATCGCTCAGCGCTGTCGCGCGTTGCCTCGACACGGATGTCGGCTGTCTGAACCACCCTGCTGCGGCTGCGCTCGGAGCGACCTTTCACATTGGCCCAGAGATCGTCGAGCGACAGATACCGCTCGTCATCCGGCCGATTGAACCATTCGGACGACACCCGCCCGTTCCGGTCACCCCGGCTCACATCCACTTTCCAGCCACCTGCCCGCGTCGGTGCGACCGGTTCCAGAACTTCCACAACGCCCATCGGCTATCTCCCGCGACGGGCGCCGGAAGCCACTCTCCCAGCCCTCAACCCGTCACCGGGAAACCGGCACTCCTTTCACTCTCAAAAGGTCACCGCCGCGAAGCAAATAGTAGTGTTCGCTCCGCGAAATCAGTCAATTCGGCATCATTGATCGCGGCCGTTTGCCAGGCGGGGTTCGTATCGTGGTGGAAAAGGTTCGCATACCCGAGCAACGCTCTTAGTTCCACAATGTCGCCAGCCGACAATATCTCGTTGTTCCCGCCTACGCGCTGTTCGCACAATCCGAGGAAGGGACCAAGAAGCGTTCCCGGCGGAAAATACTCGGGATACGCAACACGCATAAAGGCTTCCAGAATTGGTCGAAGCGCCGCAGCAATCTGACGTTCTTTGTCGGGATCAGCTGCCTGTAAATAACCTCTGACGAGTTCATGGCGCTTGTCATGTTCCGAGATACTATCGTTACGAACATCCCAAACAGTAATCTCCGAACCGACAGCAGCCCGGTTGATGCGCAGTGCCGTCGAAACGTTCCGGTCAGACTGTTCCCACAGGTTGCACAAAAAAGACTTCGAATGGGACAGCATGATCACTTGCTGCACTCTTGCAGTCAGCGCCATGATTTCTTCGCGTGTCCGCAGGGTGCGGTGTTCGTCTAGACTGGTCATTGGATCATCGATGACTACGATCTTGTTCGCGAGGTCGGGGTCCTGATCCAGCGATGCAAAGAAGAAAGCCAGAGCAAGCGTGTTCCTGTCTCCCGCGCTCAACGTATTTCGGAAAGACGGCCCCTGGTCTGCCGTAACGTTGACGTTTTGCTGGTTGATGACGACGCAGTAAGACGCGGATGAGCCGGAGCGATTGTTGACGGACTGGACGTCCCCCAAACGAAAGGATGCCGCAAAGCGCCGCAGGTATTCGTTGATCGCGGTCTCGTAGGCAGGAAAAATCTGTTCCCGATACTGGTCGAGCGCCGCGCGAGCTTGGGTGCGGAGAGTTTCCGTTGCCGCCTTGGCGGTCTTTTCTGCCGTGTAGGCATCGCAGTGCGGCATGACGGCGGGATCGAAGCGGGCCTGCTGCGCCTTCAACTTCGCCAGGTCATTGGTCAGAGCCGCGAGATCATCGGCTTGCGCCTGTTCCTTCACAATATCAAGCCGCGCGTTGACGGCACCGAGACGCTGGGACAGAGCAGCTACTTCTGCAATGCGCGCGCGAAAGTCCATTACGGCCTGACGAACCTCGGGCGAAAGTGCCATGCGATCCAGAGGCGCAGCGGCCTTAGCGCGAAGCTGCTCCAGCACCCCCTCGCGGGCAGCGTTCCACTGACGGGCGATTGCGGCGGTATCGACATCGATTTCCGGTAGGTCAGCGAAGTCCTTCCAGAATTCGTGAGCCTGAGCAGCGGTGCGAATGTCACGCTCGAAGGCAGACGGAATGTCTCCGGCATGCGTATCGCGTATCGAAACGCCTGTCTGCCTGATGGCAGACTTCAGGTCTTCGTAGGCTTGACTAAAATAGGCTCGGTAGTGAGCAATCACATCGGAGCGGCCGAGGTCCTGAGCACAGAAGGGGCAAATCTCCTCGTCAAGACCCTCGGACACCAGTTCGATACGTGCCATGCCGTCTGAGACCCAGCCCTCGCCGCCGCGTCCGAGCTTTACGATGTGCGCGCGAACTCGATCGGCGGCAGCAGCATCAAGGTCGGGCAAGCTGCGATCCAGCACGGCGTCAATTGCATCGAAATCGAAATCCGGCAGACCGATTTCCTGAAATCCTGGTCGCTGACGTATCGCATCAGCGGAGCGTGCAGCAGCCAGACGGCGCTCTGCGTCCTGAATCTTCGCGTCGATGGCCGGGTCTTGCTCCAGACTACAATAGGTATCGACCTTGTACGGGCCCCGCGCGTTCGCAGGTATCGCGTCAGACAACTCGCGAAGTCTGGTATTGTGTTCTTCGATGCGTGTGACATGGCCATGAAGTGTGCTGTTCAGCGCAACGCCCTGGGCCCCCAAAATAAGCTCATGCAGGTTCTGGCGATGTGCCGTCTGTAGCTCGATGCCGGAACAGACGTTCGCAGAGACAAAGGCGTCATCGAATATGGCAACCTGCGGCAGCGGCTGTGTCCAGGCACCGTTGAGAAAGACGCTTTGCCCACCTGCATGACCGATAACAACGTGGGGCGGGTGCTGCGCTCCAAGCCTGTGCCGGTCCGTGACCAAGCTGGGATTGTTCGTTGCAAGAGAGCGCAGAACAGCGGCGATCGTCGTCTTCCCGCGACCGTTTTCACCATAAATTAGGGAGAACGGGGTCAGGGATGTCTGCGGCGGCGGGCTGACACTATCGAACTGACCAATATTTCTAAGGAGTTGAATACGTTCAATCATTTTCCACTTTCACAAATGAACCTCACCGGGCTTCCAAATATGTGCGCTAAATTGCGAAGATGACGGGCATCGGTCATGCGCCGGGCATCCAAGCGAAACTTGCACAATCGCACTCTAATTCGGGTGGTCGGCTTGTAGAAGATGTGCTGTGACGATAGCTGGCAATACGACTGCCCGATCAAGTTTTTTTCGAACCCGGCGGGTTTTCCCACCGGGCCCGAGGGGGAGACCCCGTTCCTCAGAACGGGATCTCGTCGTCGCGGTCGACCAGCTCGGGGTTTTCGTTCTCGGCCGACTTCGGGCGGCTCAGGAAGTCGACCTTCTCAGCGATGATCTCGCAGCCGTAGCGGTCGTTCCCCATGCTGTCGATCCACTTGGTGTAGTGAATGCGGCCGTGGACGAGGACCTTCATCCCCTTTTCGCAATGCTCCGCGACCGTCTTGCCGAGACCGTTGAAGCAGGTGATGCGGTGCCATTCGGTGTCCATGACACGGTAGCCGTTCTCGTCGCGCATCACACGACCTTCCGAGAGGCGGGGGCGCGAGGTGGCGAGGCTGA
>JBLWTG010000019.1:0-14820 GCA_048270225.1 Pusillimonas sp. | reverse complement strand
TTGAAGGCAGGACTGTACTGGGTCAAGTTCATCGCTTCATTCCAAATTAGAGGCGACAACTAGTCTGACACGGGGGGAATGCGACCCTAGTATATAGAGCACTCCGGAGAATACATCACCTGAATACGAGGATTAACACTCCTGCGAAGATCAACGATCAGGGTGAGCCTCGCATTTCACGATTCTGGGATCCCTGCGACAGGGCCTTCTCATATCGCTCATATGTGCTGCAAACCACTCTCCCAAACTTTCAGGATGCAGGGTGTTACGATGCTGTAGCCAATTAACGTTCTGCTCGAACGCATGGCCCTTCTTCGGGCATGGCGACGGGCAACCATTTTTGAGTTGAACGATACATGAGATTCCGTTTACGCCAGATGGAGGTCTTTCGCGCGGTCATGCTGACCGGCTCGATCAATGGAGCGGCGAAGATGCTGTTCATATCTCAACCAGCCGTCAGTAGAATGATCGCTCATACCGAACAGTCGCTGAATTTCCCGCTGTTTCACCGTGCCAAGGGTAAACTAATTCCGACGTTCGAGGGCGAGGCGCTGTTCCGTGAGGTAGACGCGCTTTACCAGACTGCGATGCGGGTCGACGACTTCGCGACGTACTTATCAAAGGAGCCGAGCGGAACTCTCAATATCTCATCTAGTCCTTGTCTGAGTTACTCCATGGTGCCAATGGCCATCGCGCGTTTCGCCGAACGTTACCCGCGCATTGGTATAAACTACCATACTGCGCTGATGCACACTATGGCCGCCGAATTGCTAAGCAACAAAGTCGATCTGGTGGTGTCCGTATTGCCGCTCGAACACCCCAATTTAGAAGCCGAATCCTTTACGAGGGGACGTATGGTTTGCGTCGTGCCAGACAAACACGAGCTTGCGTCGCGGGATGTGGTTAAGCTAGTCGATCTGACGAAGTATCCGCTGATCACGCATCCTGAAAGCATTCAATTCGGTAGGTTGATTGCTGCGGCATTCGAAGCAGCCGGGGTGAAATTGACCCGTCACATCACGATTATGCAAACCGAAATTGCCTGCTCCTTGGTGCGCGTCGGAGTAGGCACTGCAGTCGTCGACGAATATACAGCGCGCGGTGGTGCGTGGGCTGGCCTGCAAGTGCGCCCGCTGGCCGAGGAAATTCCATTGATGCCCAGTATTGTCAGGTCAGTATTCGGTCGCCCCAACGCGTACACCGACAAATTCATAGAAATCTTGCGAGAATTGCAATCCACTGATTTATGAGTGACGCAGGTATTATCTCGCGGTTCGAATGCCATTTGTCGGTAGGCCCCAATCGTTGCAGTGCTCTCGCCACAGAGCTCGACCCGACGAATACACAATCTTTATGGTCGCGGTAGGAACATAGTTACCCGGCACCCTGCATAAATCCGTACGTGCAGCATGACCGCATACGGATTCCGCCTCGAATAGTAATGCTAAGCCGGTACGTAAGATGGTGGACTTAGGGACGTCCAGAGGGTAGGCATGTGCCGAGGAACGATAGCTTTTAAGCGCCCCCACTTCATTCGGTGTTGTTGGCTTTGACGCCGTAGCGCATGGAGCCAGTACCGGCATAACTGTGCATGGATTGGTCCATATGGACCAATGTACTCTGCTAATTCTCATCCAGTCGTTTGCGCGCTGAAATTTTGCGGTGATTGCTTGGCGTAAAGCGTACAGATCCTCAACCTAAGCTGCCGCGCGCATGTCGACCAGTTTTCGACCACACGGAACGAGAGCAAAGCCTTGTCAGCCGGGATAACAATAAGACATAACACTCGGCCAAACCAGTATTTGCTTAAGGAAATGAGTGCTACCTAGAATAGATAGCGCCCCGGTTCTACGTCGGAAAGGCGCTACATAACTGGAGAGACAAGAATGAAAATCCTGAAGTTCGTTGGCATATGCCTGTTGGCGGGCATGAGTATTCCTTCTGTGGCCTTGGCGTGGGAACCAGCCAAACCGATACAACTTATTGTTGGCTTCAGCCCGGGTGGCGCCACCGACGTTATCGCCCGCGCTATCGCTGCGGCGGCCAAGGAAGTGATGCCGCAAACCATCGTGGTTGTAAATCGGCCTGGTGCATCTGGCGTGATAGCAGCCGATTACGTTGCGCGCGCCGCGCCCGACGGCTATACGCTACTGGTGGCAGGCGGCAGTGAAAGCACCTCGCTTCCCAACCATCGGAAATTGCCGTACAGCCTGTCCAAGGACTTTCGGCCCATCTTGCACCTGATTCGTCTGCGCACAATGCTGGCGGTCAAAGCAGATAGTGGGATTAAGACTTTTCCCGATTTGGTTGCCTATGCCAAGGAAAACCCAGGGAAATTGCAGTACGGAACGTCCGGAGTCGGTAGTCTGACGCACTCAATGATGCTTATGATCAATAAGGCCGCCGGGATCGACACCTTTCATGTGCCATATAAGGGCGACGCTGATGTCGTGACCGCGTTGCTCAGCGACCAGGTTCAGATCGCGTTGGGGTCGCCCGATCAACTCAAACCGTGGATAGACAACGGGAAAATGAGACCATTGACGTTGAGTTCAAACGATCGTTATCCCGGTTTTCCGGACGTGCCGACACTGAAGGAGTTGGGCTACGACATATATCTGGAAAACATGAAGGGCATCGTTGCTCCGGCGGGCTTGCCTGATGACATATATACCTATCTAAACGAACATTTGAAGCAAGCCATGCAGACCCAAACGTTCAAGACTGCCGTGGCGCGCAGCAATTTCGAAGTTCAGTACATGGATGGACCAACTTTCGGTGCGGCGATGCAAAGGATGTCGGACGGCATTGCAGCTGCGCTGGATAAGTCCGCGGCAAATGTGTCGCAGACAGCGCCCAGGGAGTAGCAGGCAATGGCGACTGTCATGAACGAGGGGAGAGTCGTACGCGTGGAGTCGCCTGTCGACGGCGTACGGTTGTTGCGAATTCACCGCCCTGAAGCACGGAATGCATTGAATATGGATGTGCGTCGTCAACTCGTCGAACATATAGGCGCATGTGCGCAAGCTCGAGACGTGCGATGTGTTGTGCTGGCAGGAGGAGAGCGTGCATTTGCCGCGGGTGCCGATATCAAGGAGATGGCTGGCGCAGGTACTGTCGATATGATGAAGCGGGGAGTACTCGATCTGTGGCGTGCGACGGCAGCTTGTCCAAAACCGATGATTGCTGCCGTGCAAGGGTACGCATTAGGCGGTGGCTGTGAACTCGCGCAACTGTGTGACATCATTATCGCGGGCGAATCAGCTCGATTCGGACAACCTGAGATAAAAATCGGAATCATACCAGGAGGGGGGGGCACTCAACGTCTGACTGCCGCCATAGGCAAACATAAGGCATTGCGATATTTGCTCACGGGCGATGTATTCAATGCCCGTGACGCGTGCGCGATGGGTTTGGTCAGCGAAGTCGTGGCCGATGATGACGTCGAGCCGCGGGCCATTGCCATGGCCTCGCGTATAGCCGCATTGCCGCCATTGGCGGTACAGCTACTCAAGGACGTTGTGCTGCGTGGCATGGATATGCCGCTCGAGGCCGCGTTGACGTTAGAGACGCGCACTCTACATCTGCTGTTTGCCACACAGGATCAAAAAGAAGGCATGGCTGCATTCATTGAAAAGCGCCCACCCGTTTTCACCGGCAACTGATCTTGCCCTACCGACTTAGTCATCGCATCCGAAACCAAGAATCACAAACGACAACACTTGGTGTTCGGCAAATGCGTTCGAACCCAGCGGTTAACAGCAAGGTATAAGGCGCAGTCATATCGGTAATTTTCTCTCCGAGATGGGCTTTATAGAATGCCTTCATTACCTAGTCTTCATGTGTTCAGAAAAGTAAGAGAGAAAAAAATGAAAAATTTCGACCGTCTAGTGGGCCGCCATGAGCTGTCGCCCTATCTGACGCCCGAGCAGTTTGAATTCCGAGAAAGCGTGCATCGGGCGCTGACGCAGCACGCCACGCCGGATTACCTGCGTCAGCACGATGAGGAAAAGCGGTTTCCCACCGAGCTCGTTGAACTGATGGGAAAGCAAGGGTGGTTCGCCGTGACGTTACCGGAAGAGTACGGTGGTGTTGGGAGCTACATGGACATGATCGGCATGCTGGAGATCATTGGCTATCACAGCAGCACGTTAGCTCGTTACTGGAACATCAACGTCAACATGGTAGGCGGTGCGCTGGTAAAACTAGCTCCGCCCACTATCAAGCAGCAGTTGTTGCCTTTGTTGAGCGAGGGTAAGACCTTCTTCTCATTCGCGCTCAGCGAGAACGGCTCTGGCTCTGACGCCGCCAGTCTGAGAACGACCGCGGTGCGGGATGGTGATGACTTCATATTGAATGGAACCAAGATGTGGATTACCGGAGCTGTCCAGGCCAATCATGTACTGCTGGCCTGTCGTTCTGAAAAATCCGAGGGCAAGCACGAAGGAATCAGTTTGCTACTGGTGCCCAATCCAACACCCGGTATGGACGTGCGACCCATCGATCTGTTGGGCGGGCACATGGTGCGTTCGTGTGAGATCAATTTTGTGGATGCCCGCGTGTCGAGCGCTCAACTGATCGGTGACTTGCATCTGGGTTGGAAGCAGCTGATGGGCGTGCTAGACAAGGAGCGTATTGCATTATCGGCCATTGTAGTGGGTGCGGCGCAGAGCGCTCTGGACCTGGCGGTGGGTTACGCCAAGGAGCGCAAGCAATTTGGCCGTTCCATCGCATCCTTTCAGGCAATCAGCCACCGGCTGGTCGAGTTGCAAACACAGATAGACTGCGCACGTCTGCTAGCCTATCGCGCTGCAAATATTCTAACTGCCGGCCGGCCCTGCAACGTCGAATCCGCGCAAGCCAAGTTCTTTGCCGGCGATACCTACATGAAAGTCGCGATGGAAGGGCTGCAGATCATGGGTGCCAACGGGTTTTCCATGGAGTACGCCATGCAACGACACTTTCGTGAGGCCAAGGGTTTCCAAATCCTAGGGGGAACCGGAGAGATCTTGCGCAACGTTGTTGCGCGTGGGCTGGTGAGTTGAAAATGGGGAGTCTAGCTATGGATATCGTGCGCCGCCGGGCTGACGTGATAGTGGTTGGCAGTGGTGGCGCCGCAAGCCGTGCGGCGTTGTCGGCCCGCGAGCTGGGTGCCGATGTCCGCGTATTGACCAAGACTGCATTCCAGACTGGTGGTAGCACCGTGCATGGCGCCAGCGAAATTATGAGCATGGGCGCCGCCGGTTTCGGGGCGACTGATGACAGTCAGCAGAAGCACTTCGAAGATACAATGCGCGCAGGACGTGGTTTCATCGACGAGTCGCTGGTGCGTGTGTTGGCCGATGAGGCTCCCGATCGCATTCGCGACTTGATGGAGATGGGGGTTCCCTTCGACAAGGAGGGGGCTGAACTCAAGTTGATCCAGAGCGATTTCGGTAGCCATGCTCGTGCGCTGGGTGTACGAGGAAAGACCGGCAAGGCATTTGTCCAGGCTTTATCGCAGGCAATGTTGCGCACGGGGGTTCACATAGACGAGAACATTGCGCTTGTTGATCTTGTTCGCGACTCCGACGGTGCCGTGGCAGGCGTACTGGGTTACGACTCGAACGCGCGGGTGCTTGTGCAGTACGATGCGCCATCTGTAATCCTAGGCACCGGAGGTCTGCATGGCGCCTTCGAGCTGCAAGTATCGACGGCCGAGATGACCGGTGACGGACAGGCCATCTGCTACCGCCACGGGGCAGAATTGGTAAACATGGAGTTTCACCAAATTGGCCCAGCGCTGGTCCACCCCTACGTGCAACTCTTCAGCGGATCATCATTCCGATTGAAACCTAAGCTTTTGAATGTGCATGGCCGAGAGTTTCTTGACGATTATCTACCCTCAGGGGTGTCGGTCAGCACCGTTTACGAGGAGAAGAGCTTTCCTTTCACTGCCGCCAATGTATCCAGGTACCTTGATATCGCCATGGCACATGAAGTGGCCGAAGGGCGCGGATCACCGCATGGTGGGGTGTTCTTTTCCTTTGCGCATGTGGAAGCCGATGCATTGAATAGGGTACTGCCCAACACCATAAGTTGGCTGAGCGAGCGAGGCATCGATATCTCCACTGACACGCTCGAAGTGGGGGTTGCATTTCAATGTATGAACGGCGGCGTTCGCATGACTGATTCCAATGCGCAAAGTACCGTGCCCGGCTTGTTCGTGATAGGCGAGTTGGCGGGTGGGGTCCGCGGCCCCGATCGTCCGGGCGGTAACTCGCTAGCAGAGGGTCAGGTGTTCGGCCATCGCAGCGGCGTGGCGGCCGCTCGCCGCGCCCAGAGCCAGACCGGAAAGCATCGGGGACGGCCGTCCACACTGGATTTCACACTGGACCATCTGAAAAGCCTGATGTCGCGCGCGCCGATGCCGGGCGAATTGGCGGCGCTGGCGAAAGAAATCCGTCGTGTCATGCAAAGTCAATGTCTAGTGGAAAAGACCGGTGACGGCCTGCGTGCGGCGATGCACACGATGCGTGCTGCCCAGGACGATATTGCTGCCAGGATCGGAGCAAGTCCCGAAACTCTGATAGAAGCCCTCAGCGTACGAAACATGGCGCAGGCCAGTGAACTGGTGTTATGCGCCTGCCTGAACCGAGAAGAGACGCGCGGCGCTCATTTTCGCCTCGATTACCCCGACACCAATCCTGATTTGGCGCACAGCTACACCATAAGGTCCGGCGAGAACGGACCGGTTATTGCACCGCTTGACTATTGATCTCATCTGATAAGGAACCATCAATGGCGCACATGGCCATCCAACCACTTTCCGGCTACCGCATACTCGATCTAACCGTCATGACCGCAGGGCCGCTGGGCACGATGATGCTCGGTGACCTAGGCGCTGAGGTGATTAAAATAGAAGAGCTTTCTACCGGCGAACTATCACGTAGCATGGGTACCGCATACATCGGAAAGGAAAGCGTCAATTTCCTTTCTCAGAATCGCAACAAGCGCAGCGTACGCCTTAACCTCAAGTCGAACGAGGGCCGGCAGGCCTTCCTGCGAATGGCCGCGGGGGCCGACGTGATCACTGAGAACTTCCGGCCGGGCACAATGGATCGTTTGGGCATCGGCTACGAGACGGTACGCGCGGAAAATCCGGGCATCGTGTTTGCCAGTATCTCGGCTTTCGGCCAAGACGGTCCCTATGCACACCTTCCGGCGAACGATCCCATCGTGCAGGCTCTTAGTGGCGTGATGGAAATGACGGGTCATCCTGACAGCGAGGCCGTTCGCATCGGTACGCCGATGCCCGATTTTAATGCTGCTGCCTTACTAGCGTTCTCTGTTACCGCTGCGCTATTGCATCGAGAGCGCACAGGACAGGGCCAGCGCCTGGACCTGTCCTTACTCAGCGCGACCATATTCGGCACGGTGCCGCGGGACGGCGAAACGCTTATTACCGGCGTGGCACCGCCACGACTGGGCAGCGGTCATCCCAGCTTCTGTCCTTACCGAAACTTTATCAGCCAAGACCAAGTCACGTTTTTTATTGCCTGCTTCACGGAGAAATTTTGGGCTTCGCTCTGCAAAGCGTTGGAGCGTCCTGATTTGGCTTCAGATCCGCGCAGCGCCACCAATGTCGCCCGTTGCGCCAACCGTAAATTCGTCGATGCCGAGTTGCAGAGCGAGTTTGACCAGCGCAGTATCGACGAACTATTAGCCCTATTCGCGAAATTTAACGTACCGGCCGCTCGTGTGCAGGACCTTGCGTATGCGTTGCGCCATGATCCGCAGGTCGCGCACAATAAAACTTTGATCGAGATCGAGCATCCTACCGCGGGGCGTTTTGAGATGCTGGCCTTTCCGGTGAATTTTCATGGTTCTCCTGCGCAATATCACCGCCCAGCGCCTTGCCTGGGCGAGCACACGCGGGAAGTATTTGAAGAGTTCGGATTTTCCCGCACAGAGGTCGACAGCCTGTTGAGCGCGGGCGTGATTGCCATGATGGACCCGGATTAATCGGCCGATGCAACCATTTATACAGGGCTCCCGGATATGAAAACGCTGCCACTTGAAGGCGTCGTGGTGCTGGATCTCTCGCGACAGCTCCCCGGCCCAGTAGCCACTCAGGTGCTGGCGGACTTTGGCGCCGACGTGATCAAGATAGAGGACACCCGCAATGGTGACGATTTTCGCAGGGTCGAACCCTTAGTGAGAGGCGTATCGTCCCGACACATGATGATCAACCGCAATAAGCGTGGCCTGTCAATTGATCTCAAGTCGCCTGACGGACGTGCGATATTTTTAGACCTTGCCAAGCGTGCCAACGTAATACTTGAGCAGTTCCGGCCCGGGGTGGTTACGCGGCTAGGAATCGACTACGAGGCCGTGCGCGCTGTGAACCCGAAGATTGTCTATTGTGCGCTGTCTGGCTTCGGCCAGTATGGGCCCTTGCGCGACGTGGTTGCGCACGATCCCAACTATCTGTCCATCAGTGGCGTCTTAGGTCTGATTGGGCAGCGCGACGGCCCCCCAGCGATGAGCGGTCCGCAGATATCAGATCTCGCAGCCGCGAACATGGCCACCATTGGCATCCTATTGGCGCTGCGCCAGGCCGAGCACACGGGCGAGGGCGAATATATCGATATCGCATTATTCGATAGTGCGTTCTCTATGGCAATAACGGCCCTGTCCAGCTACGTGGGTAGCGGCACCGCACCTTCGCGCGGCCAGGAGCGTCACAACGGCCGTTACCCCTGGTCGGACATCTATGAGACCGCGGATGGCGGCTACATCACTCTATCCTCGATAGAGCCGCACTTCTACCAGAATCTCTGTCTGGCGTTGGAGCGACCAGAATGGTCGAACTTGCAATATGCGGGGGATGCGCAACAAGAACGTATCCGCGATGAGCTGCGTCACATCTTTCTGACACGCACGCGCGACGAATGGTTTGAACGCTTGAAAGACAAGGAAGTCTGTATCAGCCCCGTACTGTCGGTCGCCGAGGCGGCGCGAAGCGACCAGGTCAAGGCTCGCCAGTGCTTGGTTCCCCATCACCATCCCGTCGCGGGTGACACGCATCTCTTGTCTACGCCCATCCGTTTTAAGCGTGCGCCGGCCGAAATCCGGCGACATGCGCCAGACCTGGGGGAGCACTCGATCGAGATCCTGGCGTCGCTGGGGTTGGATTCGACAGCCATTAAGGATCTATTGGTGCGCGGTGTGATCCGCGCGCCCGAGCTCGGAGGGGGACGAGCATGACTCAACAAGAAATAAAATGGTCGGCCAGCGCAGGTTTCTCGCTCACGGAGTGTTTCCTTTTCAGCTTAATTTAGGGCTGTCGTCGCAGTCCGAAGTTGAAAGTTTGCAGCCTTCCTTTCAACGGCTGCAACTCCAAAATTACCCGGTCTGATCTTCGTGCTCCATGTACCGTAAATGGCCTCGGCTACAAGCCGGTTATGCACGTGTGTTCTGATTGGCTTTTGTGCCGATTAGTACCTTGATTTGCTGTACCTGCATGGTCATGAACTGAGCGTGTCGCTGTGGCGTACCGTTCATGTAAATCTGTTCGCTGTGTTGACTAAAGGTAGCGGCGATGGCGGGGCCTTTGGGTGAGTCCTGGATTTCATCTATGCCCGCCGTACCTTTGTCGATGCTAATGATCTACTTGTCCTTTGGCTCTACAGCTGGGAGTCGTTGCTCTTTTTACGTTGATGCAGTGCCGATTAGAGAGGAGGACTATTGGATCTCCCTCCATTTGTTGAGCTTCATCAGTTCCAACGTGGATTTTCCGTTGGCCAACTCATCCATCATCTTGGCTTCTTTATCAAACCTCGCCTGACCTTCAGAAAGCGTATTCTCGACATGTTTTTGAGGGATGACGAGCACACCGTCATCATCAGCGACAACCAAATCTCCAATGACTACGGGTGTGCCTGCGAAACTAATAGGTTTTCCGACTGACGGTGCACTGGCTTTAATAGTTCCGCGCATAGAAATTCCGCGGGTAAACACAGGAAAGTGCCGGTCCCTGAGAGCTGCGATATCACGTACGCCACCGTCGATGACCAACCCGACTACCCCAGCAGCCTCAGCCGCGACAGTGAGTACCTCTCCCCAATAGCCTGCAATGAACCCGTCGACAGATACGACGAGTATGCTTCCCTGCTGCACGCGTTCCATTGCGATGTGGATAGCTAGATTGTCACCCGGCGCACACTCTAGGGGATAGGCAGGTCCGGCGATGGATGCGCCCGGCCATACGGTTCGAATACTTGGGTCAACGGAACTGGTGCGCAACCCGAATGCTTCATACAGTGTGGAGGTGCCGAGCTTACGAGCCTGTTCGAGTAATTCAGGGCTATAGTTGAAAATGTTAGACATAAGGCTCCAGTACGAGGGTTTAATGTTGTCTGACGGAATTCTTGGAGTGCTGTCTACACGACTACAGGCTACGTCAGCCTTCGCGTTGGAGAGTGTGATAACCCAGTGCAGCACGTGCTTGTCCCAACGACTTACCTTGTGCAATCTCGTCGCGAATCTTTGACTCGATTTCTTCAATCTGGCGCGCAACTTTGGCAACTTCAGCAGCACGGGCGCGAGGCACAATCACGACACCGTTGGCGTCTGCGACAACGATGTCGCGCGAGGCCACTCGGGCAGTACCGATGCCTATCGTTGTATTGACGGATTCGACTTGTACGCGATCCTTTCCCGTACGCATAAACCGGCCAGCAGTGAATAGCGGATACTGGTCATTCAATGCCCTGTTGACATCGCGGCATACACCATCGATCACTGTGCCTGCGATTCCGCTTATACCGGAGTACTGAGTCATGATATCCCCCCATACCGTGCAGTCGGTCCGGCCGTCGTTGTCGATGACAATGATGTCTCCAGGAGCAACATCGTCGATGAAGTCTCCAACCGTTCCTGGTGGATTGCTTGCCGGTACATACTTAACGGTGAATGCAGGGCCTACGATAACGTTTGTGTAGTTGGTTAGCGGCATGATGCCCAGCGCCTGACCCTGTAGTTTGAGCTTGTCCATGGCGTCGGATACGCTGGGCGTATCTAACCCATCGAAAAGAGAAACTAGCTTCAGATCTTCTGAGTTGGCCTGAGGTTGAATTTTCATAGTTTTTTTGCAAAATATGATGAGAGAAATGCGTCTGCCTTTTTTGCCAGACGGACCGGGCGTCTACTTGACATTGACTTTGATAGCGTCGAATTCTTTGTCGTGCATTACTTCAGCTACTAATCGTCCGCCGCGGACGGCTGCCACCATATCGCCTTGTCGCTTGGCTATACGTTCACCCAGATCGAGTATCTCTTCTATATGTGCCGCCTGCACAAAAACGGAACCGCAACGATCTGCGATGACGTAATCGTCTTCGTGTACAGTGACCCCGGCCATCTGCACCGGTTTGGCTGAATCGATTTGAATGACTCGGTTTCTAGCGCTGATCATTGTCACCCCGCGACCATAGACCGGATATCCAACTGACTCGCTGCCTTCGATGTCGCGGCTCAAGCCATCGATGATTGAGCCGCGCACTTCTTTCGATACAGCCGCATTGGCCAAAATGTCGCCCCAGCAAGAAATGCCCTCCATGCCACCGGCAATGACGAGAATGCGGTAGTCTGAGACAACCGCATCAATGACAGGAGATATCAGGTGCTCGGTAGGCCTGGAATCAGTTTTAGGGCCGAGCTGAATCGTTGATGCACGACCAACTATCTTGGGGCATTCCCAGAGCGGACGAAGTCCATAGGTAGCACCAGGCAGGTTAAGAAAGTCTAGCGCGTCGGACACTGTGTTGGTGTCCAATGATGCCAGTCGATCCAGATAGGAAGCAACGGTTGTCATTACTGTATTCTCCAAATGATAAAGATCATCGCGGCTGGCCCCTGAGTTGTAAAATACTATTGAAGTATGTTTGTGATACCAATATAAGAATAGGAAAGCTACGTTTGGCTTTGTCGCAGAGATGAATGATGAGCACTATTGACTTTAGGTTGATCCGACAACTCGGGATGTTTTTGGCTGTGGCGGACGAGCAGCACTTTGGCCGCGCTGCAACGCGTCTGTCAATGTCTCAACCTCCACTGACCGAACAGATCAAGCTATTGGAAAATTCCTTGGGTTTAAAACTTTTTGACCGGTCTAGACGTGGAACCAAGCTTAGCCCGGCTGGCGTGGCCATTCTTCCTGCTGTTCGTCAATTTGCCTCGCAAGCCGAGCACTTGGAGCGGATCGTGCGGGAAGTTGCGGCCGGACATTCCGGCCTGCTGCACGTTGGAGCCATTACCTCGGCTATGTTGGATGTGGTTCCGCCGTTATTAAGGCATCTTAAACAGTCTTTCCCAAAGGTGACCGTATTTGTCGCGGAAATTGATAGCGTGGAGGCTATCCCCGATCTGCAAGCCGGAGAGCTGGACCTGGCATTCGTACGGCTAGATGGTGAGGTAGGGCATGGCGTCTCGACGATCCCGATGACAGAGGATCGTCTTGCAGTGGCTTTGCCTAAAAATCATCATTTGGCGCAGCAGCCCCGCGTGCGATTGCGATCCCTCGCTGAAGAACAGTTAGTAATGTCGTCTAGACAAGTCAGCCCGGCGTATTTTGATATGTTGATAAACGTCTGCAGAACTCATGGGTTTGCTCCGCGCGTGTTGCACGAGGTGCGTTCAGTCACGTCACAGATTGCCTACGTGAGTTGTGGACAGGGCGTTGCACTGGTTCCGATTTCTACACGAAAACTGGCCCCAGAGAACGTTGTGGTGCGGCCATTGCAAGAACGCGTCATGGTCGTAACTGCGGCTGTGGCCTGGAACTCCGACAGACAACATCCGATGGTAGATGCTGCGATTGCGTGGCTCCGCACCCATCAGTGCAGCAAAGATCGTGGTGGGCCGAAGGTCACTTAACTGACCTGGAAAGTCTTGCCAAAATCGCAGTGTTGCTGAGCGAGCGTGGCCAAGGAGGCTACCAGGTTGCTGGGGCGATTTGCTTTCCATACGGCCGTGTAGGATGGTAGTAATAGTGCTGGGGTGACTGACAGCGGACGTATTGAATAATTCCTATAGGTCATGAGTTTGTTTTGGCACTGCTGATTGTGTGATGTCCAGCTTGTTCGTAGCATGAGAAAAGCCCCTTCCGTTGCACGACCCAGAAGATCGCTTCCTATGGTTTGAGCGTCATCATTGTCAGCCTTCATTTGATCAATGCATTCTAAAAAGCGATTTTTATTAATTCTAAATTATCGCTTTTTTTATATTGTCCCAGGCTTCACAATTCTCATCTCTAAGGGCTGTAGCACAGTCCGGACTATTGTGAGGGCCGAAGGGAGGCATACTTTATGTTGTTGACAGATGAAGAAACACGGATGCTCAATGGAGAGAAGGGTGACGCAGTTAGAAAGGCTATGGAAATCCTGGTCGCCTTGGGAGAAAGTTTTGATGCTAAACGCTTAGTTCAAACCAGTAACGTCCATATGGCTAGCTCGTCTGTGCTGGTAGCAGAGGAAGCTGGGACCCGATTCGTGGAAGATATCAGGAAGCAGGGAGGCAACTTTGTTACGCGTGTTACTACGAATCCGACTGCAGTAGACCCCACTAAATGGGAGGCAATAGGCATTCCTGAGTCCGATAATGTGTTGCAGACGCGTTTGAATGCGGCCTATGCTGGGATGGGTGCGAACTCCTGTAACACCTGTATTCCGTATCTTGTTGGAAACACTCCTCGTTACGGAGAGCATCTGGCGTGGGGCGAATCGTCTGCGGTTGTCTATGCCAATTCAGTATGCGGTTCTCGAACGAATCGTGAAGGCGGTCCAAGTGGTTTAGCTTCCGCTTTAACAGGGCTTACACCAGAGTATGGTTTTCACTTAAAGGAGAATCGTTACGGCAAGCTTCTCATTAAGGTGGAAACGCCGCTTAACGATATGACCGATTACGGGACGCTGGGTTGTTTTGCCGGAAAGATTGCGGGGCAAGATACACCTGTTTTTGTTGGTATTCCACCGGATCCAACCTTGGAAGAACTAAAGGCATTGAGTGCTGCGCTCGCGTCCTCTGGCTCCGTAAGCATGTTCCATGCCGTCGGTGTGACTCCTGAAGCTGCCACAGTAGAAGAGGCATTTGGTCCGAACAAGCCGCAGCAGGTACTGGTATTCGATCTGGACGAAAAGAAAAAAACCGAAGCGTTTCTCAATAAGGAGTCATCAGATCACGTCGATTGGATTCTCGTCGGTTGTCCGAACGCTTCAGTGCAGGAAATTCGCGAGGTAGCGGAGGCCCTAGAGGGAAGAACGGTACACGAAGGCGTGACACTTTGGGTTACCACGGCTGGTGCGATGTACGCAATGGCTGATCGCATGGGTTATATCAAAACCATCGAAGATGCAGGCGGTGTCGTGGTGCGGGAAACGTGTCCATTCTTGGCGCGTAGTAGAGTGATTGCGCCCGAGAAAGGCTACAGGACCTTGACTACCAACTCGGCAAAAATGGCGTTTTATGCACCTGGCCAGTTTGGTCTACCTACGCACTACGGCAATTTGGGACGCGTCATGCAAGCCGCTATTAATGGAATCTGGAGGTAATCATGACAGCAACTACATTCACGCTTAAGGGGCGTAAGATCGCTACAGGAACAGCCAGCGGTGAAGCCATCGTCACGAAAGAGGCCATCAGCTTCAATGGTGGAGTCGACAACATGACCGGCATTGTTACGGAACCTGGGCATGAACTAGAAGGAATCAATATTGCTGGAAAGGTTCTCGTGTTTTCGACTGGTAAAGGCTCAACGGGCGGCTCTTATAAAATTTATGA
>JBLWTG010000018.1:0-20318 GCA_048270225.1 Pusillimonas sp. | reverse complement strand
GGTTGGAAGGGCGTGATGACGGCGAACGACAGTGCAACCTACGAATGGACGGTTTCCGGGATGGACTGTGCGTCGTGCGCCGGCAAGGTCCGGGGTGCGGTCGAACGCCTGCCTGGCGTGAGCGACGTCGACGTGGCGCTGATGACCGAGCGGATCCGGCTGACGCTGGACGAGGCGCAGACCCCGCGCGACCAGGTTGAGGCGACCATCAAGCGGCTCGGCTACGGGATCGCGACGAAAGGATCGAGCCCCGATCGGAAAGGCTTCGTGCTGCCGGACGATGAGCAAGCGTCCCGTGCGGACGGCTCGCGAGATGCCGCAGGACTCGAGCCCGACGCTGGATCGACAGGGCCCGAGAGCGGTCCCGGTCCCGGTTCGCGTTGGTATCAGACCGCGAAGGGCAGACTGGTGATCGGCACCGGTCTCCTCCTCGCGGCGGCATGGGCCGTGAAACTGTTCGCTTCCCAGGACGTGGCAACTTGGGCGTTCGTCCTCGCCACGCTCATCGGCGTCGCCCCTATCGCACGTCGCGCCGTGGCGTCCGCCAGAGCGGGCATGCCGTTCACAATCGAGATGCTGATGACCATCGCCGCCACCGGCGCGCTCGTCATCAATGCTGCGGAGGAAGCGGCGCTCGTCGTCTTCCTCTTCGCCGTCGGGGAGGTTCTGGAAGGCGTCGCGGCAAACAAGGCCCGCGACGGAATCCGGGCGCTCACTCGCCTTGTGCCGAAGACTGCTCTTCTAGAAGTCGCCGGCAGGACACGAGTGATACCGGCCGACCAGCTGCAGGTGGACCAGATCGTTCTCGTGCGCCCGGGAGACCGGATCCCTGCGGACGGCGAGGTCATCGAGGGCACTTCGGGCGTCGATGAGAGCGCCGTCACGGGCGAGAGCGTGCCGAAGCTGAAGGAACCTGGCGCCCCCGTCTTTGCCGGCTCCATCAATTCCGAGGCGGCGCTGCGTGTCCGGGTCACCAATTCGGCCGAGGACAACACCATTGCCCGCATCATCCGTCTGGTCGAGGAAGCGGAAAGCGCCCGGGCCCCGACCGAGCGCTTCATCGACCGTTTCAGCCGCATCTACATGCCGGCCGTCGTCGGAGTTGCGGTGCTGGTGGCGATCGTCCCGCCCCTCGCGTTCGAGCAAGGCTGGGACACGTGGATCTACCGCGCGCTCGCGCTTCTCCTGATCGGTTGTCCCTGCGCGCTGGTGATATCGGTGCCGGCTTCCATCGCCTCTGCGCTTTCTTCCGGCGCGCGTCGCGGGCTGCTGATGAAGGGAGGCGCCGTGATCGAGGCAGCGGCGGCCACCACACATGTCGCATTCGACAAGACAGGAACCCTGACCCACGGACGGCCGCGCGTCACGGACGTGGTGCCGATCTCGGGATCGGAGGGGGAGGTGCTGGCGCTGGCTGCCGCCGTCGAAGCGGGGTCGAGCCATCCTTTGGCGGAGGCGATCCTGTCCCGCGCAGAAACTGCGCAAGTTCCGTCCCTGTCCGCGACCGCCGCCAAAGCGCTTCCAGGCAAAGGGGCCGAGGCCGTCGTTGAGGGTGAACCCGCCTGGGTGGGCTCTCCACGGTTCGCCGAGGAGCGCGGTGTGCTGGACGACAGCACGCGCAGGGCGGTGGTCGGCATGGAGGATGAAGGCAAGACAGTCGTCGCGGTCTTCCGCCGGAGCAAGCTCGTCGGACTCGTTGCGCTCCGGGATGAACCCCGGGAGGATGCCGCCCGCGCGGTGCAGCAACTCAAGGCGCTTGGCATCGCGTCTGTGATGCTGACCGGCGACAACCGGCGCACGGCGGCAGCCATTTCCGCTGGGCTGGGCATCGAGCATCGCGCCGAACTGATGCCTGAAGACAAGGTCGCGGCGATCCGCGAGATGACGGCCACGGGCCATATCATGATGGTGGGCGACGGCATCAACGATGCCCCTGCGCTCGCCACCGCCCACATTGGCGTGGCCATGGGCTCGGGAACGGATGTCGCGCTCGAAACCGCGGACGCTGCGATCCTGCGCAATCGGGTGACCGATGTGGCCGGCAAGATTCGGCTTGCTCGCGCAGCCATGGTGAACATCAGGCAGAACGTGGCGATCGCGCTCGGCCTCAAGGCGGTGTTTCTTGTGACGACGATCCTCGGCATCACCGGACTCTGGATCGCCATCCTTGCTGATACCGGTGCGACGGTCCTTGTCACGCTGAACGCGCTGCGGCTTCTCGCTTTCAACCCCGAACAGTCGGGCTGAGACAGCAACCCCGAGCCGAATGCTTGCTCAGCCAATTCGTCCAAGCACGGGAAAGGTGTCAAGTATCCAGTAGGACAGCGCACTCAGCCGCCCGGTCATCATCGCCACTCCCATCAGAACCATGACCGCGCCCGCGCCCTGGTGCAGCCGACGCCCGATCCGCCCGACGCCCCGCAATCGGCCGGCGAGCCTGTCGGTGAAACCCGCCACGATCAGGAACGGCACGCCCAGTCCCGCGGAGTAGATCGCAAGCAGTGCCACACCTTGGCCCACCGTTGCGCTCGCTGCGCTGGCGGTTAGGATCGCGCCGAGTATGGGGCCGATACACGGGGTCCAGCCGAAACCGAAGGCGAGCCCGAGCACGTAGGATGCGGCGGGCCTGCCGCCGGGAATGTCGAGATGGAAGCGCAGATCCCGCTGCATGGCGCCGATCCGCGCCGCGCCGATCATGAAGAGTCCGAACAGGATCACGATGCCGCCGCCGACGAGATTGAGCTCGTAGCGCCACTGCAGCAGCGCTTGTCCGAGGGCCGTCGCGGACGCGCCGAGGATCATGAATATGGTCGAGAAGCCGAGGACGAAGCAGAAGCTGAGCCAAAGCGTCTGTGACCGGCCGGACGCTACGCCGCCTGTCGCCGTCCTTCCGGCGATGTAGGACACGTAGCCCGGAACCAGCGGCAGGACGCAGGGCGATGCGAAGGAGATCGCCCCAGCCAGCAGAGCCGCAGTCATTCCGAGAAGCGATAGGTCAGCCATGCGCGACCTCCACATAATCGCGCCGCCACGGCCGGACTCCGGTGGCCCAGCAGTACCCGACGACCGGGATGACGATCCATTGCAGGATCGGGCTCAGCCCCGCGTCGATCACTGGGATCACCGGCATCATCTCGCGATAGGCCCAGGCCTCGCGCAGCTCGGTGTTCAGCCACTCGCTGAAGATCGTGTAGGCGACGCCGAAAATCACCGCGCCCCCAAGCACGCGCTGCCGGCGAATGCGGGGCCAATCCGCGCTGCCGAACACGCAGAGCGACAGCATGATCGTGCTGAGCGTGATCAGTATGTCGCCGCCCGTGCAGTGGACCGCCGCAAAGACCAGTTCGCCCGGGGTCCCGGTGAGCCAGATCGTGTAGAGCGGCAGGTGCGCGAACTCCCAGAACAGATGCGCAATGGCGGCGAAGGCGAAGTACCGGCGTAACGCACCGAGCCAGTCCCGTCCCGGCGCCGCGCCGGTCTCCAGCCCCGCTGTCATTGGAACGCCCTGAACAGTCGGTCCAGCAGTCCGGGTTCAGGCGGCGGCGCGTTGGTCAGGCCATTGATGTAGAGAACCAGGTTGATACGTCTGAACTCCGCTCCATGGAAAATGCCGGCATGACGCCCGCCCCGACCGATGACATGGACCATGGGCGCATCCGCCCCGCGAGCGGAGAGCGCCGCGAAAGCCCCTGTGGCTGCCTCCACCGTTTCGTCAGTGGGCATGACGGACCGCCAGTTCGCGGCCTCCCCGTCCGGATCGGGCAACGCGTCACCGCCCACGGTGAGGAACTGGACCATGTCGCGCATCGGCGTGACGTTCACCGCATCGAGAACCTCCTGCAGAAGCGCCTGCTGATCTGCGCAGGGCGCGCCGCACCCATCTGGCCGGAAACTGAGCACCACGATACGGTCGGCAAGCCCCGACAGATCTAGGCTGGCGCCGTCCGCTCCGGTGAGCGCCAGCGGCGGCATGCGGCGCTCGTCCGTGGGCTCGAAGGCCGACTCCTTCTCTGCCATCACTTCGTCGAGACGTTCGCCGGGATGGTGCGCGACGGCCGGTGCGGCGCCCGCGAGGAGAAGCAGCGTGACAAGAGCAGGCAGCCTCATGGCTCTACCTCCGGCCCGGTCGCCGCTACGCCGAGCACGGGGACCTCCACGGTGATTGCGCCCGCGCGCTCGAAGGTCAGCGTCAGCGGAAACAAGGCGCCTTCGTCGAGCTTGCCCGCGAGCCCCATCAACATCAGATGCATTCCGCCGGGGTCAAACCGAACCGTCTGGCCCGCCTCCAAGTCGAGCGCGTCGAGATGGATCATGCGCGTGACGGCATCCGCTCCCGTCTCGGAGGCATGGATCATCACGCGATCTGCGACCGGCGTCGTTGCTGACAGCAGCCGGTCATCGGCATCGCTGCGCAACACGAGATAGGCCGCGCCAGGACGCGACGCGAGAATGCTGGCCCGCGCCCAGGGGTCGCTGACGACGACCTCCGCCGGCGCAACAGCGGGAAATGCGGCGATACACGCCGCGGCAAGAATAAGCTTCATCAGGATCTCTCGTCCCTCTCGATACGCATGAAAATCTCGTCGGCGAGCCCCTCCGGCGGCTGATCGCCTTCCCGGTAGACCGTGTCGAAGCCGCCATCAGGTCGCATCAGGTAGATGTAGCCGGAATGCGCCATCAGATAGCCGTCGGGCGCGGCGGCGTCCTCGGATCGCTCGTACCAGACGCGGAAATTGTCGGCCGCCTCGGCGACGTGCGCCTCGGTTCCCGTGAGGCCGATCAGTCGCGGATGGAACGCGGCGACATACTCCGCCATCACCTCGATGGTGTCGCGCGCCGGGTCGACGGTGACGAAGATCGGCGCCACCCGGTCAGCCTGCGGTCCGAGGATGTCCATCACGCTGGCCATGTAGGCGAGCGTGGTCGGGCAGATGTCGGGACAGAATGTGAAGCCGAAGAACACCAATTGCCAACGGCCGTCGAAGCTGTCCGCTGTCACCAATCGTCCGGTATGATCGGTCAACGTGTAGGCGTTAATGATTGCGGCCTCGCCCGTTACGCGGTGCGCCGGCAAGTCGGAAGGGATGAGGGCGCGCCAGAGAACGGCGCCGCCGAGAGCCAGGGCGGATCCGGCAACCGCCGCCCAGAGCAGGCGCCGGATGCGTCGCAAGCCTTCGGAGTTGGAAGTGGTGTTCATCGGATCGGGTCCTTCTGGTGGGGCGAGCATCAGTCCCGTGCGACGGCGAAGATCAGGGGGGCGGCGCCGATCGCAGTGACCCAGCCCCAATTGAGCCACAGCCCCGCGCCGATCAGCGCCATCGCGGCGAAGATGAGGCCGCGGCGCCCGAACGGCATGGAGAAACCTCTCGGTCGGGCGGCGCCTCGCTCATAGGATGTGTCGGGCATGGTCATCTGTTCCTTTCAGCGATGATGGTCTGGAATTGTTCGATCGCCTCCGCGCTGTCCCATTCGGCGGGTCCCGTCAGGCGGCCGCGTTCGCGCCCCTGCCGGTCGATCAGCAAGGTCGTGGGCAGTCCGATGACGGCGAAGGCGAGCATCGCGCGGATGTCCTCGGCGAGGTACTGGCCCAGATGTCGGATGCCGATTTCGTCGTAGAAGCGCTGCACCGGCCCAAGCCCCGCACGGTCGATGGACAGGGGCAGGACGTGGAAATCGTCGCCGCCAAGCTGCGCCTGCAGACGGTCGAGCGTCGGCATCTCCTCGCGGCACGGCGCGCACCAGGTGGCCCACACGTTGAGCAACACCACGCGGCCCCGGAAATCCGCCAGCGTCAGGTCGCGCCCGTCGCCATCCACGAAGGGCGGCGAGAGCATCTCGCGCGGGGTCTCGTGCAGCGGCATCAAGGGTCGAGCGGCAGCGGGTGTTGCAGCAAAAGCCAGCGCACCGGCCAACAGGTCGCGCCGCCTCATGATCCGTCCCCCGCCTGCAACCGGCGGACGACGGGCAGGATCTCTTCGTCCAGCGCGCGGCGGTCGAAGGGTCCGACATGCTTGTAGGCGATCCGTCCATCGCCATCGATCACGAATGTTTCCGGCAGGCCGTAGACGCCCCAGTCGATGGAAACACGTCCGTTCCGGTCGGCGCCGATGCGGGTGTAGGGATCGCCGAGTTCACGCAGAAATGCCAATGCGGCCTCGGGTGGATCCCTGTGGTTGATGCCATAGATCGGGACGGTTCCGGTTTCGGCCAGATTGACCAACAGGGGCATCTCCACACGGCAGGGCACGCACCAGGATGCCCAGACATTGACGATGGACACCCCGCCCGCGAGGTCGGAGGTGGCAAGGCCGTCACCACGGCCGTCTATCGGCGGCAGGTTGAAATCCGGCACCGGCCGGCCGATCAGCGTCGAGGGCAGCCGGTCGTCATTGTTGAACAGCCCCCAGTAGAAGGCGGCGCCTAGACCGGCAAAGACAATCAAGGGCAACAACGCCAGAGGCGAGACCCGGCGCACGCCCGGCTCCGTACCGACTGTCAAGACCCGCCCCCGTCGTTGACTGTCACTTCGGCCTGAAACCCGCGCTCGCGTTCGGGCCAGGTGCTCTTGATGTAGGCCAGAACGGCTACGATCTCGTCATCGGACAGGATGCCCTCGAACGCCGGCATGTCGCTTTCATAGCCGGGGACGATGGCGCTCACACCGAGCCTGGTGATTGTGAATAACTGGCGGTCCGCATGGTGCCAGGTATGGCCGCTCGCATCGTGCGGCGGCGCGGGCATCCGGCCATTTTCGTTACGCCTGCGCCAGTCGGGCTGGCCTTCCAGGTCCGCCCCGTGGCAGGAGGCGCAATTGGCGGCGTAGACCTCCTGCCCAAGCGCAAGCTGCGCCGCGGTGACCGGCTCGCCGAGGAAGGTCAGGCTCTCGGCGTCCGCCGCTTGTTGAGCCGCAGCGATCCAGCCTGCCGCACCGATCGCAATGCCAAGAGCGGCGGCGCCCGCGATGGAACCCCAGCGAGTCATGCGGGCCTCCGCAGATATTTGATCAGCGCCGCCGCTGCGAGGATCAGCACCGCGATCACCAACAGCAGGACAAGTCCGCCGCCCAGCATCACGCCAATCATCGGCCCGCCCATCATCTGGCTCATGCAGTCGCCCATCAGCCTGCCTCCCCAGTACTGTCGCGCCAGGCCACCACCCACGCGGCGACAAGCGCGAAAAGGACATGGCCGACGAGCGCGACCCAGGTGATGCCGGTGAAGCCGAGGAAGGCCGGATTGCCGGCAACGAGATGCGCCATGACGTAGAGCGCAAAGACCCAGAGCAGAATGCCGTAGAGGACGGCAGGGACCGCCCAGCCAAGGCCCGGCGCGAGCGTGCGCGCGATGGGCCGCGCGAGCACCATCCAGCCAAGCGGATAGGCCACCATCCCCGCGAAGTAATGCAGGAATTCAGCGCCTGGCCTGTAGGTGGCGCCGAACAGCGTCTGGATAACGTTGTTGGCGAGTGGAACCGGCGCGAGGTTGGCGAAGCCCAGCTTTGGACTGAGGCTCTGGCCAAAGAAGTCGAAGGAGACGGTGGCGCAGGCGCCCGCAAGAGCTATCGTGACAAGGCCGGGTCGCGTGAACAGCGTTACGATTGTACCCTTAATCGCGACGCCCAAGTTCATCTGTGGGTTGGTTTCAGTTTTGTTCATTCCGAACTCCTTATGTGTTTGAGGATTGCCCGAACAGCGAGGCAAAGTGCTGCCACGACCAGAATGGGACCGAGCGTCTTCGCGAGGATCGCGAAGGCGGTTCCCAGCGTGTCAGCCATGAGGCCCGCGCCGTCATTCATCGGAATAGACCGCCACGCCGTGCGGCCCGAACGAATAGGTGCGCAGCGTGCCCGTCTTCGCGGGCGCCATGCCCGGCGCATTGGCGGGCATGCCCGGCAGGGTGATGCCGGTGATGTCGGGGCGCTCCTCGAGCAACCGCTCGATGATCTCGGCGGGAACTAGGCCGCTCACGACATAGCCGTCGATCATGGCGAGGTGGCAGCCCACCCCCTGCTCGGGGACGCCCGCGGCGACAGAGCGGTCGACGAAGTCATGATCGTCGATCACAGTGACCTCGAAACCTTCCGCCCGCAGGTATTCTGCATAGGCGTCGCAGCAGCCGCAGCCGGGATCGCGCCAGATAGTCACGGGTTCGGCTGCAAGGACCGGGGTGGCCAAAGCGAGGAAAGTGGCAAGAGCAATACGTTTCATGTTTGATCCTTTCATGTGGTCGGAAGCGCGGCCCATGAGGCCCCGCCGTCATGGCTGAGGATCCCCCCGTCCGCGGTGGCGGCGGCGATCCGGGATGGCTCTGTCGGGTGAACGGCCAGCGCGGTCGCGACGTGGCCCGATCTCCGCGACCAGGTCACCCCGCCATCGGTGGAGGCCCAAAGGCCCGAGGGCAGCCCGGCGACAAGTCGTTCCGGGGCAGCCATTGCCGAGGCGAGAGCCAGTACCGGCTCGCCCTCGGGCAGCGGGGCCTCGGGCGCGGGCGGCGTGCCCACGACCAGCGCGTCCATCGCGTTTCCCGCCACCACGTCCTGCCAACGGCAGAAGCAGTCGGGCACGCGGGTCAGGCCGCGCTCGGTGCCGGCATAGATCCAGATGCCGCCCATGCCCGTGGCCAGATCGACCGAGGCGAGCGTGAGCACCTCGCGCTCGGCATCGGCGATCCAGGGGCGGTCCATCACGAAGCTCCAGCTTTCACCCGCGTCTTCGCTGCGCCACAGCCCGTCGCCCGCTAGAGCGGCATAGACCGTGTCTTCTGCCCCCGCCGCGATGGCGAGCGCGGCGACCTGCGCCTGCGGCAAGCCTCCCGATGCCGCGCGCCATGTCCGGCCGCCATCGTCGGACCGGTCGAGCCCACCGCCGTCCAATGCCGCGAAGAGCCGCCCGGCCCGCGCGGGGTGACTGGCGAGCGCCCGGATATGGGCGCGTGGCGTGGCCAAGGTCGCAGAGACGCCGCCCGACAGGTCGTGCCGCCACACCTGCGCGCCCGCGACGACGAGCGCATCGCCGTCGAAGGCCAGTGTGGAGGCTGCAGCGCCCCCAGCCTGCGCCCACCGCGCTGGAGACAGCCCGGAAAGGGCCACACCGCCCAGCATGGCGAGCACGTGGCGCCGTCCGAGCGGCGATCCGGTCACTGAGTGCACGTTCATCATCGCTTTCCCCTCAGGCCACACGGATCACGCCCATCATCCCGCTCGCTTGGTGCTCGAGGATGTGGCAGTGGAACATCCAGTCGCCCGGATTGTCGGCGACGAAGGCGATCTCGACACGTTCGCGCGGAGCCATCAGCACCGTGTCCTGCCATTCTCGATGGGGCGTTGGCGTCCCGTTGCGGCTGATCGCACGGAAGGAATGGCCGTGCAGATGGATCGGATGGTGAAAAGCTGTGGCGTTGGTCAAGGCGATGACGTGGGACGCATCGCGCTCCAGCGTCAGCATCGGGTCGAGGATATGCCCTTCGGCCGCCACGCCGTTGACGAACCAGATGCCGCTGTCGTGTATCCGGTTCATCATGCCGCCGCCCATCATGCCCCCCTTGCCGCTTTCGCCGGAAAGGCCCATCTGGCGCTCGACCATCCCGCCCATCATGCCACCGGTGAATGTCACCTCGTGACGCCGGGCGCGCGCGATGTCGGGTTCGGGCAGCGGGTTCGAGGGCAGCTCCATGGACCAGTCGGCGGCTGTGTCGCGGAGCGGCGTCTCCGCCACCGTCAGATCGACGAGGGCGTAGGCGTCCTGCGCGAAGGACCGGTCGATGACGGAGATCGTTTCGCCCGGCCCGACGGTCACGTCGAGCATCAGGTCGGCGCGCATGGCCGAACCGAGGACCACCCGCCCTCCGGGCGCCGCGTGCGGCGTGACCGGTTGGCCGTCGAGCGCGATCACCTGCGGCGCGAGATCGCCGAAATCCAGGGCGAAGATGCGGGCATTGGCGGCGTTGATCAGGCGCAACCGGATCCGCTCGCCTGTCCGCACCGGCACGGCGTCGGGGATGCGACCGTTGATCGCCACCGTATTGCCGAGCCGCCCGGCATGGCTCATGTCGTGGAACCCGCCGAAATCGGCCGCGATGGCGGCGTCCTGCGTCAGTCGCCAGTCGTCGAGCACCCAGACCAGTTCGCGGTCTGCGCGCGGCGGGGTCTCTTCCTCGACGATCAGCGCGCCGTAGAGCCCGCGGCCCACCTGCTCGAAGCTGCGCTGGTGCGGATGATACCAGAACGTCCCGGCATCGAGGGCATCGAACTCGTAGGTAAAGGTCTCGCCCGGCGCGATCGGGGCCTGGGTCAGATGCGGTACGCCGTCCATGGCATTGGGCACCCGCAGCCCGTGCCAGTGCACGGTTGTGTCCTCGTCCAGCGCGTTCTCGACCGCGATGCGCAGCCGGTCGCCCTGCCGCACCCGGATCTCGGGGCCCGGAACAGCGCCGCCATAGCACCAGATGTCAGTCTCGCCCCAGGGTTCGGGAACAAGCCGCGCCCGTCCCGGCGCGGCGCGCAGGGAGAAGGGTTTCGGAGTGTCCGCCCAGGCGGGACGCAGGGAAGCTGCTGCACCGGCCGCGGCGCCACCGGCCAGAAAGCCACGACGCGACAGCGCCGGTGTGGATATCGATTTCATGTGTCTGTCTCATCTGAATCTTGCCGAAGGGCGCGCCATTGGCGCGAGAACTGCGCGTCTCGATGCGCCAGTCAGCGCATCGGTCGCGGGCAGACCGTGAGCAGCGCGCCCTTTTGGCGCCTGCCAACCGTCTGATCAGATGAGGGTTCGAGGTGGGAAAGGGTCTGGAGGCGCTTGTAGCCCACGCGGGAGCGTCATGCCGAGAGGCCATTCCCGCATCGGAATGGCGATTGCAAATTGCGCAGCAGCCGTCCCTTTTACCATGGCAAAAACCGGTGCCGTGCAAATCAGGTCGCAACTTGCAGTCGTGTCGCTGTCGCCGCCCTCAGGGCAGCCCTGACAATCGGGCATCGACATTGCGCCATCTGCAGACGTCGCCATGTCCAACGCCATCGCGTTCGCACTCACCGCATGCACGACAGTGCTCGCGGCGAACACCGCAAGAAGCACGATAGTAATGAGTGAAACGAATTTCCGCATACTTCGTTTATATTTCCGGGCTTATCCAATGTCCATTCACGATCCGGTGCCAACGTCCACGATCGAGTCCCACAACACAAATCGGTCTCACCCCGCGCAACACGACAGCTTCGCGGCATCCTTGTCGAAGGTTTGCGCGGCGAGCTTCAATCCCTCGACCGTGGTGAGATAGGGGAAGATCGTCTCGCCGAGCGCCTTGGTCGTCATGCCGAACTTGAGCGCCATTACGAGCGTTTGGACAGTGTCTGCCCCCTCCGGTGCCATGATCACGCCGCCAAGAAGCCGGTCGCTCGCCCGGTCCGCGACCAGCTTGATCAGCCCGCGCGTGTCGCGGGCGGCGAGCGCACGGGGGACGTTCTCGAGCGCGAGCACGCTGGTCTTGACGTCATGACCCGCCGCGCGGGCCTCGCGTTCGGTCAGGCCGACCCCCGCGACCTGCGGATCGGTGAACACCACCCAGGGCATCGCTGCGTTCTTGTAGCGCTCCGCCCCGCCCAGCACGGCGTTGCGGGACGCGAGCTTGGCGCCATAGGCGGCCATGTAGACGAACTGGTCGCGGTCGGTCACGTCGCCCGCCGCAAAGATGCCGGGCTTCGTGGTCTGCATGTCGTCGCCAACCCGGATCGCACCGCGTGCGTCGGTCTCGACGCCCATCTCCGCGAGGCCCAGCCCCTCGGTGTTGGGTGCGCGTCCCGTCGTCAGGACGAGGCGGTCGGCCTTCAGGTCGCGCTCCGCGCCGTCCACCGTCACGGTCAGCACCGCACGGTCCCCGTCGCGCCGCGCGGCGTGATAGGTTGCGCCGTCAAGAACCGTGACACCCTCGGCGCGCAAGGCCTCGGTGAGCGCCTCGGACACCTCCGGCTCGGTGCGCGGCAACAGGCGCGAGCGGCAGACGATGGTGACGTGGGTGCCCATCCGCGCCATCATCTGCGCGAGTTCCACGCCGATATAGCCGCCGCCGAGAAAGATCAGGCTTTCGGGCAAACGGTCCAGCTCCAGTACCGATGTGCTGTCGAGCGTTGGGACGTCCCGGATACCGGGAATATCGGGCAAGGCGGGTCGGCCGCCGGTCGCGACAATGATCTTGGGAGCCGTGATCCTGCGTCCGCCGACCTCGACCCCGCCGGGGACGAGCCGTGCCGGACCCTCGTCGAGATAGGTCACGCCATCGTAGCCCGGCAGCAAATCCGCGTACTTCTTCTGGCGCAGCATCGCGACCAGATCGTCCTTGGCCGCGACCAGCGCCGCCCAGTCGGCGACCCGCGCCTTGCCGTGCAGGCCCGGGAAACGGGACGCCGCCCGCGCGCCGTGCACGGCCTCGGCTGCACGGATTATCGTCTTGGAGGGCACGCAGCCCACGTTCACGCAGGTCCCGCCGATGGTCCCATTCCCGATCAGCGCAACGCGCTTTCCTCCTTCCGCGGCGGTGATCGCGGCCGAGAAGCCGGCCGATCCGGCGCCGATCACGGCAAGGTCGAAATCGCCCTTGGGCGCGCAGCAATCGTCTTTCATCAGGTCATCCATCCGTTCGAGTGTTCAGTCGCCGCTGCCGCTGCCGCCGCCAGCCGGCATAGACGGTGAGTGCGACGAAAAAACGCGAGCGCGGGCAGCAGAACGTAGTCGAGCCAACCCAGCCAGGCCGACAGTCCCAAGGCGCCGAGAAGCACGACCAGGATCGGCGTGAAGCAACAGAGCGCCACGATGATGGTGCCGACGATCCCAGTCGCGATCAGCTTGCGGTCGGACTGCTCGGTCATCCCATCAGCCCGAGACGCGCGCCGGGTAGCCGGCATTGGCCGACGCGGTCGCGATGGCGTCGGCGCTGGTCGCGGCGGTGTCGAAGATGACTGTGGCAGTGCGCGCCTCGAAGTCGATCTCGACGGCACGCACGCCATCGACGCCCTCCATCGCGCGCTTCACCGTCACGGGGCAGAGCGCGCAGGTCATGTTGTCGACCGCGAATGTAACGGTCTGCTCGGCGGCGACGGCCTGCGCGGCAGCAGGGATGGCCGTGATCGGCGCAACGGCGGTCAGGCCGACAAAGGTGAGTGCAAGGATCTTCTTCATGATGGTGTCCTTTCGGGATCAGTAGAGAAGCGGGGCCCACCAGTCGATGGTGAGTGCAGCGACAACGAGGATCAGCGAGGCCCAGAGCGCGCTCTTGGTGATGCGCGCCGATGCTGGCCTTGCGCAGTAGGAGCCGGGTTCGCAGACAGTAGGCTTGCGGAAATACACCTGCCGGAACCCGGCCCCGATGAAGCCGAGCGCGATTACGGCAAAGATCGGCTTGTAAGGCTCCAGAGCCGTGAGGTTGCCGATCCAGGCGCCCGAGATGCCGAGAGTCAGAAGCACCAAGGGCCCGATGCAGCAGGCCGAGGCGAGAAAGGCGCCCAGCACACCGCCCGCCGCGATCCAGCCCTTGCGGGCGGGGCGATCCGCGCCCCTGCTGTCCGTTCTGTCGTCTGTCAGCGCCATGTCGCGCACCTCTCGTCTGTGATTGACGATGGGTGTAGGGTCTGTAGCAACTACAGGCTCAAGAGGAAACTCGCCCATGACCGATCACGAGCGCGAGAGCGGCTTCACACGCGGCGACCTGGCCCGGGCGACCGGATGCAACATCGAGACGATCCGCTATTACGAGAAAACCGGCCTGCTGCCCGACCCGCCCCGGACCAATGCCGGCTACCGGATCTATTCCGCAGCGCACGCCACGCGCCTGCGCTTCATCCTGCGGGCTCGGGAACTCGGGTTCTCGATGGAGGACATCCGCGGGCTTTTGGGGCTGGAGGACGGAGCCGCGCCGACTTGCGCCGAGGTCAAGGAGCGGACAGAGCGTCACCTTGCCGATGTCCGCGCGAAAATTGCAGACCTCAGACGGATAGAGAACGTGCTCTCGGCGACGGCGGCTCGATGTTCTGGAGAGGATGTCCCGGACTGCCCGGTTCTGGAAACGCTCGAAGGCTCGTGACTGCGCCGGGATCTGTCACGTCGGTCTCAGTTCCCGTCGAAATAGGCCCGCGCCAGTTCCCGCAGGGCCAGCTGGATTCGAGTGCTACAACCGGACGCATGCGACTGTCATGTCGGCGGATCGTCGAGAAGTTCCGCGACGCGCGTCTGGAGCATGGGCAGCACGTCTTCCTCGAACCAGGCATTGCACCGGAACCAACCTGCGTTGCACGGGCTTGGGTGGGGCAGCAGGATCACCTTGGGCCAGCGCGAGCCCCAGTCCCGCATCGCATCCCTAAGCGACAGGTTCATGGTGTCAGGCAGGTGCCATGCTTGCGCATGGCGTCCGATCACCACGGTGAGACGCAGGTTTGTCAGCGCCCCTAGCACCTGCCGGCGCCAGAGCAGTGCACATTCGGAGCGTGGCGGCAGGTCGCCCGATCGGCCAGTTCCTGGATAGCAGAATCCCATAGGCAGGATGGCAACCTTCGCAGTATCCCAAAAGGTGGCCTCGTCGAGGCCGAGCCAATGTCTTAGCCGCACCCCCGAAGCGTCGTCGAATGGGCGCCCAGCAAGATGCGTCCGCCGCCCCGGTGCCTGGCCCGCGATCAGAATGTGCGCGCCTGCACCGATCTGAACGATCGGACGCGGCCCGAGGGGCAGTGCCGCGCATGCCGTGCTGGCGGCGACTTGCATGCGCAGCCCTTCGATCTCGGCCGGGCCGTGATCAGGCGCTGAATCCGCCATGGACCAGTTCGATCTTGTTGCCCCAGGGGTCACGCAGATAGGCAGCGAAGACGCCAGGCATCGGATAAGCGGCACGCACACCCGGAGCCCCTTCGTCGATTGCCCCGGCGTCCAAGCCCGCGGCATGGGCCCTTGCGACCGCCTCGCGATCCGGCGCTGCGAAGGCCACGTGAGCGCCATTGCCCGCCGAGGCAGGTCCGCCATCGAAGGGTGTCAGCAGCAGAAAGGCTATGCGGTCGCGGCCGAAGGCGGCGAAACCCTCTCCCTCCGCGAGGCAGCGGATGCTGAGGACGTCCAGAACGCGGCCGTAGATGGCGCGCGCCGCCGGCACGTCGGCAACGCCGAGGCTCAGATGGTCGATGGTCGTCATAGTGCGTCTCCTTGAGGCGGGGTATCGAGGCGGAATTTCAGGAATGTCGCGCCGGAATGGTCCTGCCGACCGGCAGACTGCGCCCCGATCCGGTGCAGCGCACCGAGGTTGCGGCGCGAGGGCGGCAGAAGGAAGGTTACGAAGGGGATGCGCGGATCGGCGCGCGCGAAGTCGAGCGCCGCCCGTGTGATCCGCTGGCCGAGGCCGAAGTCCTGTGGCCGCAGCACGAGGCCGAAGTCCCATTCCTCGCCTTCCTTCTGAAAACCGCCCCAGCCGACGTAGCGGCCATCGACCAGAAAGGCCCAGTGGCCGAGCCCGTCGCGCGCCCAAGCCGCCTCCTTGGCCGCCACGAAGGCGCGCGCCTCCGCCTCGCCCCAGGCGCCCTTCAACAAAGGCATGTGGTCGCGCAGACGCGGGTCGGACATGTGCGCGACCAGAGCGGGCAGCGGCACCTCGGTCAGCCGCGCGAAGCCGAGGGCGGGGACGGCGCCGGTCATGCAGATTGCCGGAGCGTGAGCCAGGACGGCTCCATCATCCGTGACAGCGCGCTGTCCTTGCGTCGCAGGAAATCGGCCAGCCTGTCTGGATAGTCGGGCGCGACTGCATTCCGCACCGAAGGCCTCCCGGCCAATGCGCGACGCCATTCGGCCATCCCCGGCAGGCCATCGAAGACGCCGAAGTCAGCAATCCGGTCGAAGGTGTCGAAGTAGCGGAAGACCGGCGCGAAGACCGCATCGACCAGGCTGAAAAGGCCGTCGGCGAACCATGGCCCGGCGCCAAGTTGGGCTTCCATCACCCGGAAACGGGCGTGGAGCGCCGCGGCCTTCCGCTCGAGCGTCCCGGAATCGGGGGCGGTGTAAAACCCGGCGATGTCGTTCAGGCATTCCGAGCCAAAGCCGATCCACGCGCGGTGCCGCGCGCGTTTGACCGGGTCGGCGGGGTGCAGGGGCTGAGGCTGCGTGTCCTCGAGGAATTCAAGGATCGCGGCGGATTCAAACAGCGCCGCCTCGCCGACCCTCAGGACCGGCGTCCGCCCGAGCGGTGACAATGCAAGAAACCAGCCGGGCTTGTTCGCCAGATCGACGGTGACGCGCTCGTGCGCGACGCCCTTTTCGGAAAGCGCGATGGCGATGCGCTGAACATAGGGGCACAGCGCGTGGCTGACGAGGGTGATGGACAGTGTCATAATATTCGCCTCTGGAAATGGCGCGCAGGCCGCCCTGGGGGTGTCTGGGGAACAGAGGGCGGCCCGTGCGTGCGTCAGGCGCCGGACCGGGTCCGGACGGTGACGGTTCCTTTCATGTGGGGGTGATAGGCGCAGAAGTAGGAATAGTCGCCGGGCGCGTCGAGCGTGATGCGTGCGCGGCCGCCCTTTTCCAGCGTGCCGGTATCCCAGCTTCCGTCCTCGGCCGTGGCGGTGTGCGGCGCAAGATCGGCGTTCGTCCAGGTGATGCTGTCGCCCACAAGGACTTCGACGCTAGCCGGATCGAAGGCGAAGCTGGCGATGCGCACCTCGACTTCGTGCGCGCCGTCATGAGCGCGCGCAAGCCCCGGCAGCCCGGCCAGAGACAAGGCTGCGCCAAGTCCCCGGCCGAACCCGCGCCGCGTGAGGTGCGTCAGCCCGCGCACGTCAGCCCCGCGACCATGTGCTCGGCGTGCTGCTCATGCGCGCGGAAGGTGACCAGCGCGTCCTCGAGCAGTGCCCTGAGCGGCGCCACCGTCACAGCGGGGATGAAGGTTTCGGCGACAGTCTGGTTGACGATCTGGTGATAGCCCAGTTCGTTCGTCGCATAGGCACAGTCGAAGGCATTGCCGCTCAGCGCCATCAGTTCGGCGCGCTTGGCGGCGGCACCCTCGACCAGGGCCCGGGACAGGGCGTTGTCCTGAGGCATCACGTTCAGCTCGGCGATCAGCGCACCAGCCGCCTCATTCACCGCCGTATGGTCGCGGATCATCGTCTGGGCGAAGTCGCGTACCGCCTCGTTCTCGGAAATCGCCAGCGCCAGATGCGCATAGCGGATGTCGAGCCCGCCTGCGGTATAGGCGGTGTGGGCGATCTCGAGGTCGTTCATCGCCTCGTCCGCCTGAACGGCAAGGCCGACGGTGGCAAGGGTAAGCCCGAGGGCAAGGGTCATGGTCTTCATGGGAGTGTCTCCGGGTTGGTGGTTTGAACACCACCGATCTGCCCGAGATCATCCGGCGTTTGAATGCCGGAAAGTCCGGAATTCATGCGGGATCGTCCGACAAGCTGGACGCGCCTGAAATTGCTGATAAACTCTTGGCCATGTTGGACCTGCTCAGTGACATCCTCACCCGCCTTTCGCTTCGTGGTACGCTCTACTTCCGCACGAGCTTCACGGAGCCTTGGGGCGTCCGCGTGCCCGCCTTCCGCGACGTTGCGCGTTTCCACTTTGCCCATCGGGGCGAGGCGCTGGTGCGTGTCGAGGGGGTGCCGGCTCCGGTGCACCTGGCGCAGGGCGACCTGATCGTGATTCCGCACGGAGCGGCCCATGTCCTGTGCTGCCGTCACACCGGACCCGACGAGGCCTTGCCGCTGGACGACGTGCTGTCCCAGTCGGGGTTTCCTGGCCACGGGACGCTGGTCTGGGGCGGAGACGAGAGCCCGCGCGATACCCAGCTGATCTGCGGGCACTTCGCGCTGGCCGAAGGGTCCCGGCACCTGCTGTTCGACCGCCTGCCCCCATTCATCCACCTGCGCGGCTATGGAGATGAGGCAGGCCCCTGGCTCGAAGCCACGCTCAAGGTGATCGGGGCCGAGGCCGGCGGCGCGCGTCTTGGCGGCGATCTGATCGCGCTGAAGATGTCCGAGGCGATCTTCGCCCAAGCGATCCGCGCCCACATCGAGGCGGAGCACGAGACCGATTGTGGCGTGGCCGGTTTTGCCGACCCCCAACTTGCAAGGGCGCTGACCGCCTTCCACCGTGCGCCGACAGCCGACTGGACGGTCGCAAGCCTCGCTCGCGAGGCGGGGCTGTCGCGGACGGGATTCGCCGAGCGGTTCTCGGACCGGCTGGGCGTGACACCGATGGCCTATGTCACATCCTGGCGGATGCAGATCGCGCGCGAGGCGCTCGCAGCGCGGGGGCTGACGGTGGCCGAGGCGGCGGGAGTCTCGGGCTATGCCTCGGAATCTGCCTTCAGCCGGGTCTTCAAGAAGGAGATCGGCCTGTCGCCCGCCGCCTTCCGTCAGTCCGGCTTCGCGCGTCACGAGGCAGCTTAGAGCTTCGTCCGGATTCTCGGACGACCTGCAATACAATGCGGACTTTCTGAAATTCATCGTCCGCAGTGTTGCCATTAGGTTGGAGGTTGCGACGGCGTCGCTCGTCGTTTGATCCCCAACCGAAAGGACCCTGCGCCATGCGCTTCGTCACCAAGACCATCCATGCCTGGCTCGACTACCCCGTCGCGCTGGCCCTCATCGCCCTGCCCTTCCTGCTCGGGCTCGGCACCTCCAATCCGCTCGCCCTCACCATCTCGCCGGTCGTGGGCGTCGCGGCGTTACTGCTGACCGTGTTCACCGACCACCACCTCGGCGTGATCCGCGTGCTGCCCTACAAGCTGCACCTCGCCGTCGATCTGGCGGTTGGCCTGCTTTTCCTGATCCTGCCCTTCGCGCTCGGCTTTTCCGGGCTCGATGCAGCCTACTACTGGCTGAACGGCGCCGCCGTCGTCGCGGTCATCAGCCTCTCCAAGCCCGAAACCGAGATGTTTTCGGCCTGATCCCCCTGCATATCGAAAGGACACTTCAAATGGCTCGTATCACCCAGATTTCCGACTCCGCCGCCGCCCCCGAGGCCGACGCACTCTTCACCGCCATCAAGGGCAAGATCGGCATGGTGCCGAACCTCTACCGGGTCGCCGCGAACCAGCCCGCGGTGCTTGCCGGGCTTCTCGGCCTCGGCGAAGCGCTCGGACGCGGCGGCTTCGACGCCCGCACCCGCGAGGCGATCGCGCTTGCCGTTGCCGGCGCCAACGCCTGCAACTACTGCGCCTCGGCGCATTCCGCGGTCTCGGCCGGACTGAAAGTTGCACCCGAGGCGGTGAAGGCGCATCTCGCCGGCCGAGCGTACGACCCGCGCATGGCGGCAATCCTGAGGCTTGCGGTGGCCATCGTAGCCGCGAAGGGGATGGTCGCGGACGCAGATCTCGATGCCGCGCGGGCTGCAGGACTGACCGAGGCCGACATCGTCGAGACGGTTGCGAACGATGTGGCGAACATTTTCACCAACTACCTCAACCATGTCGCCGCCACCGACATCGACTTCCCGGTGGTCTCGGCCGGCAAGGCCGCCGCCTGAGGGGTGCCATCACGCGGCGGCCGCGAGACGCGCGACCGCCGCCTCTACGGACATCCGTGGTCATCGAATTTTCACAACAAGAACAACATATTTCTCGTATCAGGCGTGAACTTTCCAAGTTGCTGCCAAGGCCTCCCGACCGATGCAAGCAGAAAACGAGACAAGGCTGCCCCACCTTTGTCCCCGCGATGCCCGCATCTCTGTTGTATCACTCGCGACCTGTCGCGCTATGCTCAGTGAGCTGCCTCATCGGCACGAACGCGCCTGCTCCCGCATCACAGCGTAGTCGCTCAGAATCTCAGCGTAGGCGGAACCGTCCTGCAGCGAAGCCAACTCGTTGGCAGCACTGCACGGACATGACCGCGAACCTGTCATCATCAATTGCTCGTCCCCGGAGAACATTTTGAGGCGCCGAAGAGTCCAATCTCTGCCAGCGCACCGAAGTATCCGTGACCCAGCGCGAAATCGCTCGATCAAAACTTAAGCATGCGCTGCAAACGACATCGCCGAAATTTTTGAAATCATGGTTGAATCGCCACCATCCGTCATCTGAACTGACACACTAGACTGCCGCGAACAGGTCGATCCAAAAGCGTATTCACCCTCACCCTCCCAACAACTCCTCAATGAAATCCTCCTGCCGGTCGAGCGCTGCCTCCCATTCCTTCGGCACCGCAGCTTCCCGCTCGAGCGTCTCGGGCTCAGGCTGCCCGCGCCCGGCCTCCATCGCCATCAGGCTCATCGCCCGCGCTTCGCGGCGATGCGAACGATCCCTGACAGGCGCGCGCCCGGCTGGTTTCACCGGCTCGTCAGAACTTGCCTCATCACCAGCATCGCC
>JBLWTG010000017.1:0-23122 GCA_048270225.1 Pusillimonas sp. | reverse complement strand
CGCCCAAAGGACGCCTGCGCCATCCGCGCTATCCTTCCTCCGGCCTAAAGGCCGAGGCTTGCCGCGCACCGGGTCAACGGATTCCCGGTGCCCCAGCCTCAATGCAATGGCGGTGCCACCATATAACGTAAACCCAAGATCCGGCGCACCACACAGTTCGGGCCAAAGGCACCGCTGCGCCAACGGTAAAACGTCCAGACAAGGTTTTAGTTTGTGCTTCATTCGAACTTTCTCACTGGTAAGGCCGGGACCTGGTCCACGTCGGCCAGTCCGAGGCGATAATGCCAATATGCCCAAGAGCGTTCATTGAACTGGCCAGCCTCTGCATGTATCAAGACATCGCGAAGCACATCGTCACCAACTTTTGAGGCGAGCAGTTGAACATCTGCGTAGTCACCAATATTCATCACTTGAGCAATCACGCGCTCGGGCATGGCTAGCGCCTCATCCGGCTTCTTCCACCATATGTATTTACTGGCGAAGGGTCTAAGCATCTCTTGGTTAATCAGGACCATGTGATCATCTCCATTCAGCTCAAGCTGTAGTACGCCAAGGGTTGATCAATGAAACACCTAAACGCTCAAAATCTTTGAGATTACGCGTGACAAGCACCAAATCGTGTTCCAGCGCCGTTGCCGCGAGCAGACTATCTATCGCGGGTAATGGCTTATCTGTAGCTGCCATTAAGCGGCCCCAACGATCTGCCACGGCTGCATCGACAGAGAGAATGCGTCCTGTGAAAAAAGCGCTGAGGTCAGTCTCCAGCCAGTCCAACAGCGGCTGACGCCGACCAACCTTCGAAACTGCTTCGATACCCTTGCGGATCTCGCCAAGCGTCAAGACACTCAGATAGAGCGTCGAAGCCGGTCTATCTGAAAACCACTGAAGTACGCCCGGGTCAGGCTCCTTGCGCCGCAATTCGAAGAGAACATTCGTGTCGACCAGATAACTCAAAGCAAAACCTCGCGCGTAAGGCTTTCATCCCGCTCAAGCGACACCTCCTCGGCACCATACAGCGGCGAACTGCGCATGAAATCAACAAGAGAACCTTCCGCACGGGACAGGCGGTCAAATGCTGCGCGCGACATCACCACCGCCACCGACTTGCCGTGTGAGGTGATGTCTTGCGGTTGCACCTGCGCCTGCTTGATGAGCTCAGACATCCTGGCTTTTGCTTCCTGTATCTGCCAACTGCTCACGGGAAACTCCTTAATCTGACTATTCAGGTCAGATTCTAGTCTGAGTCCAAGCATCATTCAATACGGCCCGGCATCTCAGGCAACCCACTTCGACGCTACGGGTAAGTCTTGAAGCGAACGATTGGATCCTATTATTGATAATAAGACGCATTATTAATAAAATAATGCTCGCGCTTTTTTTATCTGATAGTGCCGATTTGAGCAGTTGCACTCTTTCCGCCTGGTATGGATAGCTCGCTCATCTACGCCATCATATTGGCGCTTCTGATGATTTTGATTCCCCACATAGGAAAAAGGTGGGCGGATGCGCCATTAAAGACACTTTGTGGAATAGTCGGTGTAGTGGTGGTTAGCGTGTTTGTCGGGGCCACGGCTTACCATCGGCTTTTTCAAAAAATGGATTTCCTGGAGGCGTCGCTACGCGGCATTGGGCAGGCGTTGACACTGGCGGCCCTGCTTATTGTGTATTTAAAACTGGAATCGAACGCATCCAAAAAGAAAGACAAATCCAGATAGGGCAAGAGAGATCAGCGGCGCTCGGACCTGAGAGGTAAGGGCATATTAATGCCCCCGCTCCAAGCGCCGCCCCCATCACCCCGCCCCCTGCACGGGATAATCCACCCAGATATCCGCCCTCGGAAAATACAGCGCGCCGCGCGCGGGGCGGCCGTCCAGAGCCGTCACGTGAGCGCAATAGCGTTCGATCTGCTCGCGATAGCGCTCCCGCATGCGGGCCGCGTAGACGTCGGCGGACTCCCCAGGATGAGGCTTGCCGGTCTTGTAGTCCACCACCAGCCAGTCGTTTTCTTGGGAGATGGCCAGATCAATCACCGAGACGCGGCCGCTGATATCCAGCAGCGTCCATTCGCGGTGGGCCTGCGCCACGCGCAGCAACCACTGCCCACGTTCGCTGGCAAGGGTGGAGGCCAGCGTATCGCGCAGGGCCTCGGCAGCGCCGTCCAGGCTGGCGTCCGGCAGCCCGGCGCGGGCCAGTTGGCGATGGAACACGGGCAGGCACTCATCAATGCGGGCAGCGGGCCAGGCGTCGGCCCCCTCCTTGCCGATGCGCTCCAGCCAGGCGTGCGCCACTGTCCCGATGACGGCCTCGTCTCCCGACGCTTCACGCCATTGCCAGACGGCGGCGCGGGCAGGACGAGGGGCGGCGGAACGTATGCCTCCGGCTGCCGACCGCGCTGAGTCTCCAGGCGCTTTCCCCTGAATGTCAGGCGCACCGGGCCCCTTTAGCCCAGGTGGCGCGTCCTGCCGCAGCGCTGCACTGTCCTGGGCGCCGAACACCGGCTCTGGGGGCAAGGCCTCCAGCCGCCGCCGTACCAGAAAGCGGCCCGCTGGCCGGCCAGAAGAAACGGATTGCGGGACATTCAAATCCTGTGTTGCTGCCTGTATTGCCGCATCGACATCCGAGTCCGGCGTGTTCGATCCTGCGCCCAGCTCAGGCCCCTCGGGCACAATCAACTGATCCCACAAGCGTCCCAGCAGCGAGCTGCCTGCCGGCTTCTTGGGCTTCATGCCCTCGTCCAGCACGACTTCGCCGATCAGATGCAGTTGATGCTTTGCGCGGGTCAGGCCTACATACAGCAGGCGGTCGGTCTCGTAAGCGGCGCGTTTTTTCTCGCGCTCGGCCAGGTAGACCGTGACCGGGTCGGCCTCGGCGGTGACGCGATGCTTGATGGGGCCCAGCAGCAGCTCGTCGCCATGCGGCTCGAAATACATCAATGGCGCGGTATCGGTCCGGGGACGGCGATGCAGGCCGGTCATGATGACGGTCTCGAATTCCAGGCCCTTGGATTTGTGCAGCGTCATCACTTCAACGGCGCGCTCGCCGCTTTCAGGCGCGGCAAACAGTTTTTCCAGCCGCTGCTCCAGGTCTACGGGGTCGAGCTGACCATAAGGCGCAATGTCTTCGATCAGCCGGAACAGACGCTCGGCGTCCGCCGCATCGCTGGCGCTGCGGTAATACACCTCGGGTCCGCCCAGGCGCTGCCAGCAGCGCTCCAGCCACGCGGCAAAAGGCACCGTCCCCGCGGCATTACTGTCGTCCAGCAGCACGGCGGCGGCCAGGCGCAGGCGTCGGGCTTCATCGGGTGGCAAGCAGGCCTGCATATCACATTTGTGATTGATCTGATCCGTTTCAGCCCCGGTGTCGCGCTCAGCCCAGGCGCGGCGCGCATCGACATCAGCATCCGCATTGACACCGCCGCCGACCACATCCTTACCGTCTTTCCTTAACCACCCCGCCAGCAGCCGGGGAACAGGCGTCAACAAATCCGCGCCGCACAAGGCATGCAGGCTGGACAGCTTCAGGCCGCATAGCGGCGAGCGCAGCACCGACAACCAGGCGAGCCGGTCAGCCGGGTGCGAGAGCGCACGCGCCAGTTGAGCCAGGTCAATCACCAGCTGACGCGACTGCAACGTCACCAGCTCCACCGCGCGGCAGGGCACGCCGGCGCGGGCCAGGCGACGCACCACGCCTTCAAGGTGACCGCGCGCCCGCACCAGAATCGCCACGGGACGTTCGCTTTCGGGATGCATGGCCAGAGCCTCTTGCGCCAGGCGGACTGCCAGCCCTTCGGCACTCTCTTCGCCCAACGCCTGCGCGTCCGAAGAGGCCGACACGCTCCCCACACCCGATGCAATCCCCTCGCCGTCCGATCCGTCCGGAAAGGCGTCGTTGTCCTGATCCTCATCCTTGCTCTTGCGCACCCATACCGGATGAAATTGCGCGCTCACACCCTGGACCGGATCATTGAAGGCCACCGATCGCGTAAAGGTAATCGCACCCAGGCCGGGATGATTCTCGCGCGGAAAAATGGGCTGGCAGGTCGTGTTCACCCACTCGACCAGATTGCCCTGCGACCGGAAATTCTCCTTCAATTCCAGCGCGGTCAGACTGACCTCGCCCAGGCCGTGATCGCGCACATTCAGGAAACCGCCCACATCCGCCTTGCGGAACCGATAAATGGACTGCATGGGATCGCCCACCAGAAAAAGCGTATGCCCGTCGCCTTCCATCCATCCGGCGGTCAGCAGTTCCAGCAGTCGGATCTGCGTCTGGCTGGTGTCCTGAAACTCATCGACCAGAATATGGCGGATCGCCCCGTCCAGCGACAGCAAAAGGTCGCTGGGGTCGTCCACCCGCCCCAGCGCCTCGATGGCGCGCTGCGAAATCTCGGTAAAGTCCACCTCGGCCGCCTCGGCAAAGCGCAGCTTGAGCTGGGCCGCCGCCAGCCACAGCACTTCCAGCAAGACAGCGAGCACATGCTGCTGTTCCTCGGTATAGCCGCCGCAGGGCGCACTGCGGATATCGTTCAGAATGCCGATCCACGCCTCGTTATCCGGCACGGCGGACAGCCATGCCAGAAACTCCTTCTTATGCGGGGTGCCAGCCTCAAAGCCCTGCTTCTTGGTGACTGTGCGCCGCAAGGTGCCCTTGGCGGTCAGCATCGCCTGGGCAAACGCCTGCCACTGCGGCAGGCAGTCCATGTCGGTATCAAAAGGCTGGCCATCCCAATCCAGCAAGGGGCTGGCCTCTTCGCCATTCGCGGCCAGCGTTTCGGCGGCCTTGCTCAGGCAAGGCGCCAGCGCAGACGCCCAGCCCACCGGCATGGCGCTGCCCAGTCGGCGCAGGTCGTCCTCGACCGCGCGGGCCAGGCTTTCCAGCAATTGTTCATTGTCCGCGCCGCGCCCCAGCAGCGGCAGCCATTGATCCCGGCTGGCCAGCATGCCGGCCAGCAGATCCCGCGCCACCTTCACGTCCACATCCAGATGGGCGATCAGCTCGGCCACCGCCTCGTTCTCATCGGCCATGGCCAGCGTGGCCTGCGCCGCCGCTTCGTAATGCTCGGCCGGGCTGTCCGTCATCGCAGGCATGCCGCCCAGGCCGCTCATCCACGGCATGGCCCGCACCAGATAGGCGCAAAACGAATCAATGGTGCGTATACCCAGCCGCGCCGGATAGTCCAGCAGGTTCCAGCCCAGCAACTTATCGCGCGCCAGGGCCTGACGGGCCAGTTCCCAGCCGCGCTGCTTGTGCGGCTCTTTGGGCGGATTGTCCTCGCGTCCATCGCGCAGCTTGTCCAGTACCCGCTTATGCATCTCGGACGCCGCCTTGCGCGTAAACGTAATGGCCACGATTTCCTCGGGCCGGTTCACCGTCGCCAGCAGGGCCAGAATGCGGTCGGTCAGCAGTTCCGTCTTGCCCGATCCGGCGGGCGCCTGAATCAGAAAAGATCGGCGGGGATCTATGGCGGCGTCGCGTACCGCGCTGTCGCTAGGCTGTCGCATCGTCACTCGGGGTATTCCTCGTTAAGCCGCAAGAAAGGCAGGGCATCGCAATAGCGGATGTCGTCCTTGCGCAGATATTCATTGCGCGCCAGGCCCTCGGCATATTCCTGGGCCAGCGCCTCGATGGTACGGCGCCATTGCCCCATCACCGCTTCCCACTGACGGCCCTCGAAGGCCGGCCAGTCGTCCAGTGAGGCCACGCCCTCCAGACCGTACTCACCATCGGCCAGCCCGCGCATCTGAATCTCGCGCGCATGCAGACGGGCCAGCACCAGCGCGCCCACCTGGTTGCTGTGCTCGGCCAGCACTGCCGCATAAAAAGGCAGTTGCAGGCTGACCGGCCGCGCGCGCATCCAGTCGGACTTGGGATCAATACTGCCGCCGCCGGACTTGTAATCGATCACCGCCAGGCGACCGTCCTCCAGCGTGTCGATGCGGTCCAGCCGCAGGCTCAGCGCCAGGGTGCCATGGCGCCAGTCATATTTTTGCTCCACATCCTTGACCGCAAAGGGCGCGCGCCGCAGTTCCGCCTGCAGCCAGTCGCGCAGCACGATCTGCGCCCGCAGCACCTCCAGCCCGCGCAAGGTATCGCTATAATCCTTCAGAAACTCGTCCGCCGCCTGCTGCACCGCCTCGCCAATCAATTCCTCCAGCGTGCCAGCCTGCTCCAGCGCGCGCAGCGCCGCCTGATCCGGCACCATGCGCCATACGATCTCAATGGCCCGGTGCAGCAGCTCGCCGCGCGCATTCTGGTCAAACAGTTCGGCATACGGCGGCAGCGCGCTCGCGCCCAGACGGTATTTTGCAAAGGCCCACAAGGGATTGCGCGCCTGCGTGTCGATCACGCCGATACCGCCACGGGTTTCCTGGTCGGCTTCCAGCGGCGGGCCCTGCTCATCGATCAGATATTCAAGGATGTCGGCAGCGGGAGGCGTTTCCTCTTTAGCCGCGTCGCCCTCGCGCTCAGCAGAAGCGTCACCGCCACGCCCGCCCAGGACCACATCAACATCCACCGCCGGCACCGCCGCAATACACGGACTGGCCCTGAGCAACCGCTCCCCCTCATAGCGCGGATGGCTCAGTACCACCTGCGGCGCGCAGGCCAGCAGCGAGGCATAAAGCGTCTGCGCCCAGCGCAGCTCGCGCTCCGGCGTGGCGCGCGGCGCACCGGCCTCGCGCTGGGCCATCAATGGAATAAAGGGATTGGGCCGGGGCGGCGCAGGCAGCACTTCGTCCGTCAGCCCCAACACCCACACGCCGTCCCAGCGTCCGCCTTCGGATTCTAGAAAGCCGAGGACATCCAGCCGGGAAGCTGGATCGCGCTGCGGCTGGAAAGGCGTCTCGCGCGCCAGCCGGCGCAACAAGCCCACCGCTCCGCCAAAACTCAGCGTGCCCGCCACAAACGACAGTCGCGCCATCACATCCAGCAAGCGGTCCAGCGCCTCCATCACCTGAAAAGCATGGCTGTCCAGCACCTCTTGCCCCGGAAAACCCAGCGCCTCCAGCCAAAGCCGGAACCGACGCGACCACACATCCGCCGTCGCCGATCCATGATCCTCGCCCACCGCCTGCCCGCAGTCCTGCCAGGCCTGACTTAACTGCGGCGCCATGCGTCCCAGCAAGTCACTGAAATCCGAGGCCGACACCGCCATGATCCGGCGGCGCCGCCAATAGGCATCCATGGCGGCCCGACCCGGCGCTTCCGCCCTGCCCCCGGCGCACCCGCCCGCCAGCAAGGCCGCGCCCAGATCCGCCGGCGCCCACGACCCGCCGCGCGACAGACCGGCCATCACACCCAGCCACGCCAGCGCAGCATGCACCAGCGGCCATGCCGCCAGTGGCCGAGCTACTGCAATGTTGTAAGGGGTCTCATCGCCCAGCGCCGCCCGCAGACTGCGGTGCGCCAGCGCCACGTCTGCTTCCAGTCGCGACGCCACAATGGCGTAACTACCCTGCGGGTTGCCCTGCAACTGCCGCGCCGCCCACTGCGCCGCCAGTCGCCACTCCGCATCCGGATCGTCGGCCTCCAGTCGCAGCACCTCGCCTGCAGGCTGCGCGGCCTGTTCCAGCGCCAGCACCTGCACGCCCTGCTCGGCCAGCGCAGACAGCATCTCGCCCATGCGCGGGGACAGCTCATTAAAGCCCGCCAGCACCAGCGTCTCAAAAGGCAGGGCCAGCGTCCCGTCGCACACGCTCTCGCAAATGCGCTCATATGCCTGATTGCCGTCCTCCAGATCCATGGCCGCCAGATGATCGCGATACTGCTCGCGCCACAACAGAAAACGCTGGTAATCGCTGGTCGCCTGCTCCGGCCGCACACGAATGCGCCAGTCGTCGGCCAGTCGGTCAGCGTCGGCCGCCAGGCGCGCCGCCTGGGCAATATCGAGCAGCGGCTGATCCGGCTCGGCCTCGGCAATGGCCTGCTGCCACAGCAATTGCGCGCCAAAGCCATCCACCGTGCGCAGCGCCTGCCCCGAGTCCGGCAAAAACGCCAGCTCGTCCGCCAGCCGCGCCAGCCAGCCCGACAGCGGCACAATGTCCGGCACCGCCATCACCCGGCGCTCGGCACTGAGCCGCGCAGACAGCTCAGCCAGCACGCGGCGCGCGTGACGGTTATTGACGGTCAGGACCAGCACATCCGAAGCCTGCAGCCCGGTGAGTTCGTCCAGCCCTATCGCGGGAAAGTTTTCCATCATGGGAACGGTGAAAAGGTCGACAAGCGGTCATTCTAACTAGAGAACCCCTCCCTCAGCAGCCTGATCGCCATCCTCAAGGCCATGGGTCTGCGGCTGGCCGTGCAGCCCATCGTTCCACAAACCGACTTAAGCGCTTAAACTCAGCGCATGCCAGATATCACACCCACCTCCGATTCCGACGCGCCGGCCATTGAACTGACCGGCTCGATTTCATTTCGCTCCGGCGAACAGAACTGGGGCAGCCAGCGCCGCATGGCGCTGTTGGGTGCCATCGCACAGGAAGGCTCGATCAGCGCGGCGGCGCGCAAGGTGGGGCTGAGCTACAAGGCCGCCTGGGATGCCGTGGACACCATGAACAATCTGGCCGGCGAGCCGCTGGTGCTGCGCACCACCGGCGGCAAGCACGGCGGCGGCGCCACGCTCAGCGAACGCGCCGTCGAACTGCTCAAGTTATTTGAAAGACTCAACCGCGAGCACCAGCGCTTTCTGGCTCAACTGGCGCATAGCGGCAGCCTGCCCACGCACGACCTTGAACTCATACAGCACATCATGATGCAGACCTCCGCACGCAACAATCTTTCGGGCACCGTCGCCAGCGTCAAACACGGCGCCGTCAATGACGAAGTCATCCTCAATATCGCACCGGGCCAGGACATCGTCGCCAGCATCACCAGCGAAAGCGCCCGCAGCCTGGGCCTGGAACCGGGCCGACGCGCCCTGGCCTTCATCAAGGCCTCGTCCATCATCGTCGGCAAAACCGACGACAACGTCAGGCTGTCCGCCCGCAACCAGCTTGCCGGGCGCATCACCGAGGTCAAGGAAGGCGCCGTCAATGCCGAAGCGCGCATCGAACTGCCCTCCGGCCAGGTGCTGGTCGCCATCCTCACCATGGAAAGCCTCTCCCGGCTGGAACTGAAAGCCGGCGACCCCGTTCGCGCCATTTTCAAGGCCTCCAGCGTCATGCTAGGCGTGACGGATTGATCTTCCTCGGTCGTGTCATCAGCCTGCGCAAAGCTAATTTCAGAGAGACCCTTCGCTATGAAAAAATACAGCGCCCCCATTCCAAACCCTGAGTTGATCGACGCCGAAAACCCCGAATGGACTCAGGAAATATTCGATGCCGGCAAACGTATCAATGAACTTCCTGAAAGCTTGCAAACCAAGCTTAGGCGTCCAGGCATGCGAGGCCCCCAAAAAAATCCCACGAAAGTTCAAACGTAAATCGTCACCCAAGCAGCCAGCCAAACAGCTGACCCCGGACGAAAGCCTTCCAGGCCACACAAGCTCGCAATATTAGTCGCTTTAACGTATAAAAGAGATAAAATTAATCGTTATCTTGTATACCGCAAGCGCATATGAAGCCTCCCTCACGCATCCGCAACCCCACTACGCTCGCCCTGCTTGGCAAGCAATTGCGCCGTGCCCGCGAAGCCGCAGGGCTGTCCCAGGGCGATGTAAAGCGCATGCGTCAGGGCACCGTATCCAAGATCGAAAACGGTCGTGAGGTCACGCTGGACACCTTCATCGCCTATGCGACCTCGCTGGGCCTAGAAGTCGCACTCGTTCCCATCGGACGAGCCAAAGTGATTCAGGACGAAATCGCTTTCCAGGAACGGACTTCAACCGCTGCGGAACCGAGATCGGTGCCGGACCTGTTGACCCAGTTCGACTATGTGAGGGATCCAGAATGAGCACCGCTCACTGCCTGGAAGTGCGTCTTAGCGATCTGCGTGTCGGCTATTTAACCCATTACCCGGACGAAAAAACGATTTTTTCCGTGAGTGAGGATTACATAGAGCTCGGTCCCGAGCGCCCCATTTTCACGCTGTCCATGGCCCGGCCTGGTCAAGACGCAGATACGCAGACCTTGCTGCGCGACGAGCGTCATAAATCCTCATCCGTCAAAGCGCCTCCGTTTTTCTCGAACCTGCTGCCAGAAGGCGGCTTGCGTGCCCGTATCGCGCAACAGCTAAAAATCCACCAGGACAGAGAGTTCATGTTACTGGCCGCGCTTGGGCACGACCTCCCCGGCGCTGTCGTTCTGCTACCTACCGACACGCCGGGCCATCTGCTCCAGAAGTGCGGTATGCCATGCCCACAGACGGACAGCGATCTTGCCGAACTCAGGTTCTCGTTAGGCGGCATGCAGATGAAGTTCTCCATGTTGCGCCAGGGCGAACGCTATACGCTCAATACGGGCGGCCACCTGGGCAACTACATCGTAAAGCCCCCTTCTGCGGACTTCGAAGCCTTGCCGCTGGTCGAAGCGGCAAGCATGCAAACCGCGCGCGCCGCCGGCATCGACACGCCTGAAGTGGCGCTACTCCCTCCCGAGCAAATCGACGGCCTGCCAAACATGGCGGGTTTTAGACGCGACGAACCATTCTATGCAATCCGGCGCTTCGACCGGCACGAAAACGGCCGCGTACACGTCGAAGATTTCGCACAAGTCTTTAACGTGCGCCCCACTCAGAAATATGGGCGGGCCAACTACGACATGATCACCCTCGTGTTATTGCAATACGCAGGGGGGCTAGCCGACCTGAAGGAACTGACGCGGCGTCTCGCCTTCAATGTGATAATGGGAAACGGCGACGCCCACATCAAGAACTGGTCTCTTATCTACGACAATCCAACGCGTCCGCGCCTGGCGCCAGCCTACGACCTGGCCTCCACAGTAGCGTATACAAACGACACATCGATGGCGCTCAACATGGCGGGCGTCAAGCGCTTTGAGGCAATCAGCCTGGACACCTTTGCCGCGCTATTCGCCCGCATCGGGCTAAATGATCAAGCGAAGGAAGCACTGCTGGAAGAAGCCCGCAACACAGTTCGACGTGTACTGGCGGTATGGCAAACGCAATTTGCCGCCGTTGGCGTGCCCGAGCACCTGACCCGTAAGATCGAAGCGCATATTCGGGCGACCCGACTCAGACAAGCTTGAGGCCCCGTCACACCCATCAAGCCATCATCAACCCACTGCCGCCCACCACCGACGGCTGCCACGCAGCCGCCTGCTGCGCCACCAGCTCGGTGGGATTGCAATTGCCCACAATCGCGCCATCGCGTATCTGGAACACATGATCGGCCAGCACCAGCGCATCCTGGGGATCGTGGGTAATCAATATAGTCGGGATATCGAGCTGAGCCTGCAGGCCCGCCAACTCCTCACGCATGCGCGTGCGCAAGCCCACATCCAGGGCCGCCAGCGGCTCGTCCAGCAGCAACAGGCGCGGATTCACCGCCAGGGCGCGGGCCAGCGCCACCCGCTGCCGCTGCCCGCCAGAGATCTCCGACGGATAACTACCCAGCATGGCGCGCAATTCAAACGCATCCACCCAGCGCTGCGCCGAGGCGGGCAGCGCACGCCGCCTGCCCGGATTCAACAGGCCACGGGCCAGACCAAAGGCGATATTCTGGGCCACCGTCAGGTGAGGAAAAAGCCCGTAATCCTGCTGCAGATAGCCCAGCCGCCGCGCCTGCGGCGACAGGCAGATACCCTGCGCCTCGTCATAGAGCGTCACGCCATTGACCACGATATGCCCGCGCTGCGGGCGCAGCAGGCCCGCCATGGCGCGTATGGTCAGCGACTTGCCCGCCCCCGACGGGCCGAACAGCGCGATGCGCCGGGCATCCGAGCGCAAGGCCACGTCCAGCGTGAACGATCTCTCGCCCGCGCTCACCTCGCGGTATACCTCAAGATCTATCATCGTCTCAGCTCCTGCAAGCCCTTCATGCGCGCCCGGCGCGGCACCAGCACACTGGCAATCAGCAATACCGTCACACAGGTCACCGACGTCACCAGCACCAGCGTGTTGGCCAGCGCATCGTCGCCCGACTGTACCGCCTCGTAGATCGCAATCGACAAGGTCTGCGTGCGGCCCGGAATACTGCCCGCCACCATCAGCGTGGCGCCGAACTCGCCCAGCGCCCGGGCAAAGGCCAGCAACACCCCGGCCAGAATGCCCCGCATCGCCAGCGGCAGCGTCACCCGAAAAAATATCGCCAGCGATCCCAGGCCCAGCACGCGCGCGCCGTTCTCCAGCGTGTGATCCACATCCTCGAAGGCCGCCCGCGCCGCCTTGAGCACCATGGGAAAAGCCACCACCGTGGCGGCAATCACCGCGCCCTGCCAGGTAAACACCAGCTCAATGCCAAAACCCTGCAGCCACTGCCCCAGCCAGCCGCGCCGACCCAGCATGACCAGCAGGTAGTAGCCCATCACCGTAGGGGGCAGCACCAGCGGCAGCGTCAGAATGGAATCGACCACATCGCTCCAGCGCGACTGCCAGCGCGCCAGTCCATAGGCCACCGCAATGCCCAGCACCGACGCAAACAGCGTCGCCCAGCCGGCAACCTTCAATGACAACAGCAGCGGAACCCACAAACCAGACATAAATGAAAGGCCACGAGACCAGCCCGTGGCGCACCTGCTCAAACCTGCATAGTAAACGCCCGCGACGCGCGGACGCCCTTACCCTCTTCAGGGTTTAGCAAAACCGTACTTGGCCAGTACCGCCTGGCCCTTGTCCGAATGGACGTAATCCACATACTTCTGCGCCAGCGAGCTGCGGGCATCGCGCTTGACCAGCGCCATCGGATACAGCACCGGCACCGGCGATTCCAGCGTCTGCACCACCCTGACCTCGTCCGGCTTGATGGCCGCATCCGTGGCGAACACAAAGCCGGCATCCACCTCCCCGCGCGCCACATAGTTCAGCGCCTGGCGCACATTCTGGCCCAACACTTCGTGTTTCTTCACCATATCCCAGTCGCCCGACTTTTCCAGCGACGCCTGCGTATAACGGCCCACCGGCACCGAACCCGGATTGCCGAACGCAACGCGCGTGACCTTGTCCGACGCCAGATCCTTGACCGTCTTGATGCCCAGCGGATCCTTGGTCGGCACAATCAGCACCACCTGATTGCGCGCAAAGTCCTTGCGCGAGGCCGTATCAATCGCGCCACTGTCCTGCGCCTTGTCCATGGCCTTCTGGTCGGCGGAGGCAAACACATCGATAGGCGCACCCTCGGCCACCTGGGCCGCCAGCTTGCCCGACGCCGAGAACGTGTTCAGCACCTTGGCGCCCGGATTGGCCTGCTGGAACTGCTCGCCGATCTCGGTAAAGGCATTGGTCAGGCTGGACGCCGCCGCCACCACCAGATCCTCGGCGGAAGCCTGCGCACTCCAACCCATCGTCGCCAGGACCGCAACCGCCAGCAGTTTTTTGGTATTCATCAACTTCCTCTCCAGTTCTGTGTGATGGGGCGTCCCGCGCAAACCCGGAACACATTCCCCAAACATGGCAAGCAGCCGCCGCCCGATAAGAAAACAATGTGTCACAAACGTAATATAGCTAGCCATATAGCGCTACGTCAAACCAAAATCCCCAGGCAATGACGAATATCACCCGGAACGAATGCGCTAAGATCAGGCTCACCGTTCATTCACGCAAACAAGCCCTTGCCTTACATCCCGCCCGCCTCCATAGACCAATTCCTGGACGCCGTCTGGCTGGAAGACGGACTGGCCGCCAATACCCTGGCCGCCTATCGGCGCGACCTGAATGCCTTTGCGCAATGGCTGCACGCCAAGCTGGCCAAAACCCTGGAACAGGCCGACGCCGGCGACATCCAGGAATGGTTCGCCGCCCGCCATGCCGTCAGCAAAGCCACCACCGCCAACCGCCGCCTCGCCTCGCTGCGCCGCTACTACCTGTGGGCGCTGCGCCATGGCCTGGTCCGGCAGGATCCCTGCCTCACCCTGCACGCCGCCAAACAGGCCGCGCGCTTTCCCAAAACATTGTCGGAAAACCAGGTGGACGACCTGCTCCAGGCCCCCGACCCGGACAGCACCCTGGGCCTGCGCGACCGCGCCATGCTCGAAACCCTCTACGCCACCGGCCTGCGCGTCAGCGAACTCACCACCCTGGGCCTGCTGGACGTCAGCCTGACCGAAGGCGTCGTGCGCGTCACCCTGGGCAAGGGCGGCAAAGACCGGCTCGTGCCCCTGGGCGCCGAGGCCCAGCACTGGATAGAACGCTATATGCAGACCGCCCGGCCCGCCCTGCTGGGCGCCCGCCGCAGCGATGCCCTGTTCATCACCGCGCGCGGCGCCGCCATGACACGGCAATCCTTCTGGCTCATCGTCAAGAAATACGCCGCCCTGGCCGACATCCATGTACCCCTGTCGCCGCACGTGCTGCGGCATGCCTTCGCCACCCATCTGCTCAACCACGGCGCCGACCTGCGCGTCGTGCAGATGCTGCTGGGCCATGCCGACATTTCCACCACCCAGATCTACACCCACGTCGCGCGCGAGCGCCTAAAAGCCCTGCACGCCAAACACCACCCACGCGCCTGAAGCGCCCGCATCATGAGCAAAGAAAAACACGTCTCCGAAACCCCCGCCACCCAATTACTGAAAAAGCACAAGGTCGCCTTCAGCGAGCACCCCTACGACTACGTCGACCACGGCGGCGCGCGCGAATCGGCCCGCCAGTTGGGCGTCGACCTGCATCAGGTCGCCAAAACCTTGATCATGGAAGACGAAAACGCCAAGCCTTTGGTCGTGGTCATGCACGGCGACATGGAAGTGTCCACCAAGAACCTGGCCCGCCAGACCGGCGCCAAGCGCGTTGCGCCCTGCACGCCCGAGACGGCGCAGAAACACTCCGGCTATCTGGTGGGCGGCACCTCGCCCTTCGCGACCCGCAAGAAAATGCCGGTCTGGATCGAAGCCAGCCTGATGCAATACCCCACCATCTATCTGAACGGCGGCAGACGCGGCTACCTCATCGGCATCGCGCCCGGCGAGCTGGTCAGGCTGCTGGGCGCGAAGGAAGTGACAGTGGGGTTGGAGAAAGGGTGACGGGTTCTCAATCCACCCTGGCGCCGGACAGCGTCACGATTTCTCCCCATTTCTTGTAATCACTGTGCAGCAACTGGGCAAACTCTGCTGGGCCGGCATAGCGCGGTAAGGCGCCCATGGACAGCAGCGTCTTTTGCACGTCTGGCTCCCCAATAATCTTCTGCAGCTGCCCGCTGATCACCTGCACCGGCTCCGCAGGCGTACCCGCAGGAAACACCATTCCCAGCCACGCACTGGCGACAAAATCGGCCACCCCCTCCTCCTGGATTGTGGGCGTATCCGGGAACAGCGCCAGACGCTCAGGCGTTGCCACCGCCAGCAGCTTCAGGCGCTTGGCATCGATCAGCGGCTTGGTGACCGCAATGGTATCGAATCCGATCGACACATTGCCCGCCACCAGATCCGCCATCGCCCGGGGACTGCCCTTGTAAGGCACATGCATCATCGATAAATTGTCCGACCGACTCAGCAGCTCCATGGCCAGATGCGACAGCGTGCCGTTGCCAGACGACGAAAAATTCAGCTTGCCCGGATGCGCATGGGCATAGTCCACAAAGCCCTTGAAATCATCGAACGGAACTTGCGGATTGGCCACGAGCACCAAAGGCAGATCCACCAGCGTTGCCACCGGCTCAAAATCCTTCAAGCTGTCGTAGCCCACCGATTTGTACAGATGCGGATTGGTCACCAGCGATGCCGTGGCAGACAACATCATCTCGTAGCCGTCAGGCTTGGCCTTCGCCAGCTGCGCCAATCCCAGGCTGCCGCCCTGCCCCGGCCGGTTCTCCACGATAAACGTCTGGCCCAACGCCTTGGTCAAACGCTCGGCCACCACCCTGGCCACCGCATCCGTGGCCTGCCCTGCCGGAAACCCCACAATAATCTTGACCGGCTTGTCGGGATATGCCGCGCGGGCTTCAGGCATCGCGCCCCCAGACAACAGGCCCGCCAGCATCACCGCCACCGCCGTCAAACGCTTCATTCTGTTCATGCGTGTCTCCTTCCGTGCTTGTTATCACGTTTGTTATATTGATAAAACCTGCAATCAAATCACGCCAGTTGCTTTCAGCGCGGCAATATCCGCGGCATCCAGCCCCAAAGCGCCAAACACTTCATCATTGTGCTGTCCGATAGATGGCCCGGCATGGCGCACCGCGCCCGGCGCACGCGCAAACGCTGGTACCACGTTCTGCATGCGTACCGGCCCCAGCTCCTCATCCGGCACCTGCACCACCGCCTTGCGCGCAGCAAAATGCGGATCGCTGAAAATATCCGCAATATCGTAAATAGGGCTAAAGCCCACCTCATTCGCATCCAGCAACTGCCACAGCTCCTGCATCGAATGCCTGCCTATCTCTTCTCTGATCACATCGTCCAGCGTCAGGCGATGCTCCACCCGCAACTGATTGGTCCGGAACCGGGGGTCGTCGAGCAAGTCCTGCCTACCCAAAGCCCGGCACAGCCGCTCATAGATGCGCTGGGTCGACGCCGCAATGGACGCCCACTTGCCATCGCGCGTCTGGTACACATTGCCGGGCGACGCATACTGACTGAAATTGCCAGACCGCTGGCGCACCACGCCCAACTGGTCATATTCAATCGGCAGAAAATCCAGAATGCGAAACATGGACTCCATGAGCGAACAATCAATTTCCTCGCCCTGCCAGTCATCCGAGCCATTGCGCTGATACAAGGCACTGAGTATCCCCACCGCCCCGAACAGCCCCGCCACGGCATCGGCCACCGGAAACCCCATGTGCAAGGGAGGCCCGTCCGGCGCCCCGCATATATTGGTGAATCCCGTCATCGCCTCAAACACGCGTGCAAACCCGGGCTTGCTGGAATAAGGGCCTGTCTGCCCAAAGCCCGTCACCCGCAGTATCGTCAGACGCGGATTAATCCCCTGCATCCACTCGCGCGTGAGCCCCCAGCCATCCAGCGTGCCAGGCCGGAAATTCTCCACCAGCACGTCATAGTTGGGCAGCAGCTTGCCGATCAGCGCCCGCCCTTCCTCGCGGCGCAAATCCACCGTAATTCCGCGCTTGTTCCGGTTAGTCACCTTCCACCACAAGGGTACGCCGTCCTTATGCGGCGCCAGCGCCCTCAGCCCATCACCCATACCCGGCATTTCCACCTTGAGCACCTCAGCGCCAAGATCGGCCAGCAACGTGGACGCGAACGGCCCGGCCACCACGGTAGACAAGTCGAGAATGCGCAGGCCTTTGAGCGGGCCAGCAGGCGCTTGAATTTCAGGGTTTGTCGACATTCCAGTAAGATCAGCTAGTAAATGACGAACCCAGTATAAAAATGCCCAAGGCAATGCGGAAGCCAGATAATAGAGATATCAGCCATGCGATTTTCAGATGACGAGCCCCTGGACCTCAAAAGTGTGCGCTGCTTTGTGCTGACCGCCTCCATGGGCAGCCTCACCAGCGCCGCCAGCGCCTTGGGTCTGGCGCAGTCGGCGCTAAGCCGGCATGTCGCCCAGCTCGAGCGCGCGCTCGGCGGCCCACTGTTCCATCGCACAGGCAGAGGCGTCACGCTCACAGAAATGGGTCGTACTGCGCTGCCCCGCGCGCAGTTCATGCTGGAAGAATCCCGCAAACTCATCGACGAGGCGAACACCGTACATCACCAGCCTACCGGCATCGTGACGGTGGGGATCTTGCCCTCCTTGTCTCGCCCCATGGTCAGCCGTACGCTGGCCAGGCTTCGGCAGGTCTATCCGGGCATACATCTCAGGGCGTTCGAGGCCTATAGCGGTGAAGTCGAAAACATGCTCACCGACGGGCGCATCGATATTGGCATCTTCAACCGCTATCGCCCTCTCTTGCGCGAAAGCCAGGACGCCATCTTCAGCACCAGCATGTGCCTGGTCGGCAGACCCGACGCTCCCGCCATGGACCAGCGCGACATAAGATTTGCCGCGGTGGCCGGCCTGCCGCTGGCATTGCCCTGCCGTCCCAACAGCATGCGATCGCTGTTCGACGAAATCAGCAACCGGCGCCGCCTGCAATTACAGGTCGTGCTGGAAGCCAGCACCGGCGGCATTATCAAGGACGCACTACTGAACAGCCACGTATACAGCGTATTGCCGCCTCACGCCGTCATGGAAGAAACACGCACAGGCGCACTACGCGCCATACCTATCAGAGATCCTGACATCCGGCAGGTGACATTCATCGACACCACCCGCAAACACCCCATGACCAATGCCAGCCGGGCCGTGCTGGCTGTCATGACCGAGCAACTGCGCAACTTCGGTGCTGAAAACAGCCCAGCGAGTATGGATCAGGCTTAGGTAAGCACTCGCACGCAGACTATGGAATGTAGCTATAGCACAGCCACAATATCCCGCCCGCCAGCAAAACACCCACATACCCGGCATCCCTGACAACAAAACGCCCTGTATTCAAATAGTTGTACAGCGTTTTCATCAAGGCCGCCGTCACCAGCCCCAACAGAACAACAATGCCGCCCTCAGGCAGCAAAAAGGCGGCAATCGCCAACCCAGCTAGAAAATGACACAAGGCTTGCAAGGTAAAAACTCCAACCACGCCAGCCGTGGCCTGCAGCGTACTGTCCTGAACATGCCTGCTACAAAACGCGATATGGGTTCTCATGATTGCAGTCTCATTTAGATTTATTGTGTTTCTTATAGTTGCAAACATATGGCAATTTCGATAACAGTGCTACAGGCTGAATGGCGTATATTCCGCCGCCCCACGGCAGCAACGAAAGATGCTTATTGGACAGCCGATTCCTGCATTGGTTTTCGATGATCAGGGCTGGCCGCAACGCTTTTTTCGTAATTTACATATAGTCGAATTTCGTATAGCGATCTCGCCTATATCTCGAAATTCACAAGGAGGGAACGCTTATAATGCCTCCATATTTGCGAAGAAAATTTTCCAACTCAGGCCAAAAGGCCTAGGCTATTAATCTGACAACAAACCAACACCACAGGGGCGCGCATCATGCCTACAAGTTTGAAAAGGCTGCCTCACCTCACAGAGCCTGCACAAGACAGCGCCAGCCAGCCACCGCCACCCTGGTATGTGGCCTACACCCGGCCCCGTCAGGAAGGCATCGCGCTGGCCAATCTACAGGCCCAGGGGTTTAACGCCTACCTGCCTCAATACAAAACCTATAAAAAGCAGGAACTGGGCTACGAACCCATGTTCCCCAGGTATATCTTTCTGCAGCCAGGCAATCCGCAGCAGTCCATCGCCACCGTGCGCTCCACCCGGGGCATTTCCACCCTGATCAGATTCGGCCTGGAAATCGCCACCATGCCAACAAGCATGCTTGAGGCTATCCGCGCACTGGAACAATTGCGCAATGACACCCCCGAAACCGAACTGGCCGCGCTACGCCCCGGCCGGCGCGTGCGCGTCTGCGACAGCCCCCTGGACGGCCTGGAAGGCCTGGTGCAGTCGGTGTCGTCCAAACGGGTAACACTCTTGCTTGAAATCCTGGGGCAGGAGCGCGAACTGAAAATTTCGCCCCATAAACTGGAAATTGTGGATTAGCCGTTCGTTTTATATAGGCGCGGCGAATTAACAACACCAGCTTTACATTGAATGCGAATCATAATTAATCAAAAACTACTACCGACTGCTTATTTTGGTTGTAATATGACAACGCTAATTCAATACAGAATGTCAAAATCATGGGTAGGCGTCCCATTTTCGCAACATGCAGTAACATTCACGTCTAGCCCGACACCAATCCGTCATTCAAGAGTGCGCTAATACAGCGTCGGGCGTATTTGCGCTTGTTGACGAACCGGCTTAGCGTTTTCGCCTAATTTCAGGCGAAAATGCTGCGGTAGCCTGCGCGTTTGTTTATGATGAAGCCCATTTACCTCGAAAACCGCGCAGGTATCACGCCTATACTCGGCACATCAATTATCCAAAAAGACTACATGACAGCTTCGACCTTGCCCGAATCCCGTCTCCCGCTGCGCATTGCGCGCATCAGTGTCATCGCCGTGGCCGTCGCCATGCTCTCCGCCTGCGCATTGTCGCCGGGGATGCATATGGGCAGCCCGGAGGATGTACAACAAAAGCTCGATGAGCAGGGAGATGAAGCGCCGCCGGGGGTGCTGATCAACATCACGCCGCAGCTTCTCAAGCAACAGCAGGCAGAGCTAACGACCGAGATCAGCCCGGATGTCCGTGCGTTGTTTGGCACGCCTACGCCCTATACGATAGGGCCAGGCGATATTCTGAATATTGTGGTGTGGGACCATCCAGAGTTAGCGTTAACGCCCATCACGTCAACCCGCGCGACTGGCTCCCCGAGTCAGGCTGATATTGGTAATGGCTATAACGTGAATTCCAATGGGCAGATTCAGTTTCCCTACGTAGGTGCGCTGAACGTAAGAGGCATGACTGAACTGGAAGTGCGTAACGCCCTGATGAAAAAGCTGGGATCCTACGTAAAGGACCCACAAATTACAGTCCGCGTTCAGTCTTACCGCAACCGACGTGTATATGTAGACGGCGAAGTTCGTACTCCAGGCCTGCAGGTGATGGACGACCTTCCCATGACACTGCCCGAGGCACTTAACCGCGCAGGGGGGTTTTCCAAAGAAGCTGATCGCTCCACGATTATCCTCACTCGTAAAGATAAATCCATAAGGGTGGACTTCCCCACACTCATGCGTCTGGGCATCAATCCAAACAAAATCATGCTTGCAAATGAAGACATGATTCGAGTGCGAAGTAGCGTAGAAAATAAGGTATTTGTGATGGGTGAGGTGCTAGACCCGAAGACGCAACCTATGCTCGACGGGGACTGGACATTGGCTGATGCGCTGGGTGCGGCAGGAGGGCCTAATCCTCTTACCGCCCATGTCAATCAAATCTACGTGATTCGCAAAGGCAACAATGATGATGCGGAGATCTATCACCTGGATGCGACCAAGCCCACAGCGTTTGTCCTGGCAAATGGGTTCCAACTCAAAACGGATGATCTTGTTTATGTCGATCCAGCTGGCGTAGTCAGGTGGCAACGTGTGATTAGCAATATTTTGCCTAGTTATGCAGCGGTAACAGCTACAAGAAACGCCACCCGTTAAATAAGAAACTAGTTGTCTAAGCACAACAACTAAGGTTTCGGAATTATTCATATCATCAAATAACAATTTAATGACAGGCGAATAAATTCGACTACCATCTACTGGCTTGAAGTTGTAGCCACGTCAAAATGAGCATGGTATTCCAACATTAAAAATCTTTGATATTAAAAAATCAGGCCAATATACCAAAACGAGCCCAGCGTAATTAAATGAAAAGCGATAACAGCAATCCTTCTTCCCTTTCTATGCCCCAAGATGACAGCCATACCGATTTACTAGGCCTATTAGATATATTATTAGGCGGGAAGTGGCTAATTTTCAGCATAGTAGCGATAGTTACTATAGGCTCCGCATTGTATGCGTTTCTAAGCCAACCGATTTATCAAGCGAACACATTAATTCAAGTTGAAAAAAACCAAAGCGGCTCTAATAATGTAATGAACGAAATGGCCAATCTATTTGATTTGGAGTCACCGGCCTCCGCAGAAATAGAAATCCTAAGATCTCGCTTAGTAGTAGGGCAGGCGGCTGATCAGTTAAAACTATATATTAACGCCACACCAAAATATATACCGATAGTCGGTAATTGGTTATCAAAACATTCTTCTGATTTATCTAACCCTGGGATTTTTGGAATGGGTGGATTTGTATCAGGCACAGAAACCATACACATATCAACATTTAATGTTCCCAAAGCATTGGAAGGCATAACGTTAACATTAACAGCAACAAAAAATGGTTACATAATTAAAGATCCGGATGGCAATCTCTTGGTCACAGGAGTAGTTGGAGAATCTGAAAAATTTGATTATCAAAATGGTAACGGTGAAGTTCTTGTAGAAGAACTATCAGGCAAACCTGGAGCTCAATTCGAAGTAACTAGACTATCTCGGCTAAAATCCATAGTCGACCTGCAAGGACAACTGGGCATAGTAGAACGAGGGAAGCAATCAGGGATGTTGTCCGCGACGTTGGAGGGAGATAATCCGAAAATGACCGCAGACATTCTAAATGCAATTGGGTCAGCCTATGTTAGGCAAAACACCGAACGAAAAGCAGCTGAAGCAGCAAAATCTTTGTCATTTCTTAATGAATTCTTGCCTCAACTCAAAAGCCAAATGCAGAAGTCTGAGGAGCAATACACTCGGTTTCGTGATACCCACGGAACGTTCAACCTCGGTGCGGAAGGTGAGATGTCGCTCCAAACGTCAGCCGAATTGCAAACTCGCTTGCTTGAGTTGGAACAGAAGCGACGAGAACTACTGCCTAGGTTCCAACCAGCACACCCAGCGATTGTTACATTAGATAATCAAATCTCCGCTATTCGTAAGGAACTAGAGAAGGTAGAAACTAATGTGAAGAAGATGCCTGACTTAGAGCAACAGTTGCTTAGCTTGATGCGGAACGTTCAAGTTAATAGCGAAATGTACGTAAATCTGCTGAATAGCGCGCAGCAGCTTCGCCTTGTCAAAGAAGGTAAAGTAGGTAACGTCAGAGTTGTGGATAGCGCTGCCATTCCTGAGCAGCCAATAAAGCCCAATCGAGGGTTGATAATTTTAATGGGTGCAATTTTAGGCGCTATCCTCGGTGTGCTGGTCACAGTCGCAAGAAGTATGATGCGCCCAGGCATTACCGACCCAAGTGAAATAGAAAAAAGCCTCGGTGTGCATGTTTTTGCAACAATTCCTCACTCGGAAAATCAAACCAAACTACATAATGCAGCATCAACGAAGGCGTCAGGAAATCATGTACTTGCTTATAATCGGCCTCAAGATCCAGCCGTTGAGAGTCTAAGAAGCTTGCGCACTGCACTTCAGTTTGCAATGATGGGAGCAAAAAATAACATAATATTATGTACAGGCCCCACTCCAGGAATCGGTAAATCATTTATCAGCGTTAATTTTTCTGCGATATTAGGCCTTGCAGGCAAGCGCGTGCTATTGATAGATGCCGACCTGAGAAAGGGATA
>JBLWTG010000016.1:0-39619 GCA_048270225.1 Pusillimonas sp. | reverse complement strand
GACAAGGAAATGGTACTGCCAGGCGATAACGTGTCGATGAAGGTCAGCCTGATCGCGCCGATCGCCATGGAAGAAGGTCTTCGCTTTGCGATCCGCGAAGGCGGTCGTACGGTGGGCGCCGGTGTGGTTGCCACCATCTCCAAGTAACACCCACGACGCTGGCAGGCATGATGATTGCCTGCCAGCCGTTGTAAAGTAGTACAGTTGTAAAAGGGCGGTGAAGCCGAAAGGATTCATCGCTTTCAGAGTCTAGGGGCATAGCTCAATTGGCAGAGCGTCGGTCTCCAAAACCGAAGGTTGTAGGTTCGATTCCTACTGCCCCTGCCAGACATTCAGTCACATCGTAGCCGCTCGGGCGGCGCCAACTGCCGGAATATGTCGAATAGCAATGTAGAAACCGTTACCAGCACCGTAGATCGCATCAAGCTGGGTCTCGCTGTGCTCGTAATCGTGGCTGGCATCGTTGGATATTCGATGATGGATGGCCAGCCAACTGTCGCTCGCGTCGGCGTATTCATCGGTGGCCTGGTTATTGCCGGCATCGTTGCCTGGTTCAGCGAGCCCGGTCGTCGTACCCTGAGCTTCGGACGCGATTCCTATAACGAAGTCAAGCGTGTCGTGTGGCCGACGCGTAAGGAAACCACCCAGATGACAGGCATCGTGTTTGTCTTCGTCATCGTAATGGGGATTTTTCTGTGGGTCGTGGACAAAGTCCTGGAGTGGGTCATTTATGGCTTGCTGCTGGGCTGGAAATAAAGGGCACACATGAGCAAGCGTTGGTATGTTGTCCACGTTTATTCCGGTATGGAAAAAAGCGTGCACAAGGCACTTCTGGAGCGTATAGAGCGCGCCGCCCTGCAAACTTCCTTTGGCCAGATACTGGTTCCTTCCGAGGAAGTCATCGAGGTCAAAGGCGGTAAAAAATCCATTTCCGAGCGTCGTATTTTCCCGGGCTACGTCCTGGTTGAGATGGACCTCACGGATGAAACCTGGCACCTGGTCAAGAATACCAACCGTGTAACAGGTTTCCTGGGTGGATCGGGCAACCGGCCGGCGCCGATCTCCGAGCGCGAAGTAGAGAAGATTCTTTCCCAGATGGAAGAGGGCGTCGAAAAGCCGAAGCCCAAGGTATTGTTCGAGGTTGGCGAAATGGTTCGCGTCAAGGAAGGCCCGTTTGCGGACTTCAATGGCAACGTCGAAGACGTCAACTACGAAAAGAGCAAGGTACGTGTGTCGGTCACCATTTTTGGCCGCGCCACACCTGTAGAGCTCGATTTTGGTCAGGTCGAAAAAACCTGAATTTTTAACCCCGGGGAGCTTTCCGCATTTGTCGGAAGGCGCTACTACCCGCAAGGAGTAAAGCATGGCGAAGAAAATCGTTGGCTTTATCAAGCTGCAAGTTCCAGCTGGTAAGGCTAATCCATCACCTCCCATTGGCCCGGCGCTCGGTCAGCGCGGTCTGAACATCATGGAATTCTGCAAGGCATTCAATGCCAAGACCCAGGGCGTCGAGCCCGGTCTGCCGATTCCTGTTGTCATCACTGCGTACGCGGACAAGAGCTTCACCTTCATCATGAAGACGCCGCCCGCCACCATCCTGATCAAAAAGGCCAGTGGTGTGCAGAAGGGCTCGGCCCGTCCTCATCTGGACAAGGTCGGCACGCTGACCCGCGCCCAGGCTGAAGAAATCGCCAAGACCAAAGAACCCGATCTGACTGCTTCCGATCTGGACGCGGCGGTTCGCACGATTGCCGGTACCGCCCGCAGCATGGGCATCACGGTTGAAGGGGTGTAAGCATGGCCAAGTTGAGCAAGCGCGCGGCCGCTATCGCCGCCAAGATCGATCGTAGCAAGTTCTATCCCGTCGCCGAAGCGTTGGCGCTGGTCAAGGAAACCGCCACCGCCAAGTTCGATGAATCCATCGATGTGGCCGTGCAGTTGGGCGTAGACCCCAAGAAATCCGACCAGCTCGTTCGCGGCTCTGTCGTGTTGCCCGCAGGCACCGGCAAGTCCGTTCGTGTCGCCGTGTTCGCCCAGGGCGAAAAGGCTGAAGCCGCCAAGGCCGCCGGCGCCGACATCGTCGGCATGGACGACCTGGCAGCCACCATCAAGGGCGGCCAGATGGATTTCGACGTGGTCATCGCCTCGCCGGACGCCATGCGCGTTGTGGGCGCTCTGGGCCAGATCCTCGGCCCACGCGGCCTGATGCCCAACCCCAAGGTTGGTACGGTAACTCCCGACGTCGCCCAGGCTGTGAAGAACGCCAAGGCCGGCCAGGTACAGTACCGTACGGACAAGGCTGGCATCATCCACGCCACCATTGGCCGCGCGTCGTTCGACATCGAACAACTGCAAAGCAACCTGACCGCGCTGGTCGATGCCCTGAACAAGGCTCGTCCAACTGCTGCCAAGGGTATTTATCTGCGCAAGCTGGCCGTCTCGTCCACGATGGGCTGCGGCGCTCGCGTTGAAGTAGCATCGATCGCAGCCTGATAAGGCTGCATCGCAACAGAACTTTGGGCTGTGTCGGGTTCGTCCCGCCGCCGCTGTCAAAGACCGCTGGAGCCTCACCGAATCCGCCTTTGTGCGGGCAAGGCGAAGCTTAATTCCAGGCTCCGGCCTGGGTCCAGCGCAGACGGCGCCCATGGAAGAATTCTTGTAGTACAGAGAACTCGACCAGGTGCGCCGCATTCGGTTGACGCTAGGGACCCTCCCAAGCGTCGTTTGAAGGAGTGTTCAAACCGTGAGTCTCAATCGTCAAGAGAAAGCGGTAGTTATCGAGGAAGTCAGTGCGGAAGTCGCAAAGGCTCAATCGGTCATTATCGCGGAGTACCGTGGTCTGGACGTCGCCTCTGTAACCGTATTGCGCAAAACTGCGCGTGAGTCGGGCGTGTTTCTGCGTGTTCTCAAGAACACGCTGGTTCGCCGTGCTGTGGCAGGCACTCCCTTCGAGGAGCTCTCTGCCCAACTGACCGGTCCGCTGATGTATGGCATCAGCGCTGATCCGGTTGCGGCGGCAAAAGTACTTGCCGGTTTCGCTAAGACCAATGACAAGCTGGTCATCAAGGGCGGGGCATTGCCCAACAGCCTGTTGGACCAAGATGGTGTGAAGGCTTTGGCCACCATGCCTTCGCGCGACGAATTGATCTCGAAACTCATGGGTACGATGCAAGCACCCGTCACGCAATTTGTGCGTACGCTCAACGAAGTTCCCACCAAGTTCGCACGCGGCCTCGCAGCTGTGCGCGATCAGAAGGAAGCCGCTTAAGCGGACTGGAATTTCGCCCTACCGAGCGACAACCAACCTGGTTTTTAAATATATCTGGAGTTCTTAAAAATGGCATTAAGCAAAGCTGAAATCCTTGACGCTATCGCTGGCATGACCGTGCTCGAGCTGTCCGAGCTGATCAAGGAAATGGAAGAAAAATTTGGCGTGTCGGCTGCTGCCGCCGCTGTTGCGGTTGCTGCACCTGCTGCTGGCGGCGGTGCTGCTGCTGCTGAAGAGCAAACCGAGTTCACGGTTGTTCTGGCCGAAATCGGCGCGAACAAGGTCAGCGTGATCAAGGCTGTTCGTGAAATCACTGGTCTTGGCCTGAAAGAAGCCAAGGATCTGGTTGACGGCGCTCCCAAGCCTGTCAAGGAAGGTCTGGCCAAGGCTGACGCCGAAGCTGCCCAGAAGAAGCTTGAAGAAGCTGGCGCCAAAGTCGAACTCAAGTAAGACTTTTTCTGCCTGCCCGGGAAGTGCATTTGCCTTCCCGGGCTTTTGCGTTTCCAGAAAACCCTCGACTTTTCTAGGGTTATTTGCCTGAGTCGGGTTTTCTGGAGTCGTAAACCAGGGCCGTGGTTGACGGCCCATGTAACCCTCGAGTCGGAGTGCTCATGCCTTATTCGTATACCGAAAAAAAGCGCATACGCAAGAGCTTCGCCAAACGTGAAGACGTCCAGGACGTCCCCTACCTTTTGGCGACTCAGCTGCAATCATATATAACATTTTTGCAGGCGGATACTACACCTTCCAAACGAAAAGATGAAGGCCTGCAAGCGGCTTTCAGTTCGATTTTCCCCATCGTAAGCCACAACCAGATGGCTCGCCTTGAGTTCGTCAGCTACGTTCTCGGTGAGCCCGTCTTTGATGTCAAAGAGTGCCAGCTGCGTGGCTTGACCTACGCGTCGCCGCTGCGTGCCAAGGTGCGTCTGGTGCTGATGGACCGCGAGGTCAGCAAGCCCACGGTCAAGGAAGTCAAGGAACAGGAAGTATACATGGGCGAAATTCCGCTCATGACCAATACAGGTTCGTTTGTGATCAACGGTACCGAGCGCGTCATCGTGTCGCAGCTTCACCGTTCGCCTGGCGTGTTCTTCGAACACGATCGCGGCAAGACGCATAGCTCCGGAAAGCTGCTGTTTTCGGCGCGCGTGATTCCTTACCGCGGTTCCTGGCTGGACTTCGAGTTCGATCCCAAGGACATTCTGTTCTTCCGTGTCGACCGTCGTCGCAAGATGCCTGTCACCATTCTGCTCAAGGCCATCGGGATGACACCCGAAGCCATTCTTGCCCACTTCTCGGACTTCGACCATTTCGAAATCCTGCGCGAAGGCGGCATGCTTGAGTTCGTTCCCGAGCGCTGGAAGGGCGAAGTCGCGCGCTTCGATATCAAGGACAAGGCCGGCAACGTCATTGTCGAGAAAGACAAGCGCATCAACGCCAAGCATCTGCGCGAGCTGGGCGAGGCCAAGGTCGAGTACATCTCGGTGCCCGAGGACTTCCTCGTGGGCCGCGTGCTGGCCAAGAACCTGGTCAATGCTGAAACCGGCGAAGTCGTGGCCAACGCCAACGACGAAATCACCGAAACCATGCTGGCCGACATCCGCGCAGCGGGTATCCGCGAAATCGAAACGCTGTACATCAACGAACTTGATCGTGGCGGCTATATTTCGCAAACCCTGCGTACGGACGAAACCGCCGACCAGATGGCTGCCCGCGTGGCCATCTACCGCATGATGCGTCCTGGCGAGCCGCCTACCGAAGAAGCGGTCGAGGCTCTGTTCCAGCGCCTGTTCTACAGCGAAGACGCCTACGATCTGTCGCGTGTGGGCCGCATGAAGGTCAACAGCCGCCTGGGTCGCGGCGACGACATCACGGGTCCCATGACGCTGACCAACGAAGACATCCTTGAAACCATCAAGGTGCTGGTCGAGTTGCGCAATGGTCGCGGTCAGATCGATGACATCGATCACCTGGGCAATCGCCGTGTGCGTTGCGTCGGCGAACTGGCGGAAAACCAGTTCCGCGCCGGACTGGTGCGTGTCGAGCGTGCCGTCAAGGAACGTCTTGGCCAGGCCGAAACCGAAAACCTGATGCCGCACGATCTGATCAACTCCAAGCCGATCTCGGCTGCCATCAAGGAGTTCTTCGGTTCCAGCCAGCTGTCGCAGTTCATGGACCAGACCAATCCGCTGTCCGAAATCACGCACAAGCGTCGTGTATCGGCATTGGGACCTGGCGGCCTGACGCGCGAGCGCGCCGGCTTTGAAGTGCGCGACGTGCATCCTACGCACTATGGCCGCGTATGCCCGATCGAAACGCCTGAAGGCCCGAACATCGGCCTGATCAACTCCATGGCGCTGTATGCGCGTCTGAACGAGTATGGCTTCCTCGAAACGCCTTACCGCAAGATTATCGACGGCAAGGTGAGCGAGCAGATCGACTATCTGTCGGCCATCGAAGAAAGCAACTACGTGATTGCCCAGGCCAACGCGCATCTGGACGAAAGCGGTCGCTTCATCGATGATCTGGTGGCTTGCCGTCAGGCCGGCGAGACCATGCTGACTGCGCCTTCGAATGTGCACTACATGGACGTTGCACCGTCGCAGATCGTTTCCGTGGCTGCGTCGCTGATTCCCTTCCTGGAGCACGATGACGCGAACCGGGCGCTGATGGGCGCCAACATGCAGCGTCAGGCGGTACCTTGCCTTCGTCCCGAGAAGCCGCTGGTCGGCACGGGCATCGAGCGTACGGTGGCGGTTGACTCGGGCACCACGGTGCAGGCTGTTCGTGGCGGTATCGTCGATCACGTCGATGCCGAGCGGGTTGTGATTCGCGTCAACGACGACGAGAACGTCGCCGGTGAAGTGGGCGTCGATATCTACAATCTGATCAAGTACACCCGTTCCAATCAGAACACCAACATCAACCAGCGCCCCATCGTCAAGCGCGGCGACCATGTCGCGCGCGGCGATGTGCTGGCCGATGGTGCGTCGACGGACCTGGGCGAGCTTGCCCTGGGCCAGAACATGTTGATCGCGTTCATGCCATGGAACGGCTACAACTTCGAAGACTCGATTTTGATCTCCGAGAAGATTGTGGCGGACGATCGCTATACGTCCGTGCACATCGAAGAGCTCACCGTCGTGGCGCGGGATACCAAGCTGGGCGCGGAAGAAATCACCCGCGACATCAGCAACCTGCCCGAGCTGCAACTGAATCGTCTGGATGACTCCGGCATTGTGTACATCGGCGCAGAAGTACGCGCCGACGATGTGCTGGTCGGCAAGGTAACGCCCAAGGGTGAAACCCAGCTCACACCAGAAGAAAAGCTGCTGCGCGCCATTTTCGGCGAGAAGGCGTCCGACGTGAAGGATACGTCGCTGCGCGTTCCGTCGGGCATGGTAGGCACGGTGATCGATGTGCAGGTCTTCACCCGCGAAGGTATCGAACGCGACAAGCGCGCACAGTCCATCATTGACGATGAACTGCGTCGCTATCGCCAGGACCTGAACGATCAGCTGCGTATCGTTGAAGACGACACCTTTGACCGTATCGGCAAGTTCCTGACGGGCAAGACCGTCAACGGCGGCCCGCGCAAGCTGGCCAAGGGCACGGCGCTGACCGGCGAATACCTGTCGGATCTGGACCGCTGGCAGTGGTTCGACATCCGTCTGGCCGACGAAGCCCACGCGCTGGTGCTGGAGCAGGCCAAGGAGTCGCTCGAACAGAAGCGCCATCAGTTTGACCTGGCCTTCGAGGAAAAGCGCAAGAAGCTGACGCAGGGCGATGAGTTGCCCCCGGGCGTACTCAAGATGATCAAGGTGTATCTGGCCGTCAAGCGTCGCCTGCAGCCAGGCGACAAGATGGCCGGCCGTCACGGCAACAAGGGTGTGGTCTCGCGCATCACGCCTGTCGAAGACATGCCGCACATGGCCGACGGTACGCCTGCTGACATCGTGCTCAACCCGCTGGGCGTGCCTTCACGGATGAACGTCGGGCAGGTGCTCGAGGTTCACCTGGGCTGGGCTGCGAAGGGCCTGGGCTATCGCATCGCCGATATGCTTGAAGACGAAAAGGGTGTGCAGATCAAGTCGCTACGCAGCTACCTCGAAAAGGTCTACAACAGCACCGGCGCGAGCGCCCACATCGACGAGCTGTCCGATGATGAAGTCCTGACGATGGCGAACAACCTGAAGAACGGTCTTCCGCTGGCTACGCCTGTGTTCGACGGCGCAACCGAAGAAGAAATCGACGAGATGCTGAAGCTGGCATATCCCGACGAGATCGCCGAGCGCCTGCAGCTGACGTCCACGCGCAGCCAGGCATGGCTGTTCGACGGACGTACCGGCGAGAAATTCGAGCGTCCTGTCACGGTCGGCTATATGCACTACCTGAAGCTGCATCACCTGGTCGACGACAAGATGCACGCCCGTTCCACGGGTCCGTACTCGCTGGTGACGCAGCAACCGCTGGGTGGTAAAGCCCAGTTCGGTGGTCAGCGTTTCGGGGAAATGGAAGTCTGGGCGCTGGAAGCCTACGGTGCTTCGTACACGCTGCAGGAGATGCTTACCGTCAAGTCCGACGATATCTCCGGCCGCACCAAGGTGTACGAGAACATCGTCAAGGGCGACCATGTCATCGAAGCCGGCATGCCCGAGTCGTTCAACGTTCTGGTCAAAGAAATTAGGTCCCTGTCCCTGGACATGGATTTGGAGCGTAAATAATGAAAGCGCTACTCGATCTATTCAAACAAGTCTCGCAAGACGAGCAGTTCGATGCCATCAAGATCGGCATCGCCTCGCCGGAGAAAGTGCGGTCGTGGTCGTATGGTGAGGTCCGCAAGCCGGAAACCATCAACTACCGCACGTTCAAGCCCGAGCGTGATGGTCTGTTCTGCGCAAAGATTTTTGGTCCCATCAAGGACTACGAATGCCTTTGCGGCAAGTACAAGCGCCTGAAGCACCGCGGCGTCATCTGCGAAAAATGCGGCGTCGAAGTCACCGTCGCCAAGGTTCGCCGCGAACGCATGGGCCATATCGAGCTGGCCAGCCCTGTTGCGCACATCTGGTTCCTCAAGAGCCTGCCGTCGCGCCTGGGCATGGTGCTCGACATGACGCTGCGTGATATCGAACGCGTGCTGTACTTCGAAGCATGGTGCGTGATCGAACCCGGCATGACACCGCTCAAGCGCGGCCAGATCATGTCCGACGACGATTTCCTCGCCAAGACGGAAGAGTACGGCGACGACTTCCATGCCCTGATGGGCGCGGAAGCCGTGCGTGAACTGCTGCGCACGATCGACATCGATCGCGACGTGGAAACGCTGCGCGCAGAGCTCAAGGCCACTTCGTCCGACGCCAAGATCAAGAAGATCTCCAAGCGCCTGAAAGTGCTGGAAGGCTTCCAGAAATCCGGCATCAAGCCCGAGTGGATGGTCATGGAAGTGCTGCCGGTGCTGCCGCCGGACCTGCGTCCGCTGGTGCCGCTGGATGGCGGCCGTTTCGCCACCTCCGACCTGAACGATCTCTATCGTCGCGTCATCAACCGCAACAACCGCCTGAAGCGCCTGCTCGAACTGAAGGCGCCGGACATCATCCTGCGCAACGAAAAGCGTATGCTGCAGGAATCGGTTGACTCGCTGCTGGATAACGGTCGTCGCGGCAAGGCCATGACGGGCGCCAACAAGCGCCAGCTCAAGTCGCTGGCCGACATGATCAAGGGCAAGAGCGGTCGTTTCCGTCAGAACCTGCTGGGCAAGCGCGTGGACTACTCGGGCCGTTCGGTCATCGTGGTGGGTCCGCAGCTCAAGCTGCACCAGTGCGGCCTGCCCAAGCTGATGGCGCTCGAACTGTTCAAGCCTTTCATCTTCAATCGTCTGGAAATGATGGGCCTGGCCACGACGATCAAGGCTGCCAAGAAACTGGTCGAAGGCCAGGAGCCCGTGGTGTGGGACATTCTCGAAGAAGTCATTCGCGAACACCCCATCATGCTCAACCGTGCGCCTACGCTGCACAGGCTGGGTATTCAGGCGTTCGAGCCCGTGCTGATCGAAGGCAAGGCCATCCAGCTGCATCCGCTGGTTTGCGCCGCCTTTAACGCCGACTTCGACGGCGACCAGATGGCCGTCCACGTGCCGCTTTCGCTGGAAGCCCAGCTCGAAGCCCGCACGCTGATGCTGGCATCGAACAACGTGCTGTTCCCGGCCAACGGCGAGCCGTCCATCGTGCCGTCGCAGGATATCGTGCTCGGCCTGTACTACACGACGCGCGAGCGTATCAACGGCAAGGGCGAAGGTCTGTTCTTCATGGACGTGGCTGAAGTCCAGCGCGCCTATGATAACGGCGAAGTCGAGCTGCAGACGCGTGTCACGGTACGCCTGAACGAATACGAGAAGGACGCCGCAGGCGAGTGGCAGCCGGTGCTCAGGCGTTTCGAGACAACGGTAGGGCGTGCCCTGCTGTCCGAGATCCTGCCCAAGGGCCTGCCGTTTTCGGTGTTGAACCGTCCGCTCAAGAAGAAAGAAATCTCGCGTCTGATCAACCAGTCGTTCCGTCGCTGCGGCTTGCGCGCCACGGTGATCTTCGCCGACAAGCTGATGCAGTCCGGTTTCCGTTTGGCAACGCGCGGTGGTATTTCCATCGCCATGAGCGACATGCTGGTACCTTCGGTCAAGGAAGACATCCTTAACCAGGCCAGCAAAGAGGTCAAAGAAATCGACAAGCAGTATTCCTCGGGTCTGGTCACGTCGCAGGAGCGCTACAACAACGTGGTCGACATCTGGGGCAAGGCCGGCGACAAGGTCGGCAAGGCCATGATGGAGCAGCTCGCCACCGAACCCGTGGTCAATCGCCACGGCGAAGAAGTGCGCCAGGAATCGTTCAACTCCATCTACATGATGGCCGACTCCGGCGCCCGCGGTTCCGCTGCCCAGATTCGTCAGTTGGCGGGTATGCGTGGCCTGATGGCCAAGCCGGACGGTTCGATTATCGAAACGCCGATTACCGCGAACTTCCGCGAAGGCCTGAACGTTCTGCAGTACTTCATCTCGACGCACGGTGCGCGTAAAGGCCTGGCCGATACCGCACTGAAGACAGCCAACTCGGGTTACCTGACCCGTCGTCTGGTCGACGTCACGCAGGACCTGGTCATCACCGAAAACGACTGCGGTACGACGCGTGGCTATTCGATGAAGGCATTGGTTGAAGGCGGTGAGGTCATCGAACCGTTGCGCGACCGCATTCTGGGCCGCGTGGCTGCCATTGACATCATCAACCCGGACACGCAGGAAACCGCCATTGCGGCCGGCACACTGCTGGACGAAGATATTGTCGAGCTGATCGACAGCCTGGGCGTGGATGAAGTCAAGATCCGCACGCCGCTGACCTGCGAAACACGCCACGGTCTGTGCGCGCACTGCTATGGCCGTGACCTGGGTCGCGGCTACATGGTGAATCGCGGCGAAGCCGTGGGTGTCATCGCGGCTCAGTCCATTGGTGAACCGGGTACGCAGCTGACAATGCGTACCTTCCACATCGGTGGCGCGGCATCGCGTTCGGCCATGGCCAGCTCGGTGGAAACCAAGTCGGCCGGTACGGTGGCGTTTGCCATTGGCCTGCGCTATGTGACCAACACCAAGGGCGAACGCGTGGCCATTTCCCGTTCGGGCGAGATCGTCATTTTCGACGACAATCGCCGCGAACGCGAACGCCACAAGATTCCTTATGGCGCCACCATCACCGTGGGTGACAACGACACGATCAAGGCCGGCACACGCCTGGCTGCATGGGATCCGCTGACGCGTCCCATCGTGTCGGAATACACTGGTACGGTTCGCTTCGAGAACATCGAAGAAGGCGTGACGGTCGCCAGACAGCTCGACGAAGTGACAGGTCTGTCCACGCTGGTGGTGATTACACCGAAGACGCGTGGCGGCAAGGTGATGATGCGTCCGCAGATTCGCCTGCTCAACGAAGCTGGTGAAGAGGTTCGCATTGCCGGTACGGATCATGCGGTGAGCATCTCCTTCCCGGTCGGCGCGCTGATTACCGTGCGCGACGGACAGAAGGTCAATATCGGTGAAGTGCTGGCGCGTATTCCTCAGGAATCGCAAAAGACGCGCGATATTACCGGCGGTCTGCCGCGTGTGGCCGAGCTGTTCGAGGCTCGTTCGCCCAAGGATGCCGGCATGCTGGCAGACGTCACGGGTACGGTTTCCTTCGGCAAGGACACCAAGGGCAAGCAGCGTCTGGTCATTACCGACATGGACGGCGTGAGCCACGAGTTCCTGATTCCCAAGGAAAAGCAGGTGCTGGTGCACGACGGCCAGGTGGTGAACAAGGGCGAAATGATCGTCGACGGTCCCGCCGATCCGCACGATATCCTGCGTTTGAAGGGTATCGAGCAGTTGGCCAGCTATGTCGTCAATGAGGTGCAGGACGTGTACCGTCTGCAGGGCGTGAAGATCAACGACAAGCACATCGAGGTGATTGTTCGCCAGATGCTGCGTCGCGTGAACATCACCGACGCGGGCGATACCAGCTTCATTACGGGTGAGCAGGTGGAACGCTCCGAGTTGCTGAACGAAAACGATCGCATGGAAGCAGAAGGCAAGATCCCGGCCACGTACGACAACGTACTGTTGGGTATTACCAAGGCTTCGCTGTCGACCGACTCGTTCATCTCCGCGGCATCGTTCCAGGAAACCACGCGCGTGCTGACCGAAGCGGCCATCATGGGCAAGCGGGACGACCTGCGCGGCCTGAAGGAAAACGTCATCGTCGGCCGTCTGATCCCAGCCGGTACGGGTATGTCGTATCACATGGCACGCAAGGACAAGGAGGCTCACGAAGCCGCCGAGCGCCAGGCAGCGCGCGCCATGGCCAATCCTTTCGAGGACGCGCCGGCCGAGGAAACCGTGGAATCCCATGTGGATGGCGGCGAGGGCGAACACCCCTCGATCGAGCAGCCCCAAGTTGGCGAGACGCCTTCCGAAGAGTGATCTTCACAGTCTCATGACCGGCCCGGTGTGCGGGTTCGGTCATGAGGCAGGATGGCTGAAAAAATGGCCCTGCATGTGAGTGCAGGGCCATTTTGTTTGATGCGCCAGTATATGCTCAGGCGGCCGGTGGGTGGTCACCCTGGCGGGCTCCGGAGCGCGGTAGGGGATGCCCGCCGGCGCTCACTGGCGCCGGAGCCGGGAGATATCAGGGCTTTGGGGTTTCAGGGGTGGGCAGCCACTTTCTGGGTGGCGGCGTGTAGGTGCGAAAGCGCTCGAGCAGCGTGTCGAGCTGGTCTGTGAAGACCACCATGTCCGCGTAGCGTTGCTGCATGAAGCCTTCGGCCACCATTTTGCGGGCCATGTCCTGCAGCGCATCGTAATACCCCTTGATGTTCAGGAAACCGCAGGGCTTCTTGTGGATGCCCAGTTGCGCCCAGGTCCATTGCTCGAAAATCTCGTCCAGCGTTCCTGCGCCGCCCGGAAGGGCGACAAAGGCGGTCGCCAGCTCGGCCATCATGGCCTTGCGCTCGTGCATGTTCTCGACGACATGCAGCGTGGTGAGCCCGGCGTGGGCGATCTCATTGCTGACCAGCGAGCGAGGTATGATGCCGATGACCCGACCACCTGCAGCCAGGGCCGCATCGGCCACTGCGCCCATCAGGCCTACGCGGCCGCCGCCATATACGATGTCTATGCCTGCTTCGGCCAGCATCCGGCCGGTGTCCTGGGCTGCCTTCATGTATGCAGGGTCCGAGCCGGCGCTGGACCCACAAAATACGCCAATTACAAGTTTTGTTGCTGCGGTCATGATGAACTGGTTTCTGATTCAAGAAAAAGACTTGGATAGATTAGCATCCTGCGCGGCCGCGAGTCCAAGGCGCTTGGTGGGTCATTTTTTGTTATCTGGGCTGCTGAAATGGGTGTAAATGGGGTTTTGAATGGGTGTTGACAGATTAATTAGGTGTAAATGGGTGTATTATTGGTTGCATGATTCGAACTGACTCACTCCAGATCACCTCGGAAATTCTTGGTTTGATCGCCAGCATCGACGAATTCAAGGGTGCCTGGCGCGCTCTGGGAACGCTGGCGCCTGACCGGCTGTCCGCATTGCGGCGGGTTGCCACCATTGAGAGCATTGGTTCCTCGACACGGATCGAGGGCAGCAGGTTGTCCGACCGAGAGATCGAACGCCTCTTATCGAACCTGCAGATCAGGTCGTTCGAGACCCGCGACGAGCAGGAAGTGGCGGGCTATGCCGAAGTCATGGAGTTGGTGTTCTCGTCCTGGCAGGACATAGCATTGACCGAGAACCACATCCGGCAACTGCATCGTGATCTGCTGACCCACAGCGCCAAGGATGCTTGGCATCACGGCGATTACAAAACCACCAGCAACAGCGTTGCAGCATTCGATGAAAATGGCAAGCCCTTGGGTGTGGTGTTTGAAACCGCGACGCCTTTCGATACACCCCGCCTGATGGCCGAACTGGTGGCCTGGTTCAACGAGGAGCGCAACACGGGACGCCTGCACCCGCTGCTATTGATCGGCATCTGGGTAGTGGTGTTTTTGGAAATTCACCCTTTCCAGGACGGTAACGGTCGCCTGAGTCGGGTGCTGACCACGTTGCTGCTGTTGCAGGCCGGCTATGCCTACGTGCCCTACAGCTCACTGGAAAGTGTGATCGAGCAGAACAAGGAAGCCTACTACTTGGCGCTACGGCAGACACAGGGTAGTATCCGCAGCGATGCGCCGAACTGGCAGCCTTGGCTGGTGTTTTTCCTGCGCGCCCTATCCCAGCAGGTACGTCGCTTGGAACGCAAGGTCGAGCGTGAGAAGCTGGTGCTGGCCAGGCTGCCGGATCTGGCATTGCAGATCGTCGAGTTCACGCGTGAGCATGGCCGCATTACGATGGCTGAAGCGATCCGCCTGACGGGGGGTAACCGCAACACGCTCAAACAGCATTTTCGTGCGCTGGTGGAGCAGGGACATTTGGTCCAGCAGGGTGGTGGGCGCGGGACATGGTACGAGTTGAGGTGACCTCATGGTCTGCGCCTGGAGCCAATTGCCCGAGGTAGGCATCTTGCCGGCGATTGGGCGTCCAACACGCTCGACTGTAGATCAGCCATGAACTCGGGCATGAAAGGCTGAACGTGACGTCGATCTATCTGAGAAATTGAGGTTTACGGCCCAATGAATCCAACTCGTCCTTGGTCAGGTAGTACTTGGCCACGGCTACGTCGGTTTTCAGAATCTTGCCTTCGGGCGCGCTCGCCCTGGAAGCTGCCGTTCTCCATACGCTGACGATCCAGCACATAGCCCTTGATGGCGAACTCACGCAGGACGCTGGTCGCCCACTGGCGGAACTGCGTTGCGCGTATGGAGTTGACCCGATAGCCGACGGAAATGATGGCGTCGAGGTTGTAGAAGTCCGCCGCCCGGGACACCTCCCGCTGGCCCTCCTGCTGAACTATCCGGAATTTCCGGATAGTTGCGTCAGGCGCGAGTTCATGGCTGGCAAAGATGTTCTTCAGATGCTCGCTGACGGTGCGCACATCCACCCCGAACAGCTCGGCCATCAGTTTCTGCGACAGCCACAGGGTTTCGTCCTCATAGCGGGCTTCGATGCTCTGTTCACCGGCTTGGCCTGTGAAGATCAGGAACTCGGCGGTGCTGTTGCGGATTAGTTGCTTATTGCTCATGGCTGACTCGCTGCTCCTGCGATCTGATCGAAGATCAACTGGCCGGCTCCGTTCATCCGTGCCATCGCATTTCCGCTCGTATTCATAGTCATCAATCCAGCACGACCAGAAATTCAGTCGCCAGTGCGGTGGGCTGAACATCCCGAACATTGCGTTGCAGCGAAACCAGGCCGTAACCCGCCATCATCCGTAGGGTGTGCGACAAGTTCGGCACCTTGCGGCCGCTGAGTTCGGCCAGTTCGGTCAAAGACTTGGGTTGTTGGTCATGGATCAGGCGCAGCAGGCGGCGGTTGTCGTCCGGCAGCACCGCTGCCAGTGATGCCAGAGACGAAAACCAAATGCCGGGGGTTTTGCTTCCCCGTAGCGGCGAACCTTCTGGCTGTCGGATATCCGCAATGCAGCGCTTGGAGTTTCTTGAACAGGATCTGCGCCTGCATGGAGAGATGCCCTTTGGCTTGAGTGCGAGGGCTCCACATCACTTCCCGATGCAGAAGTAGTGCTTCCGTTGCATGCCATTGATTTTCAATAGAGTTTTGGAACCACTCAATGCGCTTGGACCTATTCTTGGACCCAAAAACCAAGCGTGTTCCTTGGTAGCGGCGGATGGCCCTCCATGGACGCTTCTCGCTCTCCCGTTACCGATGAGATGTGTCAGCGGACAACTTGATCAGAGGCAGTGAACTCGGCCATCAACGTCTACCAACGTCCAATAGGCTGCAACGGGCTCATTTTCCCACCTCCTGATCCGGAAGACCACGGATGTTGCGCCCTGCTTCAGCCCGAAAAACGGGAGGCATGCAGTTCGGATTGATGGCTGCGGTAACGATGATGCCGGGGTGAGATGACGGCTCCTTTGGCCAGTTGGCCGATATCGATAGGAGCCTCACCATGTCACACCAAGTTTCAGACATCATCACCCCGAAAGCCCTGTTGCTCGATGAGCGGCTGACACCACTGGAACGCAACGCCTGGCTGACTTTCCGTGCGCTGGCCGGCAGCGACGGCACCGTGGTTCTCAGTTACGACGCGCTGCGCGGGTACCTGCCGAGCGTGCCGGGCAGCAAGCGGGCTGCCCTTGAAACCGTGTCCAGGGCCGTGTTGTGCCTGCGGCTGTCCACGTGGATTGCGCTGGTCGAGTACCGCCGCAACCCGATGACCGGCTTCTCGATGGCCAGCCGCTACGCGGTGCGGAATCAGCCCCTCGCGTTCGACGGCGCCTGCATGGAGGACGGGGACTACCTGCCCTTGCTGGAACGGGCGCTCGGCTATGCCAGTGCGACGATTCGTCAACTGGCACAGTCCATTCTCGACGAGGCTATGCGCCATCCAGACAGGTTGGGAAAGCTGCCCGCAACAATGCAAGAGCGGATCAGGCGCTTGCAACACCGGGGCGATGACCATGATCCGGGCAGTCCTGGTGGTTCAACTCCGCGCAATGCCCTCGTGCCCGAAGCCAGCGGCGACATTCCGAAACCCGTTCCGGCATCTGCGACAGCAGTACGTACTGTAGAAAAAGAAGTATTAAAAGAAGTACGTACGTACCGCTCACCACCCGAAGTGCAGGGATCGGGGCCGGATGTGCCGGCCCGCTTCCGGCAACTGCCACAGGATCAGCAGCGGGTTCTCACCACACGTCTCAGGGGCTTGCCTCCGGAGCAACGCCTGGCGGTGCTGGCCGAGTGGGACGTGCGCTGCGAATCAGGTGGCGTGCACAACGCCATCGCCTACCTCTACGGGTTGATCAAGAAGGCCATGGAAGGCGTCTTCAAGCTCTGGGCGGCAAGCAAATCCACTCCGCAGCAGACACCCATGCAGGCCATCAACAACAGCCAGCATGGTGCGCCGTCTGCCCCTTCTCCATCGCCCAGCAGGCCTGCATCGCGTGAGGTCGCGCAACGGCATCTGGAACAGATCCGGCGCATGCTGAAGACGCCATCGCTGCCCATCGGGCAGATCGTCGGGTGCATGGTTGACAGCGGAATGCTGCCAACAGCCCCTGGGAACACGCCCGCTGCTGCAAGGCTGGGGCCACTGGGCACTACGTGAGACCGACGGGGCCGTCACTGCCCGCCGCAGTGACGGCCCGGCAAATTGCAGCAGCAATGCGGGTTGGCGCAGCATCGCATTGATGGCTGTGCACATGACGATGCTCCGGCACACTGATACAGCAATGACCTGCCGGTGGGTATGAACACCGGAACCCTGGCGCAGGTTCCTGCAAGCGCCGACCGGGCTCGCCGGATGGAACCATCCCAGGCACACCCAGGCTCGCTCGGTGTGCCGCCCTACCCATGGGCAGAGCCTTCTTCATCCTCGGTGTGGTTCGTCCCGCCATCGTCCCAACACACGTCCGCCGTTTCAGGCACTCGTTGCTGGTCGTCCCACCTTGCTCGGTCTGCCGGCTCCTTTTCCACCATCGCACACAGGAGGTACCCATCCCCAGCACATCGCGTTGTCGTCCCTTGCAATTCCTCCGCCCGGCCTTCCCACAGGAAGCACAGCGGACGCCTCATTCGAGGCCACAGGTGAACTGAGCACCTGGCCCTTGCCCTTCGGGGATCTCGCCTCGGCGAGTTGGCACAAACACTGACCCCCTTGCTTCTCAGCCCCGACAGCCGATGAAACAACACTGCGATGGACGACCTGACCTATACCCTGCGCCAGCTTTGCCTGCGCAACCGCGACGGCAGTCACGCCACCCAGGCCGACCGGCAACGGTCGCTGAGCCTGGCCGCTCGCCAACTGCGCGAAGCAGGCTTCCGCCAGATGCGGGCCACATCGCTCAAGGGCAAGCATGTCGAAGCCCTGTTGCAGCGCTAGCAAGCCGAAGGCCTGTCGGCTGGCACGCTCAAGAACCGCATGGCGCACCTGCGCTGGTGGGCAGAGAAGGTCGGCAAGGCAGGCATCCTGCCTGCGGACAACACTAGGCTGGGCATCCCTGAGCGCCGCTATGTGACCAACGAGAGCAAGGCCAACGAACTGGGCGATGGGCAGGACAGAATCACCGATCCACACGTCCGTATGAGCCTGCGCCTACAAGCAGCATCCGGCCTCCGCCGCGAGGAATCCATCAAACTCCAACTCCGCTATGCCGGCCGTGGCGACCACATTGCCATCAAGGGGTCCTGGGCCAAAGGCGGGCGCGACCGGACGGTGCCGATCACGACGCCGGAGCAGCGTGCGGTGCTGGACGAAGCACACCGTCTGGCAGGTTTGGGCTCGCTGATCTCCGCGAACAAGACCTACATCCAGCAACGGCATGTCTACGACGGGTAATGTAAGGCAGCGGGCCTGAGCAACATGCACGGTCTGCGGCATGGCTATGCCCAAGCGCGCTATCTGGTGCTGACAGGTTAGAAGGCTCCGGCGGCAGGAGGTCCTTCGACACAACAACTGACACCCACACAACACAGCCGGGACCAGGTTGCGCGACAGACGATCAGCCGCGAATTGGGACATGAGCGACTGCAAATCACGACGGTGTACCTGGGGCGATGAATTGATTCTCTTGACGCCAGCCCCTGCGGCTGGAGCGTGGGCCATTGGTTCGAGTGCCTTGGATAAAAATGCTTTATAAGCATTTATTTTGACGTACAATGCTTGTTAAGCATATTTACACTACCAAGACACCCTATGGTCAACAGCGTCGCTGATCTCATTCGGGCCGCCCGCAATGGGCGAACCCAAGCGGAGTTCGCCACTGTTCTAGGCGTTTCGCAGTCCCAGTTGAGCCGGTATGAGCGGGCGGAGTACGACCCGCCCGCCAAGGTGATCAATGCCTGTATGCGGGAGGCGCATATCGGCAATGGGGTATCCGTGCCATCGGCTGACGACTTGGCCCAGAGGGTGCGCACGATGTTAGCCAGCCCAGATAAGGAGCAGGCACGCTACGCCATCGCAAGCCTGTTAGCGGTGCTTGCTCATGAATAGCGATGGCAAAAAAATTCTGGTCGTACTGAGCGGCCCGGCACGCACATAGGACAGGAAACAATGGCACAGAACGACAACAACGGCGGAAACCTCGGCTTCGAGGCGGAACTGTTCAAAGCCGCCGACAAGCTGCGCGGCAACATGGAACCCAGTGACTACAAGCACGTTGCGTTGGGCCTGATCTTCCTCAAGTACATCTCCGATGCCTTCGAGTCCCGTCATGCTGAATTGCTGGCCGAGGATGTTGCTGCCGCCGAAGATAAGGACGAATACCTAGCCGACAACATCTTCTGGGTGCCCAAGGAAACACGATGGTCGCATCTGCAAGCCAACGCTAAACAAAGCAGTATCGGCACACTGATCGATGACGCCATGCGCGCCATCGAAAAGGACAACGAATCTCTGAAAAGCGTGCTGCCCAAAGACTACGCCCGCCCCGCGCTCAACAAGGTGATGCTGGGCGAGTTGATCGACCTGATCTCCGGCATCACGCTGAACGGGGGTAACGACAAATCAAAAGACGTACTGGGTCGCGTCTATGAATACTTCCTTGGCCAATTTGCAGGTGCGGAAGGCAAGCGCGGTGGAGAGTTCTACACCCCACGTTCTGTGGTACGCACGCTGGTGGAAATGCTGGAGCCCTACAACGGGCGCGTGTATGACCCATGTTGTGGCAGTGGTGGCATGTTTGTGCAGAGCGAACGGTTCGTCACCGAACACGGCGGGCGTACTGGCGATATCGCCATCTACGGCCAGGAAAGCAACTACACCACCTGGCGGCTAGCGAAGATGAACCTCGCTGTGCGCGGCATCGACAGCGACATCCGCTGGAACAACGAGGGCAGCTTCCACAAGGACGAATTGCGCGACCTCAAGGCCGACTTCGTCCTCGCCAACCCACCGTTCAATATTTCAGACTGGGGCGGTGAGCGCTTGCGTGAAGACGTGCGCTGGCAATTTGGCGCTCCGCCCGTGGGCAACGCAAACTACGCGTGGTTGCAGCACATCTTCCATCACCTTGCACCGCATGGTGTCGCGGGCGTGGTGTTAGCTAATGGTTCGATGAGCTCGCAGCAAAGCGGCGAAGGCGAGATCCGAAAGGCCATGCTTGAAGCCGCTGAAGGCGCAGGCGTGGTGGACTGCATGGTCGCCATGCCCGGCCAACTGTTCTATTCCACGCAGATTCCGGCTTGTCTATGGATTTTGGCGAAGGGTCGTAGCAATGGCTTGGTAAAGAAGGCCAAGCTGCGCGACCGTCGCGGTGAAGTGCTGTTTATTGATGCCCGCAAGATGGGCGTACTGGTGGATCGCACGCGGCGTGAACTGACCGACGAAGAAATTTCCCGCATCGCGGCCACATACCATGCGTGGCGTGGTGAAACCGACGCGGGTGAGTATTCGGACATCCCCGGCTTCTGCAAATCTGCCACCCTCGAAGAAATCCGCAAGCATGACTATGTATTGACACCGGGTCGCTACGTCGGTGCGGAAGCACAGGAGGAGGAGGACGAAGCTTTTGCCGACAAGATACAGCGCCTGACCGCACAGTTGTGCGAGCAGACGAGGCGTGGTGCTGAACTGGATTCGCTCATCCGTAAGAAGTTGGAGAAGTTGGGCTATGACCAAGCTGTCTGACGTAGCCGCCATCAACCCGACCCGCAAGGTCAAAAAAGGCGAATTCGTGCCATTTATCGAAATGGCCGCATTGCCTTTGAATGGGCGAGATATTTCGGCTTCAGATGTTGCAATTAGGATTGCAAAGGCATCAGGCGCACATTTTCAGAACGGCGATACGCTGCTTGCACGAATCACGCCGTGCCTCGAAAACGGCAAGACAGCACAGGTCAATGTGCTCGCAGATGGAGCCGTCGGGGAAGGTTCAACCGAGTTCATCGTGCTTTGTGGTCACGATTCGGCGGACAACGACTTCGTTTACTACTTGTGTAGGGAACCGGAGTTCCGCAAGTTCGCCATCTCTCGGATGGAAGGCACATCAGGACGTCAGCGCGTTTCGTGGCAATCCATTGCAGGGTATCTCATCGAACTGCCGTCGCCTGACATCCGGCGTGATGCTGCAGGTTTTCTGGCAACCCTCGACGACCGCATCGCCAATCTGCGTCAGATCAACACCACGCTGGAAGCCATCGCCGCCACGCTGTTCAAGTATCTCTTTGTGTACTTTGACGGTGTGCCACCCGAGGACATGCAGGAATCGGAACTGGGCTTGATTCCGAAGGGGTGGCGAATCGGGATATTGGGCGACTTGTGCGAACTCAACGCCGCGAAGTGGACGGACAAGAAACATCCACCGACCGTGCGCTACATAGACCTCAGCAGCGTTTCGGCCAACCGCATTGAAGCGGTGAATGAGTTTTCATTCGACTCAGCGCCTAGCCGCGCACGGATGCAACTGCGCGAAGGTGACACCATCGTCGGAACGGTGCGTCCCGGCAATCGTGCATTCGCCTACATCCATGCACCAACCCCGAACCTCACAGGCAGCACTGGTTTTGCCGTACTGTCGCCTAAGCAGCCTCACTACGCCAGCTTCATCTACTTGGCCGCCACGCGCGACGAAGCGATTCAGCGCCTCGCCAACCTCGCCGATGGCGCGGCGTATCCCGCCGTGCGCTCCAATGTCGTCGCCGAAACGCCGTGTGCCATCGCGCCCGATGAAGTTATCGCCGAGTTTTCCATCGTCACGAAGCCGATGCTCGAACGCATCGAGCAAAACAACCAGCAAGCCGCTACTCTCGCCAATCTGCGTGACGCACTGCTGCCACGCCTTCTGTCCGGCCAATTGAGGGTGAACCAATGAGTCTGGATTGGTGCCCCGGTATCCGCGAAGCCTGTGGGCATTGGAGCGACGCGTCGATGTTGCAGCAGACCTTTGAGGCGCTGGAGCGCACCCTGGAGCAGGACAACGATGCGTGCATCGACTGCGCGAAATCCATCGTCGAAGTGTTCTGCCGCATCATTGTCGATGAACTGGATTCGCCCGCTCAGCCCGTCAAGCCGACAGATGCAGCCCCGAGTTTTAGCGCATGGGTCAGCGTTGCAGTGCGCGTGCTCAAGCTTGGCGAAAACCAGAACAACAAGTTCCTCAAGCTGGTGTCGCAGCACCACAAACTGACGACGGCCCTGAGTGATCTTCGGAATGAATCGGGGCCAGTCAGCCACGGTCGGGACGGATTCCTCGCCAAGCTGTCTGTCCATCATCGGCGCTCAGCGGTCTTGTCGGCAGACGCGCTGGTGATGTTTCTGCACCAAGCCTATCTGGAGGCGCAGCGCGATCCAGTCAGTTCGCGTGAGCGATGGGAACGATTCGAGGCGTTCAATCAACTGATCGACGCGAACGTAGGACTGGAGTTGGTGACGGATGATGACGGCAACCCGGAACTTCGGGTTCTGCTGCCCGGCGGCGAGTATCTTTCCCTCAATGTTCCCGTCAGTCGCCTGCTCTATCAGTTTGACCGGGATGCCTACATCGAAGCCCTGAACGCTGCGCGTGGTGTTCCCGCGACCATCGTGGAACAAAACGAAGAACAAGGGGAAGCCTGATGGCCTTTCTGTCCGAAGCCGCCGTCGAACAAGCCGTGCTCGATCAGTTGCGCAGGCTGGGCTACACCTTTGCCTCGGACGACACCATCGGCCCGGACGGCGGCGCGCCGGAACGCGACAGTCACGATGTCGTCATCCTGCAAAAGCGGCTGGAGGATGTCGTACTGCGGCTCAATCCGCGACTCCCGCCGGAAGCGCGAGCGGATGCCATCCGCAAGCTCACCCAATCCGTCTTTCCCGCTCTGCTCGAAGAAAACCGTCGCATTCACGCGCTGCTGACCGAAGGTGCAGATGTTGAATACTACGGCGACGATGGCGTGCTGACGGCGGGCAAGGTTCAGCTTCTGGACTTCGATGCGCCTGAACGCAACGACTGGCTGGCGGTGCAGCAGTTCGTGGTCATCAACGGTCAGGTCAACCGCAGGCCGGACGTCGTGCTGTTCGTCAACGGCCTGCCGCTGGCAGTGATTGAACTGAAAGCGCCGGGCAGCGCGGGCGCGCATCTGGCCGGCGCTTTCAATCAGTTGCAGACTTACAAGCAGCAGATTCCAGCACTGTTTCACACCAATGCGCTGCTGGTCACATCTGACGGCATCGCGGCGCGCGTGGGATCGCTGTCGGCCGATCTGGAACGCTTCATGCCGTGGCGCACTACGGATGGTAAGGCTATTTTGGAAAAAGGCTTGCCGGAACTTCCGACGCTGATCGAGGGCTTGTTCGAGAAGCAGCGGTTCCTCGATCTGCTACGCCACTTCACCGTGTTCGGCGAAACCAGTAGCGGCCTGGCGAAGATCGTGGCGGGCTATCACCAGTACCACGCAGTCAACCGCGCCATCGAGTCCACGATTCGTGCCGCTGACTCGCAGCAGGGCGTGGCCGAAGAACCGGCATCCTACGGGCTGCCCAGCGTAGCGACACAACACAAAGGTGACCGCCGCGCAGGCGTGATCTGGCACACGCAAGGTTCCGGTAAAAGCCTGCTGATGGCTTTTTACGCCGGGCGGCTGGTGAGGCACCCGGCGATGGAGAACCCGACGCTTGTCGTGCTGACCGACCGCAACGACCTAGACGACCAGTTGTTCGCCACCTTCTCGATGTGCCGCGACCTGATTCGCCAGACACCTGTGCAGGCCGAAAGCCGCGAGCATTTGCAGCAACTGCTTGCCAGGGCTTCGGGGGGCGTGATCTTCACCACCCTGCAGAAGTTCGGCGAGGTGGCGGAACCGCTGACCACGCGCCGCAACGTAGTGGTAATTGCTGACGAAGCGCACCGTTCGCAATACGGCTTCCGCGCCAAGGTGGATGCCAAAACCGGCGAAGTGTCCTACGGCTTCGCTAAATACCTGCGCGACGCACTGCCCAATGCCTCTTTCATCGGCTTCACGGGTACGCCTATCGAGGCGACGGACGTAAACACTCCGGCCGTGTTCGGCAATTACATTGACATCTACGACATCAGCCGCGCGGTGGAGGACGGCGCGACGGTGCCGATCTACTACGAATCGCGGCTGGCGCGCATCGAACTGGATGAGGACGAGAAGCCCAAGCTCGATGCCGAGGTGGAAGCGCTGACCGAGGACGAGGCGGTCACCGAACAAGAAAAGCTGAAGGCGAAATGGGCGACAGTCGAACAACTGGTCGGCAGCGAAAAGCGCGTCGCGCTGGTGGCGAAGGACTTAGTGGCGCACTTCGAGGACAGGCTGGCCGCGCTGGATGGCAAGGCGATGGTGGTGTGCATGAGCCGCCGCATCTGCGTGGCACTGTATCACGAGATCGTCAAGTTGCGCCCTGGCTGGCACAGCACCGATGACAATGGGGGAGCAATCAAAATCGTGATGACGGGCGCAGCCAACGACCCACCCGAATGGCAGCAGCACATCGGCAACAAGGCGCGACGCGACCTGCTCGCCAAGCGCGCCCGCGACGCCAAAGACCCGCTCAAGTTGGTCATCGTGCGTGACATGTGGCTGACCGGCTTCGACGCCCCGTGCATGCACACGATGTACGTGGACAAGCCGATGCAGGGCCACGGGCTCATGCAAGCCATCGCCCGCGTCAATCGCGTGTTCCGCGACAAGCCTGCGGGCCTGATCGTGGACTACATCGGCATCGCCCAGAGTCTGAAATCGGCGCTGGCGCAGTATTCGGCGCGCGACCAGGAAACCACGGGCGTCGATGAAGCGCAGGCTGTGGCCGTACTGCTGGAAAAGTACGAAGTGGTGCGTGACATGTACCACGGCTTCGATTACGCAACGGCTCTGAACGGCACACCCCAGCAACGTCTGATGATGATGGCCGGAGCCATCGAGTGGATTCTGGACAGGCAGCAACAATGGGCGGCGGCGGAGATCACCGAAGAAGGCAAGAAGAACGCTCAGCGGCGCTATCAGGACGCGGTGCTGGCCTTATCGAAGGCGTATTCGCTGGCATCGGCCTCCGACGAGGCGCGCGGCATCCGCGAAGAAGTCGGCTTCTTCCAAGCTATTCGCGCCGCGCTGGTCAAATCGAGCACGGGCTCCGGCGTGACCTCGCAGGAGCGTGACTTCGCCATCCAGCAGATCGTCAGCCGTGCTGTGGTCAGCACCGAGATCGTGGACATCCTGAAAGCGGCAGGCATCCAGTCGCCGGACATTTCCATCCTGTCCGACGAATTTCTCGCCGAAGTGCAGCAGATGCAGAAGAAGAACCTTGCACTGGAAGCCCTGCGCAAGCTCATCAACGATGGCATCCGTTCGCGCAGCAAGGCCAACATCGTTGAAACGCGGACGTTTTCCGAACGACTTGAAGTCGCCGTAGCGCGCTACCACGCCAATGCCATCACCACCGCCGAGGTGTTGCAGGAACTGATCCAGTTGGCTAAGGACATCCGCGCGGCGCGGCAGCGTGGAGAGGAATCTGGCCTAAGCGACGAGGAAATCGCTTTCTACGATGCACTGGCCGAGAACGAATCGGCGGTGCAGATAATTGGCGATGACAATCTCAAGGTGATCGCTCATGAATTGATGGTCAGCCTGAAAAGCAACGTCTCGGTTGATTGGGCACATCGCGATTCGGCGCGTGCCCGGATGCGCGTGCTGGTCAAGCGTATCCTGCGCAAATACGGCTATCCGCCTGATTTGCAGGACGCAGCGGTGCAGACGGTGTTGCAGCAGGCCGAAGCACTATCTGCTGGGTGGAGCACTGGGCAGTTCGATCGGGTGAGAGCAGATGGCTAATCACTATTCCACCTTTGCTCGCGAGATGGGTCGAATGGAAGCCGATCGTGCTTCTTGGCGTCAAGCATTGGCCCAAACTGACACTATCGCTAGGCAGATACAAGAGCTTTTGCAAGTCAACTCCGCGTCCGAGCAGATGGCCAAAACTATGAAGTCGTTGCAGCCCCCGGCAATGACATTCGCGCAGCAGTATCAGGACCTGTTGAGTGCAAACACCTTAGCTATGCGGTCCATCAAGGCTTGGCAGGAGGCCGAACGCATCCAGAAAGAACAAATGCGACGGCTGCTCGATCCTTTGGATGGGATCCGCCAAAGCCTGCTGCTCGACAACTCGACTCAGAAGCTCGTCAAGGAATTGACGGCCGCCAATTCCATCCAAGACCACATCAAACAGCTTGTTGATGAAACTTCTGGGATCGGATCTGTAGCCAAGATGTTGGCCCAGCAGGCCGAGGAATCGAGGGAACAGCACAGGCGACTGCTCGATAGCGTGACCGGTGCCAGCAGCATCCAGAATTACCTTAAGGAATTCGAATCCATCAACAAGCAGTGGATGGTGCCTAACGAGGTGCTGGACATCGTCAATTCGTTCAAAGAAATTCAGGAACAGCTTGGCAGAGTTGCTCTGCCGACTATCGATTGGGGCTCCGCTGGCACACTGGCGAAGCTCTTGGGGTCAGAGGGCATCAAGGAGCAATTGGCACTGCTTGGTATCGGGCCTGATGGCACGATGCATCTGCCTGCCGCACTGCCGGAAAAAGGCATTCTCAGTCGTAGGCAGTCCGATGCCGTGGCGCTCGTGAGCCTGCTTCTAGCATTCTTGTCCATCCTGTATGCCGCCTATCAGGAGGTTTCGAGTCAGCAGGACAAGGCCAAGATCGAAGCCTTCCAGAAACAGACGACGGCCGCATTGCAGGTACAGGCCCAGCAAATTCAAAACCTGACAACCCTTATTGGTCAGGCACTAGCGCAAGCCGCCCAAGAGCCAGTGATGCGTTTTGTTGTGCGTGAGCGCCCGGCAAAGGTGCGGGCGACGCCGGAGCATGGGGCACTCGTGGAAGGGAAGCTGCTGCCCAACGAGGTGGTGCGCGCCATCGACCGCAAGGGTCGCTGGGTCGAAGTCGAGTATTACCACTGGCTGCACGAGGAGTACCGCACGGGTTGGGTGTTGAAGCACTACTTGGAGCGTGTTCCTCCGAGCTTTTCCAAGAAAGACAAGAAGGTGGGAGATGGCTAACCACTACCCCAATCTCAACGCGAATAAGGCGCTGATCTGGCGCATCGCTCACCGCGACAACCTGCCGTGGATTTTGGATAACGGCCTGCACTGCGGCAACGGAGGCATGCAGGCTCCGGGCTGGGTGAGCATCGGCAATCCTGAACTGATCGACAAGCGTGCCAGTCATCCGGTACCACTGCCGCCAGGTGGTTTCCTGAACGACTATGTGCCGTTCTACTTCACCCCATTCTCGCCGATGCTGCGCAACATCCATACCGGCTGGGGTGGCATTCAGAGGAGGAGCAACGAGGAGATCGTGATCCTGGTTTCCAGCCTGCATCACGTCGCAGCCCAAGGGCGGCCTTTCCTGTTCACCGACAGCCACGCCTACTATCAGTGGGCGAACTTCTACTCCGACTTGGCTGATCTGAACAAGATCGACTGGCCTTTGCTTCAGGCACGGGACTTCCGGCGCGACCCGGAAGACCCAGCTAAATTCGAGCGGTATCAGGCCGAGGCGTTGGTTCACCAACACTTGCCGATTAATGGCTTGCGCGGCATTGTGTGTTATACAGATAACTTGAGGCTGGTCATCGAGCAGCAGCTTCAGGTACGCAACCTGAACTTGCCAGTTTATGCTCGTACTGGTTGGTATTTCTGATGATTACGTTTACACAAGGCAATCTGCTGGAGGCCCGCGCCGAGGCGCTGGTCAACACCGTCAACACCGTGGGTGTGATGGGCAAGGGCATCGCGCTGATGTTCAAGGAGCGTTTTGCCGAAAACTTCCTCCGCTACACCGCTGCCTGCAAAGCCAAGGAAGTGCGCACCGGCAAGATGTTCGTCACTGAAGTGCGCGAACTGGACGGCCCGCGCTGGATCGTGAATTTCCCGACCAAGCAGCACTGGCGCGGCGATTCCAAGATCGAATGGATCACCGAAGGGCTGCAAGACCTGCGCTGTTTTCTGATCGAGAACAAGGTCAAGTCCATCGCCATCCCGCCACTCGGCGCGGGCAATGGCGGGCTGGACTGGGCCGAGGTGCGCCCTCATATCGAGGAGGCGCTGGCTGGCCTCGACACTGACATCATTGTGTTCGAGCCGACCCAGAAATACCAGAACGTCGCCAAGCGCAAGGGCGTGGAGAAGCTGACCCCAGCCCGCGCCCTGATCGCTGAACTGGTGCGCCGCTACTGGGTGTTGGGCATGGAATGTAGCCTGCTGGAAATCCAGAAGCTGGCGTGGTTCCTTGAACGCTCCATCGAGCGCGCGAGTCTGACGCCGCTGGATTTACGCTTTGTGCCGCACAAGTACGGCCCCTACGCCGACCGCTTGCGCCACCTGCTGGAGGGGCTGGATGGCAGTTACCTCCACTGCGACAAGCGCATCGGCGACGCCGATCCGCTGGACGTGATCTGGTTCGACGACGGACGCAAGACCTTCCTCCAGACCTATCTCAAGAGCGAAGCCAAGGATTATGTCCCGGTACTGGAAGCCACGGCAGCGCTGATCGACGGCTTCGAGTCGCCCTATGGTATGGAACTGCTGGCCACGGTGGACTGGCTGCTGTCGCAGGAAGACATTGCCCCGACGGTGCCCGCCGTGCGCGAAGGGCTGCATCACTGGGGCGGAGGTCCTGGCGCGGCGGCCCGCAAGGATCGGCTGTTTGACGACCGAGCACTGAGCATCGCGTTAGAGCGGCTGGTACCGAGTACGGTGGCGGCCTGATCCCGCGACTACCTGGGGCAGTTGTCAACCATTGGTTGATAACTGCCGCCGAAAGCAAGGCCGCAGAGCGCCTGCCCCTTTCAGCACACAAAGGGAAAGGCAAGGGAATGGCTGTCAAGGGACAATGGCCCTACCCAGAAAAGGAAAAGGCCAACCTCAAGCCCAAGCGGCACCGATTACGAGATTTCCAGACGGCGCCAACCCGTCGATGTAGTCCGACCACGCCTGCAGCATCTCCCGCCGCCGCTCGGCGTACTCCGCCTGGTTGTAGACGCCGCGCACGCCGCCGATGGTGTGGTTCAGCGCCTTTTCAACCACATCAGAAGACCAGCCCTGCTCGTGTAGTAACGTCGATGCGGTACGCCGCAGGTCATGGATAGTGAAGGCTGGGATCTCTTGCCCTTGCAATGACACCTTTAGCGCTTGGTTCAGTGCATTGTTGGCGAAGGGTTTGGCCAGGGTGCCGCGCCCCGGCAGCACCCAGTCGCTGCTGCTGGCCAGCGGCTTGAGTTCCTTGAACAGAGTCTGCGCCTGGGTGGACAGGTAGACGATGTGTGGCTTGCCAGTCTTGGAGTTCTCGACCGGGATATGCCATTCGCCATCGTCCAGATACACGTCCTTCCACTGCGCCAGCATCAGCTCGGACTTGCGCACCAGGGTCATCAGGATCAACTGGAAGGCGATCTTGAACTGACGGCGGATGTTGGAGGTCTGCATGGCGCGCAGGAACTGCCGGATTTCGTCCGGCGTCAGCGCCCGTTCGCGGGCGGCGGCGCGGTAGACGTGCCGCATGGGCAGGGCCATGACCGGGTTGGCCTGGATCAGGCCGCAGGTCAGCGCGTAGTCGAACATGCGTTTGAGTAGGCCGCGCACCTGGCCAGCGGCGGCATCGAAGCCTTGTTCCTTCTTGCGCCAGATGACGCTGCGCACGTCCTCGGCGGTAATGTCCCGGACCGGCTTGCTACCGATGTGCGGCAGGATGTCCTTCTCCAGGTAGCGGCGCGGCATGGTCACGTCCTTGCGGTCGCGTGACTGGATATTCTTGAAGAAGCCCCCGGTCATCGGTGACCGTGTCGGTCTTGTCTCTGGGCTTGAGCGCCTTGAGTGCGTTGTCGGTCAGTGCCATCTCATCCTCCCCATGTCCAAGTAGAGGGAAGAAAGCAATCAACCAGCTACTTGGAACTAAACTTGGACATAAAAGTGAGCAGCTTTGACTGTACCGCCGAATCCGTTAGCAGACAAAAATTCCTTTATTAATAAGGCTTACAGGCACATCAGCAGACTTCGATGGACGTCCCTAGACCCAACCTCATTTCCCGATACAAAAACTCGAGAAAATCTCACCCAGCAAATCATCGCTGGTGAACTGTCCGGTGATGCCGCAAAGCGCATCGTGGGCCAGGCGTAGCTCTTCTGCGAAGAGGTCGAGGACGCGGTCGCTGTGGCTGGCATGTTCGGCGGCCAGTGTCAGGTGGTCGCAGGCCTCGTTGAGGGCGGCCAGGTGGCGTTCGCGGGCGAGCCAGGGGGATTCGGCGCCGGGATTCCAGCCGGCGATATCGAGCAGTTTTCGACGCAGGGCGTCCAGGCCTGCTCCTGTCCTGGCAGAAATGTGCAGAGAGGTTTCCGTGGAGGTATTCGCGGCGCGTGTGTCGGCGGGATAAGCGCCGGAGGTGAGCGCGCCGTCGGGTTCCGGGGTGGTCGTGAGCGACGACGCCTCCTGGCCGGCCGCCTGGGGCAGCAGGTCCAGCTTGTTGTAGACCTTGAGCACGGGCGTGCGTGCGGGCAGCCTGGCGGTGATGGCGGTGTCGAGTTCGTCGTCGGGCTTGCGTGCATCCTGCAGGTGGATGATGACGTTGGCTTTTTCGATCTCGGCCCAGCTGCGGGCGATGCCTATGCTTTCGACGGTGTCGTCGGTGTCGCGCAGCCCGGCGGTGTCGATGATGTGCATGGGCACGCCGTCGATGTGGATTTGCTGGATGACCTTGTCGCGGGTGGTGCCGGCGATAGGAGTGACGATGGCGATGTCATCGCCCGCCAGGGCATTGAGCAGGCTGGACTTGCCGACATTGGGCTGGCCGGCGAGTACGACGTGCAGGCCTTCGCGCAGGATCATGCCTTGTCGGGCCTGGGCGGTCAGCGCGTCCAGGTCCTGGCGGATAGCGGCCAGGGTGGGGGCGGCCTGGTATTTTTCGAGAAAATCGATTTCTTCCTCGGGAAAGTCGAGGGTGGCTTCGACCAGCATGCGCAGATGCACGATGCGGTCGTTCAAGCCATTGACCTGGGCCGAGAATGCGCCGCTGAGCGAGGCCATGGCGCTGCGCGCGGCGGCTTCGGAGGAGGCGTCGATGAGATCTGCGACGGCTTCGGCCTGGGCGAGGTCCATGCGGTCATTCAGAAAGGCGCGCTGGGTGAATTCGCCGGGTTCGGCCAGGCGCAGACCGTGCTCCTGGCCGCAAGCCAGGCAGTGCTGGAGAATGCGGCGAAGCACGGCGGGGCCGCCATGACCCTGCAGCTCGAGCACGTCTTCGCCAGTGTAGGAATGCGGGGCCTTGAAGTACAGTGCGATGCCGGCGTCCATGGCCTGGCCCTGGCTATCGTGAAAGGGCAGATAGTGGGCATGGCGGGGCGTGAGGTCGCGCGCCAGCAGCTTGCGGATCAGGGGCTGAAGTTCGCGGCCGGAGATGCGTATGACGCCGATGCCGCCGCGTCCTGGGGCGGTGGCGATGGCGATGATGGGCTCGTGGGCGCGCAGGGGCATGGCAAGATTTATTGAAGAAAGCGGTGGTTGGGCGTGCTCATCCATGCCGGATCGGGCGGCAGGCAGAAGAAGCGCTGCCGCGGTAGTATGGAGTTCGGGATGGAACGCCCGCCGGAGATGAAAGTGTAGCGTTTTCGGGGCGGTTCCGGGCACGGCGGGCGTGCCTGTTCTGATTGCAAACCGGAGGCATCATGCCATATCTGATCGAAACCTACGACAAGCCGCATTCTGCGGCCCTGCGCCAGGCGGTGCGCGACAAGCATCTGGATTTTCTGGATGAGAACAAGGCCTTGCTGGTGGCCTGCGGCGCAAAGCTGGATGACGACGGTATCGGCGCGACGGGCAGCGTCTACATTGTAGAGGTCGAAACCCGCGGAGAGGCCGAGGATTTTGTGAGTCGGGATCCGTTTGCACTGGCGGGGCTGTTCGAGCGAACGGTGATTACGCGCTGGCGCAAGGCCTATCTGGATGGGAAGAGCTGTCTGTAGGAGGGGGCGTCCGGCAAGGCGTCCAGGCTGTTGATGTGAGCAACAGACGCACAGGCGGGGGATGCCTGCCTGCCGTCCGGCCAGCGGAACCGGCGAGACGCTCCCAGGCTCAGGCGGCGGGCAGCAGCAGGCTGAAGGTCGTGCCTGTACCTTCGGCGCTGTTGAGCTGAATCCTGCCATGGTGGCGCCCGGCCACGGTATGCACAAATGCCAGCCCCAGCCCGGCGCCGTCCGGATTGCCGGGCTGATCTTCGCTCACGCGTGTAAATGGCTGGAACAGGGTGTGGATCTGTGCGGCGCTGATGCCGCGCCCCTGGTCTTGTATGTCTATGCGCCAGCTGCTCTCTACCGCGGCGATCCGGCACGTAATGCGGGAATGATCAGGGCTGTACTTGATGGCATTGTCGATCAGATTGCCCAGTGCGCGGCGCAGCAGAAGCGCATCGCCCATGGTCCAGGCGCTTTCGGGTAGATCCTGGGCGACGAGGTCGATGTTGTGCTGGCGCGCCCGAACCCAGAGCTCATCGATGGACTGCTCCAGCAGTTCCACCAGGTCCTGCGGCCTGAACTGTATTTGCATGGCCTCGGCGCGCGCCAGCTGCACAAAGCCATCGACCAGGCTCAGCGTCTTGTTTGCATAGCTGTCGATGCGGTGCAGCAACTCTTGTTGGCCGAGTGCGGATTCGGGGTTCTGCTGCAGTTGCGTGAGGGCCAGAATCGAGTTCTGCGGAGACCGCATATCGTGCGACAGGAAGCGCAGGGTTTCTTCGCGATTGCTGCGGGCCTGGCGAAGCTGGGCGAGGGCGCTGTGCAACTGGGTGATCCGGGCGGGCAGGGAGCCATCGTGTCGGTTCGGCGTTGACGTGGAAACGGCTTCGCCCAGGGCGGCACGTTCGCGGTTCAGCGCCTTAAGCTCGCGATCAATGTGGCGCAGCGAGGCTTCCTGGCTGCGCCAGCTCCAGACCGGAAAGGCCAGCGCCACGCCGATCAGGCTGGCGGTAATGGGTCTCCAGAGGCTGGCAAACTGCATGAGCAGTACGCTGCCAACGAAAACAAGCAGGAACATGGCCGCCGCGGCCATGAATGAGCGCCGCGGCGACAGGCGCCGGAAGGCCAGGCAGGCCAGCAGGACGGGCAGGCAGGCCAGCACTACGGCCTGCCAAGGCGCGGGCATTCGTATCCAGTGTCCGGAGATCATGCTTTGCAGGCCGTTGGCGAGGATTTCCACGCCGGCCATGGGCTGGCCCGAGGATGCTGGCGTGGGAAAGCTGTCGCCCAGTCCTGAACCCCAGGACCCGATCAATACATATTTGTCCTTGAAGGCCGAGGCCGGGACTTCGCCGTCGAGCACCTTGGAATAGGGGTAGACGGGAAAACTTCCCGTTTTCTGATAGGGAATGAAGAGCGGCCCGCCGGCTTTTCCCGCGGCGGTCAGCTGCGCGGGAGTATGAGCGACCTTGAGCATGGACAGCAGGAGGTGCGGGGCGGCTTCGCCGACGGGTAGTGGATGGAGGGCGGTCAGGGAGCGGACCACGCCGTCGTCATCGGGATATATATTGATATAGCCCAGTGCTGCGCTGGCCTGGGCCAGTGCAGGCAGTGGCGTCATGAGCCGGCGATTGTCGCTGGCGATCATTTCAGGCAGCACGACCCTGCCGTGCTGCTTGATCGCTTGCGCCAGCACCCTGTCATCGTCGGGGTAGGCCGGGTTCTTGTCATTGAACAGCACATCAAAGGCAACCACCCGGGCATCTTTGAGGCGGTCCAGCAGGCGCGCATGCGTTGCGCGCCGCCAGGGCCAGTAGCCGATATCCTCGATACTGCTGTCGTCTATGGCAATGATGACGATGCGAGTATCGGGCTTGGGCCGGGTTGTCAGCGAGAAGGTTCGGTCATAGAAGGTGTGGTTCAGCCGCGCAAAGCCTATCTGGGTGCTGTACAGGCAGAGCACGGCCGTGATGATCAGCATCAGGATCGTCACGGCCAGCCATTCCACATGGACGCGCCGCTCCAGGTCGCCCCAGAAATCGCCGTGCGCGACAGGCGTGGCGTCGGCCATGGCCTGCCTAGTAGTCCTTCAGCACGATGATGCCGCCAAATGCCGTGGAGACGGGCAGGCCAAATGCGGTTTGAAGTCCGGGCTGTCCCGGGAACGACTGGATCGCGTCTTCGCCCATGACGCCGTCGCGATCAATGGCCCGCACCCGGACATAAAACGTGCCGCTGCCGTTCGCGCCATAGCTGATGCTGGGCTGGTCGAAGCGTTTACTGGAAACCAGCTGAGTGCCGGCTTCGTCCTGGGCCACCTGGACCAGATACGATTGCGCGCCCGGCACCGGCGGGAAACTCGCGACCCATCCCGGGCCGCCCTGCGCGGCGGCGGACAGTTCGGGGGCGGGCAGCAGGGGCCGGACGCCCAGGAACTGCCCTGATGCGCTCGTGGCTGCGCCCTGGCCTTGCCGCAGAACGGCCTGCTGTTTATTGCCTGTTGCGAGCAAGGCTCGTCCGTGGATGACTTCGGTTTGCGACCCGCTTTCCTGCGCACGCACGCGCAGCCTGGTGCCCCGCACACCTGTCACGCTGACCGGCGTGCGGACTTCGAAGCGGCCCACGCCGGTTTTCTCCGGGGCGACTTCCGATTCAAGCCCGCCTGAACGTACATCGAGAATGGCGTCGACCAGGCCGGTGCCCTTGAACGCCCTGAGCCGTTCCACGGTCAGACGCGAATTCGGCGGCACCGAAATGGCGCTCTGATCCGAGAGCTCCAGGGTAACAAAGCCGTTGGCGCCGGTCACGACCGCATCGCCTTCCTTGACCTGACTGTTCAGGGTGACGGGCGTGCCGTTGGCGTCCGCCTGCCCTTTGACGTGGACGACGGTCGCCGGGGCCGGGACCTCGGGAATCAGGGCGAAGGGGATTTTGAGCTGTTTGGCAAGCGGCAGAAGGGCGGGATCGGCAACCTGATTCAGTGACTGCAGGGTGGTCCAGTTGGACGGCTTATCGGTGTAGCGTTGCGCCAGATTGATCAGCGTGTCGCCGGATACCACGTTGTACAGGAAGTTGTCGCCGTCGGCGCCGGCAGGCTGGGCCTGCGCGGCCATGGGCGTGAAACAGAGCGCGCACAATACGGAAAAGGCCGCCAGAAGGCGGCGGAATACGAAAACATGCGTCATGAAGAGGAAGTACCTTGTTGGTTGGCCAGCAGCTCGAGGCGATAGCCGAGCGCATAGGAGGACACAAGCCGGACACCGTGTTCGGGGCGCAACTGAAGCTTGCGCCGTATATTGGAAAGATGGGTATCCAGCGTGCGCGATGTGGCGGGTATCTCGCGGTTCCATACCGTACTGCTGAGCACATCGCGGGAAAACAGCCGGTCCGGATTGCGAAAGAACAGGACCGCGAGCTCGTATTCCTTGGGCGCCAGATCGATTGCCTCGCCATTGAGGGAAATGCATTCCCGCATGGGATCGATGTCGTAGACTGTGAAGGAGAAAGGGTTTTCCTGCTGCGGGGCCGGCGCAAGCCGTCGCAACAGCGCGTGGACCCTGGCCGTGAGCTCGCCACGCCGGATGGGCTTCATCATGTAATCATCGGCGCCCGCCTGCAGGCCCACCACGAGATCTTCCTCCTGGATACGGCTGGTCAGGAACATGATGGGCAGGTCATGGCCCAGGGTGGCGCGCACCCAGCGCAGGACGTCCAGCCCGGAAATATCGGGCACTTCCCAGTCCAGGATCAGCATGTCGAAATCATGCCCGCGTGCAAGCGCCGCAAGCATGGATTTACCCGTGGCGAAGGAGGTGCATTGATGAGCGACATCGCTTAAGTGAGACTGGACGAGCTGCGCCTGGACCGCGTCATCTTCCAGAATGGCAATGTGCATGGAGGCTGTGAGACTTGTTTTAGCGATGAGATAAACAATGTTACGTTAATCCCCGCCCCACTGTCGAGGCAAGGGCCGACGATGCGGACCGGTCCTGCCCGCCCTGTTGCAGATTTACTGCAATATTTGCGACAATATCGGCCGTCTTGCGGTGAGATTGACCGCTATTCTTGCTGCATGTTAATATGGCTAGCTTACCTTTAGGGTTTCCTTGCCAATACGATCCCTTCAGGTAGACGGGCAACAGGTGGTTTCATTGGCGCGCACTCAGGTAAAACACAGGCTGGAAACGGTCGAGTTTACCCATATGCGCGTTCTGGATTTACCGGTTGTCTGAATTCCCTGCTTTGCTGCAAGACCGCTCTTTTACGTATTTTTCGTGCCAGGCGGTATTTGCGCAAACCGCCTGAGGCTGCCATGTGGGCCATGTTGCTTGTTCAGCGTGTTTCATTCATGTCGGCGGCAGGCGTTTAATTTCATACGCCTACCCGGCGCGCAAGCGTCTGGTGCGCAAAGTCACAGGATGCGTAAAGGTCATGCCAACCATTAGCCAACTCGTGCGCAAGCCGCGCGAAGTCAGCGCTGTCAGCAGCAAGAGCCCGGCGCTCGAGAACTGCCCTCAGCGTCGCGGTGTTTGCACTCGCGTGTACACCACTACTCCCAAAAAGCCTAACTCGGCACTGCGTAAAGTCGCCAAGGTTCGTCTTACCAACGGTTTCGAAGTCATTTCGTATATCGGCGGCGAAGGCCACAACCTGCAGGAACACTCCGTGGTTCTGGTCCGTGGCGGTCGTGTCAAGGATTTGCCTGGTGTGCGTTATCACATCGTGCGCGGTTCTCTTGACCTCCAGGGCGTCAAGGATCGCAAGCAGTCCCGTTCCAAATACGGCGCAAAACGCCCCAAGAAAGCTTAAGTTTTTTCCCAGTCCAGCTCGTCTGGTCGTATCAGTGCAGCCATGGTCATCGTTCCATGGCATGTAAGTGATCATCTTTCTGGATGATCGTGACCACCTCAAAGGTGGTTCAACTGAACAGTCACAAGGAAGTTAAAAATGCCTCGTCGTCGCGAAGTTCCCAAACGTGAGATTCTCCCCGACCCCAAATTTGGCAGCGTAGAACTCGCCAAATTCATGAACGTTGTTATGTTGTCTGGCAAGAAAGCTGTCGCCGAACGTATTATCTACGGCGCGTTTGACCAGATTCAGGCTAAAACTGGCAAGGAGCCTATCGAGGTGTTCAACACCGCGATCAACAACATCAAGCCTATCGTCGAAGTGAAAAGCCGCCGTGTCGGTGGCGCGAACTATCAAGTGCCGGTTGAAGTGCGCCCTGTGCGCCGCCTGGCGCTCGCCATGCGCTGGCTGCGCGAAGCAGCCAAGAAGCGCGGCGAAAAGTCGATGGATCTGCGCCTGGCCGGCGAACTGCTTGACGCCTCCGAAGGTCGTGGCGGTGCGATGAAGAAACGTGAAGACACGCACAAGATGGCAGAGGCCAACAAGGCATTCAGCCATTTCCGTTGGTAATCTAAGGAACAATCATGGCCCGCAAAACCCCAATCGAGCGCTATCGCAATATTGGTATTTCTGCGCATATCGATGCAGGGAAGACCACTACAACCGAACGCATCCTGTTCTATACAGGCGTCAGCCACAAAATCGGCGAGGTCCACGATGGCGCCGCGACGATGGACTGGATGGAGCAGGAGCAAGAGCGCGGCATTACCATTACCTCCGCTGCCACGACGGCATTCTGGAGCGGCATGGCGGGCGACCGCCAAGAGCACCGTATCAACATCATTGATACCCCGGGACACGTGGATTTCACCATCGAAGTCGAGCGCTCCATGCGTGTGCTGGACGGCGCCTGCATGGTGTATTGCGCTGTGGGCGGCGTGCAGCCCCAGTCGGAAACCGTATGGCGTCAGGCCAACAAGTACGGCGTTCCCCGTCTGGCTTTCGTGAACAAGATGGACCGTACCGGCGCCAACTTCTTCAAGGTCTACGACCAGCTCAAGGTTCGCCTGAAGGCCAACCCTGTGCCTATCGTCATTCCTATCGGCGCTGAAGACGAATTCAAGGGTGTTGTCGACCTGGTCAAGATGAAAGGCATCATCTGGGATGAAGCCAGCCAGGGTACCAAGTTCGACTACGTCGACATCCCTGCTGACCTGCAGGACGATGCCACGGAGTGGCACGAAAAGCTGGTCGAGTCGGCTGCCGAGGCCAACGAAGAGCTCATGAACAAATACCTGGAAACAGGCGAGCTCACCGAAGCCGAGGTCAATCTTGGCCTGCGTCTGCGCACCATCGCTGGTGAAATCCAGCCCATGCTGTGCGGCACGGCATTCAAGAACAAGGGCGTGCAGCGCATGCTCGACGCGGTTCTCGACTACCTGCCCTCTCCGGTGGACATTCCCCCGGTCAAGGGCCTGGACGACGACGGCAACGAAATCAGCCTGCCCGCTTCGGATGACGCCAAGTTCTCCGCACTGGCATTCAAGCTCATGAGCGATCCGTTCGTGGGTCAGCTGACCTTCGTGCGCGTTTATTCGGGCGTGTTGCAGTCGGGTGAAACCGTCTACAACCCGATCAAGAGCAAGAAAGAGCGCATCGGCCGTATTCTGCAGATGCACGCCAACAACCGTGCCGAAATCAAGGAAGTTCTGGCGGGCGACATCGCCGCCGTGGTTGGCCTGAAAGACGTCACCACAGGCGAAACCCTGTGCGACGTTGGCCAGCACATCCTGCTCGAGCGCATGGTCTTCCCCGAGCCTGTCATTTCGCAGGCCGTCGAGCCCAAGACCAAGGCCGACCAGGAAAAAATGGGTATTGCCCTTTCTCGTCTTGCGCAGGAAGATCCTTCCTTCCGCGTGCGCAGCGACGAAGAATCCGGCCAGACCATTATTTCCGGTATGGGCGAGCTTCACCTTGAGGTGCTGGTTGACCGCATGCGTCGCGAGTTCGGCGTGGAAGCCAACGTGGGCAAGCCCCAGGTTGCCTACCGCGAAACCATCCGCAAGACCTGCGACGAAGTCGAAGGCAAGTTCGTCAAGCAGTCGGGCGGCCGCGGCCAGTATGGTCACGTTGTGCTCAAGCTCGAGCCCCTGCCTCCTGGCGGTGGTTACGAGTTCGTCGACGCGATCAAGGGCGGTGTGGTGCCTCGCGAATACATTCCCGCCGTCGACAAGGGCATCCAGGAAACCCTGCCGGCAGGCGTGGTGGCTGGCTACCCGGTGGTAGACGTCAAGGCGACGCTGTTCTTCGGTTCCTACCACGACGTGGACTCGAACGAAAACGCGTTCCGCATGGCGGCTTCCATGGCGTTCAAGGACGGCATGCGCAAGGCCAGCCCTGTGCTGCTCGAGCCCATGATGGCTGTTGATGTCGAAACGCCCGAAGAATATGCTGGTACGGTCATGGGCGATTTGTCCTCCCGTCGCGGCATGGTTCAGGGCATGGATGACATCCCGGGCGGTGGCAAGATCATCAAGGCCGAGGTTCCTCTGGCCGAGATGTTCGGGTATTCGACCAATCTGCGTTCGCAAACGCAGGGTCGCGCCACCTACACCATGGAGTTCAAGCATTACTCCGAGGCGCCCAAGAACGTGGCCGATGAAGTTATCGCTGCGCGTGGCAAGTAATTAAAATCAATCACCTGCCCGCAAGGATGCGGGCAGGACATTTTTTTTGTTTCATTGAAAACATTGATGGGATAAATCATGGCAAAAGGTAAGTTTGAGCGGACCAAACCGCACGTCAACGTAGGCACAATCGGTCACGTTGACCACGGCAAGACGACGCTGACAGCGGCGATCACGACAGTGCTGTCCACGGCATTTGGCGGTGAAGCCAAGGGCTACGACCAGATTGACG
>JBLWTG010000015.1:0-42988 GCA_048270225.1 Pusillimonas sp. | reverse complement strand
CCCGGAAAACGCCAAGCCCTTGAAACAAAATTGAAATGTTCAAAAAGATGGTGCTGAAAATAATTTGCGCCCCGTCAAAATAAATTCAAAAGCACGCCAAAAAGGCGCCGTTGTCCCGGAAAACCGGCCAGGTCGGTCAGGAAAAACAGGCAGATAATCACAAGAAAATGGACACGCCCACCGATATTGCGGGCATTGGAACAGGTAAGAATAGCCACGATAGGCAAGCCAGCTTGTCGAAAAGCACTGTTTTTCTTCTGCAAAATACGCCATGACGCTGGAAAGCGCGTTACCGCCCAATCAGAAAAATCCCGAAAAGCCCTGCCCCAGAAGGCGTTTCCCACAGAAAAGAACACTTCTATCGAAATAAGCCCTTCTATATAGGAGACCTCTATATAAGGATTTCACTCACCTGGTGCAGTTGGCCTCACCACCTGGCGCAGTTGGCCTCACCCTCTAGCGCAGCTTGCGTCACTCTCTAGCGCAGCTTGCCTCACCCCCCGGCGCAACTTGCCTTCCGTCTTGCCATATAGAAGCATGGCCTCCTATATAGAGAGATGCACTGCCTTGCCTGAAGGCGACGTTAAAGACATCGCTCCCATTCCGCATGGCGCCGGTCCTCTATATATAGATAAGTTGAGCGAACCGCGCCTCGGACCCACCCGCCCCGCATAGACCGATGCTGCCCAGCTGGACATCATTGGACTCACGCTGGCAGCCGGTACGGAAAAGGCCGCGCGCGCCTATGCCGTATTTCACGGAGCGCCTCAAAAAGAGGAAGCGACCAGGCTGGCCCGCTTTCCTCGTGACGATGACAAGCCTGCGGCGCGCCCTAGCCCGGCGCCTGGCCGGCCATCCGCCTTTCGTATCCTCCGGCAGAACTAGAAAGTCTTGCTGACACCGAAGACGACCCCCAGGCGCCCGGAGGGATGGCCGTTCTTCGTGGGCAGCCAGTCATCACGCGATGCGCCCACCGCAGAGAGCGCCAGCTCCCATCCGGCGATGGCCTTGGTCACGCCGAGCTTGTAATCGACATAATGGCTGATGTCATCGCCATCCATATCGACCTGGTTTTTCAGTTTCTGATAGCCGACATGACCGACCAGCCCCCACCCGTTGCCCAGATCGAATGTCTTGGACGCATCGAGATACCAGGTGCCCTTGCTGTCGGGTGCGCTGAAAAAATCTGTGGGCGTGTAGGAATACGTGAGCGAATAGTCGTCGTAGCTCAGCCCGATATGCAGATCAAGATTCCTATAGCTGTCGCCTTTTGGCGAATGAGAGCCTGGGTAATAGTAATAGAGTGCGCCTGCATCCAGCCCGATTCCATTGCCCAGGTCTCCGGCCCAGCCACCATAGAAATCCATTTCCAGATTGCCTTCCGGGAACACAAAATCGGAAACGTTCGAGTTCCAGTTGCCTATATAGAATCCTGACGAGTGGGTGATATCGAAGCCGACCTGCGCCGCTGGCCGGAAATCTGTCTGCGAATATCCGCGAAAACGATAGTCGCTCACTACGGCGGCATTGCCGCTAAGCGAAAAACCGCTGCCCAGATCGGTGTCGGCATGGGCGGCTGAAGTCAGGGCAACGAGCACGATAGGCAACGCAGATATTATTTTCTTCATGATGAAGGTCCTGTGCGTAATTTCCGGGAACGGATATGGCGCGAGTTCATATCCGAGGCGCCTGATTCAAAAATTGAGGAGATGAAACAGGCTCAGAAGCACTAACGCAGGATTCGTGCCAATTTTTTCGGCCATGTTTTTGCCTGGCCCGGCCCCGTCGGCACCATTGTTGTGCGCATCAAAACCGAAAGGCCCGGTCGCGCAAGCGAACCGGGCCAAACAGCTCAAAATCAGTGCGCGCGAGCCGCTCAACAGCGGTCGAGTATCCACCCTGCCGCTTTTTCGGCAATCATCAGCGTGGGACTGTTGGTATTGCCACTGGTGATCGTGGGCATGACGCTGGCATCCACCACGCGCAGGCCCTGGACGCCATACACCCGCAAATGCGGGTCGACCACCGCCATGGCGTCGTCTACCCTGCCCATCTTCGCGGTGCCGACAGGGTGGAAAATCGTGCTTGCAATATCGCCCGCCAGACGGGCCAGCTCTTCATCCGTTTGAAACTGCACGCCCGGCTTGTACTCCAGGGGCTTGTACCTGGACAGCGCAGGCTGGGCGACGATATTGCGCGTCACCCGCAGGGAATCCGCCGCGACTTTGCGGTCTTCTTCTGTATTCAGATAGTTGGGGCAGATGGCAGGAGCGTCTTCGTGGCGGGGGCTTTGAATCCTGACCGTACCGCGGCTGGTGGGATTGAGATTGCAGACGCTGGCAGTGAAAGCATTGAAGTTATGCAGGGGATCGCCGAAGGCCTCCAGGCTGAGCGGTTGCACGTGATACTCGAGATTGGCATAGGGCCTGGACGCATCGCTGCGGGTGAAGGCCCCCAACTGAGAAGGCGCCATGCTCATGGGCCCGCTGCGCTTGAAGGCATACTCCAGGCCTATCATGGCCTTGCCCCAGAGGCTGGCGGCCAGCAGATTGAGCGTCTTGGCGCCCTCCACTTTATAGACCGAGCGTATCTGAAGGTGATCCTGCAGGTTGGCGCCGACACCCGGCTTGTCCAGCACGACGTCTATGCCGTGTTTGTGCAGGTGATCGGCAGGCCCGATGCCCGAAAGCTGCAGCAACTGGGGCGTACCGATGCTGCCCGCGGCGAGAATCACTTCGCGGCGCGCACGCGCATGCTGCTTGCGCCCGTTGCGTATGACATTGACGCCCTTGCAGGCCAGTTCGCCGTCAGGGCGACGCTGGATATCCAGATCAGTCACCTGCGTGTCGGACCACAGCGAAAAATTGGATCGCCCCATGCAGACCGGGCGCAGAAAGGCCTTGGCCGCATTCCAGCGCCAGCCGCTTTTTTGATTGACCTCGAAATAACCCACTCCTTCGTTCAGACCGGTGTTGAAATCATCGGTCGCCGGGATGCCGGCCTCCTGGGCGGCCTGGGCGAAAGCTTCGAGAATATCCCAGTGCAGGCGCTGCTTTTCTACACGCCATTCGCCACCGCCGCCGTGGAACTCGGACCAGCGCCTGTCGTCGGACGCCCCCGCGCTGCCTGCCCCGGCATGAAGGGCTTTTGCGCCCGCCGTGTCAGACCCGCCATCGAAGCGATAGTTGTTTTCGTGCTTTTTGAAATCAGCCAGACAGCTTTCCCAGGACCAGGCGGATTCGCCCGTCTCGTGGGCCCAGGCGTCGTAGTCGCGCGCCTGGCCGCGCATGTAGATCATGCCGTTGATGCTGGAGCTGCCACCCAGAGTCTTGCCGCGGGGAAAGCGCAACGAGCGACCATTCAGGCCTGGCTCGGGCATGGTGTTGTAAAGCCAGTCGGTGCGCGGATTGCCTATGCAGTAGAGATAACCGACGGGGATGTGTATCCAGTGATAGCTGTCATGGCCGCCGGCCTCGATCAGCAGGACCCTGCATGCGGACCGCGCGCTCAGACGGTTGGCCAGCAGGCAACCGGCAGTGCCGGCCCCGACAATGATGTAGTCAAACTCCAGGTCCGACATGATTGTCCTCGTCTTCATGAATGTCTCCAGCGGGCTAGATTATCAGGTGCATGGGCAAAAAGCCATGCAGCCAGGCATCGCGCGTGCGCAGTGGTGCCGCCGGAGCGAGTGCGCCTGCGGCGCCCCGGCCCGCCTACACAGGAATTTCGGTAATCTCCTTGATACGCTGCAACGTGAAGCTGGAACGCATGTCCACGACCGCGGGATGCTGCATCAGCTTGTCCATGGCAAAGCGTGAAAACTGAGCGAGGTCTTCGACCTGAACGCGCAGCAGATAATCCATATCGCCGGACATGGCATAGCACTCGACCACTTCAGGCCAGTGCTGCACATCGCGCGCAAAATCCGACATGGGGGCATGGCTGGAGCGCAATACCTTGTTCAGTCGTATCGATACATAGGCAAGCAGCTTCAGCCCGACCTTTTCGGGATCAATCAGCGCAACGTAGTGCTTTATATAGCCAGCCTCTTCCAGGCGACGCACTCTGCGCAGACAGGGGCTGGGCGACAGCGAGACTTTCTCGGCCAGATCCTGGTTGCTGAGCCTGCCGTTGCGCTGAAGCTCTGCAAGAATGCGCCTATCTGTCCTGTCCAGGTCATTTTGGGACATATTTAATCCTAAAGAGTCTTATTATTAGAATTATATTGCTGCAACATGTCGGAACAAAGCCATCTTTGCAATCTCATGCCCCCTGTTTTTTCTTAAAATTCTATATTCCAGGCCTGGATACCAAATGTCCACGAGCCTGCCAGCCCCGATCAGAGGCCGGGGCAGCCATAACCATCGCTATCGTCGCCAGCTACCGGCGACGCACAGCAGATACTGGAGCGAGCAATGAGCACTTCTTTTCAGCCCTGGGAAAATCCCATGGGTACTGCGGGTTTTGAATTCATCGAATACACGGCGCCCGATCCCGTGGCGCTGGGCAAAGTATTCGAAACGCTGGGCTTCAAGGCGATTGCCCGCCATCGCAACAAGGATGTGACGCTCTACCGCCAGGGGGGCATCAATTTCCTGATCAACGCCGAACCCGATTCCTTTGCGCAGCGTTTTGCGCGCCTGCATGGCCCGTCCATCTGTGCCATTGCGTTTCGCGTGGACGATGCGGCCAAGGCATACAAGCGCGCGCTGGAACTGGGCGCCTGGGGTTTTGACTCGGGCAGTGGTCCCATGGAGCTAAATATCCCGGCCATAAAAGGCATTGGCGATTCATTGATTTACCTCGTGGACCGCTGGCACGGCAAGGACGGTCACGGCGGCATCGGCAATATCAGCATCTACGACGTGGATTTCGAACCCATAGACAAAGCATCGGCCGAAACGGATCTGGACTACAAGGGCGCCGGGCTCGCATTGGTGGACCACCTGACGCACAATGTGCACAAAGGCCGCATGGCGGAATGGTCCGAATTCTACGAGCGCCTGTTCAATTTCCGCGAAGTGCGCTATTTCGATATCGAAGGCAAGGTGACGGGCGTTAAATCCAAAGCGATGACCTCGCCTTGCGGGAATATCCGCATCCCTATCAATGAAGAAGGCACCGAGGAAAAAGGCCAGATCCAGGAATACCTGGATCTGTACCGCGGCGAGGGCATCCAGCATATTGCGCTGGCAACCGACAATATCTACGACACCGTAGAGCAACTGAAGGCTGGCGGGCTGTCTTTCCTGGACACGCCCGAAACCTACTACGAACTGCTGGACCGCCGCCTGCCGAATCACGGGGAAGATGTGGCACGCCTGCAGAAAAACCGCATTCTGCTGGATGGCGCTGCCGACGGCGGGCTGCTGCTGCAGATTTTCACCGAAAATCAGATCGGTCCGATTTTCTTCGAAATCATTCAGCGCAAAGGCAATGACGGATTTGGCGAGGGCAACTTCAAGGCCTTGTTTGAATCCATAGAGCTGGATCAGATGCGGCGCGGCGTCGTCAAGTCCGTAGACTAAGGCGCCATACCGTGCGGTCCCGGCCTGCCGGGGCCTATAATCCTCCGGTCGTCCATACAGAACAAGGCGTCGCCAAGACGCCGATGTATTTTCGGGAGGGGATTATGCGGGGTAGTTATCCGGCAATGCTGCTGCGGCGTTGCTGGCGTATGTTCATCACGGTCGCCAAGCTCATGGTGCCGGTCATGCTGGCGGTGCATATTGCAGACCAGTTCGGCCTGGTCGATCTTGTCGGCCGATGGATTGCGCCAGCCATGTCGTTGGTGAATCTGCCGCCTGAGGCGGGCATCATCTGGGCCACGACGGTGTTCACCGGCATCTTCGGCGGCATCGCAACGCTTGCCACCCTGGCCCCCACGGTAGACATGAACGCCGCCCAACTGAGCGCGCTGTGCGCCATGATGCTGTTTTCGCATTCGATCCCGGTGGAGCAGGCCATCGTCAGGCAGGCGGGCGCCAGCTTCTGGATCACCGCGGCCCTGCGGATCGGCGCTGCCGTGTGTTATGGCGGCCTGGTGTCCTGGGCATGCCAGATGACCGGGGCGCTGGATACTGCGATGTCTTTTGAATGGATGACGGCCTCATCGTTTGCCGCCGGCCAGGCGCCGACCGGCATCGTGGCCTGGCTGCAATCCACGGCATACTCCATGGCCCTGGTGTTTGTGGTCATCACGGTACTGGCTGCAGCCCTGGACGCGCTGGAACGGCTGGGCATTACGCGCCGCATCACCGCCGCGCTGATGCCCCTGCTGAAGGTGTCGGGGCTGGATCCCAGGGTTGCGCCGGTGACCACTGTCGGCGTGCTGCTGGGCCTGACCTATGGCGGTGCGCTCATCATCGAAGAAGCCAGAAAGCAGAATTTTCCCGCGCGCACACGGTTTCTGGCGCTGACCTGGCTTTCGCTGTCGCACTCGCTGATCGAAGACACGCTGCTGATGCTGGCATTGGGCGCCAATATCTGGGTCGTGCTGCCGGGCCGGCTGGTGTTGACCCTGCTGATGGTCGCCACCCTGGCCAGATTCACGAATCGCGGAAGCTGGCGCGTCGCCGACACGGCAGTGCGCCAGTCCTGAGCGTCAAGCAGCGATCAAACTGGCATAGCGCTTTCGGAACTTGACCAGCTTGGGAGAGATGACGGCCTGGCAATAGCCCTGGGTGGGATTGCGCGCATAAAAGTTGTGATGGTATTGCTCGGCCGGCCAGAAGGTGGCGTCGTCGAGCAGGCGGGTTACCACGGGCTCGCCCAGCGCCTGGGCGACCTCATCCATGACTTTTTGCGCAACGGCTTTCTGGGCGGCGTCGTGGCAGAAAATCGCCGACGCATACTGCGGCCCGACATCGGCCCCCTGACGGTCGAGCGTGGTGGGGTCGTGCGTTGCAAAAAACACTTGCAGCACGGTTTCCAGATTGATGATGTCTGGATCGAACACCACCCGCACGACTTCAATATGCCCCGTCTGCTTGCCGCATACCTGCTCGTAGCTAGGGTGATCCACATGGCCGCCTGCGTAGCCGGGCGTTACCTCGAGCACGCCGCGCAGCGGCAGGAATACGGATTCGGTGCACCAGAAGCATCCGCCTCCGAGAATAATGGTATCGGACATGTATATCTCCTTGAGCGATGATATTAACGGGCCGCGGCCGATGACGACTGCGCCGTGGCAGGATCTGCCTGCGCGGCGCCCGCAGGCTCGGCCAGGGATAGTATCCAGTCGGCCAGCAGCCGGGCATCGGCAGGACTGACCTGGGTCTGGGCGGGCATGGGCACGGCGCCCCAACTGCCCTTGCTGCCCCTGCGTATGACGCCGGCAAGATAATCCCGGGCCCCGTCGCTGTGCGCAAAACGCTGGGCGATCACGGTAAAGGCCGGCCCGACCCGCTTTCTGTCGACCTGATGACAGCCCAGGCAATTATTGGCGCGTGCCAGGCTGGCGTCGGTGGTCTGCGCGACGGCTGCCGTTGCCGCGCCAAGCCCGATCAGGCCGGCCAGGCCGAGAAACATTATGGAAAACCTCATCAACATGAACTGGACCTCGATACTTGCACACATGTGCATCGGGTATTATCGACGATATTCGGTCAACAGGACGACAACGCATCATGCTCAAGTATCCTCACTTTGATCCTATCGCCTTGCAGATAGGCCCTATCGCCGTGCACTGGTACGGCCTGATGTATCTGATCGGCTTTGCGCTGGTATGGGTGCTGGGCCGCTGGCGCATCCGGCACGGCAAGAGCGATCTCACGCTGCGCGATCTCGAGGATGTCATCTTTTATTGTGTGCTGGGCGTCGTGCTCGGCGGCCGGCTGGGCTATGTCCTGTTCTACAAACCTGAGGAATATTTTGCCCATCCTCTCGAAATCTTCTATGTCTGGCAAGGCGGCATGTCATTCCATGGCGGCCTGATCGGCGTCATTGTCGTACTGCTTATCTTTGCGCGAAGCCGGGGCAGAAAGCTGCTTGAGGTCGGCGACTTCATCGCCCCCCTGATTCCGCTGGGCCTGGCGGCAGGCAGGCTGGGCAACTTCATCAATGGCGAGCTGTGGGGACGCCCCACTACGCTGCCCTGGGGCATGGTCTTCCCGCAAACCCACGACAACATCGCACGCCATCCGTCCCAGCTTTATGAAATGGGCCTGGAAGGTTTTGCGCTGTTCGCACTGGTTTGGTGGTTCGCCCGCAAGCCTCGGCCTGTCGGGCAGGTGAGCGCGGTATTTCTGATGGGCTATGGCCTGTTCAGGTTTCTGGTCGAGTTCACCCGCGAGCCGGATTATTTTCTGGGCCTGCTCGCGGGCGGACTGTCCATGGGTCAACTGCTGTCGCTACCCATGATTCTGATCGGCGCAGTTATTTTTTATCTGAGCGCAAGAAAATCGTCCCGCGAACCGACACGCTGACCGTCTCGCTGCCGGCCTCAAGCGGTACCTTTGCCCGGCTGTCCGCCGCCATGGCCATCATGCGCGGCGCGGCTGATTCGTACCGGGCGCCCGCACCGCCCAGGTCGATTTCCTTGATATCGTAGCCAGCGTAGCCAAAGGCATCGGTGAGCGCCTGTGCGCGATCACGAAAGGCCTGCGCGGCTTGCGTCAGCAGCGCCTCTTCTTTCTGGGCGCGTACTTTGGGCGATACCGAAAACGCGAGATCGGCGATGGGCATGCGGTCGCTGAGCGACGACGCAATGTCCGACGCAGCGGCGAAGTCAGTCGATTCAATGATAATCTCGCCGCGGCCACGCCAGTTGGTAATCTTGCCGTCCTGATCGTTCATGGGCCATACGCGGTAATTGCCCGAACTGATCTTGATCTTGTCGTTGCCCTTGGCCTTTTCCTTGGCCTGCGCCATGACGTCTTCCAGCGTTTTGCCCAACGCCTGTGCAACTGCTGTCTGGCTGGCGTCGCTGACTTCCGCCGCCAGCGTAATGCGCACCGTGTCCTGCTGTATGTCGGCAACGGCCTCCGCCTGCAGCGAGGCCTGGGGCCACTTCTGGTGGTGTTCGGCGTGCCCGCGCCCGGACGGGGCAGCATCATGGGCATGCGCCGGCAGCGCCAGGGTTGCAGCGCCCGTGGACAGAGCCAGCGCTAACAGCCAATTACTTTTTTGTCGGGAAAGATACATAGAGCCCCCATATAAGGAAAAAGCTCGTCCAAGGACGAGCTTTTTTGGAAATGCCCCGCATGTGCCGTCTAGGCCGGCATCCTGGAACCTGAGGTTCAAGGTGGTCGCCATCAGTCAAGCTTCGGGTTCTCCACCGGAGTGGAGATCTCTCCCACTTGTCAATCCAGCAACCTTATGCCAATAGACATTGGTTCAAGGAATGTATGGCCAAGTCACGAACACGGCAGGGACTAACGGTTGGGTGCAGGTCGCAACATGCACCCCGAAAATGATACAGCAGACAATTGAATGCCGCTGCAGGATTGTAACCTAACGAGGCTGCTGAGTGGTTAGCTGAACCTGATCAATTGCATCGTTCATGGCATCAATTTTACGCTTGAAATCGCCAAGCGCAACTCCCCCGAGAGGCCCATCGGGCGCGCGCATGGAAAGCAGTTCATTGGCGATCTGAATTGCAGCCATGACGGCAATGCGTTCGTTGCTGGTGACCTTGCCGGAGCCCTTGACGCCCAGCATACGCTGGTCGACGTGGCGGACAGCGGCCAGCAGCGCCTCTTTTTCGGTAGGAGGGCATGCCAGGGAATAGTCACGCCCCAATATGGACACATCAATGCGTTCCATGGCTTTACTCCTGCGTTGCGCCCGGGAGGCGCATCAGTATTGAATCAATTTGATGGCGAGCCTTGTCCGCCGCGCCGCGCAGGCTGGCGGAATCATGCTGGCTGGCCTCGAGCTGCTGCCGGACGGTTTCGTAGTCTGTCTTGTAGCGTGTAACGTCGAGCTGCAACTGCGACTGCGCGGCCTGAGCCTCGGCGTGCTGCGCCGCTAGCTGCGCCTGGTGATCGGCGCTGACCTGAGCCACTGATGCGATTTCTGTTTCGCGGCGGCGCAATTGGTCCCGCAAGGCATCGCGCTCCTGCTCAAGACTTTTGAGCTGAGCCTGCAACGCGGAACGTTCACCCTGTAATTTCTGGGTGAATTGCACTAATTGCCCGATGCGGGCTGCGAGGGAATCGAGATCTTGCAACATGGGCGTTATCGTAAACCATCCAGGCGAAGCATGGGGTGTAAAAATGAAAAGCTATCATAACCTTTCATCGCTCTTTCCAGTACCTTTCATTATTCTTTCACTTTGGCGTTCGGTAGCTGTTTTTATCACCCCCATTAATAAAAAAAAGACGATTTTCGGGGTAAACCCTGAACAATCGCGGGGAAATCAGGGTTTTCAGCCCATCACCTGTCCATTACCATTCCTCACCTTTTAAGCCCTCTCGGCCTGGCCATGCAAATCCGGCTGCGCAAAACCAGAGGGGCCGAACAAACTTGTTCAATACCGCTATGAGGGAGTAGCCGCCAACATGCAACTCAAAAATCAACAGGACTTCTGGTCCGGGGTCATGTTTATTGCCCTGGGTGCCGGATTCGCATTGGGTGCTACCCAATACTCAATGGGCACCTCGGCACGCATGGGGCCGGGTTATTTTCCATTCTGGCTGGGCATCTGCCTGGCCGTGCTCGGGGTGGTCGTGCTGCTGGGCTCGATAAGCAGCAAGGCCATCGTGTCCAAGCTGGAAAAGTTCGACTTCAAGATCATGATCATTGTTGTCGGCGCTGTCGCGCTGTCCGGCGTTCTGCTTGATCCGCTGGGCGTTTATATCACCGTGTTCCTGCTGGTGGTCATGAGCAGCTTCGCCAGCCATGAGTTCAGCTGGAAGATTTCAATCGCCACGGCTGTCGGTCTGGTCGCGTTTGTCTGGCTGGCCTTCATCAAGGGACTTGGCTTGATTTTCCCGCTGTGGCCCAGCTTTCTCGGAAACTGAGGAAATATAAAAAATGGAATTATTTGAACACTTGGCCCTCGGTTTTTCGGTTGCATTCACAGCTCAAAACCTGGCTTACTGCCTGCTGGGATGTCTGCTGGGCACACTGATCGGCGTGCTGCCGGGTATCGGCCCCGTTCCCACCATCGCCATGCTGCTGCCCATTACCTATGTGCTGCCGCCCGTGGCCGGCCTGATCATGCTCGCCGGTATTTACTACGGGGCTGCATACGGCGGATCAACCACCGCCATTCTTGTTGCCCTGCCCGGCGAGACATCCGCAGTGGTGACCGTCCTGGATGGACACCAGATGGCGCGCAATGGGCGCGCCGGTGCAGCCCTGGCCATTGCGGCCCTGGGCTCCTTCTTTGCCGGCTGCGTAGCCACCATCGTGATCGCCGGCTTTGCGCCGCCGCTGGCCGAGGTCGCCTTCAAGTTCGGCCCTGCCGAATACTTCTCGCTCATGGTGCTGGGCCTGATCGGCGCCGTGGTGCTGGCATCGGGCTCGCTGCCCAAGGCCATCTGCATGATTCTGCTGGGCCTGCTGCTGGGCATGGTGGGTACAGACGTGAACTCTGGCGTTGCCCGCTACGACTTCGGCATCCCCGAGCTGCAAGACGGCATCGACTTCGCCGTCGTGGCCATGGGCGTGTTCGGCTTTGCCGAAATCATGGCAAACCTGGAGCTGCGCGATCAGCGTATAGACATTACCGGCAAGGTAGGCTCGCTGTACCCGAACAAGCAGGAATTCAAGGAAGCCTGGCCCGCTGTGGTCCGGGGCACAGCCATCGGCTGCGCACTTGGCATCCTGCCTGGCGGCGGCGCTGTGCTGTCCTCGTTCGCGTCGTATACGACTGAAAAGAAAATCTCCAAGAATCCGGAACGCTTCGGCAAAGGACACCCCGCCGGCCTGGCTGGGCCCGAGTCCGCCAATAACGCAGGGTCCCAGGCCTCCTTCATTCCGCTGCTCACGCTCGGTATTCCCGGCAACGCCGTGACCGCCCTGATGATCGGCGCCATGACCATCCACAACATTCAGCCTGGTCCCCAGGTGATGACCAGCCACCCGGACCTGTTCTGGGGTCTGATCGTGTCGATGTGGATCGGCAACCTGATGCTGGTGATCCTGAACCTGCCGCTGGTGGGCCTGTGGGTCAAGCTGCTCAAAGTGCCCTACCGCATTCTGTTCCCGGCCATTCTGGTGTTCTGCACGATAGGTGTGTATTCGCTGAACTACAACGTGTTCGATATCTGGATGACAGCGGCCTTCGGCCTGATCGGCTACATCTGGTCCAAGCTCAAGTGCGAAGGCGCACCGCTGCTGCTGGGTCTGGTGCTCGGACCCATGATGGAAGAAAACTTCCGCCGCGCCCTGCTGCTGGCCCGGGGCGACTACACCACCTTCATCACGCGTCCCCTGTCCATGACGCTGCTGGCGATGTCGCTGATACTTGTGGTGCTGGTGGCCCTGCCTTCCATCAGGAAAAAACGCGAAGAAGCGTTTGTGGAAGAAGACTGACGCCGTCCCGCCCGGAATCGCCGCAAGCCTTCCGGGCAATGCAAGGCAGCCGCCATGCGCGGCCATCGAAACCCACCGTTCGCGCGGTGGGTTTTTATTTGGCCATCGCGGCTTGGCTCGCACAGCGAGCTTTTCTGCTGACACTGCCCATGCGCCTGCTGGCGTCTTCTGTGGGCGTGCAACCTCGCAGTCTGGCAATACACAGTACATGTGCGCCAGCGGTCTGGCCTTCCGTCTTCCCACAAGTGATCGGTTAATCTAATGGATGGAGCAGACTATTGCGCATCCTTGTACCGATTTTCAACGGAGAATTACGACATGCCTTCCATCAATGCCAGGGACTACGAATCACAACCTTCCACGCGCACGGCCTTTCTGGGCATGGGTGTCATGGGCTTTCCCATGGCAGGCCATCTGGCGCAGGCCGGCCACCAGGTCACGGTGTACAACCGCACGTTCGCCAAGGCGCAAGCCTGGGTCAAGGAGTTTGGCGGCGCCGCGGCGCCCACGCCTCGCGAAGCCGTGAAGGATGCGGATATCGTGTTTTGCTGCGTCGGCAACGATGATGACCTGCGCAGCGTGGTGCTGGGCGAGGACGGGGCGCTGGCGGGCATGAAGGCCGGCGCCATTTTCGTCGATCACACGACGGCATCTGCCCAGGTGGCGCGCGAGCTGCACCAGGCTGCGGCTGAACACGGCATCGGTTTCGTGGATGCCCCCGTGTCCGGCGGGCAGGCAGGCGCCGAAAACGGCAAACTGACGGTCATGTGCGGCGGAGAGCAGGCGCATTTCGACCGCATCCGCCCGCTGGCCCTGCATTTCGCCCAGGCGGTGACCCTGCTTGGCGCGCCGGGCGCCGGCCAGCTCTGCAAAATGGTGAACCAGATATGCATCGCCGGCCTGGTGCAGGGGCTGTCGGAGGCGATCGCCTTCGGCCAGGCCGCCGACCTGGACATGAACCAGGTGCTCCAGGTGATCAGCAAAGGCGCGGCGCAAAGCTGGCAGATGGAAAATCGCGGCGCCACCATGGTCGAAGACAAATTCGATTTCGGTTTTGCCGTGGACTGGATGCGCAAGGATCTTGGGCTGGTCATGGACGAAGCGCGCCGCAACGGTGCGCGCGTCCCGGTGACTGCGCTGGTGGATCAGTTTTACGCCGATGTACAGAAGATGGGCGGCAAGCGCTGGGACACATCAAGCCTCATCAAGCGCCTGCGCTAGGCCTTATCCGCGGCAGCCTGCCCTCTGGGCGCGCCGCGGGCTACGCGCCACCCTGGCCGGAAACGGGAAGCAGGCGCATGGCTCAGGTTTTATGGCGAGGCAGGCGCAACAGTGCGCACAGGCCTACGCCGCCGCCGGGCGACGGGTCACCGTCGCTCAGCACAATGGTGCCCCGGTTGCGCTCGGCATAGGCCAGCGCAATCGCCAGCCCCAAGCCCGAGCCGCTGCTGCGCGCGTTTTTGCGCGCAGGGCCGCCGCGATCAAAGCGGACGAACACGCTCTCCCGGAGCGAAGGGTCCAGCCCCACACCGTTATCGCATACGCTGACCCAGGCATAATCGTTGTCCAGCCCCGATGATACGGTGATGGCGCAGCCTTCACCGGCATGATTGATGGCGTTGTGCACGAGATTGGCGATCGCCTCGTGGATTTCGGCGTCGCTTGCCAGTACCCATATCCCCGACGCAACGCCGGCATAGCCGGTTTCCCTGCAGTCTATCCAGCCCAGGTCCTGATGCCGTTCGCGAGCCAGCGGCAGGTACTGCAGCACCACCTCGCGCGCCAGGGCATTGATGTCCACCATGGCCTGCGGTGTGACATCCTTGCGGCTGGCATGTGCCAGTGACAGCAATTGCTCTGTGAGGCGGGAGGTCTGGCCCAGCTGGCGAATGATGGCCTCCAGGCTTTCGTGAACCCGTTCTATATCCGGCTCGCGCTTGGCGTACTGCGCCTGCGTACGCATGATGGCCAGAGGAGTGCGCAACTGATGCGAGGCGTCCGCGAGAAACTGCGCCTGCTTGTCCAGCACCTGCCGGTACAGCTCAATGTGGTGGTTGACCGCGCGTACCAGCGGCACGATTTCGCGCGGTACCTGCTCGACATCCAGAGGAGTGAGGTCGTCGACGTCCCGGGCGCGGATCTCCCGCCGCAACTCGACCAAAGGACGCAATGCCCATTCGACACTGAACCAGACCAGCAGGACGGCGAGGATAAGCATGCGGCCATCCCGGAACAGGCCCTGCCGCCAGGCTTCCTGCTGCGTGCGCAGCCGCATGTCCACGCTTTCGCCCACCATGACCAACACCTGCCTGTGCATCCCTTCGTAGTGAAGGTCCCGCCAGAGCGCAACCATGCGCACTTCATCATTGCGGTAGATGGCCGTATAAAAGACAGGCATGCCTTCGTTCTCGGCCAACGCGGGGGGACGCGGCAATCCGCGCATACCTATCATGGTGTTGCCTTCTATCTGCCGCCCTGCCACCCCGGCCAGGCTCAGCAGAGGCGGATTGATTTCCTCGACGCGGAAATACTTGCGGTTTCCGGCGCGCGACTCAAGCATGACCTGTGCATAAAACGGCGGATCGATGCGCAGGCTGCCATCGACGTTGAACTCGACACTGGTTTCGAGCACCTTGGCAGGCTCAAGCAGCGCACTGTCGTATACCTGCTGGGTGACCTTGCTGACCGCCTTGTAATCGTTCCAGCTGTCGATCAGCAGCAGGGCGATGGTGCCCGGAATAAGCAGCACCAGCAGCCAGAAGTGCATGCTGCCCCGCGGCTTGCGGGTCAGCCAGGCCATGCAGGCGCCGCCACGAAGACCGGGACCGCAAGCAGGGGAGCGGGCTCAGCCGTGCCCATCGATCGCCTCCAGCATATAGCCCAGGCCCCGCACGGTCACAATACGCACGTCGCTGCCGGCCAGTTTTTTGCGCAAACGATGCAGCACGACCTCGATCGCATCCAGACTGGCATCGCTATCGTGATCGAATACGCGGCTGTAAAGCTGATTTTTTTCGACCGGCAGGCCGCTACGGGTGATGAGAACAGCGAGCGCCGCCTGTTCGCGCGGCGTCAGATGCAGCAGGGAGCTGTCCAGCGAAAACGCCCGGCTTTCGCTGTCGTAGGTCAGCGTGCCGCAGCGCATGTGCGGGGTCTTGCGTCCCCGGCTGCGCCTGACCAGCGCGGCAAGCCTGGCCTCGAGCTCCTCCAGGGCGAAGGGCTTGGTGAGAAAGTCGTCCGCGCCCAGATTGAGTCCGCGCACACGATCCTGCAGGGCGCCCTGCGCGGTGAGGATCAGGACAGGCGTGACGTCGCCGCGATTGCGCAGTTCGCGCAACAGCACCAGGCCATGCTTGTCCGGCAGGCGCAGGTCCATGATGACCGCGTCGTATTCGTTTTCAGCCAGCAGATGTTCGGCCGTGGCTGCATCGAAGGCAGGTTCGGGCAGGAAACCGCTTTGCGCAAGGGCGCGCTCAAGCCAGGCGGACATGTCCCGCTCGTCTTCAACCAGCAGTACGCGCATGTGGCTTGCCGTCGGTCAGTAAGGTGCGCTGGTGCTGCACGCGCTGGCGCAGGTAACGGGATTCGTGCCCGCGCTTGAACAGGATATTGGCAAGCTCGTTCAGCGCAAGCGTGTAGACTTCGCGCTTGAACTCGATGACGACTTCCAGTGGCACCCAGTATGGACTCCAGCGCCAGGCGTCGAACTCGGGGCTGTCGCTGGCCCTGAGGCTGACATCCGTGTCGCGGCCAAGCATGCGCAGCAGAAACCAGATCTGTTTCTGCCCTTTATAGTGGCCACGAGACTCGCGCCGAATAAAATTGTTCGGAACGTTGTAACGCAGCCAATCTCGCGTCCGACCTAATATGCGTACATGCTCAGGCAGCAGCCCGACCTCCTCGTGGAGTTCGCGGAACATGGCCTGTACGGGGCTTTCGCCGTATTTGATGCCCCCTTGGGGGAATTGCCAGGCGTGCTCACGAATGCGTTTACCCCAGAACACCTCGTTTTTCTGATTTACGAGGATAATGCCGACATTAGGACGGTAGCCTTCTCGGTCCAGCATGGGCCACCTCAAGCGAATTCAATACAATTACCACTGATTATACGTATCTGCAGAGATCCTCACCATGCATGCAAGCAAGTATCACATCAACACACTGAAAGAAGCGCCTTCCGAAGCCGAAGTCGTGAGCCATCAACTCATGACGCGGGCCGGGATGATCCGCAAAGCGGCCGGCGGCATCTATACCTATATGCCCCTGGGCCTCAGGGTTCTCCAGAAGATCGAAGCCATCGTGCGCGAGGAAATGAACCGCGCCGGCGCCATCGAGCTGCTGATGCCGGTGGTCCAGCCGGCAGAACTCTGGGTGGAGTCGGGCCGCTGGGAACAGTACGGCGCCGAACTGCTGCGCATCAAAGACAGGCATCAGCGCGATTTCGTGCTGCAGCCTACGTCCGAAGAAGTGATTACGGACATCGCCCGCAACGAAATCCACAGCTGGCGCCAGCTGCCGCTCAATTTCTATCACATCCAGACCAAATTCCGTGATGAGCGCCGGCCCCGGTTCGGGCTCATGCGCGGACGCGAGTTCACCATGAAGGATGCCTACTCCTTCGACCGCGACGAAACCGCGGCCCAGGCCAGCTACGACGCCATGTATGAGGCATATATGCGCATATTCACCCGTCTGGGCCTGGAGTTTCGGGCAGTGGCCGCAGATACGGGCTCAATAGGCGGGACGCGCAGCCATGAGTTCCAGGTGATCGCCGATACCGGCGAAGACCTGATTGTCTATAACCCCTCGTCGCCTTATGCGGCAAACATCGAGCTTGCCGAAGCCCCTTGCCTGCTGGCCGAGCGCGGCGCGCCTGGCGAAGCGCTGGTCAAGGCCTCCACGCCCGACGCATCCAAATGCGAGCTGGTGGCCGAGCTGCTCAAGCGTCCGCTGTCGGACACAGTCAAGTCTATCGTGCTGGCCACCGAGAACCCGGATGCGCCCGGCCAGGCGCAGATCTGGCTGCTGCTGCTGCGGGGCGATCACGAGCTCAACGAAATCAAGGCCAGCAAGATCCCTGGGCTGGGCGCGGGATTCCGCTTTGCCACCGAAGCCGAAATTCTGGACGCCTTCGGCTGCGTGCCGGGCTATCTGGGCCCCGTCAACACCGTGCAACCAGTCAGGATTGTCGCCGACCGCACCGTCGCCAATATGAACGATTTCATCTGCGGCGCCAACGAAGCAGGTTTTCACTATACCGGCGTCAACTGGGGACGGGACCTCCCCGAGCCCGAGGTCGCCGACCTGCGCAATGTCGTGGCAGGCGATCCCGACCCTCAGGGCGGCGAACTGGCGATACAGCGCGGGATCGAAGTAGGCCATGTCTTCTTCCTGGGCGACAAGTACTCGAAAGCGCTGAACGCCACCTTCCTGGAAACCGACGGCAAGCCGGCTGTGCTGCAAATGGGCTGCTATGGCATCGGGATCAGCCGCATTGCCGCCGCCGCCATCGAGCAGAACCATGACGCCAAGGGCATTATCTGGCCGCGCGCCATCGCCCCTTATGAGGTCGTGATCTGTCCAATGGGCTGGCATAAAAGTGAAACTGTTCGCAACACCGCCGAAAGCCTGTACAAAACACTCTCTGAAAACGGCGTGGATGTCATGCTCGATGACCGCGACACGCGTCCGGGAATTATGTTCGCAGACTGGGAGCTGATCGGCGTGCCGCTTCGCATTACCGTGGGCGACCGCGGACTGAAGGACGGCGTGGTCGAAATCCAGGCGCGAAGCGAAGACCAGGCCTCGCGGATCGCAGTAGAATCGGCGGCGCAATTTACCCTGGAACGGCTAGAATCGCTGTAACAGGCAAGCTGCCCGCCCCGCCTCTTGGCGGGGCAGGCAGCTGTCACACCACCTAACGAAACTCATGCCCATAGATACACGAGCGATGCCTTTCCGGATGGATATTCGCGTATATTACGAAGACACCGACACCGGTGGCGTCGTCTACTATGCCAATTACCTGAAGTTCTTCGAACGTGCCAGGACAGAATGGCTGCGCCAGCTGGGCGTCAATCAATCCGAACTTGCCGCAAGGGAACAGCGTATATTTGTTGTCAAAGACGTTGAACTACACTATCGCAAGCCGGCCAGGCTCGACGACCTGCTTGCACTGCACAGCGCGGTTACCCGCGTTGGTCCCGCCTCGATACGCTTCAGGCAAGCCGCCCTATGCGACGGGGAACTGTTGTGTGAAAGCAATATCCAAGTGTGTTGCGTCGATGCGGTCACCCTGCGGCCCACCCCCTTCCCCACCGAACTCAGAACTCTACTGGAAAAGGCCAAGAACTAACCATGCAAGCTTCCAGCGACCTTTCGTTGCTTACCCTGGTCTCTCATGCCAGCGTACCTGTCCAGCTCGTCATGCTGCTGCTGCTGGGCATCTCCGTGCTGTCCTGGACATACATCTTCAGTAAATACACCGCGCTCAAGCGCGCCAACGCCCAGACCCGCCGCTTCGAAGACGATTTCTGGGCAGGCGGCGATCTGTCGGTACTGCAGCAGGCTGTCGCCTCGCGTCGGGCCGAACACGGCGCCCTGGCCCGCATTTTCGATGCCGGCATGACCGAATTCATCAAGGCGCGCCGCGGCGCAGCCAGTTCCGACGCCATGCTCGACGGCCCCCGCCGCGCCATGCGGGCAGCCTACCAGCGCGAAATGGACGGCCTGGAATCGCACCTGAACTTTCTTGCGTCGGCCGGCTCGGTCAGCCCCTACATCGGCCTGCTGGGCACCGTCTGGGGCATCATGCACGCATTCATAGGGCTCTCCTCCATGCAGCAGGCTACGCTGGCCGCCGTGGCCCCTGGCATCGCAGAGGCCCTCATTGCCACCGCCATCGGCCTGTTCGCGGCCATCCCCGCCGTGATCGCCTATAACCGCTACACCAACGAAATCGACAGGCTTTCGCTGCGGTTCGACAGTTTTGTCGACGAATTCCTCAATATCCTCCAACGACAGGTGCGCTGATGCCATCCGTTCGCGGCACATCCGGCCGCTCCCGCCGCCTGAAAAACGATATCAATGTCGTTCCTTACATCGACGTCATGCTGGTGCTGCTGGTCATCTTCATGGTCACCGCCCCCATGATCACGCCAGGCGTGATCGAGCTGCCCACCGTCGGCCAGGCGTCCGAGGTCCAGTCCAAACCCATCGAAGTCCAACTGGACAAGGACGGCATCACCTCAATCCGTGTACGGGATGCAGGCGGCGAATTCCAGCAGATCAACCGGCAGAACCTGGTTGCCGAAGTCCAGGCCCGCATCACGGCAGACACACCCGTCGTGATTTCGGCCGATGGCCGCGTGCCATATGAAACCGTCATGAAGGTCATGGATGAACTGCGCAGCGCCGGTATCAGCAGGCTGGGCCTGTTGGTTGACCAGAAGGCCAGCCCCAACGCCAAGCAATGAAGCCCAAACATAACCGCAACGTCAAGAACCGCATACGCACACCCCAGCAGCGCGATGATCGCCGCGGCCTGTGGTTTGCTATCGGGATTCATGCGGCCCTGATCCTGTTGATGCTGGCCGGCCTGGTGTCCTCGCCCAAGACACCGAATCCGGTGCAGGTCGAGCTGTGGGCGGACGGCACAACACCGACCGCCAGCGAGCCCGACACCCAGCCGGAACCGGAAGTCGTCAAGCAACCCACGCCGCCGCAACCGGAGCCCGAACCGCAACCCCAGCCCGAGCCAACACCTGCACAGCCGCAGGAGCCGCCTGCGCCGCCGCCAACGCCCGAAGCACAGCCCACGCCCCCTCCTGAGCCCGAAGTCGACCCGGACATCGCACTGGAGCAGGCGCGCAAGAAGCGCGAACAAGAAGAAGAAAAAAAGCGCCAGGCCGCTCAACTGGCCGCGAAACAAAAAGCCAAGGAAGAAGCTGAGAAAGCGGCGGCGGACAAGGCCGCTGCAGAGCAAAAGGCCAAGGAAGAAGCGCAAAAGAAAGCCGAGGCTGAAGAACAGGCCCGGCAGGAAGCCGCCGAACTGGCGGCGGCAAAAGCCGAAGCCGACAAAAAAGCCAAAGAAGCCGCCGCCCAGAAAGCCGCTGCTGAGAAGGCCGCTGCTGAGAAGGCCGCGGCGGAGAAGGCGGCTGCAGAAAAGGCTGCGGCGGAGAAAAAAGCCAAGGAAGAAGCCGCCAAGAAGGCTGCGGCCGAAAAAGCCGAGGCCGACAAAAAAGCCAAGGAAGCCGCCCAGAAAGCTGCAGCAGAAAAAGCGGCGGCAGAGAAAAAAGCCAAGGAAGAAGCTGCCAAGAAGGCCGCCGCCGAAAAAGCGGCTGCAGCCAAGCGTGAAGCCTTGCGCAAGGCCATGCGCAGCGACGCCCTGGGCGCCGCCGGGCTGCCCGGCGGCACGGCAGACCGCAACCAGGCGGGCGGTGGCGGCGGCGACGGCGGCTATGCCGCCAAAGTCAGAGCCTGCGTGCGCCCTGGCGTCATCTACAGCGTACCCGCACGCGGATCGTCAAACCCGACTGTAAAATACCGGGTGCAACTGAACTCGGACGGTACAGTCAAAAACGTTAGCATCGGACGCTCCTCGGGCATCCCGGGCTTCGATGATGCGGTGAGAAAAGGCCTGCAGGCCTGCTCCCCCTTCCCCAAACCGCCGTCAGGCAAGTATCCTTCGGAAATCGAAGGCGACTATCGGATGTACGATTAAGGAGATACCAGTTATGGCAGTTGTCACTTCAATAAAACGCGCGCCTCTGCGCGGCTGGAAGGCGCTGGCCGGCGGGCTGCTGGTGGCAGCCGCCAGCCTGCTCACGGGCGGCGCCGCGCAGGCGCAGTTGCGGGTGGACATCTCGGGCGTGGGCGCTACCCAGTACCCCATCGCCATCGCTGATTTCGCAGGCGATTCGCACGGGCAAGCCATTGCCGAGGTCATACGTGCCGACCTGACCCGATCTGGACAGTTCCAGCTCATCAACGCCACGGGCGCAAACCTGGACGTCAACAGCACCATTGCCTTTGACGACTGGCGCAACCGCGGGGCCGATTACCTCGCCTACGGCTCCATCACGCAATCGGGTGGGCAATACAACGTCAATTACCGGCTGGTCGACTCCGTCAGGCGCACGCAGATGGACGGCGTCGCCTTTTCGGGCAGCGAAAAAGAACTGCGCCGTATTTCGCACCAGATCGCGGACCGTATCTATGAAAAGATTACGGGTGTAAGAGGCGTTTTCTCAACACGCATTGCTTACGTGTTGCAGACTGGCAACACATATGAGTTACAAATTGCTGATGCCGACGGCCAGAATCCGCAGGTAATGCTGCGCTCGAAACAGTCGATTATTTCGCCGGCCTGGTCCCCCGATGGCAAGCGCCTGGCCTATGTCAGTTTTGAACTTGGCAAGCCTGTCGTATACGTCCAAACCCTTGCCACAGGCCAGCGTGTTCCTCTGGCAAACTTCAAAGGCAATAACAGCGCCCCTGCCTGGGCCCCCAACGGCCAGCAACTGGCGCTGGTGCTGTCTCGCGACGGTATCTCCCAGATCTATGTCATCGGTGCAAACGGGTCCGGTTTGCGCCGCGTCATGCGCTCGCCGCTGATCGATACCGAACCCCAGTTCACCGCCGACGGCAGCTCGCTTATTTTCACCAGCGACCGCGGCGGCAACCCCCAGATATATAAAGTTCCCGTAAATGGTGGAGATGCTCAACGCCTGACCTTCAACGGGAGTTACAATATCTCACCGGCCCTCTCGCCAGACGGAAACAAGCTGGTGTACGTTACAAGAAGAGATGGTGCATTCCGGATTGCATTACAGGACATGGGGGCAGGTTCAGAGCAATTGCTCACCGCCGGCCCTGATGACGAGTCGCCCAGTTTTGCGCCGAACGGAATGCAGATCCTTTACAGTTCCGTACAAGGTGGTCGTAGTGTATTGGCCGTCACGTCTGTAGATGGCCGGGTGCGTCAAACGCTTTCGGCTCTCAACGGCAAAGTACGTGAACCGACATGGGGACCATTTACAAATTAGTTTTCGTGTGACTCTTTCTCAAAGGAACCTAAATGAGCTCGCGCATCGCAAAAACATTTACCGTAGTCGCTTTCGCCGCCTCGCTGGCTGCCTGCAGCTCGGTACCTCTGGACGAATCGGCCAATGGAACCGGAACCAACAACATGGGGAGTGGATCCGCGTCCACCGGCCAGGTCATGGATCCGTTCAATCCCCAAAGCCCGCTGGCGCAACAGCGTTCTGTCTACTTCGAATTCGACAGCTACACTGTGCCTGAGCAATATCGCAGCCTGGTCGAAATGCACTCGTCCTACCTGACTGGCCACACGCAGCAGAAAATCCGCATTGAAGGCAATGCAGATGCCCGTGGCGGCGCCGAGTACAACCTCGCGCTGGGCCAGCGCCGTTCCGAGTCGGTCGCCCGCATGATGGGGCTGCTGGGCGTGAACAGCAATCAGATCGAAGCCATCAGTTTCGGTAAGGAGCGCCCACGCGCAACCGGCAATACCGAAGCCGACTTCGCTGAAAACCGCCGTGCGGATATCGTCTATCAGCGATAATATCCACTAGTGGGTTACAGCTACGCCGTGGCGGCCACCCGCCGCGGCTTTTTTATTTGACGGGACTGAAAATGAGCATTTACTCTCTGTCGCTACGTACCAAAGTGCTTAGTGCCGCCCTCTCGCTATCCGCAGTGATGGCGGCGCCTGCGCACGCATTTTCCGATGATGAAGCGCGCCGCGCCATCCTCGAGTTGCGCCAGCAGCTCAAGCAGGTGACTGACCAGAGCCGGAATGTGCGCCTGCAGCAGGCCGATCAGATCGAAATGCTGCAACAGGAAGTCGCCAAGATGCGGGGCCAGCTCGAGCAGCTTAACTGGCAGCAGAATCTGCAACAGCGGGCCGGCAATGAACAGCCTCCCGCCAAGCACGTCGCGGATCCGCAGGAACAGGCGGCCTTCGAGGGCCCGATGGGCCTGTTCCGGGCCGGCAAGTACAAAGAAGCAGCAGACAGCTTCGAGCAGTTTCTGCAATCCTACCCCAACAGCCAGTTGGCTCCCGAGGCGCGTTTCTACCAGGGCAGCAGCCGCTATGCGAACAAAGACTTCAAGGGGTCCATACAAGGCTTGCAGCGGCTTATAAGCGACACGCCTGATGACCCCCGTGCGCCCGACGCGCTGCTGGTCATTGCGGCCAGCCAGATCGAGCTTAACGACATGGCAGGGGCAAAAGCCAGCCTGCAGCGCATCGTCAAGCAATATCCCGACACCTCTGCAGCCGAGACCGCAAAAAGCCGCCTGAAGCTTCTGCAGTAATGGAGTTCCCTCCTACCGACCACACCTGCGCGCTCAAGAGCCACACTGTTCACTATGCGCAGGCAGGGGCCGGCGACAAGCTGCTGATCATTCACGGTTCATTATGCGACTATCGCTACTGGCGCTGGCAATTGCCGGCGCTGGGCGAGCAATGGCAGGTACTTGCCCCCAGCCTGCGCGGCTACTGGCCTCAGGCATTTGCACAGGCAGACCCGCTGTTCAGCATCGCGCAGCACGCACAGGACATGGCCGATTTCATCCTGGCCCAGAGCCAGGGACAAGCCATCCACGTATTGGGGCATTCGCGAGGCGCCCAGGTGGCATTGGCGCTGGCCCTGCAGTCCCCTGAGCTGGTGCGCAGCCTGACGCTGGCCGATCCCGGATTTCGCCTGGCAGGCGAACCCGACACTCCACTGTTTCATGGTGAGATGGCAGCCCTGCTGCAGCAGGGTGACGTCGAGGCGGCCTTATCGGGCTTCGTCGACCTGGCAAACGGCCCCGGCACATGGCGGCAAATGACAGGATGGTTCAAAACCATGGTGAGGGACAATGGCAGCACCCTGCTGTCGCAGGCGCTTGAAACCCATCCCGCCGTGGATATCGATGAGGTCAGGGCGCTGGCTTTACCCTTGCTGCTGATCGGAGGCGCTCAAAGCCCCGAACGCTATGCAAGCCGCCTGGATGCGCTGCAGGCTGCCATTCCTACGGCAACCCGCGTCACGATACCCATGGCGGCGCATGGCATGAACCTGGCCAACCCACGCGCCTTCAATCGTGCCGTGGCCGATTTTCTGGCTGGCACGCACTAAGACGCTCAGCGGGTCCGGGTATTGGCCGCCTTGACCTCGCACTGCGTGCTGGCCTTTTCGCCATTGTCAAAGAGAAACGCCATATCGACATGGCTGCCTACCGCCGGGGGCTGGCTGGCCTGCTCAAGCATGGCATGATAGCCGCCCGGCTTGAACTCCAGCGTGCCGCCCGCAGCAATGGCGATATCGCTGGCTTCGGACATTCTGCTCATGCCTGCTTTTTGCGTCGTTTTATGCAGCATGACCATGCCGTAGATCGGCGATGCAGCCCCTTTGAGCTTTATGTCGCCCTTGCCCTGGTTGTGCACGACAAAGTAGCCCGCCGATGGCGCAGGCGCGGGCAACGCCCGTATCCAGCATCCGCTGATACTGATGGTGTCGGACACCTTGGCGTGCTCCCAGTCCAGCGCGCCATGCGAGGACATGGCGCCCTCGCCCTTCATATTGTGTCCGGCCATGTCGTGGCCTGACATGCTCTGTCCTGACATGCTCTGCCCTGACATGTCATGCTCCGACATGGAATGGCCGTCAGTGGCGGCAACCGCGGCCACCGACGCACTGCCCAGCGCCAGCGCAGCAACGAGTATGAGTTTGTTCATGTTGATTCCCTTGTTCGATATTGTTCGTAGTCGATGAAGATGTATTCGGTATCAGGCAAGCGACAATAACGAAGGCGGCGCTCTCGAACCGACGGGAGGCCCATGCGGCGGGGCGATGGCGCCATGCGCGCGCGATACCCACTGCCGCAGCCACAGCCAGCCGCCGCTGGGCATGACAAACACGAACTCGGGCCTGACTGGCCACACACCCACCTGACCGATCACACTGCCAAACACGCAGTGCAGCATCTGAGGTGAGCCGGGATTGCCGGTGCCTTCCCCCAGGAGCGCCTTGACGGCAGGCAGCGGCAGACCGGAAACGCAAAACGTCATGCCCGCCGTGCCGTCGGCACCAGGACCGGCATGTTGCGCCGGCATAAAGCCGACAGGGATGACGGCACGCAGGAAAAATGCGCACAACAGGGCCATGACACAGAGATCGTGCCGCTGCCCAGCAAGAAAAATGTACATGCGCCTGTTCATTGGCTGTGAGTGTACTATGTCGCCACCTTGTTTTTTTTGCGCGCAATCATGAAAACAACGAGCACGACATTGACTCCTGCCATCACCGTAGAGGCTTTTCAGGCGCTGCTGCAGGCACACCATCCCTTTGCCTCCATCCTTGATATCGACATCCTGGACATCGGGCACGGCACGGCCACGCTCAGGCTGCCCGACCGCAGCGAACACCAGCGTCTTGGCGGGATGATTGCGGGCCCCATGCTCATGGGCCTGGCAGATCTGGCCCTGTATGCCGCCGTGGTCGGCGCCACCGGCAACGAGCAGGCCGTCACTGCCAGCCTGACCATGAACTTCCTGCGTAAAACTCCACCTGGCGGCGTTCTGGCCTACGCCAAGATTCTGAAAACCGGGCGGCTTGCCGCTGGCGATGTGCTGCTGGTGCCCGCCCATGGCGGAGAACCTGTCGCCCAGGCGATCAGCACCTGGGCGCTGCCCTCGGCCAAGCGCACCTGAGCCGCGGCGCGGGCCGGCCTGAAACGCGATTCATGCCGGAGGCAGACAGCTGATGCCTCGTGACGGGTGACGGGTGACGGTTGGCGGTTGGCGGTTGGCGGTTGGCGGTTGGCGGTTGGCGGCGCCACGATACGCGGCCGCATCCCTGCACCAGGCAAACCGGCGGCACGTCCTTGCTGGACAGACGCCGCCCTGTACAACACAATAGCGAGACCGTCCCTCCCTGCATCAAGGAAATGCCATGCAATATCGCCGCCTGGGCAACAGTAATCTGCAAGTCTCCGCCCTGTGCCTGGGCACCATGATGTTCAGCGAGCAAACGCCGCTCGATGCGGCACGCGACATGGTCGCCTCGGCGCATGAGCATGGCCTGAATTTCATCGATACCGCCGATGTCTACACCAAGGGCGGATCGGAAGAAATGGTCGGCCAGATACTGGGCGAGCAGCGCAACGAATGGATACTGGCCAGCAAGCTGGGCAACCGCATGAGCGAGCTTCCCAATCATTCGCACTACTCACGCCACTGGATTATGCAGGCGGTCGACGACAGCCTGCGGCGTCTGGGCACCTCGCATCTGGACATTCTGTACCTGCACCGCGACTACCACGAAGAAAACCTGGAGGAAGCGGTTCGCGCACTGGGGGATCTGATCAGCGCCGGCAAGATACGCGCCTTCGGGCTGTCCAACTTCCGGGGCTGGCGCATTGCCGAAGTCATCAGGCTGTGCCAGCTTGCCAATGTGCCGCAGCCCATTGTGTGCCAACCCTATTACAACCTGCTCAATCGCGGCCCCGAGGTCGAAATCCTGCCCGCCTGCTCACACTATGGGCTGGGCATTGTGCCTTACAGCCCGATTGCGCGCGGCGTCCTCACTGGTAAATACCAGCCGGGGCAACAGCCCCCTGGCGATACCCGCGCCGGGCGCGGAGACCGCCGCATCCTGCAAACCGAGTTTCGTGAAGCCTCCCTGCAGATCGCGCATACGCTTCAGCAATACTGCGAAGAGCGTGACATCAAGCTGAGCCATTTCGCCACCGCCTGGGTACTGGCCAACCGGCATGTCAGCGCCGTGATCGCCGGCCCGCGCACGCTGACCCAGCTGGAAGACTATTATCCCGCGCTTGATGTGCAGATCAGCGCCGAAGACGAAGCGCTGGTCGACAGCCTTGTGCCGCCCGGCCATGCATCCACGCACGGCTATATCGACCCGAGCTATCCCTTTCACGGGCGTTAGCCGCAGCGGCGGCGCGCGCCAACCTGACACGCGCCGGTCCGCAGTTCCTTACCTGGCGGGCAGGCTGCCCGCCACGCCCTGCACGTAGTAGTTCATCTTGTTCAGCGCGGCATCGTCCAGCACGCCGGAAGCCAGCACCACCTTGCCGGTGTTGTCGGTAACGGGCGCACCAAAGGGTGCCAGTTTGCCGGCAATGATTTCCGCTTCCTTTTCCTTGACCAGCGCGAGGACATCTTCAGGCAAGGCCTTGTTGAAACCTTCGATCGCCGCCATGCCTGACTTCAGGCCGCCCCAGGTCTGGTCTGATTTCCAGGTGCCATCGAGCACGTCCTGGGCTTCTTTGGTGAAATACTTGCCCCAGTGATGCGTGACCGCCGCCAGTTGGGCATGCGGCCCGAACTTGCTCATGTCGGAGTGGTAGGCGATGGCATACTTGCCTTTTTCTTCGGCAGCCTGCACCGTTGCGGTGGAGTCGGTGTGATGCGTCACGACATCGGCGCCCTGCCCCATGAGCGCCAGCGCAGCGTCCCGCTCCTTGCCGGGATCGAACCAGCTGTTGACCCAGATCACCCGAACCTGAGCATCGGGATTGACGCTGCGCATGCCGCGCGTGAACGCGTTGATGCCCTGCAAAACCTCGGGAATAGGATAGGCGCCGACATAGCCCGCGACATTGGACTTGGTCATCTTGCCTGCGACGATGCCGGCGAGATAGCGCGCCTCGTAGAAACGGGCGTTGGTGGTGGCCACATTGGGTGCAGTCTTGTAACCGGTGGAGTGCACGAATTTCACGTCTGGAAATTGTCTGGCGACCTTGAGCGTGGCGTTCATGTAACCGAACGAGGTGGTGAAAATAAGCTTGTTGCCTTGCTGCGCAAGATCGCGGATGACGCGCTCGGCGTCGGCGCCTTCGGGCACATCTTCGACATACTGGGTTTTGACCTTATCGCCCAGCGCCTTCTGCATTTCGAGCCGGCCAAGGTTCTGTTGCCAGGACCAGCCAGCCTCGCCGACGGGACTGACATATACAAACCCTACTTTGAGCGGCTCGTCAGCCAGCGCGTTGAACGAACAGGCAATAGTCGGCGCCAGCACCATCCATTGCAATGCCTTGCGGAGCGGTTTTGCGAAAGCCATGTTTATTCCTCAGGTATTGGGATTGAAGTTCTTGCCCAGGGATGCAGGCATGTTCAGCCTTATCCATACGGCATTGCGAGAGATGAGCACCAGCACCAGTATCGTGGCGAGATAAGGTAGCATGGAAAGCAGCTGAGACGCGATAGGGACGCCCAGCGCCTGCATGTGAAAGGCAAGAATGGTGATCCCGCCAAACAGATAGGCGCCGATCAGCACGCGCAGCGGCCGCCATGTGGCGAAGGTGGTCAGGGCCAGCGCAATCCAGCCGCGCCCGGCCACCATGTTCTCCACCCACATGGGTGTATACACCAGCGACATGAACGCACCCGCCAGGCCGCAGCAAGCACCGCCGAACAGCAGCGCGCCCAGCCGTATGCGCCTTACGTTATAGCCCAGGGCATGCGCGGACGCAGGCGATTCACCCACGGCGCGCAAGACGAGTCCGGCACGGCTGCGGTTCAGGAACCAGGCAATGGCTGCGCACAGCAGCAAAGACAAATACACCATGGGATGATGCCGGAACAGCGCCGGCCCCAGAAAAGGCAGATCTCTCAGAAAGGGAATGCCGGCCGCATGCACCTGCAGGGTTTCGCCGGAATAGGACAGCCCCATATAGGCCGAGGCGCCAACACCGAACAGCGACAGCGCCAGGCCGGTGGCAACCTGATTGGCGCCCAGCCATACCGTCAGCCAGGCAAAAAAACCCGCCATGACCACGCCGGCCAGCGCACCCGCAGCAAAACCCAGCGCCGAGCTGCCGGAATCGTGCGCCACCGCAAACCCTGATACCGCGGCAACCAGCATCATGCCTTCGGAACCCAGGTTGATGACGCCGGACTTCTCGTTGACCAGCAAACCAAGCGCGGCCAGCATCAGCGGCGTTCCGGCAATAATGGACGAAGCAATCAGGGGGGCGAGCGCGTCCATCATTTCCTCCAGCGCAGGCGGTTGTGAATCAGCACGTCGCAGGCCAGCAATGCGAACAGAAGTATGCCCTGGAAAATGCCGGTGATTGAGCTCGGCATGCCGAGCCGGCTCTGGGAAAGCTCACCACCGATATAGAGCAGGGCCATGATGAAACTGGAAAAAATGACGCCCAGCGGATGCAATCTGCCGACAAAAGCGACGATGATGGCGGCAAAACCGTAGCCCGGCGAGATGGAAGGTGTCAGTTGACCTATGGGCCCGATAATCTCGCAGGCGCCCGCCAGGCCAGCCAGTCCGCCGGAAACCAGCATGGCCAGCCACAACGATCTGCGCGACGAAAACCCCGCATAGCGGGCCGCCAGCGGCGCCATGCCGCCCACCTGCAGCTTGAAGCCGGAGAAACTGCGCGACAGATACAGCCAGCCGGCCAAAGCGGCCGCCAGGGCAAGCAGAAAGCCCGGATGCAGACGGGTGCCCGGCAGGATGGCAGGAAACAGAAAGCCGTCGGAGAACAGGCGGGACTGGGGAAAGCCAAAGCCATCGGGGTCCATCAAAATGCCATGCACCAGGTAGCTCAACAGCAACTGCGCCACATACACCAGCATCAGGGACACCAGGATTTCATTCGCGTGAAAGCGGTCGCGCAGCCAGGCCGTGATCGCCGCCCAGAACATGCCGCCTGAAACCCCGGCCAGCAGCGCCAGCACAATCAGCCAGAAACCGCCATTGCTGCCATTATCGGCGTACAGGATCAGCGCACCGGCCGCGATGGCGCCCACGACAAACTGGCCTTCCGCGCCGATGTTGAACACATTGGCGCGGAAGGCCAGGGCCAGCCCAATGGCAATCATCAGCAACGGCGCCATCTTGACGCCGACCTCAGACCAGCCGCGCAGACTGCTCAACGGTTGAAGAAAAAACACGGCCAGGCTGGCCAGAGGATCTTTGCCAAGTGCCAGGAACAGCACGAAGCCACAGGCCAGCGTGAGCAGTACGGCAAATACCGGCGAAAGCCAGGCCATCCAGGACGATGGCTGCGCGCGGGGCTCAAGCGTGAACATGAGACTGCCCCTGCACGGTATCGGCGTCCGTCGGCCACAGCCCGCTCATCCATTGACCAATGCGGTCTCTGCTTGCGTCCGCTCTCGAGACGGCGGGCGAGACGCTGCCCTTGGCAATCACAATAAGACGATCAGAGATATCGAACAATTCATCCAGCTCTTCTGAAATGACCAGCAAGGCGCAGCCCGCATCGCGCATGGCCAGCAGCTCGGCGCGTATGCGCGCGGCGGCGCTCACGTCAACGCCCCAGGTGGGCTGCGCCACCAGCAGCAGCCGCGGCTTGCGCGTAATCTCGCGGCCGATGATGTATTTCTGGAGGTTGCCGCCGGACAGGCTTGCGGCGGCCGCCTGCGGCCCGGACGTGCGCACGCCAAAGCGGGCAATAATATCGGCGGCCAACTGCCTGACGGACTTGCGGCGCACCATGCCGTGGCGCACCGTGGCGCGTCCCTGATGCGACAGCAGGATGTTTTGCGTCAGCGAGAGCTCGGGCACAGCGCCGCGCCCCAGGCGCTCCTCGGGCACGATACCCATGCCCCGCGCACGCCGCCATGCAGTGGCGCGGCGCCCTATCGGGACCTGGTCGAGCAGAATGGCGTCGTGCTGCGCGCGCGTGTCTTCACCTGACAGCACCGCAAGCAGCTCCTGCTGCCCATTGCCGGATACGCCTGCAAGGCCCAGTATTTCTCCGGCCCGTACATCGAAACTGATCTGCTTAAGCTCGGTGGCGTAGGGGTGCGCCCTGGGCAGGCTGAGATTGCGCACTGACAGCACAGCCTTGCCGGGCGGCATCTCGCGATGCTGCAGCGCAGGAGGCTCAGCGCCTGTCATGAGGCGCGACAGGCCCGCTGCGCTTTCCTGTCGCGGATCACAGACGCCTGTCACCTTGCCTGCGCGCATGACGGTACAGCTGTGGCAAAGCGCCCGGATTTCATCAAGCTTGTGGCTGATGTACAGAATGCTGCAGCCTTCCGCGGCAAGCTGGCGCAGCGTATCGAAGAGGCGCTGCACCGCCTGCGGCGTCAGCACCGAAGTCGGCTCATCAAGAATCAGCAACTGCGGCTTGCCGAGCAAGGCGCGCACGATCTCCACGCGTTGCCGCTCCCCCACCGACAGGGTGTGAACGTGGCGCTGGGGCTCCAGATCCAGACCATACTGGCTGGCCGTTTCAGCGATGCGACGCGCCAGCGCGTCCATGCGCGTGCCGGACGGCAAACCCAGGGCAATGTTCTCGGTCACCGTCAGCGTATCGAACAGTGAGAAGTGCTGGAACACCATGCCTATGCCCAGGTCCCGGGCAGCAGAGGGGTTGGCGATCAAGGTTTCCCGGCCATTCCAGTGGATACTGCCCTGATCCGGCCGAACCACCCCGTAGATGATTTTCATGAGCGTGGATTTGCCTGCCCCGTTTTCACCAAGGACGGCGTGAATTTCGCCAGGCTGCACCGTCAGGTCGACCGCGTCGTTGGCAACGACGGCCGGATACTGCTTGGTAATCTGCCGCAAGGCGAGGCGGGAACTCATGCGGCTAGCGTTGCTGCAACGCTTTTTCGATTTTTTTGTCTGTCTTGTACTGGCTGAGGGCATACACCGCCCAGATGGCGGCAGGCACCCAGCCGATCAGCGTCAATTGCAGCACCAGACAAACAATACCGGCGATAGGCCGCCCGATGGTGAAGAAAGTCAGCCATGGCAGCAACAGCGCAATAATCAGTCTCATGTTTATGACGAATGCGTTCAGGTTGAAGGGACCGCTATTCTAACCGCTGTGTACGGGAAAGCGCCCGGTCCATACAGCACGCCCACGGACAAGCTCAAGGCTTGGCCTGCGACGAAGGCCAGCTTTCACGCGCTTTGCGGGCTTTTTCCTGTTTCGATGGCTGTTTCTTTTTCGGCGTGTCGGCCTTGCCGCCCAGCGAAACACACCCCGTGCTGTCGTTGGTGCCCACGTTGAGCAAAGGCAGCAGAGCGGCAAAAGGCGTGGCAACAACCCCCAGCGCGACTGCCGCACCGGCGCGCGCGGCCAGCGGGCCGGCCTCCACGCCCACATCGGGATGCTCGAATGAGCCTTTTGCGTACAGCGGCGAGCGCAGGGTGAAAATGCGCACGGTCTTGTTCTCGGGGCGGATCTTCAGATCGATGGCCTCGGTGCGCAGATTCACCTGTCCGCTGACATCCACAATCGTGTCTTTGGTTTCGAGCCTGAACGTACGCACCGTCATGAGCCCGTTCTTGACCCCGAAATCGCTGGCCATGCAGTCGAGAACGATCTGCTCGTCCCCGAACAGCTTGAGCATCACCATATTGGCCACATTCAGCCCGGCCGCCTCCAGCAGGAAATGGCTGATCGTGCCGCGGCTGACCAGGGCCTTGACCTCGCCGTCCGAGTCGCCAAGCATCTGCGCGATCGAATTGCCATGGCCGTTAAGCCGGGCATCGCCATGCAGCTCGCCAAAGCTGGCGTCCATGGACTCCGCACCTGGAAACAGCTTTTTGAGCTGCAGATGGCGAGCCTGTGTCACCAGGCTGGCCTGTATCTGCTCACCGCTGCCATCCAGCTTGATCGTATTGGACAAGGTTCCGCCAGCAACACCGAAATTGAGCGGCGTCAGGCTCAGCACTTTGCCGGACAGCTTGACCTGGGCTTCGATATTGTCCAGCGGCAGGTCTTTATCACGCAGGATTTTCTCGCCCTTGAAGTGCACGTCGGCATCCATCATGCCCCACGAATCGGTGTTGATGGGAGAGGCCGGCAGCACCTTGCCCTTGGGCTGCGCCTTGCCCTCTTTGCGGGCGGCCTCGGACTTCACATCACTGGTGTCAGCGCCAATCAGCGGACCCAGATCCTTGAGCGTGAGCAGACGCGACGTTACGCTGCCGGTCAATATCGGGCGCGGCTTGCTGCGCCGGAACGTGAGCGAGCCTTCCAGATCGCTCTTGCCCACCTTGCCTGTGAAATCGTGATAGCGCCAGACGTCCACATCGCCCTCCAGGGTGGCGCTCAGACGCCCGTGGGTCGCATATGGCGCGGTCACGGGCAAGGCAACGCCGATAAGCGGCAACAGGTCGGACATGCTGTCGCCCGACAGCTTCATCGCGACGTCCAGCGCAGCCAGCTTCTGCGGCCGCGTCATCGAGCCTTCCAGCTCGACCGAGGTCTTGCCTATGTTCAGCTTGCCTTGTAAGGGAAAGGGCTTACTGTCTTCTCGCAGGGAAAGTATGGCGCCCATGCGCCCCTGGCCGTCGATGCTCGCGCCGTTGTAGCTGCCTTCAGCCTTCCAGCCTATGCCGTAGGCGGCGGCGGCGGAGGCATCGTGTGCTGCTTTCTTCGGCGCTGTGTTGTCCTGCGCTGCGTTGTCCTGTGCCGAACCATCCGGCGCTGCTGGATTGGCAACCGGCTTGGCTGCTGGCGCTGCCGTCGCGTCAGCAGACATATTGTCGCTGCCCAGCGTGTCGAGCTGTGTGGTGACGTCAAGCTTGCTGGCCGCGTCCACGACCTGAGCCTTGACGCTGTTCAGGGTGAGCCGCTGCAGATCGAAGGTCCAGTCGGAAGGCGGCTGCTGTGGCTTGTCATCCCGGGTGAAGGTCCAATTGGCCGCGCCCTTCTGGTTGCGCTCAAGAAAGATGTCGGCCTTGTCGATGTCAAGCTCGGCAAGCTGCACGGTATGTCCCAGCAGCGCCACCGGGTTGACGACGGCAGTCAGGCGCGATACCTGCGCCATGTTTCTGTCCTGCGTGCTCCATGCTGGGTTGCCGATCACCAGATTGTTGGCGGTGATGCGCGGCCATGGAACCCAGGCACGCCATCCGTGCATGGTTTGGTCGGGGCGCTGCCACCGGACATCAAGATCGCCGCGCACTTCGACCTGCCGGCCCGCGAGCTCAGTGGCCTGGCGGTTGATCCAGGGCCTGGCCTGGTTCCAGCCCAAGGAGGCGAGCAGCACGCATGCCAGTATCACAGCAGCGAGCAGGGCAAGCAACACCCACAGACTGATCTTTAGATATCGCGGCATGACCTCCCCTCCTTTTGCGGCGGATGCACCCTGGCCCACTATGCGCTGGCCTGATGTATTGTAGAGGGAGGGGGACGGGTGTAACAGTACCGGAGTCTACCAAACGCAACAAAATGCGGATTAGGCAGCATATCAAGACGCCGGAAGGCGGGGAGCATCCCCGCCTTCCGGCGTCTTGATGGCGCAGACAGGCCTGCCGTGGGCGTCACCGCCCGGTGTTTCAGGCTGCGATGGTCTTGGCCGTGGCCGCTTCGTCGATATCCTGGACCGAGGAGCGGATCAGGTGATCGAATGCGCTCAATGCAGCCTTGGCACCATCGCCGGCAGAAATAATGATCTGCTTATATGGCACCGTGGTGCAATCGCCGGCAGCAAATACGCCTGGCAGTGAAGTCTGGCCACGCGCATCGACCTCGATTTCGCCATGCTTGGACAAATCGAGCGAGCCCTTGAGCCACTCGGTATTGGGCACCAGACCAATCTGCACGAACACGCCCTCCAGCTCGACCTTGTGCATATCGCCGGTTTCGCGGTTTTTGTAGCTCAGGCCGTTGACCTTCTGTCCGTCGCCATGGATCTCGGTGGTCTGCGCCGAGGTAATGATGGTGACGTTGGTCAGGCTGTGCAGCTTGCGCTGCAGCACAGCATCTGCGCGCAAGGCGTCGCCGAACTCGATCAGCGTTACATGCTTGACCAGACCGGCCAGATCTATCGCCGCTTCCACGCCCGAGTTGCCCCCGCCGATGACGGCCACGCGCTTGCCCTTGAAGAGCGGGCCGTCGCAGTGCGGGCAATATGCCACGCCCTTGTTGCGGTACTCCTGCTCGCCCGGCACGTTGACCTCGCGCCACCTGGCGCCAGTCGACAGAATCACCGACCTGCCCTTGAGCACGCCACCGCCAGCCAGCCTGACCTCGGTCAGCCTGCCATCGGTAGACAGGCTTTCAGCGCGTTGCAGATTGATGATGTCGACGCCGTATTCCTTGACATGCTGCTCCAGCGCCACAGCGAACTTGGGACCTTCGGTCTCGGTGATGGAAATGTAGTTTTCAATGGCCATGGTGTCGAGCACCTGACCGCCGAAGCGCTCGGCCACCACCGCTGTGCTTATCCCTTTACGGGCCGCATAGACAGCGGCCGCTGCGCCGGCGGGGCCACCGCCTACAATGAGCACGTCGTATGGCTCACGGGCGCTGAGCTCTTCCGCCTTGCGGCTACCAGCGCCGCTATCCAGCTTGGCAAGAATTTCTTCGACACCCGAGCGCCCCTGGCCGAAAACCTCGCCATTGAGAAACATGGTGGGCACCGACATCACCTGCCGCGCTTCCACCTCGCTCTGGAACAGCGCACCGTCGATGGCCACGTGCTTGATGCGCGGGTTGACGATGGACATGAGGTTCAGCGCCTGAACCACATCGGGACAGTTCTGGCACGACAGCGAGAAGTATGTTTCGAACGCGTAATCACCCGGCAGATTGCGGATCTGCTCGATGACGGCCTCGTCCAGCTTGATGGGATGGCCGCCGACCTGCAGCAGCGCCAGCACCAACGAGGTGAACTCGTGGCCCATGGGGATGCCTGCGAACCGTACGTTGACGTCGGTTCCGCTGCGATGAATTGCGAATGAAGGCACGCGTTCGTCAGGGTTGGCGCGCTCCACCAGCGTGATGCGATCAGACACTTGTTCGATTTCCTGCAGCAGCCCGCGCAGCTCGGCCGACTTGGCGCCGCTGTCCAGGTTGGCGACCAGCTCGATAGGGTGCACGAGCATCGCCATGTAGGATTTCAATTGAGTCTTGAGATTTGCGTCCAACATAAACGTAACCACCTTCATGATAAGAGGAATCTTGGGCTGCTCCCCGGCTCGTGGCCGGGGAGCAGCGCTTGGTACTGTTATCTACCTGCTTATCGCAAGCGGGCAGAGATTTAGATCTTGCCTACGAGGTCCAGCGATGGGGTCAGCGTTGCAGCGCCTTCTTCCCATTTGGCGGGGCAAACTTCACCGGGGTGAGCGGCGATGTACTGGGCTGCCTTGACCTTGCGCAGCAGTTCCGACGCGTCGCGGCCGATGCCGTTGTCGTGGATTTCGAGGACTTTGATTTCGCCTTCGGGATTGACCACGAAGGTGCCGCGCAGCGCAATGCCTTCTTCCTGGATGAGAACGTCGAAATTGTTGGCCAGCAGGTGCGTGGGATCGCCGATCATCGGGTAGTTGACCTTGCTGATCGCGTCGGATGTGTCATGCCATGCTTTGTGGGCGAAATGAGTGTCCGTGGACACGCTGTAGATCTCGACGCCCAGCTTCTGGAATTCCGCGTAGTGATCGGCCAGATCTTCGAGCTCGGTGGGGCACACAAACGTGAAGTCGGCGGGGTAGAAAACGAAGACCGACCATTTTCCAGCGACCGACTCGCTGCTGACGTCGACAAACTTGCCATTATGGTAAGCGGTTGCCTGGAACGGCTTGATTTTGGTGTTGATCAAGGACATTGCGTTTCCTTATAAAAGCGTTGATAAAAACAAGGTACAGGAGCCAGTATAGACATGCACTATTGATTTGTAAAATTGATTAATATTATTGATGTAATAGCTATTTACTATGCATAGTCATCAATAAAACGAGGCCGTAGCCTCGTGGCGATGTTGATGGCAATTGCGCGAGCATAGAGCTCCTGCACAACGCTATTTTAAACCCGCGCAGGCGCAATTCCAAGCCCCAAGGCCGTGCACCAGCCGCCGCCAGGGCGAGAAAAGTAACAAAGAATCCACATCCCCCGGCAGGAAGGGCTTTATATTGCCTGATATCCCCCACTTTCCACGCAACGGTGCCTTATGAGTTCCTTATTCGCTTTTCTGCATCATCTGGCGGCCTTCGGTCTTGTCGCCACGCTCTGTATCGAATTCGTGCTGATCCGGGAACCGCTGACAGACATCAGTGCGCGCAGGCTGCTCAAAACCGATGCACTGTTCGGACTGGCCGCGGGCGCGGTGCTTATCATCGGCTTTGCACGCGTCGTATATTTCGAGAAAGGCGCGGCGTTCTATTTTGGCAATGGCTTTTTTCTTGCCAAGCTGACGCTGTTCGCACTGGTGGGCGTGCTGTCCATACAGCCGACCAAAGAGTTCCTGTCGTGGCGCCCATTGCTCAAGGCGGGCCGATTGCCGGTCGTCGAACCGGCCCGTATCCGCAAGGTGCGCAGCACCATCACTCGCGAACTGATCTGTGTCGTGCTGCTGATTCTGTGCGCGGCGCTCATGGCACATGGCGAAGGCAGCTTTGCCTGAGACTGCGCCGGGACAGAACGCGATGCGTGACAATCGGGCACCGGCCTGGCTCAAGGTCGGCCCTGCCCTGTTCGTGCTGCTGTGGTCGCTGGGTTTTGTGTTTCTCAAGCTGGGCCTGGCCGGGCATTGCGCTGGCGGTTGCAGGCATTTATCTTGTCATGCGGCGCTCATGATGAGGCGGCATGGTCGCGCGGCTCGCTGCGCGCCTTGACCAGGGTCGCCCGGCCGGCTCCCCAGCCATTGAAGGCCGTGCCCAGGCCAACCGCAGCAAACACCCAGGCAGTGGCGTCAAAACTGCCCGTCGCGCTGTGCAGCACGCCGACCAGGAAAGGCCCGCCGGCTGCCAGCACATAGCCTATGCCCTGCGCCATCCCTGACAAATGCGCGGCCACATGGGAATCAGGCGAGCGCAACACGATGACTGTCATCGCCATCGCAAACAGGCCGCCCTGGCCAACACCCTGCACTACCGCCCAAAACCACAAGGTCGAAACAGGTGCGAACAGCAGGCCGATCAGGGCAACCGCAGCAATAAGCGCCAGCGCGGCATTCAGCATGCGCTGATCGCGCAGCCGGACCGCCAGCAAGGGAATCAGCAGACAGGTTGCCACCTGCGTCATCACCGATGCAGAGGTCATGACGCCCGCATGAATCCCATCGAGCCCCCGGCTGCGCAGAATCGGGGCCATCCAGCCCATGACACAATAGGCCAGCGCGGACTGCAGGCCCATAAAAAAAGACACCTGCCAGGCCAATCTGTCGCGCGACAAGCCTCGCACCGCCTGACGGATATGCCGGGAAGGCTTGCTGGCGCGCAGGGACTGCGGCGCCCAGACCAGCAGCACCCCTACGGCAAGGAGGCTCCAGACCGCCAGGCCGGCACGCCACGAATCATTGAAATAATGGGCCAGAGGCAGCGTAAAGGCGGCACCGAGCGCCGCGCCACCGCACAGCGCCATGGTGAACAGGCCCATCATGAGCGCCGCCTGACGGGGGAAATCGCGCTTGACCACACTGGGCAGCAGCACATTGCCGGTCGCTATCGCAGCGCCCGCCAGCGCGGACCCCGCAAACAGCCCGTACAAGCCGCCAGAGCCCCGCAGGGCGGTACCCAGGCCAAGCACCACCAACACCAGCAGCAGGCAGCGCTCTGGCCCGATACGTTGCGACAGGCGCGGCGCCACAGGCGCGAACAGTCCAAGGCACAATACCGGCAAGGTAGTCAGATAGCCGGCGCCCGCCGCAGTCAGCGGCGTGGCCTGGATGATCTCAGGCAACAGCACGGACAGGCTTGGAAACAAGGGGCGCAGATTAAAGGCGATCAACACCAGGCTGACCCCCAGCAGCCATCGCGCGGCAATACCGCGTGCGGGGATAGTGTGGGGAGGATCGACAGCGGACATGTAGGCGTCTGTTCAACAGAGCAATCGGTTAAAGCACGATCATACCCGCAGCAGGAACGAAACCGGAATCCGCCCCGCAGTCACGCTGCCAACAATGCGCTGCCGGCCGGGATACCCGGCCGCCGCAAGCCAGGCTTAGTTGGCCTTGGCCGGCCCGGCGATCCGGCTCGCAAGCTCAAGGGCTTGCCGATCACTCTGCACCGGCACGTTGAAGATGCCGCTGCTTACCGTACCTTCGATACGGGGAACCGCGATCAGCGCATTGTCCACGGTCACTACAAGCAGTTTCCCGGTGTAGCGCTGCGAGAGCGCCGCCAGCTTGCGAGCGCCCTCTCGCGAGAAACCGAAACGCAGATAAGGCCGTCCGTCTTGCGTATGGCGCGGCTCGATACTGGCCAGATCGGAACGCGTCAGGACGGGTTGCCCGAGCACCCAGAGCGAGCCCTGGGCGAGCTTGAGTTCGGCCAGCCCTTTGCCCGCCTGGGTCTGGGCCAGGCGGAAGTCGACGGTGGCCTGTTGCCGGGCCACCGCTGCGGCTGGCGCGGCGGCCTGCTGCGCGGCCGCTTCCTGAGCGGCAGCATTGCGCTGCGCCGGCTGGGTATGCTGGCATCCGGCCAGGATGGCCGTGAACGCCATTGCCGCCGGGATCCATGTTTTACGTGTCATATTGTTCATCATTTCCTCTGCACATCGCATGACCACTGCCGGATGCGGCCACAGTCATGCATTCTTCATTTACTGCCCGCTGCGATGCGTCACCGTGATGTCCACACGGCGATTGGGCGCCAGGCATGCCTGCAGCGCGTCGCGGGCATGACCGGCGGCGCACTGGACCACGGGCTGGCTTTCGCCCATGCCCAGGGCGCGGATGCTGGTGGCCGGAATTCCCTGCGCGATCAACTGGTCGCGCACGGCAAAGGCACGCCGCTCCGACAGCACCTGATTGGCAGCATCGTTGCCAATCGGGTCTGTGTGCCCTGTCACCTGTATGGAAGCGTCTCCTCGCCTGGGCAGCGCAGCCGCCACGCGATTGACTTCCGCCTGGCCCGCTGGCGTCAGTGTCGCGCTGCCAAATGCGAACAGCACGTCGCCATTGAGCGACAGTTTCCCGGGCGCCGGTGCTTGCTTATGCCTGAGCAGGTCAGCGCATGTCTCGGGCTTCCACAAGAAGCTCTGGGCTTTTTTATCGTGGTCGTACAGCACCTTGTACTGGCACGTCACATCGCCGTTGGGCGTACGGAAAAGGAAGAGATAATCCCATTCGCGCACACCCGCCAGTCCCTCTCCGAAATGCGGCCTGCCCAGCAGCGCATAGATCTGGTCTTTACTCATCCCCGGGCCGATAAGCCTGAGATTCTCCAGCGCAGGGTAAGCGCCGGTATCGAAAGTCGTACTGGCTGGATCCGGCCAGACGGGCTTGTCGGTCGTGCCTTTTTCGCTGACCTGGCTCAGATTGCCGCAGGCGGCAAGCGCCAGGACGGCCATCAGACCGCCAGCGCGCAAGGCGTGGGTTTTGAATGTCGTGAACATAGCATTTATCCTTGGATTCTGGCATTTGCCGGCCATATACCGGCAAATGCGTGCATTCAGTCTCTAACTGCGAAGGTGATTACCATTGGTAGCCGACGCCGATCGAGCCGCCGTAGTCACCGCGCGAAGAACCGCTTGCCGAGCCTTTCACCACCCATTTTCCGTTGTCGGAAATCGTCGAAAGGCCCAGGGCATAGCCGCTTTCGCCGCGCCAGGTGCCGCCGCCCAGGCTGAGCATGCTCTTGCCGGGCAGATAGGCCTGAGGCAAGCCCGCCGTCGCCAGCGCCGCTGCAACACCCGCGCTGGCGCGGTTGTCGACGCTGCTGATACGGCTATCGAGGCGGTTGATGTGGTTGGCAACGTTGCCGGCCACTTTGTTCAACTGTCCGAGGTTGACCGCATCACTGTCGCGTTTGCCGTCCGCCAGATTCGTGATCTGCTTGTCAGCCATGTCGACGCCGTCCTGGTTGATGATTGGACCGTTCTCGATCGCCACTTCCTTGGCCGACACCTTGTTCGCGGTCACGCTGTCGACCTTGATGTCCTTGGCCATGCCCACCGTGATGTTGGCGCCATCGCGGGTGATCTCGACGTTGTCGCCGTTGATGAACTGCACGGTGTCGCCCGGACCGACCTTGCTCGCCGTGTCGCCATTGGCCTGTATGTTCCACCCCTTGTTGGCAATGTTGGTCACGTTATCGACGTCGTTCTGAACGCCATTGAGCGCATCATTGACGTTGTTGTAGCTGTTGCCTCCGACATTCAGATCGGTCACGAGCTTGCCGTCAACAAAAGTGGAGTTACCGCCCATGCCTTCGGCGATGCTGTTGCCCATATCGTGAATCTGACTGCCGTTGACAGCGTCCGTGCTGTTCTCGGAGATTTCGCCGCGCGCCACATTCGTGACGGTTGTACCACCGGTACGCCCGCCATCAGTGGACACATCGCCTTCCAGAGTGATCTTGTTCTTGGGATCGCCCACGTTCCCGTCATACTTCACCGCACGGTCACCCAGGTTGTCCACATTGTTCTGAACGTCTTTGAGCTGACTAACGTTGACTGCATCCGTATCCGCCACGCCCGCCTTGACGTTGCTGATCTGGAAGCCGCCCGCATTGATGCCTGTGACGGACGAAATCATGACCGTGCCCGCCGTCAATCCTGTGTTGTTCAGCACAATGGGGCCATTGGCGCCACCGTTGATGATGACGCCATCCGTATTGAGCACGGTGTCGCCCGTCGTTACTGAGTCAACGGCAATGTCCTTGGCCAAATTGAACTGAACGTCATTGCCGACCTTGGCGATATCGATATTGCCATCGGCGTTAGCCAGATCGACCGTACCGCCAGGCGCCACGTTGCTGCTGTCCGCGCCATTGGCCGTCAGGTTCCAGCCCTTGTTGGCCACATCGCTCACTTCGGTCAACTGATCCACATTAACCGCATCGGTGCCGTCAGTGCCCTTGGCAAGGTTAGTGATCTTCTTGCCCTGCATGTTGATGCCGCCGCCGTTGATCACCGGACCGCCGTTGTTGATGCTCAGGCTGTCGGCCGTCAGATTGTTGGCCAGCAGGATCTCCATCTCGCCGGCCGCATTGACCTGCGTGCGGATGTTCGCAGACGACGCCGCTGCGCCGCTGGCCAGCGAACCGCGAATGGTCTGCGTCTCACCCAGCTTGCGATCCACCGAGCCGTCGTTGCCCGCGAAGGTGATGGGACGAGTGGCCACATCGTACAGTTGCGAACCATTGATGGCTTCGGTACTGGTGCTGTTGACGGCTCCGTCGGCCACGCCAGCCACTTTGTTGTTGCCGAAATCGACGACGGTGCCAGGCGCAACAGTAAACTGTGAGCTGACGATAAGACCACCGTTAAGGGAGGCCAATCCGTCCACTGCCAGACCACCGCCAACAGACAGATTGTTCTTGATGCCTACATCATCGGCCAAATTGAACTGCACGTCGTTGCCGGTCTTGGCTACCACGATGTTGCCGTCCGCATTGGCCAGATCGACTGCGCCGCCCGGGGCCACATTGCTGCTGTCCGCGCCATTGGCCGTCAGGTTCCAGCCCTTGTTGGCCACATCGCTCACTTCGGTCAGCTGATCCACGTTGACCGCATCGGTGCCGTCGGTGCCCTTGGCAAGATTGGTGATCTTCTTGCCGTTCATATCCACACCGATGCCGCT
>JBLWTG010000014.1:0-77888 GCA_048270225.1 Pusillimonas sp. | reverse complement strand
CGTAGATGACGATGTCCCCACGCTTGAGGATCTTGCCGATGGTCTCGCTGGCCCGGATCAGCGGTGTCAGGTCCGGCTGCTTGTATTCGTCGATGGGCGTGGGCACCGTCACGATGAAGACGTTGGCCTGCGCCAGGTGCTCGGCTTCATGGCTGAACGACAGGCCCTGGGACTGGACCAGCTCGGCTTCGCTGACCTCCAGGGTATGGTCCTTGCCATCATTGAGCTCGGCAATGCGGCGTGCATTGATGTCGAACCCCAGCACCGTACGATTTTTCCCGAACTCCACCGCCAGTGGCAGGCCTACATAGCCCAGGCCGACTATCGCGAGTTTCACATCTTGAATCTGCAACTTGATTCTCCCACGCTGTACGCTAAAAAATTGAATATTAAAGGCCGGCGCCGCTGACCGCTGCAACCCGCCGCATTTACTTGCGAGGCTTGTCGCGCCCCAGCGAGGGCAGCAGCAGCCAGGCCGGCCGTCGCCAGGACACCAGCCGCGAATAAAGCCACAAGTAAGCCAGCGAAAATGCCAGTATGCTCCCGCACAGTATCCAGGCGCTATCCCACCAAATGGTGGCAGGCACCAAACCAATCAGTGCCAGGACCCACAGATAGGGCGACGTCATCGCGTTGCACAGGGCCGGCACCGCATGACGGCGGTCGCGGCTGAAGGTCACGCGCACCAGCCTGCGAAATACCAGTTGATGCAGATGCAGCGCATCGGGCTGGTCGACGGGCGTGCCGCGCTTGAAGCGACGACGCCAGATGGAAAAAATCGTTTCAAAAACCGGATAGAACAACACTGCCAGCGCATAAAAAGGCGATACGCTGGGATTGCGCACCACCAGCTGCACAGCCAGCTCGGCCAGCATGAACCCCAGAAAATACGCACCGCCATCGCCCAGGAATACGCGGCCGAAAGGAAAATTCCACACCAGAAAACCCAGCGTGGCGGACGCCAGCGCCGCCGAGATCAGGAAAATGGGAATATCCTGCACCTGCAGCGCCACCAGGGCCAGCGAGACCGCCATCAGCGTGGCGATCATGCCGGCCAGGCCGTTCATGCCGTCCACGATGTTCAGCGCATGCGTACAGCCGCCTACCGCGATCATGGTGAAAAACAGGGAAATCGGCCAGTAAGACAGTATCACGTCGGCCCACGAGAGCCCTACCCGCGATACCCCGCCCAGCAGCCACCAGGCAATGGCGGCGGACAAAAAGGCCGCCAGCAGGCGCTTGCCGGCGCCGACGTCCTTGGTCAGGTCTTCGAGCAGCCCGGCCACGAAGACCGGCATGGCCGCGATGAACAGCACAGGCCAGAGCCAGGTGAGCGTCATGTTGCTCGGCCCGAGCACCAGCAGGCCCGCCAGGCTGCCTGCGACAACGGCCAGCCCGCCCACGCGGGGCGTGGACCGCGTATGGCTGGCCTGGGGCTTGTTCATGTCTGTATCGCCGGTCAGCTTGCCGTGCCAGCGCTCGGAGACGACAATCAGCCCGCCCACCGAGAACGCAACAATACAGATATAGAACCAGGTGAAGGATTCCCAAAGTTGAGGCGACAACACAAAGATCCTGTTAGATAAAAATCACTGCCGATATTATCGGCCGCATTTGCGGTAATCCAGAAACTTGCCGGGTAATAAACGTAACAATAACCAAATACGAAAAAAAAAGCCCGAGATCGTAAGATCTCGGGCTAAATCCACCAAAGGAGGAGGGTGGAGGAGACAACCGTGGCATGTCGCCGCTACGAAAGCTTTGCGCATTGCGCTTTAGCTTGAGACCGGTGATTGAGGGTTTACCCGCTGCAATCACGTTGCGACATCCGATAACTGAATTGTATAGCCTTAGTTTGTGCGATGCAAGATATAAGAACAAAAAAACTGTAACAGCGTTGTGTTGTTGCGTTTTCGATACTATGCCATAGGGCGGACAGGCCATGCGTAATTAAGTGTTAATACGGATTGCAAGGCGTGGCCGCCCTTTTTTTCAAATGCGATAAGCGGTGGTGGTCATGGCCCTGGACATGGCCCGCATGAGCAGCTTTACCGGCATGGGCAGCCTGTGCGCCCCATTGGCTTCGGCCGTAGTGCGGTGCTGGATTTCGTCGTCGCGCATCTGCGTCACGATGCGCCGCGAACGCTCGTCGGCATCCGGCAACTCGCTTAAATGCTTGTCCAGATGCTGCTCCACCTGTTTTTCGGTTTCGGCCATGAAGCCCAGATTGGGGCCCACCCCCGCCCTGCTGGCCAGCACGCCCAGCGAAAACGACCCGGCGTACCAGAGAGGGTTGAGCAGGCTCGGGCGGCTGTGCAATTCGTCGATGCGGTCACGGCACCAGGCCAGATGGTCTACTTCTTCGGCCGCTGCCTTGTAAAGTATGTTTTGAATTGCTGCATCGCGGCAAAAAAGTGCCTGGCCGCGATAAAGCGCCTGCGCGCAAACCTCACCCACATGGTTAACCCGCATAAGCCCGGCAGCGTGTTTTTGCTGCTCGGGCGTCAGCTCGGCCTGATCCTCCTGCGCGGGGAGCGCGGGCTTGCCGGCGGGGTTAGGCCGGCTGGCCTGCGCCGAGCCGCTCAGGACCTGCGCCGCGCGACCCGCCTCGGCCAGTATGCGGTCCAGGGTGCTGATGCGGCGCGTGAAGGCCTGCTTGCTGGAATCGATCATGTTTTGCATGGCTTGTCCTTGTACAGAATACCCGCCCATTATCGCAAAAAGCACAGGATCCGACGCCGCCAGACCCAGAACCAGATCACAGGCAGCAGCAGCGACAATGCGATCAGGCCATTGCCTGCGATCTCCTGATCATTCAGAAGATAAAAATTGCACAACCTCACGGTATTGTCGCGATAGAGCATGCCGACAATCGCCGCCATCCAGCAAAAATTTCCCAGAAAAAAAATCTGGATGACGATATTGGCCCGCCGCAAGGCGTGGTAAAGCACCCAGCCCGCGACGGCAACGCTCACGTATTTGGACAGCGCCGCCGGCCAGGACTGCAGGACCTGGTCCAGTGCCTTCGGAATCATCCAGTACGCACCGGCCAGATTGAACAGCAACAGGCCTGCCAGGCCGTGCTCATTGAAGCCAGACAGCCAGGACGTCTTGCCGCCTGCACGGACAGTCCAGGCGCGGGCTGCGCACAGTCCCGAAAACAGGATCAAGGGAATATGCACCAGCATATGCAGCGACATCGTGCTCGTCAGGGGGCGGTCCAGCACCAGCGACAGGAGCAGGAAAACAACGCTGGCGCTCCACCAGGCCCGCTCTCCCCACGCCGCCGGCAGTGACACGCGGGCACGGTCGAGCAGCCCGGGCATGCGCGCGCGCAAGGTTTTCATGACGCCGTCTCCGATCCGGAAGCAACTCGCCGCGCCACATACCCCAGCAGCGCATCCACGCTGTCGATATCGATGATGCGCTCCAGGCGTCCGGCAGGCGTGACGATGTGATAGGCGGCGTTGTGCACATACTGTCCGTAGCTTGCAGGCACGACGACAATGCCAAAGGCGTCGAGCAGCGCCTTGCGCTGCGCGGCATCGGTCAGCGCGGCAAATTGCCAGATGGCGGCGTCGGCGCGCATGCCTGCTGCGTACCGGCTCAGTTGGGCGGGCGTATCGGCCGGATCGAAGCTGACGCTGAGTATCCGCACCCGCCCCGCCAGGCCCGTGGTCTTGAGCCGGGCCTGCAGTTGCTGCAGTTCCGTGCCCATGGCCAGACAGATGGCGATACAGCGCGTGTACATGAAATTCACGATGGTCAGACGGCCGTCGCGGCTGAGCTGCCCGGACAGATCGACCGTTCGACCCGATGCCATACGCAGCATGGCATCGGGCAGTTGACGCGGCGACCGGACAATATCGGCCCGACGGGCCGATTCCGTCGTGACGACGGTAAACTGATTGGTCTGCGCGTAGATCGCGGCCACGCCAGCGGCACAGACCAGCAACAGGGCCAGCAGCATTTTCATTTGACACCCCGCCGGGCTGCCATGACCAGAAACGCAGCAATGCCCGGCATGCCTACCTCATGGCCTGCAGATCGGCGTCGCCATTCCAGGGTGCGTCGTGCGCGGCAGTGGCCTCCCGCTCTGCCTTGACCGTGGCCTCATCCACCTCACCTGCCGAATTGCCGAAACTGGTCCGGATGTGGCTCACGACAGCCGCGATTTGCGCATCGCTCAGCTTGTCCTTGAAAGTTGGCATCAAACCGTTATATTTGACGCCGTTCACGGTCAATTCGCCGGTTACGCCATGCAGGACAATGCGCGCCAGGACGTCAGGCTTGCCCTCGACCCACTCCGATCCGGCCAACGGAGGAAAAACGCCGGGCAGGCCTGCTCCCGTGGCCTGGTGACAGGCCACACAATGCGCGGTATAAAGCTGCCCGCCATCAACCTTGCCGCTGGCGCTGGGGGCCGCCACCTTGAAATCGGCGGCGGTTCGGCGGTCTCCATAGGCCGGCGGATTGGGCTCATAGGTCACGTACAGATAGCCGACCGCCCAGACGAACAAACCGGCGACAATAGCGATGACAAGCCAGGGCACAGGACGGTTGCCCTCATAAGGCTCGGGCATTTCCCTTTGCTGAGCCTGGATTTTTTTTGATTTTTCCGACATTCCGTTCTCCGACAACGTTCCGTAGCGAGCCGGTCAATGACCAGCGCCCGGGTTCACTTGCGCATCTCCGTTTCGGCTTCCTGCCCGGGCGGGGGCACCGGATAGGTCCGGTCAAGCGAAATCAGGTATTCGACCAGGTCCAGCGCTTCGGGCCTGGCCACGACCACCTTGCCGGGAGGCTCGTAGCCTGGCGGCAGATGAACCACTTTGTCGCCCTGCTCCGCCTTATCCTTGATTTCAAAAAGAAAAGGATAAGACGGCATGATGCTGCCCGGGGTATAGGCTCGCGGTTGGTACAGGTGGCCCAGTTGCCAGTCCTGGCTGGGCTGGCGGGCGCCGATATTGAGCAGATCGGGCCCGGTGCGCATGGTGCCCAGCAGATGCGGATGGTCGTAGTAGTAATCGCCCGCAACCGGCGCCCTGCCCCAGCCTCGGCTGAAGTCGGGCGCCTGCTGCTGGGCACGCGGCTGCTGCGTGTGGCAGTAGACACAGCCGTTGTCGATATACTGCTGGCGACCCCGCAATTGCTGGGAGGAATAGGGCTTCAGGCCGGGTGGAGGCTGCACATCCGACAGTTGCATATAGGGCAGGACCACCAGCGTGGCCGTGGCCAGGGCCAGCGTCACCATGGCGCCACCCAGCAGTTTGTATTCGCTTTCCATGACTATGCTTCCTGAACCATAACGCCTTCGGGCGACGGTTTGCGTGTATGAAACAAGGCGGGCCCGACGCGCTTGCGTCCGTAGCGCAGGGCCATGGCCACAAAGTGGGCGGCAAAGACAATGTGTCCCAGCGTCATGATGGCTCCGCCCACGGTGCGCGATTCAAGATAGGGGATCGTGACCCGCACCGAATCCATGAATGGCCGCGAGGCATCCAGCATGGCCATCCCCTGCAGCCAGCCGCCTATGCTCAAGCCGATGAAATACACGCTGAATCCCACCACAACCAGCCAGAAATGCAGGGCGATCAGCTTGGGATAAGGCCATTCCCAGGACATGACGCGCGGCATGACGAAATAGATTGCCCCGAACATGACCAGTGAGAAAAAGCCGTAGAGGCCCAGGTGGGCGTGCGCCACCGTGAAATGCGTGAAATGCGTCACCGTGTTGATGCTGCGCAGCGCTTCGAACGAGCCCTGAACGGAACTGAGGGTGTACATCATGCCGCCCAGCACGATAAAGCGCAGCGTGGGGGAATAGATCAGCGTCTTGAAATGATGGCGCATGGTCAGGTGCTGGTTCACCGAGAAGGCCAGCACAGGCACAATCATCATCATGCTCTGCACGATGGACAGCGTGACCAGCCAGCTGGGTACCGGACCGCCCACCAGATGGTGGCCGCCCACCTGGCCATAGAAAAAGGCAAGCGCCCAGAACCCCAGCAGCGACAGGTTATAGGACTGTATGGGGCGCCCTATGATTTTGGGCAGGAAGTAATACACCGAAGCCAGCGCCACCGGCGTATAGAACAGACCTAACACGTTGTGACCGAACCACCAGTTCATCGTGGCCTGCTCAACGCCGAAATGGACGCTGGGCAGATTGCCGACCAGAAACAGAATGGGAAACCAGAACAGCGCCGCCCCCATGTACCAGATCGACACATACAGATGCTGCACCTTGCGGTTCTGCAGTGTGAACACCAGCGGCAGCCCGATCAGCGCGCCGCCCACGACGAACAGGATGTCGACCTGCCAGGGGATTTCGAGCCACTCCAGACCATCGTTATACCCTGCGGCAATACTGCCCAGGCCCGCGATCAGCGCCGCATTCCACAACATACAGCCCAGCAGCGCAAAGCGCCCGCCCATCAGCTCGCTTTTGAGCAGGCGCGGCAGCATCCAGATGGCCACGCCAAAAGCCGCCATGGGCGCCCAGCCATAGGCCACCGCGTTCAAATGCAGCGTGCGCACACGCCCGAACGTCAGCCAGGCATATTGCGTCAGGAAATCAGGCTCGTGCAGCTTGTATGAGCCAAGCAGGCCGGCCAGCGAGGCAAAGACCAGCCAGACGATGGCACAGGACAGGAACACAAACACCACCCATGCGGACGACCGGTCTGCCTGTACCCTGTCGGCCAGTTCCTGACGCGCGAGCGCATCGTTTGCGGGCGCCTGCGCCGGGGCATGGGTGGCATCGACGGTCTGCTGCATCGCCCGCTGTTGCGCCGCTGTGGCAGACGGCTCTTCAACCTTGCCTATTTCGCCTTCAGAGAAAATAACATTCGCTGCGGCCGGGTTGTCGTCAAAAAGATGATGCCGCAGCGACCAGATGAAAACGAACAGGCCGGTCACCGACAGAACGAAGGTCAGCAACAGTATTAGCGTGGTATTCATGTGCGTTCCCAAGCAATGAGTATGAAACGTAACCTGCGCGATCCCGAGGGTCGCGCGGGCCACCGAACCGTTTCAGGTGAAAACGATACAAGTCTTGCATACGCTCTGCGGCAGCCTGAACAATAACCCTGATCCACATGCCGGTATTCTGACAGCCCGCTGAGAGCCGGTTCCTGCAGACGCCATGGCAGGCTCGGCCTTTGCTGCGATGTGGGACATATTGTCCTAGTGGCGGATAGGCAACATCGGCCTGATCCCTTTTCGGCCGCCGGCACACAGCGCCGCAAGCCATTTGCCGTCCCCGGCACAGACAGCGGAGGCACGAAGTAGGTATCATTACCTTTTATTCCACAGCAGGAAGACGACAATGGAATGCACAATAGATTGGCATGGCCCCGATGGCATGCTGTTCGTGGCGCGCACAGGCAGCGGCCACGTCACCGCCATGGACGGCGCGCCCGATGGCGGCGGCAACAATCTGGCGCCGCGCCCCATGGAAATGCTGCTGACCGGCGCCGGCGGCTGCGCGGCCTACGATGTAGTCCTCATTCTCAAGCGCGGGCGCCATGCGGTCAGCCACTGCCAGGTCAAGCTCGAGGGCGAGCGCGCAAGCACGGATCCCAAAGTCTTCACCAACATCCACTTCGCCTTCACTGTGACCGGCAAGAACCTGCCCCAGGCTGCGGTCGAACGCGCCGTGCAGCTGTCTCACGAAAAATACTGCTCGGCCTCGGCCATGCTGGCCAAGACCGCGGACATCACGCACTCGATCACCATCCAGGAAGGCTAGCGCCGCCCTCGCCCACACCGTCAACCCGATACGCTCTCATACCATGCATCAGTACGAAGACTTCATGCGCCATGTCTATGAACATGGCACATTCAAGGCCGACCGCACCGGAACCGGAACCCGCTCCGTCTTTGGCTATCAGATGCGGTTCGACCTGAAACAGGGCTTTCCGCTCATCACCACCAAAAAGCTGCACACCAAGAGCATTTTCATTGAACTGCTGTGGTTTCTGCGCGGCGACGCCAACGTGCGCTGGCTGCAGGAGCAAGGGGTGACAATCTGGAACGAATGGGCAGGCCCGGACGGCGATCTGGGCCCGGTCTATGGCGTGCAATGGCGCTCCTGGCCGACCCCCGACGGCGGCCACATCGACCAGATCGCGCAACTGCTGGCGCAGATCCGGCAAAATCCGGACTCGCGCCGGCTTATTGTCTCAGCCTGGAATGTCGCCGACATTCCCAATATGGCGCTGCCGCCCTGCCACGCCTTCATGCAGTTCTATGTCGCCGAAGGCCGGCTGTCGTGCCAGCTCTACCAGCGCAGCGCCGACATTTTCCTCGGTGTGCCCTTCAACATCGCCAGCTATGCGCTGCTCACCCACATGATTGCGCAGCAATGCGACCTGGAGCCGGGCGACTTCATCTGGACAGGCGGCGACTGCCATCTGTACAGCAACCATATGGAACAGGTCCAGCTGCAGTTGTCACGCGAGCCGCGTCCTTACCCTACGCTCAATATCAAGCGCAAGCCTGAATCGATTTTCGACTACCGCTACGAAGATTTCGAGATCACGGGCTACGATCCGCACCCGCATATCAAGGCGCCTGTGGCGGTCTGAAGGTGCGGGGCCGCGCGCCGGCTCATGCGTGGATCCGCTCATACGGGTGCTCAAGCTCGCCGGCATGGGCCCGCCTGAAGATGCGCGCATAGTCCTGCGCACTGTAGGCAATCGGGTTGGTCTGCGCAGCGCCATCAGCCACCGCCATCTCGCCAAGGTCCTGCGCACGGTCGGCGGGGATGCCGATATCGGCCAGCGCATGCGGAATGCCTATCGACGCGCGCAGCGTCAGCAGCCAGCCCATAAAACCGTCGAAGTCAGGCTCATCCAGCGCCATATACCTGGCCAGGCCCGCTATGGACGCCGAGATCGCAGGGCGATTGGCCTCCAGCACATAAGGCATGAGAATGGCGTTAAGCATGCCGTGATGCGCATCGTACAAAGCACCCAGCGGGTGAGCCAGCGCGTGCATGGCGCCCAGTCCCTTCTGAAAGGCCGTCGCCCCCATGCATGAGGCCACCAGCATGTAGTGGCGCGCCGTCACATCGGCGCCATCGCTGACCGCTGCCGGCAGATAGCGCTGAATCAGGCGTATGCCCTCCAGCGCAATGCCGTGCGCCATCGGATGTTGCAACGGCGAACACAAGGCCTCAAGATTGTGCGACAGCGCATCCATGCCAGTTGCCGCCGTCAGTTTCGCGGGCAGCCCAACGCACAGCTGCGCATCGAGAATCACCATGGCCGGCAGCATGCGCGCATGAAAAATGATCCGCTTGACGTGCGCCGCCTCATCCGTGATGACCGAGGCGCGGCCGACTTCCGAGCCGGTGCCCGCTGTGGTGGGCACTGCAAGCACCGGTGCCATCCCGGCGACGTTTACGCGCAAAAAATTATCGCCGACATCTTCGAAATCCCACAGCGGCAGGCGCTGTCCCGCCATCAGCGCAATCGCCTTGCCGGCATCGAGCGCCGAACCGCCGCCGAACGCAATCACGCCATCATGCCGGCCTGCGCGGTAGGCCTGTACGCCCTGCATGACGTTGTCGCCGGTGGGGTTGCCCTTGATGCCGTCAAACACCTCGCAGGGCAATCCCGCCTGTGCGCATAGCGCCACGGCGCGATGGGTCATGGGCAGGCCCGACAGTCCCGGATCAGTCACCAGCAGGGGCCGCTGCATGCCCAGGTCGCGGGCGCAGCCGGCCAGCTCGCCGATGCGGCCAGGCCCGGCCTTGATCGCGGTTGGGTAGTTCCAGTTGGCATGCAGCATGTCCATGACCATGGCTATCGTGTCCGTAGATAAAAAGACTTGGTTTGCGTCAGCGCCTGGTAGCCCAGCGTCGACAGCGACACGCCGTGCCCTGTATTCTTGACGCCCGACCACGCCAGGCCAGGATCCAGGTAGTCGCAGCGATTCATGAAAAACGTGCCCACCTCGAGCTCGCGGCCTATGCGCAGCGCTGCGTCCTGGCTGGCCGTAAACACGGCAGCAGTCAGGCCATAAGCACTGTCATTGATCAGCGTAATGGCCTGCGCGTCGCCACGCACCGGCATGACACCCACCACCGGACCGAAGCACTCGTCGTTCATGACCGCCATGTCGTGATTGACGTTCACCAGCAGCGCCGGCGCCACGTAGGCCGACTCCTCGCCGGCCGCCGCAAAGCGCGAGGCGTCGATCACATTGGACGCGCCCTGCCGCAGCGCGGCATCCACCGCGCCGCGGATCTGCTGCGCGGCGCTCAGGCGCACCACCGGGCCCAGGGTGGTGTCCGGATCCAGGGGGTTGCCCAGCACGTAATCATGCGTCAGGGCTGTCGCCGCGTCGATGAAATCATCGTATACCGCATGATCCACATAGATGCGCTGTATGCCGCAGCAGGATTGTCCGGAATTGAAAAATGCGCCATCGACCAGCGACGCCGCGGCCTGCTCCACATCGGCATCGGCGCGGACGTAGGCCGCGTCATTGCCCCCCAGCTCCAGCCCGCGCCCGATGAACCGCCCGACCGCCGCGGCTTCAATGGCTTCGCCGCCCGGCACCGAACCCGTAAACGACACGTAATCAATTTCCGGCGCCTGGACCAGTCTGGCGACGGTTCCGTGATTCGCATGCACGAACTGGAATACGCCTTCGGGCAGGCCTGCCTCATGAAAGGCCTGGTACAGCTGCTCTGCGCACAGCGGCGTCTGGTCCGAGTGCTTGAGGATGACCGCATTGCCCGCCGCCAGCGCAGGCACGATGCTGTTGACCGCCGTCAGCAAAGGATAATTCCAGGGCGCGACGGTAAGCACCACACCTACCGGTTCGCGCGCAATAAAGCGCGTCAGTCCGCTTCTGGATGGCAACTTGAGCGGCGAAAGAGCCTGCGCAGCTGCGTCCAGCATATACAGCGCCCGCTCTTCAAAGCCCTGGACTTCGCCCGGCGTATAGCGCAGAGGCCGGCCCATCTGCCGCGTGATGCTCTCGGCAATCTCGGCACGGCGCCCTACCAGGCACTGGACCGCTTTGCGCAGCAGCGCGCAACGCGTCTCCAGGGTTTCGTATTTCCAGCCGCGCTGCGCCTTGCGCGCATGCGCCAGCATGGCCATGATCTGGGTATCGGACGCATAACTGCGATGCAGCATGGCGCGCCCATCGACAGGGCTGATGACAGTCAGTTCGGAAGGCATAAGGATTCCTGTGTAAGGCAGCGGCCGCTCAGATGATTTCAAAGTAGCGCGCCAGCTCCCAGTCCGTCACGTGATGACGGAATTGCCGCTCCTCCCACTCGCGCGTGCCGGCATAATGCTCGACAAACGCATCGCCGAAATAGCTGCGCGCCATCTCCGAGGCGCGCAGATTCTGGGCGGCATCCCAGAGCGTGGCAGGCAACCGCTGATGCGCGGGCAAGGTTTGGGCATAGGCATTGCCCTTGACCATGGCATCGGGCGAGAGCGCCTGCTCGATGCCGGCCAGGCCGCAAGCCAGCGCCGCGGCCAGCGCGATATAGGGATTGGCATCGGCCGAACCGATACGCACCTCGACCCGTTGCGATGTGGCGGTGCCGGGTATGACGCGCAAGGCGGTCGTGCGGTTCTCTATGCCCCAGGTGGCGTCGAGCGGCGCCCAGTAGCCCGGCACCAGGCGTGTATAGCTGTTGATGGTCGGCGCGTACATCGCCATCACCTCAGGCATGTAGCGCTGCAGGCCCGCCACAAACTGCGACTGGCGCAGGCTCATGGTGTGCGGCTGCGCGGCATCGTGAAAAACGCTGCGCCCGGTTTCGCGATCCTGCAGCGACAGATGGATATGACCGCTCTGCCCCGAATACTCGGCCGACCACTTGGCCATGAAAGTCGCCATCAGGCCCTGCTGCTCGGCCAGGGCCTTGCAGAACGTCTTGAACAAAAAACCTTTGTCGGCCGCATTGGCCAGTGTATCGACTGCGATGGCGGCTTCCAGCACGCCGGGCCCGGTCTCGGTATGCAGGCTTTCGATCGGCATGTCCATGGTCTCGGACAAGGCCAGCAGGCTGGTATAGAAATCCGCATTGACCGTGCTGCGCAGCACCGAGTATCCGAAATTGCCAGGCGTCCAGGTTTCCAGATTGCGGTAGCCCTTGGCGCGCACCGACTTGGGCGTCTCGTTGAACATGAAGAACTCATACTCCAGCGCCGCCAGCGCATCAAAGCCCAACTGCGCCGCCTTGTCCAGCACGCGATGCAGCACGCGGCGCGGACAGATATCGGCGGCCTTGCCGTCGAACTCAGCGATAAAGAACAGCATGTCCTGACCATTGATGCCCTGCTCCAGCGGCAGCCGCCGGCAGCTTTGGGGATCGATGCGCACCTGGGCATCCGGATAGGCGGTATGCCATCCTGTGAACTGCGCGTTGTCGTACATGGCGTCATTGGAATCCCAGCCCATCACCACATCGCAGAACGCAAAACCGGAAGTCAGCGCCGATAGGAATTTGTCTTTGCGCATGTATTTCCCGCGCATCACGCCATCGATATCGGACATGCCAACTTTCAAATGCGTCAGTCCGCTGGACTCGACCAAACGTACCGCATCGCTTGCATCCTTGACTGTGCGTTCCTGCATCGTGTCCTCTCCGGTTCTTGCTGAGTAGTGCGGCCTATCCGGCAGCCATGCCGTGGATCTGGGCCAGCGCCTGTCGATGCAGGCCGGCATTGGCGGCCGCCAGCACCTGCCCGCGTGAATGCATGGTCAGGGGCTGGCCTTCCCAATCGGTTATTACGCCGCCCGCCGCCTTGATGACTGGCGCAACTGCCAGATAATCGTAGGGCTGCAGCCCGGCCTCCATGACCAGGTCTATGCATCCGGAGGCCAGCAGACCGTAGCTGTAGCAGTCGCCGCCATAGCGGCGCAGGTAGACGGCCTGGCTCAGGGATTCGAAACACCTGGCGTCGTCGGCCTTGAAAATATCGGGATCAGTGGCATACAGAATGGCGCTGTCCAGCGTGGCAGTGCTGCGGGTGCTGCAGCGCACGCCGTTCAGCGTGGCGCAATGATTGGCCATGCCCGCCCATCGCTCCGATGTGGCCGGGATATCGATCAACCCGAAAACGGGATTGCCGCGATGCAACAGGCCAAGCAGCGTGCCCCATAAGGGATTACCGGAGATAAAGCTGCGCGTGCCGTCGATGGGGTCGATGGACCAGACGAACTCGGCATCGGTATGCTGCGTGCCGTACTCTTCGCCCAGAATGCCATGGTCAGGATAGCGCCGGGCGATCGCCTGGCGCAAAGCCTGCTCGACCTCGCGATCGGCCTTTGTGACAGGGCTGTCGTCGGCCTTGCTGTCGATGGCCAGCGGATGACGGAAATTGCGCAGGGCAATGGCTCGCGACCGGGTGGCGATGTCTTCCGCAAACCGCGCTATTTCGATCAACAGCGCAGTTTTCTGGTGCGTATCGTTCATGGCGAACTTCTTGGGTAGTGATCAGTAAAAGCGCGGTGCTGCCTGATTTACTTCGCGTCGGCCGGGAGGTTGCTGCAAATTTATTCTATACAGGCTTGCAAAAATATGCAAATTTACACAAAATAGCAACAACGGTGCATCGACGCCGGTTTGCGCAAGAAAAAAGAAGCACTCCCTCTGCTGTTCAAGCCGTAAATCCATAACGCTTAAAGAAAGAGTCAGGAGAATTCATGAAAGCTTCATACGCATGTGTGCTGGCGCTGGCCGCCCTGGGCACACTGGGCGCCAGAACAGGCTACGCCGGATCCATCACTGTCTACACCGCACTCGAGAACGACGAAATCTCGGAATACATGGAACTGGCCAAGAAAGACCTGCCCGATATCACGGTACATGTGCTGCGCCTGTCGACCGGGGACCTGGCCGCACGGCTGCTGGCTGAGGCCAAGAGCCCGCGCAATGACGTCATCTGGGGTTTTGCCGTGACCAATATGCTGGACCCGCGCATACAGGCCCTGCTGCAACCCTATATGCCTGCCGCAGCGGAAAAGCTGCCTGCCATCTATCGCGACAAAAACAATAAATGGTTCGCGGCCACCGGTTATATGGCCGCCTTCTGCGTCAATACCAAGCGACTGGAAAGCAAAAAGCTGCCCATGCCCGCGTCATGGAAAGACCTGACCAACCCTGTGTACAAGGGCGAGATCGTCATGCCCAATCCGGCCGCCTCGGGCACCGGCTATCTGCAAGTGGCCGCCCTCATCCAGGGCATGGGCCAGGACAAGGGCTGGAAGCTGATCAGCGATCTGGACAAGAATATGGCGCAATACACCGACTCCGGATCGCGGCCCTGCAAGATGGCGCGCACAGGCGAATACACCATTGGCGCCTCGTTTGCCTTTCCAGCCATGCAGTCCATAGAAGAAGGCTTTCCGATCAAAATGGTGATTCCCAGTGACTACGACGGCTACGAACTGGAAGCCTCGGGCCTGATGAAGACCTCGGCCAATGCGGCCGACGCCAAGCGATTTCTGGACTGGACGCTGTCGCCCGATGTCGCCGGCCTGTACAAAAAATACAAGGAGATCGTTACCATCCCGGGGGTTACGCCCTCGGATGCGTCGGTCAAGGCAGGCCTGCCCAGGGACGTCACCAAAGTGCTGTATCCCATTGATTTCGCCAAGTCCGCCCAGGAGCGCGCGGACATCATCAAGAAGTGGCAGCAGATTACGCAAAAGTAAACGGCAGTATGGCGGGGAGACGGGCGCAGCCGCGTGCCCAAGGCAGGCACGCGGCCGGCTCGGCGCCGGAATGAAGCACAAGGACACGCCATCACACAGGCTGGCGCCCGGGCAACGGACAGACCATGACCTTAGAAATCACCAATGTATGCAAAAACTTCGACGCATTTGTCGCACTCAAGGATATCAATCTCACGGTAGGCGAGCATGAGTTCGTCTGCCTGCTGGGTCCCAGCGGCTGCGGCAAGACCACGCTGCTGCGCATTATCGCCGGACTCCTGCCGCTGGCCAGCGGCAGCCTGAGTTTCGCCGGTCGGGACCTGAGCCAGGTGCCGGCACGCGAGCGCGACTTTGGCATCGTATTTCAGTCGTACTCGCTGTTTCCCAACATGACGGCAGCACAGAATATAGGCTATGGGCTGCGCATCCGGCGCGAGCCAGCTGCGCGCATCAAAGCGCGCACAGAGGAACTGCTCAACCTGATCAAGCTTACGCATCTGGCCGAACGCTATCCCTGGCAACTGTCGGGCGGGCAGCAACAGCGGGTGGCGCTGGCGCGCGCGCTGGCGGTGGACCCTAAGCTCATCCTGCTCGACGAACCGCTCTCGGCACTGGACGCGCGCGTGCGCAGCGAAATGCGGATAGAAATTCGCGACGTGCAGCGCCGCCTCGGCATTCCGACCATTATGGTGACCCACGACCAGGAAGAGGCCTTGATGCTGGCCGACCGCATTGTGTGCATGAACAATGGCGGCATCGAGCAGGTGGGCTCGCCGCAGGAACTCTACCTGCGTCCCCAGACCCGCTTCGTGGCGGACTTTGTCGGCATCAGCAATCTGCTGCCGACCGCCTGGGTGCGCACACACCTGCCCGCGCTGCTGGATACGCGCCCCCCCGGCGCGGATGAAGCGCTGGAGGCTTGCGTCCGCCCCGAAAATGTCGGCCTGCAACCCGACGAAGCCAGCGACGCTGTGGTCACCGCAGTCACGTTTCTGGGCAACCTCAGCCGCCTGCGCATAGACTGGCTCGGACGCAAGTTCATCGTCGAAGCACCGCACGCAACGTCAGTGCAGACGGGTTCGCGTGTCCGCCTGCAGATCCAGGCGCAGCACTGCAGTTGGGTGCGTCTGTGAATACCGCCCGCATGCTGCCTCGCACTGCCGAACAATGGCTGACCACCGCCTGCGTCGTGTTCCCGACGCTAGGCCTGGTCATTTTTGTGGCCTATCCTCTGGGCACGATATTCTGGCAAAGCTTTACCCTCATCGACGGCAGCATGGGCCTGGACAACTATGCAGCCATCTCGTCCTCCCCCGGACTGCTCAGGGCCGGCTGGAACAGCCTGGTGGTCAGCGCAAGTACCACCGCCATTTGCGTGATCGCAGGTTTTGCCATTGCCTACTCGCTCGAGCGCAGCTGCATGCCCGGCAAGCGCGCCCTGCGCGGTGCGCTGCTGCTGCCCCTGCTGGCACCGTCGCTGGTGCAGGGTCTGGGCCTGCTGTTCATCCTCGGGCGCAACGGCCTGGTGCACCAATGGACAGGCTGGGACATCAATATCTACGGCTACCCAGGGCTGCTGCTGTCCGATATCTTCTACGCCCTGCCCCAGGCCGTCATGATCATCCAGGCCGCACTGCGCAACTCCGACGCCCGCTACTACGATGCGGCGTCGGTCATGGGCGCCACGGGCTGGCGCAAGTTTTTCGACATCACACTGCCCAACGCCAGGTTCGGTCTGCTCAGCGCCGGCTTCGTCGTCTTTACCATCACTGTCACCGACTTCGGCAACGCCGCCGTCATCGCCGGAGACTATCGCGTGCTGGCCACCGAGATATTCAGCCAGGTGTCCGGCCAGCAAAACTTTGGCATGGGCTCTGTTGTCGGCATCATCCTGCTGCTGCCATCGCTGGTGTCGGTCTACATCGAGCGCGTCGCGTCTCAGAAGCAGTTCGGCACTGCCTCGGAAGACCGGATTCCCGTGCGCCCCGAACCCCTGTTCAAGCGCGATGCCTGCCTGGCAGCCGCCAGCTATGTCGTCGTGTTCTGCATCGTCGCCATTATCGCGGTGGTCATCTTCGCCAGCTTCGTCAAGCTCTGGCCCTACAACATGAGCTTCACGCTCAAGAACTTCGACGTGCAGATCAGCGGCGGCTACCAGCCCATCTGGACCACCCTGTATGTTTCGGTCATCGCCGCCCTGGCCGGCGTGATCATGCTGTTCGGGCTGGCCTATGGCGCGAAGCACCTGTCGGGCATCCCATCCAAGACCGTTTACCTTGTCGCCGTGCTGCCGGTCGGCGTGCCGGGCCTGGTGCTGGGCCTGTCGTATATTTTCGCTTTCAACAGTCCTGCCACACCGCTCAATCTGCTGTATGGCACGGCCATTCTCGTCGCCTTGTGCAACTTCTATCACTACCATACGCAGGGTTTTCTGACGATGATGACCGGCATGCGCGCCGTGCCACAGGCCCTGGAAGAAGTGATCAGTTGCCTGGGCGGCAGCGTGCGCCGCGTGCTCACCGATGCCGTGTTTCCGTTTCTCGCCCCCACTGCGCTGTCAGTGTTTTTCTTTTTGTTTATGCGCTCCATGGTTACGCTCTCCGCTGTTATTTTCCTTGTCACACCGCAGCTGAATATGGCTTCGGTTTCCGTCATGCAATTGAACGAAGCCGGCTTCGTCTCCCAGGCCGCCGCGTTTTCCACCATCATCATTGCCGTCGTCGTGGCAGCCATGCTCATCATGCGCCTGTTCCTCGCCCGCCTTACCCCCCGAACCGGCATGGAGGAACACTGAATGTGGCTGGAAGCAAGGCATCAACGGATACAGTCCCTGCTCGAACGGCTGGGCCGCGTCACCACCGACCAGGTCATGAGCGAACTGGGGGTATCGCGCGAAACGGTCAGGAGGGATTTCCTGGATCTCGAAGCCCAGGGCATGCTGCGTCGCGTGCATGGCGGCGCCGTGCGCATACAGCCGGAGCCGCCTATCGGCACACGCATTGCCACCCGGGTCAAATACAAGCAGAGCATTGCGCATGCCGTAGCCCAGCGCCTGGACCGCGCGCTGACGATTTTTCTGGACGCCGGCAGCACAACCACGCTGCTGGCGCGCGAACTGGCGCGCCTGTCGGACCTCACCATCATCACCAACTCTCTGGACGCCGCGTACAAGTTTCGCGAAGAGGCCGAGGAAAGCAATAGCCGCATCATTGTGCTGGGCGGCGAGCTCAGCCCCAATCTGCCTGCGACCTCGGGCGCGATGACAGTGGCCGAAATTTCCCGCTACAACGTCGACTATGCCCTGCTCTCGCCGGTTGCCATCGACGCGGCACGCGGTGCGACCAGCTTCGAGCACGAGGAAGCCGCCATCGCTCAGGCCATGGTGCGCAACGCCCGGCGCATCTTCATCCTGGCCGACTACAGCAAGATCGGCCAGCGCAGCCGCATTACTTACTGCACAGCCGGCAAAGTCGACGTGCTGTTCACCAATGCGCGCGCGGTCGATCAGGAGGGCTACGCCGAGCTGGCGGCCCAGGTGGGTGAAGTGGCGCTGGTCTAAGAAAGCAAGCGCCGGGGCCGGGCCCGCGCCCCAGCGAGCGCCCAAGGCGTTGCGGTCTCGGAAACGGGTTCTGGTATAAAGAGGGCGCCTTCATTCTCTGTGCATCATCCGATATGTCTTTACCTATCATCCAGCTCGTCGTCGCCTATGCCGACAATCGCGTCATCGGACGCGACAACGCCCTGCCCTGGCGCCTGCCCGCCGACCTGGCCCATTTCAAGCGCACCACTCTGGGCAATCCTATTGTCATGGGCCGCAACACCTGGGAATCGCTGGGCCGACCACTGCCGGGCCGGCTGAATGTCGTGGTCAGCCGCAATCCATCTTATGAAGCGCCGGGCGCTACTGTCTGCGCGACGCTGGATGCCGCGCTGGCCGCCTGCGCCGCGACTGGCGCGGAAAAAACCAGCATCATCGGCGGTGAGCAGATATTCCGTCAGGCGCTGGATCTGGCTGACCGCGTCATCGCCACGGAAGTTCATGCCGACATCGACGGCGACACCTGGTTTCCGCCGCTGGATCCTGAGCGGTGGACCGAGCTGGAGCGTCTGCCGCAGCCTGAGGAAAATGGGCTGGCCTTCGATTTTGTCGAGTACGCGCGCAAGCACGGCTGACGGCTGACTGGCGGCGGCGGTTTCTGATGGCGGCCTGATCGGTTTGGGTTCTGATGACGATTGAGTTGTTTTTTGTGATGGCCGGTTTGGGTTCTGATGACGGCCGGGCGACGTCTTGCCCGGCTTCCGGCACAACTTCGCCGGTTCGGCGCCCACGCGCCGAACACCGCATCGGCTCGCTCGTCCAGGCCCTTCGGCCTTCCCTTCGCTTCCGCCTCGCTCAGCTCAGATCATGCCTGCAGCCGGACAAGACGCCGCCCAGCCTGCGGTGAATGCATACGGCACGCCGCTGGGACGACTGGGGTGCTTGGCCTTTTTGCAAGGCGGCAGGTCTGTACAAAAGACCTGTTTCAGCAACAGGTGAAAAGTGGTGCAGCCTCGCTCAGGCCGCGGTTTGCATCGCCTTGCGGATGAATGTCCATAAGGCAGGATGCCGTGAATAGGCGACGTTAAAGCGCAGCCAGCCGGTATCGGCCTGCGCGGGATCGAAATAAGCGCCGGGCGCCAGCCAGATGCCGTCGCGCAGCGCGAGCTCTGCCAGCTGCACGGCGCCGTGATCGCGCCAGGATCCGGGCAGGCGCGCCCACAGAAAAAGCCCCGCGCCCGGCCTGGCGCAGACCTCCAGGCCATGCTCATCCATCAGCACGCACAGCTCGTCGTGAGCCTGCCTCAGGCGTTCCTGAATGCGCTGCAAATGGGCGCGGTGGCGTCCCTGGCGCAATACCTGATGCACGGTGCGTTCCATCATTTCCGGCGTGGTGAGGCCCAGCGCCATCTTGGTTTTGGCGAACTCGCGGGTCAGCACCGCGTCGGCCGCGATGTAGCCGACCCGCATCGACGGCATGATGCTCTTGGAAAAGCCCGAGACCTGAATCACCCTGCCCGCGCCAGCCATGGCGGCCAGCATGGGGCCCAGGCCAGGCAGCAGATCGCGCGAAACATCGTCTTCGATAATGCGGAAGTCGTAGCGCTCGGCCAACTGCAGCACGCGGAACGCGTTACGCATGGACAGGCTGGTGCCGGTAGGATTGTGCAGAACAGTGGTGACAAACAGCGCCTTGACATCTTCCTGTCGTGCCAGCGCCTCCAGCTCGTCAGCCATCAATCCTTCTTCATTTCGGCGTATGCCCCGCACCGTCAGGCCCGAAAGGCGCAGGGCCGGCAGAATGTTGGCGTAGCTGGGCAGCTCCACGGCAATTACATCGCCTGGCTGCAGCAGCGTGCGCATGACAATATCCAGCCCCTGGCTCGCGCCCTGTGTCAGCAAGATCTGATCGGCCTCCAGTGCCAGGCCATGCCCCGCCAGGAACTGGCAGATGTGTTCCCGCAAGGGGTAATAGCCGTAGGGATGCCCGTAACCGGCCAGTTGATTGATGGGCGTGCGGGCCACCTGCCGCAGCGACTGCCGCAGCCCGGTTTCGTCCAGCCATTCCGTCGGCAGCCAGCCGCAGCCGGACTTGATGGGAATGGAGTGGTCGGCAAAAACATCCGACAGCAGCCAGGCGGCGCCCAGCCTGGGCGGCTCCCAGCCCGCCAGCGCCTGATCGCGCAAAGGGCGCTCCTGGCCGGACACGCTGGCCGCCACGCGGTAGCCGGATCCAGGCCTGGCAACCAACCAGTTCTGGGCCACCAGCCGGCTATAGGCAGCCGATACAGTGAAGGGACTGATCCCATGTTCGCGGGCAAAGGCACGCACCGATGGCAGGGCCATGCCAGGCCGCAGCAGTTGTGTGCGTATGGCCTGCTCAATCGCGGCAACAACCTGATCTACAAGGGATTGCGCCTGAAGACGATCGCGCACGGGCTGGAAGAACTTCATGACGGCACCCTAACAGTACGATTTTTTTTATTCTATCAGTACAGTTGGAATATTTTGCCTGTTCCGTATATTTATTTGCCTGGTCAGCCGGCCGAGAATAGCTGCAAGAAGGCCTTTTCGCCCCCAGCTCCTATTCAATATCGAGGCAAACATGAGCAGCCAAGCCACGCTTCCGGACATGTCCAATCTCTGGATGCCATTTACCGCCAACCGTCAGTTCAAGGCGCATCCGCGCCTGCTGACCGGGGCCAAGGACATGTACTACACCACCGCCGACGGCAGGCAGATCGTGGATGGCACAGCCGGCCTGTGGTGCGTCAATGCAGGCCACGGCCGCCAGGAGATCATCGACGCTATTTCGAAACAGACCGCCGAGCTGGACTACGCGCCCAGCTTCCAGCTTGGACACCTGGATTCCTTTCGCGCCGCATCGGCAGTCGCCGGCCTCATGCCTCAAGGGATGGACCGCATCTTCTTCACGAACTCGGGATCGGAGTCCGTGGATACCTCGCTCAAGATTGCACTGGCCTATCACCGCGCACGCGGCGAAGGCCAGCGCACCCGCTTGATCGGACGCGAACGCGGCTATCATGGCGTCGGCTTCGGCGGTATTTCCGTCGGCGGCATCTCACCCAACCGCAAGACCTTCTCGGGCGCCCTGCTGCCGCATGTCGATCACCTGCCCCACACGCACGACCTGTCCAAGAACGCGAACTCGCGCGGCCAGCCGGCCTGGGGCGAACACTTTGCCGATGATCTGGAACGCATCGTCGCACTGCATGACGCCTCCACCATCGCCGCCGTCATCGTGGAGCCCCTGGCCGGATCCACTGGCGTGCTCATCCCGCCCAAGGGCTATCTGGAGAAACTGCGCGCCATCACCGAAAAGCACGGCATCCTGCTGATCTTCGACGAAGTCATCACCGGTTATGGCCGCCTGGGCGCCCCCACCGCCAGCGAGTTCTTCGGCGTCACCCCCGACATCATCGCCATGGCCAAGGGCATCAGCAATGCCGCTGTGCCCGCAGGCGCGGTCGCCGTCAAGCGCGGTATCCACGACACCATACTGGGCGCCGCCGACACCGGCATCGAGTTCTTCCACGGCTATACCTATTCGGCGCATCCGCTGGCGACCGCCGCCATCCTGGCCACCCTGGGTATTTACGAACAGGAGCAGCTCTTTCAACGCGCCAGAGATCTGTCCGGGGTCTTCGAAGATGCCGCTCACTCACTGGAAGACGCGCCGCATGTCGTCGACGTCCGCAACCTGGGCCTGGTGGCGGGAATAGAACTGAAGTCGCGCGACGGCGCCGTGGGCGCCCGCGCTGCCGAGGCATTCGGAAAATGTTTCGATGAAGGCGTCATGGTGCGCTACACCGGCGATATCCTGGCCGTCTCGCCGCCGCTCATCATCGACGAGGCGCAGATCGGCCGCATCTTCCAGACTATCCGCAAGGTCCTCGACACGGTGAAGTAAGTCTGTGTGCCCGCCCACCATACCGGCGGGCGCAAAAAAACCGGCGCGGCCCGAAAGCGCAGCGCCGGTTTTTACTGACAGGCCTATCGTCGTGCTTACTGCGCCGCCAGGACCGCTGCGGCATCCTGATATGCCTCCATCGGCGGGCAGGCGCACACCAGATTGCGGTCACCATAGGCATTATCGACACGCGCCACGGGCGGCCAATATTTGCCGTCGCGCAGGCTGGCCAGCGGATAGGCTGCCTGCTCGCGAGTGTAATCGTGATGCCATTCGGACACCATCAGCATCTGCGCCGTATGCGGCGCATTCCTGAGCACATTGTCCTGCGCATCGCTTTCGCCGCGCTCGACCCTGGCGATTTCCTCGCGTATGGCAATCATGGCATCAACAAAGCGGTCCAGCTCGGCCAGGCCTTCGGACTCTGTCGGCTCGACCATCAGCGTGCCTGCGACAGGGAAGCTCATGGTCGGCGCGTGGAAGCCATAGTCCACCAGGCGCTTGGCGATGTCTTCGGCCGAAATCCCGCAGCTATCCTTGATGGGCCGGATGTCCAGAATGCACTCGTGCGCCACGCGGCCGCTGGGGCCGGCGTACAGAATCGGATAATGATGCTTGAGCCGCGCCGCAATGTAGTTGGCGTTCAGGATGGCGGTTTCGGTCGCCGCCAGCAGGCCCTCATTGCCCATCATGACGATATACATATAGGAAATCGGCAAAATGCTGGCCGAACCATATGGCGCGGCCGATACCGGGCCGATTTTCGTGCCATCGGGCAGCGTTCCGGATTCGTTCACCACCCCGGGCAGGTAAGGCGCCAGATGCGCACGCACCGCGACCGGCCCCACGCCGGGGCCGCCGCCGCCATGCGGAATGCAGAAGGTTTTGTGCAGGTTCAGGTGCGATACGTCGCCCCCGAATTTGCCGGGCTGCGCCAGGCCCACCATGGCATTCATGTTTGCGCCGTCCAGATACACTTGCCCGCCCGCCTCGTGCACCAGTTCGCAGATTTCGGTGATCGCTGTCTCGAACACGCCATGCGTAGATGGATAGGTGATCATCAGCGCCGCCAGGCGATCACCGACCCGGGCGATCTTGTCTTTCAGATCGGCCACGTCGACGTTGCCATGGCTGTCAGAGGCCACCACGACGACGTCCATGCCTGCCAGTTGGGCCGAGGCAGGATTGGTGCCGTGCGCGGACGCAGGGATCAGGCAGACATTGCGCTGATCCTGCCCGTTGGCGCGATGGTAGCCGCGTATGGCAAGCAGGCCGGCATACTCGCCCTGCGCGCCCGAATTGGGCTGCAGGCTGATGTCGTCATAGCCCGTAATCTCGCACAAGGCCCGCGACAGCCTGTCGACCAGCTCCTTGTAACCCTGCGTTTGCGATGCGGGTGCAAAAGGATGGATATCGCTGAACTCGGGCCAGGTGACGGGAATCATCTCCGCGGTGGCATTCAGCTTCATGGTGCACGAACCGAGCGGGATCATGGTGCGGTCCAGCGCCAGGTCTTTATCCGCCAGGCTGCGCAGATAGCGCAACATATCGGTTTCCGACTGCACGCGGGAAAATGCAGGATGGGCCAGAATGGGCGATTGCCGGCGCAACGCATCGGGCAGACCGCTGGCCTGCGGCAGATGCTGTTCCGCCTGCGCGTCCCAGTGCTTGCCCAGCGCCCCGGCGAATACCGACAAGAGCGCATTCAGATCGGCCACCGTGACCGTTTCATCCAGTGATACGGCCAGGCGACCGGCGCTCGCCTGCCGCAGATTGATGCGGGCCGCCTGCGCAGCGGCCACAATGGCCTGCGTCTGGGCCCCGGTCTCGAGCAGCAGCGTATCGAAATACGAGGTATTGGCCACCTTGATCCCCAGGCCGGCCAGCGATTCGCTCAGGAATGCGGTCAGCGTTGCCACCCGTTCCGCAATGCGGCGCAGGCCTTGCGGCCCATGCCAGACGGCATACATGCCAGCCATCACCGCCAGCAGGACCTGGGCCGTGCAGATGTTGGACGTAGCTTTCTCGCGGCGGATATGCTGCTCGCGCGTCTGCAACGCCAGGCGCAGCGCGGGCGCGCCCTGGCTGTCGCGCGACACGCCGACCAGCCTGCCCGGCAGATTGCGCTTGAAGCTGTCGCGACAGGCCATGAAGCCGGCATGCGGGCCGCCAAAACCCATGGGCACGCCGAAACGCTGCGCCGACCCCACGGCGATATCGGCGCCCCACTCTCCCGGCGGCGCCAGCAAGGCCAGTGCCAACAGATCCGTGGCCACCGCGACCAGGGCGCCCGCCTCATGCGCAGACGCAGCCAGTTCTCGATAGTCAGCAATGCCGCCCAGGCTGTGCGGGTACTGCAACAGGACGCCAAAGCACTCCGGCAGGCCCTGTGACTCGTCACCTACCTGCATAGCTATGCCCAGGCCTTCGGCGCGGGTGCGCACCACCTCGATGGTCTGGGGATGGCAATGCTGCGAGACAAAAAACACATTGCTCTTGACGCGCGAACCGCGGCGCGCCAAGGCCATGGCCTCAGCTGCGGCGGTACCTTCGTCCAGCAGCGATGCATTGGCGATATCCAGCCCGGTCAGGTCGGACACCATGGTCTGGTAATTGAGTAGCGCTTCCAGGCGCCCCTGCGAGATCTCCGGCTGATATGGCGTGTAGGCCGTATACCAGGCGGGGTTCTCCAGAATGTTGCGCAGAATCACATTGGGCACCCGCGTGCCGTAGTAGCCTTGCCCGATGTAGTTGCGAAACACCTGGTTGCGGCCTGCCACCTCGCGCAAGGCGTCCAGCGCATCCGCTTCGCTGCGTGATGCCGGCAGATCAAGCGCTCCGCGCTTGAGAATGCTGGGCGGCACTACATCGCCGATCAGGCTGTGCAGATCGGGCGCGCCGATGGCCGCCAGCATATGGGCCTGGTCGTCGGGGCTGGGCCCGATGTGTCGGGGAATGAATTCGGAATGAGGGTCTAGGTCACGCAGCATGATCGAATAATCTGAAGAGAACACTGAAAAATGAAAGGTACGGCGGCCTGCGGACTGGCCAGGGCGTGTGCCTCAGGCTGGTCCGCGCAGCACAGGCGCGCCGCCGGGCTGTCGCCTGGATCAGTCTGCGTCGACCAGCGCCTTGTAGCCGTCGGCATCGAGCAATCCATCGGCAGCACCCGGATTGGTCGGCTTGATCTTGAAGATCCAGTTATCAAAGGCGGACTCGTTGATCAGGTTGGGCGCATCGCCCAGCGCTTCGTTGAACTCAACAACGTCGCCGTCGACAGGCGCGTAAATGTCGGAAGCCGCCTTGACCGACTCCACCACGCCCGCCGTGTCGCCGGCCGACAGCGTAACGCCGGTATTGAAGTCGCCGACATACACCAGATCGCCAAGCTGATCCTGCGCGTTGTCGGTAATGCCCACCACCAGCAGGTCGCCCTCAGGCTTGACCCACTCATGCGAGGACGTATATTTGCGGTCGTTCGGAAGATTCATTGTTTACCCCAGAATAGAAAATATTGTTTTCAGGAAGTGCTGGTTCAGGATTCGTGTTCTGCTTGCGTGCGTGTCGCAGGCATCAGGCGACAACCGCGCCATTGCGTACGAAAGGCATTTTTACCACTTCTGCGGGCAGCCATTTGCCCCGGATTTCCACCTGGACGGCATCACCGGCCTGCACGCCGGCCGGTACGCGGGCCATGCCTATGGATACGCCCATCGTCGGCGACATCGACCCGCTGGTCAACTCGCCCTCTCCCTGGGCCGTGCGCAGCTTCATGTGCCCGCGCATCACGCCGCGTTCCAGCAGCTTGACGCCGACCAGCGCGCGATCAACCGGCGCCTGCTCGATGGCATCGCGGCCGATGAAATGGCGATCGGGATTTTTGAACGATACCGTCCAGGCCAGGCCGGACACCAGGGGGCTGACGCCCTCGTCCATTTCCTGGCCGTAAAGATTCATGCCGGCCTCCAGGCGCAGCGTGTCGCGCGCTCCGAGCCCACAGGGTTTCACGCCCTGCCCCGCGAGGTCCTGCCAGAAGGCCTGGGCCCGCGTCGCAGGCAGCACGACTTCAAAGCCGTCTTCGCCGGTGTAGCCGGTGCGGGCCACCAGCGTATCCTCAGTCACGTAGACGCCGTTGAAAGGCTTGAGCGCCTGCGTCGCCTCTTTCCAGTCGGGGCGAACCGCCCACACGCGTTCGCGCGCCTGCGGCCCCTGCACGGCAATCATGGCCAGGTCGCGGCGCGGCGCGATGGCGACGTCGAAGTTTTCGGATGCCGCCACGCTGGTCATCCATGCCAGGTCTTTGTCGGCAGTGCCGGCGTTGACGACGACACGCCAGGTGTTTTCGTCAAAAAAATAGGTAATGAGGTCGTCGATGACACCGCCCTCGGCATTGAGCATGCAGGAATACAGGGCTTTTCCGGGCACGGAAAGCTTGGCGACGTCGTTGGCGAGCAGGCGCGAGAGGTAGGCGCGGGCGTCGGGACCGCAGATATCGACGTTGAGCATGTGCGAGACGTCGAACATGCCGGCCTCACGGCGCACGGCGTGATGCTCTTCGAGCTGGGAGCCATAGGATAGCGGCATGTCCCACCCGCCGAAATCGACCATTTTGGCGCCGGTATCAAGATGCACGGAATGCAGGACGGTATGCTTGGGGGTGACTGCTGACATGTAGGCCTCTGGCGTTGATAGAAAAACGAAGCGCCGGCGGTTGGCCGGCTGCGTCGCCCTTCTGTCCTTTTGCCTGAGAGTTGACCCGTGGCGGGGTTCCCCTTCGGCGCCCGTTTCCGCGTTTGCGCGGGCGGGTCTCTCCAGAATGCTGTTTTGCTGCGTTGATGGCAGCGGGGCACTGGGGCGGTACGGGGTGCCTGAGCGATTCTGGGCGAATTGCGCCTTCGGCGGTCGGAGGGCCGACGCTCTCCCACCCTGTGCGATATCAGCAACGTGAAAGCATAACCTGAATAGTTTTGGGCCACAAATGGATTTTGCTGCCGGGGTGAGGTTTTTGGGCTGTCGTGCTCTGAATTGGATCGGGGCGGCTGCGAAACTGTTGACGAGCGGGTAGGGGCTCATCCGGCTTTCGGCACAACTTCACCGGTTCGGCGCCCCTGCGCCGAACATCGCTTCGGCCGCTCGTCCAGGCCCTTCGGCCTTCCCTTCGCGCCTGCCTCGCTCGGCTCAGATCGTGCCTGCAGCCGGATGAGCCCCTGCCCGCCCTGCATTGAATTCACATGTCACGCCGCTGGGACGGCTGGGGTGCTTGGCATTTTGCTGTGGGATTGACTTGATGCCGAAGCGCTCTTGCGCTTGCGGTCATGGCCCCCCTATCAGGGCCCATGACCACGTCGGGTTGATGACAGTTGGAAGGTTGATTGCAATGGTTATTGCACTCGCAGCGTGGCCCGTCGCCATTAAGATTAATGGTATCCCATCACGGGCGAACGCTCCCGATATGCACACGCCCTTCGCATGCCCACACTAACATCCTCCACATGCATACGCCTCGACGTGAAGCCGGGCCTAGATAGTGAGGCCCGGCTTCACGAGCGCAAGAAGTCTTTTGCATCAAGCCAATCTCACAGAAAAAGGCCAAGCACCCCACCCGCCCCGGCGACGGCACGCATAAATTCAATGCAGGGCGACCAGTGCATTGCCCACCTGCAGGCACGATCTGAGCCGAGCGAGGCGGAAGCGAAGGACGGGCCGAAGGGCCCAAACGAGCGAGCCGAAGCGGTGTTCGGCGCAGGGGCGACGAACCGGCGAAGTTGTGCCGAAAGGTGGGCAATGCACTGGCCGCCCGTCAAAAGAGCCATCAGCCGCGCGCCACAAAACAAGCTCAGCAACACCCCCATTCCTGTGCCAGAATAGGTGTCGACACACCGGCTAGTCGCCCCTCAGAAGCACCAATTGCAGATCAATGCCGCCGCAGCGCCCGCCCGCATGCCACGCCAGAAGCCCAGGCCCACTGGAAGTTATAGCCGCCCAGCCAGCCAGTCACATCCACCGCTTCGCCAATGAAATAGAGTCCCGGCACAGTCTTGGCTTCCATCGTCTTCTGATCCAGCCCGCGCGTATCCACCCCGCCCCGCATCACTTCCGCCTTTTTATAGCCTGCCGTACCGGACGGCGTCAGCGCCCAGTTGTGGATCGCCTGGGCCAGCGAACGCAGCAGCTTGTCCGGTGCGTCGGCCATGCGCAGCGTATCGAGCTGCGGACCGGCCGCCGTGGCATTCTGCAGCCACTGCTCGGCCAGCCTGCGAGGCCACAGCCCTGAAAGCACGGTACCCAATTGTTGGCGATTACCCGGTTTGGCCTGGAGCAAAAGCTGCTCCATGTCCTGCCCCGGCGCCAGGTTCAGCAGCAAAGGCTGGCCCGGATTCCAGAACGTCGAGATCTGCAGAATAGCCGGACCGGACAGCCCGCGATGCGTGAACAACAGGTCTTCATGAAAGGCGACGGAGGCTTTTTTCTTTCCGACCCCGTCCTGCCTGACGGATACCTCGGCCTCCAGCGCGACGCCGCTGAGCGCCGCGAACGGCTTCCAGGCCTCGGCATCAAATGTCAGCGGCACCAGCGCGGGGCGCGGCTCCACGACTTTCAGGCCGAACTGGCGTGCAATGCCCAGGGCAAAATCCGTGGCCCCTAATTGCGGAATCGCCATGCCGCCCGTTGCCAGCACCAGTTGATGGGCGGCGATCCCGCCCTGGCTCGTGTCCAGTCTGAACACCGCCTGCGCCTGCGAGATAGACGTCACCGTGCACGGCATTTTCCAGGTCACGCGACCGGCCTCGCATTCAGCGCGCAGCAGGGCGATGATATCCTCGCTGGACTCGTCGCAGAACAGCTGACCCTTGTGCTTTTCGTGCCAGGCAATACCGTGGCGCTGAATCAGGTCGATGAAGTCGCGCGGCGTGTAGCCGGCCAGTGCAGAGCGGCAGAAGTTGGGATTCTGGGAAATGAAATTGGCCGGGCCCGCACCGGTATTGGTGAAGTTGCAGCGCCCTCCGCCCGAAATGCGGATTTTTTCCGCCAGACGGCTGGCATGGTCGATCAGCACCACGCGCAGCCCACGCTGGCCAGCCACGGCGGCCGCCATCATGCCGGCCGCGCCGGCGCCGATCACGGCAACATCGTATATGCCGGTGCTCACGCGCCTCAGACTTCCTTGATACAGTCTACGTAGTAGCGCTCGTTGCCATCCGGCCCGGTGTCGCGCGCCAGACCATGGACATAGGTTTCAAAGCCTGGAAACCGCGCATTGAATTCGCGGGCGAACTCCAGATAATTGACGATGCGTTTATTGAACCGCTCGCCCGGAATCAACAAGGGGATGCCCGGCGGATAGGGCGTGAGCAGCACGCCGGTGACCCGACCCTCGAGGTCGTCGATCGCGACACGCTCAGCGTCGCGGTGAGCCATTTTGGCGTACGCGTCGGACGGCTTCATGGCCGGCACCATATCGCTCAGATACACCTCGGTCGTCAGGCGCGCCAGATCATACTTGCGATAGGCCTCGTGGATCTGCTGGCAAAGATCGCGCAGCCCCATTTTCTCGTAGCGGCGGTGCTCCTTGCAGAAGTCCGGCAGAATGCGCCACATGGGCTGGTTGCGGTCGTAGTCGTCCTTGAACTGCTGCAAGGCGGTGAGCAGCGTATTCCAGCGGCCTTTGGTAATGCCGATGGTGAACAGAATGAAAAAGGAATACAGCCCCGTTTTCTCGATCACCACGCCGTGCTCGGCCAGGTACTTGGACACCAGGGCCGCAGGGATGCCGGTCTCGGCGAACGTACCCTCGATATCCAGACCCGGCGTCACAATCGTGGCCTTGATCGGATCCAGCATGTTGAAGCCCTCGGCCAGATCGCCGAAACCATGCCATTTGTCGCCGGACTGCAGCAGCCAGTCGTCGCGCTCGCCAATGCCGTCGGGCACCAGCCGGTTGGGCCCCCAGACCTTGAACCACCAGTCGTTCTTGCCGAACTCGGATTCCACCTTGCGCATGGCGCGGCGGAAATCCAGGGCTTCGGAAATGCTTTCCTCGACCAGGGCCGTGCCGCCCGGCGGCTCCATCATCGCCGCCGCCACATCGCAGGACGCGATGATCGCGTACTGCGGCGAGGTGGACGTATGCATCAGATAGGCCTCGTTGAACACATTGCGGTCCAGCTGGCGGCTTTCGGAGTCCTGCACCGTAATCTGCGAAGCCTGGGAAAGCCCGGCCAGCAGCTTGTGCGTGGAGTGCGTGGCAAAAATCATCGCGTCCTTGGAGCGCGGGCGATTTTCGCCGATGGCGTGCATGTCCTGGTAAAACTCGTGGAATGCCGCGTGCGGCAGCCAGGCTTCGTCAAAATGCAGCGTATCGATGTAGGAGCCCAGCTTTTCCTTGATCATCTCCACGTTGTAGATCACGCCATCGTATGTGCTCTGCGTCAGCGTCAGAATGCGCGGCTGCTTGTTGCCCGCCTTGCGCGCAAAGGGATTGGCGTCGATTTTCTTCTGGATGTTCTCGGGCTCGAATTCATGGAGCGGAATGGGCCCGATAATGCCCAGGTGATTGCGCGTGGGGCGCAGAAAGACCGGGATCGCGCCCGTCATGGTGATCGCATGCAAAATGGACTTGTGGCAGTTGCGATCGACCACCACGACGTCGTCCGAGGCCACATTGGCATGCCAGACGATTTTATTGGACGTGGACGTACCGTTGGTCACGAAAAAACAGTGGTCCGCGTGGAAGATGCGGGCTGCATTCAGCTCGGACTCGGCCACGGGCCCGGTGTGGTCCAGCAGCTGGCCCAGTTCGTCGACCGCATTGCAGACGTCTGCCCGCAGCATGTTTTCGCCGAAGAACTGGTGGAACATCTGGCCCACCGGGCTTTTGAGAAAAGCCACGCCGCCCGAATGGCCCGGGCAGTGCCATGAATACGAACCATCGGAAGCGTACTTGACCAGCTCGCGGAAAAACGGCGGCGCCAGGCTGTCCAGATAGGCGCGCGCTTCGCGGATGATATGGCGGGCCACGAACTCGGGCGTATCCTCGAACATGTGAATAAAGCCGTGCAGCTCTTTCAGGATGTCGTTGGGGATATGCTGCGAGGTGCGCGTCTCGCCATACAGATAAATGGGAATGTCGGCGTTGCGGAATCTCAGCTCGCCGATAAAGGAGCGCAGGTTCTTGATGGCATTGGCGACATCTTCGGGCGAGGCCACCACGAACTCCTCATCGTCTATCGACAGGATGAAGGCGCTGGCCCGGCTTTGCTGTTGCGCGAAAGAGCTGAGGTCGCCATAACTGGTAACGCCCAGCACCTCCACGCCTTCGGCCTCGATGGCCGAGGCGAGCGCCCGGATGCCGAAACCCGAGGCATTTTCCGAGCGATAGTCTTCATCGATGATGACGATGGGGAAACGAAATTTCATCAGCAGCTCCTGCTAGGTGCGAGGCAGGGTAACCCCAGTCTGTCCCTGGTATTTTCCGCCGCGGTCGCGATAAGACGTTTCGCAAACCTCGTCGCTTTCCAGAAACAACATTTGTGCGCAGCCCTCGCCCGCGTATATCTTGGCAGGCAAGGGTGTGGTGTTGGAAAACTCCAGCGTCACGTGGCCTTCCCACTCGGGTTCAAGCGGCGTGACGTTGACAATGATGCCGCAGCGCGCGTAGGTGCTTTTGCCCAGGCAGATGGTCAGCACCGAACGTGGAATGCGAAAAAACTCCACGGTGCGCGCCAGAGCGAACGAATTGGGCGGGATGATGCAGACATCGCCTTTGAAATCGACGAAGGATTTTTCGTCGAAGGCCTTGGGATCGACAATGGTCGAGTTGATATTGGTGAATATCTTGAACTCGTCCGCGCACCGCACATCGTAACCGTAGCTGCTGGTGCCGTAGCTGACAATGCGGTTGCCGTTCACAGAGCGCACCTGGCCGGCCTCGAATGGCTCTATCATCCCATCCTCGGCGGCGCGCCGGATCCAGCGGTCGTTTTTGATGCTCATAACCCTACCCTTATAACATTGGCGCGTATTTTAGCCCCTGCACGCTACCGCTGCGGGACAGATCGCAAACTGCGTGTTTGTTGCGTTAAAACCACGACTTGATCCTGGCCTCAGTCGCGCGAAAACCAGCGGTAAACCAGGGCCAGGCCGTTCACCGTGCCCACGCTCAGCTCCGCATTCAATCCGCGCGCCAGCCTGTAGCTGGCATGCGCCACCGTGCCGGTATCCGACAGGGCCTGCCTCAGGCTGAGCGTCACGCCATTGGAAAGCGCCTTGCTGACAATGATAAAGCGGCGTTCGACATCGCTGGCACCGGAGTCCTGCCCCTTTACTACGCTTTCAGCAGGAAGGATGCTGCCCGCCCCCCCCAACTCGCCCGAGCGCATGCTGACCTCATCGATACCGAACTTGCGGTAGAAGGGCTCGCCGCTGCCCAGAAAGGAAGTGCCCACCGAAAAAAGCAGGGCCACGTCGCCACCCGAATCATCCGGCCCATGGCCCAGCAGCAGCCAGGACAGCTTCTCGATCTCGCTGACGGACGGATAGGAGATCAGATCGATGCGCGGCCGCCTGGCTGTGCCGGCCACGCGCACGCCAGCCTCGACGGCCAGGCCGGTGCGCAAGGCCTCGATATCCAGGACCGGACTGGCGATGTCACCCTGGAAGGTAATGGTTCCGCGCCGCAGCTGCAGGCGCTGGCCATAGGTTTCGATGGCCCCGCCGCGCGTGTGCAACGCGCCTATGGCCGTGAGCTTGTCGCCTATCATGGTGATGTGCAGCTTGCCGACCAGGCCCGAGTTCACACCATAGCCCGTCAGGTAGAAGCGCCGCCCCAGATCGACATCCAGATCCAGCGACACGTCCATGGGCACGCTGGCTTCCTTGGCCTGCTCACCGGGGCGTATCACCACCACATCGCTGTCCACGGTCGGTATGCCTCCCAGCATGTCCAGGTCGAACCAGCCCGCATCGGCGGTAATCGCCCCCTTGACAGCCACCTTGGGCAACTCGGCGGCCAGGCGCAGCTTGCCGGTCAGCATGGCGTAGCGGTCCGCGCGCTGCAGCAGCGGATAACGATGCAGCACCACATCCACCACCCCGGTGGATTTGAAGATATCCCACTCTCCGCTCAGCGTCAGGCTGCCGTTCTGCGCGTCCGGATTGTTGCTGACCCATTCGGCCGTACGCCATTCCTTGGGCTTGGCGCGCAAACGGGACGGAAAGCTCAACTTGTCCAGAATCAGGCGGTTGCTCTCGACATGCGCCGCCAGCGTGCCGTCGAGCAGACGGATACCGTCGTCGATGCGCACGATCTTCAGCTGTTTTCCGCTGATCGTGCCATTGCTGCCCCAACTGCCGTCCGGCGTGCTTTCGATATCGAGCTGGGCGCGCAGCACGCCGCCGAACTCCATGGCGTCGCCTGTAAACAGACTGAGCCAGCTCAGATTGTCGATGTCGGCATCCAGCTTGACTGTCTTGCGGTCTTTGGGCTCAAGGTAAAGCCTGCCATCCTGGGCATGCAGCAGCGTACTGCCCTTGGCAGCGATACGGCCCATGTCCTTGGTGACGACGTTCAGATCGGCCGTGAGGGTACTGGCCGTATTGCTGGCGCGCCTGGCCTGCAGGTCCAGACTGAGTGTCTGCAGCCCCAGGGGAAAGGGCGGCTCGGCCGGAACCATGATATCGCCGGACACATGCCTGAGGTGGGCAGCGCCCTCGAGCACGCCGGCAAACCGCAGGTTCCAGTCCAGGCCCAGCACAATTTCGTCGTCTTTCTCGTTGGCCTGCCCGCGTATCTTCACGCCGCCCTGCTTGTCCTCATCCGTAGCCATGCCGAGTTTCTTACGCAGTGCGTCGATGCGGCGCTCGGAAACCGCCAGCCGGGCAATCTCGCCCTGCGTTTCCCACCGCCCCGCGCCAGCCCGCGAACCCGCGTGATCAATACTGACCAGCGGACGGGAGTCCATCAGGAGGTCGATATGGCTGCGTCCCACCTCGACCTGCCATGCCGGCGCCTGCGCCCCGGGGACAAGAACCACGGTTGTCGGGCGGTCTATTTTCAGCGTGAATCCGGCATAGTCCCCGCTGAGCGACTGCACCGCACCGCGCCAGCCTTCGGGCTGCCTGCCATTCGCTCCCTGGCCCCAGCCACCCTCAAGCACCACGTGTGCATCCAGTGGCGCCTGGCCGATCTTGCCGGCGACCTCATGATCCGGTGCATAGTGCGCGACCAGGTCGGTCTTGTGCTGCGCCAGCGTACCGGCCAGCGAACCGGTGAGCGCGGCGCCACCCGGCAGACCAGGCCAGAAATCTGCCAGGGCTGGCGCTTTCAGGTCCAGGTCCACCCGGCTGTCCATCGACCCCAGCGAACCCTTGGCCTTCAGATGGTTGGCACCCAATGTGAGGTCCATGTCTATCCCCGCCAGCGCCAGGTACCTGAGCATGGGGGGAATGAGGGATGCAGCTTGCGCTGCCGGCTGCTGCCCATCCGCCGGCTTCGTGTCCGCCGCCGCTTTCGTCTCTGCCGGCTTCGCTGCGTCTGCCGCGCCCGTCGTACCCGCTGCCGGCGCGGTCGCTGGCGCCGCCGCTTCGGCCTGCGCCGGAGGATGGTTCACGACCTGCGTCTTCAGATGCCCCGCAAGCGCCTGCTTGTTCCAGGAAGACCCCTTCCCCACGACCAGCGAAATATCGGCCGACTCGACGTCGCTGCGATTGAGCAGTTGCACATCGAAGTCTGCTGCGACGCTCAGGACGGCGGGCGGAATCACATCGCCCGCCAGCTGACCGATATTCAGCTTGTCGGTGGTGAGCTTGCCGACCAGGCGATCCTGGACGATGTCGCCGGCCTGGCTGGACTGCCAGTCCACGTTTGCATGCAAAGAAGACCCATCCGCCAGCGTCACGTCGGCCCTCGCATCCCTGAGCGGAAACGCCGCGCGCGGCAGAACTGTGGCCTGCACATCGGCCCCCATGCCCTGTCCCTTGCCCTTCAGCACCAGCGCCAGTTGGTCCAGACTGCCCTGTACCGTGGTCGCCAGGGTCAACGTGCAACCATCGGCCTGCCCGGCGGCCGGCAGGCTGGCCAGGAAATTGCGTGCGCACAGCGGCGAATCGGGCGTCAGCCCGGTTGCCTCGGTCTCCAGGCTGATGTCCAGCGGCCAGGGGCTCTGCAGCGACGCGAGCCGCGCATCGCCGCTGAACCGTGCGCCTACCTGGTCATTGCCCGCCTGCAGACTGCGCAGGGCAAGCTGCCCGCCCTTGTCATCCAGATACACCGAGGTGTCGATGTCTGCGATATCGACAGGAATTGCCTTGCCGGCCTGTCGCAGCACAACACTATCCACGGCAAGCCTGTCCACCGCCAAGCTGACCGGCAGCGCCGGCATGCTGAACGGCTCGGAAGGCACCGGCTCCTCGGCCGGAACGGGCAGATCGACCTGAACCGTCCCGGCTGACAGGTTCAGGACGTGCAGGCGCCGTTCCAGCAAGGCGTGCCAATCGACCTGCAGGGCAAGCCGGTCGAACTGCACCCGGCCCTTGTCCGGCAGCGGCATGTCGAATCTGTCGATCTGCAGGCCGTGCCAGACCGATCCCGACACGCCGCTGACCTGCGCATCGACCTGCTGCGCCCCCGTTACCAATGCCCAGCGCGTACCCGACTCGGTCGCCAGCACCCAATAGGCGAAGCCGCATACCACTACGAGAAGCAGTACGACGATGGGTCCTATCCAGATGAAAGCTGATCGCAACCAGCGGCTTGCACGGCTCAAAACGCAATACCCAGGGAAAAATGCAGGCGCAACTTCTTGTCGCGCTGGCCATAGGCCAGATCCACGAAAAACGGCCCGGCCGGTGTCCGGACAGCAAGACCCGTACCATAGCCGACATGCCAGTCCATGTCGTTGAAGCTTCGGGCCGCATCGCCGGCGTCGATAAACACATTCATGCCAAGCGACTCAGTGAAATAGTGCGTGTACTCAACGCTGGCCACCGCCAGCGCATCAGCGCCGATCACCGCATCACCGCGCGGCTGGCCTATGCTCTGGAAGCGATAGCCGCGTATCGTGCGTGCGCCCCCGGTACGATAACCGAAGTCTGCCGGCAAACGTATGGTCTGAGTCCAGACCTTGCCTACTTCGCCGCGCGCCGTGAAAACATCCCGCCGGCCCACCGGCCACCATTTCTGAACCCGCAGGCCGGCGCGCGAAAAACTTTCGCCACGGTCCAGCGTCACACCGGTGCCCAGGCCTATCTCGATCAGATTGCCTTCGCGCGGATCGTATTTCTTGTCGACGTCGCGCCTCATGAAGCGATAGGTGCCGGTCAGCGTCGGCACCTCGTACCCAGGCGCGCCGCTGATGCGCGTCTTGTCATGCGCGACCACCAGCCCCCATTCCGACTCGTAATCCACGCGGCTGCCGCCGCCCGCGTCCCAGGCCGTCAGACGCGTGGCGCCCAAGCCCGCGCGGCTGTTCTCCACACCCTGAATATCCGAGTGCTCATAGAGGAGCCCTACGCTGTCCTGATGGCCGCTGAGCGTGGGCGGAAAATGCACATCGAAGAACAGGCGCTGCCTGTCCTTGTCCACGCCGGCGCCGGTTTCTATCCAGACCGGCTTGCCGAACACCACGTTCTGGCGGTACAGGCCCTCGACCCGGGGACCGTGATCGCTGTCCGCACCGATGGACGTGGTCACGCGCCGCGCCGGCGCCTCGGACACCTCGACGCGCACAGGCAGTTCGACCTCGCCGTTTTCCAGTACTTTCTGGGCGGACTCATCCTGGTTCAGGGTGACGAACGCACCACGAAAAAAAGAGGTGGACTGCAAGGCCTGCTGCCAGTTGTCCAGTTTGTCCTGATCGTAGGCGTCACCCTGGGCGTAATTCACATAGCGGTCAATCAGCGACTCGGGCACCCGCTTGAGCCCGGATACCGTCAGCGGCCCCATGACTACGCGCGGACCACTGTCCACCTTCACCGCCAGCGCAGCCTTGGCACTTGCCGCATCCACCGTGGCCTGGGTGTGCTCGTAACGGGCGAAGTAGAAATCCTTGCGGCTGACGCCGTCCAGCAGCGATTCCTTAGCGTCACGCCAGGACTGGTTGATGAACGGCATGCCTTTGGTCAGCGGCCAGTCGCGCCGCAGGCCTGTCAATCTGGCTTCGAACTGCGGCCGCTCGATCTGCCCCGCAAACTGAATGTCGACGCTGCCGACCTGCGTGCGTTCACCTGGCTCTATCACGATATCCCAGGTTTCTCCCCCCACATCCTCGCCGACCTCCAGGGTGACGACCGAGGAAAAAAACCCTTGCGTCTCGAGCGCGGACACCGTGGCGTCATGCGCGCGGCGCCGCAGCCGGGACACTTCGCCGCCGTCCTGGTCTTCAGCCAGGCGGGTAATGGCCTCGACCGCGCCATTGATCGCCTGCAGGGCCTCAGGCGGCACGCCCCCGGGATCGATCACGACCTCGGGCCGCGCCGCGCGGGCCTCGTGGGCCACGCCCGCTACCAGCAGCAGTCCGACGATGACGGCCCTGCGCATGCGGTCAGGGTTTCCGTGCAACAACCGAGGGCCGGCTGGCTGACGTATCGGGCGGCAATGCCGCCACGTTGGCCGCAAGCCGGGAGGCAATCTCAGCGTAAACGCGCGCCGCCTCGCCGTCAGGCTCGGCCACGACGCTGGGCGTGCCGGAATCGGTCTGCTCCCGAATCTTCAGTTGCAGCGGCAGGGCTCCCAGCCAGGACAGGCCATATTCCGCCGCCATATCGCGCCCGCCGTGCTCGCCGAAAATCGGTTCAGCATGACCGCAATGGCTGCAGACGTGCACAGACATATTCTCGACCACGCCCAGCACCGGCACATTGACCTTCTGGAACATGCGCAGCCCCTTGCGGGCATCGGCCAGCGCAAGGTCCTGCGGTGTGGTCACGATGACGGCGCCGGTAAGGGGCACTTTCTGCGCCATGGTCAGGGCGATATCTCCCGTGCCGGGCGGCATGTCGACAATGAGGTAGTCCAGGTCGTGCCAGTTGGTCTGCGTCAGCAACTGCTGCAGGGCCTGCGTCACCATCGGACCGCGCCATATGGCGGGCGCGTCGTCATCGATGATGAACCCGATGGAATTGGCTTGCAAGCCATGGCGCTCCAGCGGTTCCATGGTCTTGCCATCCAGGCTTTTGGGCTTGCCGGACAGGCCCAGCATGATGGGCACGCTGGGCCCGTAAATATCGGCATCCAGCAGGCCGGTGCGCGCCCCCTGGCGCGACAGCGCCAGGGCCAGGTTGACGGCGGTCGTGCTCTTGCCGACGCCGCCCTTGCCTGATGCCACGGCAATGATATTGCGTACATTGGACATGGGCTTGAGGCCCGGCTGTACGGCATGGCTGACAATCTGCATGTGTTGTGATCCTTCCGCCAGGCGTCCAGACGGACGCCAAAGCAGTTTCAATACGTTTCGCCAACGGCCATGTGCCGTTGTGCGAGGGATAAGCTAAGGGTACAGTGACAGTTAGCGACCCGTGCCGGCATTAGACATCAAGTCGACAGCCGAACACAGGAAGAATACACTGAAGACTCAAGCATAGCGGATCGCGGGAATTTTTTTCCCTCGACGAGGTCTATCAAAACACATGAATACATTTAACCAGATAATCCGCGGTATCCTGTTTTTCGCACTGGCCATCTTCGGCATGGTGGCGGCCTTCGTTTTCATGGTGTCCACAGCCATCGCTGTCGGCATCCTGTATATCGTCGCCCGCATCAAGGGCCGTCCGTTCGGCGCACGCGCCTATTGGGAACAACGCCGCCAGGCCTCACCCAAGCGGGCTGAGCGCATGTTCCGCGCCAAGGATGTCACCGACGTCGAAATGCGCGAAATCCCCTGATTTCGCCTGCTACGGGCGTGCCCTGTTCAGCCGCCCAGCCCACAGCGCTGGGCGAGCCTTGTGCGGTTGCCGTTCGGATCATTAACCATTCTTCACAAATTTCAGCCGACACAAAGGCTGCGTTGCTGACGCAGCCTCTCCCTGTCCGGCCCTGACCGCCGTCTCTCCGGCAGTCAAGGCGACTCGATGACCGCGCCCTGGCGAGCGCTCAAGCAGGGTCGCGGCGAAAGCCCTAAAATCGATCTTTTGCGCCAACCGGCGCACTGCCCTTCGATTTTCTTACTGAAGCCTCCAACATGCCGCGCACGATTTTCGTTACCACCGCACTGCCCTACGCCAACGGATCCTTTCACATCGGTCACATCATGGAATACATCCAGGCCGATATCTGGGTTCGTTCGATGCGAATGTCGGGCCATACGGTGCATTTCGTGGGCGCGGATGATGTGCACGGCGCACCCATCATGCTCAAGGCCGAGAGCGAGAACATCACGCCCCAGGAACTGGTGGCGCGCTATGCCGCCGAGCGCCCGCGCTACCTGAACGGCTTTCATATCAAGTTCGACCACTGGCACTCCACCGACTCCGCCGAGAATATCGCGCTGTCGCAGGACATCTATCGCCGCCTCAAGGCCGCCGATTTCATCTACAGCCGCGACATCGAGCAGTTCTACGATCCGGTCAAGGGCATGTTCCTGCCCGACCGCTATATAAAAGGGGAGTGCCCGCGCTGCCATGCCAAGGACCAATACGGCGACTCCTGCGAGGTATGCGGCGCGGTCTATACGCCCACCGAGCTGATCGAGCCCTACTCCACACTCACCAAGGCCCGTCCGGTCCTCAAGACATCGGAACACTTTTTCTTCCGTCTGTCCGACCCGCGCTGCGTGGCCTTTCTACAGGAATGGACCACCGGCAGCAACGCCCAGGGCCATAAGCACCTGCAGGCCGAAGTGCTCGCCAAGACCCGCGAATGGCTCGGCACGGGCGAAGCCGACAGCGACGCCAACCTGGCCGATTGGGATATCTCGCGCGACGAACCCTACTTCGGCATCCCCATCCCGGACGCGCCGGGCAAGTACTTCTATGTCTGGCTGGATGCGCCGGTCGGCTACCTGGCGTCGCTCAAGTCCTACTGTCAGCAGCAAGGCATTGATTTCGACGCACTGCTGGATCCGGAAGGCGACACCGAGCAGGTGCACTTCATCGGCAAGGACATTGTTTATTTTCATGCCCTTTTCTGGCCCGCCATGCTCAAGTTCGCGGGACGCAAAACGCCGGACAGCCTGAATGTGCACGGTTTCATCACCGTCAGCGGCGAAAAAATGTCCAAAAGCCGTGGCACGGGCATTTCGCCCATCCGCTACCTGGAACTGGGCATGAACGCGGAATGGATGCGCTATTACATCGCCGCCAAGCTCAATGCCCGCGTCGAAGACCTGGACTTCAATCCCGATGACTTCATCGCCCGCGTCAACAGCGACCTGATCGGCAAGTACGTCAATATCGCCAGCCGCGCCGCCAGCTTCATCAGCAAGCACTTCGACGGCCAGCTTGCCTATCTGGGCGACACCACCGATCTGCAAAAAGCCTTGAGCGAATCTGCCGAGGCGGTGCGCGCCGACTTCGAACTGCGGGAGTATGGCCGCGCGGTGCGTCGCCTGATGGCGCACGCCGACCAGATCAATCAGGCCTTTGACGCAGCCCAACCCTGGATCATGGCCAAAGGCATTGCCGGCGCGTCAGACGAGCAGAAAGCCGCCCTGCAGGATGTCTGCTCACGCGCCCTGGCAGGGTTCAAGGCTCTGACCGTCATGCTGGCCCCCGTACTGCCCGAGCTGGCCCATCGCGTAGCACACGAACTGTTTGGCGAGTCCCGCGACTACGGCTGGACCGACGCAGGCGAACTGCCTGTCCGCATCGCCCCTTTCAAACATTTGATGCAGCGCGTAGACCCAACCATGCTGGACGACCTGTTCGAACCTCCGGCGCAGGCGCTGCCCACGCCTGGTGGCGAGCCTATCGCAGACACCATAGACATCAAGGATTTCGGCAAGCTGGACCTGCGCATCGCACGCATCGTGGAGTGCACCGAAGTGGAAGGTTCGGACAAGCTGCTGCGTCTCATGCTGGATGTGGGCGAAGGCCGCCTGCGCCAGGTGTTCTCCGGCATCAAGTCGGCCTACAAGCCCCAGGATCTGCAGGGGCAGCTCACTGTCCTCGTTGCCAACCTGGCGCCGCGCAAAATGCGCTTCGGCGTATCCGAAGGCATGGTGCTGTCCGCCAGTCATGCCGACAAAGGCGTCGATGCAGGCCTGTACGTACTGCAGGCCTGGCCCGGCGCCCAGCCGGGCATGCGCATAGGCTAGCCGCACCATGTCTGCTCCGACCGACGACCAGCGTCAGGCTGCAGGACGCCGGAGCACCCTGGTCAGCGTCGCGGTCAACCTCGTGCTGAGCGCGCTCCAGCTGGCGGTCGGCTTGCTGGCGCACTCGCAGGCGCTGGTCGCCGACGCCATCCACTCCCTGTCCGATCTATTCTCGGACGGCGTCGTGCTGTTTGCCAACAAGCACAGTCTCAAGGCGCCCGATGCCGAACATCCTTATGGACATCGGCGATTCGAAACCGCTGCGTCCCTGGCCATAGGCGCGCTGCTGCTCGCCGTGGGCATTGGCATGCTCATGCGCAGCTTCAACGCACTGCAGGCCCCGCAGAGCATTCCCCAGGTCCACGGCTCGGCACTGACCATCGCCCTCATTGCACTGGCGTCCAAAGAACTGCTGTTCCGCTATATGCTGCGCGTGGCCAGGCGGGTGCGTTCTTCCATGCTGGTCGCCAATGCCTGGCATGCGCGCTCGGACGCCGCCTCCTCACTGGTCGTGGCCCTGGCCATCATCGCCAACCTGGGCGGCTTCCATCTGGCAGATCCGCTCGCCGCCCTGATCGTAGGCCTCATGATTATCCGCATGGGCTGGAAGTTCTCTTATGCGGCCTTCAACGACCTCATGGATTCGGCGGTCGACGATGACACTGAAAACCGCATCCGCCAGCACATCCTGGATACGCCGGGCGTACTGGGCGTGCATGGGCTCAAGACCCGCAAAATGGGCGACATGATCTGGGTGGAGGTCGACATCGAGATGGACAGCACACTGACGATCGCCCAGGGCCACCAGATTGCCGTCGCCGCGCGTGAGCGGGTCATGGAGCACGAACCCGTGCTGGATGTCATGACACACTTTGATCCGGTAAAAATTACGCGCAGCACCGCGGCGCATGACCGGGCACCCGACTCCCCTGGACGCTGAGCGAAGCATCCGCGCTCCGCACCGATACACCGAAACTCGCCTGCATCCGCCTCGGACTGCACGCTGATGTTGCACGCACCTCCCCCCTCCCGGCCCCAGGCCCGCTCCCCCATCCCTGTCCCGTTTCTCCCCTGCCCGGCACTGAGACACCCTGCTCACGCTGGCTGCTTCCTCGTGCTATTCCCTCTTGACTTATCGTCTGCCGACCAATAACATCCGCTTAACGGATTAATAAATCCGTCAAGCGGACAAACCACTCATAACTACAGTTAAAACAGAGACAAGCACATGAATTCCCTGCACAAACGACTCGTCAAAAAATCGGTCCAGGCTCTGGCGATCCTGGCGCTGGGCTATGGCTCTCTGGCCGCAGCCGCTACCGACGCCGCCAACTATCCCCAGAAACCCGTGAAGCTGGTAGTGGCGTTTCCGGCCGGGGGAGGCTCGGACACCCTCGGCCGCCTGGTCGGCGCCAAGCTTGCCGAGCGCCTGGGCCAGCCCGTGGTCATCGAAAACAAGGCGGGCGCGAGCGGCGCCATTGGTGCCGGCGCGGTAGCCCATGCCCCACCCGATGGCCTGACCCTGCTGCTGGGCACCACACCCTTGATTCAAGCGCCCGTTTTCTATAAAGACCTGCCCTATGACGCCTTCCGCGACTTTGCGCCCGTGGCGCGCATCGCACTCTCTGCCGATGTACTCATAGTGCCGTCAGACTCCGGCATCAAGTCGGTCGATCAGCTCGTCGAGGCTGCGCAGAAAAATCCCGGCAAATACAACTACGGTTCCTATGGCAACGCCACATCGGCGCACATGCACGGCGAACTGCTGAACTATCAGAAAAAAATCGACCTGCTGCATATTCCGTACAAAGGCACCGGTCCGCTGATGCAAGACTTCCTGGGTGGCCGCCTGACCAGCGCCTTCGCCGAGATCGTGGGCGCCCGCGCGCATCTGGACAATCCCAAGGTGCGTGTGCTGGCGGTCAGCGGCGAACAGCGCCTGGCTGCCCTGCCCGATACGCCCACCTTTACCGAACTGGGCTATGCCGACTTTGAACCCAATGGCTGGTACGGCATTCTGGCTCCGGCCGGCACGCCGGCGCCTATCGTCGACAAGCTGTCCGGCCTGCTGGCCGAGATCGTGGCCCTGCCCGATGTGCAGACGCAGCTCAAGGGCATGGGATTGACGCCTGGCTACGGTGATGCCAAACAGCTTGCCGACTGGATACAGCGCGATGCAGCCATCTGGGCGCGCATGGCCAAGCTGGGCAACATTCAGGTTCAACCCTAACACCGGAACAAACATGTATTTGACACAAGGACTTCACCGCGCCGCCAGGCAAAGTCCCGAAGGTATCGCCGTTATTTTCGGCGACCGCGAAACAAGCTACGCAGCGCTCATCGAACGCGTCAAGCGCTTCGCAGGCGCGCTGCTCGACCTGGGCGTCAAGCCCGGAGACCGCGTCTCGCTGCTGTCGCAGAACTCCGAGGAATATGTTGCCTACTATATGGCTGTATGGTGGGCAGGCGGCGTGGTCAATCCGATCAATACCCGCTGGAGTGTCGCGGAGATCGTTTACTCCCTGGAAGACTCACAGACCACCGTGCTGCTGGTGGATGCGACCTTTGCAGCGATGGCCACCGGGATACAGGCAAAATCCACCTGCCTGAAGACGATCGCCACCCTGGGCTGCCCTTCCCCCGGCAACGGCGTGCTGGAGATGGATTCCCTGATCGACCGCGCCGCAGCCACCGAAGACCGTTGCCCTCGCGGCGATGCACTGGCGGGCATCTTCTACACCGGCGGCACGACAGGGCATCCCAAGGGCGTGATGCTCTCGCACACCAACCTGTGGACATCCGTGATCGCACGCATGGCGATGATTCACTCGCCACAGGATTCCGTCGCGCTCCATTGCGCCCCCCTGTTTCACCTTGCCGCCGCCGGACGCCTGATCGGGCAGCTGACACTGGGCGCCGCCAGCGTACTGCTGCCGCAGTTCCGCGTAGAGGATGTTCTGGATTGCATTGCACGCCATCAGGTCAGCGAAGCCACGCTTGTTCCCAGCATGCTCCAGATGCTGATGGACCACCCGTCGTTTTCTCCGGATAAGTTCAGATCACTCAGGCGCGTCACATATGGCGCCTCGCCCATGTCGGACCAGTTGCTCAGCCGCCTGGCCAGGGAATTGCCCTTTGTGGAAATCGTGCAGTCTTATGGGCAGACCGAAGCGTCTCCCGTGATATCGCTCAACGTCACAACGCCCGGCAGCGGCACACCAAGCGCACATTTTCGTTCGGCCGGCCGTGCCACCCTGTCCACCGAGCTGCGCATTCTCGACGCTCAGGGTCAGGAAGCCCCCCCCGGAACCATCGGCGAAATCACGGTCAGGGGCCCGGGCGTCATGCTGGGCTACTGGAACAAGCCGCAGGAAACCGCCCAGGCGCTGCAGAACGGTTGGCTGCACACCGGCGATCTGGGCTATGTGCAGGAAGATGGCTATCTATACATCGTCGACCGCCTCAAGGACATGATCATCAGCGGCGGCGAGAACGTCTATTCCGCCGAAGTCGAAAACGCCCTGAGCCGGCACCCCGACGTAGCCAGCTGCGCCATTATCGGTGTGCCCCACGAGATATGGGGCGAATGCGTACACGCCGTGATCGTCCTCAAGGAAGGCTGTTCCGTCACCGATGCCTCACTGCGCGAACACTGCCAGACACTGATCGCCAAGTATAAATGTCCCAAAAGCTTCGAATTTGTCAACGCGCTGCCCCTGTCCTCTACCGGCAAAGTACTCAAGAGCACGTTGCGGCATAACTTCGCGGCGCAAGGCCAGACCTCGGCCGCCCCAGAAACAGAAACAAACAGATAGGTACTCAAATGTCCCGTGCTTCGTATGTCGTCGGTGTCGGCATGACACCCTTCACCAAACCCAGCCAGAGCCTGCCCTACAACGAAATGGGCAAGTATGCCATCAGCGCAGCCCTCAGAGATGCGGGACTGGACTATACGCAGATCCAGGAAGCCTACGCCGGCTATGTGTACGGCGACTCCACCAGCGGCCAGGCTGTCCTGTATGAGGTCGGCCTGACCGGCATCCCCATCATCAATGTCAACAACAACTGCGCCACCGGGTCCTCGGCTCTCTATCTTGCGCGCCGTGCCATCGAAACCGGCGCGGCAGAATGCGTGCTGGCTGTCGGATTCGAGCAGATGTCGCCAGGCGCACTCAAGAGCGTCTACAGCGACCGCGTCAATCCCCTGCAGCGCTTTGTGGACGCCACCGACGCCATACAGGGGTTTGAGAACGGCGTACCTCGCGCCGCCCAGCTTTTCGGCGGCGCCGGACGCGCTTACAAGACAAAGTATGGCCTGGCTCCCGATACGCTGGCCAAGCTTTCGGTCAAGTCACGCCGACACGCCCAGAACAATCCTTACGCTGTATTCAAAGAACAGCTCACTGAAGAGCAGGTGCTGGCCTCGCCCATGATTTTCGATCCCATCACGCGCCTTCAATGCTGCCCGCCTACATCCGGCGCCGCCGCCGCGATTGTGTGCTCCGAGGACTTCGCAAAAAAACACAAGCTGGACAACGGCGTACTCATCGCCGCGCAGGCCATGACCACCGACACCGCCGACGCCTTCACCGGCGACATGCGCGATGTCGTAGGCTACGGCATGTCGCGCAGCGCGGCGCAGCAGGTCTATGAGGCCGCCGGCATCGGCCCCGAGGATGTGAACGTGGTCGAATTGCATGACTGCTTCACTGCCAATGAACTCATCAGCTATGAATCACTGGGCCTGACGCCAGAGGGCACGGCGGAAAAATTCATTGTCGACGGCGACAACACTTACGGCGGCCGCGTCGTGATCAACCCGTCGGGCGGCCTGCTCTCCAAAGGACATCCACTCGGCGCAACCGGACTGGCGCAATGCGCCGAACTGGTATGGCAACTGCGCGGCCAGGCGCAGAACAGGCAGGTTGAGAACTGCCGCGTCGCGCTGCAGCACAACATCGGCATCGGCGGCGCCTGCGTAGTCACCCTTTACCAGCGTGCCCAGTCATGAGCACGGAAACATACCTGAACACCATTACCTATACGGTCGACCAGGGTGTCGCCACCCTGACGCTGAACCGGCCGGAACGTCGCAACGCAATCAATGCCGACATGCGCGTGGCGCTGCGCGAGGTCGTCGACCGGATCAGGACTGATCCCGAGGTGCGTGTGCTGGTGCTCGCCGGCAGCGACGGCCATTTCTGCGCAGGCGGCGATATCAAGAGCATGCAGGGCGACATGACGGCCACACAGGGCCGGTCTCGCCTGCACAGCGCCCATGAATGGCTCTCCACGTTACTCACGCTGGACAAGCCGATTATTGCCGCCGTGGACGGCGCAGCCTACGGCGCCGGTTTCGGACTGGCTCTGGCCGCGGATATTATCCTCGTCACACCCCGCACCCGTTTCGGCATGGCTTTTCTGCGGTTCGGTCTGATACCGGACTTCGCGCTGCTCTACACCCTGCCGCGCATGATAGGCATACAGCGCACCAAGGAGCTGGCGTTTTCCACCCGGGAGCTCTCGGGCGAAGAGGCCCTGAGCCTGGGCATTGCTACGGAACTGGTGCCCGCCGAGGCGCTTATGGAACGCGCGGTGCAAATGGCCCGCGCTCTCGCCACGGCCTCGCCGGATGCGGTCAGCCTGATCAAGCGGGCCCTGAACACCACATTCGAACATGATCTGCCGACCATGCTGAATATGGAAGCAGACGGTCAGGGCATCGCGCTGAGCACCGACTATCGCAAGACCGCCATCACCCGCTTCACCAATAAACAGCCGCTGCCCTACCAATGGCCCAAATAAGAGGCGGTCGGACCGCGTGAGACCTATCGGCGCAGACAGCTCAGTGCGCCACACGGCATCAACAAACATCAACCTGGAAATGTAATGGCTTTTACTTACGATGCGATCAAAAACCGGAAATTCGAACCGGTAGAACAGCACTACTCAGAAAAAGACACCATGCTCTACGCGCTGGCGCTGGGCTACGGTTGCGAGCCCACCAACGCCGAACAGCTGCAATTCGTCTATGAAAAAGGCCTGCGCGCCCTGCCCTTCATGGCGGTAGTGCTGGGCTATCCAGGCTTCTGGATGCAGGACCCCTCCACCGGCATAGACTGGGTCAAGATCCTGCACGGCGAACAGCGCCTGCGCCTGCACCGGCCGTTGCCATCCAGCGGACGCGTGATCGGCTACTCAAAGATCAAAAGCATTGTTGACAAAGGAGCTTCCAAAGGCGCCATCGTAGTGACCGAACGCGTACTGCGCAGCGCAGACAGCGGTGAGGACCTGGCCACCATAGAGCAAGTCTCTTTTCTGCGGGGCAACGGTGGCTTCAGCACACCCGAACAGCCCGGCGACACACTGGAGTCCTATCCCAATGCCATCGCGGATCGGGCGCCGGACCATGTCGTGGAAATCTCCACGCGTCCGGAGATGGCGCTGATCTACCGCCTGTGCGCCGACGACAACGCGCTGCATGCCGATCCGGCCGTCGCGCGCGCCGCAGGCTTTGATCGCCCCATTCTCCACGGTCTGGCCAGCTATGGCGTGGCCGGCCGCGCCATCCTGGCGGCATGGTGCGGCAACGACCCGGCCCGTCTGCACGCCTTCAACGCGCGCTTCACCGCCCCCGTCTATCCCGGCGAGACCCTGCGCGTTGAAAGCTGGAAAGAAAATGGCGCCATCGGCTTTCGTGTCTACGCGGCAGAACGCAATCTCATGGTGCTGAACAACGGCTATGCCGAAATCAGCTGAGCAGGCGGGCCAGGCGGCCCGCCCGGTCTCTTCACATCAATCACACAATGTCATCAATCAGGATTAATCAAATGAGCAAACTCGAAGGCAAAGTCGCCCTGATCACGGGATCGGGACGCGGTATCGGCAGGGAAATCGCCCTCAAACTGGCGTCCGAAGGCGCGCGGATCGTGGTCAACGACCTGGACCGCGACCCAGCCGAAGAGACCGTGGAAACACTGCGCAAACTGGGCGTCGAAGCCGTCGCCTGCACCGGCAGCGTCACGGACCCGGACTTTGGCAAGGCATTTGTCAAGACAGCGCTGGACAACTTCGGCGGCATGGACATCATCGTGAACAACGCCGGCTACACCTGGGATTCGGTCATCCAGAAGATGACCGACGAGCAGTGGTACGCCATGATCGACGTGCACATGACGGCGCCATTCCGCCTGCTGCGCGCCGCCTCGGACTATCTGCGCACGCAAGCCAAGAAAGAAGCCGCTGAAGGCCGTGAAGTCTTCCGCAAGGTGGTCAACGTTTCCTCCACATCCGGCATCATGGGCAACCCTGGCCAGGCCAACTACTCGTCTGCCAAGGCAGGCATCAACGGCCTGACGCGCGCATTGTGCAAGGAATGGGGTCGCTACAAGGTGAACGTCAACTCGGTGGCCTTCGGCCTGATCAAGACCCGCCTCACCGACGCGGTTGCGGGTGAAGGCTCCACCATCGATGTCGACGGCAAGACCATCAGCGTTGGCATCAGCACACAGTTCATGTCCAATATCGAATCCATGATCCCCATGGGCCGTGCCGGTCTGCCGGAAGAAGCCGCGGGCGCAGTCTACCTGTTCTGCACCCCTGAATCCAACTACATCAGTGGACAGGTTGTGATCTGCGGCGGCGGTCGCCCCTGATGCAAACGGGCCGCAGTGCGGCCCGCCCATGCTGAGACAAGGCGCCAAAAAACAAGGAGCCCGAATGAATACATTCGGGCTCCTTGTTTTGCCGTTGAACAGCGCACCAGCTCAGGCGCTTATGTATGCCGATACCTTACGGCTCACTCACCACGCCCTGCTCGAACAAGGCAGCGATGGCATCCTGACGCCAGCCCAGCTCGCCCAGAATCTCGCGGGTATGCTGTCCTTGCAGCGGCAGCGCCGCCGAGGCGCATGCCTGATCCGCTGCTCCACCACGCAATACACACACTTCCTGGCCCTGCGTGGCGACTGTGCGCCAGACCGGCGCCTTGCGCTCATCCGCGCCCGCCAGCGCTTCGGCAGCGGACCACACCGGCCCAAGGCAGACATCCCAGGCCTCGCCCAGCGCCACCCACTCGGCCTGTGTGCGCTGGGCAAAGATCGCTGACAGCGCGGCGCGCACCCGCGTTGCGGCGTCCGGCGCCATCAGGTCTTTTTCCTCCAGCAAGGACTCGCATCCGGCATTGCGGCAAAAGGTCACCCAGAATTTTTCTTCCAGCGCAGCAAAGGTCACCTGCCTGCCATCGGAGGTGTCGTAGAGTCCGTAGCAAGGATGACCGCCGTTAAGACGATCGGTGCCTGGCGCGGGCGGCACCCGCCCCTGGGCTACCTGCGCTGCATCCATCGGCGCGAACATCAGCGTGGCATCCGTAATGGACAGATCGATATAGCGGCCAAACCCTGTCGCCTGACGTTCCAGCAGCGCCCCCAGGATGGCCAGCACGCAGGAGAAGCTGCCTCCGGCCAGATCAGAGGTGAGGGTCTGCGGCATGCCCGCGCGCCCGTCCCCGGCATTGCGCGGCAGTACGCCGGCATAGCCCTGATAGTTCAGATCATGGCCGCCCAGATGCGCCAAGGGGCCTTGCTGGCCATAGCCGGTGAGCGAGCAATACACCAACCTGGGATTAATCGCCTTGAGCACGTCGTAGGACAGGCCAAGGCGCTCCATCACCCCTGGCCTGAAACTCTCGGTCAGGACATCCGCCTGCGCCGCCAGTTCGCGCAATACCCGCCGACCCGCCTCTTGCTTGAGATCGACCGCCAGGCTTCGCTTGCCCGCATTGGACGCCGTAAAGGCGGCGCCCATGCCCGTGGCCGGCAGGGAATGCAGAAAGCGGGCGTAGTCCCCCGCGCCGGTGTCTTCTATCTTGATGACATCCGCGCCCATGCCCTGCAGCATGTGCATGGCATACGGTCCGGGCAGCAAGCGCGTCAGATCCAGAACGCGCATGCCCGACATGGCCCGCTGCGTCATGGCGAGGGTGCCGGCGATCCGGCGTCATCGGCAATGACCTTGTACTGGATCAGCGTAATTTCATCGGTGACCGCTTCGAAGACAGCCTGGACCCGTGCGCCGATGGCAATGGCATCCAGATCCGTATCGACGATATTGCCCATCAGCCGCACGCCCTCATCCAGTTCCACCACCGCCACTGCATAGGGCGTGCGCCCCTTCATGTAAGCATTGGCCGCGCGGTGATTGATCGTATAGGTATAGACGCGGCCCAGTCCCGAGCACGTTGTCCAGTCGAACTCGTCGCTCATGCACGCGGTGCAGATTTCACGGGGATAGAACTGCAGTGTGCCGCAGGCCTTGCAGCACTGCACATCGATTCGCCCTTCGCGCGCGGCGCGCCAGAACGGTTCAGTCAGCTCGGTGGGGCTGGGCAAAGGACGGTTAATAGTGTCCATTATTGCGCTCCAAGAATCATCGTCGTATTGCAGGAAAACACCAGGCCGGGCGCGTGGCACAACGCCAGCTCATGGCGCGGCAGCTGGCGTTCGCCGCATTCGCCGCGCAACTGGCGCACGGCTTCAATCACCAGAAATATGCCGAACATGCCGGGGTGTCCGTAAGACAGCCCTCCGCCGGAGGTGTTGATGGGAAATGCGCCGCCAGGCGCCAGGGCGCCGTGCTTGACGAAATCGCCCGCCTCGCCCCGTTTGCAGAACCCCAGCTCCTCCAGCGACTGCAGTACACCGATGGTGAAATGATCGTAGATCTGCACCACGTCGATGTCTTCGCGCTTTACATCAGCCATGTCCAGCGCTTCCTGCGCCGTGCGGGCCACGCCCGTCTCGAGCCAGTCGGCCGTACTGAAGGGGGTGTAATGATGCGAGAACGACTCGGACAGGCCCTTGACACTGACCGGGCGTTTTTTCAGACTGGCCGCTCTTTCGGCAGTCGTGACCACCAGCGCGCCGCCGCCGTCGGTCACCAGGCAGCAGTCGCGCGCGCGCAGCGGGTCGGCCAGCACCGGCGACTGCATCACGTCTTCGATGCTCAGCGGCTCGCGCCGATAGGCCTTGGGATTGAGCGCAGCCCACTTGCGTGCCGCCACGGCCACCTCTGCGAGGTCCGCAGGCGTCGTGCCATAACGGTGAAAATGCAGCTGAGCCACCATGGCGTAATAGCCGATCGGACTGAGCTGGCCATAGGGCAGAACAAACTGGCCGCGCGGCGTGCGCGGATTCTCCACCACGCTGGCCAGGGCGCGCGAGCCATCGGAAGCCTGCGTGCTGCCATAGGTGATGAGCGCCACCGAGCACATGCCGGCCGAAATCGCGGCAATGGCATGGCGTATATGAGAAATGTTCGACATCCCGCCCATATTTGTGGAGTCGATATAACGCGGCTGTATGCCCAGATACTCGCTCAGCAGCACCGCCGGAAAGCGGTCATCTGTGTGGGCGAATACGCCATCGACATCCGACAGCGACAGCCCCGCATCGTCCAGGGCGCGCCGCGCCGCCTGGGCCTGCAGGTCCAGCGCGGTCTTTCCCGGCACTTTGCCCAGATCGGACTCGGCCACGCCCACGATGGAGACGGGCGTCCATGATTCCTTATGCATTTACTGTTTCCTATACGTGATTCACACAGGGCGGCAAGTGCGAAGGCCGCCCCGCATATTTACAGTGCGCGCGCGATCAGCTCGCGCATGATTTCAGAAGAGCCGCCATAAATGCGGTTGGGCCGCACGTCGGTAAATGCCCGTGCAATAGGATATTCGCGCATATAGCCGTAACCCCCGTACAGCTGCAGCAAATCATCGATGGCGCTGGTGGCTTCGGCCGCCCAGAGCTTGGCCATGGCCGCGCCATCGGCATCCAGCTCGCCCGCCATGAACTCCTCCAGACATCGGTCTACAAAAGCTCGCGTGGCGCAGGTCAGCGCCTTGATATCGGCCAGCTTGAAGCGGATATGCTGGTTCTCGATCAGGGCTTTTCCGAAGGCCTGACGCTCCTTGGTATAGGCGATTGTCCACTCCAGCGCCGCTTCCAGCGACGCAGCGCAGCGCAGCGCAATCATCAAACGCTCGCGCACCAGCTCTCCCATCAGATAGGAAAAGCCTTTGTTCTCCTCACCCAGCATGCAGTCGGCGGGGATGCGCATATCGCTGAAGAACAGCTCGGCGGTATCCTGAGCACGCTGCCCCAGCTTGTCCAGCAGCTTGCCGCGACTAAAACCAGGTAATGTGGTGTCGACCCAAAACAGGCTGATACCTCTGGGGCCGGCTGCCGGATCGGTCTTGGCCACCAGCAGCACGCGGTCTGCATGAAAACCGTTGGTAATGAAGGTTTTCTGGCCATTGACGACATACTCGTCGCCATCCTTGATCGCCGTAGTGCGAATAGCCTTCAGGTCGCTGCCGGCCGACGGCTCGGTCATCGCGATCGACCCCACCACGTCGCCCGTGGCCATGCCGGGCAGCCAGGCCTTCTTCTGTTCCTCGGTGCCCAGGTGCAGCAGATAGTTCGCGACAATATCCGAATGCGTCGTAAAGCCTGTCACGCCAGAGGCCAAGGCCGTTGCGATTTCCTCGATGACCACCGCCGTGTACAGGAAATCGCCACCGCCGCCGCCATATTCCTCAGGGATGTTGGGACAAAGAATGCCGGCGGCGCCGGCTTCCCGCCACAGCTCGCGCGGTACGCGGCCGTCTTCTTCCCATTGGGCGTGAAAAGGCATGATGCGCTCAGCGATAAAGCGGTGCACCGATGTCCTGAACATCTCATGGTCAGAGGTAAAACTTTTTCTGCGACTCACAAAAGTCTCCTGGGTAAATGGGCTGTCAGTGCGCCACGCGCTGCGTGTTTCCGGCGGGCCAGTATGTATTGCGGACTTCGCGTTTGAGCAGCTTGCCGCTGTCTGTGCGTGGCAGGGTGTCGACGAAGTCGACAGTTTTGGGTGTCTTGATGGCCGAGATGCGCGCACGGCAATACTCGATCAGTTCACGCGCCAGTTCGGGAGAAGCGGCCTCCGGATCATAAAGCTGCACCACCGCCTTGGCCGATTCGCCCATGTCGTCATCGGGCACGCCCACAACGGCGACATCGCATACGGCCGGATGAGAAGACAGTACGTTCTCGGCTTCTTGCGGATAGATATTCACCCCGCCCGACACAATCATATTGGCCAGGCGATCCGTGAGATACAGATAGCCGTCGGCGTCCAGGTAGCCGATATCGCCGTAGGTGGCCCAGCCCTTGTCGTTGTAGGCTTTGCGCGTTTTTTCGGGATCGTTGTGATATTCGAAAGAACCGCCGCCCGAAAAATACACGACGCCAGGCTCACCAGTGGGTACCTCTTCGCCCGCCTCATTGACAATATGCACGGCCCCGAATTCCGGGCGGCCTACCGAGCCTTTGTGCGACATCCACTCTTCCGAGTCCAGCGAGGTGCGCCCGACCAGCTCGGTGCCGCTGTAATACTCAAACAGAATGGGGCCCCACCAGGCGATCATCCGTTCCTTGAGCGGAACCGGGCAAGGCGCCGCAGCGTGTATGGCAAACTTCATGCTGCTGACATCATGCGCCAGCCTGTCCTCGTCGGGCAGGCGCAGCAGTCTTGAAAACATGGTGGGCACCCATTGCCCGTGCGTGACGCGATACTTCTCTATCGTTTCCAGCGCAAGCACCGGATCGAATTTTTCCATCAGCAGCGAAGTGCCGCCCGCGCGCATCACCGCCATATTCCATCGGACCGGTGCAGTGTGATAGAACGGCGCTGTCGACAGGTAGACCGACTGCTCATTGAACTGCTTCCAGCGCGTGCGCACATCGCCTGGCTTGCTGAAGTACGCATTGGCAGTCACCAATGCGCGCTTGATGCCCTTGGGAACGCCGGTCGTGCCGGATGAATATGAAAAATCCGCGCCTTCCGGCAGATCTTCGGGCAGCACGGCATCGGCCGGTACGCCGGCCAGCCATTGCTCGTAACCGGTAAACCCACGGTCATCGCCGCCGTCGAGCACAATGCACTCGGCCCCGGTCTCGGCCAGCCATTCCGGTGTCAGGCCCTGCGACGTCTTTGCCGAGCAGAACATCAACCTCGCACCGCAATCCTGCAGAATATATGCCAGCTCAGCCGGCTTCAGGTGCAGGCTGACCGTCGTGTAGTACAGCCCTGCGCGGTGGGCGGCCCACATGAGCTCGAAATAGCGTGGATGGTTTTCCAGGTAAATGATGAAGCCATCTCCAGTCTGGAAGCCGTCCGCCAGCAGACGCGCAGCGCAACGGCGTGATCGTGCCTCAAGCTCGGCCCAGCTCACCTCCAGGCCCGACGGAATCATCCTGTATGCCACCTTGCCAGGATGGGATTGCGCCATTCTCTGTATTACCGACTCTGCTTGGTTCACGCTCGTTCCTATTTGTGCTGTACGTTATTGCATATGCCGCCAGGCCCGGCGGCACCCCTAGAAATACTTAATCCTGGCCAATCTTCGCGTCTTTGATGACCTTGGTCCAGCGCTCGATTTCGCCGTTGACAAATTTGCCGAAATCCGCGCGGCTGCCACCTACCGGCACGCCGCCTTGCTGCGCAAATCGCTCTGCAACCTCGGGCCGGGCCAGCGTCTTCTGCAAGGCCTGGTTCAGGGTTTCCAGCACTGGCTCGGGCACTTTGGAGGAAGCAAAAAGGCCCAGCCAGACGTTGACATCAAATCCCGGATAGCCCAGCTCCACCATGGAAGGAGTATCGGGCAACTGCGAAGCGCGCGTGGCGCTGGTGACCGCCAGGGCGCGCAGCTTGCCTTCCTTGATCAGCGGCAGGGCCGTTATCAGGTTGTCCACCATAAAATCCACCCGTCCGGCCATCAGGTCCAGCAAGGCTGGCGAAGCGCCCTTGTACACCACATTGACCGCCGGGATGCCCGTCCTGGCCTTGAACAGTTCACCGGCCAGGTGTCCCGAAGACCCGCTGGTCGATACCGCCATGGAAAGACCGCCTTCCTTGGTTTTGGCATAGGCACGCAATTCTTCCAGTGTCTTGGCCGGAATATCCGGATTCATCACAATCACATCCGGCATGGACAATACATGGATGACTGGCGCGAGTTCATCGGGCGTATAGGAAATCGCCTTTTGCAGGGAATAATTGGCAGCATTCGGCCCGAGACTGCCCATCACCAGTGTGGTGCCATCCGGGTCCGCCCTCAACATGCTCTGTATGCCCAGCATCCCGCCAGCACCGCCCTTGTTCTCCACAATCACGGTATGCCCGATTTCCGCGGACAGACGGTCGCCGAGAAAGCGGCTGGTCTGATCCAGGATACCGCCCGGCGCCGCCGGGGCAATGATCCGGATGGGATGGTCCGGCAATTTGCCTGCCGGCTGCGCAGCCAGCGCCTGGCCCGCAAAAGCACATGCCAGCGCCAGCCCTAGTTTTGGGACACAGTAGCGTACAGACTTGAACATGAATAATCTCCTCGTGAGGGCCGGCCGGACGGCAGCCCCCTTATGATGTGTATGCAACCTATGGGAAATGAAGCGGAATGAAGACGAAGACGCTTGTTTTGTCCGCTAAGCGGATTATATAATCCGCCATACGGTTATTTAACGGCATTTGATTTTTGCTGTCAATCCCGACAAGTACTCCTGAAGTAGAATTTTTTATTGTTCCGCACACCCACCTAAACATTGAGAGACTTTGCATGGCAACGCCAACCAGCGAAAGCTTCATCCGTTCATTTGCCCGGGGCCTGACCGTCATCGAGGCAATGGGGCGGTCCGGCCAGGCCCATACCGTCAGCACACTGGCAACCGCCACCTCGCTGCCGCGCACGGTCATACGCCGGATTCTGCTTACGCTCTGCGAACTGGGCTATGTCGCCACGGATGAGCGCGAATTCCGCCTGACCCCGAAAATCCTGAACCTGGGGATGACCTATCTCACATCGCTGCCGTTCTGGGGCCACGCTCAGCGCGCGCTCGAAGACCTGTGCGCCGAGATACAAGAGTCCTGTGCGCTCACTGTCTTCGATGGCAATGTCGTCACCTATATTCTGCGCATACCATCGCGCAAAATTCTGTCTCTTCGTCTGGGGGTCGGCTCTCGCATCCCTGCGTATGCAACCTCTCCGGGGCGCATCGCCCTTGCGCATCTGTCGCCGGCGGCGCTTGATGCTTATCTGAAAGACAGGCAGTTCCGGCGCTACACACCAACCACTGTCGACACGGTTGAGAAACTGATGTCTCTGCTCGCGGAAGTACGCCAGAATGGCTATGCGTGGGTCGAAGGGGAATATGACGCGGCTGTCTGCGGCCTGGCCGTGCCCGTGTACGACACTCAGCGCAACGTTGTCGCAGCCCTGAACGTCAACATGCTCACACGTCAGACGTCGCGCGAAAAGGCCGTCGAAACCATACTGCCTCCTCTGCTGGAGGCCGCACACCGGCTCGACGGCATTGCACCCGCATTCCTGCGGCCAATTTAATACAGGAAATAGCGCCTGATCACAGCCAAGTATGCCGGCACGCAGGCTCTAAAAGACCCGCGCCGGCCAGAATCCCGTCCGGACTACGCAACATCCGGCGCGCCCCGCAGCCTGAGTTCGGCCACGATTCTGTCGTCGCGCTGGCTTAACGAGAAGTTATATCTGTCCTGATAGCGCAGAGCCAGGCGGCGGCAAAGATTGCTTAAACCGCCGCCGCCCTTCGCCAGATCGTAAGGCGCGTGCAGCTCGCCCGGATTATCCACTTCAACAACCAGCTCCTCGTCCTGGAATCCGACCCGGATGTTGATCAGAAAATGCTTATGGTCGCTGCGCATGCCATGCTTGATCGCGTTCTCGACCAGCCCCTGCAGTGTCATATGCGGCAGCAGCGCGTCCAGTGCGACCGGATCAATCCGGCACCTGTACTCAAGCTGTTTGTCGTAACGCAAAGCCTGTATTCGTATATAGGCCTCGGCCGCCTCGATCTCCTCCTCCAGCCGGCACACCCCTTGCCCGCGCTTGTCCAGCGAATAGCGCAAATAGTCTGCGAGGCGGCGCGTCATTTCCTCGGCGATGGCAGGGCGGTCGGCGATTTCGACCACCACGGTATTGAGCGCATTGAAAAGAAAATGCGGCTCTATCTGCCTGTGCAGATGTTCAAGCTCCAGCCGCAGCGCGCGGGTCTCGGCGTTCATCTTGGAGATGCGCTCATTGCGGGCGGCAAGTTCCGCGCTGACGCCAAAATAGATCAGCGTCCAGATCGACAGCACACCCATGTAATAAAGAAAACCAAGCCGGTATTGATTGCCAGGCATGATCCGCATGGTCGCGGGATCAAACAAACTGTGAATGAAATACCCCACGCCGGCCAGCAGTGCGGCGCCCGCAACGCACAGCAGCACCGCACAGGCCAGCACCAGAACCGGTGACGTCGAACTGGACTGATAGCGCCCGTGCAATATCGCCGCGGTGCTGGTCAAGGCGAACGCCAGCGGCTCCAGCCCCAGCATAAGCCAGAATGCGGCCTCTATATTGCCGAAGACTGCGGTACGGATACAGAACCCCATGATGGCAAGGATCAGCCAACCCATGACCTGGGCCCGCCAGAATCCCATCGCGAACTCCCCGCGGCTAAGTTCCCGGCCTATAGGTAGAAAAATCATAATATGCCATCCGTATATGCATCGCCGCATCAGTTGGAAGTAGTTCGTATCAGATAGACGCAATTAATACAAAAGACTCCTGACATGGTAACCATTTAATAGTAGAATTTTCCGCGCAGCATCCCATTTTCGGCGGATTGACTATACGCTTTGCCAGGCGGAATAAATCGATCAGTTTCCGGGCTCCTGGCGTCGAATCAATTCATAAAGGCCTGCCGTGCCAGGCAACAAGAGGGGAACTGATGCTACGTGTAATCATCGTCGATGATGAGGCACCAGCGCGGCGTTACATGCGTCGGCTGCTGGAAGCCGCGCCCGGCGTGATGGTCGAAAACGAAGCCTCCTCCATCGATCAGGCCCGCAGGCAAATCCACGACCATCGTCCGGATGCCCTCTTCCTGGACATCGAGCTCACCTGCGGCACAGGCTTCGACCTGCTCGACGGACTGGAACCAGCGCCCAGCGTCGTCTTTGTTTCCGCCCACAGCGATTACGCGGCGCGGGCCTTCGATGTCAAGGCAGTGGACTATCTGCTCAAACCCGTCAGCCCGGACCGGCTCGCCCAGACGCTGGAACGCCTTCAACCCAACACCAGCGGCTATCTGACCACCCGCAACAAGACCGGCACGCGGCTGGTCAAGGTCAAGGATCTGACCATTATTCAAGCCCAGGGAGACTACGTCCGCCTGTGCAGCGCTGTCTATGCCAACGAATTGATGCATATCACCCTCAAGAACCTGGCAACGCAGCTGCCGTCCCCGCCGTTTTGTTCTGTCTCCAGATCGATCATCATCAATCTGGAGCATGTCTCTCATCTGTCGCATCGCGACGGCATATTGACTGAGGTCAACTTCATCAACAATGTTGAGCCTGTTCTGCTTGGCCGAACGGCATCGCTGCGGCTGCGGCGCGCCATGGCCTAGACCGCAGGCCCAGCCATCCATTCAGCCCTGCCGGCTGCCGTCCCGCCTGGGCGAACCACGTCCTGCCCGACCTGACATAAAGTCTGCCTGCGGCCCAGGGCCCGGACAAGTTTTTTTCGACGAAACGCGCTATTTCATCGACGAATCGGCCAGCGGCTTCGATCTTCCTCAGGCCATGTGCCGGGCCCGCAACTGGGCAAAACTCATCAGCTCGCCGGCCAGGGCGCTGGCCATGACGGTCGGCGGTCCCGCCAGCCAGACCTTGCCAGGGCCGGAGCGACCCGGAAAATTACGGTTGATGGCGCTGACCGTCACCTGTGACGCGTCGATGGATGAGCCTGGTCCGCAGTTGGCACAGGCGCCGCAGGAGGGCTGCAGGATGCGAGCGCCCATGGCCGCAAAGGTTCGGTCATAGCCCCGCTCTATGCAATAGTCGCGTACCGCGGTGGTGCCATACTGAAGATAAAGCTGCACGCCCGGCGCGACCGGCACGCCGCGCGCAAGCGCCCATGCCAGCACCTCGTGATAGTGGTCAAAGTCTTCACGCTTGCCCGCGGTACAGGACCCGCCATAGGCAATGTCGATTTTCGGACGCTCCAGCAGACTGGACAGCGGCATGCCGTTGCCCGGGTCGCCCGGCGCCGCAACAAAGGGCTCGAGCCCTGAGCAATCCACATGCAGCTCAAGGGAGTAAGCCGCGCCCGGGTCGCTGCACATCCACGGCTCAATGTTCACGTCCACACCGCGCCGTTCCCGCAGAAAAGCGGCCGTCACGGCGTCAGGCGCAACGATGCCGGTCAGGCCGCCGAGTTCTGCCGTCATATTGGTCAGCGTGGCGCGCTCGTCGACAGACAGCGTTCCGATCGCATCGCCTGCAAACTCAAACACCTTGCCCACGCCCGCGCCCGCGCGAATCTCGGGCAGGGCCAGCAGATGCAGCACAATGTCCTTGGCCGTAACACCGGCCGGCAGCGCACCGCTCAACGTCACGCTCAGGCTGGCCGGCATGGTCAGGCGCACCGCACCTGTGACAAAGGCATTGGCCATATCCGTCGTACCAACCCCGAACGCCACACAGCCCAACGCGCCGCTGTGAGGCGTGTGCGAATCCGTACCTACCACCACCTGTCCGGGCAGCGCGTAGCACTCAGCCATCATGGCGTGCGAAATCCCCGCCACGTTGCCGCCCTCGTCGGCAGCAGCCTCCTGCTCGGTCAGCGTGCGGTGCTGCCGCAGCCCATAGGTTTGCACGAACTCGCGCTGCGCCTCGCACATCGCCCGCACGTTGGGCACAATACCGCCGCGCACGTGGTTCGGACTTTCTGCAACGTAAGACGTGTGATCCTCAAACACCACAATGCTTGCCGGATCCACCAATTGCAGCGGCCGCCCGAAACGGGCGTGCAGCATGTGGCTGGCCATGCCGGTGTAATACTCATGGATGAAACGCCAGTCGGCATGCACAAATGCACCCTCGCCCTGCGCCGGGCTGGACGACGTCACGGGCGTATGCAGGATATGCCGTTGAATGATTTTTTCAAACAGCGTGAGCGGCCCTGTGCATGAAGATGCATCGGGGCCTGAACCTGCACGCATGTCTACGCTTGCCCCGGCACGCCCGTGCGCCCCCACCTCGCCCGCCAGTTGCTGCTGCCCGAAGGCCAGCAAGCCACCAGCCCGGACTATCGCCGCCGCCAGTGCATCGCGCCCCTGCACGATCTCGTCCACCGTAATGGCCTCGCCCCGCTGCAGACGCTCGACCAGGGTGAGGTCGGTGCTGGTGTACAGACCGATATTGTCCGCATTCTGGCGATAGATGCGCTCGAAGCTTGCGGCAATCACCAGCCGTATGCCGGCCAGCTTTTCCGCCATGGGGCTGTGCTCTCGTGAGGAACCCTTGCCGTAGCGCTTGCCTGCAACCACCACATTGCAACCCGACAGCCGGACAGCATCCGGCGCCACCGGCACGACGCCGCCGGCCTGCAGCCCGGTGTACGGATATGTCCCCAGTTGCTCATCGAAATGCGTGAGAATGGTCACCGGCGTGATTTCGTCGGTCGACACATCATCGCGCAGCGGCGACGCATCCTCCAGCGTCAGCGAGCGGCCTTCCAATTGGGCAGCAATACAGACAGGGTCGCACGACAGGAACAGCAGGCGGGCGGCGTGGTCAAGAATGAAATCAGTGTTCATGGGGAAGCAGGAAAAGCATGAGACGACAACAAGGGAATGCGGCCTCGCACCCGGCTACGCCTGCCTGCCCTGACAATGAAACCCAGTTTACCGCATGGCTTTGCCATGCCTGGACCGCCCTGGCCGCACGAAAAAACAGGCGACGAAAAGCCCACCCTGCTTTAGACTGGATGATGCATCAGCTTGCTCTGCCACTCCCTCACGCTCCGGAGAGACTCCATGCCCAGACTGACCGCCCAACACTTCGCCCCCGAACTGCTGGAACTCTACGACTTCTACGCACACGGGCGCATCACCAAACGCGAGTTCCTGCAGCGGTCCGCCGGCTATGCCGTCGCCGGGCTTACCGGCACCGCCCTGTTCGCCGCCATGCAGCCCAACTACGCACTGGCCCAGCAAGTGCCGGACACCGATCCGGACATCCACGCCGAGTACATCACCTACCCCTCGCCGCAAGGCCACGGCAACGTGCGCGCCTACCTGGTCAAGCCAGTCGGGGCCGAGGGCAAACTTCCGGCCGTCGTAGTGGTGCACGAAAACCGCGGACTGAATCCCTATATCGAAGATGTTGCCCGCCGGGTCGCCAAAGCCGGGTACCTGGCCATCGCCCCCGATGGCCTCACCTCCAAGGGCGGCTACCCTGGCAATGACGACAAAGGGCGCGAGCTGCAGCAGCAGGTCGATCCCGAAAAACTGATGAACGATTTTTTCGCGGCTGTGGATTACGTTACTGCCGACGAACGGACCACCGGCAAAACAGGTATTGTCGGCTTCTGCTACGGCGGCGGCGTCGCCAATGCCGCGGCAGTGGCACGGCCGGATCTGGCCGCAGCCGTACCCTTTTACGGGCGTCAGCCCAAGGCGCAGGACGTGCCCCGCATCAACGCGCCCTTATTGCTGCACTATGCCGAACACGATCCCGGCGTCGACCAGGGCTGGCCTGCCTATGAAGCCGCCCTGAAGGCCAACGGCAAAACCTACGAAGCCTACTTCTATCCCGGCACCAACCATGGTTTTCACAACGACACCACGCCACGCTACGACGAGCAGGCCGCCGCACTGGCCTGGCGCCGCACGCTGGCATGGTTCGAACGCTATCTGAAATAGCGGGCTCAGGCAGCGTCGAACAGGCCCTCTTGCTCAATCATGGCGATCACCTCGTCCAGTCCCTGACCACCCTTGATGCTGCCCATCACAAAAGGACGCTCGCCGCGCATGCGGCGGGTGTCCTCGCGCATCACATCCAGCGACGCGCCCACATAAGGGGCCAGATCAGTCTTGTTGATCACCAGCAGGTCAGATTTGGTAATGCCAGGCCCACCCTTGCGCGGGATTTTCTCGCCTGCGGCCACATCGATGACATAAATCGTCAGGTCCGACAGCTCGGGACTGAAGGTAGCCGCCAGATTGTCGCCGCCTGACTCGATGAAGATGATGTCCACATCCGGAAAGCGGCCCGTCATCCGGTCTATCGCTTCCAGGTTGATCGAAGCATCCTCGCGTATCGCCGTGTGAGGACAGCCGCCCGTTTCCACCCCCATGATGCGCTCGGAAGGCAGCGCGCCCGACAGCGTCAACAGGCGCTGGTCTTCCTTGGTGTAGATGTCATTGGTGATGGCGACGATATCGTAGCGGGACGACATGGCTTTGCACAGCATCTCCAGCAATGTAGTCTTGCCCGATCCAACCGGGCCGCCCACGCCAACTCGCAGCGGAGGGAGGGATTTGCTGCGCTGGCCGGGCCGCGCAGAAGGAGTGAGAGTTGTCATTGCGGTGGTCCTTGCTCTGGGCAGCCTGCCGGGAGACAGGCATGCCGTAAAAATAAAAAAATGCCCGGCGCTTCATGATCTGAACAGGCGCGAGTACTGCGTTTCGTGGCGGGCGGAAAGCACGGCAAGCTGGGGCGCAAAGGTGTCCAGCTGTGGCGGCGAGGCGGCAGCCCGGCCTACTGCGTCATCGCAGGCTGCGCCCACGCGACGACGCAGATCATCTAGCATACGCTGGCCGGCCATCTGGCCGAGCGGAACCGCCTTGATGGCCGCCATAACCTGATTCTCCAGCCAGGTAAACAAATAAGCGGCAAGCGCAGATTGCCTGTCCAACCCCAGCACCTGGGCGCAGCATGCATGCGCGGCAGGCAAAGTGATGACGGGCAGTCCGTCCAGTACGATCCGCTGGCCTGCCGTAATCCAGTCCAGCTCGCTGGCCAGCCCGGCCAGCGACCACCCCATCTGCTCCGTCTCATAACGCAGTTCGCGGGTTTCACGGCTCGCATGAAACCAGGCGTTCCAGTATGCGACGCGCTCGTGGTCCGCCCCCGACCATGCATCGAACAGCAGCACCCATACCGGCGCTTCGCAATGGGCGACCACATGCATCAGCTGATCGCCGATCCAGGACATGGCAGTGGCTTCGTCCGTGACCAGCGCACACTCCACCGCTGCCTCCAGGCCCTGAGAGTAGCTGTAGCCGCCGATGGGCAGCGCGGGCGAAGTCAGCTGCAGCAGCGCAGTCAGCGCCTGCGCAGACGTTCTCTTTGAGGCCGGCGCGTCAGGCTCACCGCGTGCATCAGTGATGGTCGTGGGCATGATAGGCCGATTGCGCCAGCGCATAGTCTTCTTCGAAGGTTTCATCATGCCCATGCCGGTGTCCGCCGCCATAGGCCCCGGACTCGGGCTCGAACGGCGCCGTCAATCGCTGCACCCTGACGCCTTCCAGCCTGCCCAGCATATCGGCCAGCACGGCATCGAACAGCAGTTTCAGTCCGCTTTCGCCAACCTCCAGTGCAACATGGCGATTGCCCAGATGATAGGCTGCCCTGGCAAGCTGCTGCGGTGTTGATGCTGACACATGCAATATCGACTCAGGCGCGGCACGCACAACGACCAGACTGCCATCATCAAGCACAAGCAAATCCCCATCGCGCACCACCGTGGCCTTGGGCAGCGCCAGGCCTATCGTAACGCCGTTATCCAGCTCGACCCGCTGGCGGCTGCGCCGGCGCCGCGCGAAATCCAGGACGGCCGCGGGCGCCCTGGCAACAAGCGATTTCGCGACATTGCCGCCTCCAATATGTTTCAGCGCTATCTGCATAAAAACTCCTTACTATTTTTACCGGTGCATGGCCGCATCGGGGCGGACACTCCGACGCCGGCAGTCCCATGGCTGCATTCGAATGCGGACGGCATCAGAACAGAAAATAGCGCTGGGCCATGGGAAGCACGCTGGCCGGCTCGCAGGTCAGCCACTGCCCGTCTGCCATGACATGATAGGTTTCGGGATCCACCTGTATGTCCGGCAACCAGCTGTTGCGCACCATGTCGTGCTTGCTCAGGGCTCTGCAGCCGTGCACCGCCGCCAGGGTCTTGGTCAGCCCCAGCGCATGGAGCGCGGGATTATCGAGCGCCGCCTGCGAAACAAAGGTCAACGACGTTTTGACCGCCTTTCCGAAACTGCCGAACATGGGACGGAATATCGCAGGCTGCGGCGTGGCAATCGAGGCGCCGGGGTCGCCCATGGACGCCGCCGCAATCATGCCGCTCTTGAGCACCATGGTCGGCTTGACGCCGAAAAACGCCGGCCGCCATAGCACCAGATCAGCCAGCTTGCCGGGCTGCACCGAACCCACCTCATGCGCTATCCCGTGCGCCAGGGCCGGATTGATGGTGTATTTGGCAATGTAGCGCTTGATGCGCTCATTGTCCGCGCGCGCGCTGTCGCCCGTCAATGCGCCACGCTGCCGTTTCATTTTGTCTGCCGCCTGCCAGGTCCGCAATATGGTCTCGCCCACGCGCCCCATGGCCTGCGAGTCTGAACTCATGATGGAAAACGCGCCCAGGTCATGCAGCACGTCCTCGGCGGCAATGGTTTCGCGCCGGATCCGGCTTTCGGCGAACGCCACGTCTTCAGCGATGGCCGGATCCAGATGATGGCAGACCATCAGCATATCCAGATGCTCGTCGACAGTATTGCCGGTAAACGGCATGGTGGGATTGGTCGATGCGGGCAGCACATTGGGCATACCCGCCGCCCGTATGATGTCCGGCGCGTGACCGCCGCCCGCGCCCTCGGTATGAAAGGTATGGATGCAGCGTCCTTTGAACGCCTTGAAGGTGTCCTCGACAAAGCCCGCCTCGTTCAGGGTATCGCTGTGTATGGCCACCTGCACATCCATCTCATCGGCCACCGTCAGGCAGGTATCGATGGCGGCAGGCGTGGAGCCCCAGTCCTCATGCAGCTTCAGGCCGATCGCGCCGGCCCTGACCTGCTCCGCCAGCGGCGCCTGTGCACTGGCATTGCCCTTGCCGAGCAGGCCTATATTCATCGGAAACGCATCCAGCCCGGACAGCATGGAGAAAATATGCCACGGCCCCGGCGTGCAGGTCGTGGCCAGCGTTCCATGCGCGGGCCCCGTACCACCGCCTATCATCGTCGTGACGCCGCTGGCCAGCGCATGCTCGATCTGCTGCGGACAGATAAAGTGAATATGGCTGTCGATACCGCCGGCGGTGACGATCATGCCCTCGCCTGCAATCACCTCGGTCCCGGGGCCCACCACAATATCCACCCCTGGCTGTATGTCCGGGTTTCCCGCCTTGCCCAGCGCGCAGATGCGGCCATGCTTGATGCCGATGTCTGCCTTGACGATGCCGGTCACCGCATCGATGATCAGCGCATTGGTAATGACGGTATCGACACAGTCGGCGCTCTCGCGCTGGCTCTGGCCCATGCCGTCCCGGATGACCTTGCCGCCGCCGAACTTCACCTCTTCGCCGAATATCGTACTGTCATGCTCCACCTCCGCAATCAGCTGCGTGTCGGCCAGCCGTACACGGTCTCCCAGCCCATGGGCATGCGTGGGACCGAATATTTCGACATAGGCATTGCGTGCAATCGTCACCATCACAGTACTCCCATCACGGCGCCATTAAAGCCGTATACCTTACGGTCGCCGGCCAGCGCCACCAGTTCCACCGTGCGCTTCTGGCCGGGCTCAAAGCGCACGGCCGTGCCGGCTGCGATGTTGAGCCTGAATCCCCAGGCCGCCGCGCGGTCGAATTCGAGCGCGGCATTGACCTCCGCAAAATGAAAATGCGATCCGACCTGCACCGGCCTGTCTCCAGTATTGATGACATCAACCATGCAGGTCTCGCGTCCTTCATTCATGGCGATGACGCCATCCTCGGCAAATACTTCCCCTGGAATCATAATGGCCTCCCGCTAGAACGACGCGGCAAACAGCGCCAGGCCGTATCCCGCAATGCCTATGCCAGTCACCCGGGTCAAAAGCGCGCCACGCTGCTTGAGTGCATAGCCCAGCCCCAGCCCCGTCAAGTGCAGGCCCAGGGTGGTCAGCATGAAGCCGGCAATAAAGGCAATAGCGGCCTGGCCTTCAGGCAACTCGGCGCCATGCGCCAGGCCATGAAAGAGCGCAAAAAACCCAACCAGCACCGAGGCCGCCCAACGCGGCATGGACGCGCGGCTGGCCACGAGCAGGCCCATGACCAGCAGCGAGGCCATGATGACGGGCTCCACGGCCGGCAGTCTCAAGCCCGCAATGCCCAGCAGTGCGCCCACCAGCAACAGCGCCAGAAAACTCGCGGGCGTCCACAATGCCTGCCGGAAGCCCTTGTGCGTCAGCGCCGCCCACAACCCCACGGCCAGCATGGCCAGCAAATGATCGAAGCCGGTCAGGGGATGCAGCAGCCCGGCGAAAAACATGTCCGCCCCGCCGGCCGCCATGGACTGAAGCGCGTGCCCCGGATGTGCCAGCGCGGGCGCGCAAGCGCCCGACAGCAAAATGCCGCACACCGGCAGAGCCATATGCATGTATCGGTTCTTCATGATGAGTCTCCTGTGAAATCAAACAATAGGGTTGTGCACCGTGATCAGCTTGGTGCCATCGGGGAAGGTCGCCTCGATCTGAATGTCCGGGATCATTTCCGGCACACCCTCCATCACATCCTCGCGCGAGAGCAAGGTGGTGCCGTAGTGCATGAGCTCGGCCACGGTGCGGCCGTCGCGTGCGCCCTCCATCAACGCAGCGGCGATCAGCGCCACCGCCTCCGGGTGATTCAGCTTGAGACCGCGCGCCCTGCGACGCTCGGCCAGCAGCGCCGCGGTAAAGATCAAGAGCTTGTCTTTTTCTCGGGGGGTCAGTTCCATGGGTTTCCTTTATCTCCTTGAACAAATATTTTCTGATCGCCGCTCAGGTGCGCCACAGGCGCAAAGGCTGTGCCGGAACACCCAGCACAATGGGGCGCAGCAGCGTCCATTGCGCAATCAGCAGATTCCTGACTTCCTGCGCATGCACGCCCAGCACCCGCAGCAGACACAGGCATTGCCCCCCGGCTGAAGGAATGCAGGTAAAGCCGGCCCGCAGGGTATCGGTCCACGGCATATCCTGGCCCAGCTGATCCGCCAGATCGTCATCCATGGCAGGGCCGAATGCCCACAGCGTGCCCATAACGGGATATCCCGCCATGCAGGCCGCACTGCGCCGCACCGGATCGCTGGCGCAAAAGCGGGTCGCATCGATCCACAAGGGTTGTGAATCCAGGGTGACCGTAGTTCGCAGCGCCACCCGACCGGCGTCCCAGGCGTTTTTCCTGCATATGCTCCCAAGCTGGGTAATCTCCCAGCCTATGGCGCGCGCACCGCTGGACAGCGCAACACAGACCTCGCTGTGCGCATCGGCGTTCTCAAAGAAAATATTCTCCTGCGGCAACCAGTCCAGGCATCCATCCCTCGCCACATCCAGACGGACAGTCTGTCCTGCGGAGCGGCCATTGGCTTTGTACCAGCGCGTCGCGCCAGGGGTGCTGAGTACTGCATGTGCACCCTGCCCCACATCGATATCGATCTCCAGCCTGTCGCCGCCGGCGATGCCCGAAGGCGGATGAAGCAGCGTCACGTGGCAGATCTGTCGCCCCTCCGGATAGAGGGCCTTTTGTACCTGGAGCGGGCCATGGTGCCGGCGCCTGGCCAGTACCGTGCCCTGTCCTGTCCGCTGCTCGAACGACAGCTGCAGCGATGCATTCCAGTCGGTCAGGGCGATATCATTGTCCTGCGCTTGCGCAAGGACAGGGATATCGCCGGCTACATGCATGGCGGCTAGACCGAAAGATGCCTGCGCACGTCTTCACCGTCGATCTGCGTACGATCGCCATGCGCCACGACCTCGCCCCGATTGAGGACAATGAAATGATCCACCAGCTCGCGGGCAAAGTCGAAATACTGCTCGCACAGGACAATGCCGATGTCGCCCCGCTCGCGCAGCATATGAATCACGCGGCCGATATCCTTGATGATGGAAGGCTGTATGCCCTCGGTCGGTTCGTCAAGGATAATGAACTTGGGCTCGGCTATCAGCGCGCGGGCAATTGCCAGCTGCTGTTGCTGGCCGCCGGAAAGATCGCCGCCCCGCCGGGACAGCATGGTCTTGAGCACCGGAAACAGCTCGTAAATATCTTCCTTGATGCGCCGCGCGGCGGCGGCAGGCTTGCTGGCCATGCCCATGAGAATATTCTCTTCGACCGTAAGCCGCGCAAAGATATCGCGCCCTTGCGGCACATAGGACATGCCGCGCGCAACGCGCTGATGCGGCGCAAGCTGGGCAATATCCTGTCCCCCCAGCTGTATGCTGCCCGATCGTATGGGCAGCACGCCCATCAGGCACTTGAGCAGGGTCGTCTTGCCTACGCCATTGCGGCCCAGCAGGCCCATGCACTGGCCTTGCTCCAGCCGCAGGGAGACATCGCGCAGGGTGTGGCTGCCGCCATAGAACTGATTGATCGATTTGGCTTCAAGCATGTCAGCGCCCCAGATAAACTTCGATGACGCGCGGGTCGCTCTGTACTGCGGACATTGTCCCCTCGGACAACACCGCGCCCTCGTGCAGGACGGTCACTTTGCTATCGCCCGCGATGCTGTTGACAAAATCCATGTCATGCTCGACCACCATCATCGAATGCTTTCCCTTGAGCTCATTGAGCAATTCTCCGGTACGCTCGGTTTCGGCGTCCGTCATGCCCGCCACCGGCTCATCCAACAGCAACAACAAAGGCTCCTGCATCAACAACATACCGATTTCCAGCCACTGCTTCTGCCCATGCGACAGCAGTCCGGCCGGACGCCGCGCGTCCTGCGCCAGCCGGGTCAGCTCAAGCGTGGCGTGAATGCGATCAGACTGCTCGCTGTTCAGCCGCGCGAACAGGGTGGGACGCACCCGCTTGTCGCCCTTGATGGCCAGTTCCAGGTTCTCGAGCACAGAATGCTGCTCGAACACCGTGGGGCGCTGGAACTTGCGCCCTATGCCCGCATGGGCAATCTGCCCCTCATCAAGCCGGGTAAGGTCTATGTTCTGGCCGAAGAAAACCGTACCTTCGTCAGGCCTGGTCTTGCCCGTGATGACGTCCATCATAGTGGTTTTTCCTGCGCCGTTGGGGCCAATAATGCAACGCAGCTCTCCCACGCCGATATCAAGCGTAAGCCGGTTCAGCGCCCGAAAGCCGTCAAAGCTCACCGTGACCTCCTCCAGATACAGGATGACGCCGTGGCTGGTATCCAGACCCTGAGGGGCGATGCGGCCATAACCAGGCGTGCCGCCAGGCCCCTCCTGCGCACTATCCATGCCGTCTTGCCGTTCGGGTATCGTCTCGGCCTTCATGTTTCATTCCTTGCATCGCGGTGATTCCACAGCCGGCGCGCCAGCCCCACCAGACCTTGCGGCAGAAAGAGCGTGGTCAGCACAAAAATCAGCCCAAGCGCATACAGCCAGTATTCAGGGAAGGCCCCCGTAAACCATGTCTTCAATCCGTTGACGACGCCCGCGCCGATAATCGGGCCAATCAGCGTGCCGCGGCCACCCGTGGCGACCCAGATCACCATTTCTATCGATGATTCCGTGGACATCTCGCCGGGATTGATGATGCCGACCTGAGGCACATAGAGCGCGCCCGCAATGCCGCACATGACCGCCGACAGCGTCCAGACAAACAGCTTGAAGTGCAGCGGCTCATAGCCGAGAAAGCGCAGGCGGTTCTCGCCATCGCGCACCGCCGTCAGCACCCTGCCCAGCCGGGACTGCGTGATGGCACGCGCCAGCAGGAATGAGCCGGCCAGGATGATCAGCGTGACCCAGTACAGACCGGCGCGCGTGCCCGGCGCGGTAATGTCAAAGCCCAGGATCTGCCTGAAATCCGTAAAACCGTTGTTGCCGCCAAAACCGGTCTCATTGCGAAAGAACAGCAGCATCACCGCAAACGTCATGGCCTGGGTAATGATGGAAAAATAGACGCCCTTGATGCGGGAGCGAAACGCAAAATATCCGAACACCCACGCCAGCGCGCCAGGCACGAACACCACCAGCCACATGGCCCAGGCGAAATGATCCGTCCACGTCCAGAACCATGGGTAGTGCTTCCAGTCGAGAAACACCATAAACCCCGGCAAGGCGTCCGGATTGCCGTCCATGGCCGCCGAGGCGCGCATCAGGTACATCCCGTGCGCATAGCCGCCCAGCGCAAAGAACACCCCATGGCCCAGGGACAGAATGCCGGTATAGCCCCAGACCAGGTCCAGCGCCAATGCAGCCAGGGCATAGCACATGAACTTACCCAGCAGCGCCACCGCATAGGACGACACATGCAGGGGATGATCTGCAGGCGTGACCAGATTCAGCAAAGGCAGCAAGGCCAGGATCATGACCGCAGCCAGCAGGCAGGACCAGATCCCGGGCGAGAGCAGGCGGCGCTGCGGCATGAGGCCCACCGGCATCGTCATGGCGACTGCGCTTTTCATTCAACACTCCTTCCGCGCGGGGCAAACAAACCTTGAGGCCGCTTCTGTATAAACAGCACAATCAGCACAAAAATAGTGATCTTGGCAATGACGGCACCGGTATAGGGCTCCATCAGCTTGTTCACCGCGCCCAGTCCGAGGCCCGCGGCAACCGTACCGGCCAATTGCCCGACACCGCCCAGCACCACCACCATGAAAGAATCAACCAGGTATGCTCGCCCCAGATCGGGGCCCACATTGCCCAGCTGTGACAGCGCAACACCGCCCAGGCCCGCGATGCCGGAGCCGAGCCCGAAGGCGAGCATGTCGATGCGTCCGGTGGGCACGCCCACACAGTCAGCCATGCGGCGATTCTGCGTAATGGCGCGCACGAACAGGCCCAGCCGGGTATGGTTCAGCAGAAACCAGACAAAGGCGACCACCAGCACGGCAAACACCACGATGACAATGCGGTTGTAGCTGAGCACCAGCCCGCCCAGTACCGTGACACCACCGGACATCCAGTCCGGGTTGGACACCTCGACGTTCTGCGCCCCGAAAATCGTGCGCGCGCCCTGTATCAGCATGAGGCTGATGCCCCAGGTCGCCAGCAGGGTTTCCAGGGGACGCCCATAAAGCCAGCGGATCACAGTACGCTCCAGCGCCATGCCGACCAGCGCCGTGACCAGAAAAGCCGCAGGCAGCGCGGCAACGACATACCAGGCCATGGCTTCAGGCAGATACGCACGAAACAGCACTTGCATCACATAGGTGACATAAGCGCCTATCATCAGCAGCTCGCCATGGGCCATGTTGATCACGCCCATCAGCCCGAAGGTGATGGCCAGGCCCAGCGCAGCCAGCAACAGTACACTGCCCAGGCTCAGGCCGTAGAACGCATTGCCCACCCATTCAATCGTGGTCAGATGCCGGTCTATCTTCCGGACGGCCGTGGCGGCGGCGGCGCGCACCGACGCATCGGCTTCCTGATAGTGTCCATTTGCATCCTGCGCCAGCAGCGCCGCCAGCCTAGGCCGGAACGCGGCGCTGGCCGTGTCTCCCAGCGTCTGCGCAGCAGCGGCCCGCTCGGCAGCCACCTTACTGTCCAGCTGCAATGCAGCCAGCGCGACCTGCAGCGCGTCGCGCACCGTTGAGTCTTTTTCCCTGGCCAGCGCAGTTTCAATAGCCGGCCTGCTGTCCGCGGCGCCGCGCTGCAAACGCTGCGCCGCCGCCAGACGAACAGCCGTATCTTCGGACTGCAGGCGCGACAGAGCCAAAGCGGCATCCAGCGCGCGCCGCAGGCGGTTGTTGATCGTCACCCGCCTGGCGCCATCAGGCAGGACGGCGGGCTGGCCCGTTTGCGGATCCACTGCCTTGCCATCCTTGGACGTGATGTACAACCGTCCCTCCGCAGAAGCGTACAGCCTGTTTTCACGCATCGCTTCCAGCAAAGCCGGCGCCATGGGGTTCGCGGTCTGGCCCAGCGCCGCCAGCGCGTCCAGCCGTGCCGGGGTATCACCCTGCGCAAGAACTGCGAGCTGCGCCGGATCGAGGCCCTGCGCATGCGCAACAGGAACCCCCAGGCATGCTGCCCACAGGCACAACGAGCACAGCACTTGTCCGGCGAAACGGATCATTTTGCGAAACACCATGGTTAGCCTATCCCCGGACCTTACAGCCCCTGCTTGCCTTCATTGCCAGGAATATAGGGACTCCATGGCTGCGCCCGGATCGGTCCTTTCGACTTGTAGACAATATCGAACTGGCCGTCTGCATTGATTTCCCCGATATACACAGGCTTGTGCAGATGATGATTGGTTTCATCCATCTTGATCGTGTAGCCGTCTGGCGCCTTGAAGGTTTGTCCGCCCATGGCGGCGATCACCTTGTCCACATCCGTCGTGCCGGCCTTCTCGACCGCCTGCTTCCACATATGGATCCCGATATACGTCGCTTCCATCGGGTCGTTGGTCACCACCGTATCCGCATTGGGCAGGCCCTTGGCCTTGGCGTACGTCTTCCACTTCTTGATGAACTCCGCGTTCACCGGGTTGTTGATGGACTCGAAATAATTCCAGGAAGCCAGATGCCCCACCAAAGGCGCCGCATCCACACCGCGCAACTCTTCCTCGCCCACAGAGAACGCCACCACCGGCACATCGGTTGCCTTCAGGTTGGCGTTGCCCAGCTCTTTATAAAAGGGCACGTTGGAATCCCCATTGATGGTAGAGATCACCGCTGTCTTGCCACCGGCGGCAAACTGCTTGATGCCAGCCACAATGGTCTGATAATCCGCGTGGCCGAACGGCGTGTAGATCTCCTGGATGTCGCTGTCCTTCACCCCTTTGCTGTGCAGGAAGGCGCGCAGAATCTTGTTGGTCGTGCGCGGATAGACATAGTCAGTACCCAGCAGCACAAAGCGCTTCGCGCCCCCGCCATCCTCGCTCATCAGGTATTCAACAGCGGGAATCGCCTGCTGATTGGGTGCAGCTCCCGTATAAAACACATTGCGTTCAAGCTCTTCGCCCTCATACTGCACAGGGTAAAAAAGCAGGCCGTTCAACTCCTTGAACACCGGCAATACAGACTTTCTCGACACCGATGTCCAGCAGCCGAACACGACAGAAACCTTGTCCTGGCTGAGCAGCTGGCGCGCCTTTTCGGCGAACAGCGGCCAGTTGGATGCCGGGTCGACCACCACAGGCTCCAGCTGTTTCCCAAGCACGCCGCCGTTGGCGTTGATCTCGGCAATGGTCATCAGCGCAACGTCTTTGAGCGACGTCTCGGAGATCGCCATCGTCCCCGACAGGGAATGAAGGATGCCGACCTTGATGGTATCGGCGGCATAGCTATTGACGCTCAATCCCGCCATCGCAAGCAGGGTTGCGGCGGAGAGGTGTTTCAGTGCTGTTCTGCGTTTCATCATGGCTCCCGGATAAAGGTAGGTGTGCCCAGTCCTTTACGCAAGAGCCGTGCCAATTTGCGGCGTGGGCGATATCGCCAGCCCGGGCGGTGCAGCGAGGCCACGCGGATGACTCATCTTGGTGCGGCCCAAACCACGACGAGGCCGCTTCGCCCGGTTTCGGTGCGTGATGGCCCGTTTTCGGCGCAGAACAGGCGGCGCTCACCGACGCCCGCATCGGGACTGAGAACTCGGGACCACCCCGAGTCCCGCCACGGCCAGCCAATACAAGCCTGCATTGACGGCGGCGCCCCCTGCCGTTACCTTGTCCGTGGGTGGACAATGAGAGGGCTGCCGTTGCGCACCGGCGTGCAGCGACAGCCCTCCTGAAAAGAAAAAACATGATTCTGCGCAGCGTGATCGTCCTGGCCATACTGGCCCTGGCCCTCTGGGGCGCCCTGGCCTTATGGTTTCAGGGACCTTTTACCGGCGCTGCCCGCGCCCTGCTCCCGGCACTATGGCTGGCCCTGGCCGCCGCGGCATTGGCAGGATGCCTGCTTGGCCATCCCGCGGCCGCATGGCTGTTCGCTGCCGCCTTCGTCGCGCTGCTTGCCTGGTGGGGCCTGACTGTACGCCCCTCGAATGACCGTGCGTGGCTGCCCGAAGTCTCCCGCCTGACCCACGGCACCGTCGAAGGCGACACCGTCATCCTGCGCAACGTGCGCAACTTCCGCTGGCGCTCGGCCACCGACTACGACGCCATCTGGGAAACCCGCCGCTACGACCTGTCGCGCCTGGCCTCGGTCGACCTGGCCCTGTCCTATTGGGGTCGGCCGGCCATCGCCCACGCCATGGTGTCCTTCGGCTTCGACGACGGCCAGTATGTGGTGTTCTCCGTTGAAATCCGGCGAAAACAGAATGACCGCTTCTCGGAAATCGGCGGCTTTTTCCGCCAATACGAACTGGCCGTGCTGGCCTCCACCGAAGACGACAGCCTACGCGTGCGCACCAATGTGCGCGGCGAAGACGGCTACCTGTACCGCCTGCGCATGCCCGAGGGCGCTGCGCGCGCGCTGTTCCTGTCCTATGTGCAGACCGCCAACCAGCTCGTGCACACGCCGCGCTTCTACAATACGCTCACGGCCAACTGCACCACCATCGTGTATGAACTCGCAGACAAGATCGTGCCCGGCCTGCCGATCGATTACCGGCTGCTGCTGTCGGGCTATCTGCCCGAATACCTGTATCGGCTGGGCGCACTCCAGGGCGCGGACAGCCCCGCCGCCTACCGGCGCGCCGGCCGCTATACCGACCGGGCACGCGCCACGCCGCCCGGCGCCGATTTTTCACGCGAGATACGCCGCGGCGTGCCCGGCATTCCGGCACCGTAGCAACCCCGTCTGGCCTGGCGCAGGATTCCTGCGTACACTTGCCCACATGCTACGTATCGACAACCTCAGCAAGCGCTATGGCGACCATCTCATCTTCCAGGGCCTGACACATACCTTCACCCCCGGATGTACAGCACTATGCGAAGAAGACAGCACCGGCAAGTCCAGCCTGCTGGGCATCATCGCGGGCGTTATCGCGCCCGACGCCGGCGACGTCTGGATCGACGGGCATTCATTGACGCAAACACCACGGCAAGCCACGGCCCGCATCGCCTATGTGCCCGACAATTGCCTGGCATTTCCCACGCTGACGGGGCGCGCGCTGCTGGCGCAGATCGCCGCGGAAAAGCACAGCGTACTGGACGATACCGTACTCGACCTGGCACACAGACTGGGACTTGAGCCGCATCTGGACAAGCGCTTCGAGCAAATGTCGACAGGCACGCGCCGCAAGGTTTACCTGACCGCCGCTGCATTGGGCGACCCTGCCGTCGTCATCGCGGATGGCCCCAGCAATGGACTGGACACCCAGGCCTGCGCCGTACTGGCCGAGCAGTTCAAAACCTGGTCGCAGGATCGCGTCGTGCTGTTCGCCAGTCACGACCCGGCATTCGTGCAGGCCTGCGGGGCGAGCGCCTTCAAGTTGGGTAGTGCAAGCCCTATATAAATGCTGGCTCAAAATCCACTAGATCAGTACCCCGCATGCCCACGCCTTTGGCCACAAGGCGCCAGCTATCCACAGCCTGAGCCACCTCGCCCCAGATCGCAGTTGCTTCCTCCGTATCCAACCGGAAGTAAGGCGCTCCCTCCATCAGCATGTCCCGACTGTCAATCGGTCCGGAGTCCTCGGTCAGCCATGTCTTGCTCTCGCGGCGATCGCCAGGCATCGGATTGAGGTCGAACGCTGGCGACAGACGCCATCCATGGTTGCGCGTGTCGTACAGAAACCCGGTATTGCGCAAATGATCGTCAGTGTTGCAAATCAGAAAATTGAAGACCAGGCGACGCCACAACTCGTGGATGTCGGCAATCGAGTTGGCGCCTTCCTGCAACAGGACGTCCACAAGTTCTGTATAAGCATGCACCGTGTCGCGGCCATCGGACTGCAGCATCGTCGCGGCCGATAGGTACGGAATACGGCCACCGTCATTGCTACGGTCGAACCGCCTGATGATGGCCACAGCCGTCTCATTGATGACCTCCACACGAGCCGCTGCAACATTGATGCCTGCCTTCGCGGCAAGATGCATGGTCAGGACTTCGCCTCTAATCACGTCGCGCTTGTCCGCTTGGCTGGGAAACTTGCCCAGGGCCAAACGACCATCCGTATCTCGAACGGTCGACTTGGGGCGGGCCCCGCCCAGCGAAGTGCCCTGCCCGAGCAGATATTGCAGGTCCTGCGCGGTCTCCGTGCCAGCCTCCAACGCTCGGGCTGCTTGCACGACCTTATCCAGCTCCACCAACGGCGGCACATGCCGATGCGTTCCGCCTGAACGCAAATAGGCTTTGGCTTGAGGATCAAAAAGACGCAGCGCACCGACACGAGCCTCGTCATCCACCCACATCAGGAAATCGACCGGCTCCAACGCGGGTGTCTCGCGATCTTGCTGCCGCAACCTCGCATGCGCACGCCGAATCACACGCTCACCCCACGAATCTGGCGCAGTGTCCTCCAGCGCGCGAAAGAATACATGCTGAGGATGTTGAACACTCAAGACTGGCTGCAGGTCTGGCGATAGCGTAAAGAATCGCGAATCCTGCAGCCATTGCGGGTCATAGCTGAACGCGCTGCGCTTGCCGCTACCTAGATATAGCCGCCCCACGCTCTGGCCGCTGGAACCCAGATGCACCTCCAGATCCTGACGCCTGGATGCCTTGGTAGCCATCAGAAACCCTCCAGCTCATCGGTGCCATCAGCGGAGCTCTCTTTGGCGGCGGCAGGACCAACCCGTGCTTTGCTGCCAGAAGAAGTCCGAACTCGCTGCGGCAACTGTTCCCGCACAAGTTCCATCCCCAGCGTGTCATGCTCCGTGGCCATCACCTTGACCATGTCCTCAAGACGGCCAAGCACGTGCCAAGCACGCAGAAAGGTGTGCAAAGCAGTGCCGGGATAGCCGTCTTCCATACGCCTGACTGTACTCAGTGACGTGCCGATACGCTGTGCCAAATCTTCCTGGCTCAACCGGCGCATACGGCGTGCCGCCGAGATGTCCTGCCCAAGACGGTGCAACCCACGTTCTACAGGCCGTGGCATAGCAACCCGCAGGCTGGAGTTTTTCTGCTCGGAAGTTGGCATGTTCGCACCTGCTCAGATATGTTGAAAAACCGCCATTAAACGGTCATATTTGAACACATCGCGGTAGAACAATCAATTGATTATTTTTATATAAATGGTCATATATGAATTATAAAACGTATTTATTATTCATATTTGACTTTATTTAAACGCGAAGGAGCCGGCTTCGCCGGCACCCCATGATGCGGCACACCGAATACCGCATTGTTGTAGCTGAACAATGTATCTGTTTGGGAAGCGGCAGGCAGATTTCACTGGATGCCAGCAAAACCCATCAAAGAAAATTTTGGAATTTCAAGACCCTGGAAAACTTACTAAATTGACATCCTCCCCTCCCTTAAGAGAGGGGATTCCTACCGTGTTCAGTCCGCAGGGACTGACTCACCTCGGCGGG
>JBLWTG010000013.1:0-101356 GCA_048270225.1 Pusillimonas sp. | reverse complement strand
CGTTGCGCAGCAAACAACCCTCAAACGGGCGGCTTGAGATTTATCTACAGGCGACAACTAGTTTGACAACCGCCGGGAATGCTCTCCACCATGCCGTCTGCGTTTTGCAAAAACATGGTGTACGTCCCTGCACCCCAGTCAAAGGGCTGCGAGAGTTCCACTACCAAGCCGTCGACGGACACAATGTCTCCGTCCTGACTATCACCCCGCGTGTTGTCAGCGCACAAGATGCGCTCCGACAGGGTGAGCAGGTTCGCTTCGGGCAGCGCATCGAACTCGACAGTTTCATTCTGGTACTGGATCTTGTTCCAGGCGCGCCAGATGTGGAAATGCGCCTGCGCCTCGACCCGTACCCCCACTGATTCGACCCGCTTGGGATTGACCGCGCTTCGGTCTGCTGGCAGGTACATGGATTGGACAGAGTCATCTGAGGGGCGCACCCACTGGAACTCGACGCCATCATAGGCTTCAGCAGGCCCGAAAGTGGTCGTGCGCTGCTCGCTGCCCGGCACCTTGTTCCGATGATTAAAGAGGATGGCGCTCTCGTCTGTCTCGCGCTCGAAAAACAGCCTCAGGACGCTGCCGCGCCGGTATGCCTTGCAATAGACGGCCTGCGCGATCATATCCACGGTTTCCTCGAAAGACAGGTTGTCCGAATCAATCGTGTAGTTGAACTGCGCCACATCCACGCCAAAGTAGCTGTTAATCTCGGCTGCCGTGGCGTACAGGTTGTCAAAATCAACTTCATCCACGCTGCGATTGCCCATGCGCGGGTCCAGGCAGATAGCAGACAGAATATCGGCGACGCTGTTGGTCGGATACAGCTCCGTGGTGAAGGTCGAGCCAGACACCCTTTGCGGCAGCTTGCGCGTGACCAGCGCGTTGAGCTTGCGCTCCTTGATCGCCAGCGCGCCGTCCGTAGCAAAAGTTACCGACTGGATGGTGGTGACATTACCAAAGTTCGGGGCGCTCACCACGGCGGCGGCGTACAGGTCGCGCCACTTGATTTCGTCGATCACCTGACCATCGAAACTGGTATTGGTGTTGCTGGTGCGGCGCATGCGAAACTTCCAGCGCTTGGACGATGCGGACAGATTGACGTCCATAGTAAGCGCCCGCGTCGATCTGGAAGTGGCTGACCCCCGTATCGTCCCATCAAAGACGTTCGTGCCGCTTATGGGATCGCCGTTCTCATCGATGGCCACAGCCTGTAGCTGCACCGATACATCCTGTCGATACTGGCGGCGACCATTGTCGGCATACAGGCCATTGAGCGCAACGATGTTGGCGATTGCACGGCTGACCGGTTCGACGGACTCGACGATAAACCACCCAATCCAGCGCTCGGCCTGCGCCTCAATCTGCGTGGTGAGCGTGGGCGAGACGCCACCGTAATCATTGGCCAGCACATCCCAATCCGCATTGACGCTGGCCGGGTCAGACAGCGTGAGCAGGTTAGAGGTGAGCGTGTTGATCGTGTACACGCCGGACAGGTCATACAAGATCGTGCCGGACGGGCGCGTGAGCGTCGGGTTGCCGGTAGGCGTCGTGGCAGTCGCGCCAAGCACGCCGGGCCAGGCCGAGTTATTGTGCGTGATATCCAGCCACAACTGAGTATTGGCCCCATCGTAGTGCTGGCTCAGCACCGTATATGGACCGTTCAGGTTCACCGAGCGGTTCACAATGCCGCCCGAATCGCCGCCCGCTTCCTCGGTCCATTTGAACGTTCCGTTGGTGATCGTGACAACCTGACCAGCAGCCCAGTTCGCGCTCTGGTTTCCCGCCAGCAGCAGCATCCCTTGCGTGGAGCTGGTGCCGTTCTGGGCAGTTGTCGAGTTCGCGGGCGCCACATACTGATAGGTGCCTGCCGATACCGCCGCGCCCGATACGGTCACCACGTCGCCGGCGATAAACTGCTCGGTAAAGTCGATGCCGCTATCCATGCTGCGGATCAGATTGGGCGACTCAAAGCGCATCGCCGCATAGGCCAAGCTGGCGTAGTTGGGCGGTTGCAGGATCTGGCCATTGACTGCATTGGCCCGCTTGGTGAGCATCACCGGCACGTTGATCGCGTCGCCGATGGTCAACTGCGGCGTGCCGCTATTGGGCGAGGTGTCGGGCCCATACACGGCCACAGAGGCCCCGGCAATGTCGGAAATTGGCGTCGTGTCATCCCGGATATCCGACACGTCATAAGCGCCGCGCCCGATGCACATGTAGGCAATCTCTTTCTCGACATGGTTCTCGAAAACTTTGTGCGTTTGAAGCAGATCGGGCGTCGAGCGAACCGTTCCGTAGATATCCGGGATCCGGCCATTGACGCGCTCGCGGTTCACGCGGTCTGACAAACCGTTATTTGGCGATTCGTCGCGAATCGTGCGCTGAGTCTGACTTGGCGGGCGCGGGGCCAGCGCGGTAGACACAATGGCCAGGGCGGCCGAGATCGCAAGGTTGACAATGATGGCTGTAATCGTGGCAGGCTCACGCGGGAATACCTCGATGCTGAACGGCCCCGGCAGCTCGCGCAGGCGCGGAATGTCCGAGGGCGTCACGGGCGTGACGATAGCTCCGTCTGGCATATGGATGATCCGGCCGCCGGCAGGCCAGGAGCCAAACTCGGTGCGCAGGAACGTCAGCAGATCGTCGACCTGGTGGACCTCAGGCCCGGCCTGGTCGGGCGTGCGCGTCAGAAAGACAGTGATCATTGGTAAAACCTGAAGTTTCGATAGGTGTAAAGCGAGGCATCAAAGGGCAGATTCAGCGCGCCGTCCTCGCCAAGGTGCAGCAGCCGCCGACGGCGACAGACGCCGATGTGCAGCTCGCCGCGCAGGTTCTCCATCAGCACAATGGTCGGCGTGTCCGTGGGGCCGTCCACGCGCCGGTATGCGCGAAAGAGCGTGCGTAGCTGGCCGGCCTGCAGGTCTGTCTCGTCGATATCATGCAGGCGCGTGTCACCGGTGAGCAGCTCCCAGGCCTCGGCGGCAAAGTGGCGGCAGTTGTACGTCTTGCGGTCGTACTCACGCTCGAGCAGATGGTCGATTGTTGGCATGTCGTAGTCACAAAAAAACCCCACCGAAGTGAGGCCAGAGAAGGGCCCGCCCAGACATGCCGGGCGAGATTTGGTATGTTACGAATTCCTACACCCACAACTTACCGGAGAAATTCTGATGAAATTGCAGCTAGCATCCATCTCTTTCCTCTCATTCGAAGAGGACGTAGGCGAACCCGTAGGCATAAGAGCTCGCGTCGAAATTGTGATCCCTCAAAATATATCCGCCACTGGAGACATCGAGCTTAATCTGGAGATAAGTAGAGAGGATCTCGGAAAAATGACGTTCAACGAGATTTCCGAAATGGCGATACAGAAAGCTGCTGATGCCTTAGCTGCCTCGAAATAAGGCCGTTTGGCTGGCACTCGTCACGCAACAGCTTGATCAGTGCTGGCCTGATTAGCCGAATGACGGCATTGGTACACCAATTTCTTAAAGCTTTGATCATTTTTAGTTCCTCAGTAAATGCATAGGTATTGGCGCGGCCTACAAAAACCCCAACAACATCGGAAACCGGTCCACCGAATACGGCTCACCGGTCTTGGTTACGTTCAGCGATGGCGCCACCGCATCAAAACTCGCGCCTTCATGCGAGGTCGTAATCGCCTGAGCTTGCAGCGTCACCGGCCCGAGCATGGGCTTGCCCAGCTTGTCGCCGCGATAGCTTCGGTACCTGATCGTGGGCCGCGTGCCCAGCGTGCCAGCAGCGCGGGCGCGTTCGATTTCGTCCGATATCTCGTCGTAGTTGCCCAGCACGGTTGCGATACCGTAGTCCAGCGTGCCGCGATCAGCGAGTGGGCGCAGGCTCATGGGGCAGTAGTCATAATAGACAGGTGCACCACTTTCAAGCTTGGCGCCCAAGCCGAAGGTGGAGTTGCGCACCAGCCAATATGTTTTCGAAAAGGACGGATGGCTGATTTCGAGCGTCTCCAGTTCCGGCACGCTCGAGGGCGAGTCGAAGAAAAACGACACATAGTCGGCATCAAAATCAGGCATGTGGCAGATCCTCATTGACCAGCTTGGCGAGCAGATTCAAGACCTGCAAGGCGGTCTCGTAGTTGCCGTAGATGATGAATAGTTGCAGCACGCTCCACCAGTAATCCAGATCAGCGTCGGAGAACTCGGGTAGCGGCAGGACTTCGAGCTGGGCGGAGACCCGGTATATCCTGCCGCTCTTGGACACCAGTTGAACGGAGCCCGGTATGAAGCTGGCCGTGTAGCGTTTGATCTGGTGCGAGTCCAGTTTTAGATCGACTTCAAACATGGACGCCGTGCGGGTCCAGTCACGGTAAAAGCCCATGAAGAGCGAGTAATTTTCCTCCCGCAGCGCCCAGGTCGCATTGACCTGATTCGAGTTGCCTTGCATCTCAACACGGTATCGTCCTCGGCCACCGGCGAGCGCAATCCGGCCCACGCCATCGTCGAATGCGGCGGTGAACCCTGCATGGAGCGGTAAAAATGGTAGGAGCATGGCTTACCTTCTTCGTGATGCGTTTATGCTTCTGCTTTGCTGCACAGAAAACCGGCTGTTTGGAGACGCCTGCTCTCGAGCCATTATGCGCGGGGTTTGCGTGGCGATCTGCCGGTTTATTTCCAGTCGTATCTGGCCGTCGCTCATGCGGCTTTCTTCAAACGTCAGCCCTGGTGCGTTGTTGTAGATCACCACACCGCCCGAGGGCTGCATACCGACGCCCCCCCCCACAAACCCGCCATCGGAATACCCCTTGTTGATGCGGTCCAAGTTCTGGACCCCCATGCGGCGTGTTGCATTCTGGTTCAGTACGTACTCGCCCTTGTGAACGATGCCGGCGGGCTGGTACTTTCCGCCGTGACCCGTGAAGCCGCCCGACGCAAAGAATCCCGATACATTAGGCGCATAGCTTGACCCGCCGCCTGAAAATCCGCCGCCAATCGCCCCTAAAAGATCGCCGAACAGCCCTCCGCCCTTGCCTTTTCCTCCAAAAATGGCATCGGCAATCCTCGCGGATGCCGCCTGCGCCGCCATTCTTCCGAGCATATCGGCAAAGCCAGAAAGAATATTGTCGTAATCTCCTTTCAGTGCGTCATACAAGTTGTCGCCCAAATAGGTCTGGATGTTGCGCGCAGCCTGGTCGCCGAACACCGACAGACTGTTCATGGTGTCCTCGCCCGTCTGAGCGATTTTCTTCATGGCGGCAGCGTACTGACCCTCCGATATTTCGCCAAAACGAAGCGCATCATCAAGCCACCCCTTTCGCTGCTCATACTGCCTTTTCTGCGCGCGGCCAGACACATCATCAATGAAATCCAGATAGTCCTGATATTGCTTCATCGCTATCTGGAAGTCATCCGACCCAATCATGAGTCCGATTAGGTCAGTGTTTTTAGCTGACGCCTTGCGCTTTCCTTTCCCGGTGCCGCTTGATGCCGAAGATCTTTCGGCGGCCTTTGCCGCCTTATCTGTCGCTTGAGCGTAATCATCCTGCCAGTCGGAGATCGATCCCCACAGCACGTTGTCTGTTACGCGCTTGAGGGTCTTCTCATACGCACCGACTCCCTTAGCCGCTTCATTCCAGCCGTCACGTGCCGCCTCGGTGAGATCTCGAATCGCACGCTGGCCGTCAACATTAAAATCCACATGCCCAATGCCTTCCTGGCCTAGTGCCCGGAGCGGCTTGTTGATCATGTCGGCCAAGCCATTGACAAAGTTTGCCGCGTCTTGTTTGACCTCATTCCACGCGTTTGCAAAGAATGCCGGGATATTGTTGGCCAGAGCCTCCCATACTGCGCTCACGGCGCCGGCAGTGCCCTGGAACACTTTGGCGATGCCGTCCACTTCCTTGCCCGTGGTCAGGGCCATATCGGCAAACGATCGATTCACGGTATTTTTCACCGAGTCGGCGCCGCCCTGCATGTCGGCGAACAGCGCATCAATTCCATCAGATACGAGCGCAACTGTCGCCTTAATGCTGTCTATCTCGCGCACCAGCGACTGTATATCCACGTCCTGGATCGCTTCAGCCACACGGGTAATTGAGCGCGCCAAGTCATCCGTTACTCCGGTTGCTTGATTCGCCTTGCCGACCAGAACGGAAATGCTGTTTCGTACTGCAACGAACGCATCCGAAACCGTGGTAGCCATACCGTCGGCTGCCGCCTTGTTGTTATCGAGCGACTGACGCAGGCCCTCGTTCAGGTCCTTGGCAGCGAGTTTCCCGGCAAAGCCCATGGCGCGTATCTGCGACGCGCTCTTGCCTGTAGCCTTGGCGATATCATCAACCACCGTAGGCACCGCCGCCAGGATGGTTTGCCAGCCTTCCGCGTCTACCGTGCCCTTATTCACCCCTTTGGTGAAGGCGTTCATCGCGGACTGCGCCCTATCGGCACTGGTCGCATTCTTGACGAATGAGTATGACAACGAGTCCGTTATATCCAGCACTTCATCTGTGCTGTATCCCAAAGAGCGCAACGAGTCAGCGGTCTGGATGTAGACTTCCTGAGCCTCCGATAACGATCGATATGTGCCGTTTGCAGTAGTAAGAAGCCTGTCCTGAACCTTGTTGAACTCAAACGTGCTACTGGTGGCCATTCTGATGCGCTCGGCCATCTCGTTGTAGTCATTGGCCATCTTGATCAAGATCGATGCAGTCTTGATCGACACCAGACCAGCCAACACCCGGCCCAAGCTCTTCGCTAGTTCAGCGGCTATGCCAGACTCTTTTCCCAGCCCGCGCACGGCGGCAGCCGTCTTGGTCAGACGATGATTGGCTTTTGACGCCGCCTGATCGGTCTTGCCAAGCCGGCTTTCCAGCTTACTTAATGAGGCGTCAGTCGTTTTTGCGATATTGACCAGCGGGGATGTATCGGCCTCAACGGTGTAGTACACCGAGCCAGTATCAAGTCCATCTGCCATTTTTTAATTTCCAAGAATTCGCATTACTATTGGCTATCCGCCATGACAGAAATTCAAGTTTCCACATCCGCCACTCCTGCCCGCATCGACCTGTTTGATATGTCGATGCGGCTTTTCGTCGTCGTGGCATTCCCGCGCAGTTCGTCTAGGTCATTTCAGATGGCTTTGTCCATCGCCCAAACGGCCGCCGAATACCAAGTCGCTGATATCGGCGGCATTCAGATGCATGTAGCCGGCTTCGGTAAAACCACGACTGGCGCTACCAAGGCGCTTGCGTTGCTTGATCTGGTCAGCGGCTGGAAGGGCTGCATGGTGTTTGCGGCTGGCCAGCTTTTACGCTCGATCACAGAAATTACGCAACTGCTCGAGTGTTTTAAGCAAGCCAGCATGTGCCGCGACACCGCATCGCACTGTTGTGTTGTGATCGATGACCCTAATCGCGAAAATGCCCTCGGAATCCTGCGTGTGACGCCCTTCGGGCTACAAGAGGATCCTCCGCCAAAGAAAACCTATGTTTTCCCGTGCGCACTGCTGTTCAAGCATTACCTGCTTGATCCGAATCACCCGTCTAGCTACCAGGATCAAGCCCAAGCGGCGGCAGTCAAGCGCGGCATCCACGTGTGCCCCTACTTCAATCCAGATGATTTGCGAGAGACGGAATAGCGCTTAATGCGCCGCCTTTTTCTGGGCGCGTATTGCCGCAATCTGCTCATGCCAGGCCATGGTGGCGTCGTGCTCTTCAATGGTGGGCGCTCTGCTCCCCGGTGCATTGCTTTCGAGCTGCGGGAATTTCGCCCGTAGCGCGCCATCCAGGCTGGTCATCGTCATATTCCATGCGTCCCGCTCGGAAACCCCGAGGTGCGCCACCGCCAGCGCAACGTGATCGCGCGCGACGAACTTTGTCACGTATTCTGGCTCCTCGTCGGCCCGCATCGGCAACGGGTGAAGCGCCCCTGTAATACCGTGCTTGATAAGACATTGAGCGATGGGTAGGACGTGTTCAATTGGCGCCGTACCAGGCGTGTACTCAACGCCATCATCTGCGGCCGAGTAATGGCCGAACACGCTTGACAAGTCATCATCAGCGCAGGCATAAATAACAGCCAGCGCGTCCTGCATGTCGCCGGCCATCGTGCCCGCATACGTGCGCACAATCTCTTCCGGGTCGCCCAGGCACGACATAGCGTACAGGCTCGGGCGCAACAGATGGCAGTCGCTGCCGATGTGCACGCCTATTTCGCCAATTTCAGTGATGATTTGCATGGGCAATAAAAAAGCCCCGCGAGGGGCTATTTGTCAGAACAGTAGTCGTTCACTGCATGGTTATATTCAAAAGCTTCCATGAGTCCGAGGTCGGCAAATACTCGATATCAACCGCGTAATCTTGTCTGGCCATCGCACCAAATCCATTTTGAGCGTCAACATACCCAAGCACGTTAAACGAACACTTGCCGGTTTTAGACACCTTTACGCCATCTGTAATCATGGGGAATTTAGCGCTTGATGGCGACTTCAAAGCATCCTTAACAAACCCTTGCGACATGACAAACGCCGTTGTCGTGCCGTTGCATTGATTTGCCGCCTTTTGCTCTTGCGCCAGGCCTTGGGCCACATATTTATCGGCCAAAGACGGCTTTGGCTTATCCTCACCCATCATCATAGGGCCGGCAACCAGGGCCAGCAACGCACAAGCCAGCCATGCGGGCCAAGCCCTTCCGCCGAACATCTCGCTCACCTTTGGCAGAATCCGAGGTAGGATTATCAGCCCAGCCAGCGCGATAAGAGCGCCGCCTATGCCTGTTTTGGTGCTGTAAATAATGAGCCCGCCAATAATAAGCAAAAGCCCAAAGATGGCGCCTGTTATTTTTGAGATTGCAGCGATCATCCCGCCTCCGTAACGAAAGAATACGGGAATGATAGCAGCACAGAAAACTAGCCTTGATTGAGTGGCGTCAGAAATTAAGGCGCCCGCCAGAACTTGGAGTCTCAGCGGGCTGGTGGTAAGTTACGAGTTCCTACACCTGTAACCTATCGAAGGAGAAAGGAACATGTCGGACAATCCGATCCCAAAGCCTGGGCCGGTCTACCGTGCGCCAGATAGAAATCAAAAAGGACAGCGGCCAGCAACACCTGCAACTCCTACCCGTCCTACTGGCCCCACCAGTGGAAACCGAACGCCACCAAAAACCAAATAGGGCTAAGCACGGCGGCCAGCCTGACAAGGTTCAAGCTGGCCGCCACGTTTTTATTGCGTGTACCTGCCGCCTCAATTCCATTTTGTACATGCTCCAACTGGAATTTCCGAATCTCTTCGAATGAGTACCCGTCAAGGTGCTCACCCAGTAGATTTTTGGGCTCATTGAAAATCGCAGGGATTGGCTGAATCATCAAGCAATTCCAGACCAATACAACGCAAAGCAAACCAAGAGTAATTGTCAGAGCAACGGCGCCAAACTCAATTGCGCCTGGTGCGTTTCCTGTCACAGCCCGAACAGCATAGGCTGTGCTGCCCCCTAGAGCAGCCATCAGCATCGCCAGGGTATGCCCAGCCTCTTTTGCCAGAACATCGGCTGTGCTGTGTTGTATCTTAAAGTTCTCGACCGCCGCATGTTCCACCCAATCAAGATAGTCCACCATCTCGTCTCCTGCCTAAAGTATTCCGCGATTGTGCCTGAAACTGCCCGCTAATTCGACAGGGACGAGCCAGTCGAGCGAGCGCCCGACCGGCCTCGCAAGTGGTTAAGGCGCCGTTACTGTCACCGTGCAAGTGTCAGTCTTCGTGTTGTCGGCCACACTGGTCGCGGTGATCGTGGCAGAACCATCGGCAATGCCCGTAACGTGACCGCTTTGGTCCACAGTCGCGTTGGCAGGCGAGCTGGACTTCCACGCCAAGCCTTGCTGCGCACCGCTCGGCGCTACCGTTGCGGTCAAAGCCAGTATCTCGCCTTCGCTGATGGCCAGCGTGGCCACCGACATCGCAACGCTCGTCACCGCAACCGGGTCAGGGGTATTCTCGACGATCACGCCAGCGGCTGACGCGGTGCCGGTGGCTTCCATGCTGAACGTCACGCCGCCCCTGGTTTCGCCCGTGCGGCTCATCGTGGTCAGCAGCGTGAGGACGGTGAACGTCAGGTCAGGGTACGTCAGGCGCAACCAAACCAAAGGCTGGCCGTCGGTCGCAACAGGATTAAAGAAATGCTTGGTCAGCTCCGTCAGTGCAGCCGCTTCAGGCCCGCGCTTGCAGGTACCGTCGCCCGACACCGAAAAGGACTGTCCGGTCGCCACGGACTGCGACAGGTATCCGGGCGTTGCGTCGTCAGTGGAATCGTCCGTGTCCCACCCGCCGTCAAAGCCTTTGGTGCGCATGGAGCCAAGCAACGACCAGTCGCCTTCTTGAGGGACATCGTTGCCGCAGTCAATAAAATATTCGAGAACCACGTCTTTGCCGACGTAGTTCGCTGGAGTGCAATTAGCCATTACAGGCCTCCTATCAGGTGGTTTTGGCAGTCGGCCTGCCGGTGGTTAAAACAGGACTTCAAAATCGACCGAGAACCAGGGCCGCGACTCAGTGGTGTAGCCGGGACCGATCGGCTCGTTCATCGTGTTGATGATCGCCGCGCCGCATGGCACGGGACCGTTTAATGTGGCCCGAACCAGGGCTTCGGCGTCGGCCTTGATTACGGCCTTATCCGAGGCCCCGCCCGGGTTTTGTTGGCGCCCACCCAGCAACACCACACGGATGCGCTGGCGCCGGGTATCGACTACAGGTGACGGGCCGCCGTTGTTGTGCAGCGCACAGATTTTGGACGCGCTATTAGCCGCCGTATCGGTCCACATGCCCATCGAATATAGATAGCCCGGGCTGATGATGGACTCAATCCAGGTCTTGACGTCATCCAACACGATAGGCTGCCTTCAAAATGGCGGGGATCGAGGCTTTAATCTGCTCGAAGCCCTGCGTCAGAAACTTCGGCTCGCCCGATGGGTCCCAATAGTTGCCGTTGCCATCAGGACGGAGCTGGCCGGCGAGCGTGCCGGACGCCTCGTGTACCGCAGCGGCATAGCCCGCGGTGTAGCCCGTGACGCCTACCGTCTTTCCGGTACCGGCCTGGATGTCAACAAAATGGCTGTTAATGAGCGTGGACGTGTCAACTGGCGTCATTGTTGCCGCCATGGCCGCGCCTTGCGAGAGAATGGCGTAGACGGCAGTGCTTGTCTTGGTTTTCTCGATATCCTCGAAGGCGCGTCTGATGTTGCGCTTGACTTGATCAATTCCGCGAACTGGCATCTATGTCACCAATTTGTAATCCGGCGTGTCGTTAAACATCGCCATATCCCACCCCGTCACGGCGCGGATTTCCTCCCAGCCGTCGGATCCGTCGAACATGATCAGATCCAGATATTTGGGTCTGGCGTCTTCGGTGTAGATGATGTGCTTGGAGACAAACTCAGCGCCGCGCGCGCCAGACTGGCCGCCCGTTTCCCGCGCCTGTTCGGCGTCAGCCGTCCAGTTGCAGGTAATCGTGTATTCGGGCCCGTATACCGTCTTGCCGCTCCAGTCGTCGATAGAGACGAACGGCTTAACGGTGGCGGTGTTCTTGTAACTCCAGCGCGCTATCGAGCTCACCTGTCACCTCGGCACATGTTTCCGCCCTTTCCAATCCAAATGCCGCCATGGGCGACAGTCGTCGGATTCTGAGGGATCAGGGCATTGGCGCAGCCGAACGTATCCAGCCCGCGCAACAGGCCTGTCAGGCCGCGCCAGCGATCCGCAAAAGATTGGTACCGAAACGATTGGGACGCGCCGCTGGAGGCCGTTTGACTGCTCACGTACTTGTCTCCCTGGCTCAAGCCCATGAGGCCAAGCAGGTAGCACTGTATGAGCAGCGCAACGCCCGGCGTGTAGTGCTCGTTCAGGCAGTCATTGATGGTATTGGCCTGATCGACCAATGCGGACAGCAGGAACGATGGCAGATTGACGCCAACGGAGGCCAGATACTCGGTCGCCTGATCGACTGTGATCATTAGTCATCATCCTGATCGGCAGCCGTTGAAAGCACAGCACGCTGCAATTTGCAGAGCTTTTTCAGATGCGATTGGAGAAGCAGCAATGTGAGGCCATCTGCGCTGCCTGCTGCAATCACAGTGGCGCTGATTGCCGATTCAATGCCGGGAAGATCGACGAAGCTTCCAATTTTTGCCTCTATGCCAACGCACAGTGACCTGATCGTCTCTTGGCTGTCGCTCATTGTCTAATCCAGAATTAGGAACGGCCCTACCTGTTAAGGCAGGGCCGAAAAAAGCCGCTCGAAGGCGGCGTTACTTGGTTTTGGTGGCGGGCTTTGCCTTGCCCGTCGTTGCGTCAGGGGTAGCCGGGGTGAGTTTCGGGGCTTCCCCCGTCTCCCCTATTTCGCCCTGAACGAACGACTCGGCAGTCGCCCGGGCTTCGGCAACAATGCGCTCAGCTTCAGCGTTGGCGTCAGCAATGATGCCTTCGGCCTCGGCGCGGGCTTGCTCAACCGCTTCTGCGATCTTTTGAGTCAGCTCAGCCTCGGTGGTCTGGCGCAATGCGTCAGCCTCGGCTTGTGCCGCCGCAACCAGCCTGCTTGCGGCGTCCGAGTCTTTCGGTGCGCCATCGCCCACCCGCATTACGTTGGCACGCAGCGCAGGGTGAACCTTATCCAGATTCACGACCTGTCCCATTTTCACGCCATGCCAGGGGCGGATTACTTGGTATTTCGCCATTTCACCCTCCTTAGGTCAGGTCTGCGCCGTACACAACGCCGGACAGGCCGTCGTCGTCGCGCTTCACCTGAACACCCATGGCTGCCAGAATCTGGAAGTTGTAGTTGGTGTTCGGAAGCGGACGCGGCAGCGGTGTCACGCCAGTGGTCATGCCGACCAGTGGCGTCACAACGTCCTGGCGACGGATGTAGCCCAGGAACTCGTTGCCGGACAAGGCGAAAGTCTCGCGGAACTCGCGGATGCGGGGAGCGAAACGCTTAACCTGATCCAGCACGGTGCCGACCGCTTGTCCGTTAACAAAGTAGGCCTGCGACAGATTGAGCATGATTTCAGGGGAAACCCAAACCACGTCATACGCCACTACCTTGTTGGCCATTGCGGCCTGACCAAACGCACCGGTGCTGAAGAACGCCATCAGCTGCGCTGCCGTGGCGGTGGTCAGGTCGATATTGGCGCCACTGGACCCCAGATCGATCTTGACCGTGTTGCGATGGTTGCGCAGGCCTTGCGCCGGATAGCTCTGAACTTGAACGTTGGCGCTGCCATCCAGCGCGTAGGCAACGATCTTCTTGTTGAACTTGCGCATTTTGGCTTCTTGCGAGTCCAGCACCATATCAATGCCGACCGTTTGAAGTCCGGCAGCGTGCCGCCAGTTCACCCCGTATCCAGCCGAGAAGACTGGGATCGGGTCGCCATCGCTGTTGTATTCAGTGTGATCGAAGCTGTAAGGCGCTTGGCCGTCCAGGCTGATCGACACGTCGTCAGCGATATCGCCAACCATGTTGTACAGCTTGGCGGTTTTGCCCACAGGCAGGACGGTCTGGATGCCCATAAGGTCGTTGACGATCTCCATGCCGACCTCTTGGTCGCGCAACTGGATGACCTGGCGATCAACCTCCGCCCAGAAATCACGACCCAGGCCCGCAATAGCATTGCAGGCGATCTGCTCGGGAGTCATGGACCTCTGGTAAGCATTGATCATCAGGCCCTGCTGGACGTTGAACTGATTGCGATTGGCCCACAATTCAGCCCAGTGCCCGCGCATGCGGCTGTTCGTAGCCAGCGTTTCTTGGGTAAAAAACATGATTCTGGCTCCTTATGCCACAGTTACGGAAGAGGCGCGAGTGCGAATGCGGATGAAATCCACCGCAGCCGTGGTCACGTCGTCCTGGATATAGCCGATGACGTCATACGTCCCAGAGGTGGCCGGTACCGGGATGGCCAAGCCGGAAGCAGACACCGTAACAGCCTGGTCCTTGGTGTAGGTGCCGGCGGCCATGCGCACAGCAAACTCGCGGCCCTCTTCCAGGTAGTTGCCGATGGCCGAATGGTCCGCGGGGATTTGATCCTCGATGCCCAGCCCTTCGTGATGGGCGCAGTCGATGATGTACATGCGGCCTGTGACAGCGTCGGATTGCGCGAATTTATCGCTGCCGTTGATCACGGCGAACGTTCCGGGGTAGGTGGCTGCAGCAACCAAACGGGTCTCGGTCTTGAATAGCGATTTGCCGTCAATATTGACTCGACGATAGCGGCTCATTATTTGGCACCTCCAAAGTAAGCTACGGGATCAGGCGCGCCGGTTTCGACGGACTCTGCGGCGGCGTTGGTGCCCAAGGGGGCAGCTTCGCCCAGGCCCTTGAACATCGCGTCCAGCGCTTCGCCAGACAGCGCGTTAGCCACAACTTCGCCATGCTTGGCAGCCACGGCCTTTCGCTTTTCAGCTTCCTCGGCTTTGGTGTTGGCCGTCAGCGTATCGGACAAGGACTTGTGGTTGGTTTCCAGAGCCTGGACCTTCTCGGCAATGGGCTTGAGCTGCTCTGCAACATTCGCAGCAACAGCGGCGCCGATATCAGTGACGAGACCGGCCTTTTCTTCAGGGGTAAGAGGCATATCGCCCTCCATGGTTTTATCAGGCCGGGCCTGATGGGTAAGAAATCGTTTAAGTGAATTGGTGACGGTGGCTACCCACGACTCCTGGCGCTCAACAGGCGAGCCGGTATCGGTGAAGGTGACCTTGCCGTTTTCGATGGTGTAGCCGTAGACCTCTGCGGCCCCGCCATTGCGCACGATGATGGCCTGGTCATCCGTGAAGTCTGCTACCCAGGCGTAATCGTTCTCGCCGGGCGCGAAGCGTTGGCGGGCGGCGCGGTCTATGCGCTGCTCTCGTTCGCGGAAGGACTCACCAGCCAGTACACCGGCGTTGGCTTTCAGTGGCGTTGCCGCGTCTGCATTGACCATGAGGCCTACGCCTTGCTCGGGAGTGGCCGCGCCAATTTCCGATAAGAGGATAGCGTCGTGATCAAAGTTACTAATCTTCGCAACCCATTCCGCTCCAGATGCTCTTTGGCTCTCGTTGGGCGAGACCTGCTCTAGAAACGCGGCAACAGAGGTATGGATCGGCGGAACATCTTCACCATTAACGAGCGCCTGCACCCGGTCAAGCATTTCTGGGCCATTTTCAGTGCGTCTGGCGGTCTCAATATCCACCCACTTTTCGATGTAGATACGATTGCCGGACTTTTTAACGTTGCGATTCCATGCCCCGGAGTGCGCAACGTTGATCGCCTCGGGCGCGAAGGCCGACACAAACCGGCCGTCTACCGTAGGGTGCCCAAGCGGGGCTAGCGTGCCCTCAAGGCTTGCGTAGTGAGCATCAATTTCGCTGGCCGGGTATAAGCCGCCATTCATGATGCAATCAGCAGGCAGCGTGTAGCTTGGCAGCACCCAATGTTCGCGCCCGTTGTACGTTTCCTTGCGAATGCTGGACGCATTGACCTGCGTAGTGATGTTGACCTGAATCTGGCCGGTATCGGCGCGGTTGACGTGAAGCGTTATGCCGTCATCGCGCCTTGGCGGAGACTTCGGAGCGGGTGGACGCGAATATGTAGGCAGCGGGTTGCTGTTCGGGCGCAACGATGGCCCCGGAGCCGGCTGTGAGCAGCCCCACATACCACCAGCGACAGGGGCAAAGTACATGATGCAGAGAAAGGCAAACACCACCACTATGCCAATAGCCCAATAGATCAGTTCCATATTCAATCCTTCGCCCAGCCGTAGCCGCGCTCTTGCATTTTCTGTTTGGCCTGCTTCGCCCGTTCAACGATTGCCGGGACAATGGGCTTGCCGTCGTCATCAACCAAAACTGAGACCTGCGAGCATTTGCACTGGTACACGTTCCCGTCTTTGCCGTACCAATCCCGAACCGCTTCAGTCGTGAACAGCTTGGCGTGGCGGGCAGCGTGTGTGGCCCTGGTCGTTCGGCTCAGTGCGGACAGGTGCATTTCTTTCATATTCAACCCGAATGCATCCTTTGCATCATCCGATTCATCCCACCTGGCCTGCCGTAGCGCCATGGGCACCTCGGTTCTTGCGATCAGTTTGGCGCGACCGCCCTCGATCCCGGTCTGCTCGGTCAGCTTTCGGGCAATCTCCCGTGGGTTCTGGCCCCGGCCAATGCCCTCGGTCAGCACACGATTCATGGTCGTTTTGACCCTGGCCGATAAGCCCTTCAATTCATCAAACGTGCGCGCTTGCGTGAGCGCCATGCGACGCAGGTATGGGCCGCTCCTGAGAATGCTCTGTAAATCCTCGCGACCAGCCTTGTACACAGGGCTTTGCTGGGCCAGGTTGGCGAACTCCTGAGCGGTGCCTCGCGCCGTGGCCACCTCGACGTACTGGCGCAAAAACCAGTTCTCACGCTCGCCGCCGTCCAGCAAGATGGAGTCAACCACGGCGCCCAGGCCGTCCAAGATGGAGCGCAGCGAGAATGAATCCAGCGCGAACACGTACTTGCGATTGACCGCTGGCTCGGCTGGAATACGCTCAAGGGCAGCTTTGTATGCTCTGCCGATCTTGCGCAGGCGCCGGGTGAATTCCCGGATCGCCCCGCGCTCCAATCGGTCTACCCCGGTTGGATCGACCCAGTTTCCCGGCAGAATTGGAGGGCTAGGTTTGCGTGCCATTCTCGTCATCCTCGCCCAACGGATCGCCGTCAATCGGATCGAACCCGGCAGCCGTACGTATCTCGTCACGGTCGAACACCGGCTCGCCAGTCGACACCGCAACCTGATTCACTTCGCTCATTTTCTTGGCCGCGTCCAGGCGCTCTGTCTTGGTCTGCTCGTTCAGATCGTCCCACATGACGGTCTTTTCGCCCACGGGATCAATGACGCCCAAGCGGATGAGGTGATCGACGAAGTCTTCGATGTCAAACGACAGATCCCCGTTGCGCCTGGCTTGCCGGGACGCATAGAACTGCTTGAGGTCTTCACTGCTGGCCCGTTCACCCGTCTGGTTGCCCACCAGTATCTTGCTGGCCATGTCCAGCGCCGCCGAGACGGTTTGCAGGTTGACGTTATAAGTCGGCTCTGGATCTGACACCTGAGACACCAACGTTTCAACCGCAGCGCCCTGGGTGATCAACATCTGATCATTGCCGCGATTCATTTCCAGCGCCGCTTCGTTGAACTTCTCCTGTAGCTCGTCAACCTGGACGCCATACAGTGCAGCCAGGCTTGCGAAGTCAATGTCCTTGTCAAAGTTGACGGAAACCTGTCGGGCGGCATTTTTCAGGAAAGATTCTCCCGATCCGCCCTCGACCTTCTCCAGGCTAACAAACGCGTTGTAAGCTGGCTCAAGAATCCCGATGGCGTCCGGCGCATAGTCGCCCAGGATGAATACGCGATCAGGATGGATCTTGACGCGACGACCAGCCACCCCCCCGCCGGCGGCGACCTCTTGGTACTGCCACTCGGTAGGCTTGCCGTAATCCTGCGAGTTCTCGTCGGTGTTAAACACCGTGGGTTTGAGTGCCCCGGCCCAGGCAGGTGTAGCTTTAACCAACCTGCGACCCGCAGTAACTGGCAGGTTCCACGCCTTGTTGTCGTTGATGTGCAGCAGCAAGCCAGAGTACCGGCCCACCAGACGCCGCTTGTCAGCTTCGGCAAACGAGCGCCAGACGCGGGCGGTCAGAACCTGCGTGACATGCTTTTCCCAGGAGTTTTCCTTCTTGTCGTCGTCCTGCTCGTCACCCTCGATGATCCAGGGGTTTGTGCGCCAGCAAGCACCAATGATTTTGTTGATGGCTCCATGCGCCAGGCCGCCGCGCCGGTACAGACCAACCAGCATTTCATAGGTGACATGTTGCGGAAAGCCGTATTCCGACCATGCGGAACACTTGCGCTTGTCATCCAGGCCGTATCCAAGCAGCCCCTCGCGTGCGCGGGCCAGGCGAGCGTCTTGAATGGACGCATTGACCCTCAAGGCTGCATTGACCGCGAGCTGTAGATTCCCGTTCATTCCGTCACTCGCTCAATAATGCCCGCGCCGCCGTCCGTCAGGTAGCCTTGCGCCTCGGGGTTATCTATCCACTGGACGCCTGATAGCTGCGCACTGGACCACAGCGCGAACTCATCGGCTGGAGATCGCTCAGCGGCCATCTGGCGTGCGCACGATATGCAGCGCGCGCGGACCACCAGCGCGACCGATCCGTCACGAGCGAATACTTTGAATAATGGCATTTATCTGTTCTGTAATAGACGCTTGGGGATCATGAGGCCGGCAGCACTCCTGCGCTTGATCAGTGGGCCCAGGGCGTACCGGGTTGCGTCGATGTAATGGTTGTTGGCGTCCACGATGTCGGTGAGTACGTCGCCGCTTTGCCGGTCTACCTTGTAGCTGTATGTCCTGGCTTCATGCAGGGTCTTGGTGCAGCGCGGATGAATAATGATTTCCTTGTAGCTGCGTAGGTGTGCGATACCATCCTCTACGCTGCCCTTCCATTTTTCCACGCCGACAAGTCGAGGCAGGCTGGCGCGCTTGCCGTCTTTGCCCTTGTTCTTTACGTGGCTGATTGTCTCTGGCCTTGCCGAGTCGCCACGAACCGCATGTTGCTCGATGCCTGGAAGCCGGGCAATCATGAAGTCCGCGATGTCGTCATTCTCCAGTCCAACCTTGCCAGCCTCGTATTCAATCCACAACCGTTGATCGAAAATTCCACACCGGACACCTGCTGTTGGATCTTGCGAAAATCCCCAATCCAGTCCGAAGTACGGTCCGTCGAATTCGTCAGCGAAGTCGAACTCGGCCACCCGATACTTGCCGGCCAGGATCTGCGCTTCGCTATTTTCACGGTATGCTCCATCCCAGATCCACGCATAGGTCTGGTCATCCAGCCGGTCACGGTCTGAAAGCCGTTCCTGATCCAGCACCTCCGGGAACCAAGGGTTGTCGGTGTAGTTCAGCTCGACAATCTTGGCGCCAGGTGGCGGGTTCTTGCGAAACCGATCATCAGTCGGGCTTCCGTCTTTTTCCGGGTTCCAAGTGACCCATATTTCTGAGCCGCTCTCCCGGACGGTCGGTGTGAGCTTAATCCATGCCGTTTTACTGACGTTTTCCGCCTCATCCACCCAGGCGATCAGTATTCGCGCCTTGGACTTGATGCTGTCCAGGTTGTGGCGCAGGCCGGCGAAGGCATACCAGACTCGCCTGTTTTTGGTGCGTATGAACTTGTCGCCGATTTCAAAGTATGCGTCCAGCCACGGCACAGAGCGAATCGCCTGCTTGACCTCCTCCATTGAGGAATCTTCCAGACTATTCATGTATTCCCGTCCGCACAGGATCACGCCTGATACACCTGCTTCGGCGAACATGTAGGCTCGTACCGCTGTCATCAGTGCGAAGCTTCTGGTTTTGGCCGATCCGCGCCCGCCGTATGCGCCTCTATACCGAGCAATGCCACTGAAAACCGGAATCAGCTTAGGCGGTAGCCTAATCTCCGCTACTGTCATCGGGCGCCACCAGCTTAATCGTGGTCGGCATGGTCGGGATAGGGCCGCCGTTCGGGCCGCTCAGCTCCCGTTTGTTTGTGAACATGCCGCCTTGTTCTTTGGCCGCCTGCTCAAGGAGCGATGCGGCCAGGACGATATTCTTGCGCTTCATGGCTTCTTGGGCCATGCGCTGGAGCTGGCGAAGGCGGTAGGCCTGATCAGCAATCGGGATTTCGGCTACCTCGGCCCGGAACTTCTTGCGCGTGTCATCAAACATTACCCGCCACTTCTTTGCCAGCGTTCGGCCCATTGCCTTCGTATAGTCGTAGCTGGCGGCCTGCTGACGAGTAATCTCGATCCCAAATTCTTCCTTGACCGCCTCCGCCACCTGGGTAGGAGTGTCGTAACAGGCGAGCGCTTGCACGATGAAGCGCTGCACCGCCTCATTGAGCTTTGCCATAATGTGAAATCCGTATGGTGCAGGTATTGTTTAAGCAGCGACCTTCAGACAGGTGCCACATGCGTGTGCGATGTTGATCCGGGATACTTCAGCTGGGCCCTTAGCGGCTTCGACCATGCGCGCCACCTCAGGGCTTGCGCCGTAGCGCCTGACCACTCCAGTAAACTCTTCAACGTCATGGCCGCGAAGAGCCAGCTTTGGCATACCGTCCTTGGTGAACTTCGGAGCGCCGAATTCATCCTTCTCTTGGGCTATGTGGTAAAGCTCATGCTCAAGAAGCGCACAGAATTCAGCGTCGCTGCACTGGGCGCAGTAGTCGGCTGCCAAAGTGATGGTGAAGGCCGGCACATAGCCAAACCACTCGCGCATCTGCTGCTCTTGGCGAGCCTTCTGCCATCCACCAGCACGGAACATGACTTGCTCAGCCTGACCTACTACGGTGCGGCCTTGCTTAGTGAAAGCCGCTGACGCCCAGAGGAAGCACAGATCGGCATCTATCAGGTGGGCGTGATCGGGGTTATGGAGCACGCCGGCGTCAGAAAGGATGGTTTCTTTGACCCAGGCGCCAATCTCAGAGGCTGGGGCCAACTGCGTATAGATCAGGTCGTCAATCGACTCCGGGATCAGGCTGGCTGGCGGCATGGGGCGCACAATCGCCGGTTCGGATTGTCGCTTTGCCATGTGCCATCCAATAAAAAACCGCCCGGAGGCGGCGCTCAGTTCTGAGAACCAATTATTCGAACTGCGGTCCGGTTGCTATGGCGCATATCATCGACAAGGCAATCGTGAAAACTGCTGTGCTGTATTGCTGCCCGAAAGAATGCTCCGGCAACAACCCGATGCGACCATCCTTAGAGTCGACATAGGGAACACCGTAATGGGGAACGCTCACCGCCCACACAGCCTCCCAAGACAATTGATCGAACTCGTTGAATATCGACCGCTGTACGACCAGCTGACCAACCAACTCGGCATCTTGAGCCTCCCACTGCAATACCAACCTACCGCCGCCGACCGGGCAGGAAATGGTGGCCAAGATCCTATCGTCGTCTGTCGCTACCATTTCTACAGGACAATGGTGCTTCACAGAAGGCTCCGAAAACTCTTCCGAGATACTTTCAACGAGAGACTTAACCTTCCGCCTAATTTCCGCATAGTGCATTACTCCGCGCATTGCGGACCATTGGATGGCATCAGGATGTTTTGATTTCATGACCGGCCCTCTCCTAGTATGTAAGAAGGAGCAGTATGGCGTGCTTACATGGCAGTCTCCATAAGCAAAACCCCGCACGTGGCGGGGTTCGTTTTGTCTGAGCGCAACTTCGAGGATCTCAAATTACTGCGTATATTGCATGTAAAACCGCAATGAGTCAACTAAATCAGTCCGCAGGCCTTGAAAGATGCCTCAATCATGCTCTCGGCAATGTCGCGCTGGCCCTGCTCTGCGTTCTTGCCTTCTTTGGTTCCATAGAACCATCGCCGGACCTTCGCTGATTGGTCCAGCGCTGTCCGGTTGGGCACGCCGCACCGCTCGGCTAAATCGGCCAGGATAATCTTGTTCTTGGTCGCCTTGCGCTCGAACAGCTTCTTGACGATGCCATCGCGCAACACCCGATGAGACAAACAGCCAGGCAGAGCCTGGGTGAGTGCGGCCATAGATATCTTGTCTATCGTGGCCAGCCACAGTCGGTTGTCCTTATGTCGACGACAGCATGGCCGGCCGCATTCGCAGCTGATAGTCTGCGGGGCATACTGAGCGAAGAGAATGTACTGATAAAGGGCTGGAAGATCCAGTAGCCGTCCCATGATAAATCCTGCCTGCGCGGCGCCATCCATTCCGCTCAATCCCTCCCGCACTTCCATCACAGGCTCATCAGGCAGCCGGTTCATCAGTGGGCGGTCATATTGCTGATCGGAGAAATTAAAGGCGAACAAAAGCACGTTGTGGGCACTGGTGAATGGCGGGTCGCCGGCGTACTTGCAGGCAATGCCAAGCGTATCGTCAGGCGTAAGTGTTGATGCGGCCATGGTGTTCCTCGTGTTTTACTGCTGCCCGCCAGGGGTGTACAGCTTCGGTTGATGGGCTTTGGCACGCGCAGCGTTGCGGCGCCATTCGGACGATGGCCGGTACTCGGCAGGCGGATTGGCGCCGGCGACCTGGCGCACAGTAGCTTCCGGGTACGTCGGCAGCGCAGCTGGGACCACTGTCCTCGCCGGGGTAGCTGGTACCTTCGGCGTGGGCAGATTCTTGCGAACGGGCTTTGCGGCCGGTATAGGCTCTGGCGCTGGCGCAGCAGCTGGCGCCACGCCCTGCGCCGAGATGGCCTGACGCAACGACGCGTAGAGCCACCGATCATATGCCTGTTTGGCGCTCTTTCCGCCTCGGGCCAGGAGCGCGTCAGTGCATTGCCACTTGCCCGGGCCAAGCTTGACGATGCGAGGCTTGCTCATTGGGAAATCTCCACTGGCATGACGATCATCTGCACGCCTGGCGTGGCGGCATAACGTTTCCTGACGATCATATCGACCACTTGCGTGTCGTCACGCCAAACGATGCCGTTGAGGGCGTCGAAAATGGCTTTGACCACGTTGTCCATGTCCGGCTTTACTTTCGGCAAAACGCTGCCCTGCTCGGCCTGCAAACGCTTCTTGGCGGACCACGATGCCGGGATGGGCAACATGATCCGCATCACCACCTCAACAGCGCCAGCAAGCAGAGGCTGCCCGTCCAAGGCTTGAGCAGCACACAGGGCAACTTTCGATTCATAGCTGACCGTGGATTGTGGCGTGTACAGCGTTATGAATTTTCCGCGCGCTGCAGCCTTCGGGCGTCCCTTGGCGACTGGCTTGCCTGGTACGAAAAATGCAATGCTCTGGGCTGTGGCGGTTTTCTCGATGGTCAGTCTCATGGATGCACCTCGTCACCAAGGGCGCGCTGGGCCATCTGGATGATCGTTGGGGTTCGTCCGTTTGGGTGAGCAAGGACTTTGCGAGCCCATGCGCGTGGGTCTCGGCCGGATTTATCCAGCACGTTGGCCGCGCCCAGCCTTTGCATTGCTTGCTTGGCTTGGGCATCAGACATTGCGGTCTTGCGGGGTTCGGGTAACGCAGGCGTGGCTTGCGGTACTGGCTCCCACTGACCTTTTGCCAGCTCGTCGGCCAATGCCTTGCTCCAGCGCGTTTTCATCGTGGCATAGGAGCAGTTCATCAAGTCGTGCTGACCCACCGATACCGCTGCATGGTAAATCGCTGGGTGAGTCCAGTCGCCACGTTCACCGCGTCGGCGCTGTCCCAGGCAATGAACAGCTTCGTGAAAAGCAACCTCCGGGTTGATAGGCGGGCGACATAGCACCATGAACTCAGGCAGCGTGGGAACGTAAGGACGCTCTTTGCAGGCTTGGAGCCCTCGAGCAACTTCTTGGCCGGTGTAGCCAGCCAAATCCTCCGCCCACTCCTCGCGCAGCACCTCAGGAGGGACGCCTTCGAATTTGCGGGCGAAATCCGCCCCGTAGCGTGCATGCAGCTTTTGGATGAGCTTATCCACCCAATCAAGACGCATAGGCTCGGGCCTCGCGCGTTCAGCTATCTGCATCGATCACTCCCATGTCGATCTCTGGCTTTTGCCTTGGCTGCCAGAAACTTGCCATCCACTGCGCACGCTCATCGGCGCGCGTCATTCGCGGTCTGTTATCGGCCTTCTTGGCGGCGCGCAGCACACCCTGCAGGTACGCCACGGGCTCCAGGGCTTTGGCGTCAACACACGCCTGCAGAGCAGCGATTACATCCTCATCGCCGTGGGTTTTGCGCAGCAGCCCCAGCATCGACCGGGCATTGCGCTCCGACACGCTTGCAGCGGTCAGCAGTGGGACACCTCTGCCAAAGATCACCTCAGCCGGATCTGGCGGCTCGCCGCCCGTACCGTTAGGTACGGAATAAGAAGATGAAGAAGAAGATGAAGGGGTTAGACTTTGCTTGTCGGTTTGCTTGCTGTCTTGGTTATCCTTTTGCTTAACCAAATGCTTAACCTTTTTTCCAACCAAATTAGGATTTCCGCCCTTCTTTCCAGCCTGTGCGCGAACGTTTCGGATATGCTCATCTCTAACCATTCGGCGCGAGTAAATCAAACCTTCCTTATTGACCGAAGGCACCCCGGCGTCCATGAGTTCCCCTAGGAGTTTCAGGTACTCACGGGAGGAAATGCCTACCAGTCTAGCCACTTGGTCGGGCTTCATTGCCTTGCTGTTCACAGCGAGGTGGCCATATGGTTCGCACTCATGCATTAGGCACATCAATTCATGCCATAAACCACGGGCCACTAATGAGCAACTTTGGAGCGCTGTATCTTTGCGCCAATCGGCCGGATAAAACTGAAAAGCCGGCCGCTTTTGTGCGGAAATATTTGTCATAAGCCATCCATGTCTTGTGTGCATGACTCCATGGTGGCGGCGGGCGCTGCGGTTGTATTTTGAACGAGGGCAAAGTTACAGTTCATGCAGCCCTCCTGGCCAAATAGGCGCCCAAGAACCGCTCGACATCCACTTCGGCCTCCGCTGGCCACTGGCCAAGCATCATGAGCCGTGAACGGGTTGCCTGCAGCCACTTGATCTGCAAGGCTTCTGAGGTGGCTTTATCGAACTGGCCGGAGCTGTCGAGCATGACGTGACAACCGATAATGCCCAAGCGCGTGCAGCACAGCGGAACGGTCAGCGCATCAGACAGCTTCCACCCCATGCCCTTGCCCAGAGCCAGCAGGTTTAAGTGCGCGGCCTGGCTGTGCTTTTCCAGGCGACAGCGGACGCACGGCAATGCCGCCACGTTCATACAGTGCGCCCTGCTCTTGAATATGCTGGGCTCACTGTGCTTGTGTTCAAGTGCCGTGCCGACCATCTGCGCGACGCGCTGAGCAAGGCCAAAGCGCGGTTTCGCGTTCTGGCGTGATTTCATGGGGTTGCCGGCGCGCAAAGGCGTCTTACGGATAAGAGACGTGCGACGCATCATGCGTTGAACTCCATCAAAATGTTGTCCATGGCGACCAGCCCGACGCGGTCCGACACCTGTGGCCATAGATGGCGTGTCGCCTCCAGAGATCGCAGAAAGGCAATCACCCCGTCATGCACGGCGCTGAACTCATGGTCGTCCAGCGACTCGTAGTTGATCGAGCGGGCCAGCGGGAACAGCGCGCCGCTCGGGCCCGGCACCATGTCGAAGTGCCCAGCCCCAACCTCGGTCCACTTGCGGAACTGGTAGTCATCGACAAATGCTTCCTGGTTGTCAAAGACGGTGCCCAGGATCAGGAAATGGCGGCGGTGGAACTTTGGACTGCGCGGCACGCGGTATTCAAAGGCAATCGAGTCGCCCGCTGTCATCGTGCGCACCTTGCCCCGAAAGCGGTCGTATTTGCGCTGATCGGCGTCCGTGAGCCCAGCCAGTTTGCCGTCCAGGCCGGCCTGAAGTGCTATCCGTGGCATATCACTGCCCTTCCCCCGCCGCACGCCGGACGTTACGTTCCATCCGATGCAAGATCACTCTGGCGTCGCACAGCAACGGTATGAGCTTGTCGGCTTCGACCTTGGAGATCACACCATCAGCGACCGTATCGGCCGTCACCGCTGCGATTTTGCCCATGCCTGCGCTGATATCGAGAAACTTGCGTTGCAACGCGTCCGCCTCGTTGAGCCAGCCGCCGGCGGGGACCGGTGGAACATAATCGGCACAGATGCCTTCCTGCGCGTTGAGCGCTCGCAACCAATCCCGGGAGTACTCAATCCCGCCGGCCTTCTCGTCCATCCACTCAGATAGCAGGCGCGCCATTTCAAGACTGATTGCGTCATCGCCACCACGCAGCTTGGCCCGCAGGCTTTCAGGATGAATGCTCTTGCCACGTCGTTGGGTAAGAAATCGCGCCGCATCCACTACGCCGCCTGGCGTGCGACGTACGCTGTTGTAGAGAACGTCCAGCCAATCAGCGTTCGTATATCTGCAGGTCATAGGCTGCACCTTGGAAAATGGTTCATTTCAACGTTTCGGCCGAGCACGTCCTGCCGTACAGTGGCGCCATCGAGAAATGAAATTGAGGCGGTCAATCCCAGTCGGGTATGCTTGGAAATTCCAGTAACCAAACTTTTCCGAAAAGGATTGACCATGGAAAAAATGACTAGCCGTGAGTTTTCCTCAGCGATGGATAAATTCCTGAGGATTTTGGAGTGCCAGCCCCATCTCGTGTCCACGCGGCACGGGGGCACGGCTGCGGGCGAAGATTTAGCAGAGATGGCGGTGGCATTCATCGACCGCATCCACAAACTGAGGGGCGAACGGATTGTCGGCGGCATGGATCAGTAATACCAAGGATGCGCGCCGCCTCAAGGGCCGCGCGCGATACGTCTTCCGCGCATTCAGTGGGCGTCATGCCGCCTCTACCGGCCGCTGTTGCAGCGGCTTGGATCGCGGCCTGAAGCGCGAATTCCTTCATCTCTGTGGATAGCTCAAGCATGCTCAGCCTCACTGAGCTCGGGCCAGATGTCCTGCCAATCTCCCGGTCTGAGCATTTTTCTCGTCACGGCGCCGTTCGATGCTCGCTCGATTCGCACACACAGTTTTTCCCCGGCTGTGCGTTGGCCGTAACCAACGTTTCGCAGGAATGGCCACGACGTATGACATTGCTGTGCAAATGCCTCGCGCTCACAGATGTTCATCGAAGCGAGATAGTTCTTGAGTTGTTCCATTCCGGAAGAATACATCAAACGATGATGTTTATAAACATCTTTCGATGAATTCACCAAAATCAAACCATCTGGTGTAATCCAGCATATGTTTAGAAAAATCGATTCCCGCGAATGTCGGCAGAACAATCTCAACTTCTTAGTCCAGAAATTTGGACAATCAGTAGTTGCGAAGCACACCGGCAAACCCGCCCGTCAGATTGGCGACATCGTTGCTGGGCGCAAAGCTTGCGGAGAGAAGCTGGCCAGAGCTATGGAGGCCAACTGGAAAGACAGTACGGGTCAAGTCCTAGATCTGGACACGCTTGGCCAGCCGTTAGAAGCAGAAGATGCCTCGTCACCCTTCCCTGATATGCTCGACTCAGAAGTAGAAAGGTTTGAAGAAATAGTCATTCCCCAATTCGACATGAGTGCTGCTGGGACGCACCTCGAACTGCAGGACCAGCCTGGGGTGATCCACAGTTGGTCAGTGAGTCCAGAATGGCTGCAAAGCAACGTCAAATCTACTGCGACGGCCGCCAAATTACGCATCGTCACAGGTTTTGGTGATTCGATGCGTCCCATGTTCAACCCAGGAGACCCGCTGATCGTTGACACAGCCATTCGATCGGTTGAGTTCGATGCAGTCTATTTCTTTCGCGTGGAAAACAAAGGTTTCATCAAACGACTACAGCAAGTGCCGGGCAAAGGCATTCTAGCCATTTCGGCGAACTCTGCTTATCGGGACTGGGTGATTGAGCCAGGCATGGATTTTGAAGTATTCGGACGAGTACTGAAAGCCTGGTGTGGCGAAGATTTTTAGCCGAAGCTTCTTAGAAACTAATAACGCAGTCCCCACCTGACCCAATTGTCGCTTTCTGTCACGAGCCTGCCGCGCTCGCTGACATAGTTACCCAAAAACATCTATAGCATCCACCAACCCGCTTCGGCGGGTTTTTTGTTGCTCCTCCGCTCTCTGTTTCATTCTGTTTCTATTAATACATCGATAGATGTTCCTATAACATCATCGTTTGATGTATTCTGGCATCACTTGATGTGCAAACACAGCACCGATCAGCCCACGTACGAAATGGAGAACAACATGGGAATCCCCCAGCAGGAACCACCAACCACACCTCCAGAGCTGACCCCTAGCGCGTTGGCAGCCTGGCACCAGTCCCGCAGCAAAGCAGTTCGCGACGAGCTGGACAGCGCCCCGGTCCTGATCAAGAAAATTCTCACGACCGGTCAAGGTCACCTCCACACCGCTTCGTCCCTCGGCCTGCCTGTCTCGTACGACGTCGCCGACCTATGGGACATGATCCTGAGCGATCAAAACCCCACGGATCTGGCCCTACTCGCCGGCCTGGCGCTTTCTCCCGATGACGAGCAGCTGCGACTGAAAGTTGCTGCGTTTCTCTTGCCGCAAATTGCTCGCTTCGTGGTCATTCACGCGGATCGCGTCGCCGATCTGCGCGCCAATCAAGAACTCTCGGAAGGAGCCGCTCATGTCTAAGCCAGACGCCGCTTATGCCGTGCAAGTCATGCTGATCTACGGCGATTCATTCATTCAATCCTTGGCTGAAACCTGGGTGCGCGCCGATGAAGCAAATCGTCAGCGCATCGAACAGGCCTTCGAGGCTGAGTTCCGCCACTACGACGACATGTTCAAGGAGGCAGCATGAAATCCTCGAACTGGCCTGGTGGCATCGACTATAGCCATAGCAATTTCACGCGCAAGTTCCCGCGCGTCAGCCGGTATGACGGCATGGGCGCATGGGCCAAAGACAGCACAAAGATTCCTTTTGCTGCGGTCATCGGAGCCATCGCCACAGTAGCAGTGGCTGGCGTTGTGTTGTTCGTCGGCGCTGCAGTGGGGTTCTGATTGTGTCGAATAACACGCCCCGCCAAGTGCTTTACCGGCCTGTCTTGCATCGAGACAGCCTGATTGGCTTCTTGTCGGCGTATGACCATGACGACCTGCCTGATGGCGCCTGGCAGGCGATGCTCGAAGACGGCGCCAAGTCATTCTCCAAGGAGTTCGCCGTAAAGATCGAACCCTTCGACGCCTTTATTGAATACGTTGAACACTCAGGTAAATAATCATGCAAAACATCAAGATTCGCGCCAGCTCACTGGCTGACCTATTCGATTGCCCCAAGCGCTGGCATGCCAAACACATTCTCAAGCAACGTTTGCCCAGCTCACCACAGGCCCGTCTGGGGCATTCCATCCATGCAGGCACCGAAGCCTTCGATGCGGCGCAACTGGCGGGCGAACCTATCACATCCGATGACGCCGCTGGCGTGCTGGTCGATCGCTTATATGGCTCCAAAGACGAAGATATCGACTGGGAGGACGTCAACCCGCATGCGCTGGAACCAATCGCCCTGGCACTTTTAACCCAATATTGCGGCGACATCGCGCCGCAGATGGAATACACGGCGGTCGAACTCGCCTGCAGAGATCTGTGCATCGAAGACCTGGGCCTGACGCTCACCGGGACGATTGATCGCGTATACCGCAATCAGAGCGGCGAGCTTGGCATCGTCGACCTGAAGACAGGCGCGACAGCCGTGAGTGCCGACTACTCCGTAAAAACAGCAAGCCACGTTGCGCAGATGGGCATGTACACCTTGCTTGCCGAGCGCTCACTTGAGCAGGAAGTCACTGCGCCGGCGGTCATCGTCGGCATGCAAACAGGCAAGACACCCAAAGCGCAGCGCGTAGCCATGGGTGCCATCGCTGATCCAAAAAGCATCCTGGTGGGAGACGAATATACCCCCGGCATGCTGGAGAACGCAGCCAAGATCATCCACGGCGGCACGTTCTACGGAAACCCCCGATCCATGCTGTGCAGCGCCAAGTTCTGCCCAGCCTATCCCACCTGTAAATACAAAGGCGACTGACCATGACGCAAACCACATCCCTCACTCAAACGCGCTCCGCGCCAGCACGCCACGATGTAGCCATCGGTTTCGGCAGCCTGGAAAGCTTTGAGCTCATGCAGCGGGCTGCCAAGCTGCTGTCTTCCAGCACCTTGGTGCCCGTGGCTTACCGCGCCGTCATTGAGAAGACTGACCGCTACGGCAACGTCACCGACTCCCGCCAGAACCCGAACGCGCTGGCAAACAGCGTCGTCGCCTTGAATATGGCGCAGCGTATGGGTGCGGATCCTCTGGCCGTAATGCAGAACCTGTATATCGTCGAAGGCCGGCCGTCCTGGTCGTCGCAGTGGATCATTGCCGCCATCAATAGCTGCGGGCGCTTTTCCCCCTTGCGCTTTCATCTGAAGTCCCTGGGAAAGCGAAGAGTCGATTACACGACTTTCGTTTGGGAAAACAAGCAACGGCAGGAAGTCACCAAGACCGCCGAGATCGAGGACAAGGAATGCATCGCCTGGGCGGTTGAGAACGGCACCACCATCCCGCAATTCGATCTGGTCGATTTGAAAGAGTATGGCGGCGTCTACGGATGCTGCAAGGAGTACGGGATTCCCCTTGTCGAATCGCCGCTTGTTTCTATCTCCATGGCCGTCAAGGAAGGCTGGTATACGAAGAATGGCAGCAAGTGGCAAACCATGCCAGACGTGATGCTGCGCTATCGCACCGCGAGTTTCTTCGGCAAGCTGTACGCGCCAGAGCTGCTGATGGGACTGCAAACAACCGAAGAAGTGCAGGACACGCTCGAAGCTACAACAGCTGCAGATGGATCCATCCAGGTTGATGTGGAGTCGCTGCGCGCATCGAGCACCGGGCGAACGCAGCAAAAGCAAGCGCGCACCGAAGCGACCGACGTGGAACTCAAGGCACAGCAGGTCGACCCCGACACTGGCGAAGTCACCAGCACCTCCCGCGAGCAGGCGCAAGCCGAGGCCGGTACACCGGCGCCGGAGGCGGAATCGTCCGCCCCGGCCTCTGACGAGGGATACGTCGAACATGGCAAGGTGCGCCACGCGCTTCGCCAGGCGCAGGATCACGACACCCTGGATGTTGCCGCCGATCTTATCCAGGACGCCGACCCCAAGCACCACGACGCACTGCGCGCCTACTACCGTCAGCGCCAGGACGAGCTGGACGGCGTCAACCACGTGCCCGAGCAGACCAAACCGCAACCCACGGCCCGCGCCCGTCGCCAAGCCGCCAACCTGGAGTAATCAACCATGGCCAAAAAGAAGCCACAGCCCGAGCAGACGCAAGATATCCGCGAAATGACCGCCGACAGTGTCGGGCGCGACATCCTGCAGGCTCTCGTCCAAGAAATCAAGCTGCTGCCTAAGCCCTGGGCCAGCCTGACCAAGTCCAAGCAGGATGACGTCATCGACCGTCTTCGTGATCGCGTCGACTACAACGTGAAGATGGCGGTGCATCTGATCGCCAGCAACAACCGCACCGTTGTGATTGGCGACCTGGAATCGGTCACCAGCAAGGACGGCATCAAGGCTCAGTTCAAGATCAATCAGAACAGCGAAGGCCGGCATCATCTTTTTGACAGTGTTGGCCATGCATGTCTGATCGTTGTGGCTGACGCCACGGAACATACCGGCGGCATGGACGATGTGCAGGGCGAGACGGATCAGCGCTCTATGGATCTGGGTAAGGAATACACAGACCAGGATGGCGATGGCATGAATGACAGCGACGTAGTTGACGCAGAGTTCAGGCCCGAAGTCATCGAACACCAGCCTCTGCAGGAAGAGTTGGATCAGGCCTGGGATGACGGCTACGCGGCGGCAGGGGAAGGCAAGCCGCAGACCGATTGCCCCGTCATGACGGGCTCGCTATGCATAGAGTGGATCAAGGGCTGGAAGTCCTATCACGACGAAACCCCGGCTGATGGTGATCCCGACGGCGACGAGAAGCGCGACGTCGACGAAACCGAGGGCCAGGAATCATGACAGTCATTCGCAAACTGATCCGCGTCGACGGTACCGAGGAAGATCTGATCGGCCCGCACGCCCTGCAGGACATCAAGCAAATGATAGGGGCCGATGCGCTGGACACCGTGCAGCTACGCCATCTGGGGCACCCGGTTCAAGTGATGCTGGTGGACGACTCCGGCATGGTCGACGGAAAGCCAGTCAATCCCAAGGCAACCGAGCTGTACCACGCCAACTGCTTTCCAGGCACGACACACCAGATCCACGGCGATGTCGTTGTCGTTCCTGACGGCGACTTTGCCCGCGCTTGATACACCCCGAGAGGGCCGCGCCACAGCAGGACCGTGGCAATCCGAGCGCAGGTCGAGCGCTGACCTGCAGGACGTAGGCCCGCTACAGAGCGACCAGCACCGAGCCTTCCGGTGTTGATCTGGACGGTCAGCTGATCTGACCGCACCCGCTGCATATATTGCCCGCCGTAGGGTCTGACGCAGCCGCCGGGACGAGGGTAACCCGGCACCCTATTCAGGAGAGAGTCGTGCGACTGACCCACATAATCATTGAAAACATACTCGGCGTGACCCGTATCGATACGGGTCTATCAAAAGCCGTCAGCCTCTGGGCGGGCGATAACTATGCCGGCAAATCCAGCATCCGCGAAGCCATCAAGGCGGCACTGCTGGGCGTGCCCGAGCGCGTGCTGAAAAAGAAGGACTTTGACCAGCTCGTGCATGATGGCGGCAAGACAGGCATAGCAACGGTGGAATTCGAGCAAGGCGTGGCCACCTTCACAGCGCCAAAGGGCGAGCAATCCATCAAGCATGACTTCAAGCTCAGCCAATGGGAGCGCATCGAGATGGCCCTCCCCTACTGCCTGGATCCTGCCCTATTCGCGGAAGGCGCCGCCGACGCGCGCCGCCAGCTGCTGTTCTCGCTGACCGGGGCCAGCAGCAAGCGCGAGGACATCATTGCGGCCCTGCAGGCGCGTAGCCTATCCGAGGATGCAATCAGCGCCATTTCGCCTCTGCTGCGCGCAGGCTTTCCGGCGGCCACCAAGTTTGCCGAAGAGAAAGCCCGGGATGCCAAGGCTACCTGGAAAGCAACAACCGGCGAAGCCTATGGGCATGTGAAGGCCGAATCTTGGACGGCTGAAGAACCGAGCATAGATACGACTAGGATTGAACAGCTCAAGACCCGCGCCGCCATTCTGGAAGGCAAGATCGGCACCGAGCAGGCTAAGCTGGGCGCCGCCGAGCAGAAACTAAAAGCATGGCTCAATCATGAAGCTACCCGGGCTGATGATCGCAAGGTCTTTGCGCGCCTATCCGCTGCCGAAACGAAGCTGGATCGCGATCAGGACGAGCTGCTCAAGTGGCAGGATCAGGTCAAGGTGCTGGAGCAGCAAGCCGGTACCGGGCCGCGCGTGGGGCTGATACATGATCTGGCACGGCTGCTATCCGACGTATTGGACACACTGATTGAAGACGATCCGTATCCGACCTACCAAGAGGCCCGAACGGTCCTCGCGGCCTACGAGGCGCAATACGGCGACCTGGACAGCCAAGACGACCCCGAAGCCGCAGCAAAGCTGCCCGATGCCCGCCGCGCCCGCGACCTGATGCAGCGCAGCGTCGATAACGACCGCCGCGACATAGACCAGGCCAAAGCCGCCGGCGCTCGCCTGTCAGCTACTACCGAGAAAGGCAGCCAGGACGAGGTCGAATCCGTCCAGACGATCCTCGCTGGCTTGCAGCAGGAGCATGTGCAGATCGATGGGGAGCTCACTGCCCTGCTCGCAGATCAGCAGGAAGCCACTCGGGCCGCCGGACGCACCAAAGTCGCAGCGCTCGCCCACCGCGAGGCTCAGGATTGGCAGATTGCCATTGATGCGCTGTCACCCGCTGGCATTCCCGCCGAGATCCTTGGCAAGGCGCTTGACCCATTCAACGAGTCGCTCATTGGCATTGCCGACACGTTCGGTTGGCCTGGCGTAGCGATTGACGGCGACATGATGATCACTGCCGGCGGTCGCGCGTACGCCCTGCTGTCAGAGTCCGAGAAATGGCGTACCAACACCATCATCGTGGTCGCGCTCGCCGGACTCTCCGGTGCCGGCATCGTGGCGCTGGACCGCGTCGACGTGCTGAACGTCTCGGGCCGGGCCGAACTTATCGATGGCTTGGATGCCCTTGCTGCCGATAACTGCATCGACACAGCCCTATTGTTTGGCACCTTCAAGGCCAAGCCAAATGTCGACGGCTTTCCCGGCGTAACAGCCTTCTGGGTCGAGGGCGGCACCTTGCGCGAACCTGCGCGCATCAAGGAGGCAGCGTAATGGCCAGCCTATTCGGAGACTTCCGCATTTGCCGCGATGCCGTGCTGCGCTATGCCGACACGGATGGCCAGCCCGTCACCACATTGTTGCTCGCTTATGACTACGGCCGCAGGGATGAAAAGGGCTACAGGCCATCCCAGTTCGTCAGCGCGGACCTGTGGGGCCCGCGTGCCGAGAACATGCACCAACACCTAATCAAGGGTCGACTGATTACGTGCGTCATCGATGACGCACACAGCGTCGTCCGCGAGCGGCCCAACGGTACGTCAAGCGATCGCATCGAGGGCAAGATCAACCAGCTCAGTTTGGGCCGTCGCATTGAGGAACCTGAGGAGGTATTGGCGTGAAGCCGCCCAAGCGCCGCAATAAGCGGTACGTCCCTCGACCAACGCGCACACCGATGATCGTCGGCGCGCAGATGACCATCGCGCCGCTGCAGCAAATCATCGACCAGATCGCCAGCGACGGCACGGTCAATACCTCAGCCAAGGGCGTGCCGATGTTCCAGGCAGGGGACGGTCGTTGGTACGACACCGCCGCAGCGCTTGAGGGCGTGATCTGGCACCTGGATATGTACTGCGCAAGGCACAGCAAGCAATTGCCCATCCAACCGCTGCGCGAGCTCCACATCTGTCTGGCCTACATCACGCCGATATCCGAATCGCTACTCAACCGCCTGCAGGCAGCGCTCCCGCAGATTCAGCGCGAAATGGCCTTGGCAGATCCAGATGACCAGGTCGACTTGCTACGCCAGACCCAAATCAAGGACGGCCTGGAGCAAAAGGCCAAATCGATAGAGTTAACCGCCGCCGGGTCGGATTACCCGGTAACCCACTAGGAGCAATCCATGAGCATCAAGAAAGTAGCACTCGCAGCAATCCTCGCAGTCTCGAGCATCGGCCTGGCGCAAGCCAGCGGCATCGGCGGCGCAATCGTCGTCGGTGGGGTTGGGCAAGCGTGGGCCGGTGATATCTCCGGCACTGCCAAGTCCGTTTCCAACGGTACCGCGATCGCTGCCTCACAGATCGCAGGCAACGGCACATCGTTCCAGCATACCGATGGCTTCGCCGGCGGCAACGCGTCCATCGGCGGCACGATCACGCCGGTGGGTGCCACCGTGGCGACCAATACCAACCAGTGGGCCCAAGTGAACAGCTACGGCAACATCAGCGGCCCCGGTGCCATTGCTGAACAGACGGTTGGCAAGAACACCACGATTGTCAACGGCACGATGGGCTTTGGCTCGAGCGAGAACAAGGCGAGCGGGAAGGCCAATTTCCAAGTCGGCCAGATCGGCGGCATCGTCGGCATCGGCGGTGTGGCCGCAATCGGCAGCTTCTAACCAGGCGGGCCGGGGTCGCAGGCCCGGCCCTAACCATCACCACTACGGAGTCACAGACATGACACGATTTATAGCGACAGCTCTGGCGATATTACTCGCTGGTAGCGCGCAGGCGCAAACGGCGACCAGCAATACCCATACAGCGGCAACCAGCGCGGCATCCAATCAGGGTGTCGGTCAATCAATGCAGCTAAACAGCTATGCGGACGGTACACAAACGATTAAATCGGCGCCGCAGATGGGTAGCCTGGGACTGTTTGGGGCATTCAACTCGGACAGCTGCATGGTGTCCGCCGGCGCTGGCGTGTCTGTCATAGGCTTCGGTGTCCAGGGCGCTCGGCCCGTGCGTGATGAGCAGTGTTCGATCGTAGTAGGTGCTCGCTTTCTCGCGCAGATGAGCGTCAAGGCAGCGCAAACCGACCCCAGCAGATCCGCAAAGCTGGATCAGGCCGCCGTTGACGCGATGTGCAACCTGAACGCCACCATCAGCGCCGCGCTGCGCCAGCAAGGTCTGTGCAGCCAACCTGCGACCCGTCAGCTTGCAACCGCCCAGCCTACCGATAGCTGGGGCTTTTCTGCACGGATCGAACCATGAACGAAAACACTATTCAAATTCCGCTGTCGCGGCTACATCTGTCCATCCATAACGTGCGCCGCACGACGCCCCAACGGATTGACGAGCTCGCAGCACTGATCAAGTCGCAAGGCCTGCTACAGAACCTGGTAGTTGTCGAATCGAAGCAGCCGAAAGGCAAAGGTGCCGCTGGTTACGGTGTCATCGCTGGCGGTCGCCGCCTGCGCGCTCTGCAGCTGCTCGCCGAACGGGGCGAGATTCCTACTGATTTCTCTGTTCCATGCAAGCTGGTAACTGAGGAAGCGGCCGAGCGCAGCAGCCTGGCCGAGAACTCCGGACGCGAGACCATGCACCCCGCCGATGAGTTCGAGGCTTTCATGCGACTGCATCAAGACGGCAGCTCGATTGAGGACATTGCTGCGGCATTTGGCGTCACACCCTTGGTGGTGCAGCGTCGTCTGAAGCTGGCCACGGTGTCTCCCAGGCTCATCGGGGCGTATCGCGCTGGCCAGATGCAGCTGGACCAGGTCATGGCGCTCGCACTGACCGATGATCACGCGCTGCAGGTATCGGCGTGGGAAGATGTTCGGAAACAGTATATGCGCGCAGACGCAAATCTTCTGCGCGCCTACATCATGCGAGGCATGCTCAGCACCAAAGCTAACGCCGTCGCCAATTTCGTCGGCATTGACGATTACGAGGCCGCTGGCGGAACCGTTGTGCGCGACCTCTTCGGAGGCCCCAACGATGGATATCTGCAGGACGAAGAGCTGCTCAAGAAACTATTCGACCAGAAGCTGCAGAAGGCCGCGGACCAAGTCAATGCCGAAGGTTGGTCATGGGTCACCGTGCAACCCGGCACGTCATATCTCAGCCATTGGGGATACCGACGCTCCGAACCCAAGCAAATGCCGTTGAGCGACGAGGATCAGGAGCGGATTGCTCAGTTGGAGCAGCAGATCGAAGCCCTTGAGGCCGACCAAGAAAGATTTGAAGACGCAGGCGATTATCAGCAGTCCGATCTTGCCGATGAACAATCCGAGGCCCTGCAGGCGGAACTGGAGCAAATAAAGGAAAACTCCAAACAATACACGGCCCGTCAAAAAGCGGGTGCCGGCGTCCTGATGGGCGTGAACAGCAACGGAAAGCTGGAGATCTATCGTGGCCTTATCAAACAGCAGGACTCCAAGGCCAACAGCACCAAGGATAAGCCGCCCGTAGCCAAGCCCGCACACTCCGAAGCGCTGATCCGCCGCCTGACTGCGCATCGCACCGCCGCCATGGCTGCGCATATGCTCGAGGCACCCAGGTTGGCCCTGGATATGCTGTGCACATCACTTGCCGAATCTGTGCTGTATGAGCAGCCCACGTACTACTCAGCCCTCTCGGAGCTACATATCCGGGCTGACAGCCAACTGCCTATGCTGCAACGCCAAGTCGACGACCTGGAGTTCAGCAAGGCTTGGTCGCTCTATGACCAGCGCCGTGCCGAGCTGCGCAAGTCCATGCCAGCGAAGACGGATGGCTTGTTCCAGTGGATGATGGAGCAGCCCCTGCAGGATGTGATGGAGATCCTGTGCTTCTGCGTTGCTTCTACCTTGAATACGGTGACCGGTGATGAATCCTCCCGCCCACTGGCCGAGGTCGCTACGGCCTTGGGCCTTGCCGTAGAGGATTGGTGGCAACCTACTGCCTCCGGCTATTTCAAGCACGTTCGGAAGAACGAGGTTTTGAAGATCATCAAGGATTCGGGTGGCCAGGAGCTGCTGCCTCAGCTCGAGAAGCTCAAGAAAGGCCAGCTTGACCAACAGGCCGAAGAGATCATGGCGGACACGGGATGGCTTCCGGGCGTTCTGAAACCCACGCCAGCAAAGAAGAAGGTCTCACCCAAGCGCGGAACAGCTTCAGAGGTAGCAGCATGACACGCCGCTTCTGGACCGATATAGAGCTGAAGGTGCTGCGTAAGTTCTACGCAGACGAGCCAACCATCGCCATCGCGCAAGCGCTGGGCAGGCCTGTCGGGCAGGTCTATGGCCAGGCTCGCAAGCTCGGCCTGCAGAAGTCCGAAGCCTACATGGCCAGTCCACACGCCAGCCGCCTTCGGCGCGGTGACAACATCGGCAAGGCCTACCAATTCGAGAAGGGCCATGTGCCCGCCAATAAAGGTATACGACGCCCCGGCTGGGCTGTAGGCAAGATGGCCCAAACACAATTTAAACCAGGCAGCTCGCCCCATAACACGCTGCCGATCGGCAGCTACCGGCTTGATAAGGACGGCGTGCTGCAGCGCAAGATCAACAACAATCCGGGCAGCAACAGCGTGCGCTGGCGCGGTGTGCATGAACTCGTATGGGTCGAAGCCAACGGACCGGTACCGGCGAAACACATCGTCGTGTTCAAGCGCGGCGCGCGCACCAACGTACTGGAAGAAATAACGCTGGACAAGATCGAGTGCATTTCACTCGCCGAAAACATGCGCCGCAACACCCTACACCGCTACCCGACGGAAATCGTAGATGCAATTCGGGCTCGTGCGGTACTTAATAGGAGAATCAATCGTGTCGAAAAACATCAATGACCTACGCGAAAGCTTGTTCGACGCTCTTGACATGCTGAAAGCCGGAAAGCTGACGACGGAGCAGGCCAAGGCCGTATCGGAAATGGGCCAGGTGATCATCAATTCTGCCAAGGTCGAAGTCGATTACATCAAGGCCAACAACGGCGGTGAAACGCCTTTCCTAGAGGCTGTCGGCAACAGCAATCTGCCGTCTGGCGTGGTCGGCGTCACGCGTCACCGACTGGCCGGGTGAACTGATGAACGCTCCTGCACGCGAGATTATCAAGGCCTTGCGCCATCTCGGTCACCAGCACGACGTATACCGTGCCTTTTCCGACAGCATGGAAATGATCGCGCTGGCGATCTCCAACCGTGTGGATCTGGCTCAGTATGAAGCCCGGGAAGCTCAGTACCTGTCCGTGGCTAAACGCTACACCCACGAAGAGCTTTCCCTGGTGGCACAGATCTATGCGTACCTGGTCGCCGCTTTCGAGCTGGGGATCGGCGACTACCTGGGCGAGATCTTCATGGCGCTGGAACTTGGCAATGCCGATCGGGGCCAGTTTTTCACGCCTTACCCAATCAGCCTGCTGATGGCCAACATCCATATCAATGATGAGCTGGACGCGCGCATAGCTGAGCGCGGCTTTGTCACCGTCAATGACCCGGCCGTTGGCGCAGGTTGCACCATCCTGGCCTTTGCCGACGCCATGCACCAGCGCGGCCACAACTACCAGCAGTACTGCCACGCAATTGTGACGGACGTCGATATCAAGTCCGTTCACATGGCCTACATCCAGTTTTCGTTGATTGGCCTGCCGGCAGTCGTCGTGCACGGCAATTCACTGACCGCCCAGGAGCATGGGCATTGGTACACGCCATTCCACGTTCTGCACGGCTGGACCGCCAAGCTGCGCGCCCGGAGCACGGTTGCAGGTGCGCCAGATCCGATTTTCACCCTGCCCGCTGCCGATCTGTCAGTGGGCCAGATGGAGCTTTTCCTATGACCCTCCCCTACAGCACAGCGACCAGCGGCGACAAGGCCCTGGGCGATATCCAGAAGGTGCTATGCGCCTTTGGCTGCAACAAGTTCGGCTCGATGGTCGACGACGGCGCCGGCGAGCTGCTGGTGCAGTTCGAGTACCGAGGCCAGATGGTGAGCGTCAAAGCGTCAACGAAAGGCTACGCCGCCGCCTGGTTGAAAGAAAACGTGTGGTCGACCCGCATGCGCTCGACTCGCGCCCAGCATGAACGCAAGGCCATGGATATTGCCAGTGTGGCGGTTTATTCCATCCTGCGTGACTGGATCAAGGGCCAGGTGGTTGCGATCGAGACCGGGATCCTTTCCTTCGAAGGCGCATTTCTGGGCCAGCTGCTTTTACCGAGCGGGAAAACCGCTCTTGAGCACGCGACCGAAAGCAAGCTGCTGGCCGCGCCAGGAGATAGCCATGATTGATACCAATCAACTGAAAGCCGCCGCCGAAGCCGCTGGCGGCCATGACTGGAAGTGGTGGGACTCGAACTCGTTCCGACGCCTGATCTTCATTGACGGCCGGAACACCCGCGCCGTCCTCACTCCACAGGAGCCGAAATGGACGCCCAGCTAGACCTGTTCGCCCAGGATGCCGACGCTGAGTTCATCGCCCGCTGGAGGCTCTTTGACTCGCCTTCACCCCACAGGTATTGCAGCCCGCCGCGGGTCTGCTATGGGCTGGTTAGCCACCGCCTGGGGTTTCTGCGACGCACTGGCCAGCACCGTGAGGCGGCTGAGTTGGCTATAGCTGGAGGCATTCGCGTGTGCGGTGGCGATATGCACTGGACCCTACTTTATCCGTACCCGAAGGAGCAAGAAAAATGAAGATCAAACACATCCGAACCCAGCACCGCCGCGACTTCACTGCTGTGTACGAATGCCAGCACTGCGGGCACGAGCAGCGCGGCGAAGGCTATGACGATGACTATTTCCACCAAAAAGTGATTCCCGCAATGAAGTGCGATAGATGCGGAAAGGCTGGCAACGAAGTCACCAGCGCGCCTTCCGTGCCGGCGCATTCAGTTCTGTAGGAGCAAGAGCAATGACCGATTTGGATTACTGGAAAGAGTGTATTGCTATCGCCGCCGAAGAGTGCGATTTGAACATGACGGAGGATCAGTTGATCTGCATTGTGGACAGCGTCTCGGGCGGACATGAGTGTTGCGGGATGGCTTTCTATAGCCCGCCCGCGTCAGAACGCCTCAGTGATATCGAGGACGAATGGAAGCGAAAGCTTGCCACCTTGCAGGCCGAGTTCGACGCCTACCGAAACAACGCCGAAACCGCAGTTAAGCAGGCGCTTCGTCAATACGACGATGCCAATGTTTCCATCGGGGAGTACGGCGAAGTTTTCCGCCACGGCGGGCGCACGGAACAAATTCAATAGGAGCAAGGGAAATGACAGCCAATAATCTCTATCCAGAGTGGAACGCAATCATTGCCCGCCGTCGTCGTTTCGGCACCAGCGGGCAGGACGGTAGAGACTTCGCGCTATGGCTGCGATCAAGAGACGAGCCTGTCGAGCCACAACAATTGGAGCTTTTCTGATGACAGCCAATAACGATCTTCTTCCCTGCCCGTTCTGTGGGCACAAGGTGATATTCGTTTCTCCTGACGAAACCGGTAGCGGTGGGCAGTGGGTCGCGCCCATCCATGTTGGGTGTAATAAGTGCAAAGCCGAACAGATCGGTAATGACGAAGCCGAGGCTAAATCAAACTGGAACCGCCGCCAGTCCGCCATGCCTACAGACCCGCTAGAAGCTTTCAAGAATCCGTTGACGCCATACGGCCTTCTGGTGCGCGCCCTGCGCATAACTGCCGGCACATCACTGATGGAAATGAGCCAGTTTTGCGGCCAGCCGCCATCGTACATGTCCGGCGTCGAGACGGGGCGCGAACCGCTGACGCCTGAGTTGATCTGCTTTACCCATCGATTCTTCCATGACAAGGGCCTGGATGTGACCTTATATCTATTGCAGCAATCAGCAGGCGCCCGTCGCCGCATTGGAGGGGAATTCGATGCGTGAGCGCCCAATTCTTTTCAACGGCGACATGGTACGCGCCATCCTGCGCGGACAGAAAACTCAAACCCGCCGTTCTATGCGGGAACAGGTATGCGAACCTGGCATAGTCCGCATGGCCGGTCCCGGTCACTGCGAAATCGTGAACGAGCATGGCGTTCGCATCCCTGGATTCCGCTGCCCCTATGGTCAGCCGGGCGACCGGCTGTGGGTCCGGGAGACTTGGGCCTACGGCATACATGCCATGGCCTCGAAACGCGATGAGGACGGTCCATTTGTCTACAAGGCCGACGGCACCACGCAAGGCCGGCTATGCGAACGCTGGCGCCCCAGCATTCACATGCCACGATCTGCCAGCCGCATCACTCTGGAAATTACAGGCGTGCGCGTGGAGCGGTTGCAGGCCTGCAACGAGGTGGACGCAATCGCAGAGGGTGCACCTTGGGCCGCGTGCGGATCACCACAGGAGGGTAGCCACAAAGCAGGATTTGCCCAACTGTGGGAGTCCATCAACGGCGCTGGCAGTTGGCCCGCCAACCCATGGGTGTGGGCGGTGGAGTTTCGACCAATATGACCGAGCACATCAATGAAGAGTTGGCTGTAACAGCCAGGGCATGGAACTTGAGAGACACGATAAATGGCTGATTTACCATTTCTGACGGACGACGAGATCGCGGCCATCTGTGAGCCACTGGTAATGCCGGCGGCGCAGTGCCGATACCTTTTAGCGCTGGGACTGCTGGTGAAGAAAAAACCAAGCGGACGGGCTTTGGTCGCCAGATCCGAGTTCGAGCGCGTCCTGGGGGCATCCAGATTGGTAAGCCCACAGGAAATAGACGGTGGTGACCTCTCCGCCCTACGACATCGTTGGAACAAAAATGCCGCGCAAACGCAAAGACGGTGACCCGATGGGCCTGGCTGGCACCAGGCTTAGCTGGCGCCGCAACAAATTCTGGTACCGCCACCGAGACGGGCGCTGGGAGAATGTGGGCACGGACGTTGCGTCGGCCAAACGTCGCGCGATGCTCTACAACGACCCTGGCGACACCTACGGCACGACAGGATATTGGCTTGATATGTTTATTATTGACTGCGAAGCCAGGGTCAAATCAAAGAGCTTGGCCCAGCGCACGCTGGATGATTATCGCAAGAACGTGATTGAGCTCAAGGTTTTTTTTGGGCGGCTACCACCAGAGGCAATCTCCCCGTTAACGGTTCAAACATACCTGGACGAAGGCAAGCGCGCGGGCCGACCGACCCGAGCGAACAGGGAGCGAGCCTGCCTTTCGTCTTGCTTGTCATGGTTGATCCGAACTGGACAATGCGCTCTGGTTGTCAATCCTTGTATGCAGGCTTCTGGGGTCCAGCGCAATGAGGAAACGGGCCGGGACCGCTACGTCACCAATGCGGAATACAACGCAGTTTATTCAGAGGCGCCCAAGCAAGTCCAGCTGATGATGGAGCTGACTTACCGGACGCTCCAGCGCCCAGAAAGCGATATTTTGGGCTGGACACCCGCAAACATCCGCGCCAAAGGCGAGTCCAAAGTGTTACGGGTCGAACAAAACAAAACCGGGAGAATCCTCGAAATTGCGCTCGCCGGTCGGTTGCTCGACCTAGTCGAAGGCGCAATAGGAGAGGTTCCGGTGCTGCACCGCACGATTATCCATACCCGCAAGGGAAAGCCTTACTCATACTCGGGCCTGGACGCGATGCTTCGACGCGCGCAAGTCAAGGCCAAGAAGAAGTTACCGACGTTGGCCCCCTTTGGTTTCCGCGACCTTAAAGGCAAGGGTGCCACGGACATGTGGCTATCCGGGGAGCCCATCGAGCGAATCCAGGCGCTATGTGGCCACAAGGACAAGGCCACGACCGAGATCTACGTTAAGAGCCGATGGCGTGATTCGGTGGCGGCAAATAGCTTGAAAATCGGAGCCTGAGACTGTCGCATATCCAGTGGATTGAGGCGGATACCAAGGGTAAAGCCTCAGAGCGAGCGGACACATTTTATGTGACAACAGACCAATCCAATGCCGCATACTGCATGACTGAGCGGCATTCTCGAGGCGCGGCCTCTTAATCCGTAGGTCGAGTGTTCGAGCCACTCACAGCCCACCAAGAATTTCATAGCAAAGTCAGTAAGTTAAGGCCGCCCACTCAAGCGGCCTTTTTCTTTTCTATTCCCGGCTGTGGCCCAAACGTGGCCGTTTCCGCGTGGCCGACGATATGACCGGGTGCAAGGTGCGCGTACTTTTGTACCATTTCTATGGTTTCCCAGCCGCCGAGCTCCTCCAAAACCATTAAAGTATGCCGTGCTGTACATGCCAGGATGCCCCTGTGTGCCCCAAGTCGTGGAACCGGAAACCTGTAATGCCCACCACTTTGCACGCCCTGTTCGCCCTGTAGGCTCCACTGCAGAAATGCGTACAATATCCACAACCATCCGATTTGATCCGGATGTACTAGAAGGCTTGCGCGCCACAGGCCCAGGCTGGCAAACACGCGCAAACGATGTCTTGCGAGAATGGCTGCGCGAGCGCCATTAGCCTATGGTCTACGCAATCTCGATCAGTCACGTAACGCGAGATCGCTCTTTGCGCTGTCCTGCTATGAGTGAAACTTATTTAATGCACTGGACTAACAGGCTCAATGAACAGATCTGCGCTGACGTGAAATCGCGCCACTAAAGCGGCAATCTGGCGAGCATTAAGCAAGCGGCGCCCGGAAAGAATTTCGGACACGACGCCCTGACTCCCTATTTCCGGCAAATCAGTCTGCGTCAGGCCGTGCTGATCCATGAAAAACCGCAGCATCTCACGTGGAGAAGCTACCGGCAAAGCATGATGCTTATCGTCATAATCAGCAATCAGGCCGCTGACCAGCCCAAATAAGCCGGACAGTTCTCCCCCCTCTCCCGCCAACCCGCTTTCAATCAGGCCATCTGCCAAGGCGACCATGCGGTCGTAATCTGCCTCGTTATGAATGGGGCCTATCCCTGTTACGACTTGCAGGGCAGCCCAGCTTGCTCGAATGTCGTTCAGCTTCATTTTTTCCAAGCTCCCTTGTCATATTCCGCATGCGTCAACACATGCTTGATATAAGCCATCTGATGCGCCGGATGCAAGAAAGCGATCAGACGGTATTTGTTGCCGCATGAGCTGCGCCACAGTCAGCCCAAGCTCCGGAAAAACATCATCTTTCGGAATGTTGCCTGGATGAAGTGGGTTATGCCTCAGCATGAGGGGTCGTTCGATGGTAGTCGTCGCAGTGGCTGACTGTGTACGATGTCGAGAATCGCACGTGCATGCATTACGCTTTCCAGACGATGCGATCCGCCTCGACGTTGGTGGAAACACAGACGCCGGTTTCCTGCCACACCATTTCCCTTTTTGTCGTGCGGCCTCCGGCATTGTGCAGCACGTAGCCATAAAACAGCCGCTCCTTATTTACAGGGTCTTCCACCATCCTGGTCACAAATGCAACGTGTCCGCCTTTCGTCGTATACAAATCAGGCGCACGTATGACAGTTTTTTCATTGTTCACGGATAAGCACTTATAGTCAGTGAAGAGAACAGATCAGTGTGCATTGCAGCACCCTAAAATGCCTGTATCCATGGCCTTGCCCAGGAAATAAACATTTCCATATTGATTTAAATCAAAACATCTGTCGCGCCGATGTCACGCGGCGCGGATTCATGCGTCCCGTTGAACCTTGTCCGCCCGCATGCGAAATTCAATCATGCCGACAATCTGTCGATTTTTGGCGTGCGCCAGCTCGCGTGCCTGAAACCATGTTTCCCTCGCGCTGAACCGTAAACGAAAATCCAGCCCTTGCTCCGCTCGCCGCAATATGCGCAGCTTCTGTTTTTCTGCATTCTTGAGCGTTACGAATTCCTGTAACGCCTGTTCAATCTGAGACTCCCATTGCCTCATGCAATCTCTCCGCCCATAAAAACCATCCAATTTATCGAATTTACAGCTCGCTGATCATAAAATAGCCTAATCCCGCTGACAATTAGCTTCAGTATTGGCTGTATTGACGCAAAATAACAATACACGGCAGATAAAACCACACAGTACCGGCCGGCCCGGACCACAAATTTCACCCCACCGCAAGTACCGAAGCATTTACGCTACATATTTGTAAAGTAAGGCCAATTACGCGCACGCTTCCCCCCTTCACAAGGCAATCGGGGACGGTATCCTGCTATACTTTTTTTGCCCATAACTCTCCGAATTTCTCATGAAACTCATCGGTTCGCTCACCAGTCCTTATGTGCGCAAGGTGCGTGTCGTAATGGCCGAAAAAAAGCTCGATTACGAATTCGTACTCGAAAATGTGTGGGCCGAGGACACTCAGATCCAGAGTCATAATCCACTAGGCAAAGTGCCCTGCCTGCTCATGGATGACAACGGTAGCTTGTTCGACTCCCGCGTCATCGTCGAGTACCTGGATACGCTTTCCCCAGTCGGGCGTCTGATTCCGCAACCGGGCCGCGATCGCGCTGCCGTCAAATGCTGGGAAGCCATCGCCGACGGCGTGCTGGACGCCAGTGTCGCGATCAACATCGAAATCAATCGCCGCGAAGCCCATCTGCGCAGCGAACCATGGATAGCGCGCCAGCGCGGCAAAATCGCCGCCGCACTTGGTTCCATGGACGCCAGCCTTGGCGACCAGTCTTTTTGCATGGGCGTGAACTTCAGCCTGGCCGATGTGGCCGTCGGCTGTGCCCTGGGCTACCTGGATCTGCGCCTGCCCGATCTGGACTGGCGCACACAATATCCTAATCTGCGTCGCCTGGACGACAAGCTGCAGGAACGCCCATCTTTCAGCACCACCTGCCCGCCCGGGAACTGAACTGCTTTGGGGGAGCTGTACCCCCATCCCTAAGACAGCTGCATCTGCTGCCAGCCCTTGAACAGCATGTACAGCGACATGGCAAACAACAGGCAGGCAAACAGGCGCTTGAGTGTGGCCACGGGCAGCGCGTGCGTGTAGCGCGCGCCCACCGGTGCCGTTAGGACGCTCATGACCGAAAGCGCGATCAGTGCGGGCCTGTAGATATAGCCCAGCATGCCCGGCTGGCCTTTGACCTCCTGAAAGCCTGAGTATATGTAGCCGGCGCTATTTGCAATCGCGATGAAAAACCCCAGCGCTGCAGACGTGGCTACCGCATTGCGCATGGGCACATTGCCCCGCGCCATGAACGGTACTGACAGGAAGCCGCCGCCCGCTCCCAGAAACCCCGATACAAAGCCTATGACCAGACCGACCCCGAATATCGTGGGCTTGGAGGGCAGCGTATGGCCCGGCACCGGCGGCTTGCCGGTGAGCATCCGATATGCCGAATAGCCGACAAATACAGCAAAGAACAGGGACAGCCAGACACCGCTCAGGTAGGAGAATACCGCCCCGCCCGATAACAATCCGCCGACAATCAGTCCTGGGCCGATGATCCAGACAATATCCCAGCGGATCGCCCTCTGCCGGTGATGAGCCCGCATGCTGGAGATAGACGTGAACACTATCGTCGCCATGCCCGTCGCAATCGCAGCGTGCACAACCAGCTCTTGCGGTACACCATAGAGCGGAAGCAGCATGGCCAGAAAGGGAACCAGCATCATGCCGCCGCCTATGCCCAGCAGGCCGGCAACAAAGCCGACGGTAGCGCCCAACGCTACCAGGCACAGGATGAAGACTGGATCCATGAGAATTGCTCTATCTGAAATGCGCTGGCACTGAATGCTCAGCACACGAAAAGGGGAAGCAGGCGGGCGTATTCAGAAAATGATGCCGCCGCCCAGACAAACATCGCCATCATAGACGACGGCAGACTGACCAGGTGTGACTGCCCATTGGTCCTGGCTGAAACTCAGCGAGAAACCTCCCTCGCCTGCCTGGCTCAAGGCACATTCCGCATCAGCCTGGCGATAGCGGGTTTTGGCGGCATATGCGCCAGCTTCCGGCGCGTTGCCGGCGATCCAACTGGCGTCCTGAGCCTGCAGCGTGGCGCCGAGCAGCCAGGGATGATCGTGTCCCTGGACTACATACAGGGTATTGGTCTCGAGGTCTTTGCGAGCGGTGTACCAGGCATCGGCGGTGCCATCGTCGCGCTGCCGGCCTTTGATTCCGCCTATGCCCAGCCCCTTGCGCTGGCCCAGCGTGTAAAAGGCCAGCCCCTGATGCTGACCCAGCACAACCCCTTCGGGTGTCTTGATCGGCCCGGGATGAGTGGGCAGATACCGGTTGAGGAATTCGCGAAACGGCCGCTCGCCAATAAAGCAGATACCCGTGGAGTCTTTCTTGGCTGCGTTCGGCAGGCCGAGCTTTTGCGCAATTTCTCTGACTTCAGTCTTGTGGATTTCACCCAACGGAAACAGGGTGCGCGCCAATTGGGCCTGGCTGAGCCTGTGCAGGAAATAGCTTTGATCTTTGCTGCGATCCAGCGCCTTGAGCAACTGGTATTGTGGGCCGGATGCCGCCTGCACACATCGCACGCGTGCATAATGCCCGGTCGCGATGTGTTCGGCGCCCAGCGACATCGCGTGGTCAAGAAAAGCCTTGAACTTGATCTCAGCGTTGCACAATACGTCTGGATTGGGGGTGCGGCCGGCGGAGTATTCGCGCAAAAAATCTGCAAAGACACGATCTTTATATTCGGCGGCAAAGTTTACCGCCTCGATATCGATACCGATCACATCCGCAACGCTGGCCGCGTCCAGCCAGTCCTGCCGGGTGGAGCAGTACTCGGAATCGTCATCGTCTTCCCAGTTCTTCATGAACAGGCCCAGCACATCGTAGCCCTGTTCTTTCAACAGCCACGCGGTCACCGACGAGTCCACGCCCCCCGACATACCTACGACCACACGCCCTTTTGATGCAATAGTATTTGCCATAACGATATTGTAGACGCCCGCCGGCCAAGCCGGCCGGATCAGGCAGCAGGCCTGGCCAGAGCGTCGTCCACCACCTCTATCCAATGGCGAACAGGCGTCTGTGTCCCGCTTTGCAGATGCGTCACGCAACCGATATTGGAAGAGACAATGCATGACGGCTGCGCCTGTCCTATCGCCTCCAGCTTACGGTCACGCAATTGCATGGATAACTCAGGCTGCGTCACGGAATACGTGCCGGCTGAACCACAGCACAGGTGAGACTCGGTGAACGGCTTGAGATTGAATCCCAGATCAGACAGCAGCCTCTCGTTCACGCCGCGCAGTCCCTGCCAGTGCTGCAGCGTGCAGGGGGGATGGAAGGCGACGCTCTCAGGCAACGGTCCCATGGCAGCCTTAAGTTGTGCGGCATGGGGCGCAACCACCTCGGATATGTCGCGAACATGCTCCACCATTTTTTCGGCCTTGGCCGCGTATTCCGCATCATGCCGCAGATGATGCGCATACTCGCGTATCATCGCGCCGCAACCGGACGCATTGATGACAATGGCCTCCACCTCGCCGCGCTCGAGCAGCGGCAGCCAGGCGTCGATATTGCGGCGCATCTGGGCCAGCGCCTGCTCCTGGGCATCCAGGTGAAAATTGATCGCCCCGCAACAGCCAGACGCAGGCACATCTTTTGCGCCGATACCCAGGGCATCGAGCACCCGCAGCGTTGCGGCGTCGATGCTGGGCATCATGCCAGGCTGTACGCAGCCACGCGGCATCAGCACCTGGCGAGCGTGACGCGCCCCATGCCTGGGCAAAGCGCCGGCCGGCCGCTGCGCGGGAATCTTGTTGCGCAGCACGGTGGGCAGCAGTGGCCTGGCCAACCGGCCCAGGCGCAGCGCCGGGCCAAACAGGCGGGAAGTAAGCAGTCTGCGCAGGATGCCGCGCGTCAGGCGCTGCGAGGCCGGGCGTTCGAGCCGCTCGTCGACCAGCGCCCGGCCGATATCGATCAGCGCGCCGTATTGCACGCCCGAAGGACAGGTAGTTTCGCAGTTGCGGCAAGTCAGACAGCGGTCCAGATGGGTCTGGGTTGCGCTGGTGGGTTCGGCGCCTTCCAGCACCTGCTTGATCAGATAGATGCGCCCGCGCGGGCTGTCCAGCTCGTCGCCCAAAATCTGATAGGTGGGACAGGTAGCCTGGCAAAAGCCACAATGCACGCAGCGGCGCAGTATTTCGTCCGCTTCGTTGCCAAAATCAGTATCGCGTGCCCATGACGCCAGATGTGTTTGCACGATTTCGCCTCAAAATCCAGGAAACAGGCGGCCGGGATTGAAAATCCCCGCCGGATCCAGCTCCTGCTTGAGTCGCTGGTTGATGTTGCGCAGGCCAGGCTGCAAGGGATGGAAAATAGTCACATCCGACGGACGCTCGGCGTAGCGATACAGCGTGGCATGGCCGCCGCTGCGTGCCACGCGCTCACGCAAGCCGCGGGCGCCCTCCGCAGTCAGCGTCGAGGCATCCGCAGCGATCCAACGCAGGCCGCCGTTCCACTCTATCATTGTGGCGCCCAGCCCCAGGGACTCCGTCTGGGGGGGTACGGAGACCCGCCACAGTGGCTGGTGCGCAAAAAAGGCATGCGTCTGGTCGCGCTGCGCGATCCAGAAGGCATCCGCCTCATTCGCGTCCACAACTTCGCCCCCGATATACTGCAAGCCGCTGGCGACCGCTGGCTCGCTGCCCGACAGGCGCACATGCAGCCTGCCGGCACGCTCGCCCTTCTCGTGCAGCCAGCGCGTTGCAGAAATCGGCAAAGGCCGGCTGCGCCATTGCGAAAACAGCGCAAGGGCCTCGGGCTCGTCCACCTCCAGCACACAACTTGTTTCCAGTTGGGGACGCGGCACGACTTTGAGCGAGACGTCGATCAACGCACCAAAAATCCCCATCGAACCGGCCAGCAGGCGCGAAATATCGAAACCTGCAACGTTCTTCATGACCTCGCCGCCAAACGCCAGAATCGTACCTGACGAATCCAGCAGCCGCGTGCCCAGCACAAAATCACGCAGGCTTCCCGCCGCCATGCGGCGCGGGCCCGACAGCCCGGTCGCCACCATGCCGCCGACGGTGGATTCGGCCCCAAATCTTGGTGGTTCGAACGCAAGCATCTGCCCCTCAGCCTCGAGCGCACTCTCGACGTCAGTCAGACGTGTGCCCGCTTTGGCCGTGACCACGAGTTCGGACGGTTGATAATTGATAATGCCTTGGTAACCTGAAAGATCAAGTATCGCCGTGCCGGGCAGGTCTGCGGGCAGGGGCTCGCCATAAAACTGGCGCGTACCGCCACCGCGGATATACAAAGGCCGTTCCGCGCCGCTCGCGGTCATGACCTGCTGGCATAGCTCAGATAAATCGAAATCCATGAGTCAATCTCTAAAAACGTGGCAGATCGGGAAAGCGGATTTCTCCGGCGTGCACATGCATCTTTCCATACTCCGCGCAGCGCGAGAGCGTGGGAACCACTTTCTCCGGATTGAGCAGGCTGTAGGGATCAAAAGCCCGCTTGAACGCCAGAAAGAAATCCAGCTCCTGCCGGGAAAACTGCACACACATCTGATTTATTTTCTCGATGCCTACCCCGTGCTCGCCGGTGATGGTCCCGCCAACCTGCACGCACAACTCCAGAATCGCAGCACCGAATTTTTCCGCGCAATCCACCTCTGTAGGATTATTGGAGTCGAACATGATCAAGGGATGCAGATTGCCGTCGCCTGCATGGAATACATTGGCGCAACGCAGCCCGAACTCGTCTTCCATTTCTTCGATGGCGTTGAGCACCCGCGCCAGGTGGCGGCGCGGAATCGTGCCGTCCATGCAGTAGTAGTCCGGAGAAATCCGACCGGCCGCCGGAAAGGCATTCTTACGGCCGGCCCAGAATGCCAGCCGCTCCTGCTCGCTGCTCGACACCTGCAATCGCGACGCGCCCGCATCACGAAACACCGCTTCCATCCGGGCGATTTCATGCTCGACTTCCAGTTCTGTGCCATCTGATTCGCACAGCAGCAAGGCATTGGCCTGAAGGTCGTACCCTGCCTTCACAAACGGTTCAACCATATGCACCGCCCGCTTGTCCATCATTTCGAGCCCGGCGGGGATAATGCCCGCGGCGATGATATTGGCGACAGCAGTTCCCGCGGACTCAACACTGGAAAAACTGGCCATGATGACGCGGGCGCAGGCCGGCTTGGGAATCAGCTTGACGGTAACCTCCGTGACCAGGCCCAACATGCCTTCGGAGCCGATAAACGCAGCCAGGAGATCCAGCCCAGGGCTGTCAGGCGCCTCGGATCCCAGCTCGACGATCTCGCCGTCTATCGTCACCACTCGCACGCGCAGCACGTTGTGCACGGTCAGCCCATATTTGAGGCAATGTACGCCGCCTGAGTTCTCGGCAACATTGCCGCCTATCGTACAGGCGATCTGGCTGGACGGATCGGGAGCGTAATACAGTCCCAGTGGCGCGGCCGCCTCCGAAATTGCCAGATTGCGCACGCCTGGACCGACCACTGCCGTCGCAGTCGAGGGATCGATGGCGTGTATGCGGTTCAGCTTGCTCAGGCCGAGCAGAATGCCCTGCCTGTGCGGCATGGCGCCACCCGACAAGCCAGTGCCGGCGCCGCGCGCCACGATAGGAATATTGAAAGCCTTGCACGCCTGCAGTACTGCCACGACCTGCGCTTCGTTTTCCGGCAAAATGACCACCGGCGGCAAGGCGCAATACAGCGACAGGCCGTCGCATTCGTAGGGCTTGGTGTCTTCGATTTTTGACAGTATGCAGTGCTCAGGCACATGCTGCTTAAGCCGACTCAATAGTCCGGCAAAATCCGGCGCCGTCTCGAACGCCGGATTCATCAGGGTTTCATTCATTGTCTCTCATCTTACCTCTACACCGGACAGGGGGATGGATCAGTCAGCGCTGGGGAATCATCTTGCCCGGGTTAAGAATATTGCGAGGATCAAAAGCCAGCTTGAGGCTGCTCATGAGATCCAGCGCATCCTGACCATGCTCGGCCAGCATGAACTCCATTTTATGCAGTCCCACGCCGTGTTCGCCTGTACATGTGCCGTCCATCTCAATGGCTCGCTGCACCAAGCGATGATTGATGCGTTCGGACTCCTCCCACTCATCGGGATTGTCCGGATCAAGCAGCATCAGAACATGGAAATTGCCGTCTCCGACGTGCCCGACGATGGTATAGGGAAAGCTCGCCTTGTCCAGCTCAGACGCCGTTTCCGACACGCAATCCGCAAGCCGGGAAATGGGCACGCATACATCTGTCGTACTGGAGCGGCAGCCGGGACGCAATTGCAGGCCGGCAAAATAGGCATTGTGCCGCGCCGTCCACAGGCGGCTGCGATCCTCGGGCTGATCCGCCCACTCGAAATCCATGCCACCCTGACCGCGCGTGATGTCCTGCACAATCTCGGCCTGCTCGCGCACACCGGCCGGGCTGCCGTGAAACTCAAACAACAGCAAGGGAGACTCCTTGAGCGACAGCTTGCTGTAGGCGTTGGTCGCCTTGACCGCCCAGGCATCCATGAACTCGACGCGGGCAACCGGCACGCCCATCTGTATGATCTCGATCACGCTGCGCACAGCTGCGTCCAGCGAAGGAAAATTGCAGATGGCCGCCGAAATGGCCTCAGGCTGAGGATACAACCGTACCGTTACCTCGGTGATAATGCCCAGCGTACCCTCGCTGCCAACAAAGATGCGGGTCAGGTCATAGCCTGCGGAAGACTTGCGGGCCCGATTTGCGGTCTCGATAATCCGTCCGTCCGCCGTGACAACCTTTAACGACATCACGTTCTCGCGCATCGTGCCATAGCGCACCGCATTGGTCCCCGAAGCACGCGTGGCGGCCATGCCGCCCAGACTTGCATCAGCGCCCGGATCAATCGGAAAGAACAGTCCGGTGCCGCGTATATCCTCATTGAGCTGCTTGCGCGTTACCCCCGCCTGGACCGTCGCGGTGAAATCTTCGTCATGAATCGCGATGATATTGTTCATCCCGGACAGGTCCAGGCTGATTCCGCCCTGCACGGCCAGCAAATGCCCTTCGAGAGACGACCCGACGCCATAAGGAATGAGCGGAACGCCATGCTGATGACAATGGCGCGCCACCCATGCAACGTCTTCGGTGCTCATGGCATACACAACCCCGTCAGGCAACATGGGCGGATAAGGAGATTCGTCCCGTCCGTGATGCTCGCACACGGCGCCCGCCGTCGAAAAGCGGTCGCCGAACTGATCGGCCAACGCATCCAGAAAACCGGGAGGTATTTCCCGGCGCAAGCCTTGCACGTGAGCGGGGGCATTCATTATTTGTCTCCTTTGTGAGGGTCATTGACCCCCGGCGATCGTACTGCCTTTCAGGCGTGCGTGCCGATCAGGGAATTTTCCGATTGTGCAGACAGGCCACGCCGGTGCCTGACCGCCAGCGCCAGACGTTCGAGTACTTGCACCGTGGACTCCCAGCCGATACAGCCATCGGTAATGCTTTGCCCGTAGGTCAGCGGTTGGCCAGCCACGAGATCCTGGCGTCCATCCACCAGATGGCTTTCCACCATGACGCCGAACAGGCTGTCGCTGCCCGCTTCCAACTGAGCGCAAACATCTTCGAGCACCAGCGGCTGGTTACGATAATCCTTGTTGCTGTTGGCGTGACTCGCATCAATCATGATGCGGGGGCGCAGGCCGGATTTTGTCAGCAGCTGGCAAGCCGCCTCGACGCTCTGCGCGTCGTAATTGGGCGCCTTCCCGCCGCGCAGTATCACATGACAGTCATTGTTGCCCACGGTGGACACAATCGCAGAATGGCCACCCTTGGTCACGGACAGAAAATGATGCGGCTGTGAGGCCGCCTTGATGGCGTCAATGGCGATTTTTGTATTGCCGTCGGTGCCGTTCTTGAACCCGACAGGACACGACAACCCCGAGGCCAGTTCGCGGTGTACCTGGCTTTCTGTGGTGCGCGCGCCTATGGCCCCCCAGGACACGAGATCGGCAATGTATTGCGGGGTGATCATGTCCAGGAACTCGCAGCCAGCCGGCAGGCCCAGGGAGTTGATGTCGATCAGGACCTCACGTGCGGTGCGCAAACCCTGGTTGATATTGAAGCTGCCGTCAAGACCGGGATCATTGATGAGGCCTTTCCAGCCCACCGTAGTACGGGGTTTCTCGAAATAGACGCGCATGATGATTTCGAGCTCGCCCTGGAATCGCTCGCGCTGCCCGACCAGACGGCGCGCATACTCCAGCGCGGCGTCGGTATTATGGATGGAACAAGGTCCGACTATCACGACCAGCCGGTCATCTTTGCGTTCGAGAATATTGTGCACGGCGCGGCGCGCATCATGCACCGTCGAGGAAATTTCCGTGGTGCACGGAAACTCGCGCATGACGTGGGCTGGAGGACTTAATTCCTTGATTTCGCGAATTCGTAAATCATCAGTGTTATGCGACACGATTTAACTCCAGAGTGTTTTACCAGCCTACGCGCGGAACAAAAAAGCCGCCTAGCGAAGCTGGCGGCTTTTTGGGAATTTTGTGTTGTTACTGCGTACGACGTTTCCCTTCCTCCACCAGCGGTTTCGGAAAAGCAAAATAAAAGAAGAAAAAGGGAATAGCGCGGTACATAGTGATCCAATCTTAGCACAGCAAATCCGGATTCGCCAACAACTACCGCACTGGCACCCCTCCTGCGGGCCCGATATTTGCTGAACAAGCTGCCAGAGGCAGTGCTTTTTCCACGGGATTGCCAGCGTTGGCCGTATTGATACCTGGTTTTATTTGCAGACATCTGTGTATAAACGCCCGCGATATAGCGAAAAATCGATTTGAACTCAAATTATTTTGTAGTGTATGATTTTCTTCATTACGATTTCGTAGCTAATGATCATGGGCGCATGCAACAGCGACATCACTGCGGTCACAAGCATGACCAACACCGGCCCCGAGCGGTCCGAGCCTGCGCCTCATCCAAGCCCATTACAGAAAAAGGAAGGACACTGATGAATAAGTTCCGCAGAACCACCCTCCTCGCCATCGCAGCCCTTGTGGCCGGCGGTGTTTCCGCCCAGGCAGGCGCAGCCACGCTCAAGCAGATCAAGGATAGAGGCGTCGTGCGCATCGCGGTCGCCAATGAGATTCCCTACGGCTACATGGACATGGACGGAACAGCCAAGGGCCCTGGCCCCGATGCAGCCAAACACATCATGAAGCAACTGGGCATCAAGAAAATCGAATGGGTCACCACCAATTTCGGCTCGCTCATCCCGGGGCTGGGAGCCAACCGCTTTGACATGGTTGCCGCGGAAATGGCCATCCTGCCCCAGCGCTGCAAGGAGGTGCTCTTTTCCGAACCCAACAGCTCTTACGGCGAAGGCCTGCTGGTTGCGAAAGGGAATCCGGACAACGTCCACACTTACGAAGACTTTGCCAAGAGCGACAAGAAAATCGCCATCATGGCGGGTGCCGACCAGCTCGAAATGCTGCAGGCCCTTGGCGTGCCGGGCGACCGCATGGTCACCATCTCCAACAATGCAGATGCCATCTCCACAGTCTCCACAGGCCGTGCAAGCGCCTATGCCGCAACCAGCCTGACCGTCGATCAGCTGGCGAGCAAGAGCGACAAAGTTGAAATCGCGAAAAACTTCAAAGACCCGGTCATCGACGGCAAGCCAGCCCGCAGCTGGGGCGGCTTTACCTTCAGCAAGGACTCCGAAGACTTCCGCAATGCAGTGAATAAGGAGCTGGCCAAGTACAAGAAAACGCCCGAATGGGAGAAAATGCTAACCAGCTACGGATTTAGCCCCACGGACGCAAAAGAGTCATTCAGCATGACAACGGAAAAGCTCTGCAAAGAGTGATCCCGCACACCGTGCCTGCAAACGAGCGCTGCCTGGATGCCAGAGCCTGAACACGGGCGCATCCAGCACAGCGTGCGGGCACCCCGCCATCAACCAGGAAACCCCTGATGGATTGGATTAGCTACAGCAAACCACTGCTGGAAGGCGCCTGGGTAACGGTGCAGTTGACCATTTACTCGACCATACTCGGCGCCATCGCAGCGTTTGCCTTCGGTGTCGGTAAAATCTCGCGCAACTGGCTCGCCAAAGGCGTGTCCATCGTCTTTATCGAAGTTTTTCGCGGCACGTCGTTGCTGGTGCAGCTATTCTGGCTTTACTTCGCCCTGCCCGTGCTCGGACAGCAGATCGGGGTTGACCTGCGTCTGCCGCCCGTGCTGGCCGGCACGCTGGCGCTGGGGCTGAATATCGGCGCGTATGGCGCCGAGGTGGTGCGCGGTGCCATACAGGCCGTTCCGCCCGCCCAGCATGAGGCGGCAAAAGCCCTGGACTTCACGCCGCGGCAGGTGCTCTGGCGGATTTCCCTGCCTCAAGCCATTCCGGAAATGATGCCCAGCTTCGGCAATCTGGCGGTCCAGAACCTGAAGGACACCGCGCTCGTATCGTTGATCAGCCTGGGCGATCTGGCCTTTCGGGCGGAGCAGATCCGCAACTTCACACAAGATAGCGTGACGATCTACACCATGCTGTTATTCATGTATTTTGGCATGGCCCTGGTGTTGACAGCATTCATGAAACTGCTCGAGCGGTCAGTCGGGCGCTGGCGCGCAGGGAGGGCATGACATGCTTTTCGGCATAGAGTGGGATACCGCCAACAACTGGGTGTTCGCCACCTCAATCCTTCCCATCCTTCTCAAGGGCCTGGTGATCACCATACAGGCCACGATCGTGGGCTTCTTTGTTGCGGCAATCCTCGGGCTGATACTGGCCGCGCTCAAGTCGGCGCGTCTGCGCATCATTTCGTGGCCTGCGCGCTTCATCACTGAATTCCTGCGCGACACGCCGCTGCTGGTGCAACTGTTCTTCCTGTATTACGTATTGCCTGAGTATGGCATCGTGCTGCCCGCTTTTCTCACAGGCGCGCTGGCACTGGGAGTACAGTACAGCGCCTATCTTTCTGAAGTCTATCGTGCCGGCATCGAGTCGGTGGCACATGGGCAGACTGAAGCCGCGCGCGCGCTGGACCTGTCTCCCCTGCGTCTTTTCGGCATCATCATTGTGCCTCAGGCCATACCCCGCATTGTCCCTGCCATGGGCAATTATCTGGTATCCATCATGAAGGACGTGCCGGTACTGTCGGTCGTGTCGGTGCTGGAAATGCTCAATGTTGCCAAAATCATCGGCGACCGTACCTTTAATTACCTGATCCCGCTGTCCATGGTGGGCGGACTATATCTGATACTGACGCTGGTTGCCTCCGGGGCTGTCCGTTTCCTGGACAACCGCCTGCCCAAGCAAGGAATACCCCTGAAATGAATGAACCCATCATCAAGTTCGAGAAAGTCGTCAAGCGCTTTGGCGACATCACCGTGCTCGACGAGCTGGATTTCCAGGTGCAAAAGGGAGAGAAGGTCACCATCATCGGCCCTTCCGGCTCAGGAAAATCCACCGTTCTGCGCATTCTCATGACGCTGGAGAACATCAACGAAGGCGTCATTTATGTTGCCGGGAAACCGCTATGGCATGAAGAGCGCGACGGCAATCTCGTGCCCGCCAGCGAGGATCACCTGCGTGATATGCGCAAGGAAATGGGTATGGTGTTCCAGCAGTTCAACCTGTTTCCCCACATGACGGTGCGCCGCAATATCACCGAAGCGCCGGTGCATGTGCTGGGCCTGTCCAAGGAAAAGGCTGCGGAGCGCGCTGAAAAGTATCTGGATCTGGTCGGCCTGACAGACCAGGCAGACAAATTTCCCAGCCAGTTATCCGGCGGACAGCAGCAACGCGTCGCCATCGCACGGGCGCTCGCCATGCGGCCCAACATCATGCTGTTCGACGAACCAACCTCCGCACTGGACCCGGAACTGGTCGGCGAAGTACTGAACGTCATCCAGCGCCTTGCCGGCGAACACGACCTGACCATGCTGCTGGTAACGCATGAGATGCAGTTCGCCAAGCAGATTTCCGATCGCGTCTGTTTCTTCGACAAAGGCAAGATCGTCGAGGAAGGCCCGCCCGAGCAGGTCATGGTCGAGCCCCAAGAAGAGCGGACACGCGAATTCCTGAAGGCCTTTATCAGTCCAGAGTAAACAAAAAAGCGGCTCACACGAGCCGCTTTTTTTTACCACGGGACAGCAAGGCATCAACCGGCCTCTGCCTCAGCCTCAAGCGGAACCAACTGCTCGAAACGCTGACGCGCGGCGATGTACTCCGGACGCGGTTTCAGGCCGTACTTAGGGGGCTCCAGCGTATTATCCATGCTGTTGTACACCATGAATACGTTGGCACGCGGCCAGGGCGAAATATTGCTGTTGGACCCGTGCATGGTGTTGCAATCAAAAAACACCACCGAACCCGCCTTGCCCGTCATGGTCTGGATCCCGCCCTGCTCCACCAGCAACTGCAGGCTGAGCGGGTCAGGCACGCCGTACTCCTGCTTTTTCAGCGACTTTTTATAGTGATTATCAGGCGTCTGGCCCTGGCACGAGATGAACTGCTGCTGCGATCCTGGCACCAACATCAATGGCCCGTTGCAGGCATTGTTGTCCGTGAGCAGCACTGAGCAGCTCAGAGCCCGCATGCCCGGCATGCCGTCTTCGACATGCCAGGTCTCGAAGTCCGAATGCCAGTAGAACTCCTTGCCCTTGAACCCGGGCTTCATATTGGCACGCGACTGGTGCATATACACCTCGGACCCAAGCACCTGCCGCGCCACATGGATCAAGCGCGGGTCGCAGGCCAGCCGGCCTATCATCTCGCTCAACTCATGCACACGAAAGATGGACCGGACAGCTTTGCTGCCCGGCTCGGTGATCGCTTCGTCCAGGCTGACGATGGAAGAATCCGCGCTCATGCGCTTTATCTCATCGAGCATATCCTGGACTTCACTTTCGTTGAATACGTCTTCCAGCAACAGGAAGCCATCACGCTCATAGGCGGCAAGCTGCTCCGGCGCGAGCGCGCTGGCATAGGCGCCGCCCGCATAAACGACCGGGTCCTGTCGCGCAATGATGGCTGCCGTTCGGTCCGTACGCGACGCGTACAAATTTTTCGCGGTAGTTGTCATGGCCACTCCTTGCTATGTTCAGGCTGCGTTCGACTCTAGCGGATAGACACCTTCGGCGTCATGCACCTCAAGGCCGGTCAGCGGAGGATTGAATACGCAGATCACGCGCAGTGGCTCCTTGCCGCCACGCAGCCAGTGTTCGTCGTGCTGGTCCAGCGCGTAAACCACGCCAGGGCCCAGTGCATACTTCTTGCCATCGGCAATAGTCTCGACTTCACCGTCGCCTTCTACGCACCAGACAGCCTCCAGATGATTCTGGTAGTGGATATGGGTTTCCGTGCCAGGAAAAATAACGGTTTCATGAAATGAAAATCCCATACCGTCTTTCTTGAGCAGCACCCGACGGCTGAGCCAGGTATCCGTCTTGACTTCCAGGTCGGTCCCGATTACGTCCTTGACGTTCTTTACGATCATCGTGCTTGTCCTCCAAATTTCAATACACGGGCGCTCACGCCCTTTTCCGACAATACTTCGGCAATGCTGCGCTCGATCACTTCGAGCCCGCGCTCAAGCAGCTCGTCCTCAATGGTCAGTGCCGGCAACAGCTTGAGCACTTCGTCGTTGGCGCCGGACGTTTCGATCACGACGCCATGCTCGAACGCCCTGTGGGCAAACTGGTTGGCCAGATCATCGTCGGCAGGCGTGACCAGTCCTTGTATCAGGCCACGGCCACGCACACTGAGGCCTGCCATGGGATAGCTGTGCACCAGATTCTCAAGCCAGTCGCGCACAATGCGTTCCTTGCGAGCGGTTTCCTGCGCAAAGCCCTCATCAGCCCAATAGGTGTCCAGCGCCTGGGCAGCCGTCACAAAGGCGAGATTGTTGCCGCGGAACGTACCGCTGTGCCCACCCGGCTTCCAGATATCCAGCTCGGGCTTCATCAACACCAGCGACATCGGCAACCCAAAGCCCGACAACGACTTGGACAGCGTAATGATGTCTGGCTCAATGCCGGCGCTCTCGAAGCTGAAGAAACTGCCTGTCCGGCCGCAGCCGACCTGGATATCATCGACAATCAACAGCATGTCATGCTTGCGGCACAGCTTCTGCAGCTCTTTGAGCCAGCGCTGCGTCGCAACGTTGACGCCGCCTTCGCCCTGCACCGTTTCAACAATCACGGCAGCCGGATGGTCCAGCCCGCTGCTCGGATCGTCGAGCATGCGCTCGAGATAGGCCATCGTATTGATGTCCGGCCCGAGATAGCCATCAAACGGCATGAAGGTGGTATTGGCCAGGGCGACGCCGGCGGCGTTGCGGAACTTCGCATTGGCCGTCACTGCCAGCGATCCGCCGCTGACCCCGTGGAAACCATGCGTGAAAGAAATAACATTCTGGCGTCCCTTGACCTGGCGCGCTATCTTGAGCGCCGCCTCGACCGCATTGGTGCCGGTAGGGCCGGTAAACTGCAAGGTGTATTCCCAGCCGCGGGGCTTGAGCAGCACCCGGTCGACGGTTTCCAGGAAATGCTTCTTGGCGCTGGTGGCCATATCCAGGCCATGTACCACGCCATCGGTGCCAAGATAGTCAATCAGGCTATCTTTCAGAATGGGGTTGTTGTGGCCGTAGTTGAGCGTACCCGCACCGCTGAAGAAATCGATGTACTCCTTGTTGGTCTCGTCGATCAGGACGGACCCTTTGGCCTGCTTGAACACGACTGGGAACGACCGGATGTAGCCCCTCACTTCCGACTCCATCCGGTCAAATATTTGCAAGTCCATCATTTTCCTCTCCTTGTTGTAGCGAACGCGGCTGATGCGACGGTGCGGCCCTCTGAGCGTCGCGGGCGTTCTGGTTTCAGGCTATCGGCCGTTTCGGCCCTGCGCTTACAGGGCGTGAAACGGACCGATACGAAGCAAGGGTTCGTCTTCATGCCCATGACGACCGAACATAGCGCGATCGAACATAGGCGTTTCGAGAACCGGGGCATTGAGTGTGCGGGCCAGGCTGTTGAACATTCCTCGCGAGGCGAGGTTATCCGGACCGACGGTGGTTTCGATGTACTGCACGTGACTCAGGTCCGGACGCTGGAGCAAATGCGACAGCATGCGCTTGCCCAGTCCTTTTCCTCGTGCATTGGCATGAACGGCGACCTGCCAGACGAACAGAGTATCGGGTCTGCTCGGAACAAGGTAGCCGGAGATAAATCCTTCAAGCGTGTCGCCTTCGCCGGCAAGCACACTGGTGCCGGCAAAATGCTCGCTCAAAAGCAGATAGGTGTATACGGAATTCAGATCGAGTGGCGGGCACTCGGAAATCAGTTGATGGATGCCTGCGCCGTCGGCTTTGCACGGTGTACGCAGCCAGCCATCCTGCGCCTTGCGAGCCGAGCTATCCGCAGTGGTAGAAATTTTCTGTTCAGAGGACGTATCTGTCAGGCAATCCGTCACACCACCAGTCCCGATTCGGGAAGCGCGCCCTTGGTGACAGGCACATCCAGGATGGGCGAGGCGAGCTCGCCAGGCGCTTCGGCCGGCACGACGCCATCGGACTCCATCAAGTCCACGATGCGTTCAAGCGACATGGTGATCGTAGCCTGCTCCAGCTCGGGCAGGGCGTTCAAGGCGTCTGACAGTTTTTTCTGCAATGGCGATGGTGTTTCAGCAGCAAGTTGCCGGCCGGCGTCCGTCGCGGTAATGAATACGATGCGACGGTCCTCCCGACCACGCTCACGGCGTACCAGATCCTTGTCCTCAAGGCGGTCCAGAATACCCACCACCGTACTTGCGCTGACATGAATTTCGCGACTGATGGCCGTGGCGGTCATGGGACCATGATCAATGACCGCCCTCAGGCAGACCAGTTGCGGCGCCGTGATATTGCTGCAGGCGGCAAGCTGGCGCGAATGCAGCGCGACAGACCGCGTAATGCGGCGCAAGGCGCGAAGTATGCGCAAGTCGTACTGCTGAGAGGTCAATTGGGTGGTCATAAATAATTTGGTTATATAAAGAATTCAATAAGATTGATTTCTACTGAAATCATATGCCCGCTAACAGTTTATGTCAAGCTCAATACGTCGCTGCGCGTGAAAACGGCGCCTGCAAAAAGCAAGGCGCCGCGTGCATAAAAGACGATCAAAAGTCCGTCGAAGCTACCCTGGCAACATGGCAGAATCAGGCGGTTCCGCCGACAGTCAGCCCATCCATGCGGACCGTAGGCATGCCTACGCCGACCGGTACGCTCTGGCCCTCCTTCCCACAGGTACCCACACCCGAATCGAGTTTCAAATCGTTACCAATCATGCTGACCGTATTCATGGCATCCGGGCCATTGCCGATCAATGTCGCACCTTTAACCGGGTATGTAATCTTGCCGTTCTCGATCATATAGGCCTCGGACGCCGAGAAAACAAACTTGCCGCTGGTGATGTCGACCTGTCCGCCGCCGAAATTCGCAGCGTACAGCCCCTTCTTGACTGAACCGATAATCTCTTCGGGAGGCTGGTCGCCGGCCAGCATATAAGTGTTGGTCATGCGGGGCATGGGCAAATGGGCATAGGATTCCCGGCGACCATTTCCCGTCACCGGCATTTTCATCAGTCGCGCATTCAGGGAGTCCTGCATATATCCTGTCAGCACACCGTCTTCGATCAGCACGTTGCGCTGGGTCGGATTGCCTTCATCATCGATATTGAGCGAGCCGCGACGGTCCGCTATCGTGCCGTCGTCCACGACGGTCACGCCGCGCGAGGCCACCCGCTCGCCGATACGGTCCGAAAATACGCTGGAGCCTTTCCGGTTGAAGTCTCCCTCCAGCCCATGGCCAACAGCCTCATGCAGTAATATCCCGGGCCAGCCCGAACCAAGCACCACCGTCATCTCGCCGGCTGGCGCGGGCCGGGACTCCAGATTGATCAGCGCCTCATGGACAGCGCGCTCCACATATGAACGCAGAATATCGTCCGTAAAGTACGCCAGGCCCGTACGCCCGCCGCCACCGGCCGAGCCCACTTCGCGGCGGCCATTGCGCTCGGCAATCACGGTGAGCGACAGGCGAACCAGCGGGCGCACATCCGCGGCAAGGCGTCCGTCGCTTCCCGCAACCATGATGACGTCGTATTCGGCCCCCAGGCCCGCCATCACCTGGATAATATGCGGGTCGGCAGCCCGCGCCATGGCTTCGATACGGCCCAGCAGCGCGACCTTGTCCGGCGCGGACAGCGTCGCCACAGGATCCAGCGCCGGATACAGGCTGGCCCGGGCAGGCGGCTCCATGCCGCTTACTTTCTGCCGGCCAGCGCCGCGGCGCCCTATGGTGCGCACCACCTGCGCCGAGGACATCAGTGCCTCGGGCGACAAACTGTCGGAATAGGCAAACGCGGTTTTCTCTCCGCTCAGTGCGCGCACCCCCACACCCTGCTCGATCGAAAAACTGCCCGTTTTGACAATACCCTCTTCCAGACTCCAGCTTTCGCTGCGCGTATATTGAAAATACAGATCGGCATAATCGACCTTGTGCGTGAAAATGGCCCCGAGCGCACGGGCCATATCGGCTTCGGTCAAACCCCAGGGATCAAGCAGCAGGGTTTTTGCGGTAGCCAAAGACTGAATGGAAGAATCAACAGGTTTCATAAATTATTTACAATAAAAACAGTCCGCCGGATATAAACAAGATGAATAATCCAGAATCGGCCGATAATGATTTACATGGTCCGGTGCTTGAGCGCCGGCAGCGAGGCCCGCACAGAGGAGATGCGATCCTGGCTGATGTCGCCGATCGCAAATCCGGGGCCTTCGGCGATGACATCCACGATGTCGCCCCAGGGATCGACCAGCATGGAATGACCCCAGGTACGGCGCCCGTTTTCGTGCTTCCCCCCCTGCGCGCTGGCCAGCACATAGCACTGATTTTCTATGGCTCTGGCCCGCAGCAATGTCTCCCAATGCGCAGATCCCGTGGTATAGGTAAATGCAGCAGGCAAGATAATAAGGCTCACTTCATTCAGTTTTCGGAAAAACTCCGGAAACCGCAGATCGTAGCAAATGGAAAGGCCTACTTTTCCACATGGAGATTCAAATACCTGAGGAATATTCTCACCTGGTCTTATCGATATTGATTCATCGTAAGATTCTTCGCCTTTTCGAAAACCGAATAAATGAATTTTGTCATAATGCGCCACCTGTTTTCCAGATGGGTCATAAACCAGGCAGGTGTTATAAATGCGATCCCGGTCGGGGCTCTCCAGCGGCAATGTCCCTCCCACCAGCCAGACGCCATGCAGGCGCGCCTGCGCGGACAGAAACTCCTGGATTGGTCCGCTGCCAGCCCGCTCCATAAGCGCAAGCTTGTCGGGATCCTTGCGGCCCATAAAACAGAAATACTCCGGCAGCGCGAGCAGTTTTGCGCCGGCGCGGGCCGACTGGGCAATGAGCGTCTCCGCCTGCGCGAGATTATCGTCCAGGCAGGTAGACGATACAGTCTGTATCGCGGCAACCCGAAAATTATTATCTATTTGCATCATTAATAAACACAATAATTAAAATTAATCGCCGGCAGGCTGTCAGACAGAATCAAAAGGGTCTGCCTCCTCTGAGTGCTGATAAAGACACTGTCATTACCGACAGGTAAAAAGCCTCTGTTCCACAGATCAATCCAGTGAACAGCAGGCATATTCAAGGTCTGTTCCAGACATATACCAGCTGTGTGCTTTTTATCGCAATTTAATTCATATCGAATATCAAAAAATAAGATAGAATTCCTTGCTGCCGTAACTCAATCGGCCATTATTGCCATACCATCCTGAAACATCAGCACAGGAAATCTAATGCCTCGCGAAACCAACTCCGCACTTCAGAAGATCGAAAAAGAAATCCAACGGCTCCAGAAACAAGCCAAAACCCTACAGGCTAAGCGCCGCGGCCCCATTCTGATCAGCATACTGCGTTCGATGCGTGAGTACGATATCACGCCCGAGGATATTGCAGCGGCCTACAACAAAAAAACCACCACCAAGGCGCCCAGAAAGCAGGAAACCGCCGCAAAGCGCCCCGTACCGGCCAAGTACCGCCACCCCGAAACCGGCGACACATGGACAGGCCGCGGCAAACCGCCCCGCTGGATCGCCAGCGCCGAGGCCGAGGGCAAAAACCGTGCAGACTTCCTGATTCAGCAGTCGTAGCACACTGCGGCCCGGTATGCGCCGGGCCGACTGGCGCGAGCCGCATATAGCCCGCCAGGCTTCACGACAGAATTTCGCGATACATCCCGGCTTGCGCCGGGATTATCTTTGGAGCGGGTACTTTACTTCCTTGACCTGACCATTGTTGCCGGGAAAGCCATCGAATACCGCACGGGCAAGATAAGGCATAGCCTGCAGCAGGTCGTCCGCGCCGCTCAGATTGACAGCGGTGGAGCGATACACTTCCGCACCATTGTTTCTGTTGTCGTTCATGATGACCGTCAAGGTGTTCTTGTAGGCCGTGACGGGTACGTTTTCGACGGGAGGCGAATAAAACACCGAGCCTCCCCAGTAGCGATATCCGCCGGACCAGCCAAACGCGGGCCCAAACCCCCAGCCATCGTTCAGGTAAGGATCCGCATAGCGCTGTACCCAGGTTTGAGTTGCAGGATTCGAATATTCGATATGGACGTCAAAGCGGGCAGATGGCTTGGATTTATCGCTGCGGGGCGAGGTATCCTCAACCAGCCCGACGGGCCCAATCGAAGCCCGTACCATGTCCGACACGGCGTCGAACTCCAGATTGTTGCGCTGGCCAGCCCCCGGGACAATGCGATAACTGGCCCCCTGAGCATCCGGAGGCCATTGCTGAAAGCTGGTCACCCGCGCCGACAGCGTCGATGCACAACCCGATACCATGACCACACTGACGGCAATCGCCCAGCATCTGAGCAAAGCGCGCTGACGCGCTCCTATACTGTGCCACATATTTCCCCCTTGCTGCGATATGCATTCATGACGTCGCCCCCGCGACGGTTTACATCCTCTATCAGACCCGTAAAACCGCTGAAAGGTTGCATCTATATTATAAAAACCGCAACCTTCGGCAAACACTACAATAAGCACATCCGGAACCCACTGAAACACCTGTCATGCGTACTGAAACCGCCCCAACCATCGCCCGCCTCGATTATCAGCCTTATCCCTACCGGCTGCCAGAGGTGGAGCTGCTGTTCGACCTGGACTCCGCACAAACAACCGTGCACGCAACACTGAGATTCGAACGGAGCGGCGCGCAGGCGCAACCCCTTGTTCTCAATGGCCAGGACCTGCGCCTGCAGACTCTCTTGCTGGACGGCAATCCTGTGGCGCCGGACGAGTATCAACTGACGGACGACACGCTGACGCTGCACCCGGCGCAGGCGCGTTTTACGCTTGAGATCGTCAGTCTGTGCAAGCCGGCCGAAAACTCCTCACTGATGGGGCTTTATGTCTCGGGAGAGCAGTTGTTCACGCAATGCGAAGCCGAGGGCTTTCGTCGCATCACTTGGTTTCCGGACCGGCCCGACGTCATGGCGCGCTATCGCGTGCGCCTACGCGCCGATAAATCTCGCTATCCGCTGCTGCTGTCCAATGGCAACCTGGTAGCCCGGCAGGAGCTGCCCGAAGGTCGCCACGAAGCCACCTGGGAAGACCCGCACCCCAAACCCAGCTATCTTTTTGCGCTCGTCGCCGGCGACTTCGATTGCCGCGAAACCTCGCTGACAACACGCGGTGGGCGTGACGCCCTGCTCCAGATATACAGCGACCGGGGAGCAGACGCCAAGACGCCCTGGGCGCTGGATTGCCTGCGCCGCGCCGTGCGGTGGGACGAGCAGCGCTTTGGCCTGGAACTGGATCTGGACCGTTTCATGGTGGTGGCCGCCAGAGACTTCAATATGGGCGCCATGGAGAACAAAGGCCTGAACGTGTTCAATTCGGCCTATGTGCTCGCCGACAAGGACACGGCTACCGACGCCGCCTATCGCGCCATCGAGGCCGTGATAGGACACGAGTATTTCCATAACTGGACGGGCAATCGCGTCACCTGCCGCGACTGGTTCCAGTTATCGCTGAAAGAAGGTCTGACCGTATTCCGGGACCAGGAGTTTTCCGCAGACATGCTGGCACAGGGCCTGGAAGGGCCCGAGGCGGTCAGCGCCCGCGCCGTCAAACGCATCGACGATGTCACAACACTGCGTATTGCCCAGTTTCCGGAAGATGCTGGTCCGATGGCCCACCCCATCCGCCCCGAGAGCTATCAGGAAATCGGCAATTTCTACACCGCCACCGTCTATGAAAAAGGCGCCGAAGTGGTGCGCATGCAGCATACGCTGCTCGGTGAAGCCGGATTTCAGGCCGGGCTGGCCGAATATTTCCGGCGGCACGACGGCCACGCAGTCACCTGCGACGACTTTGTCGACGCGATGGAGTCCATTTACGCCCGGCAGAATCCCGGCAGAAACCTGCAGACCTTCCGCCGCTGGTATGGCCAGGCCGGAACGCCCAGGGTGCAGGTCACCCTGTCTTGGAATGAGACAGAGCAGACCTGCTCAATCACACTGCGTCAGCATTGCGCGCCTGCCGGCATCGAAAAACTGCAGGATCCACCGGCCGCCAAGCCCCCCTTGCATATTCCGTTCGCTCTGGGATTGCTCGGACGCGACGGACGCGCGCTCACCCTGACGCACGAAGGCAGGTCGTCCGAAACGGTATTGCTGGAACTCACCCAAGCGGAGCAGACCTGGACGTTCGGGCAGATACCCGAGGCGCCGGTGCCTTCCTTGTTGCGCAACTTCTCGGCGCCGGTCATTGTTGAATTCGAGCGCCCCGATGCAGACCTTGCGCTGCTGGCCCGGCACGACACCGACCCCTTCGCGCGCTGGGAAGCCGGCCGCGAACTGGCCTCGCGGCAATTGCTCAGGCTGGTCGACGCCAGCGACGAGGCGACGACCGTCGCCCCGTTGTTCGTCGACACATGGCGCAGCCTGCTGCAGGACGCCAGCATCACCGATGCCTACAAGGCGCGCGTGCTCAGTCTGCCCGGCGAAAAGGAATTGCTGGAAAAGACCTCGCCCCTGGATCCCCTTGGTGCAGTACGCGCCTGCCGCCAGCTGCGAGAGGCACTGGGCAGGCAACTGGCCCCGCTATGGCTGCAAACCTACCAGGCAGCACACGCCCAGGCCGATGCTCAATACAGCCCCGACCCTGTCTCGGCCGGCCGCCGGGCCCTCAAGAATCTTGCCTTGTCGTACCTGATGGCTGGCGGCGATGCACAGGCAGAGCAACTGGCCAGAGAACAGTACTACCACGCCGGCAACATGACCGATCGCATGGGTGCGCTGGCCGCTTTGATGAACTACGGGGCCGAGGGCGAGCGTGCCGCTGCGCTGGAGCACTTCTATCAGCAGTGGCAGCAAGACCCGCTGGTCATGGACAAATGGTTTTCATTGCAGGCGACTGCCCCCACCGCCACGGTGGAAACCGTGCGCTCGCTGATGCTGCACCCCGCGTTCTCGCTGCGCAATCCCAATCGCGCACGCGCGCTGATTTTCCAGTTCTGCATGAACAATCTCCAGGGTATACACAATGCGCAGGGCTACGCTTTCTGGGCGGACCAGGTGCTGGCGCTGAACAGCCTGAACCCGGAGATTGCCGCACGCCTCGCCCGGGCCTTCGATAACTGGGCGCGCTTTGCCGAGCCGCAGCGCAGCAGCATGCGTGCGGCGCTGGAACAGGTGCAGCAGCACCCCGAGTTATCGCGCAATGTCGCCGAAATCATTTCCAAAGCCTTGAAAATATAATAGACGGAGCTCTCATGTCACGTAAAACCCTGACCCAGTATCTGGTCGAACAACAGCGCAAAAAGCAAGCCGTCTCGGCCGAGGTGCGCCTGCTGATAGAAACCGTCGCGCGCGCCTGCAAGGCCATCAGCCACGCCGTCAGCAAGGGTGCCCTGGGCGGCGTCCTGGGCAGCCTGGATACCGAGAACGTACAGGGCGAGGTGCAGAAGAAGCTGGACGTTATGTCCAACGAAATCCTGCTCGAAGCCAACGAATGGGGCGGCCACCTGGCTGCCATGGCTTCCGAAGAAATGGAAACCATTCACCTTATTCCCAACCGCTATCCCAAGGGCGAATACCTGCTGTTGTTCGATCCCCTGGACGGCTCCTCCAATATCGACGTCAATGTATCCATCGGCACCATTTTTTCCGTGCTGCAGGCGCCGCATCACACCTCCGGCCGCGATGTGGACGAGCAGGACTTCCTGCAACCCGGTGCGCGCCAGGTGGCCGCGGGCTATGCAGTGTACGGCCCGCAAACCATGCTGGTACTTACCGTAGGCACTGGCGTCGTGTCCTTTACGCTGGACAAGGAAATGGGTTCCTGGCTGCTGACAGGCGAAGACATCACCATTCCCGAGCAGACTTCGGAGTTCGCGATCAATATGTCGAACATGCGCCACTGGGAGGCGCCGGTCAAGCGCTATATCGACCACTGCCTGGCCGGCAAGGATGGAGAACTCGGCAAAGACTACAACATGCGCTGGATTGCCTCCATGGTGGCCGACGTACATCGCATCCTGACACGCGGCGGAATATTCATGTACCCGCGCGATAACCGCGCCTCGGGCAAGCAAGGCAAGCTGCGCCTGATGTACGAGGCCAATCCCATGAGCTTTATCATTGAACAGGCTGGCGGAGCCGCCATAGACGGCAGCCGGCGCATCCTGGACATACAGCCGGACGCGCTGCACCAGCGTGTCGGTGTCGTGCTCGGATCCAGGGAAGAAGTGGAGCGCGTAAGGCGCTACCACGAAGAAGGCTAGTGCAGAACGGGAGGCCTTGCGCCTCCCCCTTCGACAGCCGGCGCCGGACAGGCATGTCGGCCTGCCCTGGCGTCAGCCGGGTTTAATCCAGCGTCAGAATGGTGGCTCCGGTGGTTTTGCGGGCAGCCAGCGCTTCCTGGGCCGCGCCGGCGTCTTCCAGGGCAAAGCGCTGGCCAATGGCCATGCGGATTTTCTTTTTGCTCACCAGACCGAAGAGATCATCCGCTGCGGACTGCATTTTCTCCTGTGTCGCCACATGATCACCCAGCTTGGGCCGTGTGACAAACAGAGAGCCCTTGGCCGCCAGCACCCCCAGGTTGACGCCCTCGACTGAACCGGACGCATTGCCAAAGCTGACCATCAGGCCACGCGGCTCCAGGCAGTCGAGCGAGGTGTTCCAGGTATCCTTGCCCACGCCGTCGTAGACCACAGGCACTTTACGCCCATCGGTGAGTTCCAGCACGCGTTCGGCCACGTTCTCGCGGGAATAATCGATAACCTCCCAGGCGCCGTGGGCTTTGGCCAGCGCCGCCTTTTCAGGCGTGGAAGCCGTCCCGATCAACTTGACACCCAGCGCCTTGGCCCACTGACAGGCGATCAGGCCCACGCCCCCGGCGGCGGCATGGAAAAGAATGGTTTCACCGCCCTGCAGGCGGTAGGTCTGGCGGAACAGATACTGCACGGTCAGGCCCTTGAGCATCATGGCCGCAGCGTCCTCGAAACCCACACCGCGCGGAATCTTGACCACGCGCTCGGCAGGCACGTTGTGCGCCTCGGCATAGGCGCCAATGGGGCTCTGCCCATAAGCGACGCGATCGCCCACCTTCAGGTGGCTGACACCGGCGCCCACGGCCTCGACGACACCTGAGGCCTCGAAACCAAGACCATGCGGCAGCGGATGCGGATACAGGCCTGTGCGAAAATAGATATCGATGAAATTAAGCCCTATCGCTTTTTGGCGTATAGTTACCTCGTTTTTCTGCGGCGCCGGCAGGTCTACCATGACCAGTTTGAGTACTTCGGGACCGCCGTGCTGTTCGATGCGTATTGCTTTGACCTGGGTTTCCAAGAGGGGCTCCTTGCAGAAGTGTCGCGCTGCCGTGTGGCGTGCTCAATAACGCGTTAGTTTAAATCCATATCGCGACTCTGTACCTGAAAAAATGAATCGTCAACGAGCACTTTTTGCGATTCATATCGCAGCCGTATTGTTCGGTCTTACCGGCATCTTCGGAAAACTCATACAAGGCGACCCCATGGCCATCACGGCCGGGCGGGCGGGCTTTGCCGTCTTGGCGCTGTACGCGGTATTGCGCTTTCGCAACACCTCCCCGTTCCGGGGCCTGAACCGCCAGAACCTGCTCCTGCTGTTCATGGCCAGCGTCATGCTGGCCATCCATTGGGCCACTTTTTTTCTGTCGGTAAAAATCGCCGGCGTGGCAACCGCCACCCTGGGCTTTGCCAGCTTTCCGGCCTTTATTACGCTGTGCGAATACCTGGTCTTCAAAGAGAAAGTAAGCCGCGCGGAATGGATGATTCTGGCAGCGGTCACACTGGGCCTGGTCATGGTCACGCCGTCATTTGATTTCCGCAACGAAGCCACCGTCGGCCTGGCCTGGGCGATTCTTTCTGGCCTGACCTTTGCCCTGTTCACGCTGATCAATCGCAGGGCCGCTGCCAGGCTGCCGGCCCAGCAGGTGGCCTGTTGGGAAAACCTGTTCGTACTGGCCCTGACGCTGCCCTTCGGTTGGTCGTCCCTGAGCGCACTCGGTCCGTTCGACTGGATATGGCTGGCCATGCTGGGCATTTTATGCACAGCATTGTCGCATTACCTGATGGTGGCCAGCCTCATGGTACTGGAGGCGCGCAGCGCCGGCATCGTCATCGCGCTCGAACCGGTGTATGCCATCCTCTTTGCCGCGATTCTGTTTGCCCAATACCCGTCGCTGCGGGCGTTGTTCGGAGGGGCCATCATGGTAGGCGCCATCGTGTGGTCAGGACTGCGGCAGGCCAACAGGCCGGCCTGAGCCAGCCTGCCGCCAGGGTCGGCCTTACCCCTTGGCCACGATTTCTGCGATCGCCTTGCCGACATCCTGCGTCGTCGCCTTGCCGCCCATGTCCGGTGTGCGAGGGCCCTGCTCCAGCACGGTTTCGATGGCCGCCACGACATCCGCACTGGCCTGCGGGTAGCCCAGGAAGTCCAGCATCAACGCGCCGCTCCATATCTGGCCGATCGGATTGGCGACGCTCTTACCGTAAATATCGGGCGCGGAGCCGTGCACAGGCTCGAACAGGGACGGGAACAAACGGTCCGGATTGAGATTGGCCGACGGTGCTATCCCTATCGTACCTGTGCACGCGGGGCCGAGATCCGAAAGGATGTCGCCAAAGAGGTTGGATGCCACCACGACATCGAACCAGTCCGGATGCTGCACAAAATGGGCGCACAGAATATCGATATGATATTTATCCCAGCGTACGTCGGGATATTGAGTCGCGATATCCGCCACGCGCTCATCCCACCACGGCATGGAAATCGAAATACCGTTGGACTTCGTGGCCGCCGTCACATGCTTGCCCCGTTTTTGCGCCAGCTCGAAAGCAAACTTGAGCACGCGGTCCGCACCGATCCTGGTAAAAACACTCTCCTGGATCACGACCTCGCGCTCGGTGCCTGCAAACAGGCGCCCGCCGCTGTTGGAATACTCGCCTTCGGTATTTTCCCGAACAATGAAAAAATCAATGTCGCCCGGCTTGCGCCCCGCCAGCGGCGAAGGGATGCCTGGCATCAGGCGCACGGGACGCAGATTGATGTACTGATCGAACTCGCGGCGGAATTTGAACAGAGACTCCCACAGCGCAACGTGATCCGGTACGGTCTCGGGCCAGCCGATGGCACCGAAGAAAATGGCTTCCTGGTCCATCAGGCGGCCTTTCCAGTCTTCCGGCATCATGCGGCCATGCTTGGCGTAGTAGTCGCAGCTCCAGTCCAGTTCCTGCCACTGGAACGAAATGCCGTGGCGCACCGCGGCGGCATCCAGCACGCGCAGGCCTTCGGGCATGACTTCCTTGCCTATGCCGTCTCCGGCCATCACGGCGATTTTATGACTCTCTGACACCTGTGTATCTCCTTGTTTGTGAAATATCGTTCGTACGCCCGACCGGTCAGCGGCGGCGCCCTTTTCCTATCAGCGACCCCAGCACACCACGCACCAATTGCGTCGTTGTGCTGCGCAATGCGCTTTTGACTGCGGACTGAACAGCCCCCTCGCGCCTGCCGCCGCGCGGTCCCACCGACCCGAACAGGAAGTCGCTGACAGCGCCCATCAAACCCTCATCGCCTCCGCCCTGCCCACCAGCCCTGGTCTTGTCCGCACCAGCCGCCTGCACGCCGCCGCCCGCCGTCCCGGCCTGATCTTCCGCGCTGGCTGCGCCGGCCTGAGCCCGCGCCGCCAGCACCTCGTAGGCGGACTCGCGATCCACCGCCTGGTCATACTTGCCCATGGTGGAGGCGGCCCGGATGGCCTGGCGTTCGCTGTCCGTGGCCGGCCCTATCCGGCTGCCTGGCGCCAGCATCCAGACGCGCTCTGTGGGCGAGGGGCTGCCTTTGGCATCCAGCAGGGATATCAATGCTTCGCCCACGCCCAGCTCTGTAATGGCAGCCTCAATATCCAACCCCTGGTTCGGACGCATGGTCTGCGCTGCGGTACGCACCGCTTTCTGGTCGCGCGGCGTAAAGGCGCGCAAGGCATGCTGGACCCGGTTACCCAGTTGTCCAAGCACGGTGTCAGGTATATCCATCGGGTTTTGTGTAACGAAATACACACCCACGCCCTTGGAACGAACCAGCCTGACGACCTGCTCGATTTTCTCGAGCAGTGCCTTCGGCGCATCGTTGAAAAGCAGGTGAGCTTCGTCGAAGAAAAACACCAGCTTGGGTTGATCAGGATCGCCGATTTCAGGAAGTTTTTCGTAGATGTCCGCCAGCAGCCACAACAAGAAGACCGCATACAGCCTGGGTGACTGCATGAGTTTGTCCGCCGCCAGGATGTTGACCATACCCTGCCCTTTGCCGTCGACCCGGATCAGGTCGGCGATATCCAGCATGGGTTCGCCGAAAAAATGTTCCGCGCCCTGGCTCTCAAGGCGCAACAGGCTGCGCTGTATGGCGCCGATGGAGGCAGACGACACATTGCCATAGCGCGTACGCAGGTCGGCGGAACGGTCCGCGACATCCTGCAGCATGGCACGCAGGTCTTTGAGGTCCAGCAGCAACTGGCCATCGTCATCCGCCACCTTGAAGACCAGGCTGAGCACGCCTTCCTGGGTATCGTTCAATTCCAGCATGCGGGACAGCAGCAAGGGCCCCATGTCCGAGACGGTCGCACGCACGGGATGGCCCTGCTCGCCCAAAACATCCCACAAAGTAACCGGACATGCTCCAGGCACCGGTTCGGGAAGTCCCAGGCGTTTTAGCCGCTCGGCCAGTTTGGGCGTGATGTCGCCCTGCTGTGAAATGCCGGTCAGATCGCCCTTGACATCGGCCATGAAAACCGGCGTGCCCATGCGCGAGAACGCTTCGGCCAGCACTTGTAAAGTGACTGTTTTGCCAGTGCCGGTGGCTCCGGTAATGCAACCGTGCCTGTTGGCGCGCTGCGGCAGCAGAAAGGCCTGAACGTTACTATTCTGTGCCAGAAGGACGGGATCAGCCATATTTTTGTATTCCGCAGGAGAACTCGGGGAAGCCCAAGTGTAATTCGATGCCGCTATCCGTGCACGGGTTAAAATGCACGCCAGGACTCTCTTCTCTCAACCGAATTCATTGCAACGAACTTATGGCCGGACACAGTAAATGGGCGAACATCCAGCACCGCAAAGGTCGCCAAGACGCCAAGCGCGGCAAGCTCTGGACAAAAATCATCCGTGAAGTCACCGTGGCGGCCCGCGCCGGCGGGCCTGATCCAGACTCCAACCCGCGCCTGCGCATGGCGTGGGACAAGGCAACCGCCGCCAATATGCCCAAGGACAACATCCAGCGCGCCATCCAGCGCGGCGCAGGCGGGGCCGATGGGGCCAATTATGAAGAAATCCGCTACGAAGGCTATGGCGTGGGCGGCGCGGCGGTCGTGGTCGACTGCATGACGGACAACCGTACACGCACGGTTGCCGAGGTGCGGCACGCGTTTACCAAGCACGGCGGCAATCTGGGCCAGGAAGGCTCTGTCGCCTTCATGTTCAAGCATTGTGGGCAATTCCTGTTCGCACCGGGCACATCTGAAGAACAAGTCATGGAAGTTGCGCTCGAGGCGGGCGCCGAAGACATCCAGACAGACGAAGAAGGCATGATCGAAGTCCTCAGCGCCCCCACCGACTATGCAGCGGTCAAGACGGCATTCGAGGCCGCCAACCTGGTGCCCGAGGTGCAGGGCCTGACCATGAAACCGCTGAATGAAACCGAACTTCCGCCGGACGACGCGGTCACCATGCAGAAAATGCTGGATGTGCTCGAAGGCCTGGACGATGTCCAGGAGGTCTACACAACGGCTGTTTTCGACGAAGCCGACTGAGCGCCGACAACACAGGTCCTCGCGACCACACCTTCCACAGACCAACCCTATCGCCCCAGGGCAAGAACAATCAAGCTATGAAACTACTGGTAATCGGCGGCGGTGGCCGCGAACACGCCCTGGCGTGGCGCCTGGCGCGCGCACCCCGTGTACAAACGGTGTTTGTGGCGCCCGGCAACGGCGGCACGGCGCGAGCCCAAGGCATTCAGAACCTTGCGCTGTCCACCAATGAAGAGCTCGTGGCCTTTGCGCAAAAAGAAAAAATCGCCTTCACCGTGGTCGGCCCGGAAGCGCCGCTGGCAGCCGGCGTCGTGGACGCCTTTCGTGCTGCGGGCCTTAAGATTTTCGGGCCCACCCAGGCCGCGGCGCAGCTTGAAAGTTCAAAAGACTACGCCAAAGCATTCATGGTACGGCACAACATTCCCACCGCCGCCTACCAGACCTTCACAGATCCTGCCCAGGCGCGCGACTATATCGCAGCCCAAGGGGCCCCCATCGTCGTCAAGGCCGACGGCCTGGCCGCTGGCAAAGGCGTCGTCGTGGCCGGCACCGTCGACGAGGCGCAACAGGCCGTCGACCAGATGCTGGGCGATGGCTCTTTCGGCGCCGCTGGCGCCCGAGTCGTCATCGAAGAGTGCCTGGAAGGCGAAGAAGCATCTTTCATCGTCATGTGCGATGGCCGCAACGTACTGGCACTGGCGACCAGCCAGGACCACAAGCGCCTCAAAGATGGCGACCAGGGGCCCAATACGGGCGGCATGGGCGCATACTCTCCGGCGCCGGTCATTACGCCTGCACTGCACAATCGCATCATGCGCGAAGTCATACAGCCCACGATCGCCGGCATGGCGCGCGATGGTCTGCCCTACACCGGCTTTCTCTATGCCGGGCTGATGATAGGAGCGGGTCCCGACGCCACCCGCCCCCTCAAGGTCCTGGAATTCAATTGCCGCATGGGCGATCCCGAAACCCAACCCATCATGATGCGCATCAAGAGTGACCTGGCCAAGGTGTTCGAGCTGGCGGTCGCCGGCCGGCTGAACGAGGCCGAAATCGAATGGGATCGCCGCTGTGCGCTGGGCGTCGTGGTAGCGGCCAAGCACTATCCCGCCGAGCCCCGCACAGGCGACATCATCGACCGCCTGCCGCAGGACACCGACGACTGTGTTGTCTTTCATGCCGGCACCCGGCTCGATGACGGCGTGCTCAAGACTTCCGGCGGCCGCGTGCTGTGTGTCACCGTGCTGGCGGATTCCGTCAAGCGCGCCCAGGCGGCAGTCTATGACGCCATTGCGCAAACCCATTTCGATGGCCAGCAGTATCGCAATGATATCGGCTGGCGCGCCATATCATGACGGTCCCGATGTCCGCCGCCTACGATTACTTTCTCGACCTGCAGTCGCGTATCGTCAGGGAGCTGGAAGTGGCCGACGGCACCGCATTCGAGACCGACCAATGGAAACGGGAAGAAGGCGGCGGCGGCCTGTCCCGCTACCTCGAAGGCGGCCCGCTGCTTGAGCGCGCCGGCGTACTGTTCAGTCATGTGCAGGGTAGCAAGCTCCCTCCTTCGGCCAGCGCTCACCGCAAGGAACTGGCTGGCCGCTCCTGGGAAGCCATGGGCGTGTCCATGGTGCTGCACCCCCGCAACCCCTACGTCCCCACCACTCACATGAACGTGCGGCTCTTTGTCGCTCATGCGCCCGAGAACAGCGGAGCGGATGACGTATTCTGGTTCGGCGGCGGACTCGACCTGACGCCCTACTACCCTTTCGAGGAAGACGCCCGGCACTTCCACCAGGTCTGCCACGACGCCGTCGCCCCTTATGGCCAGGATAAATACCCTGCCTACAAGAAATGGTGCGACGACTACTTCTACCTCAAGCACCGCGACGAAACCCGCGGCATAGGGGGACTGTTCTTCGACGACCTGAACGAAGGAGGCTTTGACACCTCGTTTGCCCTGGTTCGCTCCGTCGGCGACTGTTTCCTGGATGCCTACATGCCCATCGTCGAAAAACGGCGCGCAATGCGCTACGGCGAGGCACAGCGCAGCTTCCAGGCCTACCGGCGCGGGCGCTATGTGGAGTTCAACCTGGTTTTCGACCGTGGCACGCTGTTCGGCCTGCAGTCTGGCGGGCGCACCGAATCCATCCTGCTGTCCATGCCGCCCATGGCGAACTGGCGCTATTGCTGGACTCCCGACCCGGACAGTCCCGAGGCCGATCTGGCCGCTTACCTCAAACCGCGGGACTGGTTGTGAAAATCGGCCTGCTGGGAGGCAGCTTCGATCCCGTCCATCTCGCCCATATTGCGCTGGCGCAGATCGCGGCCGACACCCTGGAACTGGACCAGGTCCAGCTTATTCCTGCTGCTAACCCCTGGCAGCGCCCCGCACTGGCCGCCAGTCCGGCCCACCGGCAGGCCATGCTGGACATCGCCACGCGCAACTTCCCCTTCATGCAGGTCAATCCGCTGGAACTGCACCGGGGGGGCAAGACCTACACCATTGATACCTTGCGAGAGTTGCCTGCCGGGCCCGAATACCATTGGATTCTCGGCGCTGACCAACTGGGCAACTTTTGCTCCTGGCATCACTGGCAGGATATCGCCTGCCTTGCCAGGCTGGCCGTTGCCCGGCGTCCGGGCAGCACGCTCTCGGTTCCGCAAGCGCTGGCTGACTGGCTGGCAACGCAGCAGCGCCCCCTCGAATACCTGCCCGTCGAGCCCATGGATATATCCTCCACGCTGATACGCGAGAGGCTGGCCCAGGGTCTGCCCACGCAAGGACTGCTCGATGTTGCAGTCATGCAATATATCCAGGAAAATCGCCTCTATCTGCATCCTTCCGTCTGAAGTACACGGTATAGTCTGCACATGGATATACAAAAACTGCAACGCCTGGTCATTGATGCGCTTGAAGACGTCAAGGCTCAGGACATCAAAGTCTTCAATACCACCCATATTACCGGGCTGTTCGATCGTGTCATCATCGCCAGCGGCACCTCGAACCGTCAGACAAGGGCGCTTGCCTCCAGTGTGGCGGACAAGGCTCGCGAGCAACACATCCCCATTGTCGCCTTCGAAGGCGAAGATACCGGCGAATGGGTGCTGATCGATCTGGGCGACGTCGTCGTGCACTGCATGCAACCCATGGTGCGCCAGTACTACAACCTCGAAGAAATCTGGGGTGACAAGCCGGTACGCGTCAAGCTGCTGCCGCAATCGACCCAGCCCATCATCGCCGAGACGTACGACGCCTACGACGATGAGCCCGATCAGCACTGACGCGCGGCGTCAGCGCCCATGAAGCTCATTGTCGTGGCGGTGGGAACCCGCATGCCTGACTGGATCGAGGCCGGCTGGAAGGACTACGCCCGCCGACTGCCTGCCGACTGCCAGCTCGAGATACGCGAGATCAAGCCCGAACCGCGCACTTCCGGTAAAACACCTGCGCAGATGATGCTGGCCGAAGCGCGGCGTATCGAAAGCGCCATCCCTGCCGGCACGCTGCGCCTGGCCCTGGACGAGCATGGCAAGGACCTCGACACCATGAGTCTGGCCAAGGAACTCGAAGCCTGGCGCGGCGGCGGCCAGGACGTGGTCTTTGTCATCGGCGGCCCCGATGGCCTTGATGCGCAGTTCAAGCGCAGCTGCCACGGGCGCCTGCGACTGTCCTCTCTTACCCTGCCCCACCCCATGGTTCGCGTGCTGCTGGCCGAACAGCTCTACCGCGCCTGGGCTATCATGACCGGACACCCCTATCATCGCGCCTGAGCAAACGGACCGACATGCCATGACTATTCGACGTACGAAAATCGTAGCCACCCTGGGCCCCGCCTCCAGCAGCGCCGACATCATCGAACAACTCATTCTGGCCGGCATGGATGTGGCGCGGCTCAATTTCTCACACGGCGCGGCCGACGATCATCGCGAGCGGGCGCGGCTGGTGCGTGAACTGTCCGCCAAGCATGGCCGCTATGTCGCTATCATGGGCGATCTGCAGGGCCCCAAGATTCGTATTTCGCGCTTTACTGACGGCAGCGTCACCCTCAAAGTCGGTCAGGATTTCACCCTGTCCAATGAACACCCCTCTGATGCAGGCGACAGCCATATTGTCGGTATCGACTACCCCAGCCTGGTGCAGGACTGCAATCCCGGCGACGAGCTCCTGCTGGACGACGGACGCGTGGTGCTGGTGGTCGACAATGTGGAAGAGCACGCCGTGCACACCACCGTCACGGTCGGCGGCCCCCTCTCGAACAACAAGGGCATCAACCGGCGGGGCGGCGGCATCTCCGCACCCAGCCTCACCGATAAAGACAAAGAAGACATCAAGCTCGCCGCCGAGCTCGACATGGATTATGTCGCGGTTTCCTTTCCGCGCTACGGCAGCGACATTCAACAGGCCCGCAAGCTGGTCCTGGAAGCAGGCAGCAAGGCGTGGATCGTGGCCAAGATAGAACGCGCGGAAGCCGTCGCCGATGATCGCGCACTGGATGCCATCATCAAGGTCAGCGATGCTGTCATGGTGGCTCGCGGCGACCTGGGCGTGGAGGTTGGCGACGCGCGCCTGGTGGGCATACAGAAACGCATCATTCAGCACGCCCGCACGCATAACAAGCTGGTAATCACGGCTACCCAGATGATGGAGTCCATGATCAGCAGTCCAATGCCCACCCGGGCTGAAGTATCCGATGTCGCCAATGCAGTGCTCGATTACACCGATGCCGTCATGCTGTCGGCCGAAAGCGCGTCGGGCCAATACCCGGTTCAAGCCGTCACGGCCATGGCCAGAGTCTGCCTGGGGGCCGAACAGGAACCCACGTCGACGCGCTCGCAGCACCGCCTGGGCGAAACCTTCAGCCGCTGCGACGAAACCATCGCCCTGGCCTCTATGTACGCAGCCAATCATTTTCCGGGGGTCAAGGCCATCATCAGCCTGACCGAAAGCGGCCACACGCCGCTGATCATGTCGCGCATCCGCTCAGGCGTGCCCATCTACTGCTATACCCGGCACCCCGGCACACAACGCCGCGCGGCCATGTTCCGCGGCGTCTATACCGTGCCGTTTGACGCCGCCAAGGTTGACCCGGCCGAAGTCAGCGATCAGGCCATCGAGAAACTGACCGAACGCGGACTGCTCAAGAAAGGCGACTGGGTCATCCTGACCAAGGGTGATTTCTACAGCAACAGCGGCGGCACCAACGGCATGAAAATCCTCAAGGTGCGCTGATGGCGGCGCCCAGCCTGTTTCGGCTGCCGCCGGTGTACCTGGCGTCGGCCAGCCCCCGTCGGCATGAAATTCTCACGCTGATGGGCGTGCCCCATCAGGTCTTGCGGGTGCCCGCCCCCGACGGCGAGGACGAGCCCCGCCTGCCCGGCGAAGCCCCGCAAGACTATGTATGCCGCACCGCGCGCGAAAAAGCCGTACGCGCTACCCAATGGCTTGCCGAGCTGGCGGCGCAAGGCAGCAACCCTGCCCGCGCAGGCGGGCTGAATTGCCCGATATCGCCTGCCGCTCAGCCCGGCGCCAGGCAGCACTCCACTGGCAAAGCAACGCCGGACTGGCTGTTGCCGGTACTGTCCGCCGACACGACCGTGATCCTGGAGGGAGAAATCCTGGGCAAGCCAGGCAGCGACAACGAGGCCCGCGATATGCTGGCCCGCCTGTCGGGCCGCAGCCATGCCGTGCATACGGCTGTCGTGCTGGCGCATGACGGCACCATCCTGGAAGACGTATCCATCAGCACAGTTTGTTTCCGCACACTGACCGCTGCCGATATCGACGCATACTGCGCCACCGGCGAACCGGCCGGCAAGGCGGGCGCCTATGGCATACAGGGCTGCGGCGGCATGTTCGTGCAGTCCCTCCAGGGCAGTTATACCGGTGTCATGGGCCTGCCCATGTTCGAAACGGCCAGGCTGCTCCAGTCACTGACCTGACGCGTCTGCGCCAAACCTTGCCGCCTGTTGCCTGAACTAAAAATTCTGCTCGATAAAGCTGCAGGCCACGCGCAGTTTGCGCGCATGCGCCTCCACATTGCAGTCGATACGATAGAGCGGCCCTGCGATAGAGATAGCGTAATGATTGCCCAATAGCGTCAAAGGCCAGGCGACGGCGCCTACATCACGCATGGACTCCCCCAGATTCGCAAACCAGCCCCGTTCCAGCGAGGCCTTGATGTCAGCCTCAATATCCGCTGGATCAACCAGAGTGCGCTCACTATATTGCTTAAGCTTGCGACCTTCCAGCAGACGTTTGCGCTCCTTGCTCTCCATGGTCGACAGCAGCGCCTTGCCCAGCGAGTTCGCATGCAGCTCTTTGCGTTCGCCCGGCACGGCCACATAGCTGATGGGATTGGGTGAAGGCAACACTTCCAGATAGACCACGCTGTCATCCTGGCCCACTTTGGCCAGGACGATGGTTTCAGAAGTGGTTTGCCGCAACTCCTCAAGGCTGGGCTCGACTTTTTCAAGTATGGGATCAGCTCGTGAGATGCGCTGTCCCATCGCCAACAACCGGCCGGTCGGGTAATAACCCTGCCGCCGTCCGGTTTCATAGAGATAGCCCAGGCTGGTCAGGGTGCGCAGCAAGGCCAGGCAGCTGGACACTGGCGCCTCCAGATGCCGGGCCAGTTCCGACAGCGCCAGCGGCCTGCCCTCGCGGGCAAATATCTCGATGATCTCGATCACGCGCAGGGCAGTCTTGACGTTGCTGTCGCTTTTCTGGTCGGCCATGGCCACAGGATCCTCAATACGATTTAGGCAGCCCGAGCACTTTTTCTGCAATAAAACACATAATCAGTTGGGGGCTGACGGGCGCGATGCGCGGAATAAAGCTCTCACGCAGATAGCGTTCGACATGATACTCCTTGGCGTAGCCCATTCCGCCCAGCGTCAGCACGGCAGTCTGGCACGCGTTGAAGGCGGCTTCCGCAGCCAGATACTTGGCCGAATTGGCAAACTCGCCGCAGGGTTTGCCGGCATCATAAAGCCATGCTGCCTTGCGCACCATCAGGTCTGCGGCCTCCAGTTGCATCCAGGCCTGAGCCAGCGGATGCTGTACCCCCTGGTTCTGGCCGATGGCCCGCCCGAACACCACGCGCTCATTGGCGTAGGCAACCGCCCTGGACAGCGCCGCGCGGCCAAGCCCCACCGCTTCGGAAGCAATCAGGATACGCTCGGGGTTCAGGCCATGCAGAATGTACTCAAAACCCCGCCCCTCCTCACCGATACGATGGGCGGCGGGAATCCTCAGACCGTCAATAAAAAGCATGTTGGAATCGACCGACTTGCGACCCATTTTTTCGATCTCGCGCACTTCTATCTTGCTGCGGTCAAGGTCAGTGTAAAACAGCGAAAGACCATGGGTGGGTTTCTTGACCTCGGACAGGGGCGTGGTGCGCGCCAGCAGCAGCATCTTGTCGGATACCTGTGCCGTCGAGATCCATATCTTACGGCCATGCACGACATACTCGTCGCCCTCACGCGTAGCGCGGGTGGTCAGCTTGGTGGTGTCCAGGCCCGCGTCCGGCTCGGTGACGGCAAAGCATGCTTTTTGCTCGCCCTTGATCAAGGGCGGCAACGCCTGCGCCCGTTGTTCCTCGCTGCCGAACACGACGACGGGGTTGAGCCCGAAAATGTTCATATGTACGGCTGAAGCGCCCGAGAATCCGGCACCCGACGCCGAGATCGCCTGCATCATCAACGCCGCTTCGGTCATGCCCAGCCCTGATCCGCCAAACTTTTCAGGCATGGCGATGCCAAGCCAGCCGCCCTCGGCCAGGTCATGATGAAATGCATGCGGGTACTGGCCGTCGCGGTCCCTCTCCAGCCAGTACTCGTCCGGATAGCGGCTGCACACCGCCTCAATGCCCTCGACCAGAGCCTGCTGCTCATCCGTCAATATAAAGCTCACGATTCCTTCCCCTCTTCCTGAGTGTTGTATGCCGCCACGCCGGCCTCGACCAGTGCGGCCACGGCCGCCTCGTCAAAACCGGCTTCGGCCAGAATTTCTTGTGTATGCTCGCCAAGTCGCGGTGCATTTCTGCGTATGCTCAATGGCGTTTCGGTATAGTTGCCCACCGGTGCAGGCGTGCGCAGCCGGCCCTCGGACGGGTGAGTCACTTCCTTGATCATGCCCACTTCGCGCAGATGCGGATCCTCTATCAGATCGTCCACGCTGTACAAGGGCGCCACTGGAATGTCTGCCTTGTCGAACGCTTCCAGCCAGTATGCACTGCTGCGCGTCGCAATCATTTCCGCGACAAAGCGATAGGCTTCATCGATATGTTCGGCGCGCGCCGTGTGTGAGCAGAATCGGGGATCTGTCAGCAGATCGGCGCGATCTATCAGCCGGAAAAACCTTGACCAATGCTTGTCGTTATAGATCAAAAGACTGATGTGGCCGTCCGAGGTCGCGTAGGGCCGCCGATAGGACACCAGCAAGCGGGAATATCCCGTGCCGCCCTCTGCAGGCTCGAACGTCTTTCCGCTCAGATGATCGCCCAGTACCAGTTGGGACATCGCTTCAAACATGGGAACTTCGATCGCCTGCCCTTTGCCCGATGTACGTGCGCGCAGCACCCCGGCCAGCATCGCGATCGCCACATGCATCCCCACAGCCCGGTCAGCCAGCGTCAATGGTGCATAGCGCGGAACATCGCCGGAATTGCGCTGGTAGAGCGAAGCAATGGCCGTCATGCCCTGTATCAGATCATCATATGCGGGCCTGCCCGCATAAGGGCCGGCTGATCCGAAGCCATACGCCCCCACATAGACAATGCGCGGATTCACGGCCGCAACATCCTCATACGCCAACCCCAGCCTGGCCATGGCCTGGGGCCGGGTGTTGTACAGCAGCACATCCGCCGTTCTGGCCAGCGCAAGACAGGCCTCGCGTCCTCGCGCCGCCTTCAGGTCCAGCACAATAGAGCGTTTGTTGCGGTTCAGATGAAGGTAAATGGCGCCCATGCCGGGATTGCGCATGGGGCCCACATCGCGCATATTGTCCCCGCGCGGCGATTCCAGTTTGATGACATCGGCCCCCAGGTCGCCCAGAATCTGAGTGGCATATGGTCCCATCACCACGGAGCTCAAGTCCAGGATGCGAAGACCTTCCAGCGGGCCGGCCGAGGCCGGGATAAGCGGCGTTGATGCTGCGTTCACGTTAAATCCACTTTCTTGTATTGGCAGGTTGCCGGCCGGCGCCGCCGCAGCGGCGCCAACCCTCACTGTGGCTGATGAGATTGCCAAGTGTTCACTGCGGTGCGATATCGGCAGCCTTGATCAGGTTGCCCCAAAGCGTGTACTGATCCTGCACGAACTTGGCGAATTCCTCCGGTGTGCCGCTGAAGGCGTCAAAACCGAGCTTTGCCAGCCTGGCTTTCACGTCTGGATCATCCACGATGTTGTTGATCGCCTTGTTCAGCGTGAGCACGATCTCGGGCGACATGCCGGCAGGTCCGAAATAACCATTCCAGGAGTTGATATCGAAATTGGCCACCCCGGCCTCTTCCATTGACGGCAGATCTGGCAGCAACTGACTGCGCACGGCCGTGGACACTGCCAGCGCACGCAGACGGCCATTGTCTACAAAGGGCTTGCCCGAGGTGACGTCGGTGAACATGAAGTCCACCTGCCCACCGACCAGATCCGTCAGCGCCTGCGGTGTACCTTTATACGGCACATGCAAAAGATCCAGTCCCGCCGCCACACCGAGTGTTCCCCCCGCGACGATCCCCGTGCTGTTGCCACTGGCATATGCCACATCGCCCGGATGCGCCTTGGCATAGTCAACCAGCTCCTGGACCGTTTTGTACGGCCTTGAGGGATTAGTGACCAGCAGAAATGGCAGGTTGCCGCCCCGCGCGATAGGGGTAAAGTCCTTGACAGGATCGTAGGACACGTTTTTCATCAGCCAGGGCGCCGCTGAATGCGAGGTATTCGTCGTGACGAACAGCGTGTAGCCGTCGGGCTTGGCCTGGGCCACATAATTGGCTGCAATTGTCGCATTCGCGCCGGGCTTGTTCTCCACAACAACGGGCTGCCCCAATTTTTTGCTGAGCTCTCCCGCAAAAATACGACCTACCGAATCCGTGCCCGATCCCGGGGGAAACGGCACGATCAGATTGATGGGGCGGTCCGGATAAGCGGCAGATGCCGCGCTGGCGCACAAGGCCAGTGCTGTCGCCACTGCGGCCAGTGTGAAGGTCGCAGCCAGGCTGCGTCGGCCGTTTTGCATGTATGCATATTTCATCTAGTCTCCTTTGCTGGCATCAGGGTGCCGGTCATTGACGGGATTCAGTCGGCGCAACCGCTACCGTATGACCCGATCGGGGTTTTCTTCGTAGGGCGGGGTATAGATCACGAGCAGCCTGGCTGGCTCCTCGCTGGTCACGGTAAAAACATGTTTTTTATCCGCAGGGAAATAACAGCAGTCGCCTGGCTGCATGTCGCCATGCTCACCTTCGACCTCGACCGAAGCTGAGCCTGAGAGCAGATAGCACACCTGTTCGATGCCAGGATGCGCATGCGGCAGCGCCCCCTGGTTTTTTTCTATTGTTCCCACCAGAACTTCAACGTGGCGCGAACCAACGGTATCCGGACCGATAAGCCGCCGGTTCACCGTGCCGTGATGATTGGCGGGCGAATAGCCCTCGACATCCTGCTCGCGGATTATCCATGCAGGTTTCTTCATAGCCTGGCCTTAATTTTATGTATGTGTAATTATTTTCACAGACATAAATTTTATAGGCAATCCGTGAATACGCGAATGACGCAAAAAAAGCAGACCGATCTCCCGGTCTGCTGCGGATTCCAATCACGCTTCGCCATCAAAAGGCGGCACAGAGGCGGCTCAAGCCCTCATATCGGCCTGCGCCTCCTGCACCACGCCTTCCGCCACAAAGGCATCAATCTGGGCCTGGTTGTAACCATATCCGGACAACAGCTCGCGCGTATGCTCTCCCAGCATCGGGGCCGGTCGGTTGATTTGCGTAGGCGTTTTCGAGAAATGAACCGGACAGCCCAGCGCCTGTGTCGCACCGGCCTGAGGATGCTCCAGCGACACCACCATGTTCCTGGCCGAGGCCTGGGGATGCGACAGCGCCTCACCGATGGTGTGCACCGGACCGGCGGGCACGCCCGCCTGATCAAACGCTTGCAGCCAGTGCGTCTGACCATGCTGCGCCAGCACAATCTCCATGTCCGCAACCAGACACTCCAGGTTATCCATTCTTGCAGTGTTGCTGACATAACGCGGGTCGGCGCACCATTCGGGATGCCCCAACACCGTGGCAATACGTTCCCAGTTGGCCTGATTGGCGCCTCCGATATTGATCCAGCCATCCGCCACGCGAAACGCCTGGTACGGCGCTGCCAGCAGGTGGGCGGATCCGGTCGCAGCGGGAGACTGGCCCGTGGCGAAATACATGGCTGCATGCCAGTAGGTCTGCTGCAGCCCCGCCTCCATGAGCGAGGTATCCACTACCTGGCCCTCCCCCGTACGCAGCTTGTAGACATAGGCGGCGATAATCCCCACGGTTGCCAGGATGCCCGCATTGATGTCAGCGATTGAATTGCCCGTCTTGACCGGCGGCCGCCCGGGTTCGCCCGTGATCGACATCAGGCCCGTAAACCCCTGCGCGATCAGGTCGAAGCCAGCCTTGTCCCCGTAAGGTCCATCGCGACCGTAACCCGAGACCGCGCAATAAATCAGCCCGGGATTCACACCGGAGAGCACGTCATAGCCCAGGCCCAGCTTCTCCAGCGTTCCGCGCCGATAGTTTTCAGTCAGCACATCGGCATCCTGTACCATGCGCAGCAGTATCTCGCGGCCCTGTGTTTTTTTGAGATTGAGTGCAATTCCGCGTTTGTTGCGGTTCAGTATCATGAACGGGGCGGAAACCCCGTTGACGCGCGGCTCCTGATAGCCGCGCGAATCGTCGCCACCGGGCAGCTTTTCCACTTTGATTACATCGGCGCCCATGTCCGCAAGCATCATGCCGCAGGTCGGCCCTGCCATGATCTGCGCAAGCTCCAGGACACGCATACCCGTAAGGGGACCTGTATGGGCGGATTTGTTGTTCATTGCCTCAACTCCTGTTTACGGCAGGAACATTGGTGTCTGCCGTGCCCCGCAGGACTTGGGCCTGCTGGCCTGGCGCGCTACCTGCCTATGAATGCGGGCTTGTGCTTGGCCAGAAAAGCCGCATAGCCTCTACGAAAATCCTCGGTATCGAAGCAGTCTAAACACTCCTCATATTCCTGCGGCGATATCGGCCGTCCCTCGGCCAGTCTTCTGACAAACTGCTTGTGCCAGCGCGCCACCAGCGGCGCACCATCGGCGATCCGGCGCGCACTGGTCATCGCCGCGGCGGCAACCTCATCGTCCGGCACAATACGCGTAACCAGGCCTTTGTCCTTTGCCTCGCGCGCATCGAAAATACGCCCCTCCAGCAGTATTTCCAACGCCACGTCCGGCCCGGTCAGGCGTATCAACGGCGCCATTTCCTGATAAGCCATCACCAGCCCCAGGTTCTTGATCGGTGCGCCAAAACGACTCGACTCGCCGCAGATGCGCAGATCGCACAAGGCGGCAATCTCCAACCCTCCCCCCACACAGATTCCATGTATCTGGGCAATCACAGGATGGCGGCAATCGGCCAGTGCACTGGCCGTCGCATGCATGGTGCGGCCGTACTCGATCGCCTGCTGCTTGTTAGCCCTTTCGGTTTCGAACTCCGCGATATCATTGCCCGGCGAAAACGCCTTCTCACCTGCACCACGGATGATTACGCAACGGACTGCGTCGTCGTTCGACAATGCGGTCACCGCGTCACCCAATGCCTGCCACATCGGACGGGTCATTGCATTGAGCTTGGCGGGGCGGTTCAAGATCACCACGGCAATATCGTCATGGCGCTCCTGCAGCACCAGCGCCGGCGCATGCTTCTGCGTATCGCGTCGACCCGCCTCAGCCGTCCGCCCGGTCACGCCCGGGCTGTCATGTCTGCGCTGTATCATTTTGCCGTCTCCACACTGTCCACCGATCGGGCCTGAGGTGTTGCCCCACGCCCGCCTGCCGCTTTGCGCAGGGATTTCCATATCAGCACAGCCAGAGGCCAGAACAGCATGATGAGCGCCAACGTGGTAATGGTGCCGACCAGCGAATTCGCCCAGAACAAATGCAGGCCCGTACCTGGACCCAGCATGGACTGGCGAAAAGCATCTTCCATGCGATCACCCAGTACAAGTGCCAGAATCATCGGCGCCAGCGGATAGGACAGTTTCTTGAGCACATAACCGATCACGCCGAACAGCAACATGAACCAGACATCCAGCATCGCGTTGTTGACGGAATAGGCGCCGATGGCGCACACCACGATAATGATGGGCGCCACGATGGCAAACGGAATGCGCAGGATGGCCGCAAACAGCGGGACCGTGCTCAGCACAATAATGAGTCCGACAAAGTTGCCCAGATACATGCTCGCAATCAGGCCCCAGACAAACTCCTTCTGCTCGACAAACAACAAAGGCCCAGGCTGTAGTCCCCATATCATCAGGCCTCCCAGCAAGACAGCGGCCGTGGCCGAGCCGGGTATGCCCAGCGCCAGCATGGGCAGCAAGGCTGAGGTTCCCGAGGCATGCGCGGCGGTTTCTGGCGCCACCACGCCCTCAAGTTCGCCCGTGCCGAACTTGTCGCCGTTGCGCGAAAAGCGCTGCGCCAGACCATAACCCATGAAGGAAGCTGCCGTCGCACCGCCCGGCGTCACCCCCATCCAGCAACCAACCACCGTGCTGCGCACGAGCGTGACCCAGTACCGGGGCAACTGCCGCCAGGTTTGAAGCACTACCTTCAAATTGATCTTGCCGCTCTTGCCTTCAAACTTCAGCCCTTCCTCCATGCTGACAAGAATCTCGCCAATGCCGAACAGGCCAATCACAACCACCAGGAAATCCACGCCCCGCAGCAGCTCCGACCAGCCAAAGGTCATTCTCAAGCCCCCGCTGACCGTGTCCATGCCTATGGCCGCCAGGCCAAAACCCAGCATCATGGAAATCACTGTCTTGAAGGGTGTTTTTCTGTCAGTGCCCACAAAACTGCAGAACGTCAGCAGAAACACGGCAAAGAATTCGGCGGGCCCGAATCGCAGCGCGAACCGCGACACCATAGGCGCAAGAAAGGTGATGAGCAGCACACCCGACAACGCCCCGAAGAACGAGCCGGTGAACGATGCTGTCAGCGCCTGGCCCGCCTTGCCCTGCTGTGCCATGGGATATCCGTCGAAGGTGGTGGCCACCGACGATGTCTCTCCAGGTATGTTGAAAAGGATGGACGTGATTGCACCGGCAAACAACGAGCCCCAGTAAATGCAGGACAACATGATAATTGCCGAGGTCGGCGGCATGGTGAACGTAAGCGGCAGCAGAATCGCCACGCCATTGGGTCCGCCCAGACCCGGCAGCACGCCAATGACGACGCCAAGCACCAACCCTATCAGCATCATCCCGATGTTGTACCAACTCAGAACCGTTGCAAACCCGTGAAACAAAGCGCCAAGTTCATCCACTTGTCATCTCCCTTTGTGGCATCAGTAGCCCAGATAAGCCTCGAGCGGCCCTTTGGGCAGCGGCACCATAAACTGAATCTCGAACATCCAGAACAACAGCACCGTGACGCCAACACTGACCAGCACCGTCTTGAGCCAGCCGATTTTCCCCAGCATGCGCATGAAGCCGGCAATGAACAGCACCGAGGCGACGTAAATGCCAAGAAATTGAATCAGCAGCACATACAGCGCAGTCGGCAGCAACACCATCAGCACCAGCCGAAAGCGGTCCCAGGTGACAAACACTTCACGATTGCGTCGCTTTCCGAACAGAGACTGCAGCAATACGGCTGTGCTGGCGATGCACAGAATGATGCCTATGTGATACGGGAAATAACCCGACTCCGGGCCGTCTTTACCCCAGCTCACGCCAATGCTGGCATTGTCCACGGCCATCACCACGCCGATCATGAACACAACCACCGCGGTGATTGCATCCACCGCGCAATGGGTCAATCCGCCGGTCGGTGCACCGGCCGGCGTTGATTTCTGCTCCATTCCAGGCTCCTGTTCAAATCCGTCACTTGGCGGCCAGGCCGGCTTCCTGCATCAGCGTTTTGTGATAGTCCTCATCCTTTTCCAGGAAGGCGACATAGTCCTTGCCGGTCAGGTATTGCCCGTTGAGCGCCTGCTTGCTCAAATAGTCTTTCCACTCCTGGGTCTGACTGACCTTCTTGAGCACATCAGCGTAATACTGAGCCTGCTCTGGCGTCGTGCCCGGCGGGAGGAAAAAACCTCGCAACATCTGGTACTGGACGTCATAGCCAGCTTCCTTGCAGGTTGGAATGTCGGACCATGACAGCCCCCCTGCGATCTTGTCCTTGTAATGCATGCGCTCGCCGGAGAACACGCACAGCGCATTGAGCTGTCCGGCCCGCCACTGCGCGATGTTTTCGCTGGGATTGTTGACGTTGGAATCCGTATGCTTGCCCACCAGCTGCGTAGCCGCCTCGCCGCCGCTCTTGTAGGGTACATAGGTGAAATGAACGCCCGCCGACTTCTCCAGCGCCACGGTAATGATCTGGTCCTCCCGCTTGGCGCCTGTGCCGCCCATCTTGAAGCTGCCCGCAGGCTTGGCTTTCACGGCGTCCAGATAATCCTTGGCTGTTTTATAGGGTGCTTCGGCATTGGTCCACAGCACGAACTCATCCTTGGCAATCATCGCCACTGGATTCAGGTCCCGCCAGTTAAAGGGCAGCTTTACCGCAATAGGCAAGGTGTAGATCGCCGAGAACGCCACCATCAGCTTATGCGGATTTCCCGCCGAGGCCTTGGTGTCCATAATGCCCTCAGCACCGCTCGCGCCACCTTTGTTGAGCACGAGCGTGGACTGCTTCATCAGCTTGTGCTTGAGAATAATGCTTTGTATCGTCCTGGCCATCTGATCCGAGGCGCCACCGGCGCCGGCAGGGACGATGATTTCAACGTTACGCGTGGGCTCCCAGGCATGGGCTGGCGCAGCGCCGAGCGCAGCCAGCAGGAACAACGGCGTGAAGGCACAGGTTTTCTGCGACAAACAGCGGATAACATTTTTCATTGAGGTCTCCTCCAATTCGTGCTTCAGGACAGCGCCGTGGACGGCGCTGCGGTATGCGAGCCTTATGGTCACGACGCGATGGCCCTGTCGTGTGTGCTTCCGGGCCATTGGCCAGGCTGTCTTATGCAGCCTTTGCTTCTTTCTACTGAAGGGGACGGCTCGACTGAGCCAGCGAGGACATGGCGGCCTGCACCCCACCCTTCTGGTAGGGCACTCCCGCCAGTTCAAGCCCCATTTCTATGCCGGCCAGCGTGCCGCACAGCGTCAGATCATTGAAATAGCCAAGATGTCCGATGCGAAACACTTTTCCAGACAGCTTTCCCAGCCCCTGACCCAACGACATATTGAAATGCTGCAACACAGTCTTGCGAAACGCGTCCGCCGAATGCCCCTCGGGCATCATCACGGCGGTCAGCACCGGACTGTATTGCGCCGGGTCGCGACACAAGACCTCCAGGCCCCAGGCCTGCACGGCACTGCGCGTTGCCTCGCCATGACGGCGATGCCGCGCAAACACGTTGTCCAGGCCTTCCTCAAACAGCATTTCCAGCGCTTCGTACAGGCCGTAAAGCAGATTGGTTGCAGGGGTATACGGAAAATAGCCTGTGGGATTGATCGCCAGCATCTCTTTCCAGTCCCAGTACGAACGGCGCATGCCAGCTTTCTCGGATGCTGCCAGCGCCTTGGCGCTGATGGCATTGAAAGAAAGACCGGGCGGCAGCATCAGGCCCTTCTGCGAGCCCGACACCGTGACATCCACACCCCATTCGTCATGCCGATAATCGGCCGACCCCAGAGACGAAATCGTATCAACGAGCAGCAAGGCAGGGTGGCCGCTGGCATCAATCGCCTGGCGCACCGCCTGTACATCCGTCAGGACGCCAGTGGCCGTTTCGTTGTGCACAACACAGACCGCCTTGTAACGATGGGTGCGATCGCCTTCCAGCGACGCCTGCACCGCCGAAGCATTGACGCCGTGGCGCCAATCGCCCTCCATGAACGTCACTTTCAGCCCCAGTCTTTCGGCCATTTTCTTCCACAGGGCGGCGAACTGCCCGGTTTCCGCCATCAACACTTCATCGCCCGGCGATAGCGTATTGACCAGCGCCGCTTCCCAGGCGCCGGTGCCCGACGCGGGATAGATCACCACATCGCCTTCGGTCTTGAATACCTTTTTCATGCCAGCCAGCACCGCCTTGCCCAGCACGCCGAATTCCGGCCCGCGATGATCAATGGTGACGTTGTCGATAGCGCGCAGCACACGATCCGGCACATTGGTCGGTCCGGGAATCTGCAAAAAATGACGGCCAGAGGGGTGTGACTGTAGTGCAATCATGCACAGCTCCTGATTATTTTTGGTATACAAAATTCCAATGTTCGGAAATAATAAACACCTATTGATGCTTTACGCAAGAAAAACTTAATGCGGAAAAATATATTTGGTATACCTAAATGCTTGCTGGTGTCGCACATCCCGCTGCGCGCAACCATCCATCATCACGGACTGTCAACACGATCGAAGGAATCGCGATGAACGCACAGCACATCCCATCCGTACGCCCCCGGCAACACGCCCGCCAACAGGAGCTTGCTGCCCGCCTGCGCAAAACCGTTGCCGGTGAAGTATTGTTCGATCCTGCCGACTGCGGCCGCTATGCCACCGACGCATCCATTTACCAGATCAACCCTGTAGGCGTGCTGATCCCTCGCATTGGCGACGACGTCGTTGCCGCGCTCGCCCTGTGCCGCGAAATGGATATCCCGGTCCTGCCGCGCGGAGCCGGCACCTCGCAATGCGGGCAAACGGTCGGCGCGGCGCTCGTCATCGACAACAGCAAGTATCTGAATCAGATCACGCAATTTGATCCCGAAGCAAAAACCGTAACGGTGCAGCCGGGCATGGTGCTTGACGCGCTCAATGCCTGGCTGCGACCGCATGGGCTCTGGTTTCCTGTCGACGTCAGTACGGCAGCCCAATGCACGATCGGCGGCATGGCTGGCAACAACTCCTGCGGCTCACGCTCCATCGCCTACGGAAATATGGTGCACAACGTCGAGGGCATCGATGCCCTGCTCATGGACGGCACCGCCGCATACTTCACCGACCTCACCCGCATGGACAGCGCTTCCGCGCGAGTACGCGGCATACTTGATCAGGTGGCCGGCGTCGCTCAAAGCGAACATGATGAAATAGCGCAGCGCGTACCCGCCGTGCTGCGTCGCGTAGGCGGCTACAACCTGGACATCTACCATCCGCAAAGTCCACGTCCCTATGGACCGGCCGGCGCCGTCAACATGGCGCATCTGCTGGTAGGCAGCGAAGGGACTCTTGCCTATACCCGGCAGATCACGCTGCGACTCTCGCCTTTACCAACCAGCAAAACACTGGGCATCGTCAACTTCCCGACTTTCTACCAGGCCATGGACATGACGCGCCACATCGTGGCGCTGGGTCCATGCGCTGTTGAGCTGGTAGACCGCACCATGATTGATCTTGCTCGCGGCAACCCGGCTTTTCGTCCCGTCATCGACAAAGCCTTGATCGGAGAACCCGAAGCCATACTACTGGTCGAATTTGCCAGCGACGCGCCCGATCAAGACCTCAGGAATCTGAAACGGCTGGTCGAGCTCATGGCTGACCTCGGCCTGCCCGGTTCGGTCGTACAGATGACAGAAGCACCCGAGCAGAAAGCCTTGTGGGACGTGCGCAAGGCGGGACTGAACATCATGATGAGCATGCGGGGCGACGGCAAGCCAGTTTCGTTCATTGAAGACTGCGCCGTACCCCTCGAACATCTGGCCGAATATACCAGCCGGCTCACCGAGGTTTTCAGCAAGCACGGGACACGCGGTACATGGTATGCACATGCATCGGTCGGCACTCTGCACGTGCGGCCGATTCTTGACATGCGGCGCAATGGCGCCGCACAGATGCGCGCCATCGCCGAAGAAGCCGCAGCCATGGTGCGCGAATACAAAGGCGCATTTTCGGGCGAACATGGCGACGGTCTCGTTCGCAGCGAATGGGTAGGCTGGCAGTTCGGCGCCAGACTGACCCGCGCCTTCGAACAGATAAAAGATATCTTCGACCCCGACGGCCTGATGAATCCCGGCAAGATCGTTCGCAGCAGCAAAATGGACGATGCCTCCCTGTTCCGATTTCCGCCCGGCTATCGCGCCGCCGAACTCAAGCCTGCCCTGGACTGGTCTTCCTGGAACGTGTCCAGCGACCCCTCGTCCAATACCACAGGCGAGCCAGGCTCGGCCGACGACCCCTCCGGCGGTCTGGCAAAAGCGGTGGAGATGTGCAACAACAACGGCCACTGCCGCAAGTTTGATGCGGGCACCATGTGTCCCAGCTATCGCGTGACACGTGACGAAAAACATCTGACGCGAGGACGCGCCAACACACTGAGGCTGGCCCTCTCGGGCCAACTGGGGCCTGATGCACTCGCCAGCGATGCCGTGCGCCAGAGCCTGGATCTGTGCGTAAGCTGCAAAGGTTGCAAACGCGACTGCCCTACCGGTGTTGACATGGCGCGCATGAAAATTGAAGCTCAGCACCAGTATCAGTTGGCGCATGGCCTGTCCGTCAAGGACAGGCTCATCGCGACACTGCCGCGCTGGGCGCCCTGGGCTGCGCGCCTGCCCTGGCTGGCCAATCTGCGCAACGTCCTGCCGGGTGCCGCGCTGCTCACCGAAAAGCTGCTGGGTTTTTCCGCACAACGCAGCCTGCCTGCCTGGAGAAGAGATACCTTTCTTCGCGACTCGCCGGCCACCACACCCGACAATGCAGATGTCGTCCTGTTCGCCGATACCTTCAACAATTACTTCGAATCCGAGAATGCACATGCTGCGTTGCGCGTGCTGCAGGCGGCGGGCTATCGTGTCCATGTAGCCCGACCAGGCGCCGACGACGCGCAGCCTGATCGCCCGCTCTGCTGTGGCCGCACCTATCTGGCAAGCGGGCTGGTCGAGCAGGCACGCCACGAAGCCAGACGCGTTCTTCACGCGTTGAGCCCTTTTGTCGATCGCGGCATCCCCATCATCGGGCTGGAGCCCTCCTGCCTGCTAAGCCTGCGCGACGAGTTCCTGGTGATGGGCCTGGGCGCCCAGGCCCAAACCCTGGCCGGACATGCCTATCTGTTCGAGGAATTTCTGGACAGAGAGCTGAACGCCAAACGCCTGAACCTCGTCCTCCATCCACTCAGGCATCAGCGCGCCCTGCTGCACGGACATTGTCACCAGAAAGCATTCGACGCTGTCAAACCAACGCTGCGCATTCTTGCGCTTATCCCAGGCCTTGAAGTTGAACAAATCGAATCCAGCTGCTGCGGCATGGCGGGCAGCTTCGGCTATGACGCGTCGCACTACGAAGTATCAATGAAGATGGCTGAGCTGTCTTTGCTGCCCGCTGTGCGCGCCAGCGACACGGACACACTGCTCGTAGCCGACGGCACCAGTTGCCGGCACCAGATTGCCGACGGCACCCGTGCCCAGCGCCATGCCATGCATGTGGCGCGGGTGCTCGAGCAGGCCTTGACGCCCGCTACTTGATCACGCCGCAGGCCATGCGCCCGCCGCCGCCACCCAGTGGCGCGGGATGATCTGCATGATTGTCCCCGCCTTTATGTATCATCAGCGCATGCCCCGAGACCTGTTCCAGTTTGCTCAGCCTGGGCGCCAGTACGGGCTGGCTGGCCTTGCCGTCCGCATCCACGTAGAGTGCAGGCAGGTCACCCAGATGTCCGTCTCCCCAGGGAAAATCATGCTTGCCTGTTTTCTTGGGATCCAGATGACCACCGGCAGCGCCGGCCGGCGTCAGTTTCCCATCCTTCTCCTGCGCTGCGCAGCTAGCTTTTTGGTGAACATGAAAGCCATGGACACCCGGCGCCATGTCATGCAGTTCAGGCGTAAAGACCAGACCATATCGCGTTTCGGCAATCGTTACCGTGCCAACTTCTTTACCCGGACCCTGCTCCGTTGCCAAGGCCATAGGTACCGTCACATCAGCCTGTGCAGCGGCGCCCATGCATAGGCATCCGACTGCCAGCGCACGCACGGTCATCGCTTTCAAATTGCGGGTTGCATTCATCCTGATCTCCTGAATTGAGCCGGCGTACCGGCATGGGAACCAGCACCGTATCGATGCCACTCCACCACGCCAGCAATGGCCGTGCCTATGCGGAGCCGCTCAGGCGATGGCCTTGATGAACAGATATATCCCCAGGAGCGCAGTACTCCACAGAAAATACCGGCGGAACACAGCAGGTGAAAGCGATTTTCTCAGCAACTGGCCAAGGTACATGCCTGCCAGCGAAGGAATCAGCATGAAAGACGACGCCCAGGCCGCGCCCAACGAATAGCTGTCGTTTATCCACAAACCGGCCGCCAGTGCCACGGTCGAAACCGTGAACGAAATACCCATGGCCTGAATCAACGCGTCGCGCTCCAGCCTGAGCGCACCCAGATATGGCACTGCCGGCACGACGAACACGCCCGTGCCCGCCGTTACGACGCCAGTGAGCACCCCGACCAGAGGCCCCAGCCAGATGTCGCAGCGCGCCGAAACAGAGAACGACCTGCCGGACAGTCCCCAGGCGCCATAGGCGAGCAGTGCAATGCCCAATGACGCCACAGCCCAGGTGCCGGACGGCGCCCCAAGCAGTATGGCCCCGGCCAACGTCCCCGCCATAATTCCCGTCTGCATCCCGCCTATCCGCCTGAGCAAAGGCCACAGCGTGCGCCAGGGACCAGCCTGCCATACATTGGTGGCCAGCGACGGCACTACCAGCAGCGCTGCTGCCTGCGCCGGCGCCATGAACAAGGACAGCACCGCCATGGAGATGGTCGGCAACCCCAGCCCGACCACTCCCTTGACCAGACCGGCGAACAGAAAGACCACAAGCACCAACATCCACATATTCATTTGCATGGCAAACCACACTCCCATAAACAGCATCTGGCCAACGCGAGCAGTCATTTTGTCGCCAGAACCGGAATACGTTCATCGGGAAGTTTCAAAGCCAGCCTCAGGCTATGCCTGAGGCTGGCTGTGTTAATATCAATTCCATGCGCTTTGACCTGACTGACCTACGGCTTTTCCTCAATATCTACGAAGCCGGCACCATTACAGGCGGCGCCAATCGTTCTCACATGACCCTGGCATCGGCCAGCGAACGCATCAAAGGCATGGAAAGCGCACTGAACTTTCCTCTTCTGCTGCGCAGGCGCCATGGGGTGCAACTGACTCCTGCAGGTCGCACGCTGCTGCACCATGCGCACACCGTGCTGCAGCAAATGGACAGAATGCGCGGCGAACTCAATCATTATGGCAAAGGGCTCAAAGGCCAAGTTCGCCTGCTATGCAACACTTCTGCCCTGAGCGAATACCTGCCCGAATGCCTGGTCGGATTTCTCTCCAACCACCCCGACATCTCCATCGACATCGAAGAGCGGCTCAGCTATGAAATCGTCGATGCCATCCGCATGGGCATGGCCGATATCGGCATCGTCGCCGATTCAGCCAACCTGCAAGGCCTGGAAACCTATGATTTCCGGCCCGACCCCCTGACACTGATCGTCAGCAAAACCCATCCTCTTGCCGGCCGTGCATCAATCGCACTGAAGGATGTCGCCGATCACGAATTCATCGGCCTGACCGAGGGCAGCGCTTTACAGTCGCATCTGGCCCACCATGCCCGACGACTCGGAAAACACCTGAACTACCGCATTCGACTGCGCAGCATTGACGCCATCTGCCGTATGGTCGGCCAGGACATCGGTATAGCTGTCGTACCTGAGCGCGCGGCAAGACGTTGCGCCCGATCCACCGGTATCAAACGGATTGCACTGACCGATGAATGGGCGGTACGCAAGCTGCTGCTTTGCGTCCGGGCCAAAGACGCCTTGCCGGTTTATGCAAGGCAAATGATGGATCACATTCTCGCGCCATCTGTCTGCCCATCCGGCTGACGCGCCCGCCTACCGGCCCCGTCTGTCGGCCAGTCCGCTGACGCTTTTACTTTCCGACACCAGACATCCTTCCGGATGCGCACTGGCGGCCCCCTTCTCCACCCTTGGCGTGCTGGAATAAAATACCTGACGCCAACAACACAAGGAATCTTTCCATGTTTCCACAACGACTAACCGATGGTTATAAGTCCTTTCTGACCGGCGATCTCCCGCTGCAGCGAGAACGATACCAGGAGCTTGCCAACAAAGGCCAGCACCCCGAAATCATGCTCATCGGCTGTGGCGACTCAAGAGTTGCGCCCGAAACCATCTTCAATGCCGGACCTGGCGAAATTTTTGTCATACGCAATATCGCCAACCTCGTCCCTCCCTGCGAAAGCGATGTTGAAACCTCCTTTCACGGGACCAGCGCAGCCATAGAGTTCGGCGTCAACGCGCTCCAGGTCAAGCATATCGTGATATTGGGCCACGCAAGCTGTGGCGGCGTCAAAGCCTTTGCAGACAATGCGCCACCCTTGACCAAGCGAAACTTCATCGGCAAGTGGATGTCTCAGATCGCTCCGGTCGCCGAACGCCTGGGCCCGCCTACCGCTGATCGCGAAAGCTGGATACAACAACTGGAATGGGCCGTTGTCGAACACAGCATGAAAAACCTGCTCACCTTTCCCACGGTGCGTGAACGCGTAGAGCAAGGATTGCTATCCATACATGGCGCCTACTTCGGCGTTGCAACCGGCGTGTTGTTCATGCGCAATCCCGACACCGGAAAATTCGAACCCTATACCGATGTCTGAAGCCGGCCGGCAAGGCGCAGCGCAATGAATTGTCGCCCCGACTGCGGCGCCTGTTGTATCGCGCCGTCCATCACTAGCCCGATTCCCGGCATGCCGGACGGCAAGCCTGCAGGCGTTCGCTGTATTCAGCTTGCGCCCGACAACCGTTGCCGCATCTTCGGACATCCCGAACGCCCCTCATTTTGCGCAGGATTGCAGCCGTCCGGAGAAATGTGCGGCACAAGCGCCCGTCACGCCCTGGCCTGGCTCACCGAGCTCGAGCATGCAAGCCGGCCAGGCAGTCCGGCGCAGGGTACACCGGTCGCGCCGCGCACGGATTAGTCCGATACGAATATCCATTATTACGATTGCGCGCCATAGACCATATCGTCTCCAAGCGATAATCAGTAACGTCCAAAGCTGGCTATAACGTATGCAGCAGGGCCCGGCTTTTAAGCAGCCACCCCCTGCCGTCGCGCCACGCCAACCCAGCCTGGACGCCTGCGTTCCCAAGAAGCGCAGCGGTATGACAAAACACATAAAAAATGGAGACTATATGGCTTTCAAAGTGCCAGCTTTGGCATGCGGTCTGCTTGTCGCAACACTTGCAGGCAACACTACAGCATTCGCACAATCCAGCGTCCAACTGTATGGACTCGTCGATGCGTGGGTCGGCGCTTACAAACCGCCCGGCGGCAGCGGACGGACGGGCACCCAGGGAGGCGGAGGCATGACAACCTCCTACTGGGGCATGAAAGGCAGCGAAGACCTGTCAAACGGCGTTGACGCCATCTTCGCCCTGGAAGGATTCTTCCGACCCCAGACAGGCGAAGCCGGCCGCTTCAATGGCGACCCCATGTTCTCGCGCAGCGCCTATGTCGGACTGCACAGCGATGACCTGGGCACAGTGACGACAGGCCGTCTGACAACGCCCTACTTTGTATCCACCATTCTGTTCAATCCTTTCGGCGACTCATATACCTTCTCCCCTGCTGTCTTTCATACCTATCTTGGCCTGGAAGGACAAGGCGTGCTTGGGGATTCAGGATGGAGCAATGCCGTCAAATACAGCACGCCCAACTTCAACGGCCTGTCCGCAGACCTCATCTATGCCTTCAGTAACGAAGCAGGCAAATCGGGCCAGAACAAATGGGGTGCCAACGCCATGTATTTCAATGGCGCCTTTTCCGCAACACTTGCCTACCAGCAAATCAAGTTCGACAGCACAGCCGGAGACCTGGAAAACATCCATCCCGGCTTTCGCAACCAGCGCGCCGCACAACTGGGCATGGCCTACGACCTCAAATATGTGAAACTGTTCGGGCAATTTCAATACATCAGAAACACCATCACCGGCGGTGATATCACCATGAAAGGCGGACAAGCGGGGGTCTCTGTGCCTCTGGGTGGCGGCAAAATCCTTGCATCCTATGCTTACACGCGCAGCAGTGGCGCAAGCGATATCAAACGCAATAGTTGGGCCTTGGGATATGATTACAACCTGTCAAAACGCACCGATGTCTACGCCGCCTACTACAGCGACAAAGTCACACATCTTTCCCGAGGTGATACCCTCGGCGTAGGTATACGTACCAGGTTCTAAAATGAACAGAAGTTCGCGCCCAACGCAAAACCCCCGCCAGATCACTGACGGGGGTTTTGTTTGCAATAAAAGCCTGACGATGTCCTACTTTCACAGACGAGAAGTCCACTATCATCGGCGCTAAGGCGTTTCACGATCC
>JBLWTG010000012.1:0-133015 GCA_048270225.1 Pusillimonas sp. | reverse complement strand
CCGCCCAAAGGACGCCTGCGCCGTCCGCGCTATCCTTCCTCCGGCCTAAAGGCCGAGGCTTGCCGCGCACCGGGTCAAAGAGATCACCCAGGCACACAGGCATGCCTGCGGCGATCCTGTTTCGAGGCTGTGATGGAAAAAATCAATCAGACGCTTTTTTTGTTCATGAATGCATCCGACCATCCTAGTGCGGTGTTGGTGGCGCTGGCGCAGGGTTTGGCAGACTACGTTATCGGGGGGCGCCTCGGCCCTCCCCCCTATGAACACCGGCCTTCGCACTTTGACTGGCCAAGCAGCACAATCCTGCCCGGTCATCTCTCTCGCGGTGAACGGTCGCCACAGCCTCCTATCGGAGGTACCATGCGACCACGACGAACCGCTGAAGGATTAATGCCGTAGTAGAGTCTGAATGCGGTGGCAAAATTGGCCGCACCGGAGTATCCAACAGTTGCGGCCACATCAATGATATTGGTCGACGTTCTGGCCAGCATATAAGCCGCCTTATGCATATATATTCTGCGGATATATCCGGAGACCGTGATGCCATAGCCCGACCGGAAAGCACGCTGGAGCTGGGCCTTGGGAACGCGCAACATAGAGACAACCATATCCAGCGTCAGGCCCGCCGACGCATGCTCTTTGATGATGGAGCCGGCCATGGACAGCAACTGATGCTGCGCGACAGTGATGCGGTCCGTCCGCATTTCAAGATCACTGCTCTCGTGAAGGCCGCGCACATGGTTGCGCCCCTTTCCTATAAGCGAACGAGACACCAGGTCAGCATGAATCCGCAGGCGCTGCACCAATTCACCACCATGGAACGGCTTGGTAATGTAGTCTTGTGCGCCAAGCCGCAAGCCTGTCATTCTTGACTCTATATCAGCCTGATTGCTGAGAAAAATAAGCCCTATCGAACTCGTTCTTGCGTCGGATTTCAGGAACTTGGCAACAGCAAAAACCACTCAGTTTATCCAGCCTGGTTTCCATCAGAATCAGATCAGGACGCGCCGAAATAGCGAGATCGAGAGCCTGATTGCCATCCAGCGCGACAATAGGATCGATCGCATGCCGCTGTAAAACGCGAATCAATCGTTTCAGCGCGTCGGACTCGGATTCCACCACAAGTAGTTTCATGTCATATTCTGTTTTTTATTGATTCATAACAGCGAGCATGATGCGAGCGTAGCAACACGGATAAACCAAACCCATGCGCTTCACAATTGGTTATCTATTTTTTTGAGATTTTCCAAAATTTTGTACTATTCAGGCCACCGCAGCGCGTAGGTAGGGGCTATCCACCCAATAGCAATCTGGATGCCCGGCATTGCTGCGGCGACAGCGGTCATGGCTATCTTGCCACCCCCAAGCAGGCGCAAGCACGAACATGTGGCGTGCAGTCCGGCCCGCCTCGCGCAAAGCCATATCCACCACGCTGTCCCATTTAAACAACGTAATGTAAATTTAAATATTTGAATGTAACTTATATTGCTATATTTAGATGCTTTATCGGGCTGACTGCGTCTCCAAATCAATGGAAAGGCCCAAACGCCCTTCCCCGAATTGCCTGGGAGCGGTTTTCTGCGACGCAAAGCGTTCAGGAATTACATTATGAAAACAATTCAGGGCGTGGTGGCCATGCTCGGCTACACGCGTGTCAGCCGGAAAACCGTGACTTACTCCGTCATAGAGGTCGGAGATCACGCGATTCTCGACGTGGCCGTACCGAAACCGCTGATCAAGTATCTGAGCAAAGCCGCCCGCAGCGCAGAGACTTCTGCGCTATATATCCGCGATAATCGCCTGATCGGCCTGCAGGTGGGCAAAGGCACGGCACTCTATCACCGCACCAGTTTTTTGCTGGTAGCGGTATGCTGGATTTTTTCCATCATCCTGATCCCTGTGCTTGGACTGGGCCTGTTCCTGCTTTGGCATAGCATCAGATATCTGGGCTACGCCAAAGCGGGAGCTGTCCTTGCAAGACAGGGGGCAACCAGGATCAATTAGCGCGGGAACACGTTTTGCGCATGACGGGATCGACTATGAGCAATATGGATGAAGCTGATTTCAACGGACTTCAAAAAGCGCATTGGAACAATGTGCGGGCCATATTAAGAACGGTGGATTCGCTCTTCGCCCTGCTTGAACATGACGACAGCCCGCCCAGGCAAGAAGTGATGCGCATCGCCCAGGACCTGATTCGCGACATGAAAATCAAATGGCAGGATGAGCGCGAGCCCACCACAAGCCCGTCCTCATCGAAAACGTGCCATCTTCCTCAATAGCCAGCGCCTGCCGGACCTCTGCCGGCGCCTCCTGCTGCATCGTGCGTATCATCGCCACGCGATCCGGGCTGGTGCGCATCCGCGTCACCCACGGTTCGAACGCAAGCCGCGTCATCCAGCTCTGATGCACAATCTCCGAGAAGCCGGCCTCCGTGATAAGCCGCTCCCATTCCGAAGGCGAGCGATCGCGAATATGTGAACGGTCACGCAACAGTTCTATGGCCTGCAAATGGGTGTCCACCAGTGCGTTTTCATCACCTTCGATATCTATCATCAGCAGGTAACCGCCCGGCTTGACCACGCGGCGCATTTCCTTGAGCGCATCGGGCAAATTCAGCCAATGGTGAGCGCTGTAGCGGGATGCGACCACACAGAACTGCCCGTCGTCAAATGGCAGAGATTCCGCGCCGGCCTGCACCGTCCGGATATTGGCAAGGCCTTTTCCGCTGGCGGCCCGGGCTGTGGTCGCCAGCATGCTGGGCGAGGGATCGACGGCCGTTACACTGGCCAGCGAGCCGGCCATGGCAAAGCTCAGGTGTCCGGCGCCGCAACCGACATCCAGAAGGCGCCCCGATTCGGCGGGGATAGTCTGGCTAACCAGCTCGGCGGCGCGCAGCAGATCGGGGCCGGCCGCATGCACCGCGCTTTGCAGATAGGCCTGGGCCTGAGGATCGAACTGCGCCTGTACTGTTTCGCTATGATTGTTCGGCATGGTCTGATTTTCTTCCGTGTTGAAAAACTCACGATATCGCCCAATCCATGCCGGTACAAGACAGCCAGATATACTGGTATCGATACTAACTGACAGGCGGCCGGTACGCTTCACGCACGTAAACCGTCAACCATGAAAAACGGGCCGGCCGTGCATGCACGACCGGCCCGTTTAAGGCAACTGCTATTCGAACTTATACGGGTTCGATGGAAGTGGCCTGAGGACCTTTCTGGCCCATACCGGCCACGAAAGATACCCGCTGGTTTTCTTCGAGCGAACGGTGTCCGTCGCCGACGATTTCCGAATAATGAGCAAAGAGGTCTTTGCCGCCAGATTCGGGCATGATAAACCCAAAGCCTTTTTCGTTGTTAAACCACTTTACAACGCCGAATTCTTTCTGCATATGTTACTCCTGTTGATTTTGGACGACATGTCCATCAGGTTCACCAGGCGTAAAAAATATGCAATGGGTACGATGTAGCGCACGTATTGTCAAACTAAACTAACCTAAAGGGAAACCTGCGCATACGATAGACGCAGGGGGAATATTAGTCAACGACAATATCTCTTTTAAAGCCGAAACTTAGAATATCTGCACATTCGCGGGTATTGTGCATACGTAAATGGTGAAAATATGACCGATTACACTGCCCTGTCTGATCCCGGTGCGGGATGGCGAACTTTGGTACAGGGGTTTCCGTACGAAAATGCCACGCAGTCCGAGACCGAACTGCAGCAATCCCAGGCGGCTGCCGGCATGAACAAGACCGTCATTGCCGCGATTATGGCCTGGGCCGCAGCAGAGCATCTTATCGAACCCGCCGACGAGCTGGGCCGGTACCGTCTGACGCCCATGGGAAGAAAATCCTGGCGGCTCAGCCGCGACCCGGTCTAGGGACGCCATCGCACAGACAACACCAGACAGCACCGTGACGCCGCGCGGGTTATGACACAGGGCTATAACCTCGTTCCAAATCAATAGTTCGGTTTGCCTCGCCCCCTCCCTACAATCCTTGTAAACCAACAAGGAATCCCCCCATGTCCGTGCCTCTGGCAGATCTGTTCTTTACGTCGTTCGGCGAGACGCTGCTGATGGTTGGCGTCTCCTGCATTATCGGTGCAGTGCTGGGAATTCCTCTGGGGGTAGTGCTTTATTTTTCAGGCCGCCACGGCGAACGCTCCCCATCGCGCCTGGCGTTGGCCGCAAGCTATGCGACACACGCCCTGCGTGCAACGCCGTCCATCATGATTCTTGTGATGGCGATTCCGTTCACCCATTTTGTACTGGGCACCTCGGCCGGGCTTGCCGCGGCCCTGATTCCACTGAGCATTATCGCCACCCCTTTTGTCGCGCGCCAGACTGAAACCGCGCTGCGCTATGCTGCCAGCCATAGGGAGAACAATGCGCTCGATGCCGGCGCCACGCCGCTGCATACTGCGGTACAAGGCCTTCTGCCGCAGGCACTGCCCGGCATCATCGCAGGGCTGGGCCTGACCCTGGCCTGCCTGGTGGGCTATTCCACGCTGGCCGGCGCACTGGGCGGCGGAGGCCTGGGCCGCTTTGGTATTCAGTATGGGTATAGTGAGTTCCGGCCACTGTTGCTGCTGGCAGTAGTGCTGGTGTTGATCGTGCTTGCGGAAGCCGCGCAGGCACTCGGGTACGCTGTCGCCCAGCGTCTGGGCGGCACGCTGCGCACGCCCGTTCGCCGCCCTTTCTCCATCAGCGGACGCAGCCGCTAAGCACCTGCCGGGCAGCACGCCTTCGGCGCGCAGAGACATCTCCGGGATATCTGCCGAGCCTCCTCTATACTTTGTCCGTGCCAATCGGGAGAATCCAAGCATGGACAAAAGCGTAATTGACGCCATGGTGCGCTGGCCGCAGGTGCCTGACGTCTTTGGCTGGCTGTCGCTGAACGGACAAGGCAACTGGCGCCTGCATTCTCAAGGTGAGGCATTGCGTGCGCCGGAACAGGCTGGCGAAGCCATTACCAGCCAGCCCATTCTGCAATTCATCGGCCGCAACTATGCCGCGGACGCACGGGGCCAATGGTATTTCCAGAATGGCCCACAACGAGTGTATGTCAGACTGGATGCCGCACCATTTGTGCTACACGCCCTGACCACGCCGGAAAACCCCTTTCAGCTGCTGACGCACACGGGGGTGGATGTTTCCGCGGTCCGTGCGTGGCTGCTCGCCAGCGATGGCCGGCTTTACGCCCAGACCGCGCATGGCCCTGGCCTGATCCAGGGCAGGGATCTCGAAGCAGTGCTCTCCCGCCTGCAAACCATCGACGGCGCGAGCGCCCTGGACATACTGGCCGATGATACTGAACGGCAGGCGCCGTTCGAGGTGATGCCGCTCACTGCTCCCTGCGCCGGGGAGCCGCGCAAGGCGATTACCTTCGGGTTCTCTGCGGCCGAGGACATACCCGCCACCATGGGTTTTGTCCGCATGCCTGAACCCGAAACTTCCTGACACCGGCATCGCCATTGGTTAGAATCCTCGCATGACATCGCACCCCTCCACATTCTATTTCCCTGCCCCGCGCAGCCAGAAGTTTTGCAGTCAATGCGGATCGCTGCTGACACGCCGCATTCCACCCGATGACAATCGCGAACGCGATGTCTGCGAGCAGTGCGGCGCGGTGCATTACCAGAACCCCCGCAATGTCGTGGGCGTCCTGCCCATATGGCAAGACAAGATTCTGCTCTGCCGCCGGGCCATCGAGCCGCGCTTTGACAAGTGGACGCTGCCCGCAGGGTTTATGGAGCTGGGCGAAACAACCGCTCAGGGTGCCATGCGCGAAACCCAGGAAGAAGCCGGCGCCCAGATCAAACTCGGGCCACTGTATACCGTGATCGACGTACCGCACGCCGAGCAGGTGCATTTTTTCTATCTGGCCGAAGTGTTGAGCGAAACATTGGCGCCCGGCCCCGAAAGCCTTGAAGCCCGGTTTTTCAGCGAAGCCGAGATCCCCTGGGACCAGTTGGCCTTCCGCACCATTATTACCACGCTGGAGCACTACGTGGCGGATCGCCGCACAGGGCGCTTCCCGTTGCATTACTACGATATCCCTTACCCCGGCCCCAAAGCGCCGAAAGGCTGAGCAAAACCTGCGATGGGCATGCTGACCTGGCTGGATACCGACACCCCATTTCCTCCTGTGGAGCAGGCGTTGCCCGAAGGCCTGCTGGCCGCGGGCGGGGAACTGTCGCTGGCCAGGCTGGAACAGGCCTATCGTCGCGGAATTTTTCCCTGGTTCAATCCTGGCGACCCTGTCCTGTGGTGGAGTCCGGACCCGCGCATGATCCTGCCCTGTGCCGACTTCAAGGTCTCGCGCTCGCTGGGCAAGCGACTCAGACAGCTCGCGCGCGACGAGCGCCAACCCGATGCCTCGGTGCGCATCATGACAAACGTGGCGGTGCAGGACGTCATCACCGCATGCGCCGGACCTCGCCTCACTCAGCAGGGCACCTGGATATCACCGGATATCAAAGCCGCCTATCTGGCCTGGCATCAGGCCGGCGCCGTACACAGCGTGGAAACCTGGATAGATGGTACGCTGGCCGGCGGCCTGTACGGCGTAAGCCTGGGCGGCTTCTTTTTTGGCGAATCGATGTTCAGCCACGCCAACGACGCCAGCAAGCTGGCGCTGGCCTATCTGACGCGGTTCCTGGCGCTGCATGGCGTGCGCCATATCGACTGCCAGCAGCAGACAGGCCACCTGGCCAGCCTGGGCGCCCGCCCTGTGGCGCGCAGCCAGTTCCTGGCGCTGCTGCAACCTGCCCTGACCCAAGCGCGTCCGCCCTGGCAACGCGGGCAACTGCTGCACAATGGCGAACTTGCGTCCATCGCCTGATTACATCGATAATGAATCAGACAGCATAGCCGGAACACGCCACGCATGACCCACCTCACCGAGCCCGGTCTCCATACCCTGCAGTTCTACGCCACGGCTGTTTATCCGTGCAGCTATCTGCCGCAATTGGATGCGCGCTCCCAGGTGGCAGCACCCACGCATTTGATCGACGCCAGAATCTATTCCGATCTCGTGGAACAGGGCTTCCGGCGCAGCGGCCTGTTTACCTACCGTCCTCACTGCGACAACTGCCACGCCTGTTTGCCGATACGCGTCGACACCCAAGCCTTTGAGCCCTGCCGCAGCCAGCGCCGCAGCGCGCGGCGCCATGCCAATCTTGTCGCCCGCGACATGCCGCTGCACTGGAACAATGAACACTTTGAGCTCTACCAGCTGTATCAGTCCAGACGCCATCCCGGCGCAGGGATGGACGAAGACAGCCATGCGCAGTACACACAGTTTCTGCTGACCAGCCGCGTCAACTCGCATCTGATCGAGTTCCGCCTGCCTGACGGCCAACTGCAGATGGTCTCCATTGTGGACCAGCTCGAAAACGGCCTGTCGTCGGTCTATACCTTCTTCGATCCCGACGCCCGGGGCAGCCTGGGCACTTATGGCATTCTGTGGCAAATCGAGCGCTGCCGCCAACTGGGCCTGCCCTGGCTCTATCTGGGATACTGGATCGCGCAAAGCCGTAAAATGGCATACAAATCGCAGTACAAACCTGCGCAAATCCTCAAAAATGGAAACTGGACAGACCTCATCCAGGCCTGATCCCCAACAGCATGTCTTTTTTGTTCAATACCTACGGCCTGGCAAGGCCGGCACTGTTCTCGCTAGATGCCGAAAAAGCCCATGAGCTGACCCTGGCCGCGCTGAAAAAAGCCTATGACTGCCGATTGACCCGCAGCCTGCTGGGCGCCCAGCCCGGCAGTCCATGTACGCTGATGGGCCTGCCGCTGCGCAATCCAGTCGGGCTGGCTGCGGGGCTGGACAAAAACGGCGAATGCATCGATGCGCTTGGCCATCTGGGCTTTGGTTTTGTCGAGGTCGGCACCGTGACGCCCAAGGCCCAGCCAGGCAATCCCCGCCCCCGCATGTTCCGCCTGCCGCGCGAGCAGGCGCTGATCAACCGCATGGGGTTCAACAACCACGGGCTGGATGCTTTTATCGCCAACGTAAAGCGCAGCCAATGGCGCGCGCAAGGCGGCATTCTGGGATTGAACATAGGCAAGAATGCGGCAACGCCCATAGAGCATGCCGTCGAAGACTACCTTCTGGGTCTGGAAGGCGTGTACCCGCATGCCGACTATGTCACGGTGAACATCTCATCGCCCAACACCAAGAATCTGCGCGCGCTGCAAGGACAGGACGAGCTTGCCCAGCTATTGCTGGCACTGCGTGAAAAGCGCAAGGAACTGGATGACCGCCAGGGCCGGCGTGTACCCATGGTCGTGAAGATAGCGCCCGATCTTGATGAAAGCCAGATAGGTGTCATCGCGTCCCTGCTGACGCAATACGAGGTCGACGGCGTTATCGCCACCAACACGACGCTGGCGCGCGAGGCCGTCCAGGGCCTGCCTTACGCCAACGAGGCCGGCGGTTTGTCCGGGCCGCCTGTGCATGCATTGTCGCTGGCCGTCATTGCCCGTCTGCGCCAGCAACTGGGCGCTGCGTTTCCCATCATCGGCGTGGGCGGCATTGCCTCAGGCCAGCAGGCCCGCGAAAAAATCCAGGCTGGCGCCAACGCTGTCCAGCTGTACACCGGCCTGATCTACCGCGGCCCGGCACTGATCAGCGAGTGCGTGCAGGCCCTGAGATAAAAAAACCCCGAAAGCGCAAAGGCTTTCGGGGTTTTCTACAGGCAAATGATCTGCCTGTGACCGACCCTGATCAGGCTGCGGCGGAACGGCGTGCGCGCGGAGCAGCCTTGGTGGCGGCAGTGGCGGCGTCCGTGGCGGCCTTGGTCGCGGCGGAGAAATTCGACTCGGCAGCATCGGCGGCCTGGCGGGCAGCCTTGACAGCGGATTCGTAGGCGTTGTTGGCGGTAGCCAGCGAAGTCTTTACCAACGCAATGGCGCCTTCCGAACCCGTAGGTGCATTCTTGGCGACCTGCTCGATGGCATCGGCCACTTGTTGCTGGCCTTGCGCGATCTGGTCTTCGGTCAGCTTGGTGAGGTCAACCTGCACACCGGAAACGATGTCATAGACATGCTTGCTGTAAGCCATGGCTTTTTCGGCGCTGGGCTGAGCCAGCGACGAAGTAAAGGCCAATGCTTCCTGCGCATCCTTGACTTCGATGGCTTGCTGGGTTTTTTCGGCCACTTCGTCCAGCGAAGCCTTGATGACCTTGAGGTTCAGGTCGACCAGCTTTTCGAAGCCGCTGAAAACAGCGCCCTGGATGGCCAGCAGATTGTTCAAAGAGGCCTTTTGGCCGGCGACGACTTGTTCGGGGATTGCGCTCATGATTGTTTCCTTGTGGATAGCCGCTATAGATATAGCGGACAGGTAATGGATGAATCTGGGTTCAAGCTTAAAAACGGAGAAAACAGAATAGTGAAGGCTAAACAAATCACCCTTGGGCAAAAAACCTTCTATGCTGCGTTGCACAATTGTTATTCTACCGATCTAGCTGGCTGTGTCAAGAGATTTGTTGCGACGCAACAAATCTCTGTTGCCCTGAATCGTTCCCGGGAAAACCTGACACGGCTGAAATCAGGCATGGATACCGATTTCATTCTGTCATAGCATCCGTTGCGTTTTGATGACCAGGCTGCCCGCATGGCCATGACTCTACACGAGGCATGGGGCGTAGCCCGCGAACCCGCGGGCGGAACATCGGGACGACCATCGCGCATCAAGCCACCCGAAAGGTAATTCGCTGTGCAGCGGATATGGTGTTTATACCGAATATTCGATAAAATTCAATTATTCGCTGAACAGGAAATAATAGCCGTCATGTCCGAATCGACCGTCGTGGAACACGCTCTAATCGAGCAGTTCTTGGAGTCACTCCGGGAGTTGCCGGACGTACATGCCGCGTTAATTCAGTCAGAACCTGCTGTTCAAACCGCGGGCCGCATCGACGCAAAGATTGATCTGCACGTCGCCGGCAAATCGATTGTCTTGCTGGTTGAGGCAAGGAAGTCCGTCTATCCCCGAGATGTGCGCCAGGTGTTGTGGCAGTTGAAGTCACTGCAACATGGTCAGTACGCCGACGTACAGCACCTGCTGATCGCCGAGTCGCTGTCACCAGGAGCGAAAGAATTGCTTAGGGCCGAGCACGTCGGCTACTACGATAGCGGCGGAAGCTTGTTCTTGCCGACCGCTGGCGCTTACGTCTACATCGACAAGCCGGCTCCGAAGTCTTTGGAGAAGTCGGTGCGGTCGATCTTCTCTGGGCGGCGCGCCCAGGTTTTGTACGCGCTTCTGATCAATCACGAGGAATGGTTTGGGGTTACCGAAGTGGCCGGACGGGCGCAAGTGGCTCCATCCACGGCCTCGAGCGTACTAAGCGAGCTGGAGCGGTTCGACTGGTTGGTATCGCGAGGACAAGGGCCGAGCAAGAAGCGGCATCTGCGCGAACCAAGTGCCTTACTCGATGCTTGGGCGAAGCAGCTAGCCACGCAGCGCGCGCCAGTGCTGCGCCGGTATTTCGTGCCTGGATTGAAATCTGATGCACTGACCGAACGACTCGGCCAGACGTTCGATGCGCATCAGGTTGCTTACGCGGTGAGCTACGAAGCCGCTGCGCAGCGCTATGCCCCCTTCTTGTCCGGCATCTCACAGGTGCGAGTTCGATTGCTACCCGGCACTAGTGCAGAAACGGCAATGGCAGAGCTGGGTGCGCGCGTCGTCAATGAAGGGACGAACCTCGCGATTATCGAAACGAAGTCGGCGGGAGAACTGCTGTTCCGGCAAAACGTCGGGGGCGTTTGGTTGGCCAGTCCAGCCCAGGTCTATCTCGACCTCTTGCGCGGTGAGGGTCGCGCCAAGGAACTGGCCGAGCACTTGCGCAAGGAAAGAATTGGATTCTGATGGCAAAACCCGCAACGTTCGATGGCTACAGCGACCAGTACACGGTGGACTGCGAGCGCGTCCTCGTGACGCTGCTGCGCGGTCTCGGACCGTGGAAGGAGTCGGTCTACTTGATCGGAGGACTCACGCCGCGATATCTCGTTGCCGAACGGCCTCCGGTAGTACCAGCGCACGCAGGCACGCTGGACGTGGACATCGTGATCGACCTGCAAATCCTAGCAGATACCGAGGCGTATCATACACTCGAAGACAACCTCAAGAAGATGGGGTTCGAGCGGGCCGAGAACAGCGCCGGTACAAAGCTTTCCTGGCGTTGGCAGACCCGCACTGAACATGGCGCGTTAATGGTACTGGAACTACTGGCGGATGCACCGGACATCGCTGGTGGCAAGGTACAGCCATTGCCGACCGAAGGCACAATCTCTGCACTGAACATCCCGTACTCGTCCATCGTTTTTGATCTTCACCAAGTCACCGAGATTCAGGCAGAGCTTATCGGCGGCAACGGCATCGCGACGGAGCAGATCAAGCACGCCAACCTCGTCAGCTTTACTTGCCTGAAGTCGTTTGCGTTCGATCAGCGCTTCGAACGCAAGGATGCGCACGATCTGATTTATTGCATTGAACACGCATCCGAAGGACTGGACGCCGTGGCAGCGGCTTTTCACAAAGAGCGCAACGGTAAGCACCGTGCCGTCGTCGAGGCCTCGCTGGCGATCCTGTACAACCGCTTCGCAAGCGACGAGAAAGCCGAGGGCTATCGCAAGGATGGTCCGGTGTCAGTCGCCAAGTTCGAGTTGGGTGAAGGCGACGAGCCAGAGCAGCGTGAGGCGAGGACGTTGCGGCAGCGGCAGGCCTGCGATGTAATCGAACAACTCCTTGCCCGAATCAGATAAGGAGCACGTATGGCGATCAAGGCGATTGCGGTTTACCGCCTAGTGCGTCGCTTCGTAGCCAAGTTCTTCGGAAATGCGCGACGCAGTCTGCAGCAAGACCGGAATCCACTCATCGCGCATGCGCTCGGCCGGCGCCGAAATGGACAGCCCCGCCTGCAGCTTGCCGGTATCGTCGTACACGCCGGCGGCGATGCACCGCACGCCGAGCTCCAGCTCTTCGTTATCCCGAGAATACCCAAGACGCCGAACCAGGGCCAGGTCGCGCTCAAGCTGGTCAGTTTCGGTAATGCTGTTGCGCGTGGTACCGGCCAGGCCAGTGCGCATGGCATAGGCACGCACCTGGCGCGGATCGCTACAGGACAGGAACAGCTTGCCGGTGGATGTCAGGTGCAGCGGTGCACGGCCTCCAATGGCGCGCACGACCTGCATGCCGGAGCGTTCACTCCAGGCGCGCTCGATATATACGATTTCGTCGCCCTGCTGCAATGACAGATTGACCGTCTGGCCGGTGAGCTTGTGAAGCTCGCGCATGTATTCGATGGCCACCTCGCGCACGTTCAGGCGCCCCTTGACCAGCGACCCGAGCTCCAGCAGGCGCATGCCCAACTGGTAAAGTCCGCTATCGACACGCTCGACATAGCGGCCAACGACCAGATCGTTCAGGATGCGATGGGTGGTGGAGGTATGCAGGCCTGTTGCCGCGGCAAGGTCTTTGAGGGGAACGGGATCAGGCCGGGTCGCCAGGACATCAAGCAGCAGCATGGCACGCTCGAGCACCTGGATGGTGATATGGCTGTCGTTCAACGAAGTGTGGTCGTTGCCGTTAATGGAATGCAGGGACGATCGTGGCATAGTCTTCTTTGACGCAATGCAACATTTCCATATTATGGAAAATATAGCCCGGTTTGGCAAGCATTATTTTGCCCGAGGCGGGTGCCCTCCTGTCGCAGCACCACGCAATCGGCAGCAGCCAAGCATCTTCGATGTAGCGTGCAGACGAAAATTCATGACTTGATGCGCTAGGATTGCGGAGGATTCAACTGCCCGCCGAGCCGCAGCACCTCTTCGCGCAGGAATGCCAGCGCCTGGGCAGCAGCATCCGGTTCACCCTTGACGCCCAGGTCGATATGCGGGTGTCCTGTTTCACCCATGCTCGGCAGGCTGAAGGCCTTGACGCCTGGCCAGCGCAGCTCCAGCGCTTCAAGCGCGGGTGTGATCCGCGATTCGGGCAGCCGGAATGCCAGGAAGGAGTGCTCGACACGTGTAACCTGGTGGTGCAATTGTTTATAGCGGTTGTCCAGCGTCCACTCCATCATGGGCCAGGCCATCACCGGGAAACCAGGCATGAAAGTGTGATCCTTGATGAAAAAACCCGGGATCTTGTTGTAAGGGTTGGGCACGATTTCCGCCCCTTCGGGAAACTCGCCCATCTGCAGGCGCTGCCGGTTTTCCGGTAAGGACATGTCGCCGCTGCCCTGCCCTTTGCGCTCGTTGTCGGCGCATCGCTCGGCAATCAGGCGCCCGGCCTCAGGATGCAGGACCAGAGGCAGGCCCAGCGCCTGGGCGGCGGACTGTCGGGTCTGGTCGTCCGGCGTGGCGCCGATGCCGCCGCAACAGAACACTACGTCGGGCGTAGCGAAGCTGCGCTTCAGGGTCTCCACAATGGCTGTGCGCTCGTCGGAGACGATTTCTGCGCCAGCCAGCGACAGGCCGCGCTGCGAGAGCAGCTCGATCAGTTTGCCGAAATGCTTGTCCTGCCGTCTGCCCGAGAGGATTTCATCCCCGATGATGATGAGCCGTATCTTGCGAATGTCTGCCATGTCAGATGACCTTGGGTGATGGGATATCGACGATGTCCTGTGCACGCAGCTGTCTTAGGGCTTCCAGGCTGAAATGCGCGAACACCAGTGCGGAAAACACCGGCAGGACAAGCCAGGCAGGGGGGAAAAGATTGATCAGCGCCAGTATTCCGCCAATCTGCCACAATTGGCGCCGATGCTGACGCAGCAGGATGCGCCGCTCCTGGGAGCTGGCGTGCTCGACGATGGCATCGACGCTGAGCATGCGTGTAAAGGCGAAAGCCCACCAGAACACCGGCAGCAGCAACGGCAGCGGTGGAATCAACCACAAGGGCATGGTGACCAGCCAGCCCAGCACAAACAACAGGCCTACCCAGACCGCGTTCCAGCCGCTGACCATCGTGGAGTATTGCCCCTGCCGCTTCAGGCCTGGGTAATCACGCTTTTCCAGATGCCTGAGCACCAGCGGCATGACGAAGACCGCCGCGATGAGCAGCCCCAGAATGCCCGACAGCGGCAGCAGGATGCCGGCAGCCATCAGCGGGATAAGATAGAGCTTGATGGAGAACAGACCAATGGCGACCAGCCAGTGATCGAAAGAGTTGACGGTATCCCAGCCGGCGGCCTGGGCATTGAGCCAGTCCGTCAACGGTGTCCAGAAAGCCCAGAGCAATATAATGGCGCCCAACAGGGCTATGATGAATGGCAGCAGGAGCGCGCCGAGCATCCTGGGCTGGCACTGCGAGATTGCTGCTCGCTTGAACGCCTGCGCAACAGCTGGCGCTCCCGTTACGGGGCGCCGGGTACGGATTGCAATCTTGGATTCACGCATCGATTAGCCTTGAGTGACAACAGCGATATGATAGTCAACATCACCCAGCCTCACCAGTGACCATCTCTATGCCGGTTTTTGATCCCGAACATGATACCCCCGCCCTGGCGGCCCGACTTGCGCATCAGGCCGACGGGCTGGTGATTGTCTGCTATTGCGCGGCCTGGTGCGGCACCTGCACCGAATACCGCCCTGCCTTTGACGAGCTGGCCGGCCGCTGGCCGCAGCATGTCTTTGCCTGGGTGGATATCGAAGAAAATCCAGAACTGCTCGACGATGACGATGTGGAGAATTTTCCCACGCTTCTGATTCAGAATCAGTCGGGAAATGTGTTTTTCGGGACGCTGCTGCCGCATATCGGCCACCTGGAGCGACTGGTCGAGCGCTATGATCAGCGTACGCCGCTCATCGAGGAAGGCCCCAGGGCCCTGGCAGCGCTGCTGCCTGCGGCCTGAGCAGCCGGCGGCAATTCCCCCGGCCTGGCCTGCTGACCGCCAGCGTGCTAGCGGCCGCCGCCCAGCAAAACCCCTACGGAACGCTTGTTCGTCACGGCCTGTTTGCCGGTGCGGGGCTTTTCTGCCGTGGACGTCGATGGCGACGGTACATAGGGTTTGTAGAAAAAGTCGTCTACCGGCTTGGCGGATGGGCTGTAGGGCGCGTAACCGCCATGACTGCGACGCGATTCGCTGCGACCCGAAGACGACGGACGGCGAGCGGTCGCCGCCGCGGGCAAGGCAAGCTCACCACGCGGTATCTTGGTTTTGATCAGCTTTTCGATATCCAGCAGATAGCGTTCTTCTTCGGGCGAGAAAAAGGCAATTGCCTCGCCCTTGTTGCCGGCGCGGCCTGTGCGGCCGATGCGGTGAACGTAGTCTTCGGCGTTGTAGGGCAGGTCGTAGTTGATCACGCAAGGTACGCCGGCCACGTCCAGGCCGCGCGCGGCCACATCCGTGGCAACGAGGACTTCGAGCGATCCGGCCTTGAAGGCCTCGAGCGCCTTCATGCGATCGAGCTGGCTTTTGTCGCCGTGGATGGATTCCGCCTTGACGCCGTCGCGCACGAGCTCGCGCGCCAGGCGGCTGGTACCGATTTTGGTGTTTGAAAAAACGATGACCTGGTTAAAGCCACGCGACCTGACCAGATGCACGACCGCTGCACGCTTTTGGTTGCCCTGCAGCGGATAGGCGATCTGGCTGACAGTATCAGCTGTCGCATTGCGCGCGGCGACCTCGATCTCGACGGGATTGCTCAGGTAGCTGCGCCCCAGCTTGCGGATCTCATTGCTGAAGGTGGCCGAAAACAGCAGGCCCTGGCGCTTGGCGGGCAGCAGCCGGACAATGCGGTCCAGATCCGGCAGAAAGCCCATGTCCAGCATGCGGTCGGCTTCGTCCAGCACCAGAATTCCGACCTGGCTGAGGTTGACGTTTCTTTGTTCGACGTGATCCAGCAGACGGCCAGGCGTGGCGATGAGAACCTCGCAGCCCCGGCGCAGGGCTTCGCGCTGCGGGCCAATGTCCACGCCGCCGAACACCACCGTGGAGCGCAGCGGCGCGTCCTTGCTGTACGACGCGACGCTCTCGGCAACCTGGTCGGCCAGCTCGCGGGTAGGCGTCAGGATCAGGGCACGGACAGGATGGCGGGCCGGCGAGGCGCTGTGGCTGGCAAAGGGCATGAGCCTGTGCAGGATGGGCAGCGTGAAGGCTGCCGTCTTGCCTGTGCCGGTCTGGGCTGCACCCATGACGTCGCGGCCGTCCATGACCTTGGGAATGGCCTGCGCCTGGATAGGAGTGGGAATGGTGTACCCGGTATCGGCGACTGCCTTGAGTATGCTGGGATGCAGGCCGAAGTCGGCAAACGTTGCAACGGTGGGGTCGGAGGTAGTATTAGTGGTGTTTGTCATTGAAAATGGTTTGCGCACTGCGCGGGAGCATCCCGTGCGGCTGTCTTAGCCCGCGTATTTTACTCCCCTGACGGCCGCTCTGCCATATTCGGGACCCGTTCGCAAGTCGGCAAACCCCGAAAAAACACCTAATTGTCGTAAAAACAAGACATTTTCGCCCAAAATCAGGCAGACCATGCGCAATGACGGCCAGGGCTGGGCAACCCGCCAGCGCAAGCCCTCCTCGTATCGAGGACCGGTGCCTTCTGCGCCATCAGATGATGGCGTTCAATATCCAGAATGCGACCATCCCGCCTGCAATGAGCAGCACACTGCTCCGGGTACGCAGGAACAGCAGCACCGCAATCACGGCGGCGAACAGCTTGACATCAAGCTCGGGGAGCATGCCCGCATGCCAGGGCAGTACCTCGGGGATGACAATGGCGACCAGCGCCGCCGTCGGCGCATAGCGCAATGCCTTGCGCACGCCGTCGGAGAGCGGCATGCGGTCGCCGAACAGGAAGTAACTGGTGCGTGTCAGGAAGCTGCACAGCACCAGCACTGCAATGGCTCCGAGGATATAGAGACTGTCGTGTGACACTGCGCCGCTCATGCCCGCCTCCTGCTTCGGCGGCGCTGCTGGAAACGGTCGGCGAGCACGCCGGCCAGCACCCCGCCCGCCACGGCGCCCGCCAGACCCAGCCGCATCGGCAGCAACTGGCCCGCCCACGCTATCGCGCTGGCAACGATCAGGCACATGAGCATGGGCCGGGTCCGCACCAGCGGAATGATGATGGCCAGCAAGGCAAGGATGGCTGCAAAATCCAGCGACCAGGACGCCGGGACAAATGCGCCCAGATATACGCCCATCAACGAAAAGCCGTACCACGACAGCCAGCATGGCAGCACAATGCCCAGGTAATACCAGAGCTGCTCCTGGCGATCCCCGCCCGGGCTCTCGCCATAGCGCGCCATGAACACCACGAAGGAAATGTCACTGGAGATATAGCCGAGCGCGAGGCGTTTGGGCCACGACAGATGGCGGAAATACGGCTGAAGGGCGGCCCCGAAAATCAGAAAGCGGATATTGACGACGGTAGCCGCCATGAAAATCAACCAGAGCGGCTCGGACGAGGCGATGAGCGGCAGGGACGTCAATTGGGCGGAGCCTGCATAGACCAGCACGGTCATGAGGGTGGCCATGCTTTCGGTCAGGCCGGACTTGACCATGGCCACACCGGTCACCAGTCCCCAGACGCTGGTTGCCACCAGCGCCGTGCGCAGGTCGACAAAGCCGCTGGCAAAGCATTGGCGTTTCCTGGCATTGGGCCACCAGGAAGGAGTTCGGATCTGGCGCAAGACTGACTACCTTTGCGGAAAGCCGTTATCGACGGATACGCCGCCACCAGGCAGGCCGTCTTCGAAAGCCGCTATTGTAAGCTGTTCGCCCTTGGTACAATCAAGCATCAATTTCTGGAGACACCCATGTCCATGTCCGACCGCGATGGTTTCATCTGGTATGACGGCAAGCTCGTGCCATGGCGCGACGCCACAACCCATGTACTGACGCATTCGCTGCATTACGGACTGTCTGTCTTCGAGGGTGTGCGCGCATACAAGTCGTCCATCGGCACGGCCATCTTCCGTCTCCAGGACCACACCCGCCGCCTGTTCAACTCCGCTCATATTTACCAGATGGAGATCCCCTACGACCAGGATGCCATCAATGCCGCGCAGCTCGAAGTGGTACGCCGCAACGAGCTCGAATCCTGCTATATCCGTCCACTGGTGTTCTACGGCTCGGAAAAAATGGGCGTCTCCCCCAAGGGCGCCCGCGTGCATGTCGCCATCGCGGCCTGGCCTTGGGGGGCCTATCTGGGCGAAGAGGCTCTGCAGCAAGGCATACGCGTCAAGATTTCCTCTTATGCGCGCCAGCACGTCAATGTCACGATGCCGCGCGCCAAGGTGGCCAGCACCTACGCAAACTCCATCATCGCCAATGCAGAGGCGCTCGATCACGGCTATGACGAGGCCATCCTGCTCGATACCGACGGCTTCGTCGCCGAAGGCTCGGGCGAGAACATCTTCATCGTGCGCGACGGCGTGCTGTGCGAACCCGAAATCGCTTCCGCTCTCACGGGCATTACCCGCGATACGATACATCGCATCGCCGCCGATCTTGGCATTCCACTGCGCACCAAGCGCCTGACCCGTGACGACCTTTACATCGCCGACGAAGCCTTCTTCTCGGGCACGGCGGCTGAGGTCACCCCCATACGCGAAGTCGATCGCCGCGTCATTGGCAAGGGTAGTCGCGGCCCCATCACCGAAAAAATCCAGAAAGCCTTTTTTGATATCGTCAACGGCAACAACGACAAATATCATCATTGGCTCAGCAAGGTATAAAAGCAAGCAATCCGGCTGCCTGCGCAGCCGACACACCGCATCATCATTCAGGATTGACCATGAGCAGCGCTTCCACCACGACCATCCCCAAGGACGAAACCATTTACGTCGAAGCCAAGGATCTGCCCCTGTACTGCCCGGGCCCCAAGGCGCCCCTCTGGAGCATGCACCCCCGCGTGTTCATCGAAGTCGTCCACACCGGCAAGGCGATCTGTCCCTATTGCGGCGCAGCCTACCAGCTGAAAGAAGGCGAAAAGGTCCTCGGACACTAGGCTTCTTCGTGCGCGGCGCGCACACTTTTCCCTCTTTATTGGTCCCTTCTATGTTCACAACACCGCAAGAGGCTGAACAAGTCTTTTATGAGGCACTCAGGCTTGCCGATCTGGGGATGATGATGAGCGTCTGGGCCGACGAAGACGAAGTCATCTGTATTCACCCCGGGGGCATGCGCACGGTAGGCCACAATGCCATGCATACCGCCTGGCAGCAGATATTCGCCAATGGCCCCGTCTCCATCGTGCCGCTCAGGCCCACGATCATGACAGGCGTCATGACCTCCGTGCATGTACTGCTCGAACAGATCACGGTCAACACGCCGCAAGGCGAGCGCACGGCGCATTGCTATACGACCAATGTCTTTCAGAAGGGTCCGGCAGGTTGGAAAATGGTGTTGCATCATGCCTCGCATGCACCCCGGGAAGCAGGCCTGTTCGATCTGCAAGACCTGCCCGACACCTTGCACTGAAGACGGTCGTGACAGCACAGATAGACACCAGTTCCTGCCCCTGCCCAGCCTGGCTGCCCGGAAGCCATTTGCAAACGCTCCACGGCGCCCTGGTCGCACACTACCATCACATCGCCTTTGTGCGTGAACGTGTCGACTCGCCCGACGGCGATTTCCTGGATTTCGACTGGACAGCGCCCGGACTGTTCTCCGACAGGCTGGCCAACGGGCAGATGACCACGCCCGATCCCCGCCTGGCGCATACCGCCGCGCGGCGCTGGATGCAGCCCGAGGACTGGCAGAGTGTCTCGCTGGCCGCGGATATCCCCGCGCTCGTCCTGTTTCATGGCCTGGAAGGCAGCAGCCGAAGCCACTACGCTCAGTCCATCGCACAGTATTTTCGCGCCCGCGGATGGATCGTCGTGATTGCGCACTTTCGCAGCTGCTCCGGCTTCCCCAACCGCATGGCGCGCGCCTACTATTCGGGCGACTCGGCAGACCTCGACTTTATGCTCAAGACAGTGCGCCAGCGCGCACCCCATGCCCGCTGGCATGCGGCGGGCATCTCCATGGGCGGCAATGCCATGCTCAAGTATTTCGGCGAGCTGGGCTCTGCCGCCGGGGAGCTCGTCGACGCCGTCGCTGCCATATCAGTGCCTCTGGACCTTGCCGTGTGCGGCAGGCACCTGTCCGAAAGCTGGCTGGGCAAAACGCTGTACTCCCGCTATTTCCTGCGCACCATGAAAGCCAAGATCCAGGAAAAGGCCAAGCGATTTCCCGGCAATATCGACGTACTCAGGCTATCCCAGGCCCGCACCCTGCGCGAGTTCGACGATGCCTACACCGCCCCCATGCATGGCTACAAAAATGCACTGGACTACTGGACACGGGCGGCCTGCAAGCCGCTGCTCCCGAACATCGAGGTACCGACGCTGGTGCTCAACGCACGCAACGATCCTTTTGTACCCGAGGCCTCGCTGCCCGGCTCCAAGGATTGCTCATCCAGCGTGCTCTTGCACCAGCCAGCCGAAGGCGGTCACGCCGGCTTTGTGACCGGCGGGTTTCCCGGCAACCTGGGCTGGCTGCCCAACCGGCTGGCCCGGTTCTTCGAGCTGCGCAGCTAAGCCCTATTCGCCGGCCTAAGCCTGCAAACTGCATACGCAGGCTTTATCCGCCTGGCCCGGCCCGCCCAGGACTCAGGACTTGAACCGTTCCAACAATTGCCTGTCGGCCTCCAGTTGCTCCTTGAGCGTGCGGATCTGGACATCGAGCTCTGACTGAACGTAAAAATCCTTGCTCATGGCGCGTGCCTGCCGCAATTGCTCCACCGCAGTCGGCAAGGCGCCGACCATTTCGTAGTAGCTTGCCATGCTGCGGCGGGCATCGACCGGCTGACCCAGACGCTCCAGCCCCTGGGCCTTCAATTGATATACCACGGCCATGTCGGGCCATTTCCTGGCGAGCTGCGCCAGAAAGTCCACCGCCTGCCTGTCTTGCCCGGTTTTCTGCATGACCGCAACCCGAGATAAGGCCACACCCTGGCTGGCTGGCCATTTTCCCCAGGCAGCATCCGCCAGCGAACGCGCCTGCGCTGCTTTGCCGTCCGCGAGCGCCAGATCGATGTCGAGGCTGGCGATCTCGGGCGAGTCATGGCCGCCCTCTCTCGCCCTGGCGAGCGCTGCCTGTGCGGCAGGGCGATCTCCTTTAGTCCAGGCCGCATAGGCAAGCCCATACCAGGCTGCAGAACGTGCCGCACCGTCTGCACGCTGGGTTTCCAGTACGAGCGTATCGCTAGCGTTACGCAGCGCTGCCCCGTCGCGGGCCTGAATAATACGCAGTTTGGCGCGCACGTACAGGTAGCTATCGGAATCGCGATGATGCACGGCCGGCAATTCGGCAATGCGCGCCTGAATGTCCGACATTCGCTGTATTGAAAGCGGATGGGTGCTGCTGTAGGCACCGCCGCCCCGCCCTTCGTTCAGACGCGACGCATTGCCCAGCCGCTGAAACATGTCAGCCATGCCGCGGGGATCATAGCCGGCCTTGCGCAGCATTTCGAGACCGACGCGATCAGCCTCCTGCTCGGCCTGTCTTGAAAAACCCAACTGCTGGTCAACCGCCGCCGCCTGGCCAAATGCCGCCACCCCCATAGCGAGGTCGCCGCTGCCCGACAGCGCTGCGAGCAGCGCGCCAGCCAGGGCGGCCAGCATGACGTGGCCGCTGCGCGATTGCTGCGTCATGCCGCGTGCAATATGACGTTGGGCCACGTGCGCGATTTCGTGTGCCAGCACGGAGGCCAACTCTGACTCATTACCCGATGTCACCACCAGCCCGCTATGGACGCCGATATACCCCCCGGGCAACGCAAACGCGTTCACCTGCGGATCGCGCACGGCAAACACACTGATGTGCTGGACGTTGCTGCTGGAGGCATAGGACGCAAGCTTACGCCCCATGTCTGTCAGGTACTGATTGACGTCGGGATCGGCGATGTACGTCGGATCGCGGCGGCCCTGCTCCATGATGGCGTCGCCAAGGGTGCGCTCCAGTTCAGGCGAGAGTTCGGCGGACGAGGCCGCGCCCATGCTGGGGATACCCATGGGCTGTGCTGCTGCACGCAATGGCGCACCAACGATCATCAGACCTGCCAGCGTCGCGCACAACAGTCTGGAAACGGGATGTCTGCACAAAACGAAGCGTCCGGTCATGAACCCAGCCTGTTCCGGTTGCACGCGGCTCAAGCGGCCGGCGCGACAGTAGGCGCCGTTTTCCGGCGACGATCCTGTTTGTTGGGCAAGCGGTTTTTGCCCGACAGGCGCATGAGCGTGGCCAGCGCAAACAACAGGCCAAAGACTTCGACAAAGCCTGCCAGCACCCACATGGTCAGGCCGCCGATGGCCTGGTCGGTAACCGCCGTCATGCCGGGAATGGCGCGCCCGCAGAGATCGAAGATAGGATAGAGATCGTGCTCGGTAAACGTGATGACCGCGCCCACGACCATTTGCGGCACCATGGTGATGATGGGCGAAATGACGCGGCCGCCCGGCGACAGCGCGGCGGGGGGGCTGGGGCGTCGATCAAGGATGAGATTCCAGTACAGAAAGCCGCTGATGACCACCGACCAGTTCATGAACCGGTACAGGCGCCAGTCGAGCATGGAATAGAACTGCACGGTGGGAATCAGGAAGCCCAGCACCAGCACCACAAACAACAGGGGCACGAAAAAGCGGTTGGTCAGCACGCCCTCGGTGATGCGCCCGGCCCGGGTGGCGCGGAAATCCCTCAGGCGCAGGCGCCAGGACATGGGCAACCCCGCGCGCATCACCTGGCCCGGATAGGCACCCATGATCAGCAGCGGCCCCAGATGATGCAGGATCAGGTGCTGCACCCTGTGGATGAAGAACATGCGCTCTGCGTAGTAGTCCAGATGCGTATGCAGCGACAAGTACAGGATGACGACGCCAGCCCAGAAAAACCCCTGGCGCACCTTGCCTACCCTGTGCACCCTCGTTCCCCGCACGAACAGACAAATACCGATGAAGAACAACAGCAGCAGTGTCGGTGAGGGCTCCCAGGGCCGGAGCCAGTCGAGTAAATCCATGGATGCAATCCGGTAGAGCGGCGATGCCCTCTAGTTTAATGCATGCTGGCGCCGGTGCCCCCAATGGACCTGATGCACCCCAGGCAGGCCGCACAACTGGCGGGCCTGGGTCATGAGCACGGAGCGCATTTCGGGGGGGCAGGCGACGGTTACACACGCCCGGGCCATATCGTGCTGCTGCGCATTATCGATGCTCAGGCCGGAAACGCGCAGGCCGGCTGCTTCGAAATCGAGATAGATCTGCTTGCGCAGGTCGGGCAGCAGATGGCGTGGGCACACGACGGTGAGCCGGGAAACCGCATTGGGAACACGAACCGGCGCCGGACGGACGCCGGCGCGACGCAGGAAGAGATCGAAGAAACGCATATAACCCTCCATTGTGCTGATGCGCTGCTCGTGGGCAGCGCGCGAACCTGTCATGCGCCATGACGGGCTCGGACTATGGATATGGCGGGTGTTTGAATACGGACGGTATTCTGGAAACAACCACGCCCACTGTGTTGACCAGGGGCGCGGCTGCAGGAGCTGGGTGAGCTGCCGTTAAGCGGACGCGCGCCTGGAGATTTCAAAGCCGATGCAAGATCGACTACTACTATCGCCGGGGTCGGAATTCACCACACAGCTCCTTGAATATGAAAACTCTTCGAGTATAACCCGCAGCCAGCACTGCGGACAAGCCTGAAACTGCGCCCAGCCGCGCTGCCTGCGGTTTTGCGGACGGATCGCAACACAGCCGGCTAGATGACATAGCCGTCCAGCCAGCCAAGGGCGGTATAGACATGCATGACGATCAGGGCGATGCCGAACATCAGCACCATGGCGCCGACAAAAGTGGCGAAAATGGCAGCGAGCACCGCATTCCAGCCGGTGCGCGTCTGTTGCCCCGAGCCTCGGTTATAGCGGGCGTCGAACCAGGGGTCGGGCTTGAGCGCAAGCACCAGCGATTCGATGAAACCGGCGGTAATGGGGATGATCAGGACCAGGAACGGTACGCTGTCCCACCAGACAGGGTACAGCTGTGCAAGCGCCAGCATCAGTACACCGAACAACGTAACGGCCCAGGCGCCGCGTCGCCCCAGATACCACCAGTGGGCGCCGAACAGGCCGAACAAGGACGCCAGCCAGGCGGCGGCGGCCTTGCTGCGATGTGCCTGCGCGCCAGCGCTCAGGCTCTGCCCTTGGGCCTGTCCGGATGACGGGCTGGTAAATTGTTCCATGTAATACCTCGGAAAGCGTAGCATCGTGCCCGCGGGCCTTTGTCCCGGGCAAGCTTACAATCGACGATATTGTAGTAGCCAAGCGCAGACAAACATAACACCATGATGCCCATGTACGACATTGCCATCAGCGGCGCCGGCCCGGCGGGCAGCGCCCTGGCCCTTCTTCTGGCCTCGCGGGCCCCGCATCCAGAACGCATTATCGTGCTGGGCAAGGTCGCGCCCACCGCCTCGCCCACCCCGCCCGGCGCGACAGCCGACCCGCGCACGCTGGCCCTGAACCACGGTAGCCGTATGCTGCTGGAGCAGCTCGAAGCCTGGCCGGCGAGCTCGGCCGACATCCGCACGGTACATGTATCGCAGGCCGGTCGCCTGGGCCGCTCACTGATCCAGCACGCAGAACTTGGCGTACCCCGGCTGGGCAGCGTCGCCGCCTATGACGCCGTACTGGCCAGCCTGCACGCTGCGCTGCGGCGCAGCGGCGTCACCGTGGCCGAAGCCTCTCAGGCGGCGCGCGCTCCAGACGCAGGAGACGTCAGCAAGGATACTCCGGGAGACATGACGGACCTTGTCGTCAATGGCGAAGCGCTGCGCAGCAGGCTGCTGGTCCGGTCCGACGGCATGCGTCCCAAAGGCATCACACGGCACTATGGCCAGGAGGCGCTGCTGGCCACTGTGCGCGTTTCCCGACCCCGCCCGGGATGGGCCTTCGAACGCTTTACCCGCCGTGGCCCGCTGGCCTTTCTGCCCCACCCGGGCGGCAGCGATATCTACGGCATCGTCTGGTGCAATCCCCCACAGGACGCTCGGCGCCTGCAAACATTGCCCGCCGCTCAGTTCGAAGAGCAGTTGCATGCGGCGTTTGGGGACCGGCTGGGCGCCCTGGTCTGCCTGGGAGAGCGCCATGTTTTTCCGCTCAGCCTGCACGCGGGCCCATCCATGCTGGGTCCGCGCTGCGTTGCCATCGGCAATGCAGCCCAGACGCTGCACCCTGTTGCGGGCCAGGGTCTGAACCTGGGCTTGCGCGACGCGGCACAACTGGCGCTGACGTTGGCCCCCTGGCTGGCGCGACCCGAAGACGACCCGGCCGCCCTGCTGGCGGATTTTTCCCGCAGGCGCCGTCCGGATCGCTGGCTGACTGCCGGCGTGACAGATTTTTTGCCGCGCATTTTCTCCACCGGCAATCCGCTGGTCGAGCACGCGGGCGGCCTCGCCCTGCTGGGCCTGGACCTGCTGCCCATGCTGCGCTTGCCGCTGGCCCGACATCTGCTGCAGGGCCTGCGTACCTGACCCGGCCGCACCTTCTGCTCGCGGCGGACCCCAGGGCGTTTGCGCAACGTTACCAGCCGTCGATGACAAGAGGGTTAAAATCCCCTCATGCGCATCGGCTCCTGGTCATTTTCCAACCCCGTCTTCGTGGCACCCATGGCGGGTGTCACCGATCGCCCCTACCGCAAACTTTGCAAGGCGCTGGGGGCGGGATATGCCGTGTCCGAAATGGCCGCAAGCAATCCTCGCCTGTGGAACAGCGTCAAGACATCGCGCCGGCTCGACCACGAAGGCGAAATCGATCCCATCGCTGTGCAGATCGCCGGCTCGGATCCAGACATGATGGCCGAGGCAGCCGTCTTCAATATCAGCAAGGGCGCGCGCATTATTGACATCAACATGGGCTGCCCTGTCAAAAAGGTTTGCAACGTCGCCTCCGGCTCAGCCCTGCTGCGCGACGAGCAGCGCGTGGCAGATATCCTGCGCAGCGTTGTGCAGGCCTGCAAGCCGTTCGACGTCCCGGTTACGCTCAAGACCCGCACAGGCTGGGACAGGCAGTCCCGCAATGCGGTACGCATCGGACTGCTGGCGCAGGACCTCGGCATTGCCGCGCTCATTCTTCACGGCCGCACACGTTGCGACCTTTACCAGGGCCAGGCGGAGTACGACACCCTGCGCGAGGTCAAGCAGGCGCTGGAAATCCCCGTTGTCGCCAACGGCGATATCGATAGTCCCGAAAAGGCCAAATTTGTACTAGACTACACTGGCGCCGATGCCATCATGATCGGGCGAGCTGCTCAGGGGCGTCCCTGGATTTTCCGCGAGATCAGTCATTATCTGTCCACCGGCACCCATTTGCCGCCGCCCACCTATGGAGAGCTGCGCGACTGCCTGCTGGAACATCTCGAAGACCACTACCGGTTCTATGGGGAATACACTGGGGTGCGGTCCGCGCGCAAGCACATAAGCTGGTATCTGGCCGATATACCTGGCGGGCAGGCATTGCTGCCCGGCATCAACACGATAGACAGCACGCAGGAGCAAGCCAGCGCCATTGCGCGATGGTTCGACCAGCATGCGCCCGAATCGCCGATAACAACGGTCGGGACAGTGCCATACGAAGCACGCAAAAAAAACGAAACGCAATACGAATACGCCACCATCCAAGAATCATGACCCAACCCAATATCCTGGAACAATCTGTACGTGACCAGCTCGAACGCTATCTGGCCGATCTGGGCGAATCCGAACCGCGCGACATGCTGGCCATGGTCGTGAACTGCGTCGAGCGCCCCGTGCTGCAGATCGCGCTCGAGCAATCGGGCGGCAACCAGTCCAAGGCCGCCGAAATGCTGGGCATCACGCGCAGCACTTTGCGAAAGAAATTGCAGACCCACAATCTGCAGCCCTGATCCTTTTCTACACTTCCCAACCCTATCCATGACAATCCAGACTGCCCTGCTTTCGGTTTCTGACAAAACCGGTATCCTTGAGTTCGCACAGGCCTTGGCCCAACGCGGCGTACGCCTGCTTTCCACCGGGGGCACCGCCAAGCTGCTGGCCCAGTCAGGCCTTGAAGTCACCGAAGTGGCAACGCACACGGGCTCGCCGGAAATCCTCGACGGCCGCGTCAAGACCCTGCATCCAAAAATCCACGGCGGCCTGCTCGCCCGCCGCGACAGCGCCGAACACATGCAGACGCTGTCCGAGCAAGATATAGCGCCCATCGATCTGCTGGTGGTGAACCTGTACCCTTTCCGCGAAACCATCGCCAAGGCCGACTGCAGCTTTGCCGACGCGGTCGAAAACATTGATATCGGGGGTCCGGCCATGCTGCGCGCCGCGGCCAAGAATCACGGCACTGAGCAAGGCGGCGTGGCTGTCGTGATCGATCCTGCCGACTATGCCCGCGTGCTGGCCGACATGGACGGCCCGGCGGGTCAGCCATCCTATGCGCTGCGCCTCGAACTGGCGGCCAAGACCTACGCCCACACGGCTTCCTACGACGGCGCGATTGCCGCCTATCTCACCAGCCTGACCTCGGCCGAACCGGCGCAGGATACCGCACCGGCGCGCGAGACCTGGCCACGCGTGCTGACCCTGCAGGTCGCCCAGCAGCAGGTATTGCGCTACGGCGAAAACCCTCATCAGGGCGCGGCGTTTTATGTGGACCAGCCTGTCGGCGCCGGACTGCTGGGCAGCTATCGCCAGCTGCAGGGTAAGGAGCTCTCCTATAACAATATTGCGGACGCGGATGCCGCCTGGGAGTGCGTGCGCAGCTTTCAGGAAACCGCCTGCGTCATTGTCAAACATGCCAACCCCTGCGGCGTTGCCGTCGCCGACAGCGCCCTGCATGCCTATGAGCGAGCCTTCAAGACCGACTCCACCTCCGCGTTCGGCGGCATCATCGCCTTTAACCGTCCAGTGGACGAAGCTGCCGCGCAGGCCGTCAGCAAGCAGTTTGTCGAAGTGCTGCTGGCGCCAGGCTATTCGCCCGAGGCGCTGGCCGTCTTTGCCGCCAAGAAAAACGTGCGCGTGCTCGAGATTCCACAGGGCGATGCCCAGAATCTGTTCGACATCAAGCGCGTGGGCGGCGGCTGGCTGGTCCAGGATCCGGACGGCCTGCAGGTAGCCGACACGCAGTTCAAGATTGTGACCAAGCTCGCCCCCACGGAACAGCAGGTACAGGATCTGCGCTTCGCCTGGAAGGTCGCCAAGTACGTCAAGTCCAATGCCATTGTCTTCGTCGGCAACGGCATGACGTTGGGCGTGGGCGCCGGCCAGATGAGCCGCATCGACTCCGCCCGCATCGCGTCGATCAAGGCAGAAAACGCCGGACTGACGCTGGCGGGCTCGGCGGTTGCATCCGACGCCTTCTTCCCTTTCCGCGACGGCCTGGATGTCGTCGTTGCCGCCGGCGCGAAATGCGTGATCCAGCCTGGCGGCAGCATACGCGACGACGAAGTCATCGCCGCCGCTGACGAACATGGCATCGCCATGGTCTTCACCGGCATGCGCCACTTCCGGCACTGATGCGTATCCTGGGCATCGATCCGGGCTTGCGCCGCACCGGCTTCGGCGTGATCGACGTCCAGGGCGCCCGCCTGAGCTATGTCAGCAGCGGTACCATTGTGGTACCCGCCGACCAGCCGCTGGCCTCGCGTCTCAAAATCATTCTCGACAATGTCCGCGAAGTGGTGCAAGACGCGCGGCCTACCGTTTCAGCGATGGAAAAGGTATTCGTGAACGCCAATCCGACCTCCACGCTCCTGCTAGGGCAGGCCCGCGGCGCCGCCCTGTGCGCGCTGGCCGACAGTCTGCTGGAGGTACACGAGTACACGGCGCTGCAGATCAAGAAATCTGTGGTCGGCAACGGCCACGCGGCCAAGGAACAAGTCCAGAAGATGGTGCAGCACCTGCTGTCGCTCAACGGCCTGCCCGCATCGGACTCGGCCGATGCGCTGGCCTGCGCCATCTGCCACGCCCATTTCAATCCCTTGTCCGAGCGTCTCAAGGAAACCGGCCAGCTTGGCGCCGGCTATCGGGGGCGTGTGCGGGGCGGGCGGCTGGTTGGATGAACGTCTGCAGGCCGGGGCCGCAAGCAGGCCGCCAGCTCCAGAACCCAATGAACAGATCAGGAACCGATCAGGAACAGAGTCACCATGATAGGACGCATTACCGGAACTTTGATTGAAAAGACGCCTCCCGTCGTGTGCATTGATGTGGGCGGCATCGGCTATGAAATCGATGTCCCCATGAGCACCTTGTACGACCTGCCGGAAACCGGCGGCTGCGTCAGCCTGTATACGCATCTTGCAGTACGCGAAGATGCGCATACCCTGTATGGTTTCCTGTCAGCCAAGGAGCGCAGCGCCTTCCGGGCCCTGATCAAGGTGACCGGCATCGGCGCGCGCACCGCGCTGGCGGTGCTGTCGGGCATGACAGTCGATGAACTGGGCAGCGCCATCACCCAGCAGGAAACCGGGCGGCTGACGCGCGTACCCGGCATCGGCAAGAAAACCGCCGAACGGCTGCTGCTGGAGCTGCGCGGCAAGCTGGGCGCGGATCTGCCGTCCGCCCCGGGAACCAGCTCGGGCGGTGGCCGGGAAGACATTGTCAATGCCCTGCTGGCGCTGGGCTATTCCAATACCGAAAGCCAGGCCGCGCTCAAGAAAGTACCCGAGGGCGTGGATGTGGCCGAGGGCATACGCGCCGCGCTGAAATCGCTGTCAAGAGCCTGAGGCCTGCCCCAGCAGGCGGCCATAGTCGGCAAGATCCACATTGCCGCCGCTCAACACTACGCCCACGCGTTGGCCCTTGAGCGGCACCGCTGCGTTAAAGACTGCGGCCGCGCCCAGGCAGCCCGTGGGCTCGACGACGATTTTCATACGCTCGGCAAAAAACTGCATGGCCTGAACCAATTGGGCATCGGTAACCGTAAGCAGATCGCGCACATGCTGACGGATGATAGGAAACGTGAGGCTGCCCAGGGCTTGCGTCAGCGCGCCATCGGCGATCGAACTAGGTTGGGCAATGCGCACCACTGAACCTTTGCGCAGAGACTGCTGCCCATCCGAACCCGCTTCGGGCTCAACTCCATAGACCGCACAGCCCGGGCAGATGGCCTGAGCGGAAAGCAGTGAACCGGCCAGCAGACCGCCCCCGCCAAGGGGCACGAACAAGGCATCCAGTCCTCCGGTGTCCTCAAGCAGCTCCTTGACAGCGGTGCCCTGCCCCGCGATGACATCGGCATAATCAAAAGGCGGTATCAGGGTCAGCCCTTCTTGTTCGACCAGCCCCCGGGCGATGCCCTCGCGGTCCTGCGTGGCGCGGTCGTAATCAACCACCCGGGCGCCATAGGCCAACGTAGCGGCTTTCTTGGCCCTCGGCGCATCCGAGGGCATCACGATGGTTGCGGCGATACCCAGCAGTTTTGCCGCAAGCGCCACCGCCTGCGCATGATTGCCTGATGAAAAAGCCACCACGCCAGCCTTGCGCTGCTGGTCCGACAGATTGGCCAGGGCGTTGTAGCCCCCGCGAAACTTGAAGGCGCCCATGCGCTGCTGGTTTTCGCACTTGAAAAAGACCTGGGCGCCCAGGCGATCGTTCAGCATGCGCGAGGTCAGCACCGGAGTGCGGTGGGCTATGCCTTTCAGTGTGTGGCTGGCCCGGACAACATCATCGTAGACAGGAAGAACAGGATTCATGCAGCACTCGCGCAAAGGTGAAGGGGAAAACGCCGTTGTTCGACAGTATGATTATGCGGCAACTTCCGGCGGCATGCCGGGCGCCGCAAAAGCTGCAGCGGCGCGCATGTTAGAGTACCATCTAGCACTGTAAATATACTCAGCACGATTACTCGGCATTCTACCCATGGCCATACACTCCGATACGCTCTCCAGCAGTCCCGCGCCGGAACGCATCGTTGCGCCGCAAAGCGCCTCGCCCAACGAAGACTCCATCGAGCGGGCCCTGCGTCCGCGCCAGCTCAGCGAATACATCGGCCAGCAGCGGGTACGCGACCAGCTCGAGATCTTCATCACGGCGGCCCGCAAGCGCAACGAAGCGCTGGACCATGTGCTGCTGTTCGGCCCCCCTGGGCTGGGCAAGACCACGCTGGCGCATATCGTTGCGCACGAAATGGGCGTCCATCTGCGCCAGACCTCCGGGCCTGTGCTCGAGCGCCCGGGCGATCTCGCCGCGCTGCTGACCAATCTCGAGCGCAATGACGTGCTGTTTATCGACGAAATCCACCGGCTCTCGCCCGTCGTGGAAGAAATCCTCTACCCTGCGCTCGAAGACTTCCAGATCGATATCCTCATCGGCGAAGGCCCCGCGGCGCGCAGCGTCAAGATCGACCTGCAGCCCTTTACCCTGGTGGGCGCCACCACCCGCGCCGGCATGCTGACCAATCCGCTGCGTGACCGCTTTGGCATTGTGTCGCGGCTGGAGTTCTATAACGCGGACGACCTGACCCACATTGTTGGCCGCAGCGCAAATCTGCTCAACGCCGACACCACGCCGCAGGGCGCCGCGGAAATCGCCCGGCGCGCGCGGGGCACGCCGCGCATCGCCAACCGGCTGCTGCGCCGCGTGCGCGACTATGCCGAGGTCAAGGCCGACGGCCGCATAGACATCGAAATCGCCAGCGCGGCCCTGTCCATGCTGGAGGTCGACCCCCAAGGGCTGGACCTCATGGATCGCAAGCTGCTGGAAGCCATCATTCATAAATTCGACGGCGGCCCGGTGGGCGTGGACAGCCTGGCGGCAGCCATCGGCGAAGAGCGCGATACGATAGAAGACGTAATCGAGCCCTACCTGATACAGCACGGTTACCTGCAACGCACGCCGCGCGGGCGCATGGCCACGCAGACTACGTGGCGCCACTTGGGCCTGACCCCGCCCACGGCGGCGGGCGGCGCCACGCCAGACCTCTTTACCTGACCCGGCCCTGCTTTCCAGGAATCACCCCTGCACACACTGCAGCAGGGCCTCTCCGTAGGCTTCGCGCTTGCGCACACCGACACCGCTGATGCTGCCCAGGTCATCGAGGGATTGCGGGCAGTTCAAGGCAATCTCGCGCAGCGTGGCATCATGAAAAATGACATAGGCCGGCACGCCATGGCTGCGCGCCGCATCGGCGCGCCAGGCCCGCAAGGCTTCAAAACGGGCCTGCGCGGCTTGCGGCAAGGCGATGGCCGCCTCTTTGGCGCGCGATGAAGCCGACCTGCTGCGTGATTTTTTTTCGGCCTCGCGCCGGAACATCAACTGACGCTGGCCCTTGAGCACTGAGCGGCTGCTTTCGGTCAGGGCCAGTGTGCCATAGCCGTCGTGGTCCACGGCCAGCAGGCTTTGCGCCAGCAGCTGGCGCAGCACGCTGCGCCAGGCGGTTTCAGACAGATCCGCCCCTATGCCGAAGACGGACAGGGTATCGTGGCCGTATTCCTTGATGCGATCAGTAAGTTTGCCGCGCAGAATATCGATAAGATGGCCGGCGCCAAAACGCTGCCCGCGCTCGCGCCAGAGACGGTACACCGCCGACAGTATCTTTTGCGCGGCAACAGTGCCGTCCCAGGCCTGTGGCGGCTCCAGACAGGTATCGCAGTTTCCGCAAGGCTCAATGGCCTGATCGAAATAGGCCAGCAACCGCTGGCGCCGACACGAAACGGTTTCGCACAGGCCCAGCATGGCATCCAACTGCGCCCCCAGACGCCGGCGGAATACGTCGTCGCCTTCGGACTGGTCGATCATGCGGCGCTGCTGCACCACATCCTGCAGTCCATAGGCCAGCCAGGCTGTGGCGGGCAAGCCATCGCGGCCCGCACGCCCGGTTTCCTGGTAATAGCCTTCGACGGACTTGGGCAGGTCGATGTGTGCCACGAAACGGACATCGGGCTTGTTCACGCCCATGCCGAAGGCAATGGTCGCCACCATGACCATGCCTTCTTCACGCAGGAAACGCGCCTGGTTGTTCGACCTGACTGAGGCATTCAGCCCTGCATGATAGGGCAAGGCCGCAATACCATGCTCGCACAGGTAATTGGCGGTCTCCTCGACACGCGCGCGCGACAGGCAATAGACGATGCCGCAGTCACCTGCATGTTCGGCCTGGATAAAGGCCAGCAATTGTTTGCGCACCTCGTTTTTCTCGATGATGCGATAGCGGATATTGGGCCGATCGAAACTGGCCACGAAATGCGGCGCGTCATCCAGCTTGAGCCGCTCCGCGATTTCGCGCCGAGTAACCGAGGTGGCGGTGGCCGTCAAGGCGAGCCGCGGCACCTCGGGCCAGCGTTCGTGAAGCAGCGACAGGCCCAGGTACTCGGGGCGAAAATCATGGCCCCACTGCGATACGCAATGCGCTTCATCGATGGCGAACAAGGAAATATGGCCCTGCGACAGCAGTTCCAGGCAGCGATCGGTCAGCAACCGCTCCGGGGCGACATACAGCAGGTCCAGGTCGCCGGCCAGAAAGGCCTGCTCGACTCCGCGCGCCTCGCGCCAGTCCTGCGAGGAATTGAGGTAAGCCGCACGCACGCCCAGTTCCTGCAGCGCATCGACCTGATCCTGCATCAGCGCAATCAGCGGAGAGATGACGATGCCTGTGCCAGGCCGCACCAGCGCCGGAATCTGGTAACAGAGCGACTTGCCTCCCCCTGTGGGCATGAGCACCAGCGCATCGCCGCCAGTGACAACATGTTCGATGATGGCTTGTTGATCGCCACGAAAGGATTCGTAGCCAAAAACGCGCTGCAGGGTTTCCAGAGAAGATAAGGTCATGCGGGGATCAGAATACAGGTACGGAGAAACGAATGCCTACATCATAGTCCCCGCTCACGATCTCGCGCTTGGCACTCAGACCAATCTGCAGATTGGGGCTGTACCAGAACTGCTGTGTAAGGCCGAAGCTGCGCTGCGAATCGCCCGTCGCGGGGCTGAGGCTTTCGTAGCTGCCGCTGATGTCGCCCCAGCGCCCCGCGGGGATGGTGGCTGACCATTTTTGCCGGTTGGCGCCACCGGACGACGGGCCGTTTTCGTAGGAGCTCAGGTCGCTGAACCCTGCCGTCATGGCTTCGTTAAGCCAGGTGAGCTGCAGATTGTCCAGCACATCCACCGTATAGGCGGTCTGGTAACGCCATCCCTTGTACAGACTGCCGCTGGCGCGCGCCACACCGGCGCTCCACGCGCCCCAACTGGTACGCAGCTCGCCGCCCAGGCCGGTGGACACCAGGGAAGGCGCGACTTCTACCTGGGATTCCAATGTAAGCGCCTGGCTCAGGCCGTAGCTGAGCGACGCATAGCCCGCGCCCGCCCCGTAGGCAAGATCGCCGCTATCGCCAGACGGTGCGCCGTCGAGGGCGCCCAGCGTCACGGAATAATTCCAGGTTGGCTCGGCATTGCTTGCATGCGGCTGGGCGTCAGCAATATTGACGCCGCCCAGCTTGGCGCCGCGCGCCCACTCGGGCTTGCCGACCTCCTGGCTGCCCACGGAGATGTCGGCGCCCAGGTCGCCGGTAAATGCCCAACTGCTGGCGCCCACGCTCCAGGGCAGGCTGGTGCCGGTATGGCCCAGTCCCACCTGGCGCAGATTCGGCGCGCCGCGCAAGCCAGGCGATGAGCTGGAGACCCCTGCGGAAGACCAGGAGGGCGTATCCAGGTAATCCCAGGTGTAGCGTTCCGGAACGAGCGGAGGGAGTATTTCGCCGGGATATCCGGTATTGTCTTCATCCGTCGCGGCCGATCCGGGCAATGGCAGCCCGGGCAAGCTGGCACCGTAGGGGGATGGGTCGCGCGCCAACGCATCATCAATGGGATCGTCGGAGACGGCCTCCACCGCCACAGGCGGAGCCGGTAACTGAGTGACGCGGATAGCCCCGCGCTGCGGCACTGCATAGGCCTGCGCAGGACCCCATCCGTGCCAGCCAGGCTCGGCGGCATAGCCTGCCGTTTCCATCCTCGGACGAGCACCGGTCAGCGCCTGCGCGCTGACCGAGGACAGGCCTGCCATCAGGCTCCAGACCACTGTTGTCGTAAACAAACGGTACACAGCACAACCCTTACCGCCTCCGGCGGCCCACAACAAAATCCAGCATGGCTTCGGCGCTGGCGTCCAGGGAGCGTTTGAGCGCACTGTACTTCTCGAGCACTGCTGACTTGTACACAACGCCCAATAACACAGGATGTTCATCACGGCTGACGACCGGCAGGCGTTCGCCGCGAAACTGAACGAAATAGTCCTGGGCTTGGTCCAGCGACATGTCGGCATGCAGTGTTTTGACAAAATCGCGCCGGATCACTTCTCCGGCGTTTTTCTGTTCCAGGTCTCCCTGAGTCAGCAATAAGCTGGTGAGGTCCTGCTGCGCAATCACGCCTTGGAAAACATTGCCCTCATCGACCACATAAATATACCGGACGGGATATTCGAGGAAAAGCTGCACCGCCTCGCTGAGCGGCGCGGTGACCTGCACCACGGTATCGGCAGGCCGGACCAGATCGCTGATCACGGTATTGCGCAGACGCTGGCGCAGCACCTGGTCGCGCTCGCGCGCCACCGTGACATCATACATCGCCACCTCGGCGACGGCTCTTGATACAAAATAGGCGATGACACAGGACAGCATGAGCGGCAGCACAATCTGGTAGCTGAGCGTCATCTCGAAAATCATCAGAATGGCCATCAACGGCGCGCTTGTGGCGGCCCCCAGAAAACTGCCCATGCCGACCAGCGTGTACATATACACCGGCACGTGCATCGCCGGCCAGATTGCTACCATGCCCATGCCAAAGAGCGTGCCCATGGCTCCGCCCACGAACAGCGCCGGCGTGAACACCCCGCCCACGGCGCCCGAGCCCACGGTCAGCGCGGTGGCCAGTATCTTGCAGGCCAGCACAATCATCACCGCGTGCCAGGTCCAGGACGAATGCAGCAGGGAATGCACGACGCTGTAGCCGTTGCCGGCCGCCTGAGGCATGAAGATCAGCACCCCGCCCACCAGCAGCCCGCCCAGGCCCAGACGCAGCGGCAAGGGCAGCCCGGTGCGGCGGAACTGCCGCTTGATCAGATCCAGAAACTTGAGGAACAGCGGCGCGCCCAGGCCGGCAAGCACGCCAAGAAAGATGAAAGGCAGGACCTCGACGCCGGGAATCTGCGGCATGTCCTGCATGGCGTATGTGGTCTGGTAATGCCCTGTCGTGCGCATGACGATGTTGGCGGTCGCCGCCGCCACCATGAGCGGTCCGAACGACTGCATGGTCATGGTGCCGAGCACGATCTCGGCCACGAACAGAGCGCCCGCGATGGGCGCGCCATAAGCGGCGGCGACCCCTGCCGCCGCGCCGCATGCCACCAGCAGGCGCAGTCGGGAGGTGCTGAAATAGGTAAAGCGGCCTATGGTGGATGCGCTCAGCGAGGCCAGGTGCACCATGGCGCCCTCGCGCCCGATAGACCCGCCGGACACGACCGTGAACAGCGACGAGAGCGAACGCAGCAGGCCCTGCCGGATGGAGAGCCGTCCGTCGCCGATGGCGACAGCTTCCATGTAGTCTGAGTTGGCGCGCGAGCCCACGCGTGCCGCCCCCCACAGCAATATCCCCGCAATGATGCCGCCCGCTGCGGGAAACAGCAGACGCCCGTACCAGGGCAGGCTTTTGGTGATCCCGACGATGGATCCGCTCTTTCCCGTGGCCAGTGTTTGCAGCAAATGCATGCCCTCGTGGAAGGCGATGGTGGACAAGGCTCCCAGCACGCCCACCAGCGCAGCCCAGCACAGCATGGCCGGCAAATCTGACAGCCATGAATAGCCAGCCAGCTGCTGGCGCATAGACTGCACGCTGTTGCGGATCATAGGAGGTCCATAAAAGAAGAGTCGCAAACCATAACGCAAGCTGTGTATCTATTTCAATCCATTTCCACCGGCTTGCGCAGCACAGTCGTCCCGGGGCACACTGGCAACATATGGAAAACTCCCTTTTGAAAGTGCTGGTCGTCGATGACGACCCCGCCTTGCGGCAGCTCCTGGCAGATTACCTGAACCGCCACAACTATGACACATTGCTGGCACCGGATGCAGGCGACCTGCCGGAACGCATACAGCGATACTCACCCGATCTCATTGTGCTCGATCGCATGATGCCGGACGGCGATGGCGCCGAGGCCTGCCGGAAACTGCGCCAGCAGGGCGAGGACATACCCGTTATTTTACTGACCGCGCGCGATGAAACCGTAGACCGCGTCATCGGCCTGGAAGCAGGCGCGGACGACTACCTGGGCAAGCCGTTCGATCCGCGCGAGCTGCTGGCCAGGATCGAAGCGGTGCTGCGCCGCAAAAAAGGCGCCTCTGCACTCAATAAAGACAAGCCCGTAGCCTTCGGACCGTTTGTCTTCGACCCCGCCACGCGCCAGTTGCTCAAGGGCGAGGAAATCATCAAGCTGACCGGTGGCGAGGTCAATCTTCTTGAGGCGCTGGTCGGCAACCCGGGCAAGCCGCTTTCTCGCGACCGCCTGCTGGCGCTGGCGCGCGACGACGACGAAGGCGAACGCAACGACCGCGCCATAGATATCGCCATCCTGCGGCTGCGCCGCGCCATCGAAGATGACCCGAAGCAGCCGCGCTGGATCCAGACGGTCTGGGGTGTCGGATACCGTTTTTCCCCTTGATTTACATGAAACTGCGTTCGCTGTTGCCCCGCTCCCTGCATGCGCGCATGGTGCTGCTGACGCTGGGCACCATCCTGCTGGTGCAGGCCGCCACTTTTGCCACGGCGGCCTATTACCGCAAGAAATTCACCGAAGAAGTGGCGGTGGAGCTGACCGCCACGACCATCCGCACCCTGCGCGCGTCGCTGGCGGAAATCCCCAGCAGCGAGCGCGCCGACTTCGTGCAGCGCGCCTCCCAGAATGAATGGCGGCTATGGTCGCGCAGCCTGCCCTCGGACGCCAGCGTCGAGGGGCACCGCCACGCCCACCCCACGCACCGCGCCCCGCCGCCGGCCGCCAACGACATCCGGGACAATCTGCGCGGCTTCGTCAATGCGCTGAACCAGCGGCTCAACGATGAAACCCGGGTCGCACTCTCGCGCGGGTCCACGCCGCGCCTGTATATATCCCTGCTGCCCGACGCCAGCCTGCACGAGGGCGAGTACAACCGCGAATGGCTGGTGATACCGCTCGACCGCATCGCGCCGCCGGTATCGACCCCGGTCATCGTGGTGTGGCTCACCGGCATGGGACTATTGCTGCTGCTCTCTGCCGCCTTTTCCTGGAATATCACGCGTCCGCTCACGCGCCTGGCCAAGGCCGCTGACCAATATGCCGCGGGCCAGCCCACGCGCGTCAGGCCCTCGGGGCCGCGTGAAACACGCGTATTGGGCGAACGATTCAATGCCATGCTGGACACGCTTGCGGAAACCAGCGCGGTGCAACGCACCCTGCTGGCCGGCCTGCCGCACGATCTGAAAGGCCCGCTGTCGCGCATGTGGCTGCGTATCGAAATGGCCAGCGACGACGCGCTCAAGGAAGGCATGCGCAATGATCTGCAGGACATGCAGCGCATGGTCGATCAGTTTATCGGCTTTGTGCGCGGCTCCGATCCGGGTTCCTATAAATTTGCGCCGCTGGTGCTCAATACCTGGCTCGAGGAGCAGGTGCTGGCCTGGGAAAGCGCCGGCAGTCCGGTCAGGCTGTTGCGCAATGTGCGCCAGCCGCTGCGCCTGAACGCCGACAGGGCCGCCCTGGGACGCCTGCTGGACAACCTGATCACCAATGCACTCAACCACGGCGCGCCGCCGGTGGAAATCGCGCTGGCCACCAGCGGCGGCCAGGCCTTGATCACCGTGTCCGACCACGGCCCGGGTATCGGCCCGCAGCGTCGAGCCGAGGCCTTGCGGCCTTTTTCGCGGCTGGACGATGCCCGCACGCGTACGGGTTCAGTCGGGCTCGGCCTGGCGCTGGCCGAGGCCATCGTCGGCGCCCACCACGGCACCCTGGAACTGGGCGAGGCCAAATCAGGGGGGCTGCTCGTCAGCATTCTGCTTCCGCTGTCCGACCCGGCGGCGTGAGGGCGCCCCGCTGCACGCCTGTTCGCCTGTTCGCATAACCTTGCCCTGCAGGCATACTCTAAGGGACGATTGCAGCCTTATGGGCGGTCAGAGGGCGGCGCACGCAGCAGGGCAGCTCTGGGCGCAGCGCCCTGAAAACTCGGCGGCTCAGGCGGGCGGGACAGACCAAACATGCGCCAGTACACCCGCAAATTGAAAATCAATGCCACCGGCAATGCGATCACCACGCAGGACAGCACCAACCTGAGCGAAGAGACCGACGCGGCCGCATCCCAGATCGTGATGTCGTCCAGCACCAGGTAGGGGAAGAAGCTGTAACCCAGCCCGCAGAGTATGACAAGAAACACCAGCAGCGTCATGGCGAATGGCAAGGCGGTGTTGCGGTAGCTGCTGTGGATCATGCGCTGCAGGCACATTTCGGTGGAAACAAAACAGATCAACAGCACGCCCCACAAGACAGGCACCACGGCGGGATGCGGCCCATCGCTCCATTTGAGAAAGATGCCGCCGTTGGCAAAGGCCAGCACGACCGTCACCCCGACCGCGCCCGCCGCCGTCCAGCGCACCGCGCGCCTGCCCCATATCACGGACCGGGCCCTGAGCTCCCCGCCCACGCGCATCATCAGCCAGGCCGCCCCCAGCAGGCAATACGCCGCCAGGGCGCACAGGCTGATAAATACTGAAAACCACAGATACCCGCCATCTGTCTGATAAGACACCACAATCTGCCCCAGCAGAAACCCGTGCGCCAGCGCAGTCAGCAAAGAGCCCAGCGCAAAGCCCTTGAGCCAGCGGCTTTGCTGGGGGCGCGGCGAGCGCAGCCGCATTTCGAAGGAGACCGAGCGCAATAAAACTCCCAGGGCAAGCATGGTCAGCGGCAGATACAGCTGGCCCATGACTGCGCCCCAGGCTCCCGGAAACGCGGTGAGGAACAGACCCAGTCCCAGAAAGAGCCAGAATTCATTGGCGTCGCGCCATGGGCTGAGCAGCCCCAGCATGCGCGGACGCAGCCGTGCGGGCGCGAACAGCGCCAGGCACCCTACGCCAATGTCGAAGCCGTCCAGGACGGCAGCGGCGACGATAATGACAAAGAACAGGGCCATGAACACCAGGGGCATCCAGAAAGATGGGTCCTGTACGCCGAACCCCAACGCGGTGGCGAACGCATCGATCATGCTCGCCCCCTGCGCCGCGCGACCGGCACCACCCCGTAGCGGGCAATGTGCCTGAGCGCATGGAGAAAGCCGCCAACAAACAGCAGATACACGATGCTGAACGCCAGCAGACTGCAGGCAAGTACGCCAGCCGGTGTCGCGCCTGCCACTTCGTCTATCGTCACAGTGCCGTTCACTGCATAAGGATAGGCGCCCAGCAACACATGGGCGACGCCGGCCAGCGCCATGACCCATGCGAGAAAAGCCGTGCCGGTGAGGATATGGCGCCAGCCGCGCGACATGGCGCCCGGATCATAGCCATGGCGGTGCGCCCGCCAACCGGTTATCCAGGCCGTGACCGCCATCAGCAGGCCAGCCAGCACCGCCAGCCGGAATGACCAGAACGTGGCGGCGACCGGCGGCGCCATGCCCGAGAACTGGTCCAGACCACGCAAGACACCATGCGGATCCTGACCCAGCCAGCGGCCGCCGGCATGCCGCCAGCGCCAGGCGGCGCGATTGTCGCGCAGTGCTGCATCGGGCCAGCCCAGCAATACAAGATCGGGCTGCTGGCCGCTGTGCCAGTACCCCGCCGTGGCCGCGGCCTTGGCCGGCTGGTAGCGGGCAGTCACCAGGCCTGCGCCTGTCACGAACACCACCTGCAGAACAACGCAGACGCAGGCCAGCCGGACCGCGGCACGGAAGGCGAGGCGTTCGTTTTCCTGGGATGGGCGGCGCAGGGACTGGGCAGCGACGACGCCCATGACCAGAAATGCCGCCAGCAACATGCTCGCGCCCAGAAACAGCCCCGCATACCAGGGCAGGGCCGGATTGAAGATGACGGCCGCCCAGTCACTGACCTGATACTGATCATCGTGCATGACGGCGCCCATGGGCACATGCATCCACGACACCAGCGCCAGCAGCCAGAAGGCCATGACCAGCGCACCCACGGCCACCATGAACACCACGACGGCATGGGCCTTGTCGGAAAGGCGGCGCTCGCCGAACAGCATGGCGCCCAGAAAGCAGGACTTGAAAACAAACACTGACGTGATGCCCGCAGCAAGCAGAGGGCCGGCGACGTCGCCGATTTTGCCCATCAACGCCGGCCACAGGCTGCCGAACTGGATGAACACGGGCAGACCGGCAGCGAAAGCCAGGATGAACGCCAGTGCAAACACTCTCACCCAGAAGCGGTAAGCGGCCATCCAGGTATCCGCCGGTGCAGAAAGCGACCGTATCCTGAAATAGACCAGCATCCAGGCCAGGCCGACCTCTGTCATGAGAAAGAGCGCCATGAACCCGAGACTGGTATAGAACTGTATCTGCGATAACCACAGTGTCGTGTGCGTCATGGCCGCTAGTTTAGAGCCTGATGGCCATTTGTAAACCCGCCGTGGCAGCAAAAGTTTGCGAACGTGGCAAAATGCTTACTTTGCTCCATGTAGTGTCTTTTCACGTATGACTTCAGCGTCCACTCCTGCTCCTGTATCGAATTTCCTGCGCACCATCATCGATAACGATCTCGCCCAAGGCCGTTATGCGGATAAGCGCTGGGCCGGCCAGCCCGGCCCGGCGGCTGCCCAGGCGCAGGGCGGGCCCGACACGGCCCGCATCCGCACGCGCTTTCCGCCGGAACCCAACGGATATCTGCATATCGGCCACGCCAAGAGCATCTGTCTGAATTTCGGGCTGGCGCGCGACTACGACGGCACCTGTCATCTGCGGTTTGACGATACCAATCCCGAGAAAGAAGAAGACGAATACGTCCACGCCATCATCGACATGGTGCAGTGGCTGGGCTTCGACTGGCATTATGGCAAAGAAACCAACTGTTACTTTGCCAGTGACTACTTTGGCTTCATGTATCAGTTCGCCGAGGCGTTGATCCAGGCCGGGCTGGCCTATGTCGACGAGCAAAGCGCCGATGAAATCCGCGCCGCGCGGGGCACGCTCACTGAAAAAGGCAGCAATTCACCCTGGCGCGACCGCCCGGCGGATGAGTCCCTGCACCTGCTGCGCGAGATGCGCGATGGCAAGCATCCGGATGGCAGCATGGCGCTGCGGGCCAAGATCGACATGGCCTCGCCCAATATGAATATGCGCGATCCCGTGCTCTACCGCATCCGCCACGTGCCGCATCACCGCACCGGCAGCCAGTGGTGCATCTACCCCATGTATGCCTGGGCGCATCCGGTTGAAGACGCCCTGGAAGGCATTACGCACAGCATCTGCACCCTGGAATTCGAAGACCAGCGGCCTTTTTACGACTGGATCCTCGCCAACCTGGCCGACCTGGGACAACTGGCCCGCCCCCTGCCTCGCCAGCACGAATTCGCCCGGCTCAACCTGAGCTATGTCATCACCAGCAAGCGCAAGCTGCTGCAACTGGTGCGCGAAGGCCACGTCAACGGCTGGGACGACCCACGCATGCCAACACTGGCGGGCCTGCGCCGGCGGGGATATACTCCCGCCGCCATCCGGCTGTTCTGCGAACGCCTGGGCGTGTCAAAATCCGACTCCCGTATTGATTACAGTCTCCTGGAGCAGGCGCTGCGCGACGACCTGGATCCCATCGCGCCGCGCGCCGTGGCCGTGCTCGACCCCATCAAGCTGGTGCTCACCAACTACCCGGAGGGCCAGAGCGAAACCTGCCACGCCCCCAGCAATCCGCATGACCCTGCGGCGGGCAGCCGCGAGTTCCCCCTGACGCGCGAGCTCTGGATAGAGCGCGATGATTTTCGCGAAGAGGCGCCCAAGAAGTATTTCCGGCTGTTTCCGGGCAACACGGTACGTCTCAAGTATGGTTATATCGTACGCTGTACCGGCTGCACCAAGGATGAACAGGGCAATATCATCGAGGTTCAGGCAGAATACCTGCCCGACACCAAAAGCGGTACGCCGGGCGCGGATTCGGTCAAGGTCAAGGGCAATATCACCTGGGTCAGCGCGGCGCATGCGGTATCGGCACAGGTCCGTCTCTACGACCGCCTGTTCAAGGAGCCCCATCCGGATGCAGGCGACAAGGATTTCCTGCAGGCGCTCAATCCGGACTCCTGCCATGTGCAGCAAGCCTGGCTCGAGCCCGGTATACAGGCGACACCCGGTAAAGTGTGGCAGTTTGAACGGCTGGGCTATTTTGTGGCAGACCGCGAGGACTCCACGCCCGAGAAACCAGTGATCAACCGCGCCGTCACGCTCAGGGACTCCTGGGCGCAAAAGCCCTAAGGGGCGGCCGGAAAGCGCCGGGGCAGGCAAGATTGCCCCGGTCCGTGCAACTTTCATGAGTAAGACGAGCAGTGAACGACTCCACCTCCTCCCAGAAAAACCAGCCCGTGCTGGACTTCAAAAGCGCCACGCTGTACGCGGTGCGTGTGGTGCTGCACAGCGACGACACGGCATCGCTGATCAGTGCGCTGAGCACGCGCATGAACGATGCGGGCGCCTTCTTTGAAAACGAGGCTGTGGTCGTGGACGCCAGCCAGCTCGACACCGTCGTCGACTGGACAACACTGGTCGAGGCGCTGAAAAAACACAATCTCCACCCGGTCGGCGTGGTCGCCCAGGGCGCCAACCTGGAGGCGGCGGCCGCCGCCGGCCTGGCCGCCGTCGACCTGTCCAACCCGGTACCCCGTCCCAAGCCCACCCCTGCGCCGGAATCCGACATGCCGGTCGTGGCGGCGCCTCGCAGCGGCGCCGCCGACAGTGCCGCTGCGCCGGCGGAAGCCCAGGGCAAGGCCAAAAAAACCGGAGGCGGCAAGCGCGGCGCCTCGGGCGCCGGCACAGCCAAGTCTGCCAGCGACGCCGTCGCCACCCAGCCGGACGGAGCGCTGCCGGAAATCGCTCCGGCGGCCCTGGTCATCAACCGCCCGCTGCGCTCAGGCCAGCGCATCTATGCCCGCAACACCGACCTGATCGTCATCGGCGTGGTCAGCCAGGGCGCGGAAGTGATTGCGGACGGCAATATACATGTCTATGGACCCTTGCGCGGCAAGGCCATGGCTGGTGCGCGCGGCGATACGTCCGCCCGCATTTTCACTACACAGCTGGATCCGGAGCTGCTGGCCATTGCCGGCGTGTACCGCGTGATCGAAACCCGCCTGGACAGCTCAATGCACAACCGTCCGGCCATCATCCAGCTGGACGAAGACAGGCTCCAAATCAACCCGCTGGACAAGTAACTGATTCTGTATTCTTGACAGCAAACTTTAAATTAGTGCAAGCATGGGTAATTCAGACGCAGTTTTGAATTACGATTATGTGATTTTTGTGAAAAACCAATAAGGATATCTATCGTCATGGCGCGAATTGTTGTGGTGACTTCCGGCAAAGGCGGGGTGGGCAAGACAACCACCAGCGCAAGTTTTGCTTCCGGGCTTGCTATGCGCGGCCACAAGACTGCAGTCATCGACTTTGACGTCGGTCTGCGCAACCTGGACCTCATCATGGGTTGCGAACGCCGCGTGGTCTATGACTTTGTCAACGTCATTCAGGGCGAGGCCACGCTCAATCAGGCGCTGATCCGGGACAAGCAGCTCGAAAATCTTTATATCCTGCCCGCATCGCAAACGCGCGACAAGGATGCGCTGACGCGCGAAGGCGTAGGCAAGGTCCTGGAAGACCTGGCTGCCATGGACTTCGAGTACATTGTCTGCGATTCGCCTGCCGGCATCGAAACAGGCGCCCTGATGGCCGCCTATTTTGCGGATGACGCGCTGGTCGTGACCAATCCCGAAGTATCTTCGGTGCGCGACTCCGACCGCATCCTGGGCATTCTGTCCGCCAAATCCCGCAGGGCGGAAAAAGGCGAAGACCCCATACAGGAGCACCTGCTGCTGACGCGTTACAACGCAAAACGCGTCTCCGAAGGCGAAATGCTCTCCCTGAAGGACATCGAAGACATCCTGCGCATCAAGCTCATCGGGGTGATACCTGAATCCGAGTCCGTGCTCCAGGCTTCCAATCAGGGCATCCCCGCCATCCACCTGCGCGAGAGCGAAGTGGCCCTGGCCTACCAGGATGTGGTCGCACGCTATCTGGGCGAAGAAAAACCCCTGCGCTTCGTCGATTACGCAAAACCTGGCCTGTTCAAGCGCCTGTTCGGGGGTAAATAAGTATGTCCTTGCTGTCTTTTTTCCGCGGCCAGAAGAAAACCTCTGCCACTGTTGCGCGCGACCGCCTGCAGCTCATTCTCATCAACGAACGCGGCGACGGTGTCACACCGGATTATCTGCCGCGTCTGCAGAAAGAGCTGGTCGAGGTGATTTCACGTTACGTCAAAATCAACCCCGACGATATCAAGGTCAATCTGGATCGCCAGGATTCGCTGGAAATCCTTGAGGTCAAGATTGAAATGCCTCAGGCCGACGGCGCCAAGGCATAAACCGTCATCCAGGCAAAAGGCCTGCTACCTGCCGCACCGCTGCTGTAAGGCTGGAATCCAGCTTCAGGAGCGGCGCAGCACGCGGCAGGCCTTTGCTTTGGCGCCATGGCTGTGTGCCAACCGGCACAGGAGGCCTCAGCGCCCGCCCTGATCCCCGGGCGGCGAAAACTCGGCCATCAAGTCTTGCAGGCTGCGATCCTGCGCCAGCACCCCTGCCTCCATCAGCGCGCCCTCAAGCCAGCCGTATACCAGACGGCCCTCGGCAATGTCTTTCATGCGCTGCTGCTCGCTTTCGATCTTGAGCTTGGCTGCGGCCAGCACCTGGTCGACGCTCGCCTGCGCGATGGCCACTACGCCATCGTCATCACCGACGATCAGGTCGCCCGGCGCCACGCAGACGCCGCCTATCGAGACCGGATAGCCGATGCGGCCGGCCTGGTTGCGCGTCGGCCCGTTGGGGCTGGCGCCACTGGCAAACACCGCGAAATCACCCTGACTGAGCGTATCAACGTCGCGCACAGCGCCGTCGATGACCACGCCAGCGATACCCGCCGCCTTGGCATGCGCGCACATGAGCTCGCCCATCAGGGCAGAACCCATCCACCCTTTGCCGTCGATGACCAGCACGTCGCCGGGCTGCGCCAGAACCAGGGCGGCATGAATCATCAGGTTATCGCCCGGACGCACCTCGACGGTCAGCGCCGGGCCAACCGTGCGCATGCCCGCCGCCACGGCCCTGATGCGGCCATCCAGCGCGCCGCGGCGACCGGATACATCCGACAGGATGGAGGCGGCAACGTGCTTGGCGGCATACAACTGCGCTGCGCTGACTCGTTCGAAACGACTGTTGATCACATGCTTTCCTTTTGAGAGATGGGGGACGACCCTGAGAGGCCGGTTAGCGCAAATCGTCCGTTACACGAGGATAGACGCACTGGTAGGCCTCGGCGTATTTTATTTTTTTTCCGGAATTCCGGGCCGCCTGTGCGCCTCGCTGCAGGCCGACGCGAGTGTAGTACTCCCACAAATGCTCTTGCGCGCCCATGGTTTTAAAGGCCTCGTACTTTTTCTCCCAGACTGGCGTGATGTCCAGAAATGTCTCGGGCTTCCATTCGCACTGCTCTGGCTGATGAGGCTCAAAAAGAAATACGGGCGGCGCCCCGAGTACCTGCTGTTCAGGACGGTGGCCATGCGCCTGGGCTATCACTCTTGCCTCCAGCGCCAGATGATTGGCCAGTGGATGATCGAAATTGTAGGGATCCTTGAACGAGTGTGTCAGCACAAACTCGGGCTGCAGCGTACGATAGGTCTCGACCATCCTGAACAACGCCTGGTCATCCACCCGCAAGGGATAATCGCCGCAATCCAGGAAAGACACGCTGGCCCCCAGCAGGCCGGCCGCCTGCCGGGACTCCTCCTCGCGTATGCGCTTTACCTGGTCCAGCGTCATGCCTGGCTGCTTCCAGAGCCTGGCTGACTCGCCGCGCTCACCGAACGACAGGCAGAGAATATGGACCTGCCACCCACGCTCGGCATACAAGGCAACCGCACCGCCAGCCCGCCAGACAAAATCCGCAGAATGGGCACTTACGATCAAGACACTTCTTTGACTCATTTTTCAGACCTGCAGCAACGTTGATAGAAGATGGGTACCCGCACATGCGGAATACGGCGCGGAACGTCAGCGACGGTGCACGCCGAAACAGCTCAGTCGACCTTGATGTGAGCGGCCTTGATCACCTCGGCAAGCTCTCCGCTTTCCTGGTCGGTGAACTGCTTGAACGCCGACGGACTGCCGGGCAAGGCACGCGCGCCCAGCTTGGCCAGGCTGCGCTGGACGGACTCATCGCGCAAGGCTTTATTGAGCGCCTTGTTCAACCTGGTCACCACAGGCTCAGGCGTGCCGGCGGGAGCCTCAATCCCCCACCACACGGTGGCGTTCAGCCCATCGAAGCCCAGCGCCTGGGCCGTCTTGAGTTCAGGCAGCAATGGCGTGCCGTTCTGGTCCAGCACGGCGAGCGCGCGCAACTTGCCCGCCTGGATATGCGAGATCACTTCCAAGGGATTGATGGACATGAAATCCAGGCGGCCGCCCAGAAGATCGGTGATGGCGGGCGAACCGCCTTTGTATGGCACGTGCAGAGCCTGGAAATGGCCGGCACGCATCAACAGTTCACTGGCCATATGACCGGAACTGCCCATGCCTGCGGTGCCGAAAGTCAGCTTGCCCGCATGCTGTCTGCCATAGTCCACAAGATCTTTCAGAGACTTGAACGGTGAGTCGTCCTTGACCACCACAACCAGCGGCGCTTCGCCTATCTTCCCGACAGCGGTGAAATCCTTCTGAGGATCAAAGGTGAGATTGGAATACAGCGCCTTGTTGGTCGTAAACGTGTTGGAGGCCGTATACAGCGTATAGCCGTCCGGCTTGGCCCGCGCAACATAGGCCATGCCGATATTGGTGGCAGCGCCCGGCCTGTTGTCGACGATGATGGGCTGCCCGAGCGCTTCGGACATTTTCCTGGTGACCAGGCGTGTCACGATATCGACGCCGCCGCCCGGGGAATAGGGAACGACAATGGTAACGGGCCGGTCAGGGTAGTCAGCCGCCGCGGCCGGCGTTGCCAGGACCACCCCGGTCGCAATGACGGCAAGCAGCGTGGTCGCAGCCTGCGAAATGAGTGATGTCATTATTCGGTCTCCTCCAGTAAATGAATCCAGATATTCATACAGAGGCATTTTGCTCACCACGACTTATATGGTCCAATATTATTTGGCTCTCACATTTATACGATAATCGACTAAGTCATGGATTTCCGGCAACTGAATTATTTTGTAGCGGTGGCTCAGGAACTCAGCTTCAGCCGGGCCGCAGAGCGACTGCACATCAGTCAGCCGCCGCTGAGCCAGCAGATAAAACTGCTCGAACAGGATCTTGGTGTTCAGCTTTTTCGGCGCACGCGACGTACCGTCAACCTGACCGATGCCGGCTCGATGTTTCTGGAACAGGCAACGACCATACTCAGGCAATACGCCACCGCACGCGAACTGTGCGCCTTGTCGGTAGACGGCCGGGCCGGCAAGCTGCGCATCGCCTTCACGGCCTCGGTACCGATTTTTGAACAGTTCCCACGCCTGATCCAAGCCTTTCGCAAGGCCTGTCCAAACGTCGAAATGGATTTGCTGCATTTATCCACGGGCGAGCAGTTGCTGGCGCTCAACAGCGGCGACGTCGATATCGGTTTTTTGCGGCCATCACTTAATTTTCGGGCGCCTCCGGCGATTCTGGCGCAAAATCTGTGGCATGACGAATTGATGCTGGCTGTCGCTGCCGATCACCGCCTGGCCGACCCCTCGCTGGACATCGGCATGGCGGACCTCGCCCGCGAAGACTTCATCCTCTTTCCCAAGGCTCTGGGCTGCGGCCTGTTTGAGCACATCGCTACGCTGACGGCGGCTGCCGGGTTTGCACCCCGCATCGTGCAGCAGGTGCGGGAAAACAGCACAACATTGGCGCTGGTCGCTGCAGGACTGGGCATCTCCATTGTGCCGGGCACGTATACACACACCCAACCGCCCGGCGTGGTGTTCAGGCGTATGCGGGACGCCGGCATGAACTCCCGTATTATCCTGGCCACCGCCAGGCACTGCGATAATGCGTCCGTCCCGCGCTTTTTACAGCATGCAGCGAGCTACCAGGCCAGCATTCAAACCGCCTCGGCGACGCTGGAGTGACAGCCCGTCCATACCGATCGGCGTTTCAATGAAAACACCCCGGGAGCAGCGCATTCGTGCTGCATCCGGGGTGCTTTCTACTGCCTGACGCAGGCCGGGCAAGCCTTCGGCCAGCCTGCGGACAACAATCAGCGGTTCTTGCCGACCTGGTCGCCGATCACGCCGCCGATGGCTGCGCCGCCAACCGTACCCAGCACGCCGCCGCCAGTGATCACGGCGCCGGCCACACCGCCCAGGCCTGCGCCTGTGACCGTGCTTTTCTGGCGATGGCTCATGCTATCCCATGAGGAGCACCCTGCCATCGCGACAGCAAGCATACCCGCGACAAGGAATTTACCAGCAGTGGCCATTTTCATATCATTTCTCCTAGGTGTTACGAATAAGAGCAAGTTACCTGATTAGACGAACGGCAGGCAAATAAATCCTTGTCCCGCTTGTTAGAGGGGGCAACAGTTGTATCCTGGCAACATCGCACGACGGGAAAATTCAGCCTGCCTTGATCAGGGCGAGGACATCCCGGAACTGCGGGTGTGCCGGCGATGCCATCCACTCGAACATCGCCATTTCGGCGCTGATCCTCTCCAGGCCATGATCTGCCCAGCGTTCGCAGGCTGCGCGGCAGTCAAACGGCCTGCGCGACCCGATGCAATCAGTAACGAGCACGGGCTGCAAGCCTAGCCTGGCCAGGCCCAAGCCTGTTTGTAACACGCACACATGGGCCTCTGTGCCAAGCAGCAACACTCGGGACCGGCCGGTGGGCAACTGGGGCTGAAAATCCGGTTCGCGCGTGGCATCGAAATGCGTTTTACGCACGACATGATCCACCAGCGGCCTGAGCGCCGGACTGGTTCCGCCCAGCTTGTCGGCGCAATGTTCGGTGGCGAATACCGGCACGCCAAGCAACTGCGCCGCCTTGAGCAGGCTGGCGGCGCGGGCAAGCAAGGCATCGGACTCATGGATTGCAGGCAGCAATGCCGCCTGCATGTCGACCAGCAACACCATGGAATCGTGCGTACTCATCGGAACCATTGATACCTCCTGCCCGTGGGCCGAACTTACTTCAATGCCTTGTAGCGCAGGCGCTGCGGCTTGGCGCCCTCTTCGCCCAGCCGCTGACGCTTGTCTTCTTCGTATTCCTGGTAATTGCCATCGAAGAACACAGCCTGGGAATCGCCCTCGAACGCCAGGATATGCGTCGCAATGCGATCCAGGAACCAGCGATCATGACTGATGACCATGACGCAGCCGGCGAACTCCAGCAACGCGTCTTCGAGCGCCCGCAGCGTTTCGACGTCCAGATCATTGGAGGGTTCGTCCAGCAGCAGCACATTGCCGCCGGCGATCAGCGTCTTGGCCAGATGCAGCCGGCCGCGTTCGCCGCCGGACAGCTTGCCCACGTGCTTGTTCTGGTCTGCGCCCTTGAAGTTGAAGCGGCCCAGATAGGCCCGCGACGCCATTTCAAAGCGACCCACGGTCAGCAGATCAGCGCCATCCGAGATTGCATCGAACACGGTTTTGTCGTCCGGCAGCGACTCGCGCGACTGGTCCACGTAGGCCAGCTTGACGGTCTGGCCCAGCTTGACCGCGCCCGAATCTGGCTGCTCTTTGCCGGCAATCATGCGAAACAGCGTCGACTTGCCCGCTCCGTTGGGGCCGATGATGCCGACAATGGCGCCAGCCGGCACCTTGAAGCTCAGGTTGTCGATGAGCAGGCGATCACCGTATGCCTTGCTGACGTTTTCGAACTCGATCACCTCGTTGCCCAGCCGCTCGGCAACGGGGATGAAGATTTCCTGAGTTTCGTTGCGCTTTTGATATTCGTGCGAGGACAGTTCCTCGAAACGCGCAAGGCGGGCCTTGGCCTTGGCCTGCCGGCCCTTGGGATTCTGCCGCACCCATTCCAGTTCTTTCTTGATCGTGCGTTGGCGGGCGGATTCCGTGGCGTCTTCCTGTCTGAGGCGGTCGTCTTTCTGCTCCAGCCAGGAGCTGTAATTGCCCTTCCAGGGAATGCCATGGCCGCGATCCAGCTCCAGTATCCATTCGGCGGCGTTGTCCAGAAAATAGCGATCGTGCGTCACACCGACCACCGTACCTGGGAATTTGCGCAGGAACTGCTCAAGCCACTCGACACTTTCGGCATCCAGGTGGTTGGTAGGCTCGTCCAGCAGCAGCATGTCAGGCTTGGACAACAGCAGACGGCAGAGTGCCACGCGCCGCTTTTCGCCCCCCGAGAGCTGGCCTATGAGGGCATCCCAGGGCGGCAGGCGCAATGCGTCCGCCGCGATTTCCATCTGGTGATCGATGTCGTCGGCGCCGCTTGATGCCGCCGCGGCAATCACCGCCTCGAGTTCAGCCTGCTCGGTAGCGAGCTGGTCGAAGTCGGCATCGGGCTCGGAATAGGCGGCGTAGACCTCTTCAAGGCGCTTGCGGGCCCCAAAAAGCTCGCCCAGGCCTTCTTCGACAGACTGCCTAACGGTATGCTCCGGATTGAGGACCGGCTCCTGCGGAAGGTAGCCGATCTTGATGCCGGACATGGGGATGGCTTCGCCTTCGATATCGCGATCAACCCCGGCCATGATCTTGAGCAGCGTGGACTTGCCCGAGCCGTTCAGGCCAAGCACGCCTATTTTGGCGCCAGGAAAAAAGGACAGTGAAATATCGCGCAGGATCTGCCTTTTGGGCGGAACAATCTTGCCGACGCGATTCATCGTGTATACGTATTGAGCCATGAATACCGGGTAATAATTATGCGAGGGTGAATGAACAACGGTTGATTGTAGGCCGGAACGGCCGGTTGCTGTTTCGCCGTCACGCAGGGACAGCGGCCGGGCTTGCAAGAAAAAGCGACAACGCCTGTTCAAGCCCCGCGGGCACCCGTAAAATGAGGGGTCAACCGCCACTGTTTATATTTATACTGACTCAATGACCGATTCCCCCGACACCCCTCTCGTATTCACCGCCGACGAACTCGACCTGCTTGGCCGCACGGCGGATGCGTTGAGCGCATACATGGGCAAGCCTGTCCTGGCAGAGGTCATGGATCCTGACGAAACCGGATTCGAATGGGTGATTTTCGCCGTACCGCTGGATGTGCAGGACGATCCGGCCGACTACACCACGGTGCAGATCGGCGGCCAGGGCGCGCGCCTGCTGGGCAATACCGGCGGCATGCAGGTCACGGAAGCCGACACGTATACCTGCGAATATCTTTGGGCGGTGCAGCTGTCAGACCTGGAAGGCGTGCGCTACATCAAGGTCGACCAGGCCGGCGATGAGATCGCCTGGACGGAAAACCTGCAGGACATCCTGCCCTTTGTGATGAACGACGATATCCTTGCCGCAGAAGACAACGACGAGGACAACGACGAAGACAATGGCGACGACAGCGAGGCGCCAGGCGCTCCACCCACCCTGCACTGACGAAACGCGCTAGGCCTGGCTGTGCGCCCTGGCGCGGTCGCGCATGTAAAGCAGCACACCCACCGGCCACATGGCTGCCACCAACGCACACGAGGCAAGGCTTTTGAGACCGCGCCCCTTGGGGCGGGGCTGCCTGTTGTGGCGCAGATGCAGCGAGAATCTCGTATAGCGCGCCGCTGCCATCAGAAAGGCCTGAGGCCGATAGCGAAACCAGGGCAGGCACTCCACCACTGTGTCATGCGCCAGCAGCCACAGGCCCAGAGCGTGCTGCTGGGACTCCCTGCTCTGGCTGGACAGCGAATCCGTGCTGTCGTAGTACACCCTGAACACCTGATTCACAAAGCGGGTCAGGTATCCCGCCCGGGCGATGGCGCGCCAGACCAGGCTTTCTGGCACGAATCCCGCGATCTCCTCCGGAAACGGAAACTGTCGCAGGACATCGGTGCGCAGACAGCCGAATTTCTCGCCGCGCACATGATATTTGAAGGTCATGTCCAGTGAACTGGCATCGAAGACATCGCTGGGGTACATGTCGCCGACGATGCGTCCATCCGGCCGGGCACACAAACCGGTGATCGCCACGTAACGGTCCCGTTCGTTTAAAGGGATTTCGCGCCAGGCCATGGCCATGCTGTACAGCGCGTTGGCATCCAGGCTGTCGTCACTGTCCAGCGCAACCACCAGCTCGCCGCTGGCTTTCTGCACGCCGCGGTTGAAGGCCGTTTTCTTGTGCTGATTGCGCTGCCACATGTAATGGATGGGAAAGCTGGCTTCCTGCTGCCACCCCATGACCATGGCGCGCGTGTTATCCATGGAACCATCATCCACGATGACCCACTCGAAGTCCTGGTAGGACTGTTCGCGCAGCGACAGGTAGACGCGTTCCAACGTATGCGCCCGGTTGTAGGTGGGCGTAACCGCGGTAAAAAGATGACGCCAGCCAGACATAGGACTTTTCTTGTATCTGTTTATTGAAGAATAAGCTGCGAAGCCTGTAACACAGCTTCGATGATAGGCCAAAAAAAATCCGCAAAAGCACGTGCTGCGGATTTCTTGCCAACCTTACATCGGGATACAAAAGCGAAGCCGGGTAAACCCGTAAAACCGGGCGAAAACCATGCCCGGTCTGCCAGATGCTTGTGTTGGCCTTGCGGCGCGCGGTGCTATCAGGCGCGCTTGACCTTTTCGAGCATCTTGAAGATGCCTTTGGGGGAGCGAACGAAAAGACGCTTGAATGCCTTGCCCAGGCAACGGCGCTCAAGGGTGTTGCGACGCGTACGTTTGATTTCTGCCATGATGATCTCCGGTCTGTGCATGACAGGCCAGCGAACATGCAGGCCCGTAAAATATTCAGTAAACCCGGTATTCTACCTTGAAAACCTGTTCAGGCACAAAAAGTCAATGAAAACCGCAGGCGACTGCTGGCCGGGCCGGGGGTGCCTGCGCCTGGTCGCGCCGCCAGCCCGACGAACGATTATGATAGCGATATGAGCTCACAGATCCGCATCTTTGGCGCCCGCCAGAACAACCTCAAAAACCTCGACATAGACATCAATACCGGCGAACTGCTGGTGGTGACCGGCGTGTCGGGGTCGGGCAAAAGTTCCCTGGCCTTCGACACGCTGTATGCCGAAGGCCAGCGCCGCTATGTCGAAACCTTCTCGCCCTACGCACGGCAGTTTCTCGACCGCATGGACAAGCCGCAGGTCGAGCGCATCGAAGGCATTTTGCCGGCGATCGCCATCGATCAGGTCAACCCCGTGCGCAACTCGCGCAGCACCGTGGGCACCATGACCGAGGTCAATGATCACCTCAAGCTGCTGTTTGCGAGATTGGGACGGCTGTACTGTCGTTGCTGCGGCAGGCGCGTGCAGCGCGACGATGCGCAAAGCGTGCAGCAGCAGATCGCAGCGCTCAGCCAGCCCGACGATCCCAGGCTGGTGATTACGTTCCCGGTGGTCATTCCGGCCAACTATACCGAGCAGGAAGTGCGCAGCTTTCTGGATCAGCAGGGATACACGCGCATTCATCACGAAGAAACCCGGATGCATACGCCGCCGGTGTCCCGCAAAGCCAAAGGCAAGGGCAAGGCGCCCAAGCCCGAAAAGCGCCGCGTGCTGCATGTGGTGCAAGACAGATTCCGCTACGGCGGCGCCGAACCCGAACGCGTGATGGAGGCCCTGGACGCTGCGCTCAGGCAGGGCGATGGGCATATCGCCGTGCACGTCATGCCCGATGCCAATACGGATGCGGGCGTGCAAGCAGCGCGGGCTGGAGACAGCGCGGCGGCGCCCGCTGACACCCCTGCGCAGGAAACCGTCTGGCGCTTCAGCAATCGCCTGCACTGCGCCCAGTGCAATATCGAATATGCCACGCCGCTGCCCAGCACGTTTTCATTCAACTCGCCGCTGGGCGCCTGCGAGTCATGCAGGGGCTTTGGCCGTGTCATGGGCATCGACTACGGCCTGGTGGTTCCCGATGAAACCAAGACGCTGCGCGGCGGTGCCATCAAGCCCTGGCAAACCAACAGTTATAAGGAATGCCAGGTCGAGATGGAGCGCTACGCGCCCGCCGCCGGCATCCGGCTGGACATTCCCTGGAAAGATCTGAGCGCCGGGGAAAAGCGCTGGGTGATCGATGGCACACCCGACTGGAAAGGCGGTCAGAGCGCCTGGAAAACGCAATGGTACGGCGCCCAGCGCTTCTTCGACTGGCTGGAATCGCGCGCCTACAAGATGCATGTGCGCGTCCTGCTGTCCAAATACCGCAGCTATACGCCTTGCCCAAGCTGCGGCGGCGCCCGCCTGAAACCGGACGCTACCCTGTGGCGCCTGGGCGATGCAACACAGCAGGATGGCGACGGCAGCTACCCGCGCTTTATGCCTGTACATGCCGACTGGACACGCGAGCAGCTGAACGCGCTGCCCGGCCTGAACATCCACGACCTGATGCGTCTGCCGATCAGCCGTGTACGCGACTATTTCCTGGAAATCAGTTTCGGCGCAACGCTGGACGCCGCGCTGGACCTGCTGCTCACCGAAGTGCGGGCGCGCCTGAAGTTCCTGTGCGATGTGGGACTGGGCTACCTGTCGCTGGACAGGCAGAGCCGCACGCTGTCGGGCGGCGAGGTACAGCGCATCAACCTGACAACCGCACTGGGCACCTCGCTGGTCAACACGCTGTTCGTGCTGGACGAGCCTTCCATCGGCCTGCACCCGCGCGATATGCATCGCGTGGTCGAGGTCATGCACCGCCTGCGCGCCAATGGCAACACCCTGGTCGTGGTCGAGCACGACCCCCAGGTCATGATTGCCGCAGACCGCATCATGGATATCGGCCCGGGGCCGGGGGAACGCGGCGGCCGCATCGTATTCGACGGCACACCGGAACAGCTGCGCAATGCCGACACCCTGACCGGCAACTATCTGGGCGGGCGACTGCGCGTCCAGGCCCCGCGCCCCATGCCTGTGGCCGCCAACACGCCCAGGCTGCTGCTCGAAGGCGTGCGCGCCAACAACCTGAAAAATGTGTCGGTCTCCATTCCCCTGGGCCGGCTGGTATGCATCACCGGCGTGTCCGGCTCGGGCAAGTCCACGCTGATCCAGGATGTGCTCTACCCTGCCATGCTCAAGCAAAAGGGCAAGCCGACTGAGGCACCCGGCGAATTCGATCGCCTGCTCGGCGCCGAGCAACTGGCCGAGGTTGTCATGGTGGATCAGACGCCCATAGGCAAAACTGCGCGTTCCAATCCGGCCAGCTATGTCGGCGCCTTCGACCCCATCCGCAAGCTGTTTGCCAATGCCCCCATGGCCAAAGAGCGCGGCTACACGCCCGGCACCTTCAGCTTCAATACCGGAGATGGCCGCTGCCCCACCTGCGGCGGCACTGGCTTTGAGCACGTGGAAATGCAGTTTCTGTCAGACGTCTACCTGCGCTGTCCGGACTGCGACGGCAAGCGCTTTCGTCCCGAGATCCTCGAAGTACGCGTGGAGCATCTGGGCCGCAGCGCATCGATAGACCAGGTGCTGGAAATGACGATCAGCGAAGCCCTGGCATTCTTCCAGGGCCTGCGCGACGTGCAGTGGGCGCTGGCCCCGCTGGCCGATGTCGGCCTGGAATACGTGAGGCTGGGTCAGCCCGTGCCCACGCTGTCGGGCGGCGAGGCGCAGCGGCTCAAGCTGGCCGGCCATCTGGCCGAAGCCTCGCGCAGCGGCATCTCTTCAGCGCGCGTAGCCAAGAAAGGCAGCCTGTTCCTGTTCGACGAGCCGACCACCGGCCTGCATTTCGATGATGTCGCCAAACTGATGCAGGCCTTCCGCAAGCTGCTGGCGGCCGGACACTCGCTGCTCATCATCGAGCACAACCTGGATGTCATCCGCGCAGCCGACTGGCTGATCGACCTGGGTCCCGAAGGCGGCGACGAAGGCGGACGCGTGATCGGCACCGGCACGCCCGCCGACCTGGCCGGCAACACCGCCTCGCATACCGGGCAGGCGCTCTCGGACTACACCAGCTCCATCGTCTACGAAACACAGTCGCAACAGGCGCGCGCGCTGGCGGAGCCTGTACGCGACTACGCCGAAGAAACCGGCCAGCCCCTGCAAAGCGTGCTGCGCCGCCGGCGCGCCGGCGTGAACAGCATCGATATCCTGAACGCCCGCGAACACAATCTCAAGGGCATCAACGTCAGTATCCCGCGCGATACCTTTACGGTCGTGACCGGCGTATCGGGATCCGGCAAATCCACCCTGGCCTTCGACATCCTTTTCAACGAAGGGCAGCGCCGCTACCTGGAATCGCTGAACGCCTATGCGCGGGCCATTGTGCAGCCTGCAGGCAAGCCTGATGTCGATGCCATCTACGGCATTCCGCCCACCGTGGCCATCGAGCAGCGCACCAGCCGCGGCGGACGCAAGTCCACGGTGGCCACCATGACCGAAATCCATCACTTCCTGCGCCTGCTGTATGTCAAGCTGGGCACGCAGATGTGCCCCACCTGCGACATCCCCGTGCAGCCGCAGAAGGCGGACCAGATCGTGGCGCAGATCCTGACGGAATACAAAGGGCGCCATATCGGCATCCTGTCGCCGCTGGTCAGCGCCCGCAAAGGCTATTACACAGACCTGGCCAAATGGGCTTCCGGAAAGGGCTATACACATTTACGGGTCGACGGCGAGTTCATCCCGGTCGCGCCCTGGCCCCGCCTGGATCGCTACAAGGAGCACACCATCGAGCTGCCGGTCGCCGATCTGCTGGTCGACCCGCGCCAGGAGGCAGCCCTGCGCGAAGCCGTACGCAGCGGACTGGAACACGGTCAGGGCAGCATGACAATACTGGTCGACCTGACCGACGGCCAGGCCGTCTCGCTGGAAGAGCGCCGGCTTGCCGGACTGGGCCAGGCCCATCAGGAACGCCAGTTTTCGGTACGGCGCGCCTGCCCCAGCTGCGGCACCAGCTTTCCCGAACCCGACCCACGCATGTTCTCGTACAACTCCAAGCATGGCTGGTGTACCAGCTGTTTTGGCACCGGGCTGCAACTGGCCGGCTTTGACGAAGCCCAGACGGGCGAAGAAGCAGGCTGGAACGCCTGGTACGAAGGCGCCACGCACACCTGCCAGGCCTGCCATGGCGAACGCCTGAACCCGGTGTCGCGCGCCTTTCGCTGGCGCGACAAATCCATCGCCGAGTTCGCGGCCATGCCGGTGACCGAAGCGCAAAGCTTTTTCACCGGGCTGATCAGCCGCGGCCGCGAAGCCGAAATCGCCCGCGACATTCTGATGGAAATCCGCGGCCGCCTGGACTTCATGCAGGAGGTCGGCCTGGGCTATCTGGCGCTGGATCGCGCCGCGCCCACGCTCTCGGGCGGCGAAGCGCAGCGCATCCGGCTCGCGGCGCAGCTGGGATCCAATCTGCAGGGCGTGTGCTATGTGCTGGACGAGCCGACCATAGGGCTGCATGCACGCGACAACCAGATACTGCTCAATGCACTGGCGGCGCTCGAAGGCAACGGCAACACGCTGGTCGTGGTCGAACACGACGAAGACACCATACGGCGCGCCTCGCATATCATCGACATCGGCCCGGGCGCCGGCGTGCGCGGCGGCATGGTCGTGGCGCAGGGCACGGCCCAGGACATCATGGACAACCCGGCCTCGGTCACGGGCCGCTATCTGCGCCAGCCGCTTCAGCACCCGCTGCAGCCCCGGCGCGTGATCGATGCCCAAACGCCCATGATCACCATACAGAGCGCCCACATGCACAATCTGCGCAATGTCGACGCCAGCCTGCCCATAGGCCGTCTCAGCGTCGTCACCGGCGTATCGGGATCGGGCAAATCCACGCTGGCGCGCGAAGTGCTGCTGGACAACCTGTCCCAGGCCGTCTCGTCGCGCAAGGCGCCTGCGTGGCACGGATGCGTGGACATCCGCGGCTGGGAGCAGATCGACCGCGTGCTCGAGGTCGACCAGACGCCCATAGGCAAGACGCCGCGCTCCTGCCCGGCAACCTATGTGGGACTCTGGGACGATGTGCGCAAGCTGTTCGCCGACACGCGTGAGTCCCGTGTTCGCGGCTGGTCGGCCGCCCGGTTCTCCTTCAATACCGGCGAAGGCCGCTGCCCGGTCTGCGAAGGCCAGGGCATGCGGACGATAGAAATGAGCTTTCTGCCGGACGTCAAAGTCTTGTGCGACGCCTGCGGCGGCGAGCGCTTCAGCCGCGATACGCTCAGTGTGACCTGGCGCGGGAAAAGCGCAGGGGAAGTGCTCAAGATGGAAGTGGACGATGCGGTGGAGTTCTTTTCCGCACACTCCCGCATTTCACGGCCTCTGCAATTGATGCAGGATGTGGGCCTGGGCTATCTCACGCTGGGCCAGCCCTCGCCTACGCTGTCGGGCGGCGAAGCCCAGCGCATCAAGCTGGTGACCGAGCTGGCCAAGGCCAGGATGACAGACGGCGTCATCAAGACGGGACGCGCGTCGCGCCTGCCGCATACGCTGTATGTACTGGACGAGCCGACCGTCGGCCTGTCCAGCGCCGATGTCGAAAAACTCATCCACGTGCTGCACCGCCTGGTCGAGGCCGGCAATACCGTGGTTGTGATCGAACATAATCTGGACATCATTGCCGAAGCCGACTGGGTGCTGGATCTTGGTCCCGAAGGCGGTACCGGAGGCGGACGTCTGGTGGCGCAGGGCACGCCCGAAGCCGTCATTGCGCTCAGGGAGACTTCGCACACCGGTGAAACACTGGCGCGCTTCATGCACGCCGAGGATGCCCAAGCCTGACATGCTGTGCCGTTTTGAAGACCGCCCGTCAGGGCGTGCATTATCGCTGGAAGGATACCGGGGCCGTATAGAAGCACGGTCGCCGGATGAGCTTGATGAGGCCTTCGCTGCCATCGAACAGGCCCGGCAGCAAGGCCATTGGCTGGCCCTGCTGCTGGATTATGAGCTGGGCGCGTGGCTGGAGCCGGCCTTCGGGGAGGGTGCCGCGCCGGCGCCGCACGCAGCAACCCAGGCACGACCGCCCGCACATGCATCTGCGCCAGACGCCCGCTGGCATTCGGATGACGCAGGCCCTGCGCAATCGGGCGGACGCTCGGGGCCGACTCCCCGTCTCACGGCGCTTGTGTATGAGCGCGCGGAAGAAACCGCGATCTGGGCGCCCCCACCTGCCGACGCCCCCTTCGACCTGGCAGCGCGGGCGCTGATGAAGCGCGGGGATTATCTGCGCGCGATCGAAACACTGCGCCAGGCCATTGCTCGCGGCGAGCTCTACCAGGCCAACTATACCTTTCCCATCGCAGTCGAAACCGCCATGGCGTCCTGCGACCTTTATCGCAGCCTGGCCGCCTGCCATCCCGCCCCGCACAGCGCCTATATCGAAGACGGCGCGCGCAGCATACTGTCGTTCTCGCCCGAGCTGTTCTTCGAGCGCAAGGGCGACACCCTGACGGTCCGTCCCATGAAAGGCACGGCGCCCCGGCATGCAGACCCCGAGCGCGACCGCCTGGCCGCGCAGGCCTTGCAGCACAGCGAGAAAGACCGGGCCGAGAACCTGATGATTGTCGACCTGCTGCGCAACGATCTGGGACGCCTGGCAACCCCGGGCTCGGTGCAGGTGCAAGCCCTGTTTTCGCTGGAACGCTATCCCTCCGTCTGGACGCTGACTTCGACGGTGACGGCCCAGGCGCCGCAAGCCAGTCTGGAAAGCCTGCTGCGCGCCCTGTTTCCCTGCGGATCCATCACCGGCGCGCCCAAGATCGCCGCCATGAACAAAATCCGCAGCCTGGAAATCGCGCCTCGCGGCATTTACTGCGGCAGCCTGGGCTGGCTGGCGCCCAATGGCGATTGCTCGCTCAATGTGGCGATCCGCACCATTGCCATGCATGCGCCGGGGCGCGGCCTGCTCGGCGTGGGTGGAGGCATCGTGCATGATTCCAACGCCGCGCTGGAGTGGGAGGAATGTCTGTGGAAGGCCCGCGTGCTGGGACGGGGCCCGCAGGCGTCCACTGCCGTGGCTTATGATGAGTGAGCACTTAGGATACCCGCTATGAACGAAGCCGACATACAACTCATCGAAACCATGAAGGTGGACCCGGGCCCTTCCATGCCCTTGCTGGCCTGGCATAGGCGCAGGCTGCAGGCCTCCTGCGAGGCGCTGGGCTACCGCTGGCCGGGCGAAGCGCTGTTCGCCGACATGGGCGGCGTGGCCGCCGCGCTGGACCCCACTGCCAGTCACCGCCTGCGCCTGCTGCTGGACCGCAGCGGCGCCTATACGCTGACGCCCGGCCCCCTGCCTCCCACGCCCGAACCGGTGCTGCTGCAGCTGGCGCCCGACCCGCTGCAGGCCGAAGCGCTGTGGCTGCAGCACAAGACCACGCGCCGCCCCTGGTATGAACAGGCACAGGAGTGGCTGGCAATCCATCCGAATGTATTCGACATCGTATTCTGCAATGAAAACGGCGAGATCTGCGAAGGCAGCCGCGTCAATGTCTATGTGCAGGATGAGCAGGGCAAGTGGCTGACGCCGCCGCTCGAATGCGGGCTCCTGCCCGGCGTCATGCGTCAATACCTGCTGGATCGCGGTCTGGTCGGCGAAGCGCGCATTACACGCGAGGCGTTTGTGTCAGCACGCGCCCTGCGCGTCTCCAATGCGCTGCGCGGCTGGCTGGACGCCTGTCTGGCGGACTAGCCGCTGCCGTCGCCGCAGCGCAAGCCCTGCGCCAGTCTTCAGGCGGCCGATGCGCGCATCAGCTCGCGTGCAATGATCAGCTTCTGGACTTCGGTCGCGCCCTCATAGATGCGCAAGGCGCGTATATCGCGGTACAGGCGCTCGATCGGCTGATTGCTGAGCACGCCCAGGCCGCCGAACATCTGCAATACCCGGTCAATGACCCACTGCGCCGATTCGGTCGATGCCATCTTGGCCATGGCGGTGGAGGCGGTGGCCGGTTGCTGCGCCACATCGCGCGTCCAGGCCGCGCGATAAGTAAGCAAGGCGCTTTTGTCGATCTCGGCCGCGATATCGCCGAAAGCGGCCTGCGTCAGCTGGAAATCCGCCAGCATCTGGCCGAACATTTTCCGACTGCCCGCATGCGCGAGCCCCTCGGCCATGGCCCTGCGCGCAAAGCCCAGCGCAGCCGCCGCCACCGAGCAGCGGAAGATATCCAGCGTGCGCATGGCCAGTTTGAAACCCTGATTCAACTCGCCGAGCATCTGGTCGGCACGCACGCGGCAGCCGTCGAATCGCAGCGTGGCGAGCGGATGCGGCGACATGACCTGCAGCGTTTGCTCGATGTGCAGGCCGGGCGTGCCGGCCTCGACCACAAAGGCGCTGATGCCGCGCGATCCCGCAGCGGCGTCGGTACGCGCAAACACACAGTAATAATCCGCCAGCCCGCCATTGGATATCCAGGTCTTGCGACCATTGAGCACATACGCATCGCCATCGCGCACTGCCGAGCAGGCCAGCGCAGCCACATCCGATCCCGCATCCGGTTCGGACAGGGCAAAGGCGGCAATCGCTTCGCCACTGGCCGTGCGCGGCAAATATTGCCGCTGCAATGCCTGGCTGCCGCCCAGCGTGATGGCGCCGGAGCCCAGACCTTGCATGGCAAAGGCGAAATCGGCCAGCGCATCATGGCGGCCCAGGGTTTCGCGCAGAATACACAACGAGCGTGAATCGATGGCAGGCAGCTTGCCGCCCAGCGCCCCATCCGTACCGGCCGGCACACAATACCCCAGCCAGCCCCCCTGCCCCAGCGCCGTCACCAGCTTGCGGCAGGCGCCGTAGACATCAGTATGGTCAATATCATTCAGACCGGTCTTGCACCAGGCCTCAAGGCCATGCGCCAGGGTGCGGTGCCCGTCATCGAAAAAAGGCCAATCCAGCCAGCTCGTGTCGTGATACATGAAGTCTCCTGTATGCGGCAGCGTCCCGCATTCCATTGTGACTGACATGATACTTCAAGCCTAAAGCTTTTTGTGAGGAAATTTCAGGCGGAAAATCGCCCCTGCAACAGCCATTGCATGGCCTCGTCGGCGGCAGCCATGCCCATGGTGGCCGTCACCGTGACGGCCGACCCGTAGCCGGCACAGGACAGGCCCTGCAACGATGCCGCCTGCGGCGCGTGCACCGCCAGTTGCCCCAGCTCGTCGCGTTCGCGTGGCGTTTCGTCTGCCGGCGGCAGCCACGCCTGCGGCAGCTGCGCCGGCTGATCGAACCATAGCGCGCGCACGCCCATGCGTGGCACGCGGCGCCTGACTTTGCCCGCCGCATCAGCCGCCTTGGGAAAACCGTGCTGGCGCCGCAGCGTATTGCGCAGCTTGGACAGCAGCGCATCGTTGACGGCCTGCGAAAGATCGCCTGCCTCCAGACTGAGCGGACGGGTCTTGCCCCCCGCTCCGCCGCACACCACAATCGGCAGCTTGCGCCGGCGCGCTTCCAGAATCATGGCAATCTTGGCCTGGGCCTGATCCGTGCAGTCGACGACCAGGTCGATGTCATCGCCGAGCAGTTTCGCCACGTTCTCGGGTGACACGAAATCATCGATCAGGCGAACCTCGCAGGCGGGATTGATGCCGTGTACGCGCTGCGCCATGGCCATGATCTTGGCCTGGCCCAGCGTTTCTGTGAGCGCGTGCAACTGCCGGTTGATGTTGGATTCGGCAATATGGTCGAGATCGACCAGTACCAGGCTGCCCACGCCCGAACGCGCCAGCGCTTCGGCACACCATGAGCCAACGCCGCCGATACCGGCCACCAGCACTCGCGCCCGACCCAGCGTCTGCATGCCTGCCGGCCCGAGAAGACGTTCCATGCCACCGAAGCGACGCGGCAGATCGGCATCCCCGGCCGGATGGGCAGCGGGCAGATCGGATTCAGAAGCAGCGGACATGACAGAAAGTGCAAAGAGAGACAAGCCCAAAGTGTACCGCGCAGCCGCAGCGGCGCGGCCTTCGGCATGCATCGAGCCGCACGCAAAAAAAACAACACAGGTCCAAAGGGAACTCGCTTTATGTGTCAACTGTCTTAAAATGGAGATGCATCCTTGACCGCCGCGGAGGCGCCCAGAACGTGAACACTGTTTTCTCTCCCGATACGCCCATCCAGCCTTGCCCCAGCAGTTTTCGCCTGCTGACCGAAGCCGAACGCCAGTCCTCTCTGGAGGCCGCGCTGGCCGGCTGGGAGCCGCATCAGGATGTCTGGGTATATGGATATGGCTCGCTCATCTGGAGACCGGAGTTCGATTTTTCCGAAAAACGTATTGCCTTGCTGCACGGCTACCATCGGGCGCTCTGCCTCTGGTCCCGCGTCAATCGAGGCACGCCCGATCAGCCGGGCCTGGTATTCGGCCTGGATGCCGGCGGCTCCTGCCGCGGCATGGCGTTCCGCATACCGGCCAGCCGGGTACCGCAAGACATGGTTGCCTTGTGGCGGCGTGAAATGGCCAGCGGCGCGTATCTGCCCAAATGGCTTACCTGCCGCACCATGGAAGGCAACATCAAGGCGCTGGCATTTACCATGAACCGCAATACCGACGCCTATGTGCGCGGGCTGTCCACCGAACGGCTGATCCACATCGTGCGCAGCGCCCACGGCAGTTACGGCCCCTGCGTCGAATATGTGCTCGAAACCGCCCAGGCGCTCAAGCAGTCCAATATCCACGACAAGCGCCTGCAGGCGCTTGCCGGCCAGTTGCGCATGTCGGTGGACACAGCCGCCGCCTGACAACAGCCTCGCGCACATGCAGGTAAACTATGGCATTGACCTTTCATTAGCCGTAGTCCTATGTCTGTTGCAGATATCCGTCAAAAATACGAAAAATTCGAGCTGCTCGAAAGCGGGATCGCCAAAGACCCGCTCGAGCAGTTCAGCTTGTGGCTGGATCAGGCCCTGCAGGCCGAGGTCCCCGAGCCGACGGCCATGACGCTGGCCACGGCGTCGCCCGACGGCCGGCCCACTGCCCGGACTGTGCTGCTCAAAGGCTTTGACGCAAGCGGCTTCGTTTTCTTTACCAATTATCTGTCGCGCAAGGGCCATGAACTGGCCGGCAATCCCCAGGCCGCGCTGCTGTTTTTCTGGCCGGCGCTCGAACGCCAGGTACGCATAGAGGGTACAGTCAGCAAAGTATCGGAGACCGAATCCGATGAGTACTTCCGCAGCCGGCCCCTGGGTTCGCGCATAGGCGCCTGGGTGTCGCCGCAAAGCCAGCCCATTACCCACGAGGCGCTCGAGGCCCGCAGACAGTCGCTGACGGCATCGCTGGGGGAGGATCCTGCCCGCCCCGAACACTGGGGCGGCTATCGCGTCGTGCCGGACTATATCGAGTTCTGGCAGGGACGCCCCTCCAGGCTGCATGACCGGCTGGCCTTCCAACGCAAAGACGGCGGCGCCTGGACGCTGCAGCGTCTGGCGCCCTGACGCGGCCAGGCGGCGACTCTCTTATGTCCAGCATCCCCCACGACTTCGACGCGCGCTTCTTCCGTTCAGCGCTGGGCAGGTTCGCCACCGGTGTCACCATCATTACCTGCGAATCCCAGCCTGACCCTCAACCCATGGGATTGACCATCAGTTCTTTCAATACCGTGTCGCTGGACCCGCCCCTGGTGCTGTGGTCGCTGACACGCAAGGCGTCCACGCTGCCGCATTTCCTGGCCAGCGAGCGTTACGTCATCCATGTGCTCGCCGCCAGCCAGCTGCATCTGGCCAAGCGCTTTGCCAGCGGCCCGCAGGCTGCGCGGTTCGGAGATCTGCCGCTCAAGCGCGCGCCGGGCGGCTCGCTGATGCTGGATGAGCCCGACACCGCCGCCTGGTTCGAGTGCTACAACCTGACCCATCACGAAGCGGGCGACCATATCATCTTCATCGGCCAGGTCGAGCGCTGCGACCGCAGCTTCAGCCAGCCGCTGGTTTATCATGCGGGAGATTTTGACCTCACCCCGTCCACCGAGCCGCTGTCCAGCAATTAAGCGCACGACAGGCCGGCCTTACCCTATGCATTACATACTATGGCAGCAGATATAGACTGCGTTGTCCTGGGCGCCGGCGTCGTCGGTCTGGCCATCGCCCGGGAACTGGCCCAGGCGGGCCGCGACGTGCTGATCGTCGACAAGGCCGAGGCCATCGGCACCGGCACCAGCTCGCGCAATTCAGAAGTCATCCATGCCGGCATTTATTACCCCCAGGACAGCCTGAAGGCGCAGCTCTGCGTTACAGGCAAGCACCGCCTGTACGAGTATTGCGCCGAACGGGGCATCCCGCATCAGCGCCTGGGCAAGCTGATTGTCTCGGCCACGCCGGAACAAAGCGCAAGCCTGGACCAGATTGCCGCCCGCGCCCGGCGCAATGGCGTCGACGATCTCTATCAGATCAGCGGCGCGCAAGCGCGCGAGCTGGAGCCGGCGCTCATCTGCGACGCGGCGTTGGTATCCCCGTCCACCGGCATCGTCGACAGCCATGCGCTGATGCTCGCCCTGCAGGGCGATGCAGAAAACCACGGTGCGCAATGCGTCTTTCATACGGCATTCACGCAAGGCCGTGCATTGCCCGCCGGCGGCTTCGAACTGTCGTTCTCGGGCAGCGAAGCCATGACACTGACTGCCGATTGCCTGATCAATGCCGCCGGACTGTCAGCCCCTGGCGTTGCCCGCGCACTGCAAGGACAGCCCGAAGCGCTGATACCGCAAGCCTACTATTGCAAGGGGAGCTACTTTACGCTGTCCGGGCGCGCGCCGTTCAGCCATTTGATTTATCCCATGCCCGACGATGCGGGGCTGGGCGTGCATCTCACGCTCGACCTGGGCGGCCAGGCCAAGTTCGGCCCCGATACCGAATGGATACGGGGCGAAGATTACACGCTGGAGGCCGCACGCGGCGATGCTTTCTACGAGGCGGTACGACGCTACTGGCCGGCCCTGCCCGACGGCGCCCTGCAGCCCGGCTATACCGGCATACGGCCCAAGATCGTCGGCCCCGGCGCCGCGCCGGCCGACTTCATTATCGCCGGACCGGCTACGCATGGCGTGGCGGGACTGGTCAACCTCTTCGGTATAGAATCACCGGGCCTGACGGCCTGCCTGGCCATCGCCGGCGCCGTGCGCACGGCACTATTGCCGGACGCGCCAGCACCCCAATGTTGAACCTCGCGAACAACCCGAGATGAAAGAAACCATGAACGATTACATTCTCACGCTGTCTTGCCCCGACCGCATCGGCATCGTGCATCAGGTCAGCCACTGGCTGCTGGAACTGAACGGCAACATCATCGACGCCCAGCAATTCGGCGACCTGGGCACCGAGCAGTTTTTCCTGCGGGTGCATTTTTCCCTGCCCCAGCAAAAGCCGGTGGACGAGCTCGAGCGTGACTTCGCCCCGATTGCCCAGGCGTTTTCCATGCAGGCGCGCTTTCACGACGCACAACGCAAGGCCAGGCTGTTGATCATGGTCAGCCGCCAGGGCCATTGCCTGAACGACTTGCTGTTTCGCACCCAAAGCGGCCAGTTGCCTGTGGAAATCGCCGGCGTGGTATCCAATCACCCGGACTTCCGGAATATGGTCGAATCCTGCGGCATCCCCTTCCATCACCTGCCCGTCACCTCCGACACCCGGCCAGCACAAGAGCAAGGTATTCTGGATCTGGTTGAGCGCGAGCGCATCGATCTTGTGGTGCTGGCGCGCTATATGCAGATTCTCAGCAACAATCTGTGCACAGCGCTTTCCGGCAAAGCCATCAATATCCACCACAGCTTTCTGCCCAGCTTCAAGGGTGCGCGTCCCTACCATCAGGCCCATGCGCGCGGCGTCAAGATCATCGGCGCCACGGCGCACTACGTCACCGCCGATCTGGACGAAGGCCCCATCATCGAGCAGGATATCGAACGCGTCGACCATGCCATGAGCGCTGAAGCGCTCTCGCAGACCGGCAGCGATATCGAAACCCTCGTGCTGTCCCGCGCCGTGCGCTGGCATGTCGAGCATCGCATTCTGCTCAATGGACAACGCACCGTGGTATTCCGCTAGGCGCCCGGCCGGACGCACGCGGCCTTCGGCCTGAGCACGAAGCTAGCCGCCGGCCGCCATGCCCTCGCGCCGCGGATCCACCCCGCCCTGCAGCCCCTCGGGGGTCAGCACTACCCCATGCAGGCCGCTGGGAAAATCAATCTCCCGCACCTCATGCCCCATGCTGCGCAAGGGCGCCACCAGACTGTGCAACGACGTGCCTTTTTCCAGCTCGGTATAGCGGTTGCGACTGCCCCGGTTGGGCAGGTCTATCGCCTGCTGGATATCCAGCTTCCAGTCCAGCACCCCCAGCAAAGTCTTGGCCACATAATTGATAATGGCCGCACCGCCGGGCGATCCGATGGCCATATAGGGGCGGCCATCCTTCATGACAACCATGGGCGACATCGAGCTGCGCGGACGCTTGCCGGGCGCCACCTTGTTGGCCACCGGCTTGCCGTCCTTATCGAGATCAACCAGCGAAAAGTCCGTGAGCTCGTTGTTGAGCAGAAAACCATCCACGAAAATCTTGCTGCCAAACGCGGTTTCGATGGAGCTGGTCATGGAGACAACCGCGCCATCCCGATCCACCGCAACCATATGGCTGGTGGACGGCAGCTCCGGCGAACCGTCTTGCCCTCGAACCGCACGCATGCCCGCCGGATCACCGGGCGGCGCCCGCCCCATGCTGCGTTCCGGATCGATGAGACGGGCGCGTAGTGCCAGATAGCGTGGGTCGAGCATGGCAGCGACCGGCACATCGACATAATCGGGATCGGCCACGTAGATATCTCGATCGGCATAGGCCAGTTTGCCTGCCTCCGAAAACAGATGCACAGCTTCCAGCGTATCGGGCTTGAGGGCAGCAATATTGGTATGCGACAGAATGCCCAGCATCTGCATGACGGCCAGCGGCCCTGAGCTGGGCGGCGGCATGCCACACAGCCGGTAGGCCTTGTAGGGCATGCACAGCGCCGGACGCTCCTTGGCCTGGTAGCCGGCCAGATCCGCCAGCGTCATGTCGCCCGGCACGCGATGCGCTGCAATCGCACGCACAATGTCGTGTGCAATCGGGCCTTCATAAAAAGCCCTTGCGCCATGGGTGGCGATGCTGCGCAGTGTATGAGCCAGCGCCGGGTTCTTCAGAATATGGCCGACCGGCCATGGCTGGCCCTGTTCATCATAAAAATAGTCCGCTGCAGCAGCTTGCGCCGGCAGGTATTTGTTCTCGCGCAGCAGCGTATGCAGGCGCGGGGAAACGGCAAATCCGTTCTGCGCCAGTTCGATGGCGGGGGCGAACAGGAGCGGCCAGGCCAGCCGACCATGTCGTGCGTGCGCCATCTCCAGCATCCTCAGCACGCCGGGCACGCCGACAGAGCGGCCACTGTTGACCGCGTCCTCGAACGCCAGTGCCTTGCCCCCGGCCATGAACCGGTCGCTGCGGGCCGATGCAGGCGCAGTCTCCCGGCCATCCAAAGCCCGCACGCGATGCGCCTGCGGATCGTACATCACCAGAAATGCCCCGCCGCCTATGCCTGAGGACTGCGGCTCGACCAGCGTGAGTACCATCTGCATGGCGATGGCCGCGTCGACTGCACTGCCGCCCTGCGCCAGAATCTGCTCGCCTGCATGTGTTGCCAGCGGATTGGCGCTGACCGCCATATAGTGGGCGGCATGCACAAGCTGGCGCCGCGCCAGACCGCTGGCCACCTCGGGATTGATGTCTTCCTTGGCGGGTGCAAGCGCAGGGGGCTGTATCTGCCGGACGGTCGGCGCCGGAACAGCGGTGTCGGCAAGGACGGCCTGCGCGGGCGCCAGGCCGGCAAGCGCTGCAACGCATACCAGGGCGCTGAGCATGCCCGCAGCCCGGCCGGCGCGATGCCTACCTGCTGCGCCTGGCGCGGTGGCGGTGGCGGTGGCGGTGGCGGTGGCGGTGGCGGTGGCGAAATCAGTATCGAGGCTGACGAAGAGGCTGGCGTACCGAGGCATATCCATATTCCTGTCTATATAGCAGTAAAAAAACACGCATGCCGGCCAGACAGTACCGGTACGCGGCGAGCCCCGTCTCCAGGCACGGGCAATCGTATCAAGTGGCCACCTCGGCGAGCCAGGCCTCCAGCATCGCCAGCGGCGGCGACCGCTCGCAGTCGCTTGGATAGCTGAAAAAATACGCCTCGGTCACATTCAGGCGGCCTGGTACAGGCGCGACCAGTGTGCCGGCATCCAGTTCCGGCTGGGCGAGAAAACGCGGCAGCAAACCCACCCCCAGTCCGCTCCTGACAGCCGCCAGCACCATGGTGAACAGCTCATAGCGCGGGCCGGCACTGATTGTCGGCAGATATTCCCTGCCCTGCGCCTCATACCAGTGACGCCAGGCGTCCGGCCGCGACAGCATGTGCAGGTGCGTCAACGCCGAGATATCGCCACCCTCCGGCAGCCCATCCCGCAGCGCAGGCACGCAGACCGGGATCAGCGCCTCTTCATCGAACAGCTTGATGCCGGTTGTCTGCGGCCATATCTGGGCCGCGTGGTAGATGGCCGCATCGAAAGGATGGTCCTTGAACTGGAAAGGCAGGGTGCGGGCGGACAGGCTCACGGTGATATCGCTGTGCAAGGCGTGAAACTGTGCCAGCCGCGGCACGAGCCAGGTCGTTGCCAGCGTGGGCAACACGGCGATATGCAGACTGCGCCCCAGCCCCGCGCGCGACACCAGGCCAAAGGTATCCTTTTCCAGCTGCTCCAGATGATGGCGCACGCGGCCCGCGTACTCGGCGCCGGCGTCGGTCAGCGCCACCCGGCGCCGGATCCGCGTCAACAATTGCACGCCCAGGCGCTGCTCCAGGCCCGTCACTTGCCGATAGACCGCGCTGTGGGTGAGGGACAGCTCTTCAGCGGCTCTGGAAAAAGAGCCCAGCCGGGCTGTCGCTTCGAACGCCTGCAACGCGCCGAGATTGGGTACGCCATTGCGCATCAGTACCAGGACTCCAGATAGCAGTAAATATTTTATTCTTGCATAATAGGCAAGACATTGTGCAATTTTATCAATTGCCTTGTGCACCTGATGCACATTACTCTCGTCCTCTTAGCTAAGCTGGCGGATCGCCCCGCCCTTCATCCCAGAGCCCAGACCCATGACAAGCCAAGCTGTTGATTCTGTTGCCGTTACGCGCTCCCGCATGGGAGGCCATATTCTTGTGGACCAGTTGCTGGCGCAAGGCGTTGAACACGTATTTTGCGTCCCAGGTGAAAGCTACCTCGCCGTGCTAGACGGCCTGCACGATGCCGACATCAAGGTGACGGTCTGCCGTCAGGAAGGCGGCGCCGCCATGATGGCAGACGCCCACGGCAAGCTGACCGGCCAGCCCGGCATCTGCATGGTAACCCGCGGACCCGGCGCCTCCAATGCCCTGGCGGGCATACACATCGCCTCGCAGGACTCCACCCCGCTCATTCTGTTTGTAGGCCAGATCGAACGCGGCATGCGCGAGCGCGAGGCCTTCCAGGAAATGGATTACCGCGCCGTATTCGGCACCCAGGCAAAGTGGGTCACCGAAATCGATCAGGTCGAACGCATCCCCGAGCTCATTTCCCGCGCCTTCCATGTGGCGACATCCGGCCGGCCCGGCCCGGTTGTCATCGCCCTGCCCGAAGACATGCTGGTTGAATACGCCGAGGTGCCCGACGCCCCGCGCTACGAAGTCGTCGAGTCTGCACCCACTCCTGCCCAGCTGGATACATTGTCTCAATTGCTGGCCAAGGCCAGCCGGCCCATCGCCATCCTCGGCGGCTCGCGCTGGAATCAGGAAGCCGTGGACCAGTTCGCCGCCTTTGCCGAGCAAAGACAGCTACCGGTTGCGGTACAGTTCCGCCGCCAGATGCTGTTCCCCACCACCCACGCCTGTTTCGTCGGCGATGTCGGGCTGGGCAGCAATCCGGCGCTGATGGAGTACATCCGCGATGCCGACCTGGTGCTGCTGGTGGGCGGGCGCATGTCCGAAATCGCCAGCCAGAGCTACACCCTGTTCGATATTCCCGTGCCCAGGCAGACCCTGGTGCATGTGCAGCCCGATGCAGCCGAGCTGAACCGCGTCTATCGCGCCCATCTCGCCATCAACACATCGCCCCTGGCATTTGCTGGGGCGCTATCGCAACTGGATGCAGCCACAACAGCGCCCGCGTGGTCTGCCGAATGCCAGCGCCTGCGCACCAGCTATCAGGACTGGACCGATCCGCTCAAGATCGAGCATCCCGGCGCGCTGCAGATGGGCCGGGTCATGTCCTACCTGGCCTCCGTGCTGCCGCCCGACGCCATTTTGTGCAACGGCGCCGGCAATTACGCCACCTGGCTGCACCGCTTCCACCCCTTTACCCGATTCGGCACGCAACTGGCGCCGACCTCAGGCTCCATGGGCTACGGCCTGCCGGCCGCCGTCGGCGCCAAGCGCATCCGTCCTGAACAGGCCGTCATCTGCTTTGCAGGCGACGGCTGCTTCATGATGCACGGCCAGGAGTTCGCCACCGCCGTGCAGTACAGCCTGCCCATTATTGTGCTGATCTTCGACAACGGCATGTACGGCACCATACGCATGCACCAGGAGCGCCATTACCCCGGCAGGCTGTCGGCCACCAGCTTGCAGAATCCGGACTTTGCCGCTTATGCCCAGGCCTTCGGCGGCCATGGCGAGCGCGTCGAAAGCACCGAGCAGTTCGCCCCCGCCTTCGAACGCGCACTGGCGAGCAGCAAGCCATCGATACTGCATTGCCTGATCGACCCCGAAGCCATTACGCCGACCACGACTTTGCAAAAAATACGCCAGCAGGCCATGCGGCAGCAGGCCGGCGCAGCCCAAGCCTGAACCGGGTCCCCGCACCGCCTGGCCACGATTACCCTGAATTCAACTGCATTGCACCGGAGAACATGATGTCGTCCAACCCTTCTTTCCACTGGGATGATCCCCTTCTGCTGAACAGCCAGCTCACCGATGATGAACGCATGGTGCGCGATGCGGCACAGGCCTATGCGCAAGACAAGCTTGCCACGCGCGTGCTCAATGCCTTTCGCAACGAACAGACAGATCCCGCCATTTTCTCGGAAATGGGCGAACTGGGCTTGCTGGGCGCCACCATCCCCGAGGAATACGGCGGCGCCGGCATGAACTATGTCTGCTATGGCCTGATCGCGCGCGAAGTCGAGCGTATTGACTCCGGCTACCGTTCAATGATGAGCGTGCAGTCCTCGCTGGTCATGGTGCCCATCAATGAGTTCGGTTCGGAAGAACAGAAGAAAAAATACCTGCCCAAGCTCGCCCGCGGCGAGTGGATAGGCTGTTTTGGCCTGACCGAGCCCAACCACGGCTCTGATCCGGGCAGCATGGAAACGCGCGCCGTCAAGACGGCCGACGGCTACAAGCTGAGCGGCAACAAGATGTGGATCACCAACTCGCCCATCGCCGACGTGTTCGTCGTGTGGGGCAAGGTGGTCGGCGGCGAAGACGACGGCAAGATCCGCGGCTTCATTCTCGAAAAAGGCATGAAAGGCCTGTCCGCCCCCGCCATTCATGGCAAGGTCGGCCTGCGCGCCTCCATCACCGGCGAAATCGTGATGGACGAAGTCGAAATCGCCGCAGAGCAGATGTTGCCCGGCGTATCCGGCCTGCGCGGTCCTTTCACCTGCCTGAACTCGGCCCGCTTCGGCATTGCCTGGGGCGCGCTGGGCGCGGCAGAGGCATGCTGGCATATGGCCCGCCAGTACACCATGGACCGCAAGCAGTTTGGTCGCCCGCTGGCCGCCAATCAGCTCATTCAGAAAAAGCTGGCCGAGATGCAAACCGAGATTACGCTCGGGCTGCAGGGTTGCCTGCGCCTGGGCCGCATGAAGGACGAAGGCACGGCGGCCGTGGAAATCACCTCGATGATGAAACGCAACTCCTGCGGCAAGGCCCTGGACGTTGCGCGGATGGCGCGCGACATGCTGGGCGGCAACGGCATTTCCGACGAATTCGGCGTCGCCCGCCACCTGGTCAACCTGGAAGTGGTCAACACGTACGAAGGCACGCATGACGTGCACGCCCTGATCCTGGGTCGTGCCCAGACCGGGCTGCAGGCGTTTTCGTAGGGAGCCGCTGAACTGCGCTGTTCTCTCTCTCAAAGGGAATACAAGCGATCAGCCTTTTCCAGATCATCCAGCGTATTGATATTCGCAAATGCCTGTTCGTTGCTCTCGAAACGAACAGGCACAGCCGAAATGCGTGACATCCACATGAATACCTTCCGATCCCCGGCCTGAATAAAAGCCTGCAGGTCTGCAGCCATACTGCGATGCACGATCATGCACAGCGGATGCGCCCGCTCCGACTGCCCGACAGCGTTCACCGCATAGGCGGCATGAGCGCCGTGCTGCGTCGCGCCATCTGCCAAGCGCGCCACCATATCGGCGGGAATACCCAGCACGTCGACCGGCATGACAGCCAGCCATTCGGTCGTGATTGTCGCCAGCCCCTGGGCGACGCCCGCCAGCGGACCCAGATCGTTGCCAAGCACCGGATCATCGCTGATCACCTGCCCATAGCGGGCGTACTGCTCCGTATGCCGGTTGGCGCTGATGAGTACGCTATCCACCTGAGAGGCCAGCGCCCGGCAGGCATGGGCGACCAGAGGCTCGCCGCGCAGCAAGGCCAGGCCTTTCTCCGTTTCCGCAGAAAAGCCTGGCAACGCCGAATGTTGATTGACCTGATCTGGCGGCCTGCGCGACCCGGCCCCCTGCATCCTGCGGGCAAGCCCGCCGGCGAGAACCAGACCGGTAAACGCTGTGCGAGGGATCATCCGCCGATATAGCTCATCTCGATTTTCTTGATGACGGTATCGCGTCCGCGAATCTCTGAGTAATGATCGTCACGGCCCGACCAGATCTGCGCAATGCGCGCGTCAATCTGATCGTCGCTCGCATTACCGCGAACCAGGGCGCGCAGATCATGCCCCTGGTTCGCGAACAGACAGAGAAACAACTGCCCTTCGGGCGAGAGCCTTGCGCGCGTACAGTCGCCACAGAATGGTCGGGATACGCTGGTGATCAGGCCGAACTCGCCACTGCCATCGGCATAGCGCCATCGTGCGGCGACCTCGCCCCGATAGCCCGCTTCGACAGGCTCCACGGGGCGGTGCGCGCCGATCAATTCGATGATTTCCGCACCCGTCATGACCTCGCGCATCTCCCACCCATTGGTGCTGCCCACGTCCATGAACTCAATGAAACGCAGGATATGGCCGCTGTGACGGAAATGCTCGGCCATGGGAATGATCTGATGATCGTTCACGCCCTTGCGCACCACCATGTTCACTTTGACCGGCGACAAACCAACGCGGGCTGCCTCTTCTATCCCGCGCAGCACGGTGCTGACACTGACGCGGCTGTCGCTCATGCGTTCAAACAGTTTGTCGTCCAGTGCATCCAGGCTGACTGTCACGCGTCCAAGCCCCGCAGACTTTAACGCGGCGGCCTTTTTCTCGAGCAAGGTGCCGTTGGTCGTAAGGGTAACGTCAACCGGGGAGCCGTCCAGCGTGGGCAAGGCCGTCAGCATCTCGATGAGCGTTTCAATATTCTTGCGCAACAACGGCTCGCCGCCGGTCAGCCGAATCTTGCGCACGCCCTGCCCGACGGCGGCACGCGCGATGCGCGTGATTTCCTCGAAAGTGAGCAGGTCCGCGTGCGGCATGAAGGCATAATCGCTGCCGAACACTTCGCGCGGCATGCAATAGGTACAGCGGAAATTGCAGCGATCCGTGACCGAGATGCGCAAATCGCGCAGGGGCCGCGCACGTCTGTCCAGGGCAGGCGTGCTGGACGCGGCGGGGGTGTTCGGTACTACTGCGGAGGTAATAACGTTGCTCATCATGCCATGATAATCCTTCAATCCGCCGTATTCAGCAAGGAGACGAACTCCGCGCCAAAGGCTTCTTCCAGGGTCTGAACCGCACCCATATAGGTGGCATCGTAACCCACCAACTGCGATACGTAAGCCTGGTACTGCTCGCCGTTCATGAGATCGAGCAGACGCTGCATTTGCGGCGTTTTCAGGTTGTCCCGGTGCGCAGCGAAAAAATAGCGCTCCTGGGCCAGTGGAATAAAGGCCAGCCCGCAGCGCCAGGCGGCGGTTTCCACGCCTATGCCCACGTCCGCCATGCCGCTGGCGATGTGGGCCGCAATCGCCATGTGCGTGAACTCGCTGTTGTCAAAGCCCTGCACCAGGCTGGGATCGATATCCAGTTGCCTGAGCATGAGCCCGACCAGATAACGCGTACTGGATCCGATCTGCCGGTTCACAAAACGCACATCGGGCCGTACCAGATCGGCCACGGACATAATGCCCTTGGGATTTTCCGGCTTGACGAACATGCCGGTATTGCGGACTGCCAGATGAATAAGCACATGGCGATCGGGGTCAAACCATTCGCTGTAGCGCTTGAGAATGGGCAGTTCGAACTCGCCTACCGGCACCTGGAAACCCGCCAGATCGCACTCGGCCCGGTCCAGGGACGCCAGCGCTTCGATGGCGGTGCGATAGCGCAGTTCCAGCGGTGACATGTCCATGCCGTTGGCCAGCTGAAGCAAACCCTCCACCGCAAAACCATGGCTGGCATGCAGGCGCAGGCGTGGCTGGCTTTCTGGATAAAGCCGTTCCAGTTCCTCTTCCAGTTCGGATGCCATGCTTTCGAGTGTGGGCATCAGGCGTGCGTCGACACGGCGGTTGGCCCAGATCAGGTGCTGGGCAAAGGCCGTGAGCTTGGAGCCTTGCCTGCGGGAGGTTTCAATCAGCGAGACTTCGAATTCTTTTTCGGCATTGCGCAATATGCCCCAGCCATGCCGATACGACAGACCACAGGCCTTGCAGGCGCCGGCGATATGGCCAGTTGCTTCCACCGCCGACAACAAACGCAATACGTCGCTCAAAGGCAACACCGTGCCGGACGTTTTCTCGAGCACCCACTCTGAACTCAACCTCGCCTTGAACTTGTATGCCATCCCATTTCCACGCTTTATATGTTTTTTATTTCATATAGAAAAAATTTTATATGTCAATTTTTTCCTATTGAACCTCGCATTTTAACGGTGTAGATTACTCCAACGCTGTAAAAAAGGTAATGCACCTTTTCAACAATTTATATGCAAATAAAAACATATTAGAGACAAACCACAGGCCCGCCATATTTGTTTCTGCCTGTCATCGCGAAGGAAAGCCATGCATACCCCCTCGGATTCGGACGAGTTCAGTCCATCCAAAGAAACCATTCTGGAGGTTGTCCGTCAGGCCCTGGCGCATTACCAGGGACAACAGGGCAATCTGCTGCCTGTTCTGCACGCCGTTCAACATGCTTTGGGCTGTATTCCGGCCAGCGCCGTTCCGGTGCTGGCCGAAGCCCTGCAGCGCTCGCGTGCCGAAATCCATGGCGTCATCAGCTTTTACCCGCATTTTCGCGAAACCCCCGCCGCACCGGTAAAACTGGAAATATGCCGCGCCGAGTCCTGTCAGGCCCGCGGCGGCGAAGACCTGGCTCAACATGCCCGGCAGCGCCTGGGCTGCGATTTTCATGGCGAATCCGCAGACCGCAGCGTCACGCTTGAACCCGTCTATTGCCTGGGCCTGTGCGCCCAGTCACCGGCCATCATGATAAACGGCCGCCCATACGCCAGGGTTACGCCAAAAAAACTGGATCAGTTGCTGGGTGCTGAAGGACTTGCATCATGAGCGCGCCTGATCAATCCGCAGCCGTCCGGATTTTTGTGCCGCGCGATATGGCAGCCGTGGCGGTCGGCGCCAATGAGATCGCCCAGGCCATCGCGGACGAAGCCGCCAAACGCAAGCTGTCCGTGCAGATCGTGCGCAATGGATCGCGCGGGTTACTGTGGCTGGAAACGCTGGTCGAAATCCAGACGCCTGCCGGACGCGTGGCCTACGGCCCGGTCGAACTCGAAGACGTCGCCAGCCTGTTCGATGCGGACTGGCTCTCGGGCGGCGAACATGCCCTCGGGCATGGGCTGACAGACGCCATCCCTTATCTGAAGAAACAGGAACGGCTCACGTTTGCGCGGGTCGGCATCACCGATCCCGTGTCGCTGAAAGATTATCAGACGCTGGGCGGCTTTCGCGGCCTGGAAAAGGCACTGGGCATGGCGCCGGCCGAGATTGTGGAAGAGGTCATGGAATCCGGCCTGCGCGGGCGCGGCGGCGCGGCCTTCCCCACCGGGGTCAAATGGAAAACCGTGCTGGGCGCTCAGTCCTCCCAGAAGTACATTGTCTGCAACGCGGATGAGGGTGACTCGGGTACGTTCTCCGACCGCATGCTGATGGAGGGAGACCCTTACTGCCTGATAGAAGGCATGACCATCGCCGGTCTTGCGGTCCAGGCCACCTATGGCTATATCTATGTGCGGTCCGAATACCCGCTGGCCATTGCCACGCTCGAAGAAGCCATTGCCAACGCGCGCGCTGCGGGATGGCTGGGCAGCGATGTGCACGGCAGCGGCCGCAGTTTCGATCTCGAAGTGCGCGTAGGCGCCGGCGCCTACATCTGCGGCGAAGAAACCTCCCTGCTCGAAAGCCTGGAGGGCAAGCGCGGCCTGGTTCGCGCCAAGCCGCCATTGCCCGCGCTCAAGGGCCTGTTCGGGCAACCCACTGTCATCAACAATGTTATTTCGCTGGCGTCGGTGCCTATTGTGCTCGCGCGCGGCGCGGCTTATTACCGCGACTTCGGCATGGGCCGCTCCAAGGGAACCCTGCCCTTCCAGCTGGCCGGCAATCTGAAGCAAGGCGGCCTGGTGGAAAAAGCCTTCGGGCTCACCCTGCGCGAACTGCTCTACGACTTTGGCGGCGGCAGCGCCAGTGGCAGGCCGCTGCGTGCAGTACAGGTAGGCGGTCCGCTGGGCGCCTATCTTCCTGAATCCCAATGGGACGTACCGCTGGACTACGAAAGTTATATCGCCATTTCAGCCATGATCGGCCACGGCGGCCTGGTCGCGTTTGACGATACGGTAGACATGGCCGCGATGGCGCGCTACGCCATGGAATTCTGCGCGGTGGAGTCCTGCGGAAAATGCACCCCCTGTCGTATCGGTGCGGTACGCGGCGTCGAAGTCATCGACAAAATCCGCAGCAACGAACAGCGCGAAACGCAGGTTGTCCTGCTGCGCGACTTATGCGACACCATGCTCGCTGGTTCGCTGTGCGCCCTTGGCGGCATGACGCCTTATCCCGTCATCTCCGCCCTGGAACACTTTCCCGAAGACTTTGGCGAAACCGCCGGCCGGCCGGCCGGCACGCCGGTCGCCTGACGGAGTCCGAAATGCTAGAAACCATTGCCAAACGAGAACGCGATCTTGGCACGCCCGCCTCCACCAGCACCGAACTGGTGAGCGTCACCATAGACGGCACCGACATGCAGGTGCCGGTCGGCACATCGGTGATGCGTGCAGCCGCCGAAGCCGGCATCAACATTCCCAAGCTCTGTGCCTCGGACAATCTGGAAGCATTCGGATCTTGCCGGCTGTGCCTGGTGCAGATTGACGGCCGGCGCGGCTATCCCGCATCCTGCACAACGCCGGTCGAAGCCGGCATGGTCATCCACACGGAGACCCCGAAGCTGCATGAGATACGGCGTGGCGTGATGGAGCTGTATATCTCCGACCATCCCCTGGACTGCCTGACCTGCCCCGCCAACGGCGATTGCGAACTGCAGGACATGGCCGGCGTGGTCGGCCTGCGCAATGTGCGCTACGGCTATGAGGGCGCCAACCATCTGAACGACGAGATGGACTTGTCCAACCCTTACTTTGCCTATGACCCGTCCAAGTGCATTGTGTGCAGCCGCTGCGTGCGGGCCTGCGACGAGGTGCAAGGCACTTTTGCGCTGACCATAGACGGCCGCGGGTTTGGCTCGCGCGTGGCTGCCGGCCAGAACGAAGACTTCATGGGCAGCGACTGTGTGTCCTGCGGCGCCTGTGTGCAGGCGTGCCCAACCTCGACGCTCATCGAGAAGTCGGTGATCGAAATGGGACAGGCCGAGCACTCCGTCATCACCACCTGCGCCTATTGCGGCGTGGGCTGCGCCTTCAAGGCCGAAATGAAAGGCCAGGAAGTCGTGCGCATGGTGCCCTGGAAAGATGGCCAGGCCAATCGCGGGCACTCCTGTGTAAAGGGCCGGTTTGCCTGGGGCTATGCCACCCACAAGGACCGCATGCTCAAGCCCATGATACGCGAGCGCATCTCCGACCCCTGGCGCGAAGTGAGCTGGGACGAAGCCATTCAGTATGCCGCCTCGGAAATCCGGCGCATTCAGGCCAGCTACGGACGCGATTCCGTCGGCGGCATCACCTCCTCGCGCTGCACCAACGAGGAAACCTATCTGGTCCAGAAACTGGTGCGTGCCGCCTTTGGCACCAACAACGTCGACACCTGCGCGCGCGTCTGCCACTCGCCTACCGGCTATGGCCTGAAGACAACTCTGGGAGAATCGGCCGGCACGCAGACTTTCGATTCGGTCATGTTCACCGATGTGGTCATCCTGATAGGCGCCAACCCCAGCGCAGCCCACCCCGTGTTCGCGTCAAGGCTCAAGCGGCGCCTGCGCGAAGGCGCCAAACTCATCGTCATTGACCCGCGCCGCATCGAACTGGTGGATACGGCTCATATCAAGGCTGCCTACCACCTGCCGGTGCGCCCGGGCACCAATACCGCCCTGCTCACCTCCATGGCCCATGTGATTGCGACAGAAGGGCTGATCGATGAAGCCTATGTGGCCGAGCGCTGCGAGGCGCTGGCCTTCCAGCAATGGCGCGATTTCGTCTCCCTGCCCGAGAACTCGCCCGAGGCCATGGAAGCCGAAACCGGCGTGCCTGCGGCCGATCTGCGCGACGCCGCCCGCCTCTATGCCACCGGCGGCAATGGCTCCATCTACTACGGCCTGGGCGTGACCGAGCACAGCCAGGGGTCCACCACCGTCATGGCCATTGCGAACCTGGCCATGGCCACGGGCAATCTGGGCAAGGAAGGCGTCGGCGTCAACCCGCTGCGCGGGCAGAACAACGTACAGGGCTCCTGCGACATGGGCTCGTTTCCGCATGAACTGCCGGGATACCGCCATGTGTCCGACGACGCGGTACGCGGCGAATTCGAACGCGACTGGGGCGTCACGCTGCAGCCCGAGCCTGGCCTGCGCCTGCCCAATATGTTCGACGCCGCAGTCAGCGGATCCTTCAAGGGCCTGTACTGCCAGGGCGAAGACATTGTCCAGTCCGACCCCAATACCCAGCATGTGATGGCAGCGCTCAAATCCATGGAATGCGTCATCGTCCAGGATATCTTCCTGAACGAAACCGCCAAGTATGCGCATGTCTTCCTGCCGGGCTCCTCGTTTCTGGAAAAAGACGGCACCTTCACCAATGCCGAGCGCCGCGTATCGCGGGTGCGCAAAGTCATGGAGCCCATGGGCGGCCTGGCCGACTGGGAAGCCACCTGCGCCTTGTCCGAAGCACTGGGCTATCCCATGAACTATCGGCATCCTTCTGAAATCATGGACGAGATCGCCCGTCTGACACCGACCTTCCATGGCGTCTCGTTCAAGAAAATCGACGAGCTGGGCGGCAGTGTGCAATGGCCCTGCAACGAAGCGGCGCCCGCCGGCACGCCCATCATGCACGTCGACGAATTCGTGCGCGGCAAGGGCCGCTTCATGATCACCAAGTATGTGCCCAGCGACGAGCGCAGCACGCGCAAATTCCCCCTGTTGTTGACCACGGGCCGGATTCTGTCGCAGTACAACGTCGGAGCGCAGACACGGCGCACCCCCAATGTGCACTGGCATGACGAAGATCTGCTGGAAATACATCCGCACGATGCAGAGGACCGCGGCATCCGCACAGGCGACATGGTCGCCATACAGAGCCGTTCCGGCGAAACGGTATTGCGGGCCGACGTAACCGACCGGGTTCAGCCTGGCGTGGTCTATACAACCTTCCACTTTCCCGAGTCCGGCGCCAACGTCGTCACCACCGACAGCACCGACTGGGCCACCGACTGCCCCGAATATAAGGTGACGGCAATCCAGGCGCGGCGGGTCACCGAACCTTCCGAGTGGCAGGCCGGATGGTCTCGTTTCAGCGACAAACAGCTCGACCTGCTGGCGAGGCGAGAACGCCAGGCAGACCAGCCCGCACCCGAGCCCACGCAGGCCAAGCCCAGCGTCAAGCCGGCGCCAGCCCCTGTGCTCAGTTCAGAGTAAGGATTGCACGCAATGCAGGCAGCAACACTCGCGCCCCCTGGATACTGGTCCGGTCCGGTGGGAAGCCGCAACACCACAGGCGCCAGACCCGCTCCTGCGCCCCAGGCCGACATCCCTGCCATGGCCGAACGCGATACGCCGGACGCCGCACAGGCCGGGCGGCGCAGCCATACCGTGCTGCGCAGCGGCACCGGACAGACGGGACGCTACGACACCGACGATATTGCGCAGGAAGTTGCCGTGGCGCTGGAGTTCAACGGGATCAGCCACGCCACGCTGCTGGCCACGCCGGCCGATCTGGAAGACTTCGCCTATGGTTTTGCCTATACCGAAGGCATTATCCAGTCGCCCGGCGAGATTTATGACATCGACACCGTCCAGCGCGACAAGGGCGTGGTGCTACAGGTGCGCCTGTCCAGCGCCCGGCTGCAGGCGCTGAAACTGCGCCGCCGCAGCCTGGCCGGCCGCACCGGCTGCGGCCTGTGCGGCATAGAAAGTCTGGACGAAGTCCAGCGTGAACTGGCGCCGCTGCCGGCGCAACCTGAGCGCTACGACACAGGCGCGCTGGTGCATGCCGTCCGGCAATTGCGTGGGCTGCAGCCGCTGCATCAATCGACCGGCGCCACCCATGCCGCCGGCTGGGCCGACCTGGACGGCAAGGTGCAATGCGTGCGCGAGGATGTCGGCCGGCACAATGCGCTGGACAAACTCATCGGCCACCTGCTGCGTACCTCGACACCCGCCCCCGCCGGCCTTGCCGTGATTTCCAGCCGGGCAAGCTTTGAGATGGTGCAGAAATGCGCCGCCGCCGGCATCGGCGCACTGCTTGCGGTATCCGCGCCCACCACCTATGCCGTGGACCTGGCCGAACAACTCAACCTCATGCTGGCCGGTTTCGCGCGAGGCGACACCTTCAACGTATACAGCCACGCCGAATATCTGCGCACAGACAGGACGATTGCATGAACAATATTTCGCACCTGATCCGCCTTGCGAACCGCATCGGCGATTTCTTTGAAGCAATGCCCGACCACGACCAGGCGCTGGAGGGCATTGCCAACCATATCCAGAAATTCTGGGAACCGCGCATGCGCATCGCCCTGCTCGATTTCCTGGATCAACAGCCGGACGGTCAAACCGGCGAGATCGGCCTGAGCGAGATCGCGAAGCAGGCCATTGTTCTGAACAAGGAGCGACTCACCCCCCGGAAACCCGCGACAGCCTGATAGCCACTACCACGGAGAGGCGGACAACGAGCCGCACAAGGAGACAGCATGAGCAACACATCGAACAACGGCTTTTTCAGCAAGGAGCGCATCACCGCTCCACCCGGCTTCAACCGGTGGATGATCCCACCGGCTGCGCTGGCCGTACACCTATGCATAGGCCAGGCCTATGCATTCTCGGTATTCAACAACCCCATGACCCGACTGATCGGCGTCACCCAGCATGCCCCCGGCGACTGGGACCTGCCCACGCTCGGATGGATTTTCAGTATCGCCATCGTGTTCCTGGGACTGGCCGCGGCCTTCGCGGGCAAATGGCTGGAAGAAGTGGGCCCGCGCAAAGCCATGTTCGTTGCAGCCTGCTGCTTCGGCGGCGGCTTCATGGTCGCCGCACTGGGCGTGGCCTGGCACCAGATATGGCTGGTTTATCTGGGCTATGGCGTACTTGGCGGCACAGGCCTGGGGATAGGCTATGTATCGCCGGTGTCCACATTGATCAAATGGTTTCCGGACAAGCGGGGCATGGCGACAGGCATGGCCATCATGGGCTTTGGCGGCGGCGCCTTCATCGCCTCCCCCATGTCGGTCGCGCTGATGAACCACTTCTCCTCGCCGACCTCGGTGGGCGTGGCGCAGACGTTTGTCGTCATGGGGATTCTGTACTTTATCTCCATGATGATAGGCGCGCTGGCGATCCGCATTCCGGCAGCTGACTGGAAACCCCATGGCTGGACGCCCCCGGTCACCCAGAACGCCATGATTTCGCGCAACCATGTGCATATTGACCAGGCGCTGAAGACACCACAGTTCTGGCTGTTATGGTGGGCGCTGTGCCTGAACGTGACGGCAGGGATAGGCGTGCTCGGACAGGCCTCGGTCATGATCCAGGAAAGCTTCAAGGGCGGCATTACCCCGGGCGCGGCAGCCGGTTTCGTCGGCCTGCTGTCGCTGGCCAATATGCTGGGACGATTCTTCTGGTCGTCAGTGTCCGACTATCTGGGCCGCAAGAATACCTACTTCACCTTCTTCGTGCTGGGCGCCGTGCTTTACTTCATGGTGCCGGGCATGGGCGCGGCCGGCAACGTGGCCCTGTTCGTACTGTTCTATGCCATCATCATCTCGATGTACGGCGGCGGTTTTTCGACCGTTCCGGCCTATCTGGCGGACCTGTTCGGCACCCGCTATGTAGGCGGCATCCATGGCCGCCTGCTGACGGCATGGGCCGCTGCGGGCGTGTTCGGCCCCGTGCTGGTCAATTACATACGCCAGTACCAGGTCGACAGCGGCGTACCGCCGGCGCAAGCCTATACCACCACCATGTACATCATGGCTGGCCTGCTGATCATCGGCTTCTTCTGCAACCTGTTTGTCCGCCCGGTTGCCTCGCATCACCACATGCTCGATGAGCAGCCCAAGCCCGACGCGCTCAGGCAGCCCGGCAGCCTCAATCCCGCCATGGCCACGAACAAATAAGGAGCCTCCATGAATGCACCTACACAAAGCACCACCTCGCCCGTACTGCTTGTCATCTTCTGGCTGTACGTCGGCATTCCCCTGGTGCTCGGCATCTGGGAAACCCTGATCAAGGCCGGCGCACTGTTCAAATAGACGGCAGTTAAGGCTGATCAAAAACAAAACAGTGCCTCGATCCGTCGAGGCGCTGTTTTGCGTTTGTACTGCGCAGTCTTGGTCAGGCTGCCGGCACGGTGTCCCGCATGGAAGGCCGCTGGCTGAATTCTGCATACCACTGCGCCACGGCCGGATAGGTGCTGCGCCAATCGTAGTGCGGATAACGGAAATCCAGATACCCGATCCCGCAGCCCAGAGTAATGGTGCTGATGTCCACCTGCCCGGCGCGCTGCGCCACCACACCCTCGAAATACGTGAGGGCGTTGGCGATCTTGCGCATCTGGCCGTCTGTCCACTCCTGCCATTGAAACTGTTCCGGACGCAGTGCGGTTTCGTAGCGCGCCAGCAAGGCGGCATCCAGCAAGCCGTCTGCCAGCGACTGCTCGGTCAACGCCTGCCAGCGCTGCGCCCCCGGCTCAGGGAACAAGCTGCCCTGCCCCAGGTCGTTGAGGTACTCGCAGATGACCCGGCTGTCGAACAGCGCCTGGCTGTCGTCGGTGATCAAGGTGGGGACCTTGCCCAGCGGGTTGGAGGCCGCCACCGAGGTATCCATCTTGACCGGGCTCGCCGCGCTGGACAGCTTCTCGATGCGGTCGGTCAGGCCCAGTTCGCTGGCCACTACCATGCACTTGCGCACGTAGGGGGATGCAGGGGAATAGTAAATCTTCATTCAGAATCCTTTGTTATTTAATGTCTCGCCAACTCGTTTCCAGCCACCCAGCCAAATGTCAGCGCAGGTCCGAGCGTTATACCAGGCCCCGGATAGGCGCCTCCCATCACAGACTGCATATCATTGCCCACCACATACAGACCGGGTATGGGCTGACCATCGCTGCGCAATGGCTGAGCCCGTTCGTTGGTCTGTATACCGCATGCCGTGCCAATATCTCCTGCCACCACCTGCACCGCATAGAATGGCGCCTTGTCCAATGGGCCCAGGCAAGGATTGGGCTTGTGCGCAGGATCGCCAAGGTATCTATTGTAAGCAGTACTGCCCTTACCAAAATCAGTGTCCGCACCCTGACCTACCAGACTGTTATAGCGCATTATCGTCGCCCTCAGCGCAACGGCATCCAGCCCCGCCTGCGCAGCAAGTTCCTCCAAGGTAGATGCCTTGATCAGATAGCCGGCATCTATCAAATGTTGGCGTGGCCGTCCGCCAGGCAAAGCGAGGCCCAAACCCCATTTTTCAATAAAATCATGATCGCACAACAGCCATGCGGGGATGCAGGTATCGGAACCATGACGGTACATTGCCGAGACGAAATCATGATAAGAGGAGGCCTCGTTCACAAAACGCTGCGCATCACGGTTTACCGCAATCAGACCGGGTTTGGCCCTGTCCCATACCAGATGCGGGTAATTGAGCACACTGCCATCTTTTTTGCGAAGCAGAGAGACAGGTGCCCAGAACGCAGGAGCAGTGTGCCCTTTTCCCATGACGGCACCGGCCTCTTCTGCCAACTTTATGCCTTCGCCCCGATTACCCTGTGGCGACATCGACCACTCGCCGGTAACCTTGGGATATAAGGCTTTCCGCATGGCCATATTCCACGGAAAGCCTCCAGTCGCTATTACGACCCCTTTGCGCGCCCTTATGTTCAGCGTTTTGCCCTGGCAGACAACCGTCACGCCTTCGACGCGCCCCGCATCATCCACGATGAGATGCTGCGCAGGCGTTTGAAGCCAGTATTCAATTTTCTGCTTGAGCATGGCGTGAAAAAGCTGCGCTGCCAGCGCATTGCCGAGCAATAGGCGCGTGCCGCGATGAAAGCCTCTCGTTCTGTCCATCCAGTAGCGCAGCACAAGCTTTCCACTGTAGAAAAAGGACTTAAACGAACGCAACGCAGCAAGCAAATGAAACACATCAGTCGTCGTGACCATCATGCCACCGAGCACCGTAAATTCTTTGAGTGGGTCACGCAGTTCTTTGAATTTCCGGCCAAGCAGGCGGCCATCAAACGCCACTGGATCCAGGGCCCGACCTCCCATCGAAGCTCCCGGACGATCCGAATAATAGTCAGGCGAATAAGCTCTCGCGGTAAGCTGCAAAACGCCATGGGCGGCCAAATCATCCAGCATGACTTTTCCCTGGTCCAGGTATGCCCGCTTCATGTGATCGGGCGCCGCATCCCCGACTGTATTGGCCAGGTACTCCCAGACCTGCTCGAATGTGTCAGGATGTCCGGCCGCTGCAGATCCCGAATTCAAAGGAATCCAGACCGCACCACCTGATATTGCCGTGGAGCCGCCAATTCGATCGGTTTTTTCAATCAACAAAACATCCAGCCCCTGAAGCCTGGCGGTCAATGCCGCAGACATTCCGCTTGCACCACTGCCGATGATTACCGCATCGACCATCCTGTTCCATTGGGTGTCTGCCATGATTTACGCTCCCGTACCGCCCAGCGACTTTCCGCCATCGACAAATAGAACCTGGCCCGTAATGAAATCCATTGCCGGATCGACCAGGAATGACACCGCATTGGCAACATCGCTCGGTCGCCCCGCCTTGCCGGTAGGCTGCATAGACAGCTGCGCCGCCAATCGATCTGGCGTCAGCGCCTGCAGGAGCGGTGTATCGATCAGGCCAGGCGCGACCGCATTGACGAGAATACCTTTAGGCGCCAACTCCATCGCGCTGGCACGCGTATATCCCACCACTGCGGCTTTGGAGGCGACATAATGTGGATGGTGCCTCGCGCCGAGATAGGCGCGAGAGGCAATATTGACGATCTTCGCCCCCCAGCCCATCGTGCGAGCCGCAGCCTGTGTCAGCGTGGTCACCGCAATCAGATTGAGCTCATACATACGCCGATAATCGTCTGTGCTGACATCAAAGAAGCGCCGCTCATCAAACAAGCCAGCGTTATTCACCAAGGCATGCAGCGGAGGTAGCGCATCAATCATTGACCGGACCGCGGTTTCGTCAGTCAGGTCCAGCACGCGGGGCTCCGCCTCCAGACCTGCCCGACACAAATCGTCGACCGCTTTCACAACTGCTTGCGCATCTTTGTCAACGACAACAACGCTAAACCCGTCATGTGCAAGTCGCTGCGCAATAGAAAGGCCTATGCCGGCGCCAGCGCCAGTCACCAAAGCAATATTTTTCATCATTTGCCCATGAATGGTTCAGTCAGGTGCCAAGATAAGCGCGCTGGACAGCCTCATCATTGCGAAGATCGGCGGAATGGCCTTCCAGCGCCAGCTCACCGTTCTCAAGGATGTAGGCATAACTGGAAATCGACAGAGCGAGCTTGACGTTTTGCTCGACAATCAGAAAGGTTATCTGCTGATCTCGATTCAAAGCCTGTACCGTCTCAAAGATCTGCGTCACAACCAGTGGCGCGAGTCCCATCGAAGGTTCGTCCAGCAATATCATGCGTGGACGAGCCATCATCGCGCGCGCCAGCGCCAACATTTGCTGCTCTCCACCAGACAACGTTGCCGCCTTTTGCACGTATCGTTCTTTCAGGCGCGGGAAAATTTCACACACCTTGTCCATGTCTTCAGCCATGCCTGCCCGGTCACGGCGCAGATAGGCGCCCATCTCCAGGTTTTCCCGCACGCTCATGTCGCGAAATATCTCGCGGCCTTCCGGCACCTGAACAATGCCGCGACGGACAATCTCATCGGTTGGCAGTTGATGGATATCTTCTCCGTCGAAACTCACGCTGCCTCGCGTCGGTCTGACGATATGGGAAATGACATTGAGGGTGGTCGACTTTCCCGCACCATTGGCGCCCAGTAAGGCAACAATCGCACCCTGCTCCACCTGGAGAGATACATTTTCCAACGCCGAAATATTTCCATAGGAGGCATTGACGCCGTCGACCACCAGCAACGGTTCAGACATGCTCTTCTCCTTTGCCCAGATATGCTTCGATCACACGCTCGTTGCAACGGATGTCCGCAGGCGTACCCTCTGCAATTTTCTCTCCAAAGGACATGACCGTAATGGTTTTTGAGATCGACATTACCAGTTGCATCACATGCTCGACCAGCAGCACGGTGACACCATCTCGGCTGGCAATATCTGTCAGGAGAACATCCAGCTTGTCAATCTCGCGGTTGCGCAAGCCTGCTGCCGGCTCATCAAGCAACAACAGCGCTGGCTTGATGGCCAGAGCGCGTGCGAGTTCCAGCATTTTCTGCCGGCCAAAGTCCAGACTACTGGCCGCCTGGTAGCGAAAATCGGCCAGACCCACTCTTTCCAGCAGGCTTTCAGCGAAATCCCGGGTTTCTCCACTGGCCTTGCGCATTAATGCGGCCCAACGTCTGCATCCATGCGAGTATGTACCAAGCAGGACATTCTCCAGCACAGACAGCTCGTTGAACATCTCCAGATTCTGAAATGTACGCGCCACGCCCAGCGATGCCATCTGATGCGCCCGCTTGTGCGTAATGTCTTCGCCATTGAAATAAATAGAGCCTGCGCTTGGATCGTAATAGCGCGAGATGCAATTGAAAGTGGTCGACTTCCCGGCACCGTTGGGGCCTATCAATGCATGTATATGCCCCTGCTCAACCTCAAACGACAAGCTTTTTACGGCCGTCAGTCCGCCGAACGTTACGGTCAATCCTTCTATGGATAATAAGGAATTCTGCTTCATGCCTGCTTCCGACTCAACAGTTCGTTGTCCGTATTCGTGGCATCTGTTCTGGGTGATGGCGTACTGCCTTGCTTCGGCGCAATGCCGCAGAACAGCCCTTTGGGTGCGAACATCATGAAGATCAGCAGAATAGCGCCGTAAATGATTTCCTGGAAAGAAAGCACCTGTCTGAGCAATTCTGAAATTAGCCCGAACGTAATCGCACCAGCCACTGCGCCGCGCACAGACCCAATCCCCCCCACCACGACCATGATCAGTACCAGTACCGTCGCCTGAAAGCCAAGACTATCGGGATGAATGAAAGACGAAAAAACGGCGAACAGGCCACCCGCAAGGCCTGCATAAGCGGCAGAGAACATGAAGGCGACGCGCTTGATGCGATTGACATCAACTCCCATTGCCTGAGCCGCCACATCGCTTTCTCGTACCGCACGAAAGGCAGAGCCAAGCTGTGAGCGCGAGATATGAACGGTCAGCCACAGTATCAGCGCAACGATAACAACAACGAATGGATAAGCCCGCAGATCCGAGTCCAGCACGTAGCCAAAAAATTGTGCTGGCGATATCTGATATCCATTTGACCCATTGGTAACGGCCACCCAGTTCATGAATACCCATTGCATCGCCTCGCCAAATGCAAAAGTGGACAGGGCAAGATAGATATCCCGCATACGGATGGCCAACGTCCCCAGCGCATATCCGAGCGCGCCGGCAAGCAGCGCACCGGCAAGCATACAGATCAGAAAATTCAGATGCCAAGTATTGCTGAGTATGCCTGCCGTATAAATGCCAATGCCATAAAACGCAATATGAGACAGCGCGAATTGCCCTGTCTCTCCCAGCACAATATGCATGCCCAGTGCCAGAACAACATAGACCATCAGCAGATTGACGATAAACAATACATACCCCGTTGCAGCAAAGGGTAGTACCGCCAGTACAACGCCGCACAACAGCAGCAGGCTTCTATCAATATTGAGTTTCATACTTTCTTGACCTGCAGCTTGCCGCCAAGAATGCCTTGTGGCCGAAGGACAAGGACAATCAGAATGGCCAGAAAAGGTGCCACCACAATTGCATTGGTGGAGATGAACAGGCCTACCAGATTTTCGGCAATGCCAATAATGAATCCTCCCAGAACAGCGCCTGGAATGCTGGACAGGCCGCCCACAATAGCGGCCGCAAACGCCAGAATGGCGATATGACCAATATCAGGCGTGATCAGAATCTTGGGGGCGATGAGCAAGGCGGTAACTGCGGATATCAAGCCGGCCAGGCCCCAGACCATCATGCGGATGCGTATGAGATTCACACCAACGATCTGGGCGGCGCGAGGATTCATGCCCACTGCCCTCATGGCCTTGCCGATACGTGTGTAGTTGAACATCAGATACAGCGCAAGCATGGTTCCTACACCGACGACAAAAATCAGAATATCCAGATGCGTCAGGAATGCATCGCCGATCATAATGCTGTCGGAGGAAACCAAGGCGGGCAGCGAACGCGGCGAATCACCCAGACCGGTCTGACGAACAATGCCTTTAAGCACATAAGCCAGACCAAGTGTTGCGATCACCATTTGAACACCCACGCCTTTTGACCGAAGCACCTTTTCCATAACGACCCGCTGAAAAACCGCGGTAATCAGCGTGACGCTGGCCAGCGTCACAAGTATCACCAGCCAATAGGGCCATTTCAGAACAAGAATGGTGAACAGGGCAACATACCCGCCGACCATGAAAATCTCGCCTTGCGCAAAATTGGGCACATCCGTCGTTTTGAACACCGTCACGAACGCCACGGCAAGCAAAGCATAGACGCTGCCCGTAACCAGTCCGGACAGTACGCCCTGCTGCACAAACAACCAAATATCGGCAAGGCTCATGATCTACTCCGCAGAACAAGCCAGAATGACAACAAGACCCCGCACTGCACGATGTACCGCACTCATTTTCCCTCGTATTTCCAGACGCTCTTGAAGGTGCCCGGAATCAGCGTCTTGTTCTTTCCATCAAACTTGATGTAAATGGCTGACTTGAGGGCAGCATGATCTTCAGGCGTAAACTCGACGGGCGCCGCCATCACGTTGGTTTCCAGCTTCATGTTCTCCAGCGCTGCCAGCACCTTTTCACGTGTGGGCTGAGGGCCCGCATCCTTGATCGCCTGCACAACCGTCATTGCCGAAGGCAACCCATAAGGCATATAACTCTGCGGGTGGCCGGGTTTGCCGGCGAGATCGGGATAATATTTTTTGTACATGTCGTACACCCAGGCAAGCTCTGGGTCGGAAGGCAAGCCTTTTAGCACATCCTGAATGTAGAAGTTCTGCAGTGCGGCGGAACCACCCACATTCTCCACGAGCTGCGTCAGGTCGGCCGTGCCTGTCACCGTCAGTACAATCGGCTTGTTCCAGCCCAGCTCCTTCGCCTTCTTGATGATGAGCGCTGCCGGGCGAGCATAGGTCGTCAAAACAAGGACATCAGGATTGGCTGCACGGATTTTGAGCATCGGCGCTGTAACGTCGTTGATGTTCGCGTTAATTGACTGCACGTTCAGCGAAACGCCGCCAAGATGTTTGGCTTGCGCCTGAGCCGCCTCGAGATTCCAGGTTCCATAGGCATCATCATGATTGATATACCCGATCTTCTTTGCCTTCAAGTGCTCGGCTGCGAACTGCACCGCGGATCCGCCCAGGGCATGCTGAGAAATGGAGAACGCCCCATAGATATATTTGGAAGGGGGATAAAGCGCGCCGTCACCCGAAGCATTCAGCATCAGCAAGGGAACTTTGGCGCGCTCAACATATTCGCGCGCACCCACCACCGCCGCTGAGCATGATCCTCCGTTCAGCAGAAATACCTTGTCCTGCTCCACCAGTTTCTTGACCGCTGCTACCAGATCGTTCGCATTACAGCGCGTGTCCTCAATGGCAAGCTCAATTTTTCGGCCGTTGATACCGCCTTCCTGATTGATCTTGTCGTACCACATCTTGGCCGCGTTCACGACATCAAAGCCGTAAGCCATGCCCGGGCCTGACAATGGAGAAAATAGACCAATCTTGATTGTCGTATCGGTGATGCCCGGTTCTGACTGGCCGTATGCACTGTGCGCGACGCTCATTGCCGTCATCGCGATCGCACACGCAACGTGTGTAATTCGTTTCATATCTTGTCTCCAGAATCGTTGATGTCTGTTTTTTGATTATTGAACCAGGGCGCCTTTACGCTATTGCATGCGGTAGCCGCCATTCACGTCGATGACACTGCCTGTGATGTAACCCGCCTCTGACGAAGCCAGATAATCCACTGCTGACGCCACATCCTGTACGGTACCTATGCGCCCAAGCGGAATGCTCGCTGCAGCCGCCTCCATCGCGCCACTGCTGGACACTGTGCTCCTGAGCATCTCGGTGTCGATCAATCCAGGCGATACACTGTTCACCGTAATACCCATATGCGCAGTCTCGCGCGCCAGTGCTTTGGTAAAGCCAAGCACCGCAGACTTGGCGGCAATATAAGAAGCGCTTGACCGATAGCCCCCGAGCTGTGCCGCCACTGAGCTAAAAGTAATAAAGCGCCCGTTGGCCACGGGTCGGCTTTCACGATGATTCACGAATTCGCGCGCACACAGAAAAACGCCTCGAGCATTCACCGCAAAGCTTCTTTCCCAGGTTTCCAGCCCTGTGCTCTTGATCAGCGGCCTGTCGCCGTTCTCCTCGAACAGCAGCAGCCCTGCCGCGCACACCACAATGCTGACTGGTCCGCACGAAGTCTCTACCTCGTCGAATGCCCGCTCCACCTGCCCTTCATTGCTCACGTCAAAAGCCATGGAAAGGTGTGGGTCCCCCAGCGTCGCCGCAACGCGCTCAGCTTTGCTACGGTCGATATCGCAGGCTACGACACGAAGCCCTCTAAGTGCCAATTTGTGGCATATTTCTGCGCCAATGCCGCCACCGGCGCCCGTTACCATCGCCAGAGCCCGCTGCCCTTCATCTACTTGATCTTGTCTCATGTATACACAACAGTCGATTTATTGAGGATAATCGCGAAATTATTTACAGGCATCCGCTGCTTTATTATTGCTTTTTAGAATTATGTATACGCCATACAACCAGTGATATCGGCGTTTACCCCAAGTAAGTCCCTACGGCGCCGAAATCAAAATAGCTTTTCCGGAAAATTTTCCATGTATACAATACCGTCATGGACACATTATCTCAGTCTGTTACCGAAAAAATCAGGGATTGGGTTCTGCGGGGCATACTCAAGCCTGGAGAGCGACTTGAGGAAATCCCTCTGGCCGAAAAACTTGGTGTTTCCCGTACACCTGTACGCGCCGCGCTGGCAACACTGGGCAGCGAAGCCCTGCTGGAGCATCAACCCAAGCGGGGCTACACCGTACGCATTTATCAGCGGGATGAAATTCTTGGCGCTTATGAGGTTCGGGCTGTGTTGGAAGGTCTTGCCTGCCGAAAAGCAGCGCAAAAAGGCCTGAGCGCAGACGCACAGAAATGTCTGCTCAATTGCCTGGCAACAGGCGATGCCTTACTGGCCTGCGCAGAACTGAGGCCCGAAGACCATGCCCCCTACCAGCAGATGAATATCACCCTTCACGAGACCATTCTCGACGCGGCCGGCAACCCTTGGGTCAGCCGATTCGCCACGCAGGCGCAGGCGACGCCTTTTGCCTCTGACCGCATCATGCTTTGGGACGACTACGACATTATTTATCGCTCACACGGAGACCATCACCGTATTGTCGAAGCCTTGATAGATCGCGACCCGGCCAGGGCGGAGTCGTTGATGCGAGAACACGTCTATTATGCCGGCGTGATCCTGATGAATAATTATGACAGGCTGACTAGCACATAGACGTCGCTACCCGAGCCGTTCCGGTTCGGGCAGCACTCAGACGAGCGGGACTATTCCTTGACCCGATACACCAGCACCGCCGTCTTGGCCAGACTCAGCACCTTGATGGTCACGCTGCCCAACAACAGCCTGGACAAGCCGCTGCGGCCATGGCTGCCGATAAAGATGAGGTCGCAGCCTTCTTCTTCGGCAGCCTGCACCAGGCCGTCGGCCACATTGAAATTCGACACAGCCTTGCCCTTGGCCTTGACCCCCGCGGTATCCGCACGGTCGAGCACGGATTTCAGGTATTTTTGGGCCTGCTCCTGCGCTGTTTTGTCGTAATCTTCGTCGGTAATCGCATAGGCAGCGGCCATGCCGTCAAAGCCCACGGTGGCAGCAAACGGTTGGGTAACATAAAGCGCAACGATTTCCGCACCGGTTTCACGGGCAAAACATACGCCTTTGTTGGCAGCCTGGGCCGACAGCGCAGAGCCGTCGGTTGGAATAAGAATTTTCTTGAACATCGTAGTAGCCCCCATTAAGTTGCACTGCCTCCCTAGATTAATTGCAATAGCTGCGAGAACGTAAGTAGTGAATACACCGTAGCAGATTTCCTGGGCGCCATGGCTGATCTGGGTCAAAAAACCCGGAATTGCCGCAATTGAGCCGCGGCGCAGCCAGCGCGGCAGGCATCAGGACTGGGTCGCCGCCTGGTAGAGATGGCCGCAGCGGGTGCCGGTACGGCAGTAGGCCAGCACCGGGGCGGGCAGCGTCTGGAGCAGCTCGGCAAAGCGGGCGACATCCTCGGCCGTCATGGCGCCGCTGACCACTGGCTGGTACTCGATGCTCAGCCCGGCCTCCCGGGCGGCCGCCATGACATCGGCCGACAAAGGCTGGTCTGGCCCGCCTTCAAGATCAGGCCGGTTGATGATGACGCTTTTGAAGCCCGCAGCCGCGACGGCCTGCATGTCATCGGGGCTAAGTTGCGGCGCGACTGCAAAATCGTTGGTCAGCGCATTGATTTGAACCGGCATATGTTGCTCCTGTATATACTGTTGTCTCGATCAGACGTGTCGATCAAGGAAAATAGTATGACCAGCGCCAAAGACGCGCAAGCCCCAGCCCCTTCCGGTCCGCGCACCGGTCAGCAGCCGCCTTCCGGCCTGGAAATACGGGACGCCCGGCCGCAGGATATCGAACAGATACAGCGCATCTATACGCATCATGTCCAGCACAGCACCGCCACGTTCGAGGAAATCCCGCCCAGCGTGCAAACCATGCAGGAACGGCTTGCCAAGACGGTCGAGCTGGGCCTGCCCTACCTGGTCGCCCTTCTCGACGGCGAGGTCGCCGGCTACTGCTATGCGGGCCTCTACCGGCCCCGGGCGGCGTATCGCTATACGCTGGAAGATTCCATCTACCTCGCGCCCGCGCAGTCAGGCAAGGGTCTGGGCAAAGTCCTGCTGGCCGAGCTGATCCGCCGCTGCGAACAGGGTCCCTGGCGCCAGATGGTGGCGGTCATCGCCGGCCATGACAACCGTGGCTCCCTCGCGCTGCACCGCAGCCTGGGTTTTGCCTATGTGGGCTCGCAACCGGCCACCGGCTACAAGTTCAATCAGTGGATAGACGTTGTATTCATGCAGCGTGCGCTGGGCGCTGGAGCCGATGCGCCGCCCGAGCCATGGGCAGGCCCGCCCGCCTGAGCATGTCTCACCGGCAGGCCTCGCCTGCCTGCGGCAACCCCGTATCAGTCAACTTCTGCTGGCCGCCAAGGCGGCGGCCATGACTGGCAATCCCCCATGACGCATTGACGCAGCGGCTGCAATTTTATAAGATTACTTTTAAATGAATCTTTAAAACAGCAACGGCGCCCTCATCGGCTTCGCTCTACACACCCGGACTGCAACACATGGCCCAAGACGCTCTCTGCACCGAACAAGAAATCACCACACTGGTTCACGCTTTCTATGCGCGCGTGCGCACGGACGACCTCATCGGCCCTGTCTTTGATGCACGCATCAGCGATTGGGACAAGCACCTGGCCATCATGGTGCGGTTCTGGTCGTCTGTACTGCTGGGCACAGGCACCTATAACGGCACCCCCATGCCCAAACATGTGGCGCTGCCCAATCTGCAGCCGCAGATGTTCACGCGCTGGCTCGATCTGTTCCACCAGACGACTGAAACCCTGCCCAACCGCGAGTTTGCGGCCAGGGCCGAAAACGCCGCACAGCGTATTGCACGCAGCCTCTGGTTCAGTTACCAGATCAACAATCATCCGGACAGCATGCCCACCGAGTTCCAGCATGGCTGACATGCATCCTGCGCCGGTCGGCGCCCGCGTCCAGCGCCCTGCCGCCAGGCCGGGCAAGAACGCACCCGCGGCCAGCGCACCACCGAATCTGCGTGCTTTTTTCAGCCTGGGCTTTCGTCCCCTGTATATCGCCGGCTGCGGCTGGGCCATGGTTTCCCTGGCGATCTGGATATTCTTCCCCGAACTCATACGCCAGCCCCTCTGGGGCGTGGCCTGGCACGCGCACGAAATGCTGTGGGGCTTCATCGCTACCATCGCCGTGGGCTTTCTGCTCACCGCCAGCGCCACCTGGACGGGGTTCAATCCTTTGCAAGGCAAAGCGCTCGCGGGACTATGCTGCCTGTGGATCATCGCCCGCATCGGCTATCTGGTCGGCGGCGCCACCGCCTTTCATATCGCGCTGTTCAGCGAATCCCTGTTTTTCGCAGCGGCCTCGCTATGCCTGCTGCGCGTGATCATCAAGGGCAAGAGCCGCCGCAACCTGGGCTTGCCCGTGCTCATGCTGGGCCTGGGCGTCGCCAATGTGCTGTATGCACTGGCCGCGCAGCACAATGACTACCCCATGCTGATGCAGCGCTTCGAGCAGGGGCTGATCTGCATGGCAGTGATTGCCCTGCTGATCGCGCGGCGGGTGATTCCCTTTTTTGCCATGCGCGTGGTGCCCGGCCTGCAGCTTCCCATGCTGGTCCGCAGCGGCCACGCACAAATGGCGCTGGGCGTGGCCGCCATTGCCTGCGGGCTGATGGGCTGGCCCGTGCCCATGGCGCTCACGCTCGGCGCGGCCGGCTTCATCGGCCTGTGGCAAGTGGGCCGCTGGCAGCCGCAGGCCGTGCTGCGCAAACCCATGCTGTGGATTCTGTACCTGGGCTATGCCGCTCTCGCAACAGGCCTGATCTTCGCCGCTGTGCACGCCGCAGGCCTGGCCAGCGGTACCCTGGCGCGCGCCGCAGTACATGTGCACATCATCGGCATAGGCGGCTTCTCGGTGCTGATTATCGGCATGGTTACGCGCACCGCCCTGGGCCATCTGGGCCGGCCGCTGGCGCTTGATGCCAGCATGCTGGCCAGCTACGGCCTGATGATGGCCGCCCTGGTATTGCGCCTTGCGGCGCTCGCGCCGGGCGATGCCAGCCTGCTGCTGCTCCAGGCATCGGCACTGTGCTGGATAGGCTGCATGGCGCTGTATCTATGGCGTTTTGTTCCCATGCTGGTCCGTCCGCGGCCAGACGGCAGGTGAGCCCATGCGCCTGACTTCAATGACAGACTACGCGATGCGACTGCTCATGTACGTGGGCAGGCATCCCGAACGCTTGTGCACGATTGCCGAGATCGCACAGGCCTATGGTATTTCAGAACCGCATTTGATGAAGATTACCCACAAACTGGCCACGCACGGCTGGCTTGAAACCGTCCGCGGCAAGCATGGCGGCATGCGCCTGGCCATGCCGCCGGAAAAAATCAATCTGGGCGCCGTGGTGCGCGATACCGAGAACGAGCTGGCGCTGGTGGAATGCCTGGGCCCGGACAACAGCTGTTCGCTGAGCGGCGCCTGCGGCCTGACGGGCATTCTCCAGGGCGCCATGGGCGTTTTCATGCAGCATCTGGACGGCTATACGCTGTCCGACATCATCGATGTGCCTGCCTGCGCCTCAACGCCAGGCGAACAGCCTGTTCATTTTGTGAAAGCCTGAGCAGGCGCCACCGCGCAACCTGGCGCGGCGGCCCTGGCGAACTACTTGACCAGCTCGCAACGCACCGTAATCGGATGCTCGCGCAGCAAGGACATGATCTTGTCGTCCACCTCGCCCTCGACGTCGGAAATCACATAGCCGATCTGGCCGCGTGTCTGCAACTGCTGGCTGACGATGTTCAGGCCATGCTCGGCCATGAGATTGCTGAGCGTACCCATGGCGCCCGGCAGATTGCGGTGCACATGCAGAATACGGGCGGTGCCGATCTGCTCCTGGTAGGAGATCTCGGGGAAATTGACTGCGCCCTTGGTGGTGCCGCTCAGCAGAAAACGGGAGAGTTTCTCGGCCACTTCACGGCCGATGTTCTCCTGGGATTCCTGGGTGCTGCCGCCGATGTGGGGCGTGAGGATGACGTTGCGCAGGCCGATCAGTGGGCTGGCCAGCGCTTCGTCGCGGCTCTTGGGCTCAACAGGAAACACATCCAGCGCCGCACCCGACAGATGGCCGGAATCGAGCGCATCGCGCAAGGCCTCGATGTCGACCACCGTGCCGCGCGAGGCGTTGATGAGAATGGCGCCTTTTTTCATGGCGCGCAAGGTTGTGGCGTTGATGATGTTTTCGGTGGACTTGCCCCCCGGCACATGCAGAGTGACCACATCGGACTGCGCCAGCAGCTTTTCGAGCGAGGTGGTGGCCCGGGCGTTGCCCAGCGGCAGCTTGGCCTCGACATCATGAAACATGACGCGCATGCCGGCCGACTCGGCCAGCGTACCCACCTGCGAACCAATATTGCCGTAGCCGATGATGCCCAGTGTCTTGCCGCGCGCCTCGAAGGCGCCATCGGCCGTCTTGTCCCAGAAACCGTGGTGTACGCGGTCGTTTTTCTCGGGGATGCGGCGCAGCAGCAGGATGGCCTCGCCCAATACCAGCTCGGCAACCGACCGTGTGTTGGAAAAAGGCGCATTGAAGACCGGCACCCCGCGCAGCATGGCAGTGTCCAGATCGACCTGGTTGGTGCCTATGCAGAAACAGCCGACCACCTGCAGGTCTTGCGCCTGGGCAAGTACCTTGGCGTCAAGCTGGGTACGGGAACGGATGCCCAGCACCTGGGCGCCGCGCACGGCCGCGCCCAGCTGATCCGGCGGCAGCGCCGAGGCGTGCGTGACGACATCATCGAAGCCGGCGGCTGAGAAAACTTCCTTGGCACTGGGGTGAATATTTTCGAAAAGGACAATGCGGGTCATTGAATATCCAGCAAACAACATGAAACGATTATTGTGGACTATTTCAGGACTGAATGCAGGCGAAGCCACGCCGCAACCAGGGGAATACGCCATTCCGGAAATAAGAATATAGGTGGGGAATATAAAAGGACGATGCGCTGGCCTGAACGTCGAGCCTTATGCCTGCCCTCGCCTGGCCATGGACGCAAAATAGCGCGCAGGCGGCTGGCCCAGGGATTTCTTGAACATGGTGATGAAGGCCGTGACAGATTCATAGCCGAGCTCCCCGGACACCTGCTGCACCGATGCTCCGGCCGATAACTGCCGCAGGGCAATAATCAGTTGCAGTTGCTGGCGCCAGCGCCCGAAGCTCAGCCCGGTTTCCTTGCGCACCAGGCGCGTCAGCGTGCGTTCGCTCATCGCAAAACGGCGCCCCCACTGCGCCAGCGTGCTGCGGTCTGCCGGATTGTCGGCCAGCGCGTGAGCAATAGCCCGGACGCGCGGCTCGTCCGAAATCGGCAGATGCAGCTGCTCGACCGGCATGTGCTCAAGCTCGTCCAGAGCGACGCGCGCCAGGCGACCAAGCGCGCTGTCTGGCGCATACATGCGAGGCTGATCTGCCAGATGCAGGATAAGCTCCCGCAGCAAAGGGCTGATGACCAGCGTACAGCAGGCCTGCGGCATCCGTGCCGCATCCGGGTCCACAAACAGAAAATACAGCCTGGCGTTTGCAGTGGCCCGGTTGCTGTGCGGCATGCCGCCCGGCACCCAGACCGCGCAATTGGGCGGCACCATCCAGAGCGCATCGGGCACTTCACAGATCACCCCACCCTTGAGCGCAAAAATCAACTGGCCTTTCTTGTGCTGATGTATGGGGATTTCGCTGGCGTTATCGGCAAGCTCCAGCCGCAGGGCGACAGCAGGGCTGGCCACCTGGTCGGGATCGAATTGCGGGGGAGCAAGGGGAACTGGCCTGTTTTGCACAGATTGGCTGGATTTAGCGATAAGCTGTCATTATAGCTAAGTTATTTTGCTCGCCACATGGGTATCGTGGGGCCTGAAGTATTTCCAGGTTTGCTTTCCATGACTGCCCGACACCCCGCTTACCGCAACGCCAGCCCAGTGCTGCTTATCGCGGGAATTTTACTGATTGCCGCCACCCTGCGCGCGCCCATCACCGGCGTCGCGCCGGTGCTGTCCATGATCCAGAGCGCCTTTGCCCTGAGCACCGCACAGGCCGGCCTGCTGACCACCCTGCCGCTGCTGGCGTTCTCCGCCATTTCTCCCTTCTCGGCGCTCATCGCACGCGAATACGGACTGGAGCGCACACTGTTCGGTGCGCTGGTAGTGCTTGCCGTCGGCATCGCCCTACGCTCGCTGGGCCCGGTCTGGTGTTTGTATCTCGGCACCTGGATGATTGGCTCATCGATCGCCGTGGGCAATGTCCTGCTGCCCAGCCTGCTGAAACGGGACTTTCCCCGGCGCATTGCCGTGCTCACCGGCGCCTACGCCGTCACCATGGGCGCTGCCGCCGCACTGGCTTCCGCGCTGGCAGTGCCCATCGCCAACCTGCACGGCGCGGGTTGGCCTGTTGCGCTCGGCGCCATGATCATCCTGCCCCTGCTCTCCCTGCTATGCTGGTTTCCGCAGCTCTCGGGCCGTACCGCGCCCGCGCGCAGCACCAGTACGCCGCCCCACGGCGGACGCATCTGGCACGCGCCTCTGGCCTGGCAGGTCACGCTCTACATGGGCCTGAACTCTTTTCTGTTCTATGTGCTGATCGGCTGGCTGCCCGCCATCCTCACCAACGCGGGCTTTTCCGCCAGCCAGGCGGGCTCGCTGCATGGCTTTATGCAGCTCGCCTCCGCCATTCCCGGCCTGATACTGGCGCCCTTCGTCGGCCGCATGAAAAACCAGCAAGCCGTTGTGCTCCTGACCTCGCTGCTGACCATGACGGGTTTGCTCGGGCTGATCCTGCTGCCGCAATGGGCCGCCGTCTGGACGCTGCTGTTTGGCGCGGGCACCGGCGCAGGCGTCATCCTGAGCCTGATCTTCATGAGCCTGCGCGTCTCCAATGCCGCCCAGGCCGCGGCCCTGTCCGGCATGGCGCAATGCATCGGCTACTCGCTCGCCGCGTCCGGCCCGCCCCTGATCGGCCTGCTGCACGATCATTCCGGCGGATGGACGCTGCCGCTGACCTGCTGCGTTGCCCTGTCGCTGATCATGGCCATCATCGGAAGACTCGCCGGCCGCGCGCGGACGATACAATAAAGGCCAGCGCGCACGCGACCGCTCCTTGTCGGAAGCCGGCCTGCCCGCCAAGGAGTCCAGATCATGAGCATCAAAGTCTTCATCGACGGGGCCGCCGGCACCACTGGCCTGCAGATACGCGAACGCCTGGCGCATGCGCCCCGCTTCGAGGTGGTTCAGCTGCGCGACGAAGACCGCAAATCCGCGCCGGCACGCGCGCAGGCCATGAACTCGTCCGATTTCACCATTCTCTGCCTGCCGGACGATGCCGCGCGCGAAGCCGTCAGCCTGGCCGGCGACGACGTGCGCATTATCGACGCCAGCTCCGCGCACCGCACCTCGCCCGGCTGGGTGTATGGCCTGCCAGAACTCAGCGCGCAGCAGGAAGCCGACATCCGCAAGGCCCGCCGCGTCTCCAACCCCGGCTGCTACCCCACGGGCGCCATCCTGCTGATGCGCCCGCTGGTGAACGCCGGCCTGCTGCCCGCCGACCACCAGGCCAGCGTGTTTGCCGTATCGGGCTACTCCGGCGCGGGCGCCGGCATGATACGCGAATACGAAGGCGCGCATGCCCAAGGCCAGGACATCGCGCCGCTGCGCGGCTATGCGCTCAATCTCAAGCACAAGCACCAGCCCGAAATGCGCGATTATTCGGGGCTGACCCATACCCCGCATTTCATGCCCGTGCTCGGCGATTACGCCCAGGGCATACTGCTGTACATCCCGCTGCATGCCAGCATGCTCGCCGGCAAACCAGGCATCGAAGGATTGCATGCCGCACTCGCCCAGCATTACGCGCAGAGCGAGTACGTCACCGTGCAGCCCCTGTTCGAATCGGGCACCACCGAATACCTGCGGCCCGACGCCCTCAATGGCACCAACAAGGCCAGCCTGTATGTGCTGTCCGATGCCGATCAGTCGCGCTTCACCCTGGCGGCGGTCTACGACAATCTTGGCAAAGGCGCATCGGGCGCAGCGCTCCAGAACCTCAACCTCATGGCCGGCGTCTGACGCCTATTCAATGAAAATAATCAACGTCTCACTTCCCGGCAAGATCTACCGCTACTCCACGCGCCAGCATCTGGAGCGCAGCCTGAATCACGGCGAGTTCATGCTCCGTCCCGCCAGCGAGTACGCGATCCAGGACGGCGCGGCGCCCGGCGCCGGTACGCACAGAAGCTATCTGCTTGTCTGCTTTTCGGATCAGCTCAGCGACGCGCTATTCAATGAGTTCGAGGATGCCCAGGCCTGTCTGGTCATCAATAACGTGGTCACCTTCAGCGAACGCATGCACGCCGCCGTCGAGACCGTGCTGCCGGACTGGCACGGCATCGAAGCGCGCGTCAGCTACGGCAAGCGCAACCAGCTGGGGCCTGCCTTTTCCAAACCGGAAGCACTCCGGCATCAGCGGGAATTCCGCTACGTCTGGCAACCTGCCACGCCCGTGGCAAGCATCAGCCCCGTGCTGGTAACCCTGGGCAGCATTGCCGACATCGCGGAAATCATCGAACGACCCACGCACTGAGCAACGGCGCGCCAGCACCGCTCGCCGGCTGCCCGTTGTGCTAGCCCGCGCCCCTGGCCTCGGCCAGGGCGATGGTCAGGTGCTGCACTTTTTTCTTCAACTGATCGCGCTCCTCAGTGAGCTCGGCCAGACGTTGAGTAAGACGATGGATTTCCTGCTGCTCCGGCGTAGCGTCGTCAGGCAAAGGCGGGATGTCAGGCCTGGCCGGCGCCCGCGCTTCGCGGACCTGCTTTGCAACCTGGCGCAGCTCCTTCTTGCCGCCAGCCACGGCTGCCGCCTGCGCCTCCTTGGGCAATGACGCGACAGCGGCTGCCGCATTAATGGACACCAGCCCCGACTTGACCGCCCCCACCAGCTCGGGCGCAGCCTCCTTCTGGATTTTTTCGATTTGCCCCAGGGTGGCGCTGCTGACACGCGCGGCGCGCGCAAGCGCCTCGCGCGTCAAGGCCGGCTGCTGATTGGCCGAGGGCGGCGGCGCCGATACCTCGGACGCCTCTGCCTCCATGGACGACGGCTCGCCCACCTGCGCCGTGGACGCCGCCTGTGACTGCGCCAGCCTTGCGGACAGGATTTCCTTCTTGCGCAGGGCAAGCGCCCCGCGCTGGAAATCCGAGATGCTTCGACGCCCCAGATGGTTATCGATCATCCAGAGATAGACGTCTTCCATGCTTTGAAAGGACTTGTTCTGCGTCACGTTGAACGGCAGACCGTGCTTCTGGCAGATGCTGTAGCGGTTATGACCATCCACCAGCACATCGCCCCACAACACCAGCGCATCGCGGCATCCCTCGGCCAGCAGGCTGCGCTCCAACGCGGCGAACTCGTCTTCAGTCAGCGGGTCGATATAGGCGCGAAGCGATTCGTTGATGGAGATCGGGGGCGGAACAGGCTGCGACAATCGTGCACTCACACAGTTAAACGTTGATCGGTTGGCAAAGCGTCCTGAATGTCGGAATTCGCGGAGAAATCAGGCCACGGGCTTTGCGGGAAGCCCTGGAAACGCCTCCAGTGGAATTCCCGGGAGGGTATCGGTTTGGCTATCGTTGTAACCCGCTTGCGCTCGGAGCGCGGCATGGATTGGGGCATATCATCATTTCTCGGCACTATCGTCCATGGAGTTGCCCAGCTCTCGCTCTATCTGCTCAATGCTAGGCAAGCTGGTCTGCAATTCGACGGGAAGCGACTCGACCAGTTGGTACTCGGCCACACCCAGCGGTTGAGCATTATTGCGCAGCGCGTACTCGGCCACCACCTTGTTCTTGCCTTTGCAAAGCAACAGGCCGATAGTGGGGCCATCATCTGGGCGCTTCACCTGCGTGTCCACCGCCGTCAGGTAAAAGCCCAGTTGCCCCAGGTGCTCAGGCTTGAACTTACCACCCTTCAACTCGATCACCACATAGCAGCGCAACTTGAGGTGGTAAAACAGCAAGTCGATGAAGAACTCGTCGCCACCCACGTTCAACAATACCTGTCGGCCGACGAAGGCGAAACCGGCGCCTAGCTCCAACAAAAACTCGGTAACGTGCCTGACCAGAGCGCCCTCGATCTCTCTTTCCTGTGCCTCGTCGGTCAGGCCGAGGAAATCAAGACGGTACGGATCCTTGATCGACTCGCGCGCCAGATCGGATTGTGGCGCAGGCAGCGTAGCCGGGAAATTGGTGACTGCCTGGCCGCTGCGCTCCAACAATCGGGACTCGATCTGCATCACCAGCACGTTACGCGACCAGTTGTGTTCAATGGCCTTGGCAACGTACCACTTTCGGGTTTCGGGGCCAGGCAGCTTGTCCAGCAAGGCCAACTGGTGATACCAGGGCAATTGTGCAAGCACCTCTTGCACAAATGACTCATCGGGCCAGGCCTCGGCAAATGCCCGCATGTACTTGAGGTTGCGCGGAGAGAATCCCTTCATCTCTGGGAAGGCGGTACGCAGATCATGCGCCAGTCGCTCAATCACTTTTGCGCCCCAACCCTGCTCGGCCTGCCGCTCCAGAATGTCACGACCGATCCGCCAATACAGCCCCACCAACTCCCGATTGGCCGCCAGCGCCGCACGCTGCTGCGCGGTGTGAATGCGCGCCTTCAGTTCAGCCAGCCAGGCGGCGTAGTCTTGCGGAGCGGAGGTCAGGGAGATTGGCTTGTCAGTCATCGATTTTCCATCTTCCACGATGAATGCTGCGCTGATGGCACGAGTGGAATAAGTAGGTAATTACAACCAAATTACCCTATTTATCCTATTGATTACCCTATTCCCCGCGCCCATCCTCACTCAGATCACACGTTAAACAGAAAGTTAAGCACGTCGCCATCCTTGACCACATACTCTTTGCCTTCCGCGCGCATCTTGCCCGACTCCTTGGCGCCCTGCTCGCCCTTGCAGGCGATGAAGTCGTCAAAGGAAATGGTTTGCGCGCGGATAAAGCCGCGCTCGAAATCCGTATGGATGACGCCGGCCGCCTTGGGAGCGGTGTCGCCGATGCGTATGGTCCAGGCGCGTACTTCTTTGACACCGGCGGTGAAGTAAGTCTGCAGGCCCAGCAGGCCGTAGGCAGCGCGAATCACGCGATTCAGGCCGGGCTCGTCCATGCCCATGTCTTCCAGGAAAACGGACTTGTCTTCTTCGTCCAGCTCGGCGATTTCAGCCTCGACCGCCGCACATACCGCGACCACCGGCGCGTGCTCGGCTTCGGCATAACTGCGCACCGCATCCAGGTGGGGATTGTTCTCGAAACCATCTTCGCGCACATTGGCCACATACATGCAGCGCTTGGCCGTGATGAAGCAAAACTGCTTGATGAGCGCGAGATCGTCGTCGTCAAAGCCTATGGACCGCACCGGACGGGCCTCGTTGAGGACGGGAATGATTTTTTCGAGCAGGGTCACCAGCTTGATGCCTTCCTTGTCGCCGGCGCGCGCGGTCTTCTGGTTGCGCTGCAGGGCTTTTTCGGCAGTGGCCAGATCGGCCAGCGCAAGCTCGGTATTGATGACCTCGATATCGGACACGGGATCCACTTTACCCGCGACGTGCACCACGTTTTCATCTTCGAAACAGCGCACGACATGCACAATGGCGTCGGTTTCGCGGATATTGGCCAGGAACTGATTGCCCAGGCCTTCGCCCTTGGACGCCCCTGCCACCAGACCGGCGATGTCGACAAACTCGACCACGGCGGGCACGACGCGCTCGGGGCTGACAATACCCGACAAGGCGGACAGCCTGGCATCAGGCACCTCTACCACACCCACATTGGGCTCGATGGTGCAGAAGGGGTAGTTCTCGGCGGCGATGCCGGCCTTTGTCAGCGCATTGAAGAGGGTGGATTTCCCGACGTTGGGCAAGCCAACGATGCCACATTGCAAAGCCATGAGTGTCCTGAAAAATAAAGAGTATTCGAAAAGAAGCTATTGTAGTGCGTGGGGGCCTGCAGCGCAGGCGGGCGACCGGCAGGCCTGCGAACAGAGTCAGTTCATCAGCTCGGGCGCGTGCCGCACGATCAGCCATACCACCAGCAGGGGCCCGCCATTGAAGATGCCATGCAGCAGCATTGATGCGCCTATGCCTCTGCGAACGCGCATCCAGCCAAGCACCAGGCCGGTGGCAAACTGCGGCGCCACCAGAATGGGCAGCACCCACCAGGGTGTCTGGTGCAGTTTGAAGTTATACAAATGCACCGCGGCAAACAGCAGCGAGGCCAGAAAGTACAGCGCCGGAAAACAGCGCCGGTAACGCACGCGATAGCGCCAGGGCCAGGCTCGCGTCATCCAGGCAGGCGCGCTGCTCATAAGATAAGGTAGCCAGCACAGCAGGATGGTCCCCGCCAGCGCCAGCAGGCCAGGCCAGGTCGGTCCCGTCAGCATGATTGCCACCGCAATGGGAACCACCCACCAGGCCAGGCCAGGTCGGCGCAATCCGTAGCGAAACACCAGTTCTTCAACAATGGGCGCCCAGAGCAGGGCCTGCAGCCAGGGCACGTTGTTCAGGTCCAGGCGATGCGTGGCGCCGCCTGCGCCGGCCGCCAGCACTGCCAGCGGGCCCCATATGACGAGATTGAAAAACCAGAGCCAGGCGGCCCACTGGAGCAGGCGCCAGAGCGAAAGCGGCGGGAACCAGTCCGCCCACCAGCCGCTGCCGCGGCGCGGGCCGTAAAGGCGCGGGGCAAACCGGGGATGGCGCAGAAAACGGAAGAAATCGCCCAGCTCATCGCGAAAGCGATGCCCGCCGGCAGCCGTGCCGCTGCGGCCCGGCGAAGGCGGCGGCGCACCGCTGCCACGGCGGGCATGGGCAGCACCTGCCGGCGCGACGTCGCGATGGACGTCAGCCGCAGGCGGAGCAACTGTCGGCCGATGCTCAGTCACGGATTGTCGTCGTGCAATTGATGGGTGGCCTGCGCAAATTCGCCGCGCAGCAGCGCAGGCAGAATGGCGCGAGAGCGGTCGATGACTTTTTCAATTTCGGCCTGCTCTTCGCGGCGCGGGCGTTCCAGCACAAAACCCACCACCTGCTGATTCAGCCCCAGGGTACGCGGATGCCCGATGCCGATGCGCAGACGCCAGAAATCCGGACTGGCAAAGGCTGACGCAATATCGCGCAAGCCATTGTGGCCGGCATGACCGCCGCCGCGCTTGAGCTTGGCCGCGCCGGGCAGCAGGTCGAGCTCGTCGTGCAGCACCAGAACCTGCTCGGGCGCCAGCTTGTAGTAGCGCATCAGGGCGCCCGCAGCCTGGCCCGAGCGGTTCATGAATGTCGTCGGCTTGGCGATGATGACCGCCTCGCCCTCGAACCGTGCCTTGGCCACCCATGCCGAGAAGGCTTTTTCCAGGGAAAAGCTGGCATGCAGGTCGTCGGCCAGATGGTCGGCCAGCCAGAACCCGGCATTGTGGCGGGTGGTTTCGTATTCGGGGCCCGGGTTGCCCAGGCCGATAATGAGACGTATGGGTAGCGAAGTCATAGCAGGAGTCTACACAAGAAAAAACCCCTGCGGGCCGCAAGGCCAGTCAGGGGTTTGCCGGGGCGCACGAGACGCTGCGAGGCGCCGCATTGCGCAGGCGGGCGGATTACTCCGCGCTGTCTTCGGCAGCTGCGCCGCCTTCAGTGCCTTCGGCGTCGTCAGCGCTTGCACCGCTGCCGCGCTTGGTCAGGGCTGCGGCCAGGACGAGGTCTTCCTCCGCGCCGTGGGCGGTGTGGCTAACGCCTTCAGGCAGGGTGATGTTCGACAGGAAGACATTGCCGCCGCCGACCAGATTGCCCAGATCGACTTCGATGAACTTGGGCAGCTTGGAAGGCAGGCAGGTGACTTCGAGCTCGGTCACGACGTGGCTGATCAACTGACCATCCAGCTTGACGGCCGGGGAGTTTTCACCGTTGATGAAGTGCAGAGGCACCTTGGTGGTGATGTCTTGCTTGGCATCGACACGCTGAAAGTCGACGTGCAGCACCAGTTGCTTGTACGGGTGCCATTGCACGGCGCGCAGCAGTACCTGCTGGCCCTTGCCGTCCAGTTGCATGTCGAGAATGGAAGCGTGGAATTCTTCTTTGCGCAGCGCATGGAAGATTTCATTGTGGTCGAGCTCGATGCTCAGGGGCTCGGCGGTGCCGCCATAGACGATGGCGGGAACGCGGCCAGCGTGGCGCAGGCGGCGGCTCGCACTCGTACCCTTGACGCTACGCGTTGTGGCGTTAAATTGCATGGATAACTCCAAGTACTAAGGCATATTGCCTTGTTGAAAAAACGTGGTCATGAGACCACGTGCGACTTGCCCTCCGCCGCGACCAGCGGACGGCAAAGTATTCAATCAATCGACGAACAGGGAACTGACCGATTCGGCGTTGGAAATTCTGAGCATGGTTTCACCCAGCAGCGAAGCGCAGGACAGCTGGCGTATCTTGCCGCACTCGCGTGCTGCGTCGGACAGCGGGATGGTGTCGGTGACAACCAGTTCATCCAGCTCGGATTCGACGATGCGCTGCACAGCGCCGCCGGACAGAACGGGGTGGGTGCAATAAGCATAGACCGACACCGCGCCGCGTTCCTTGAGGGCCTGAGCCGCCTTGCACAGCGTGCCGGCGGTGTCGACCATGTCGTCCATAATGATACAGGTGCGGCCATCGACTTCGCCGATGATGTTCATGACTTCGGACACATTGGCGCGCGGACGGCGCTTGTCGATAATGGCCAGGTCGACTTCGAGCTGCTTGGCCAGCGCGCGAGCGCGCACCACGCCGCCGATGTCGGGCGAAACCACCACCAGGTCCTGGTGGTTGCGGCGCCAGATATCGCCCAGCAGAATGGGGCCGGCATAGACATTGTCGACGGGAATATCGAAGAAACCCTGAATCTGATCCGCATGCAGGTCCATGGTCATGACGCGGTCAACGCCCACCACCTGCAGCATATTGGCCACGACCTTGGCCGAAATCGATACACGGGCCGAACGCGGCCGGCGATCCTGCCGGGCGTAGCCGAAATAAGGGATGGCGGCGGTGATGCGGCCCGCCGAAGCCCGGCGCAGGGCATCGACCATGACCATGATTTCCATCAGGTTGTCATTGGTGGGCGCGCAGGTGGGCTGCAGCACAAAGACATCCTTGCCGCGGACGTTTTCGTTGATCTCGACCATGACTTCGCCGTCTGAAAACCGGCCTACTGTCATTTTCCCGAGCGACATGTCGAGGTGATTGGCGACGTCGACAGCCAAACGGGTGTTCGCTGTGCCGGTGAAAATCATGAAACGGTCGTTTGCCATGGCGAGGGGTATTTTGCGTGGCGTCAAACGACAAAGCTGTTGACCAGCACCTTCGGGGGCCGACTCAACAGCTTTGCGTTAACGACAAGCCTTGCGGCCTGAAAATTTGGCTGGGGAAGAAGGATTCGAACCTTCGCATGCTGGAATCAAAATCCAGTGCCTTAACCAGCTTGGCGATTCCCCAAAATTAGTTACGTGTCCAGTATCGCAGTGGATGATCCAGCAGACCGGGGCAAACCCATGCATTCTGAATGACCTCTGCGCTATTGCGCACATGTTTTATTTTACCGAGAATCTTTTGCCCGAACATGCTTGCCTGAGACTGCGTTACAAATTCCACAAACAGACATGCACCGGACCCACTCATTCTGGCGCTGACACCTTCTTGTTCCAGCCACTTTGCAGCGGCGGCAACCTTGGGGTACTGCGCAAAAACGACTGGCTCAAGATCATTACGACCAAAAAACCCACCGTCTAAAAAACCGTTTTTAGCCGCGTTTGTTTTTTGCCACTCGGTAAAGACCGTTATTTTGACGCAGTCAGAATTCCTTGTCAAATCGGGTGAGGAAAATACCGTGGAGGTTGCCACACTTTGCGGCGGCTGCACCACAACATAGGCCCGTTCGGGCAGATCGAGTGGCTGGAACAGCTCGCCTATGCCGCTGGCGAAGGCGGGGCGTCCATAGATGAACACGGGCACATCGGCCCCCAGCGGCAGGGCCAGCGCCATGAGCGCCTGGCGGTCCAGCCCGGTGCCCCACAGGCGATTGAGCGCAATCAGTGTCGTGGCCGCATCGCTGGAACCACCGCCCAGCCCGCCACCGGACGGAATGCGCTTGGTGTAGCCGATCTGCGCGCCCTGCCGGGTGCCGGTCGCCTTTTGCAGGGCGCGCGCGGCACGGACGACGAGGTCATCTTCGGCTGCCAGCCCGGGCACGGCGCTGTCATCGCGCTCGATGCGCCCGTCGGCGCGGCTATCGAAACAGAGCGTGTCGAACAGGCCGACAAAACGAAAAGCGGTTTCGAGCAGATGATAGCCATCGGGGCGGCGTCCCGTGACATGCAGGAAAAGATTGAGTTTTGCGGGGGCCGGCACATCATACAAAGCCATGGCGTCCCCGTTCAGCCATCGATGACCAGGCGTGCACTGATGCTGCGGTTGCTGTCGTCGCGATTAAGCTGCACCAGGCCAGGGCCCTGGTCGTCGTAGCGCGACAGGCGCACCCGCCAGCCGTCCTGGGTAAAGCCGACAAGCTGTCCCTGGCTGTTTTTTTCGAGGTTGGACACGCTACCACCCTGCCCCGTACGCCCGCGCAGCCAGTCGCGCAGGCCCGACACAGGCAGCGGGCTGCCCAGGACCATGTCGACCAGTCCATCGGCATCGGCAGCCTCCTGCGTGCTGCCGTCGCTGCGCGTCACGATGGCGCGGCCAGGCGTGACCTCGACGCGCGCCAGCGTGCTGCCCATGGGATTGGCCAGGTCCAGCACCAGTCGCTTGCCAGAATCGAGCCAGGCGAAGCCGCCCTGCAGCGCATCGCGCTGGCCATTGCCATAGCTGACGTTCAGGGCGAAGCGTCCGGTGCGCTCGAACGGCGCGGCCTGCAGGGCGGTATCGCCTGCGCGTTCCGTGCTGCTGATTTTCTGGGGCGTGGCGCATCCGGCCAGCAGCAGCGCTGCCAGGCCTGCGCTTGCGCCCAGGCGCCATAGGATCCGGCATCCAGACTTCATTTGAGGGTCACTCCCAGGCGCTTGAGCGTCTTGGTCAGGGTTTCGTTGTCAGGGTCCTGCTGGTAGGCCTTGCGCCAGAGGCCCATGGCCTCGCTGCGGCGATGGCTGGCCCACAGCACCTCGCCCAGGTGGGCCGCCACATCGGCCGAAGGCATTTGCTTGTAGGAGCGCTCAAGGTACTCGATGGCGGCCTCGAGATCCCCCGTGCGAAACAGGTACCAGCCTACGCTGTCCAGAATATAGGCATTGTCCGGATCGAGATCCAGCGCACGCTCCAGCAGGTCCTGCGCCTGGTCGAGATGGCGGTTCTGGTCGGCATAGGTATAGCCCAGCGAGTTGTAGGCGTTGGCGTTGTCAGGATCCAGCTCGATCACGCGCTTCATGAGCTTCTCGAACTCGTCCATCTTGCCCTGGCGTTCATAGAGCATGGCCAGGTCGTATTTGATTTCGGTGGTGTCGGGCATGTCTTTGTCGGCCTGCACCAGGATTTCCACCGCCCTGTCCGTGCGCCCTGCCTCGCGATAGATGGAAGCCAGCGTCAGCGCCACCACGGAGCGTTCGTGGGTATCGGAAGGCCGCAGCTTGTCGATGGTGGCCTGGGCCTGGGGCAGATTGCCCAGCCTGGCCTGCAGCACCGCTTTGTGCACCTGGGCCTGGAATTTCAGGGAGTCGTCGTCGATCTTGTCCAGCTGGGCGATCGCATCATGCAGCTTGTTCTGCTTTTCGGCGATCTGCACGAGCAGGAGCCGGGCATCGGAGGACGCCGCCACGGCATTGGTGGCATCGTCGTGCAGCGACTGACGGCGCTGGGTCTGCACGGAGATATATTCCTCGAGCAGTTTCCTGGCCTGGTCGTAGCGCTGTGCGCGGACATTGACCTCGGCCTCGGTATAAAGCAGATCGAAATCCTCGGGCGCGTTGCTGCGCATCTGGCTGATCAGGGCCAGCGCGCCGTCGAAATCCTGGCGCTCGACCAGACGATTGACCAGCACGAGCGGCAGCTTGCGCGCCTCCGGATGGTGCTGCAGATAGCTGCGCGCCCCCGCGATGGCCTCGTCGGGGTCGACTTTCATACCGTATTCGAGCACGCGCAGGGCTGCGGGCTCCATATCGGGCGCCAGCTCCAGCGCCTTGTTGGCTTCTTCCAGCGCGCGATAGGGATCAGAGGCAGCCCAGGCGGCATCGGCCAGCGCAAGATGCGCGACAGGCAGCGACATCACAGAAGGATGCAAGGCTTTCTCGAGCACCTCAAGCGCGAGTTCCTTGTCCTGCATTTTGCCGACGATGGCCGAGGCCTGGGCAACCGCCTGTTCCTTGTCCTGCGCCTTGTCTATCCGCTCCCAGAGCGCGCCCGCCAGGCCTGCGGTCTCGCCGCTGGAAGCTGCCAGCGCCAGGGACGATGCGACTGCTTCGGGATCTTTAGGAGACAGCAGCGCCCATTCGCGGGCGGCCCGCAACGCACGCGCCATATTGCGGTCTGCCATGGAGAACTGGAATGCCCGCTTGGCCAGGCGGGGATCGGAGGTTTCGCCAGCCAGCTGCAGCAGGGTTTGTCCGGCCATGTCATAGTAGCCGCGCGTAGCGCCGATTTCGGCCGACAGGACGCGGTACAGAATGTCCGGCGTCAGCGTGACGGCCGGCAGCTCACCCGCGCGCAGGCGGATCTGTTCGGTCTGCTGCGCCGGCTGCTTGCCCTTGTCAGTCGCGGAATGCGCGACAGCCGGCCAACCGGAAAACATGGACACGCATAGCGCAAACAGCAAGGGGGATGAACATTTCATGCAGGTGAACCGTTGTCGCTGCGCCTGCCAGAGGCGTCAGGTGGCAAAATTACTGGATTGAATTTAATGATCTTATCACCCCCTTATGCCTGAACTGCCAGAAGTCGAAACCACGCGTCGCGGATTAGCGACGATTATGCCGGGCCACACGCTGCTGCGCTTCGTGGTTCACGAGCCCCGCCTGCGCTGGCCGGTGCCCGCCACGCTTGCCGAAAAAGTCAAGGGCCAGCGCGTGCTTGCCTGCGAGCGCCGCGGCAAATACCTGCTGATCCGCTTTGAGCACGGCACCCAGATTGTTCACCTGGGCATGTCCGGTTCGCTGCGCAGCACGCCCATGGACGCCCCGCTGCTCAAGCACGACCATGCCGAATGGGTTTTCGCGCATGCCCGCTTCTGCCTGCACGATCCGCGCCGCTTTGGCGCCATTCTCTGGCATGACGCGGCAGACGGCCCCATCGAAAACCATCCCCTGCTGGCCAGGCTGGGCATCGAACCCTTCGATCCGGGTTTTACCCCGCATTACCTGCACGAACGCCTGCGGGGCAAGCAGCAGGCCATCAAGCAGGCCCTGCTGGCGGGCGACATCGTCGTGGGTGCAGGCAATATCTATGCCTCCGAAGCGCTGTTCCGCGCCCGCATCAGTCCGCGCGCGGCAGCGGGCCGGCTGTCCCTGGCGCGCTGCACCGCCCTGGTCGCTGCCCTACAGCAAACGCTCACACAGGCCCTGGAGTCGGGCGGCAGCACGCTGCGCGACTATGTCAATGCCACCGGGCAGCCTGGCGCCTACTTTACGCTACATGCTGCCGTCTACGAGAAGCAGGGCAAGCCCTGTCCCCTTTGCGCGACGCCCATACGGCGCATCGTCCAGGGCCAGCGGGCCACCTACTATTGCCCCCAGTGCCAGAAACGATGAATATTCGTTATTAACAAACACATTGCACATATACGAATATTCAAATACCATTTAACGCATCGTATTCCACGCTGTAGTGCGCCCTGATGCCGCGCGCCCACCTCGAACATCCAATGGAGACAACACCATGAGCAAGCAATTCGCCTCGCATGCCGACCTCGAAGACAAGGTCGTTTCTTTCGACAAGCTGTCCGACAACGCCTATGCCTACACGGCAGAAGGCGACCCCAATACCGGCATCATCATCGGCGACGACGCTGTCATGGTCATCGATACGCAGGCCACGCCGGTCATGGCGCAGGACGTCATCCGGCGCGTCAAAGAAGTCACCGACAAACCCATCAAGTACATCCTGCTCTCGCACTACCACGCTGTGCGCGTGCTGGGCGCCTCGGCCTATGGCGCCCAGGAGATCATCGCCAGCCGCGACACCCTGGACCTGATCGTCGAGCGCGGCGAGCAGGACAAAGCCAGTGAAATCGCCCGCTTTCCACGTTTGTTCCGCAATGTCGAATCGGTGCCGCCCGGCCTGACCTGGCCCACCATCACCTTCCAGGGCCAGATGACGGTCAACCTGGGCAATCTCGAAGTCCAGATCATGCAGGTCGGCCGCGGCCACACCAAGGGCGATACCATTGCCTGGCTGCCCGAGCAGCGGGTGCTGTTCGCCGGCGATCTGGTCGAATACCAGTCCACCCCTTACGCGGGCGACTGCTATTTCCGCCAATGGCCGCAGACGCTGGACCGCCTGGCAGGCTTTAACGCAGAAAAGATGGTGCCAGGACGCGGCCCGTCGCTGCAGTCCGCAGACGAAGTACGCAAAGGCCTGGCCGGCACCCGCGCATTCCTGACGGATCTGTATGCCTGCGTGAACAACGGCGTGGCCGAAGGCAAAGACCTGAAAGCGATTTACCGCGAAACCTACGACTTCATGAAGCCGCGCTACGCGGACTGGGTCATTTTCGACCACTGCATGCCTTTCGATGTATCGCGCGCCTATGACGAAGCCACCGGCTACGACGACCCGCGCATCTGGACCGCCGAACGCGATATCGACATGTGGAAACAGCTCGAAGGCTGACGCCCCGGGAGGAGCAGGCAGTGGGAGACATAGATTATCAAGGCCTGGCGTTCGATTACATACCGCAAGCCGCACACGGCAACGAACACCACGCCATTACGATTGTAGGCGCCGGGCCTGTGGGCCTGACCACGGCCCTGGACCTGGCCGCGCGCGGCATGCGTGTCGTGCTGGTCGACGACGATGACCGCCTGTCCACGGGCTCGCGCGCCATCTGTTTTGCCAAGCGCACCCTGGATATCTGGGACAGGCTGGGGGTGGGCGAGCGCATGGTCGACAAGGGCGTGTCCTGGAACGTGGGCCGCGTGTTCTTCAAGGGCGAGGAAGTCTGGCGCTTTGACCTGCTGCCCGAACAGGGGCACCGGCGTCCGGCCTTCATCAATCTGCAGCAGTATTACTGCGAAGGCTTTCTTCACGAGGCGGCCGCGGCGCATCCCAACATCGAGCTGCGCTGGAAAAACAAGGCCATCGCCGTCGCACAGCAGGATGGGCAGGTGATGCTCACCGTCGAAACGCCCGACGGGTCCTACACGTTGACGACGGATTGGCTGATCGCCTGCGACGGTGCACGCTCTCCCCTGCGCAAGATGCTGGGTCAGGAAAGCCACGGCCGCATTTTCAAGGACCGCTTCCTGATTGCTGACGTGCGCATGCAGGCCGAGTTTCCGACCGAGCGGTGGTTCTGGTTCGACCCGCCTTTTCATCCCGGCCAGTCTGTGCTGCTGCACAGCCAGCCCGACAATGTCTGGCGCATCGACTTTCAGCTAGGTTGGGATGCCGATCCCAAGGAGGAGACCAAGCCGGAAAAAGTCATTCCCCGCATCCAGGCGCTGCTGGGCAAGGAGACGAAATTCGAGCTTGAATGGGTGAGCATCTACACCTTTGCCTGCGAACGCATGGACAAGCTGCGCCACGGACGCATTGTGTTTGCCGGCGATGCCGCCCATCGCGTGTCGCCGTTCGGCGCACGCGGCGCCAACAGCGGCGTGCAGGACGCCGACAATCTGGCCTGGAAGCTGGCGCTGGTGTGCCGCAAGCTGGCGCCCGAATCGCTGCTGGACTCCTATGCGTCCGAACGCGAGCAGGCGGCGCAGGAGAACATCGCGCACTCGTCACGCTCCACGGATTTCATCACACCGAAAAGCGAGATCAGCCTGCTGTTTCGCAATACTGTACTCACGCTGTCCAAGCAGCATGAATTCGCGCGCAAGCTCGTCAACAGCGGCCGGCTGTCCACGCCGACCGCCTATACGGATTCCTGCCTGAACACCCCCGACACAGACAACTTCGATCTGGCTCCGGCACTGGGCGGCGTGGCGCCAGACGGGCCGGTCACGGCCAACGGCGAGCCCGGATGGTGGCTGAGCGAGCTGGCGGGGCATTTTGTCCTGGCCCTGTTCTGCAATACGCGCATCCCGCCCGCGCGCGTGCTCGAACAGATCAAGGCGCTGGAGCGCGAACCGCTGGGCGTCAAAGTCGTCCTGGCGCTCTCGCCCACTCTGGCCCCCAGGGCGCCAGCCGGGCTGCGCAGCGTCATTGACCACCAGATGACGCTGGCGCGCCGCTACGACGCACGCGGCGGCGCCTGCTATCTGATCCGGCCGGACCAGCACATTGCCGCCCGCTGGCGCAAGGTCGACACAGCGCTCATCAACGCCGCCCTGCGGCGCGTCACCGGCGCGATGGAGGCCGGCCAATGACACGACTGAATACGCAGCCCGCCTTCGACGCGCCCGATGATTTCTACGAGCGCCTCATCGATGCGCATCGCGACCTGAGCACAGCACAGAGCCACGCCATGAACGCGGCGCTGGTGCTCCTGCTGTCCAACCACATAGGTGACCTGGACATCATCACCCAGGCCCTGGCCCACGCTCGCGCCGCTGTCGCCCCCGACGACGGCGCAGCGCCAAAGGAAAACCTGCCATGACCACTCCTCTTGTCTATCAGACCGGCTTCGGCAATCAGTGCTCAACCGAGGCCCTGCCCGGCGCACTACCCATAGGCCGCAACTCTCCGCAAGCCTGCCCCTACGGCCTGTATGCCGAACAATTGTCAGGCACCGCCTTCACCATGGTGCGCGCGGAAAACCGCCGCTCCTGGCTCTATCGCATCCGCCCGTCGGCGCTGCAGGGGGCCTTTACGCCCTACCCGGGCGCACAGCACTGGCGCAGCGACTTCGGCACAGCGCCAGTCTCGCCCAATCGCCTTCGCTGGAATGCCATGGACCTGCCGCAAACGCCCACGGATTTCATCGACGGCGTCCACACCTGGGCCGGCAACGGGCAAGCCGACGATCAGATTGGCGTGGCCATCGGCCTGTATGCCATCAACCAATCCATGAAAGGCCGCGTGTTCTACAACGCCGACGCGGAAATGCTGTTCGTGCCCGAGCAAGGCCGCCTGCGTCTGGCCACGGAGCTGGGCCGCATGGATATCGAGCCGTGCGAGATCGCCGTGATTCCCCGCGGCATGCGCTTCAGGGTGGAGTTGCTGGACCCGACGGCGCGCGGCTACCTGCTGGAAAATTATGGCGCGCCGCTGCGCCCGCCCGAGTTGGGCCCCATCGGCTCCAACGGCCTGGCCAATGCGCGCGATTTCCAGATACCTGTCGCCTGGTACGAGGACGTGGACGAAGACGTCGACCTGGTCGCCAAGTTTGCGGGCGGGTTCTGGCACACCACGCTGCATCACTCGCCGCTGGATGTGGTGGCCTGGCACGGCAACAACACACCCTATAAATACGACCTGCGCCGCTTCAATGTGATCGGATCGATCAGCTTCGATCATCCAGACCCCTGCCTGTTCACGGTACTGACCTCGCCGTCCGATACCCCGGGCGCGGCCAATGTGGATTTCGCCATCTTCCCGCCGCGCATCCTGACCATGGAAAACACCTTCCGCCCGCCCTGGTTCCATCGCAACTATGCCAGCGAATTCATGGGCCTGATCCAGGGCGTGTACGACGCCAAGGCCGAAGGCTTTGTGCCCGGCGGCGCCAGCCTGCACAATTGCATGAGCCCGCACGGCCCCGATGCGGAAACCTTCGAAAAGGCCAGCGTGGCCGATACCAGCCAGGCGCACTACATCCGCGATACCATGGCCTTCATGTTCGAAACACGCAGAATCATACGGCCCACGCCCGAGGCCATGGGCGCGGACACACTGCAGCAGGGCTACGATCAGGTATGGTCGGGCATACGCAAACACTTTGATCCCGCCAGGCGCTGACCGCCATCCACTCTTGCGGCATTTTCACAGGAATCACACATGTCTTATCTGAACGAAACCCATGACCCCTCGCTGCAAAGCTGGGTCGCCAGCGCCAACGCGGCGGACAATGGCTTTCCCATCCAGAACCTGCCTTTCGGCGTGTTCCGCCGGGCTGGCAGCGATGAGGCCTTCCGGCCAGGCGTTGCCATCGGCGACCAGATCCTCGATCTTGCCGCGCTGGCCGGGCAACAGTCCTGGACGGGCGAGGCGGGGCAGGCGCTGCAGGCCTGCGTGTCGGACAGGCTCAATGGCCTGATGGCGTTGGGCCAGGCGCATTGGTCCGCGCTGCGCCTGGCGCTCTCGCGCGCCCTGCGCGCCGGCGCCGACCAGCAGGATGCGCTCGCGCCCCTGCTCACACCCATGGCGCAGGCGCAAATGAGCATCCCCGCGCAGATCGGGGACTACACCGATTTTTATATTTCATTGCATCACGCCACAGCGGTCGGCAGGCAGTTCCGCCCCGACAACCCCCTGCTGCCCAATTACAAATGGGTGCCTATCGGCTACCACGGCCGCGCCTCCAGCATCGGCGTATCGGGTCAGCAGTTTCCCCGCCCTGTCGGCCAGACGCGGCCTGCCGCAGAAGATGCCGAACCGGGTTTCGGCCCCTGCCAACGTCTGGACTATGAATTCGAACTGGGCATTTTTGTGGGACAGGGCAACCAGCAGGGCGAGCGCATTGCGGTCGACACCGCCGAATCCCATGTATTCGGCCTGTGCATCCTGAACGACTGGTCGGCCCGTGACCTGCAGGCCTGGGAATATCAACCGCTGGGGCCCTTTCTGGCCAAGAATTTCGCCAGCACTATTTCACCCTGGATCGTGACGCTCGAAGCGCTGGCCCCTTTTCGCGCAGCCTTTGAGCGCGATGTCGGACAGCCCAGCCCCCTGCCTTATCTGCAATCGGAAAACGCCCAGTCCGCAGCCTTCGACATCGACCTGGAAACCCGGTTGTCCACGGAACGCTCACGCAGCCAGGGCGCGGAACCGGCGCTGATTGCACGCAGCAACTTCAAGGACGCGGCGTTCTGGAATGTCGGGCAATTGATTGCGCACCACACGGTCAATGGCTGCAATCTGGTGGCCGGCGACCTGATGGGCACCGGCACGCTGTCGGGCCGCGATGCCGGCCAGGAAGGTTCGCTGCTCGAAGCCAGCAACGGCGGTAAAAAGCCCATTTCACTGCCCTGGGGCGAAACACGCAGCTTTCTGCAGGATCATGACGAAGTGATTCTGCGGGCGCGCTGCAGCAAGCCGGGCTACCCAACCATCAGCCTGGGCGAATGCCGGGGCATGGTGCTGCCGGCCAGGGCCTGACGGCAGGCCCCCGCATGCGGGGGCTGCCAAGCCCTCTGCATGCCGCGCCCCGCCAGCGCCAGGCGCGGACCCGACATCGAATCAGGCGAAGTTCAGACGAGGCTCAGGCCAGGACTTTGCCGGGATTCATCAGGCCGTGGGGATCCAGCACATCCTTGATCCGGCGCATCAGGGCCATCTCGACCGGATCCTTGTAGCGCGGCAGAACATCACGCTTGAGCTGACCCACGCCATGCTCGGCGCTGATCGACCCGCCGTACTGATGCACGCTTTCGTGGACCAGCTCGTACACTTCGTACTGCTTGTCGAGCAGGCCTTCTTCCGTGAAGGCCGTGCCCTTGGCCACGTTGTAGTGCAGATTGCCGTCGCCCAGGTGGCCGAAAATCACATGCTCTATGCCCGGAAAGCTTTTTTGCAGCGCGGCGTTGGTGTTCACGACAAAGTCCGCCATGCGCGATACCGGGATGGAGACATCATGCTTGATGCTCTTGCCGAATTCTTTTTCGGCCAGCGGGATGCTTTCGCGCAGATGCCACAGCGCCTTGCTCTGGGTGATGTTTTCCGCGACAACGGCATCAAGCACCAGCCCGTCTTCGATGATCTGGCCCAATACCGTCTCGAAGCGCTCGCGCGCATGCTCGGCGCTTTCGCTGTCGGACAGCTCCAGCAACGCATACCAGGGCATATTGGCAGACTCGCCCTCGAAAGGCAGGCGCTGTTGCGGATAGCAGCGCACCACACCTTGCAGACAGTTGCCGGCGATCAGCTCGAACCCCGTCAGGGCCGGGCCGAATCCCTTGCGCGCCCGCGAGAGCACCGCCACGGCGGACTCGACCGAGTCGAGCGCCAGCAGGGCCGTGCATTGCGCCACAGGCTGGGGATAGAGCTTGATGGTGGCCGCCGTGATTATGCCCAGCGTGCCTTCGCTGCCGATGTACAGATCGCGCAGATCGTAACCCGTGTTGTCCTTGCGCAGGCCGCGCAGCCCGTGCCAGATGTCGCCATCAGCCGTCACGACCTCCAGGCCCAGCACCAGCTCGCGGGTATTGCCATAGCGCAGCACCTGCGTGCCGCCGGCGTTGGTAGCCAGGTTGCCGCCCAGCGTGCAGCTGCCCTCGGCCGCCAGGCTGAGCGGAAACAGTCTGTCGACATCCCGGGCGGCCTGCTGGACCGACTGCAGAATGCAGCCTGCCTCGACCTCCATGGTGTCGTTGTCCGTATCGACGCTGCGCACCTTGTCCATGCGCGTAAGGGAGATGACCACAGCCTGGCCGCTGCCATCCGGCGTGGCGGCCCCGCACAGCCCTGTGTTGCCGCCCTGAGGCACCATGGGCACTTTGTGGGCCACGCACCAGCGCACGATTTCGGCGACCTCCTGCGTGGAGCCGGGCCGCAGCACCGCCAGGGCTTCGCCCTGATAGCGCCCCCGCCAGTCGGTGACATAAGACTGTGCATCCGCGCCGGTCAGCACATAGGGCTGGCCCAGCATCTGAACTAATTCATCGATCCGGCTCATTGTCCGCCTTTACTGAAAAGTGTCGTCACGTGGTTTGCCTGGATGCACGAGGAGCGGCGCGCAGACCGCCATTCATCCCTTTTGCAGCACGGCATGCCTGCCATTTTAGGACAGCCGCCTGTTTCTTGCCGGATGCAGCCCGCAGGCGTTGCAACAGGCAATCGGGCCGCCAAGCAGATTTCCCGCGATTACGGGATAATCGACCCATATGTCCATGCGTTCACCAGCGCATCGGACAGGCATCTCAGCGAGGATATTCCGTGACGAACACCCCATTGCCCGCCGCAGTCTTCAAGGCCTATGATATCCGCGGCACCGTACCCGACCAGCTCAACGATGATTTTGCGCGCCGGCTCGGCCTGGCGCTTGCGCAGCAGGCGCGCAGCCTGGGCATCGAGGCCCTTGTGGTGGGCTACGATGGCCGCCTGAGCAGTCCGGCGCTGTCCGCCGCCCTGCAGGAAGGCATACTTGCCGGCGGCATAGACACCATAGACCTGGGCATGGTGCATACGCCGCTGGTCTATTTTGCCGCCCATCGCGAGCATACCGGGTCCGGCGTCGCCATCACCGGCAGCCATAATCCGCCCGACTACAACGGCTTCAAGATCATGATGGACGGCAAGGCGCTGCATGGCGACGGCATACAGGCGCTGGCGGCCATCATGGCAGCGCCCGAATCCGTTCAGGGCCTGGCGCGCGGCACGCGGCGGGAACTGGACCTGGTCGATGATTACGTCCAATACATCAACGATACCGTCAAGCTCAAGCGGCCGCTCCATATCGCCATAGACTGCGGCAATGGCGTCGGCGGCAAGATCGCCCCCCTGCTCTACGAAGCGCTGGGCTGTCGCGTGGACCAGCTCTACTGCGAAGTGGACGGCACCTTCCCCAATCATCACCCGGATCCGGCCGACCCTGACAACCTGGCCGCACTGATCAAGCATGTGCGGGAAACCGATTGCGAACTGGGGCTGGCCTTTGACGGCGACGCCGATCGCCTGGGCGTGGTCACCAAATCCGGCGAAATCATCTGGCCCGACCGGCAGTTGATTCTGTTTGCACAGGACGTGCTGCGGCGGGAACCGGGCGCCACCATTATTTTCGACGTCAAATGCAGCCGCCACGTGGCGCGCGAGATCAAGCACGCTGGCGGCAAGCCCGTCATGTGGCAGACCGGCCATTCGCTGATCAAGGCCAAGCTGGCCGAGAGCGGCGCGCCGCTGGCCGGCGAAATGAGCGGCCATATCTTCTTCAAGGAACGCTGGTTCGGCTTTGACGACGGACTCTATGCAGGAGCCCGCCTGCTCGAAATCCTGGCCGGATGCGAAGACCCTTCCGAGACGCTGGAGGCCTTGCCCCAGGACATCTCCACCCCCGAAATCAAGATGTCGATGAAAGAAGGCGAATCCCACGCCCTGGTGGCGCGCCTTCAGGCCGAGGGCCAGTTTCCCAGCGCCACCAGCCTGAGCACCATCGACGGCGTACGGGCGGAATACAAGCATGGCTTCGGCCTGGCCCGCGCCTCCAACACCACACCGGTGGTGGTGCTGCGCTTCGAAGGCGACAGTCAGGAAGATCTGGACCGCATCAGGGATGAGTTCCGCAGCGCCATCCAGACCCTGGCGCCCGACTTATCGCCCGGTTTCTAGCAGGGCGGCGTACAGATTCAGATGATGGTCCACAATCTTGCGCACATCGAACGCCTGCTCGGCAAGGCGTCGCCCCGCCGCGCCCATGCCGCGACGCAGCGGCGCATCCTGCGCCAGCCTGAGCACGGCATCTGCCAGTGCCACCGCATTGCGGGGGGGCACCAGCAGGCCTGAGACCCCGGGCTCGATCGCATCGCGACAGCCCGGCACATCGGTGGTCACGACAGCACGGCCGGCGGCCGCCGCTTCGACCAGCGACTTGGGCAGGCCCTCCCGATAGGAAGGCAGGACCACGATATGCGCATCGGCATATAGCTGCGCAACATCGCTGCGCTCGCCCAGGCACTGCACCACGCCTTCGCGGCACCAGCTGTCATATTGCGCCTGCGTGATGCTGGCCGGATTGCCCGGATCCGGCGACCCCACCAGCAGCCAGCGCAGCCCGCTCTCATCATCGGCTGCCAGCCGCGCAGCTTCCACATACTCACGCACGCCCTTATCCTCGAGCAGCCGGGCTGCCATGATGGCAGTGGGTGCGCCGTCCGGCTCGGGTTCGTAGCGGTAGGTGTCCAGATCGACGCCCGATCCGCGCACCATCACCACCTGAGCAGGCCTGACCACGCCCAGCTTGCACAGCACATCCCTGTCGTTGGTGTTCTGGAAAATGACGCGGCTGTTCCGGTGGCCGAGGGCCAGGCGGTAGAGCACCGAGGTGGCGATGCGCAGCACATCGGGCCCGCGCGTGGAGCGCGTAAAGACAAAACCCAGCCCCGAAATCGCCGCCACGTAGGCCGGCACCCCAGCCAGCCTGGCCGCAATACCGCCATAGAGCACCGGCTTGATGGTCACCCCATGCACAATGTCGGGCCTGAGACGCCGGAACAATGACCACAAGGCGTGGATGCTGCGCAGTTCCTGCAGCGGGTTCTTGCCGCTGCGCGACATCGGAATCACATGGTGCGACAGGCCGTGGCGCAGAATCTCGGGCACGGATGGCCCGTCCATGGTCGCGATATGCACATCGTAGCCGGCCGCCTTGGCGCCCAGCGCAACCGGCAGGCGGTGCGACAGGAAAAACGCCGGATTGTTGACGGCCATCAGCAGGCGTCTGGCGCCTGGGCTGGCAGGGTCCTGGCCTGCGCCGTCGGCGTTGTCCTGCGCAGCGCCGACGGCTGCCGTCGCGCTGCCGGACAGCGACCAGGCCGCGTATGTCCCGGCAGCCGCGTCTGTCGGGTCTGCCGCGTCTCGCACGCGTGCAGGATAATCCTGAGCCAGCCGGCGCCATGCCACATGATAGTTGTCCACCATGCCCTGCAGACTGTACAGCGCCTGCACCCTGCTCCGCCCGCGCTCGCTGCGGCCGGCCTGCTCGGGCGTGCCCAGCACCGCCACCGCGGCATCGATGGCGCCTGACAGCGCAGCGGCGTCCCGCGCCGGCGCCACCCAGCCTGCATCGTCCACCATCGCCGCCGCATCGCCGACGTCGGTCACCACGCACAGCACGCCCGTGGCCATGGCTTCTGCCACCACGTTGGGAAAACCTTCGGCACGGCTGGAGAGCACATGCACATCCAGGCCATTCATCAGTGCGGGCACGTCATCGCGCCGCCCCAGCAGAATGACCTTGTCCTGCACGCCATGCTGGGCGAGCAAGGCCGCCAGCTCACCGTTACCCCTGTCCAGGCCCTCGCCGATCAACACGCAGCGCAGCGCGGGATGCACGCGCTGGCTGGCGGCGAAAGCACGGATCAGATTCTCGTGATCCTTGAGCGGGTTCCAGCGAGCCACGCTGCCTATCACCGGGGTCTGCTCGTCGATATCCCAGGCTGCGCGCGCGGCGCGCCGCGCCTGCGCATCGGGCTGCCAGCATGAAAGGTCATAACCATTGGGAATCACCAGCATGCGGTCATCCCGATAACCGGAACGGCGATGTCCGCGGCGCGCCTGCTCGGCGCAGGCCACGATGACGCCAGGCACCAGGCCGGAAAGCGGTGCGCAGAGCGTCTGGCACACCTGCGCCGAACGGCTGCTCTTGCCCAGATCGGTGCCCGAATTGCGTATGCCCCATGACACGGCCCTGATGCCGGCTGCGCGGGCCGCCAGACCACCTATCAGGTCGGCGTGATACATCCAGGTCTGCACCACATCCGGATTCAGCTCGCGCAACAGGCCGCGCAGGCGCGGCAGACCGCGCATCATGCCCATCGGACCCTGCATGTTCAGTGTATGGACCGTAATGCCGGCCTCGCGCAGCCGCGGACCGAACACGCCCTCACCGCCCATGGAAATGACGCAGTTCCAGTCGGCTTGGCCCGCTGCGGTCAGCAGGCGATGCAGCACGGTTTCCGCCCCGCCCTGGTACAGCCCTGAAATAATATGGACGACCCGCAAAGGTCTGTCCGGATTGCCTGTTCTATCGCTCATCCAAGCCCTTTCTATGCGTGCGCCCGGCATGCTCGAACAAAGCATCCCAACGCCCCAGAATTTCTGCAATGCCATAGTTCTGCCGCACGGCAGCGGCGGCGCGCCGCCCCATGACATCGCAGAGTACGGGATCGTTCATCAAACGCGCCATGGCATCCTCCAGCGCCTGCTGGTCGCCCAACGGCACCAGCTCGGCAAATTGCCCGTGCTGGGTGATTTCGCGCGGGCCGCTGGGACAGTCTACCGTGACGCAGGCGCACCCAAGCGCCATCGCCTCCAGCAACACATTCGGAAATCCCTCCACCTCGGAGACCAGGGCGAACACATTGGCCTCCTGCAATGCCTCCCACGGCTGCTCGGTGCGGCCAGGCATCTGTATGCGTCCGGACAGGCCCAGCCCGTCGATCTGCGCCTGCAGCTCGCCGCGCAGCGGTCCTTCGCCCCAGATGGTCAGCTCCCACGCAGGGAAAGCCTGCGCCAGACTCGCAAAAGCCTGGATCAGGGTATCGAAGCGCTTGGAGGCGACCAGGCGTCCCATCGCCATGAGGCGCTGGCGCGCCGGAGCGGGCTCTCGCGGCCCCGTGCGGGCCTCGGGCATGTCCACCGGCATGGGGTTGGGCATCACGGCCAGCCTGTCCCTGTCGATATGGGGCGCCATGGCCTGGAACGATGCCACGCTGTCGCGCGACTGCAATACCACCCGCGATGCCCACGGGTAAGTCCAGTTGCGCAGGCGGCGCAACACGGGCCCGGCGCTGGTGCTGAATGCCGGATTGGTGCGCTCGCTCACAATCACGGGAATGCCCAGCTTGTGCGTAGCCAGCAGCACCATTACGTTGACGTTGGTCAGGAAGGAGACGATGACATCGGGCCTGAATTCGCGCACCAGCCTGCGCATGGCCAGCCATTTGGCCAGCGGCGGACACAGCTTCCTGCCAAGGCGTCCCATGCGGTCGGCCAGCCACTGCAGCCTGACATTGTCGTGCAAGGGATAAAAGCAGTTGCCCCGGCCGGTGTAGGTCGGTACCAGCGCGACGGTGTCGCCGCGCGCCGCCCAGGCGCTGGCCAGCGTGGCGGCGACGCGCTCGGCGCCGCCTGCATGCATGGAGCTGACGAAAAACAGGATTCTCATGCCGATCCGCCCGCTGCCGCATTGTGTTCCAGCCAAGCCTGCGTCATCAGTATGCTCCACAAATGGGTACTCCAGTCACGTTTGCCTGACTGGTGCTCCTGCCATTTGCGCCAGATCGCGTCCGGCTGGAACACGCCCTCGCGGCGCATGCGCGACGGTTCCAGCAAAGCCGCGCCCCAATCCTTGAGCGGCCCGCGCAGCCAGGCCGCCATCGGCACCGAAAACCCTTTCTTGGGCCGATCGACCATCTCGCGCGGCACATGACGATACAACAGCTGGCGCAGCAGCCACTTGCCCTTGCCATCGCGTATCTTGTAATCCAGCGGCAGACGCCGGGCAAACTCGAACACATGCTGATCCAGCATGGGCACGCGGGTTTCCAGACTGCTGGCCATGGCCGCCCTGTCCACCTTGACCAGAATGTCGTCCGGCAGATAGGTGACAGCATCCAGCAAGGTCATGCGGGCAAACAGTCCGCGCTGGGCAGAGGCTTCATCGAAAGCCGTCTGCGGCAGCACCGCGCCCGGCAAGGCCTGCGCCGGATCCCGCCAGTACGACACGAACTGGCGATAAAAACTGCCGGCATGCGGCGCGGTCAGGACATCGGACAGTTTGCCGAACTGATCGCGCACGGGTCCGGCGGGCAGCACGGCAGCGCTAGCGCGCGCGGCCAGCGCCATCGGCCGGCGCAGCGCGCCGGGTACAGCCTCGCGCTTGCGCCACCAGGCCTGGGCGCGGAAATAGCGCGAATAACCGCCGAACAACTCGTCTCCGCCATCGCCTGACAGGGCCACGGTGACGTGGCGCCGCGCCATGCGCGTCACCAGTACAGTCGGGATCTGTGAAGAATCGGCGAACGGCTCGTCATAGAGACCTGCCAACTGGGGTACAACCGCCAGCGCCTCATCCGCGCCGACATACAGCTCGGTGTGCGACGTGCCCAAATGCCTGGCCACCGCCTTGGCATGCTCGGCCTCGTTGTATGCCGGATCATCAAACCCGATGGAGAAGGTCCGCACGGCCTGGTCATTGTTTTTCTGCATCAGCGCCACGATGAGCGAGGAGTCGATACCGCCGGACAGAAAAGCGCCCAGTGCCACATCGGACAGCATCTGCCCCTTGACCGATTGCATCAGCACCGATTCCAGCGCATCCACGGCCTGCTCATCGGAACCGAAATCCAGCATAGGCTCATCGGCCGGTGGCATGGCCATCCAGTATCGCTGAGCGGCCGGACGCGCCCCGCCGCGGCACTGCGCTTCGGACATCTGCAGCCATGTCCCGGGCTCCAGCTTGCTCATGCTGCGGTAAATGCTGTAGGGTGCAGGGATGTAGTTATGGCGCAGCAGCAGCGCCAGGGCGCGCTGGTCGAGCTCGCGCTCAAAACCAGGCATGCCGGCCACCGCCTTGAGTTCGGACGCGAAGACCAGGTTGCCGCCGGCATAACCCCAGTAAAGCGGCTTCTCGCCCATGCGGTCGCGCATCAGCGTCAGCGTGCGCGCCTGCCGGTCCCACAAGGCCATGGCGAACATGCCTGTGGCCGCCTGCAATGTTTGTTCAATGCCCCAGGCGGCGAACCCGGCCAGAATCGTTTCCGTATCGGAGTGGCCGCGCCAGGCAGGCGCCTTGCCCTGCTTGTCCAGCAGGCTGCGCAAAGCCAGGTGATTGTAGATTTCGCCGTTCAGCACCAGCACATAGCGGCCGCAGGCCGACACCATGGGCTGATGCCCCGCCGGACTGAGGTCCTGCACTGCCAGCCGGACATGGCCCAGAGCCAGACCGGCGCCTTCGTCTTCCCAATAGCCCTCGCTGTCCGGACCGCGGTGGTGGATGCGTCTGCAGCCCGCCTGCACCGCCGCCTGTTTGTCGGTCAGGCTGCCCCATATCCCCACGATTCCGCACATAGTCTGTTTTCTCCTGCGTTTGTCCCGGGGGAACGTCTCAACGGCCTTCGAACAACTGCTCCCACAGCGCCATGATCCGCGCTGTGCAAAAGCGGTCCCGCACGTCGACGGCACGCCGCGCATACGCTTCGCGCTGCTCCGGATGAGCCATCATATCGGACAAATGCGCAGCCAGCGCTTCATGATCGTCGATCGGGCGCACCAGGACGCCATCGATGCCGGGGCGTATGATTTCGCGCGGGCCGGTATCGCAGTCAAACGCAACCGGCGTCAGACCGCTGGCCATGGCCTCCAGCAAGGTGTTGGACAAGCCTTCGAACTGCGAGCTCAACACATACAGGTCTGCCTGCATATACCAGTCGGCGACATTGCCGACACGTCCGGCCAGCTCGATGCGCCCGGTCAATCCCGCGGCATCGATCCCGCCCTGCAGCTCATCGCGCAGCGGCCCTTCACCCAGAATGACCAGGTCCCAATCAGGAAAGTAAGGCGCAATCGTCGCAAAGGCCTGCACCAGAACGTCGAAACCCTTGTGCGGATGCAGCCGCCCCACCGCCAGCATGCGGAACCGGCCGCGCCGCGGCGGCGGTTCCACCACAGGCTCAGTACGCTGCAAGGGCCAATGCACGGCATTGGGAATCACCACCACCCAGGATCCCGGCACATGCTCTTCCAGCCACCTGGCCGTGCCGGAGGTGAGCGCCACCACCGTCCTGGCCTGCGGATAGGCCCAGCGGCGCAGGCGCTGCCAGATCTCGGGCAGGTCCTGGGACGGCGGATGCGTATGCTCGGTGGCAATGACTTTACAGGCATGGCCGCGTGCTGCGAGTATGGCCAGAATGGATGAGGTCGTCATTATGCCCAGCACAATGCTGGGCCGTTCGCGGCGTATCAGCCTGCGCAAATGCCACACCCGGCGCAGATTGGCCAGGGCGCCGCCGATGCGGCCGGCGCTGGCCCCTGCAGTGCCCAGTACATGACGCTGAACGCTGTGGTGCACAGGATAGGCGTCAGTCTCGGGGCCCTCCTGCGTGACCAGGGTCACGCGGTAGCCGCGTACGACCCAATACCCGCTCAGGTCGACCGCCACCCGCTCGGCGCCGCCGCCCGCCAGCGAGTGAATGACAATCATCAAATGAGGTTGATAAGCAGAGTGACTCAATACAATACCTGTGATGGAATACTAGGAAGCTGATGGCGCGCCCGCGGGTCGCCGCGCCACCAGGGCATAGCAAAGATAAGATGATATATACATCAGGCTGGTCGCCAGCATGATGCCTTCCGGACCCATGACGGGCGCGAGCAGGAAATTCATGGCGGCTTTCACGGCAAAATTGCAGATCGCTATACCTGCCATGATACGGTAGCGATTCTGGCTTGCGAGCAACTGAACCAGCACCAAAACGCCGAAATAAAAAGGCAGTTGCAGCAGGCCCCAGCGCAGCACGCCCGCGACCACGACAGTATCCTTGGCCGTGAAAGCACCGCGTTCGAACAGAAAAGACACTCCCCACGGGGCAAGCACCCAGCCTACCAGCGTAACGGCCGCGCCGGCGGCCAGCATGAGCATCGACCATTTGAGTGCGGTGCGGCGCGCGCCTTCCGCATCACCCCGTTCCTGGATATCGGCCAGCACCGGCAGCGCAGCCCGGCCCACCGAGGCGGCGCCCACTCCCAGCAGCAAAGACAGCAGCCTGCTCGCATATCCCAGGGTGGCGTTGGCATTGCCGCCCAGATTGGCCGCTGTGTACTGGTCGATGGGGCCGACAAAACTCATCGCAATCTGGCCCACCAGCATGACGCCGGACGCCTTGACCAGTTCAGGCCAGTGCTTTGAGGAGAAAGACAATCTGGGGCGTCCCCACATGCCGTCGGCGCGCGCGGCAAGCTTGAGCAGCCAGATGGACTGGATCAGGTATCCGACCAGCGTGCCCCACAGCAGCGGCCCGACATCGTTCGCGGTGGCTGCCAGCATGACCCACACCAGGATGACGACCGCCGGAACGCTGTCCAGCAAGGTGTTGATATGGCGTTCGTGCGCGCGCAGCCGGGCAGCGCTGATGCCGGTCAGCAGCGTGAACACCGCGGCCGGCGAAAAAGCCAGCATGAGCTGACCGCTCATGCGTTGCGCTTCGGCCGGCAGACCGTGGCCGGACAACTGCAGTACCCAGGGCCATGCGACATACAGGCCTACCGCCAGGATGACGCCCCCCGCAATGATCCAGCCTTGCAGCTCTCCCAGAAAACGCGCCCTGTCCCGGCGGCTGTCGTACCGCATGCGCACCAGCACCGGAATGAGGACGACAGAAAGCGCCCCGACAATCGTGATGGGGATCCAGTTGGCCATGACCATCGTGAACTGGTAGGCGTCCACGACATGGCTGACGCCATAACGATAGGCGACCGCCATTTCCTTGAAGGCGCCTGCTGCCTTGCCCAGCAAAAGGAAAAAGGCAACGCGCATCGCGCCCTGAGCGATGCGCCTATGGTCGGAATGAAGGCCGGCGAGCCGTTGCTTCAGGGACTTCAATTCAACGCAGGAACTGCGTGTACCAGGGCATGGAGACTTCCAGGCCTTGCACGATATTGTGCATGGGCTCGTAGCCCAGCAGATTATGGGCCTTGCTGATATCTGCCTGCGAATGCCGGACATCACCCGCGCGGAAATCCGCATGCACCGGAGGCTTGTCGTACACGATGCCGTTGTTGCCCAGCGCCTCGGCCAGATACTCGAACAGTTCGTTCAGGCTGGTGCGGGCGTTGTAGGCCACGTTGTAGACCTGATTGACGCCTTCCGGCTGGGCCAGCGCCGCCAGGATGTTGGCCTGCACGACATTGTCGATAAAGCAGAAATCCCGGCTGGTCTCGCCGTCGCCGTTGACCACGACATCCTCGCCCTTGATCATGGCGGCGATCCACTTGGGGATCACGGCGGCATAGGCCCCATTGGGGTCCTGCCGCTTGCCGAACACATTGAAATACCGCAGGCCTATGCTGCCAAAGCCGTAAGCGCGCGCGAACACGTCGGCATACAGCTCGTTCACGTATTTGGTGACGGCATAAGGCGAGAGCGGTTTGCCGATGTTTTCCTCGACCTTGGGCAGCGCTTCGTGATCGCCATACGTGGAGCTCGAGGCGGCATAGACAAAGCCCTGCACCTGCTCGTCGCGCGCGGCGACCAGCATGTTCAGAAATCCGTCGACGTTGACGCCGTTGGTGGTGAGCGGATCATTGAGCGAACGGGGCACCGACCCCAGCGCGGCCTGGTGCAGCACGTAATCCACACCGGACACCGCCTTGCGGCAGGCCTCGAGATCGCGGATGTCGCCCTCGTGAAAGGTGAACCTGCTCCAGGCATCCGGGCCGACATTGCGCTCGACTTCGTCGAGGTTGTACTGATGGCCTGTGGAAAAATCATCCAGGCCCACAACCGTCTGCCCCAGTTGCAGCAGGGACTCGAGCAGATTGGAGCCGATGAAACCTGCGCAGCCCGTCACCAGCCAGGTTTTGGGGGAGGTCTGCAGATTCGTTGTCACTTCTTCGTAGCGCGTACTCATAAATAACCCTCTCACTGAATTGATTCGCCGACATGATGCCGCTGTCTTGCACCCGAGCGGACTACAGCCGCAGATCGGAGTCGGTGGGCGCCAGCGCGTACTTCAGGTCGTACAGCACATGCTCGGGCTTGCCCAG
>JBLWTG010000011.1:0-149766 GCA_048270225.1 Pusillimonas sp. | reverse complement strand
AGGTCGCCAGCAGCAGGAACCCGCCGAGGTGAGTCAGTCCCTGCGGACTGAACACGGTAGGAATCCCCTCACTTAAGAGAGGGGAGGATGTCAATTGATGGGAAAGTGTGATGGGAACGGAAGAGTCGTTTGAAGCCTTGTTGCGGCAACGGGGGAGTTGCAGGGATTACGCGGCTCAGGCCGTGGCGCTGGAGGCCGTACTGTGCACGCTGGATGCTGGACAGGGATTGCGGACAGATGACGCGAAGCGCACGGCGCCTTCGGCACATGCCCTCTATCCGCTCACGCTGTTTGTCATTGCACGGCACGTCTCGGCGCTGAGCGCCGGTGTCTATGAATATGCGCCGTCGACCAGGCAGCTGCAGCATACCGGAATCGAGATTGAGGCTGGAAAACTGTTGTCTGTGTCTCTGGCCGAAGATCGCTGGCTGGAGGAGGCGCCGGCCATCATTGTGATCGCGGCGGATCTGCGCCTGGCGCTGGATAGCTTTCGGGATCAGCAGGCCGACGGCATGCGCGGCAGACGTTATGTGGATTTCGAAGCGGGTGCGGTTGCGCAGAACATGGCATTGAGCGTCGCTTCCCGCGGCCTGGGCGGTGTGGTGGTCATGGGGATAGATGAGCAGTTGCTCAAGCGGCAGCTTGGGCTGCGCGCGGGGCTGGAGCCTGTTGCCCTGTACTGCCTTGGCGTGCCGGCAGAAACTGTGGTGGATGGGAGGACCTGAAGCGCCGGCAACGAACTGCTAGGCGTAACGTCTGGCCAGTCCAACACAGGCGACCACCCCCAGGGCGGCGGCAAGCATGGTCCAGCCTATTTCTTCATGCAGCAATGCGGCGGCCAGCCCCAGTCCCATGAAAGGCTGCAGCAGCTGCAGTTGTCCCACTGCCGTAATGCCTCCCTGAGCCAGGCCGCGATACCAGAAGAAGAAACCTATCAGCATGCTGAACAGCGATACATAGGCCAGTCCCGCCCATGCCGGCGCGCTTATCGTATGCCATGGTGTTGGCCAGTACAGCCATCCCAATACGAACATGACGGGCAGGGAAATGACCAGCGCCCAGGAGATCACCTGCCAGCCGCCCAGGCGTCTTGAAAGGCGGCCTCCCTCAGCGTAGCCGTAGCCGCAGGTGACAATGGCTGCAAACATGAGCAGGTCGCCTTTGAGCGATGCTGCGCCGCCTTGGGAAAGGGCAAAGGAAACGATGAACAGGCTGCCCAGCACGGTATAGCCCCAGAAAGCCGGGCGAGGGCGCTCCCCGCCGCGGATCACGCCGAATAATACGGTTGCCAGCGGCAAGAGGCCGACGAACACCAGCGAGCGTGCTGCCGTGATGTATTGCAGCGCCAGTGCGGAGAACAGCGGAAACCCGACCACCACGCCCATGGCCACGGTGAGCAATGCGGCCATATCCTGGCGGCGAGGCCGCGACGCGCCCAGCAGCAATAACAGCATCAAAGCCAGGATGCCGGCGATGATCGCACGCGCTGCCGTGAGAAATACCGGCTCGAAACCGCCAATCGCTACACGGGTCGCAGGCAGCGAACCGCTGAAAATAATGACGCCGAGCAGGCCGTTGAGCCAGCCGAGAGTTTTGTTTTGCATATCGTACGCTGGCACCAGCCGGAAAATGATGGATTGCGAGTAGGCCCAAGCATTGCTTGAGCGACCGGCATATTGTGCTGGCGAAGCGTGGCGTTGCCAAGATACGCATCAATACACTTTGGAATAACTGTATGGGTATAAAATGCAATACAGTCCATTAAACCTTACCACGCAATGCCTACACGTCGCCGCACAGCCATGCCGTCGGGCACTCGGTTCGAACCGTCCGCCGCAACGCTGACGCAGCAGCTTATGAGCACAATACGCCAGCGTATTGCCAGCCGGCAGCTTTCCACCGGGGCGCGCCTGCCGTCCATCAGAGCGCTTGCGCAAAACATGGGTGTGTCCGCATCGACCGTTGTGGATGCCTACGATCGTTTGGCCGCCGAGGGCGTTATTCAGGCAAGGCGGGGGTCGGGGTTCTATGTACTGGCATCTACTGCACCGTTGTCGCTGGTCGATGTCGGACCGCGCCTGGATCGGGAGGTTGATCCGCTTTGGGTTGCGCATCAGGCGCTGACTGCCGATAGTGCGATGCTCAAGCCCGGTTGCGGCTGGTTGCCGCCCGACTGGCTGCCAGTGGACAAACTGCGCAAGGCTTTGCGCTCATGTGCACGCGCTGAGGCGGCCACGCTCAGCGACTACGGCTCGCCACTGGGGTTGGGGCCGTTGAGGCAACTGCTGGCCAGGCGTGCGGCAGAGGCATCCATCGATGTCGCGCCCGAACAGATTATGCTGACGGATTCGGGAACCCAGTCGCTGGATTTGATCTGCCGTCTGCTGCTGGAACCGGGCGATACGGTTCTGGTGGATGATCCCTGCTACTTTAATTTCCATGCGCTGCTGCGCGCGCATCAAGCCAGAGTAGTCAGTGTGCCCTTTACCCACACAGGCCCTGATCTTGATTGTTTCGAGCAGGCGCTGCTGGTACACAGGCCGCGCCTGTATCTGACCAATTCAGCGCTGCAGAATCCTACCGGTGCAAGCCTGTCTCCGCTGACAGCGCATCGGGTATTGCGTCTGGCCGAGCAGCATGGGCTGATTATTGTCGAAGATGATATTTTTGCGGATTTCGAGGCGGAAGCTACCCCCAGGCTTGCCGCCTTCGACGGACTGCGGCAGGTTGTGCATGTGGGCAGTTTCTCGAAAACCCTGTCCGGCGCGGTGCGCTGCGGCTATATTGCTGCGCGCGCGGACTGGATAGCCAAACTGGCAGACCTGAAAATTGCGACCACCTTTGGCGGCAACAGCCTGGCCGCGCAATTGGTATATCGCATGCTCAAGGATGGCGGCTATCGGCGCCATGTCGAAAGCCTGCGTCTGCGCCTGGCCCAGACCATGGGGCCGGTGACGGCCAGACTTGAAGCCCTGGGTATCAAGCCGTGGATCAAGCCATCCGCCGGTATGTTTCTGTGGTGCAAGCTGCCTGACGGCATTGAGGCGACAGCGCTTGCCCGGGCGGCCCTGCTGGAGAACATCGTGCTTGCGCCGGGAAATGTCTTCAGCCTGTCGCAGTCGGCGGGTGAGTTTCTGCGCTTCAATATTGCGCAGTCCGGCGACGACAGACTCTATCGCGTGCTTGAGTCATTGCTTGAATCCAGAGGGCACTAGCACCGGCCGGCAGATGCTGGTTATTTAGCATCCGCACTGATAGAATCAATCCAGTTTTGTTCAACGACCTTGCAGGAGAGACTGGCACGCTTTGCAAGCGGCCGGCGCCGATGGAGCAACCGCCCCGGAAACTCTCAGGCAAAAGGACTGCAGGTCTGGCAAAAAATCTGGAGAGCGGTGCGTGAAATAGCGCACCCACCGAAGGGGATTACGCGCGCCCGTTGAGGGCGGCGCTGAAAAACTCTCAGGTACCGGGACAGATGGGGCAATGGGTCGGCTTGCGCCGGCGTTTTGTCTTTCTCCTGGAGCCTTCAATGTCTCGCGTTCTCGTTATCGGCGCCGGTATCACCGGCGTCACCACCGCATATACCCTGAATCGTCGCGGTTTCGACGTTACTGTTGTCGATCGCATGCCCTATGCCGCCATGGAAACCTCTTTCGCCAATGGCGGGCAGTTGTCCGCCAGCAATGCGGAAGTCTGGAATCAACCCGGTACCCTGCTCAAAGGCATCAAGTGGATGTTGCAGAAAGATGCGCCGCTGCTGCTCAATCCGGCGCCGTCATGGCACAAATATTCCTGGCTGGCGGAGTTTGTCGGCGCGATGCGCCGCTATCGCGACAATACCGTTGCCACCACGCGCATGGCCATCGAAGCGCGCCGCCATCTGTATGACATGGCCGCCGCGGAAGACATTGCATTCGATCTTGAGCGTCGCGGGATTCTGCATGTGTACTACGACCGCGCCAGCTTTGATGTTGCAACGCGGGCCAATCGCCTGCTGGTGGAGGGAGGACTGGAGCGCTACGCCGTGACGCCGCAAGAGATCCGCGAGCTTGAGCCGGGACTTTCCGGGCGGTTCTATGGCGGCTATTTCACACCGTCCGATGCGACGGGCGACATCCATAAATTCACGCGAGGCCTGGCGGCCGCCTGCGTGCGCCGTGGTGTGGCATTCAGGTATGGACGCGAAGTGCGGCAGTTTGATTTTACGGGTGGCATGCCGCGCGTGGGTCTGCTGCCGACCGGACTTGAGCGTGGCGAGGTTGAGTATTTGGCGTGCGATGCCGTGGTGATATGCGGCGGCGTTGGCAGCCGCCGACTTGCGGCTTTGTGCGGAGATCGCTTGAACGTGTATCCGGTCAAGGGCTACTCCATCACCGTGCATCTGGATGATGCGGCCAGCCAGCAGGCCGCGCCCTGGGTCAGCCTGCTTGACGAGCGCGCCAAGATTGTGACGTCACGCCTGGGTCGCGACCGGTTTCGTGTGGCCGGCACGGCAGAGTTCAATGGCGCCAATCGCGACATACGCGCAGACCGGATCGAACCGCTGCTGCGCTGGGTGCGCCAGAGTTTTGATGTGGACACATCGAGAGTGGTGCCCTGGGCGGGTCTGCGCCCCATGATGCCGGACATGATGCCGCGTGTGCGGCGCGGCAAACGGTCGGGTGTGTACTACAACACGGGTCATGGCCACCTGGGCTGGACGCTATCGGCGGCAACCGCGCACCATATTGTTGAAACTATTTATGCCGATTTCGGCAAGGCTGAAGCGGGGAGCCCGAATATCCGGTCGAATATCAGGTTGAATACAAAGGTATAGGCCAGAAAGAAGGCAAGCAGGCCCAGGTCGAGCATCAGGGCTTCCCATAGCGAGATATGCAGCCACCATGCAAACAGCGGCACCAGCATGGCGACCAGGCCGCCTTCGAAACCGACTGCGTGGGCGATTCGCCGCAGCAGATTGCGGCCACGTTTTGCCTGCCTGGCTTCCCAGCGCTCGAACAGCGAGTTAAAAACCAGATTCCAGGCAATGGCGATGGCCGAGGACACGACGGCGGCGACCGAGGCGTGGCCTACGCCCTGATTGGACAGCAGTGAAAGACTGATGCTGGTGATGATAATGGCGATCAACTCGTAGAGCGAGACATAGACCAGTTTGCGTTTGATGCCCTGCATGATGCGATCCTGGAAAAAATAAAATGCCCTATGCGTGGTGGTTTCGCAGTGGAAACGGCAGGCATGGCAACGAAGTTATTTTATGTTCTGTTTTCTGATGATAAAAGTCAGTTAATATCAGAAAAACTGATAGTCCGGCGCCCGGACAAAGGGTTCGAAACAGGACAACAGGAAGGATGCGATGGCGTTTACCAGTGACAATGTTCGTGTTTTTCTGGCGGTCCTGGACCATGGCTCGTTCTCGGCTGCGGCGCGTTCGCTCGGACGCGTGCCTTCCGCGGTCAGCATGGTGATTTCCCAGCTCGAAGCAGAGCTGGATCTCGTGCTGTTCGACCGCCGTTCGCGTGAGCCGCGCCCCACCGACGTTGCCCAGGCGCTGGAACCCCTGGCGCGTCAGCTGGCGGGGCAACTGCGCCAGCTCGATGCGCACGCGCTGGCCCTGCACCAGGGGCTGGAGCGCACGCTCACCATCGCCATTGCCCCGGAACTGCTTGCGGCGCCCTGGAGCGGCCCCCTGGCCACGCTGGCCGAGGATTTTCCCTATCTTGATGTCCAGGTGCTTTCGGCGCCGCAAACGGATGCCATGCGCATGCTGTATGACGGCTGTGCACAACTGGCGCTTGTTTTCGAGAGGCCCGGTACGGACGAGCGTGAAGCGTTCCTGGAAGTCAGCAAGGAATTGCTGGTGGCCGTGATTGCGCCTGATCACCCGGCGCTGCGGCAGAGTCGGGGACGGCTGCGCCATGAGGATTTGCTGACGATACGCCAGATTGCGGTGACCAGTCGGGAGACTGAGGGTTATGACGCCCGCATGCTGGTGGCGCACCAGATATGGCGCACGGACAGCCATCTGGCGACGCTCAGCCTGGTGCAGGCCGGCGTAGGCTGGGCCTATCTGCCGCGTTCGCTGATCGAGCCGCTGGCGCGTGCCGGATCCCTGCAGGAGATCGAATTCGAGAACATCAGCAACCAGTTGCGGTTGTGGGTGGATGTCGTGTGGCTCAAAGACCAGCCGCTGGGGCTGGGCGCACAGCGGTTTATTGAACTGCTCAAGGGCGAAGCGCACCGCACGCATGCCGGGCGTGTGCCGGGTGGCCGCTAGCCCGGCATTGCGCGGGCATTCATGTCCCTGGGCGGGGAGTGGACGCCAAGGCCTGGTCCGGTGTTTCGTCGCCTCGGCTTACCGGTGCGATATTGGCCCATTCTTCGTCTTCATACAGCCTGGAGCGCAGCAGGAAACGGCGGCCTTCGGCGCTGTCCAGTGAAAAGGCGCCGCCGCGACCCGGTACGGCGTCGATGATCAGTTGCGTATGCTCCCAGTACTCGAACTGGGATTCGCTCATGTAGAAAGGACAGTTGTCTAGCGTGCCCAGCAATACGTCGCTGTGGCCGACGGTGAACTCGCCCAGGGGATAACACATGGGCGCGCTGCCGTCGCAGCAGCCCCCTGACTGATGGAACATCAGCGGGCCGTGGCGCGCGCGCAATACAGCAATGAGATCAAGCGCGGCGGGCGTGGCAACGACACGGGCGACTGTCATGATGCGGGCACCTCTCTTCAGGGTTGAATGATGGAATGTTTGGCCGCGCTATCCGGACACGCGGGCGGCATGTCCGGTTGCGGGCGGCTACGTCGGCATGCCGGGATCAGAAAAAGCCCAGTTTCTTGGGGCTGTAGCTGACCAGCATGTTCTTGGTCTGCTGGTAATGGTCCAGCATCATCTTGTGGGTTTCGCGGCCGATGCCCGACTGCTTGTAGCCACCGAAGGCTGCATGCGCCGGATAGGCGTGGTAGCAGTTGGTCCACACGCGCCCGGCCTTGATGGCCCGTCCCATGCGATAGCATGTGTTGGCATCGCGGGACCATACGCCCGAACCCAGTCCGTACAGCGTGTCATTGGCGATGGCGAGCGCATCGTCGGCATCCTTGAATGTGGTGACGGCGACCACGGGCCCGAAGATTTCTTCCTGGAACACGCGCATGCGGTTGTTGCCTTTAAAGACCGTGGGCTGGACGTAGTAGCCCTCTTTGAGTCCGCCGGCCAGGCTGGCCCGCGCGCCGCCAGTAAGAACCTGCGCGCCTTCCTGGCGGCCGATGTCCAGGTAAGACAGGATTTTCTCAAGCTGCTCACTGGAGGCCTGTGCACCCATCATGGTGTCGCCGTCCAGCGGATTGCCTTGCCTGATGGCCTCTACTCGTTTGAGTGCGCGCTCCATGAAGCGGTCGTAGATGGATTCCTGTATCAGCGCGCGGCTGGGGCAGGTGCAGACCTCGCCCTGGTTCAGGGCGAACATCACAAAACCCTCAATCGCCTTGTCGAAGAATTCATCATCCTGCGCCGCCACGTCTTCGAAGAAGATATTGGGAGACTTGCCGCCCAGTTCCAGCGTGACCGGGATGATGTTTTGCGAGGCATACTGCATGATGAGCCGGCCCGTCGTTGTTTCGCCGGTGAAGGCGATCTTGGCGATGCGCTTGTTGGATGCCAGCGGCTTGCCGGCCTCCACACCGAACCCGGTGACGATATTGAGTACGCCGGGCGGCAGGATGTCGGCGACCAGTTCGGCAAACTTGAGAATGCCCAGGGGCGTTTGTTCAGCCGGCTTGAGCACAACGCAATTGCCTGCGGCCAGCGCCGGCGCAAGCTTCCAGGCAGCCATCAGTATGGGAAAATTCCATGGGATGATCTGTCCGACCACGCCCAGCGGTTCATGAAAATGATAGGCCACGGTATCGGCGTCGATCTCGGACAGGCTGCCTTCCTGCGAACGGATGGCCGATGCAAAGTAGCGAAAATGATCGGCCGCCAACGGTATGTCGGCCGCCCGGGTTTCGCGTATGGGCTTGCCGTTGTCCCAGGTTTCGATCGTGGCCAGCATTTCGAGATTGGTTTCGATGGCATCGGCGATTCTGAACAGCATGCGTGCGCGTTCGGCAACTGCGGTAGCCCCCCATTGCGCTGCGGCCTTGTGCGCGGCATCCAGCGCCTTTTCGATGTCCGCAGCGCCGGACCTGGCGTGGCGCGTCAGCAACTGGCCGGTGACAGGCGTAATATTGTCGAAGTACTCGCCATCCACGGGAGCGTGCCAGTCGCCGCCGATGAAGTTGCCATATTCCGTCTTGATGTCTATGGTGGTGCCATAGGTATCGGGTGCAATACGGGTTGCAGTATCCATGTGCATTCTCCTGTGAATATCAATGTGGTCGCGGCCAGCCCGCCCAATGATGATCAAGCAATCGCTATGCCAGTTTCCCAACGCCTGGCGACGGCTGGACAAGCCGGGTATTTGCATGCGAAAGTGGACGAGCTTCCGGCATGCAGGTGTTGCCGAGGTGTCGCGAGCAAGACCGAAGTGTCGCGTTCTGCGACACCCGGACGGAGCAGGTGTCGCAGAACGCCACGCAAGGAGAGACATTCATGATTATCGAATCCCGTCGTCAGGCGCTGGTCATGGCTCGCAGGCTGTTCAGCGAGCAGGGCGCGGTTCCGAGCGGCATGGTTGCTGAACCTATTCTGAGATCCTGGCGCCGTTGCGCCGACCTGGGTCATGAAATGCGGGGCGCGCGCCGTCAAGAGCCGCTGACGCAGTCTGAACTGACGGCGCTGCGTTGCCGCCACGAACGTCTGCGTCGCCTGTGCGAGCCGACACTGACCATGCTGCGCCGGGAGGCCAGGCGCAGCGGCAGTCTCATCATTCTGGCCGATGGCCATGGCATGGTGTTGGACAGCGTCGGTGCGACCGACTTCGCCGACCGGGCATCCCGCGTTGCGTTGATGCCGGGCGCGCCCTGGGATGAGGGCGCTGCGGGCACGAACGCCATCGGAACCGCACTGGTCGAGGGACGTCCGATTGTGGTTCAGGGAGCAGAACATTTCTTCGCACCCAATCGCATACTCACCTGCACTGCGGTGCCCATCGTCGGGCCATTCGGCCGCGTGCAGGCAGTGCTGGACCTGTCGGGCGATGCTGGCCATGACCACCGTCACGCGATGGGCATGGTTGCACTGGCCGCTGCACAAATCGAACGCAAACTGTTTGTCAGCGAGTTCTCCGACTGCACCCTGCTGTGCCTGCATGCAAACCCTGCGCTGCTCGATACGCCGCAAGAAGGTGTGCTGGCGCTGCGCGAAGGCGTCGTGGTGGGTGCGAACCGGCAGGCACGCGCATTGTTGGCGCTGGAGGATGTTGCGTTGGGGGTCTACCGTTGCGACGACCTTTTTGATGCAGGGCTGGACAGCTATAACAAGGCGTCGGTATTGCGCAGCCATGCAGGCATGTTGTTCCATGTGACGTTGCGACCGCCCATGCCGGCGGCGTCTCCGGCCGGAGTCGCGCCGACATCTGACCGGGTCAGGGTGCGGGCCGGCCGGCCGCCGCGGCCCGCCTATGATGCGGCGCTGCTGACGGAACTCGCCCGCGCCGTGCACTTGTGCGATGCCGGCGTGTCCATACTGCTGCAAGGAGAAACAGGTGTCGGCAAAGAGGTTTTTGCACGCGAACTGCATGCTCGCAGCCGGCGTGCGCATCGGCCGTTTATTGCCGTCAATTGCGCAGCGCTGCCTGAAAGCCTGATCGAGTCCGAATTGTTCGGCTATGAAGAGGGTGCGTTCACCGGCGCGCGCAAACAGGGCAGCAAAGGCCTGCTGCGGCAGGCCCACGGCGGCATGCTGTTTCTGGATGAGATCGGCGATATGCCGCCCAACCTGCAGGCTCGATTGCTCAGGGTGCTGCAGGAGCGCGAAGTCATGCCTTTGGGGGGCGGCCATGCAGTACCGGTGGATTTTGCCCTGGTTTGCGCCACGCATCGCTGCCTGTCGCCTGAAGCGCCAAACGTGGCGATGCGTGCCGATCTGTTTTTCCGCATCGCCGAGTACACGGTGCGGCTTGATCCGCTGCGCGTGCGCACGGACAAGCGGGAAGTGGTGCGCGCGCTGTGGGCTGCACAGGATAATACGTCTCCGCTGCCGGCCGAGATGGAAGAGGCGTTGGTGGCCTATGACTGGCCAGGCAATTACCGGCAATTGGTCGCGCTGCTGCGGACGCTGTGCGTGCTGGGCCAGGTTTCCGGCGGGCTGCGCATGGAAATGCTGCCTCCGGAGATCCGCTGGCCTATGGTGCGCCGGGACCATGAGGATGGGCGTGCGGCAGCACCGGCGCTGCGCGAGATAAACGCCCTGACGACCGATGGGTCTGAATCGGATGGTGTGATGACGCAAGCCCCGAGTCTGGACGGGGAGATACGCCTGCATGGCGACGGGCCGCTGCATCTTCGTGACCTGAGCCTGCTGTTGATGCAGAAAACTCTGGCGGCATGCGAAGGCAATATAAGCCGAGCGGCGCGCGAGCTTGGCGTGCACCGGAGCACGCTGTACCGGCGGATCGCTGCGGCCGGCAGGAAGCTGGATGCCTGAGGACCACCAGGCGGCTGCCGCTACGCAGGCTGCTGAGGCACGACGGCCTGTGCCCGCCGCGATTTCAGTCGTCCTCAGAGGGGAAGATGTTTTGCTGGTGCGTCGTGCCAATCCCCCTGATGCCGGATACTGGGGCTTTCCGGGTGGCAAGATAGAGGCTGGCGAGTCGATCAATGCGGCGGCCGAACGCGAACTTTTCGAGGAAACCACTGTCCGTGCGCAGGCGCGTCGTTGTTTTAGTGCGGTCGATGTTTTTGACCGGGCGGAAGACGGCAGCCTGCGACAGCAGTTCGTGCTGCTCGCCGTTCTGTGCCGCTGGCAGTCCGGTGAGCCTGTTGCCCGGGACGACGCGCTCGAGGCGCGATGGTTCAGGCTGGACGAGCTTGATCAGACGTCGCTGCTCATGAGTGCCGGCGTTAATGAAGTGCTGCGGCAAGCCGCCCAGTTACTGGCGCTTGAGGGACTATAAATCAGGGTTTGCGGGCGCAACTGAAGTTTGCAGTAGATTTTTAGAGACGATCGGTCTAATATAGGTTGAAATCATGCCGTCGGCATGGGCAGCACGCACTGCCTCATGTGCACGATATTCATCCAACATCGAATGAGCGTTTCTCTGAAAATCGAACGTCCCGTTGCAAGCGCCCGCCCGCGTGGGCGCCCGCCCAAGAATCCCGCCGGCCAGGGCGAAACACGCGCCCGCCTGCTCAGGGCCGGCGTCGCCATTCTCACGGAAAAGGGCTATTCGTCTGTGGGCATGGACGAGATCCTGCGCCTGGCCGATGTCCCGAAAGGCTCCTTCTACCATTACTTCGACAGCAAGACGGCATTCGGTCATGCGCTGATCGACGCCTACGCGGAATTCTTTGCGCGCAAGCTGGATCACTGGCTGGGCAACGAAACGCGTGCGCCACTGCAGCGGCTGCGGGACTTCATTGAGGACGCGAAGGAGGGCATGGCCCGTCATGGCTATCGGCGGGGCTGCCTGGTCGGCAACCTGGGCCAGGAAATGGGCAGCCTGCCCGAGCCGTTCCGTGCACAGCTGGTCATGGTGCTTGCCGACTGGCAGGCGCGCCTGGCGAGCTGTCTGGAGCAGGCCCGGCGTGCGCAGACACTAGCGGCCGATACGGATTGCGCGGAACTGGCCGCTTTCTTCTGGACCGGCTGGGAAGGCGCGGTATTGCGCGCCAAGCTTGAACGCTGCGCTGAACCGCTGGACATCTTCGCCAGAGGGTTTTTTGCAGTACTGCAGGCGCAACCCTGTCGGAATCAGTCATAACCGTATTTTGTCATCACACCACTCAAGGGAGACATGCATGTTTCAGGCAGTATTGATAGACAAGAAGCAAGATGTGCAGGACGTTCGGCTTGCCGAAGTGGACGAGGCGTCGCTGCCGCCGGGCGACGTCACTGTACGCGTGGCCTACTCCACACTGAACTACAAAGACGCGCTGGCGATAACAGGCAAATCGCCCATCGTGCGCAGCTATCCCATGGTGCCCGGCATCGATTTTTCAGGCGTGGTGGAGCACTCGGATAATCCGGCCTACAAGCCGGGCGACAAGGTCGTGCTCAATGGCTGGGGCGTGGGCGAAAAACATTGGGGCGGGCTGGCCGGCATGGCCCGGGTCAAGGGCGACTGGCTGGTTCCGCTGCAGGAGCCGTTTACGCTGCGTCAGGCCATGGGCATAGGCACGGCGGGTTACACCGCTATGCTGTGCGTCATGGCGCTCGAGCGTCATGGCGTCAGGCCCGATAGCGGGCAGATACTGGTTACCGGCGCGGCGGGCGGTGTGGGCAGCGTTGCGGTGGCTGTCCTGGCCAAGCTGGGCTATAGCGTGGCCGCCGTGACAGGCCGTCCCCAGGAGGCTGATTATCTGCGTGCGCTGGGCGCGCAGGATGTGTTGGACCGTGCCGAGTTCACCTCACCCGGCAAGCCTCTGGCGAAAGAACGCTGGGCTGGCGCGGTGGACGTGGCGGGCGGGCAGGTGCTGGCGAACGTATGCGCTTCGCTGATGTATCGCGGCACGGTTGCAGCCTGCGGCCTTGCTGCGGGTATGTCATTGCCGGCGACGGTGGCGCCCTTCATTCTGCGCAATATTACGCTGGCCGGGATAGACAGCGTCATGTGTCCCCGGCAGGACAGGCTGGAGGCATGGCGGCGGCTGTCGCAGGATCTGGAGCCGGGGCGCTTGACCGATGTCGTGCATGATGTTTCTCTTCAGGATGTCATTCCGACAGCGCAGCGCCTGATGGATGGCGAAATACGCGGCCGCGTTATCGTGCCGGTGCATCCGCAGGACTGATCACGCTGTACAACAAGGATGGCGCGCTGTCGGGCGCGCCATCTGTTTTTCCCTGGAGACACTCAATGAAACAAGAACAAGCGCCACGCATCAGCCGGTTTCCGGTGCCGGCATTGTCGGAACTGCCGGATGACATCCGGGAGCGCATTCTGGCCGTGCAGGAAAAGTCGGGCTTTATTCCCAATGTCTTTCTTGTGCTGGCGCACAGGCCGGATGAGTTTCGCGCTTTCTTTGCTTACCATGATGCGTTGATGGACAAGCCTGGCAATATCACCAAAGCCGAGCGTGAGATGATCGTGGTGGCCACCAGCAATGCGAACCAATGCCAGTATTGTGTCATTGCACATGGCGCCATTTTGCGGATACGCGCGAAGAATCCCCTGCTTGCCGATCAGATTGCGGTCAATTATCGCAAGGCCGATATAACGGATCGCCAGAAGGCAATGCTCGACTTTGCCATGAAGGTGTCGCTGCGCTCGGGCGAAGTCGGCGACGACGACATCGCAGGCCTGAAACAGCATGGCTTTGACGAAGAAGATGCCTGGGATATTGCGGCCATTTCCGCATTCTTTGGCATGTCCAATCGCCTGGCCAACACAACGACCATGCGGCCCAACGATGAGTTTTATTCGCTGGGACGGTAAGCCGCATAGGTGATCTGCGCGCAGCCGTGGCCGGACATCGGACTGCGCGCTGCGCGTATCTCCTTCAAAAAACAGACTTGTGTTCTGATTGAAATCGATTTATGCTCAAGCTAAGCATAATGTGACGGCGCGCTCAGCGCGTTTTTATTTCATCATAAATGCTCAATATGAGCATTATTAAAAAGACATCGACTTTCTGGAGAGCAAGCATGCGCGGTTCTGTCATCAGGAATCTGAAGGAATTACTGCGCGAGCACGACGCGGTACTCGTGGCGCACTACTATACCGAGCCGGAGATTCAGGATCTTGCCCACGCCAGCGGAGGTTGTGTAGGCGATTCTCTGGAGATGGCACGGTTCGGACAGACGCATCCGGCCCGCACAATTGTTGTGGCCGGCGTCCGTTTCATGGCCGAAACGGCCAAGATACTGAGCCCGGAAAAAACCGTGTTTGTCGTTGACGCACAGGCAAACTGTTCACTGGATCTGGGCTGCGAACCGGCGGCCTTCAATGCCTTTTGCGACGCCCATCCGGAGCATACGGTCGTTGTCTATGCCAATACCAGCGCGGCGGTCAAGGCGCGTGCGGACTGGGTGGTGACCTCGTCCATTGCGCTCGATATCGTGCGCCATCTGCATGCACGGGGCGAGAAAATCCTCTGGGCGCCCGACCGGCATCTGGGTGCCTACATCCAGCAGCAGACCGGCGCGCAGATGCTGCTGTGGCAAGGCTCCTGCATCGTGCATGACGAATTCAAGGCTCATGAACTGGGCGCACTCAAGCACGACCATCCGCAAGCCACAGTGCTTGCGCATCCAGAGTCACCGGCCGGCGTCCTTGCGCTGGCCGATGTCGTCGGTTCGACCACGCAACTGATACAGGCGGTCGTGGAAGGGACGTCCGACACTTATATCGTGGCGACTGACCAGGGCATTCTGCACGCGATGCGCAGCAGGGCGCCAGACAAGACTTTCATGGCCGCGCCCACGGCTGGCCATGGCGCCAGCTGCAAGAGCTGCGCGTTCTGTCCTTGGATGGCCCTGAACACGCTGGAACAGCTTGAGGATACGCTGGCGCATTGCCGCAACGAAGTATCGGTTGACGAGGCGCTGGCCGAAGGCGCCCGCCGATCGCTTGGCCGCATGCTGGCGTTCGCCGCCAATCGCGGACGCGTCGTTCAGGCCAGCGGCGATCTTGAACGGGATATGCCATTGTTCGAACACATGGGCGCGGCATGATGCACTATGACGTCGTGATTGTCGGCGCAGGACTTGCCGGTGTTTCGACGGCCCTGTCTTTGCCCTCCCGCCTGCGTGTCGCCTTGCTGGCCAAGGACGCGCTGGATGTGTGCGCCAGCGACCGTGCGCAAGGCGGTATCGCAGCGGTGCTCGGTGCCGGCGACAGTCTTGATCAACATGTACTGGACACGCAGGTTGCGGGCGCCGGCCTGTGTGATGCCCAGGCGGTGCGGCATATCGTCGCACAGGGACCGGGCAGCCTGGACTGGCTGTGCGAGCAGGGTGTGGCGTTCAGCCGGGATGCGCGAGGGCAATTGCATCTTACCCGCGAAGGCGGACACAGTCAGCGTCGCATTGTCCATGCGGGAGATGTCAGCGGGCACGCCATCATGACTGCGTTGCATGCGCGCATTCGGGTGCAGCAAAACATCGACCTGTATGAACATGTGCTGGCAATGGACTTGTGCGTGGGGGATCATGCAGAGGCTGGCGTCAGAGGCGTAATGGCCTGCGATCAAAAGCACGATCGCCAACTGGCATTCGCCGCGCCGCATGTCGTGCTTGCCACTGGCGGCCTGGGCCAGCTTTATTCCAAAACCAGCAATCCTTTCTGCGCAACCGCCGATGGCATCGGCATGGCGGCGCGAGCAGGGGCAGCCACACGGCACATGGAGTTCATACAGTTCCATCCCACCTGCCTGGCCTTGCCCGATACACCGGCATTCCTGATTTCGGAAGCGCTGCGCGGAGAGGGGGCGATGCTGCGCCTGCCGGACGGTACGCGCTTCATGCCGGCACACGATGCGCGCGCCGAGCTGGCGCCGCGTGATATTGTCGCCCGCGCCATTGCGCGCGAAATGGAAATACATGGCCTTGATCATGTGTTGCTGGACATCTCGCATCATGATGCGGCGTTCATCGAAACGCATTTTCCGATGATCTTGAAACGCTGCCTGGCGTATGGTCTTGATCTGCGGCGCGAGGGCATTCCCGTTGCACCGGCGGCGCATTACAGCTGCGGTGGCGTGGCGACGGATTGCGATGGACGCAGCACGGTGCCGGGCTTGTATGCCATCGGGGAAACCGCAAGCACGGGGCTGCACGGCGCAAACCGGCTGGCCAGCAATTCTCTGCTTGAGTGCGTAGCGATGGGTCGTTCACTAGCGCGTTTGCTGGCCGATTCACCTCGCCGCGCCGATGGTCCGGTTCGTCACACTGATGGTCTTCAAACCCCTGGCAACGTGAGGATAGATGCTGCGAAGCTGCGGATGTCGCTGCAGTCATTGATGGATGCGTCAGCCGGATTGCTGCGGCGCAGCCGCTCGCTACAGCAGGCGCACAGGCAGATTCGGCAATGGCGGGAGCAGCTGGGCCTGCCTGCGCAGTGGACGGGTCCGATGCGCGAGAGGCTGGAACTGCGCAACATGCTGGATGCCGCGCAGCTGGTTGTCGATGCCGCCTTGCTGAGGACCGAGAGCTGCGGCCTGCATCAGCGGCTTGATTGAGTGGAGAGGGCCTGGCCTTGCGCGGGCCGGCCGACGGGCGTGCTGTCCGCCGGCTGCACCCGCACGTTCTAGGCGGAGGCTTCGTCGGTCGAGGGCGTTCGGGCCGGGGCCGCGTTCATGCTTTCGACGTCCTTGATCGCTGCCGCCACGCCGGCGCCGTAGGCAGGGTCGGCCTGCGTGCAGTGGTCGATGTGCCGTTGCTGGACGTCTTTGCTGACGCCGGCAATGGCACGCGCAGTGTTATAGAACAAGGCCTGTTTCTGTTCCTCGCTCATCAGGCGGAACAGCTTGCCGGGTTGCGAGAAATAGTCCGTGTCCACGCGATGGTTCCAGTGGTCTGCGGCACCCTCGATGGAGAGCGGCGGTTCGCGGAACTCAGGCTGTTCGGCCCATTCACCACTTGTATTGGGCTCATTGCCTGTAATGCCGCCGTAGTTGCCGTCGACCCGCATGGCGCCATCCCGGTGAAAGCTGTGGTAGGGGCATTTGGGTGCGTTGACCGGAATCTGATGATGATTCACACCCAGGCGATAGCGGTGCGCATCGCCGTAGGAGAATAGCCGCGCCTGCAGCATGCGGTCGGGCGAAAAGCCGATACCGGGCACGACCGCGGCGGGAGTAAAGGCCGCCTGCTCAACCTCTGCGAAAAAATTCTCGGGATTGCGGTTCAGTTCGAGTTCGCCCACTTCGATCAGCGGATAGTCGCCATGCGGCCATACCTTGGTGAGATCGAATGGATTCAGGTGATAGGACCCTGCTTCTTTCTCGGGCATGATCTGTACATACATGGTCCAACGCGGGAAGTCGCCTTCTTCGATAGCGTTGAAGAGATCGCGCTGCGAGCTTTCGCGATCGCGTCCTACGAGCTCACAAGCCTGTGCGTCGGTCAGATTCTTGATGCCTTGCTTGGTCTTGAAGGTGAATTTGACCCAGAAGCGTTCGTTCTGCGCATTGATGAAGCTGAAGGTATGGCTGCCGAACAGATGCATGTTGCGAAACCCGACCGGGATGCCCCGATCGCTCATCACGATGGTGACCTGGTGCAGAGCCTCGGGCAGACCGGTCCAGAATTCCCAGTTGTTCTGGGCGCTGCGCATGCCTGTACGGGGATCGCGCTTGACGGCATGGTTCAGGTCGGGAAACTTGAGCGGATCGCGGAAGAAAAATACCGGGGTATTGTTGCCGACCAGGTCCCAGTTGCCTTCTTCGGTATAGAACTTCATGGCAATGCCGCGGATGTCGCGTTCGGCGTCGGCTGCGCCGCGCTCACCGGCGACAGTGGAGAAACGGGCGAACATGGGTGTTTGTTTGCCCACCTCGGAAAACAGACTCGCGCGGGTGTACTGGGTGATATCGTGGGTGACGGTGAAGGTGCCGTAGGCGCCGGCGCCCTTGGCGTGCATACGCCGCTCGGGAATGACTTCGCGGTCGAAGTGCGCGAGCTTCTCGATGAGCCAGACGTCTTGCAGCAAGGCGGGGCCACGGAGACCGGCGGTCATGGTGTTCTGGTTGTCGACGACGGGAGCGCCTGCGGCGGTGGTGAGTTTCTTCATCGTTTTCTCCTTGGATGCTTACCATGATGAAAGACTTGGAGCGGTAAACGCTTCCAAGCCCATATTAGGGGGAATCCGGCAATGCCTTATGGATCTGGATCAAAGTCTAGTAGTTATTCCAAATTAGGGGAAATTGATTGTTGCTTTGTTTGTGATTGTTATTATCTATGGTGCTGGCATTGTGGGAAGTCGGATAGCTGACAGCGCTCGTTCTGCGATGCGTATCGATGGGTGGTGAGGACTGCACCCGGTCGGATGACTCCGGCGGTCGCCGTTGGCGACTTCCCGCCTCTCTGTGCACGACAAGGCGGCCGCAAGACTCGCAGGGTCAACAGCCCCCCGGGCTGTTGACGAGCGCCCTGCTCGAACAGTTGCGGCCTTGGCTCCTTGTCGCGTACAGAGATGCGGCGCCTGCGAATCATCCTTTCGGGTGCAGTCCTCACCATCCATCGATACGGCGTGGCGAAAGCAGACGACTACACCCCCATGTAGTGTTGGAGCTGTTCCTGTTGGGCGGTCAGCTCCGCTGACGTGCCGGACCAGACGGCATGGCCTTTTTCGACGATATAGTGACGATCTGCAAGCGGCAGCAGCGAGCTGAGGTTTTTGTCTATGCAGAGAATGGTCATGCCCAGCGATTTGAGCTGGGCCAGGCAGCGCCAGATTTCCTGGCGGATGAGCGGCGCCAGACCTTCGGTCGCCTCATCCAGGATGAGCAGGCGCGGGTTGGTCATGAGGGCGCGGCCAATGGCCAGCATCTGCTGTTCGCCGCCCGACAGCTTGTTGCCGCCGTTGCCGGCGCGTTCCTTCAGGCGGGGAAACAGCGCATAGATGCGGTCCGCCGTCCAGGGCTGGGGCAGGCGCTGGCGGTTGTGCGCGGTGGCGACCAGGTTTTCATGGACACTGAGATTGGGAAATATCTGGCGTCCCTCGGGTACGAGGCCGATGCCGGCGCGAGCGACCTTGTATGGGGGCAGCCCGGCAATATCTCTGCCATCGAAGCGTATCGTGCCGGCGGCCGGCGCCATAAGCCCGACGATGGCTTTCACGCTGGTGGACTTGCCCATGCCGTTGCGTCCGAGCAGGGTGACGAATTCTCCTTCGCCGATGCGGAAGGCCATGCCGGACAAGGCCTGGCTTGCGCCGTAGAAAACATCGATGCCGCTGAGATCGAGCAGTTCGCGAGGCATTATGCGTCGTCTCCGAGATAGGCAGTGCGTACGTCCGCATGATTGCGGATATATTCCGGCGAGCCGCAGGCAATGGCACGCCCATACACGAGCACGGTAATGCGGTCGGCCAGGCGGAATACGGCATCCATATCGTGTTCGACCAGCACAATGCCGTACTCGCCCTTCAATTCCAGCAACAATCGGGTCATGTCTGCGGACTCGGCCTGGCTCATGCCTGCCATGGGTTCATCCAGCAGCAGCAGCCGGGGCTGTCCTGCCAGCACCATGGCCAGCTCGAGCTGGCGCTGTTCGCCGTGAGCCAGGTCGGCGGCCGCGACATTGCTGCGATGGGCAAGGCCGGTGCGCTCCAGCATGTGCTGCGCGGGCCCGGTCAGCGAAGGCTGGGCCGATACCGGCGTCCAGGCGTGAAAACTGTGGCCTTGATGCGCCTGTACGGCGAGCATCACGTTCTGCAGGGCTGTGAAAGCCGGAAACACCGAGGTGATCTGGTAGGAACGGGCCAGCCCGCGCAGCGCGCGCTGCGCGGCGCGTGTGCGTGTGATGTCCTCGCCTTTGAACAGGATCTGGCCGGCGTCGGGGCGGATTTCGCCGGCAAGCTGGGTGATCAATGTGCTTTTGCCAGCGCCGTTCGGACCGATGATGGCGTGCAGTTCGCCGTCGGCGATATCCAGGTCGACATGGTCCGTGGCGACCAGGCCGCCATAGCGCTTGAGCAGCTTGCGGACGGAGAGCAGGCTCATGGCGCCTCCCGGTGCAAGGTTGTTTGCTGTCTGCGTGCGGTGCGGCGCCGGTCCAGGTCGTCGAGCAGGCCGGCAAGGCCCTGGCGGCTGATCAGCACCACGAGGACGATCAGCGGGCCGAAGACCACCATCCAGTGATGCGTAAGCAGTTTAAGACCTTCTTCGGTGAGTATCATGGCCAGCGCGCCGAACAGCGGACCGAACAAGGCGCCTATTCCGCCCAGCATGACCATGACGATCAATTCGCCCGAGGTGGTCCATGACATATACGAGGGCGAGGCGAACTGGGTGAGATTGGCGTAGAGCATGCCTGCCATGCCGCACAGCATGGCGGACAGCACATAGGCCGCCAGTCGATAGCGGAAGGTGGGATAGCCCAGCGCCTTCATGCGGGTTTCATTGCTTTTGCTGGCCCGGATGACGGTGCCAAAACGCGAATGCACCAGGCGGTGGCAGCCATACAGGCCGGCGCACAGCAGCAGCAAAGAAGTGAAATACAGCACGAGGCCGTTGGTCATGACCAGGCCGGCGAAGTTGCTGCCCGCCTTGAGGCGCAGGCCGTCGTCGCCGCCGTACTGGCTCAGGCTGACGAACAGAAAATAGAACATCTGGGCAAAGGCCAGGGTGATCATGATGAAAGAGATGCCGCTGGTGCGCAGCGCAATGCTGCCCGTGACCAGGCCTACGATGCCGCAGGCAGTGAGGGTGGCCAGCAGCTGCAGCCAGCCGTTGTCCACGCCGTGAAAGCTCAGAATGGCGCTGCCATAGACGCCCAGTCCGAGAAAGAGCGCATGGCCGAAGCTCACCATGCCGCCATAGCCCAGGATGAGGTTCAGGGACAGCGATGCGAAGGCAAACACCAGGATGCGCGTGACAAATGAAATCAGAAACGGATTGTCCCGCATCACAAAGGGAAACAGCGCCAGCAGAACCAGCAAGATGATGCCTGCGCGTGTGGTGGTGGGGCAATGGCGGAAAACGTTGGAACTCAGGGACATGTTGCAGCGTAAACCTGTAGTGTGGGAATGGACGGCCGGGGTTGGCACCGTCTCAGTGCCTGTGCACGGGAAACAGCCCTTCGGGCTTGATGGCGAGCACGGCGGCCATCAGCAGATAGATCATCATCGACGCCAGCGCAGGCCCGGCGATATCCGCCGCGCTGCGCTCAAGCATGGTGCGCAGGATGGCGGGCAGCAATGTCCGGCCCAGCGTATCGACGACACCGACAATGAGCGAGGCGTAGAACGCGCCGCGTATCGACCCTATGCCGCCGATGACAATGACCACCATGGTCAGGATGAGAATGGGTTCGCCCATGCCCGCCTGTACCGACATGATGGGCCCTGCCAGCAGGCCCGCCAGGCCGGCCAGGACAGCGCCCAGAGCGAACAGCATGGCATTGAGCAGCGCAATGTTGACGCCGAGTACACCGACCATGCTGCGGTTGGTGGCGCCGGCGCGGATCAGCATGCCGATGCGGGTGCGGTGTATGAGCAGATAACAGCCCAGGGCGGTGAGCAGGCCTGTGGCAATGATAAGCAGGCGAAAAGCGGGATAGCGCACGCCGAACACATTGACGGCGCCGATCAGCGCCTCGGGAACCTCCATGTAATAGGGAGAAGGTCCCCATATCATTCTGGCCAGTTCATTGAAGAACAGAATGAGGCCGAAGGTCGCAAGCACCTGATCCAGGTGGTCGCGCTGATAGAGTTTGCGCAGCGCGATCCAGTTCACCGTCAGGCCCAGCGCAATCATGGCGGGCACCAGAAGTATGGCTGCCAGCAGAAACGAGCCGGTGTAGTTGTACAGGCTGGCGGCGAAAAATGCGCCCATCATGTACATGGAGCCGTGCGCAAGGTTCACGAAGCTCATGATGCCGAAGACCAGCGTCAGGCCTGCGGCCATGAGGAACAGCAGCACACCCAGTTGCAGGCCATTCAGCGTCTGGATGACGAATAGGGTAAAGCTCAAGCGCGTCTCCGCAATGTATTGGGCGGGCGCACGAGGCGCCCGCCTGCACCGACCGTGTTATTTCATCTTGCATTGCGCGGCGAAATTGGCGCGGGTCGCTATCTTGATGGGCGAGGAGGCTTCCAGGGCGGCGCCGTCTGGTCCCTTGACCACATCTACGCGGTAAAAGGGAGCGTCGGGAAACTGATTGGAGTCGAAGGAAAAATCGCCACGCACCGAGTCAAAATCCGCGGCTTTCAGAGCGTCGCGGAAAGCCTGCTTGTCATCCAGCTTGCCCTTGACCTTGGCCAGCGCCGAGTCGATCAGATTGGCCGCGTCGTAAGACTGTGCGGCGTACATGGAAGGCTGCCGCTTGTAGGCCTTGACGAAGGCCTGAACAAACTGGGTGTTCTGCGGGTTGTCCAGATTGGGCGCATAAGGTGCGCTGGTGATGGCGCCCACAGCCAGCGACTTGAGTGCGGGCAGCGTGGATCCATCTATGGTCGATACAGAAATCAGGGGCAGTGTGCCCAGCAGCCCCGCCTGGCGATACTGCTTGACGAAGTTCACCCCCATGCCGCCTGGATAGAACACATAGACAGCATCGGGCGAGGCCGCCTGCAGCTGGGCGATCTCGGCGGAGTAATCGGGTTGGTTGACCTGTGTGTAGACCTCGTCGATGACCTTGCCGGTGTAGTCCCGCTTGAACCCGGAAACGGCGTCGCGCCCTGCCTGGTAGTTGGCCGCCATGACATACATATTCTTGTATCCCAAGTCCGAGGCAAGCTGACCGCCTGCCTCGTGCAGCATGTCGTTGTCCCAGGAGGTGGAGAAAAAGTAGGGCGAGCAGTTCTTGCCGGCGATGGGGGCGGGGCCGGCGTTTGAGCCGATCAGGAATACCCCGGCATCGGTGATGGGCTTGTGGATGGCCATCATGACGTTGGAGAAGGTGACGCCGGTGATGATGGGTACGTGTTCGCTCTTGAGCAGCTTGGTGGCCGCCTGAACGCCAATGTCTGGCTTGAGCTGGTCGTCCTCGCGGATGACTTCGACAGGAACGCCGCCCAGTTTGCCGCCTTTTTGCTCGATGGCGAGCATGAAGGCATCGTACTGGTCCTGGCCGAGCGCGCCGCCGGGGCCGCTCAGCGTGCCGATGAAGCCGATCTTGACCGGCTCCTGGGCATGGCTGGGTGCGGCGCCCAGCGCTCCGCACAGCAGGGCCATGGTCAGGCTGTGGCGCAACAGCCGGCGCCGTGCAGTTGAGGTGGCGTGTGTCATCTTGTCTCCTGTCCGCACCCATTCGGGCGAAATCTCATTGATTGTTAGGCATCAGGCCGTCGCGCCTGCGTTGAGCCTCGCGATGGCGTTATCCGGCCAGTGACTAACTTACATTAAGCCTAAAGCTTTTGCTATCGGGGAATAACCCAATGAGAAAGGCCCTGCACGCAGCAGCATGCAGGGCCTTTGGGGAAGAAGGCAATGGCCGGGCCGGGGAGGCCCGGCTGCCGGCGCGCGCGGCTAGCGGGCCGCGGCCGCCTTTTCTCTGTCGAGCTTGCGCATGATATAGCGCTGCTGGGCAATGGAGACGGTATTGTTGATGCACCAGTACAGCACCAGCCCGGCGGGGAAGAAGAACATCATGCCGCCAAAGACCAGTGGCATGATCATCATGACCTTGGCCTGGGTGGGATCGGGCGGCGTCGGGTTCAGCTTGATCTGCAGGAACATCGTGCCCATCATGATGGCGGGCAGGATGAACCAGGGATCACGGATCGACAGGTCATGAATCCAGAGTATCCAGGGGGCGCCGCGCATTTCGACGCTGCCCAGCAGCACCCAGTACAGCGAGATAAAGACCGGAATCTGCACCACCATGGGCAGACAGCCGCCCAGCGGATTGATTTTCTCGGTACGGTACATCTCCATCATGGCGCTGTTGAGCTTGGCCTTGTCATCGCCGAATTTCTCGCGCAGGGCTTTCATGCGCGGACCAACCTGCTTCATCTTGGCCATGGAGCGGTAGCTGGTCGCCGACAGGGGATAGAACACGAGCTTGATGAGCAGGGTCAGCACGACAATCGTCCAGCCCCAGTTGCCCAGCACACTGTGTATCCACGTCATGATCTTGAACAGCGGCTTGGCGATGATGGTGAGCCAGCCGTAATCAACCACGAGCTCAAGCCCCGGCGCAATGGCGCTCATGGCTTTTTGGTCCTGGGGACCGACCCATAGCTGCGAGTTGACCGAGACTTTCTGGCCCGGAGCGATGGTGCCGACGGATTCTATGCTGCGAACGGCATACAGGTTGTTGGACAGATGCAACGCTTCGTTGTGCCGCACGGTGCCTTCAGGCGGCACCCAGGCCGTTGCAAAATAGTGCTGAACCATGCCGATCCAGCCATTGTTTGCCTGCTTGACATAGCTGGCCTTGCCTTTGTCGATGTCCTTGAAGGCGATTTTCTGGTACTTCTCTTCGCTCGAGTACATCGCAGCGCCGGTGAAGGTGCGATAGAAGGGCGAGGAGTCACCCGGCTCGCTATTGTCCCGCGTCAGCTGCAGGTAAAGCGAAGGTGACACAGGCGTACTGCCTTCGTTGTACACATCGTGGCGTACGTCGATGTCATAGCGGCCCTTGTGCAGCGTGTAGGTCTTGACGACCTTGACGTCGCCCGATTGCGCTTCGAACACGACGTCAAGTTTGTCGCCGGTGAGCGTGCGCTGTGTCGAGACGAGCTTGAAGGGGGTGAGGTGCGTCGGGAAGCTCTGGCCAGCCGGCGCGCCTACGACGCCGGTCTGCGCCAGATAAGTGTAGGCGGCGGAGTCATCAAGCAGCACCATGGGCTGGTCGCTTGAGCCGGTTGCCATATAGCGCAGCAGTTCAGCCTTGACCAGTTGCGCGCCCTGCGTATCGAAGGTCAGGTCGTAGACATCGGTGCGGACGTCGATTTTCTCGGACGGGGCGGCGGCCGGTTGGGCGTCGCCGGGAACGTTGGCATTGCCGGCTGCGGCTGCGGTCGCGGGGGCGGCGGCAGTTTGCGCGGCGGCAGGAATGCTGGCGTCGCTGCTGTTCACGCCGTTGGGCTGGGGCGCGGACGATTTGCCGGCGTCAGCCTTTTGGGTGGCTGCGGGCGATCCGCCGAACAGCGAGGCTTTGCCGTTGTGCACTTGCCAGTTGTTCCATAGCAGCAAGAGCGAGAGAGAAAAAATCATCCAGAGGATGGTGCGTCGGATGTCCATAGCGCCTGTTTCAAGTTGAAGCCGAGCAAAAGCTCAACAGTTTAACGTAGCCCAGCTGAATCCAGATTGAGCATAAGCGGAGCGAATAAACCGGGGCAGGTTGATCCCATAGACCGGGGATCAGGGCTGCTCCGGCGGATGCGGCGTTGTCGGTCGGGCTTTCGCAGCCTGGCGTGCCTGCCCGGGAGCCGGCGGGACAGGATCGTGCCCGCCCTGGCACCAGGGATGGCAGCGGCCTATGCGGCATGCGCCCAGATACAGACCTTTGGCAGCCCCATGCGTTTCTATGGCCTCGATGGCGTAGGCCGAACAGCTTGGCGTGAACCTGCATCCATGGCCAACCCAGGGGCTGAGAAAATACCGGTAGAACCGGATGGGGGCGATGAGCAGCGCGCGTATCATTGCGCTGCCTTGTCCAGCAATGCGTCGGCTTCCTGGCGAACCTGCTTTTTGAGCTGGGTCAGCGTGACGGGGCCAATGCGCGAGTGTAGCCTGAAGACCAGGTCGCGTTCGGGCAAGAGGTGTCTTTTTTGCCTGAATGCCTCCCGCAGTACGCGTTTGATGGCATTGCGGGTGACGGAATGCGCGGCGAAGCGCTTGGCGATGATAAGGCCCAGTCGCGAACCCTGCACGGCTGTGGCGTCAGCGCCACGCGGCGTTGTAACAACGAACAAAGCCCCTCTGGCAAGCCGCCGGCCCTTGAGGGCCGAGGCGTACTCGGAGGGGCGATGCAGGCGTGCCGCAGCGGGAAATGTGGCGCGCATCGTAGCGGAGGAGCCAGCGGCGCATTGCCTGCCGGCCGCCTGGGCAGCGACTGGCTCAGACGGCCAGTTGCTTGCGGCCCTTGGCACGACGCGCATTGATCACGGCGCGACCGCCACGGGTTTTCATGCGTACGCGAAAACCGTGGGTGCGCTTGCGGCGGGTAACTGAGGGTTGAAATGTGCGTTTCATGGTTGATCCAGATTGAAAGAACGGCCCGAGGCGAAAGACTGGCCTGGCCCCGGCGGTTGAAAATTTGATGTCAAGCCCACCATTTCAGCAAATTTTGATAGTTTAGTCAAATGGTTAGCGTAAGCAGTGATGCAATTTCATGTTCAGGCTTGTGGATAACTTGGCCCGCGACAGGGTAGAATCGAGGTTTACCGAAGTGACCGATATGAAAGATTTCTGGCAGACCTGCGTCCAGCGTCTGGAGCAGGACCTACCTCCGCAGCAAATTAGCGCCTGGATACGCCCTCTTGTACCCGTTGCGTTCGATGAAGCGCAGGCGGTGCTGCGGGTATCTGCGCCCAATCGGTTCAAGCTTGACTGGGTGCGCAAGAATTTTTCGCACGATATCGAGCGCCTTGCCTCCGAATGGTACGAGCGGCCTGTGCAGGTTGCCTTTGAGCTGGCCAGTGCCTCGGGAGGCGCCCAACGCGGCGCGGCCCCCGCGCGCGCCGCTGCCGCGCCGTTGTCGGTCGGCGCGCCGCCAGCCCCGGCGACGCAGTCGGCCGCGGCCAGCCCGGTCAGTGCGGCTGCCGCCAATGCCGCGGCCGAAGCGGCCAACGACCGCTCCCGGCTCAATACGGATCTCACCTTCAAGAATTTCGTAACCGGCAAGGCCAACCAGCTGGCGCGCGCCGCTGCGCTGCAGGTCGCCGAAAACCCTGGCGTGTCCTACAACCCGCTGTTCCTGTACGGCGGCGTAGGCCTGGGCAAAACACACCTGATCCACGCTATCGGCAATGCGCTGGTGGCCAACGGCACGGGTACGCGAGTGCGCTATGTGCATGCCGACCAGTACGTGTCCGACGTGGTCAAGGCCTATCAGCGCAAAGCCTTCGACGAGTTCAAGCGTTATTACCACTCGCTCGATCTGCTGCTGATCGACGACATCCAGTTTTTTGCAGGCAAGAACCGCACGCAGGAAGAGTTCTTCTACGCCTTCGAAGCCATGGTCGCGCAGCGCAAGCAGATCATCATTACCTCGGATACCTATCCCAAGGAACTGGCCAACATCGACAGCCGCCTGATCTCGCGTTTCGATTCGGGCCTTACCGTGGCCATCGAGCCGCCCGAGCTGGAGATGCGGGTGGCCATTCTGCTGCACAAGGCCTCCTCCGAAGGCGTGAACATGCCCGAAGAAGTCGCCTTCTTCATCGCCAAACACTTGCGCAGCAATGTGCGCGAACTCGAAGGCGCGCTTCGCAAGGTGTCCGCATACGCGCGTTTCCATGGCCGCGAAGTGCTGACCGTCGAGGTCTGCAAGGATGCGCTCAAGGATCTGCTGTCGGTGTCCAACGGGCAGATTACCGTCGAGAACATCCAGAAGACGGTGGCCGATTTCTACAAGATCAAGGTGGCCGACATGTATTCGAAACGCCGGCCCGCCAACATCGCCATGCCGCGCCAGGTCGCCATGTACCTGGCCAAGGAACTCACCCAGAAAAGCCTGCCCGAAATTGGCGATCTATTCGGCGGGCGGGATCACACCACCGTATTGCACGCGGTGCGTAAAATCGCCGACGCCCGGTCCAAGCAGACCGAGCTTAACCATGCCCTTCACGTACTAGAACAAACCCTGAAAGGATAATCATGCAACTCGTACAAGCGACTCGAGATGAAGTGCTCAAACCCTTGTCGACGGTAGCGGGTATCGTCGAACGTAGGAACACGTTGCCGATACTTGCCAACATTCTGTTGCGCAAGGAAGGCAACAGCGTGGCTTTCATCGCAACCGACCTCGAAGTCCAGATTACGACGCATGCGCAATTTGGTGTCGGTGAAGACAATGAGTCCACCACCGTTGCCGCGCGCAAGCTGCTTGATATCCTGCGCGCGCTGCCCGATACCGGCGACGTCAAGCTGGCTCTGTCCTCGGCCAAGCTTTCCGTGCAATCCGGAAAAAGCCGCTTTGCGCTGCAAACCATGCCCGCGCCCGAGTTTCCCATTCTGGCGCAGCCCGAAAAGTGGGATGTTTCGTTCACGCTGCCGCAAAAGGCGCTCAAGCACCTGTTCAATTCGGTGCACTTTGCCATGGCGCAGCAGGATATCCGTTACTACCTGAACGGCCTGCTGTTTGTGTTCGAGCCCGGTTTTGTCCGCGCCGTGGCAACCGATGGCCACCGCCTGGCGCACAGCGGCGCGACGGTTGAAGGCATAGAGGGCAAGCACGATGTCATCGTGCCGCGCAAGACGGTGCTTGAAATGCAGCGTCTGCTGGCCGACACCGACGAGCCGGTTTCCATTGACGTTGCCACCGGGCAGATACGTTTCCGTTTTGGCGATGTCGAGCTTGTCTCCAAGCTGGTCGAGGGCAAGTTCCCTGATTTCACGCGCGTCATCCCCAGCAATTACACGCGGCATTTCTCGGTCAACCGCGACGAGCTGCAGGGCGCGCTGCATCGGGCCGCCATTCTCACCACGGACAAGCTCAAGGGTGTGCGGGTTCAGCTGTCCGACAACCTGCTCAAGATTTCGTCCTCCAATGCCGAGCAGGAAGAAGCCCAGGAAGAAATCGATATCGATTATGGCCACGAGGCGCTTGATGTCGGCTTCAACGTCAGCTATCTGCTGGACGTGCTGGCCAATGTCAAAACCGAAACGGTGCAGTGGTCGGTGCAGCCGGACGTCAACGCATCGGCGCTGATCACTTCGCCGGATGACGACCAGTTCAAGTACGTCGTCATGCCGATGCGTATCTAGGGTTCTGCATGCTTCACGCGCCGGGCCTCCTGCCCGGCGCATCTGTGCAGCCGCCCGCCAGGCTTATATAAGGTTTCCGAAAAACTATGTCAGATCAAACTTCCAACGCTTCCACCAACGGATACGGCGCCGATTCCATCAAGATGCTCAAGGGCCTGGAGGCCGTGCGCAAGCGTCCGGGTATGTACATCGGCGATACGTCCGATGGCACCGGCCTGCATCACATGGTCTTCGAGGTGGTCGATAATGCCATCGACGAAGCATTGGCCGGCTATTGCGACGATATCGTGGTAACCATCCATGCGGACAACAGCATTTCGGTCAGCGACAACGGCCGGGGCATTCCGACAGACGTGCATAAGGACGATGAACAGCATCGCAGCGCCGCCGAAATCGTGATGACGGAACTGCATGCCGGCGGCAAGTTTGACCACAACTCCTACAAAGTGTCGGGCGGCTTGCACGGCGTGGGGGTATCCTGCGTGAATGCGCTGTCCAGCTGGCTGCGCCTGACGATCTCGCGCAACGGCCAGCAGCACGAAATGGAGTTTCGCCGCGGCGAGCGTGTGGAAGCGCTCAAGGTCATCGGCACGACGGAAGCCTCGGGCACGCGTGTGCAGTTCCTGGCCGATGAGGAGATCTTCGAAAACATCGAGTATCACTACGATGTGCTGGCCAAGCGCCTGCGTGAGCTGTCCTTTCTGAACAACGGCGTCAAGATCCGCCTGCTGGACGAGCGCACGGGCAAGGAAGAAAACTTCGCCTTCCTGGGCGGGGTTCAGGGCTTTGTCGAATACATCAATCGCAGCAAGACGGTACTGCATCCCAATGTGTTCGCGGTCAGCACCGAGTCGGTCGTGAACGAGGCACCCATCGGCGTGGACGTAGCCATGCAATGGAACGACAGCTATACCGAAACCGTGCTGTGCTTTACCAACAATATTCCCCAGCGCGACGGCGGCACTCACCTGACCGGCCTGCGCGCCGCCATGACGCGGGTGCTGAACAAATACATCGCGGACAACGAACTGGCCAAGAAGGCCAAGGTCGATACCACCGGCGACGACATGCGCGAAGGCCTGGCCTGCGTGCTGTCGGTCAAGGTGCCCGAGCCCAAGTTCAGCAGCCAGACCAAGGACAAGCTGGTGTCCAGCGAAGTGCGTCCAGCCGTTGAGGAAGCCGTCGCACGCACGCTGGAAACCTGGCTGCTGGAACACCCGAACGACGCCAAGGCTTTGTGCAACAAGGTGATCGAGGCTGCACGCGCACGCGATGCCGCGCGCAAGGCGCGCGAAATGACGCGCCGCAAGAGCGTACTCGAGGGCGCCGGCCTGCCGGGCAAGCTGGCCGACTGTCAGGAAAAAGACCCCGCCTTGTGTGAGATCTACATTGTGGAGGGCGACTCGGCCGGGGGTTCGGCCAAGCAGGGCCGCGACCGCAAGTTTCAGGCCATCCTGCCGTTGCGGGGCAAGGTGCTCAATGTCGAAAAGGCGCGCTTTGACCGCCTGGTGTCCAGCGAGCAGATCACTACGCTGATCACGGCGCTCGGCACGAGCATAGGTCCCGATTTCAACATCGACAAGCTGCGCTACCACCGCATCATCATCATGACCGATGCCGACGTCGACGGCGCGCACATCCGCACGCTGTTGCTGACGCTGCTCTATCGCCAGATGCCGGAACTGGTTGAGCGCGGCCATATCTATATTGCCCAGCCGCCGCTGTACAAGGTCAAGGTCGGCCGCGAAGAACGCTATCTCAAGGACGATGCCGAAGAGGCGCAGTTCATGCTGCAGGTAGCCTTGAAGGACGCCTCGCTTGTCGTGCGGCAGGGCGCCGAGCCGATTGTGGGCGAAACGCTGGCCAATCTTGCCCGCCAGTATGTGATGGCGGACTCCGTGATCACCAGGGCATCGCGCCACCTGGATCACGACGCGCTGTCGGCCATGGCCGAAGGCGTCGAAATCAATCTGGACGATGCCGGGCAGGCAGAGGCTTCAGCGCAGCGCTTGCGCGATGCACTGTTTGATCCTGCTCTGCCCAATGCGGTGTCGGTGCAGGTGCAGGCCAACGACGAAGGTGACGCCTGGCGCCTGGTGTTGAACCGCATGCATCACGGCAATGTGCGTGTCAGCGTGTTCGACCGCACATTCGTGCGCGGCGCGGACTATGCCACGCTGGCGCGCGCGGCACAGACCTTTCTTGGCCTGATGGGCGAGGGCGCGGTCATTGCCCGCGGCGAAGGCGACAAGCGCAAGGAAAAACCCGTGTCCGACTTCCGCGAAGCCATGCAGTGGCTGCGCGGCGAGGCCGACCGCAGCATCAGCAAGCAGCGCTACAAGGGTCTGGGCGAGATGAATCCCCAGCAGCTCTGGGAAACCACTATGGATCCCGCCGTTCGCCGTTTGCTGCGTGTACAGGTGGAAGACGCGATTGCCGCCGATGAAGTGTTCACGACACTGATGGGCGACCATGTCGAGCCGCGCCGGGAGTTCATCGAAACGCATGCGCTGCAGGCGGGGAATATTGATGTGTGATGCTTGTTGGATTTCGGAAAAGATGGCCAAGTTTTAGGGAAAAGTTGGCCACTCACTGTGCCTAGTAAAAATGACCGCCTAATTGCGGTCATTTTTTTGACGGGGCACGATCCTCAGTTTGGGTAATCGCTCATCAAGGATGCCTATCGATTGCCTGGAGAGGAGGGAAGTTGGCACGGGCTCACCAGTTATGGCTCTCAGTTCTATAGCGTACTTCCGCAAACCTCCACCGAACGTGTAGCATTAAGTCACAGCAGATGAACGGTCCGATATCGGCCAGAAGCGGACGGTCAGCGCCTTCTCTTGGGTGACCGCTTTAGGTTGGGCGCTGTCGATCAAGTTCTGCAATCAAGTAGTTGTTACGGCTGAAACCTGTCGCCTATTATTTTCGAAACTAGGTGCTATTTGAATGTCTTTGCCACGTTAGACGCTGGCACTCGTCTTGTTGGTGGGGAGTCAAACCGTCCTGATAGCTCAGGCTGTGCCTTCATGGCGGACACGAGGATCACTCTCGATGACTTTCAGTGGCACCTCTTCAGTTGTGAATTCGACAGCCTTGATGTGATGCAACTGAATTCCGTCCGATACTAGTTCAAGGGCAGGCTCTGGCTGGTAGCCAGGGAGCCTCCAGCTAAGGGGTTGAATCTTTTTCTCTAAGAACATGATCGTAGGGTCAAAGTAACTACCTGGCTCTTCGTCTATGTACGTTCGCAGTTCGGCTACTGCTGTCGCTTGTTCAACGCGCGCGTGAGACGCAATCGCAGATTTGTGGAACAGAACGACATTGATGCCATCGGAATCCCTCGAGCCAGAGCGCTGTGCAGACGGATAGATAATCCCATCGACCGAGACGCCAGCAAGCATTGCCAAATAGTCGGCGACGACTTGAGTGATGAGGTAGTTGTGATTTTGATTTTCCGGCATGACTGGCGCCGTCATGCGCCCGGCCAATTCACGAAGAAATGAAAGTCGCTGAGCTGCAGCGACAGTGGTTGGATCAAAGAAACTGGACTTTGGTTTCAGCTGCGCTTCTTCAAGCAGTAGGAGATCCAAAAGCTTCAAGGGACGAGTGATCCGAAATTTGGCTACAGCCGCCCAACTCCCGACAGGTGGGCGGATTTCCGCAATCGCCGTCTGCTCATCTAGGGCGCCGTAAAAGGCTGGCTGACCGGCGGCGTTCATACGTCCGCCGCCGCTCAGTCCGGCCGGTGGAGCTCCCAAGGTTCGTTCCGGGTGCTGCAGGGCAACTTCAAGACTCTTCTCTGACTGAAAAACACGTGCGCGATATAGCTCAGATATGGAAGTATCTGCCCCAGCGTCAACGAGTACCGAGTTGCCACTGGCTGCCACATGGTCAGATAAGCCACCGAACACCTGCTCCATGAACTGGCCCACCTTCGGATTCAGGTACCTGGCCTCCGTTCTAAGGCTGCTCTCCATCTCGGTCCAAGCGGCAATCAAAGGAGAGCCGATGTCGCGTCGGGGTACAAAATACGGGTCATCCCCATACAACTCTTCTCCGGTATCACAGTCATACCACCACTGAGTGAGCTCTTCGGTAACATCTTCCACAGCCTTACCCGGCATCGATGTCAGGCGCTCGACAATCTCGGCAAGGCTCTCGCCGGCGGGCTTTCTGTTGAAATGCATGACAGCCATTGTGCAACTCGACACCTCAAAGAAGGTCGATATGACTTCGGAGCATCGCTGAGCGACGAATGAAATTTCAGTGGCGGGCCCACCGCTCTCGCAATACTCGCAGGGATTCTCCTTTACAGCAGCCGTCGACACCAGACGGCTAAGAAACGATTCACCAACGCAGGTGGGGCAAATGTAGCTCATGGTCAAAAGCGTGTGGGTTAAACCTCAGACAGCCATTCCAAGGGAACCAACTTGGTTCCACCGCGCCATTCGGGTAAACCGATGACTCCATCGATGCCGCCCCACACTTCACTCGGCGCATGGTCCAGAACGATGAGTTGGAGCCTCCCCTTTTCACCCCGTACGACGCTCCCCATCACTTCGAACGCTTTGCGAACAGCATCCACGTCTTCGTCACGTATCTTGGGGTCATCTTCCACTTCAACGTCCCTGGAGACCAAGTGCTTGGGAAAGTAGACCTGGCTAGGTTGATCAAGCACCAGAAATGCTGGCACAGGGCTGTTCTTTTGGCTCAGATAAAACTGGTGAAGAGAAAGCAGTACAGCCAAGTGATATGAGAGCCAATTCGAGCCACTTCCGATCTCAGACAGGTAGTCATCGCGCTCGGACCCGAGTACCTTAATGGTTAGATCACTGATCTCCAACGAGATGGGATCGTTCGGATTCTCAATGTCGAGGTGCGGCAAGAGCTTGCCCGCATTGGTGTTGATGGACCGCAGAGCTCGGCGCTTCCGAGCCTCGATATCCTGTCCGCGCAGCTCCCCTTCCAACGCCAATATCGCTTCTTTAAGCGTCCGAACCTCCTCCACGAGCTCGCTGTCACTGCCTAACTTCCGATGGAGATCCAGTGACGACTCGAGATTCCCTATGAAGCGCTCCGTACGCTTCACGGAAAATTGCTGTTCATTGGCTTCCTTTGATCTGCCAGTTAACGCTTTCTTGCGAATCTGGACGGCTCGTAGACGCTCGGTTGCATTCCCAACATCTGCGGTGACACGCTGCAACTCCCGATCGAACGCTGCGGGCACTTCTTTGTCTTTGTCTGCGCCCGCGGCCATCTCTACCTCTTCCAGGCGCTGGCTGAGACCTTGGAGTTTTTGTTTGGCCGAATCGGTGTGGCTGCCACACATGGGGCAGTCCGACTCACCGTTCGCATGCGACACCAGCCAACTCGACAGCTGCAGCCGACCGCGCTGCACCGAGAGTGCGGCTTCGTACTGCTGGATGCCAACACGCATCCGATTCATTTCTTCCAGTCGATGGCGGAGGGTGGTGAGCTCACGTGAGACCTCCCGCTCTTCGCTTTCTAAACTGTTCAGCTCACGCAGCGCCTCCGAAATTGTTGCTGTGCTGACCGCCAAAGTTAGATCCGTTTTAGTGACGACTTCCTCAAGCGACTCAATCATTTGGTTCCGGGAAATGTCATCCTCCAGCCTCGGGACAAGACCAAGTTCTTGAGCCTCGCTAAACTTGGACCTCAAGTCGGCAAGCCACCGTGCTGAGATCTCCTGTGCGTCCTTAAGTTCGTTCTCTTTACGACGCAAGAGCTGACGGGTGCGGTTCAACTCGAACTGCTTGGCCATCAAGGCCGGTGTGACCGCACCAAGCACGTAGGGGAAGATCTTCCTCAGCTTCTCTCTGTGCTCGTAGGTGTTGGTCTTGAAAAATAAAACGTCAGGATTGGCAACCACGTTCTGGGGTTGGAACGTGAAAGCAGCCAAGTCGCGGAACGCCGGGCGCCCGTCGAACCCTGAACCTGCTTCCCCACCAGAAAAATCAAGATTGGAGAGATTGGCGAGGTCGTCAAGCAGCCTCTTGACTGCTCCAGCGTTCGTGTTCTTTGTTAGGCGGCTGGGGATCTTAGTTATTTTCTCGGCTTCCAGAAGAAACATTTCGTCGGTGCTACGCTGAGCCCCCGGTTCCTTTCGAGCCAAGAGCTTTTCACCTTGAGCCGTCGCTACAACGATGCCAAACCACTCGCAGTACTTGCGGATGGTGTTCACAGGAATTGAGCAGGTGCTGGAACCGAGGCAGTAGTCGATGATGGGAATTACTGCTGATTTACCAGTGCGCGACGCGCCACTGATAACGTTCACCTTTCCGAGCTCAAACTTCAACGTGCGAGGCTCAAAGTTCCCATTGCGCGGCCAGAGCACAATCCCTCGAATCTGAAAATACATTAGAGCTTCACTTTCAGCGTAGTCACGATCTCGTGCACTGTGAGTTCACCGAACCAAGCGCCGAGCTTTTCCGCCAGATCCATAAGGTGTTTTACCTCGTCTGACAAGCCTCTCGCCTTGGTTCGCGATAGTGGAACGACGTCGCCGTTATCGGCGAGTTTGATCAGGCTTCCCGCAGCGGCGAGCTCGATGGATTGCAGGCTGAGCTTGCGCCATCGAATTGAGCGGCCATGGATTTGAATCAGCAGGTCCTGCTTACACACAGATGAATCTCCGAACTTTGCGGCGAACGCGCGCAATCCCGAACTCTTATAAGTGCGCTTCACAAATTCCGAGGTCGCCTGATGAAGAACGATAGGCAACACAAGAAAGAGAAGTGGCAGAGGCGGTAGAGCACCGATGCGATGCGTCTCGACGTATCCACAGCAAAATCGCCAGACGAGCGCAGCACCCAGCGCTGGGTTTTGGACGTTTTGAACTTCTCTTGCAAGCATCTTCACGCCACCTTCTTGAGCTTCAGCTGAGCTTTATAGTCCGGGTGCCAGCCCACAACCAAGTCGTCGGCCAGCATGTGGAAACAGCCAGGAATAAAATGGTCCGGAGGTGACATCGCTTGAACAGGCGCGGTGAACTGCATGCAGTCAAAGTACAGTGCCTGCCCTTGGTGCTGCTCGGACTTGTCGCCGTGATTCAGTTCACAGGTCCGCTGCTTATTCTTCCATGATCGCTTCAGGACACCATCGAGGTCATCAAAGGAGGTCTCGTCAACTTCGCCCCGAGCAGCCCAATCAGTCCGATCAAAGGAGGCCATGAAGTAATCGCTCGCAGCCCCGAGCATGTCTTCGAACGACAACCCAATGATGTCCAGTTGTTGGATGAAATTGTCGGGAAGGTATCCCCGCGCCATCTCTTCTGATGGCGCCAGAGCGCGACTCGAAAGAACCGTCTGTCGGTCAATTTTTTGGACGTAAGAGGTGTACCAGACATGGAAGTCATTGCGCGCAATGACAGCCGGTTTGCCCGCCTCCAACAGCAGATCAATGTGGCGCTTCACCAATCCGCAAAGGTGATTGGTGATGTCGTTGACCTTGGACGGTGAAACGGGGTGGTTTCGAATGAACGCTTCAAGATCAGCCTGAGGACTGCCACTGCCCAGAGTCAGCTGGAAATTACAAATGAGTCGCTCTAGGAAACTCTGATCGGCAGTAAATACCTTCTCGATGTACGAAGAAATCTCTGCCGCGACCCTCGCCTTCAGGTCGAACTTTGGAGCGCTCCCCCACAACAAATTCCGTGCTTGAGCGATGGCCACTCGGGCGCTTTCCTGGGTGGTCGCCCGGGCGAAGCTTTCAACAATCGTTCCTTCGACCGGACGAGAAACGTAGAGTTCAAAAATCGCCTTATCTACTTGGAACCCAGGAGTTGCCGCCAGCTCAACCCAATTGGAAAAAGTCTTCCACAACGACTTTGCACGGTCCGCTGCAGGATTGGCGATAAGTGCGCTTTTGCTCTGAACGAGCTTGACTGCACCGGCGCCATCCTCCTGCGCTACATCATCGAGAAGCTCCAGGCTGCAGACGCTTCCCTCTGGGGCTTGAAGCAACAGATGGGTGAGCCGCGTATATTGAAGGCTATAACCTAATGCCTGCCCCGGCGCCTCCGTCTTCCGCTTGCCTCGGGATGGACTTTTCACTCTTGACGACGCCATTCAGCACTCCCTTATAGAGACCTCATAGTTTTTGTTACACCTTACTATACTAGACTTGGACGTGACGGTTATTCACTGTTTTATTTATGAAGGTGGCAGCCGGGCCCGAAAACATATCCCTTAATACCAGCAAATGAGAGGTGAGATGAGGTGCTGGGTTGCGTGACTTTTTGGTATTTCGTCGATAGCACTCGCTCGAGAGCAAGACCGGCAACCTGTTCCCGCTGCAAAGTGGTCTGTGAGAAAAATGCCATGATCGTCTGCTATGGGTCGAAAGCAGCCTCTCACACGGACTTTCAAGACCTTGCCTGCTCGAGCCGAGCCTGCGCGCTCACCACTTTTTTGCGTTGATTTCCCTCATGACTGTTCAGCGACAATTACCTTGTCCGGCCGGCCAAGATAGTTGACGTTGAACACATGACATCGATCTCGAGGTCACGGTCCACCAACAGCTTGCGCAACCGTGCGTTCTCCACCTCCAGCGCGTTGAGCCGTTTGATTTCATCCGTCTCCATGCTGCCGAACTTCTTGCGCCAGGCATAGATCGTCGCCTCGCTCACGCCTTGGCGCTTGGCTGCTTCGGCCACCGTGTCCTTGTCGGTCTCGCGCAAGGTCCGGACGATCTGCTCATCGCTGTATCGCGTCTTCTTCATTTGCCTCTCACTATCGAAGAGGCCATTGTCTCAAGTTACCTTGGATCGAAAAAGCCGAGACACGTAATAGCGCTAAGTAGTGAGGCAGGTTTCGGTTTTCTGGTAGACTTGTACAATAAATTGAACAAGTGAGGTTGCCATGAAAGTTGTCTCTTTTTCAGAGGCGCGGAACAGTCTGAAAACGGTACTGGATGCCGTTGTCAATGATGCGGATACGACGATCATTACGCGTCGGGATACCGCAGACGCTGTAGTTATGTCGCTGGATTACTACAATAGCCTGATGGAAACCGTGCATCTGTTACGCTCTCCTGCCAACGCGGAGCATCTGAGCCGTTCCATCAAGCAATACCGCGCTGGTAAGGCAAAGCCGCAGGCACTGATCGATGGCTGACCACTTGCTGTGCTGGACGGATGCAGCGTGGGACGATTATGTTTACTGGCAAGGTCAGGATCGCAAGACATTAAAGCGGATCAATAAGCTTATTGACGATGTGCGGCGCTCGCCTTTCGAGGGTATCGGAAAGCCCGAGCCTCTGAAGGAAAACCTGTCGGGATTCTGGTCACGGCGTGTGGATGATACCAATCGCCTTGTGTACGCTGTGGATACTGCTGCCATCACGATCATTTCCTGCCGCTACCACTATTGATCCTGGGTTGGCAAAAATGGCTTAAGAGTCTGACCCCAGGTTTTCGTTAATCGTGAGGTCCGACAGTTCTCATCATTAGTGAAAAAATCTGTAGCGAATCTGATATTCAGGCAGGCCCCGGCGTTACTGACGGGGTCTGTTCTGATTTGATCGTGCCTCGGCGGTGTTCTTGCGCAAAGCTGCCGGGTAACGCTTCTACGGCGACTGGATAGGCTGCGATTACAAAACCGCCTTGGACGGGCGTTTACTCTTCAGGCGTAGCCAAGGCTGTTCTGCATATCCTGTTATTTAGGATAGAGATTTCAAAACTTGATAATGCCGCCATATTCCGATACGATGACGGCGTTGTTTTCAACTGTACAGAAACACTATTCGAGGCATTGCATGAAACAAGAATCAACGCTGGAAGGCATACGGGTTATCGAAATCTGCAATGTCGCGGCCGGCCCGTTCTGCGGCCTGCTGCTGGCCGATATGGGGGCGGACCTCATCAAGCTGGAGCATCCCCAGGGCGGCGATACGCTGCGCAGCTGGGCGCCGATCACGCAAGGCTACAGCGAGAATTTTGCATCGCTGAACCGGAACAAGCGTTCGGTGGCGTTGGATCTGAAGAATGAGCAGGACCTAGCCACGGCGCGCGAGCTGATCGCCGGCGCGGACATCCTGATCGAGAACAACAGGCCCGGTGTCATGGATCGCCTGGGTCTGGGCTACGAAACCATGAGCAAGATCAATCCACGTCTGCTGTATTGTTCGATCTCCGCCTATGGGCAGTCGGGTCCGCGCAGCCAGGAGGGCGGTTTCGACCTGACGCTCCAGGCCATGAGCGGGCTGATGAGCGTAACTGGAGAGCCCGACGGCGCGCCGGTCAAGTGCGGTGTGCCGGTGTGCGATTTTACGGCCGGACTCTATGCCGCCTTTGCCATTGTCTCGGCCCTGCGCGCGGTGGAACGCGAAGGCAAGGGCTCGCATATCGATGTGTCCATGCTGGGCGCGACCCTGGGCATTGCCGCGCTGCAGACGTCGCAGTATTTCGGCACTGGCGTCAATCCGGAAAAGCTGGGCTCCGCGCATCCGCGTAACGCGCCGTACCAGGTCTTTCGCTGCCGGGATGGCTATTTCGGTATGGCGGCAGGCAATAATTCGCTGTGGAGCGCCGTGTGTACAACAGTAGGCCGCGAGGATTTGCTGAACGACGACCGCTTCTCGTCGACCACTTTGCGGGCAGGCAATCAGGGCGTGCTGCGCGATCTGCTCGAAGCCATTTTTGCCGACGATGATGCGGCGGTCTGGCTGGATCGTTTCCGCAAGGCGGGCGTGCCGTGCGCGCCCATCAATACGTACTCGGATGTGCTGGCCGATGAGCAGGTGCAGCATATGGAATGGGTGCGGGATATCGAATTGCCCAATGGCGTGTCCACCCGTACGTTCGTGTCGCCCATCCGTTTCGATGGACGGACTGCCGAGGTGGCGCGGCGGCCGCCGGCCTTGGGCGAGCACAATGACGAAGTGCTGGCCGGCATCGTGGGTATCGGGAGCGAGTGATGAGCGACGGCAGCGTGTTGCAGATAGACAGGGATGACGATTGCTGGGTGTTCAGGCTGGCCAGGCCGGAGAAGCGGAACGCGTTGTCCGCCGAGTTGGTCGAGGCCTTGCTGGCGGGCCTGGATGACGCGCATCGTCACGACATTCCGCTGCTGGTTTTCCGGGGCGAGGGCAAGAATTTTTCGGCGGGCTTTGATTTCACCGGCTACGAAGATCAGAGCGAAGGTGATCTGCTGCTTCGTTTTGTGCGTATCGAAATGCTGCTCGAGGCTATTGCCAGTTCGCCGAGCATGACGCTGGGCCTGTGTCACGGACGAAGCTTCGGCGCGGGCGTGGATGTGTTTGCGGCATGTCAGCGGCGCGTGTGTGCGCCGCAAGCCAGCTTTCGCATGCCGGGATTGAAGTTCGGCCTGGTATTGGGCTCGCGGCGTTTTGGGGAGCTTGTCGGCGCGGGCAATGCCTTGTCCATCCTGGGCCAGGCCCGGGCGTTCGACGCGGAGGCCGCCGCGAGCATGGGGTTTGTGCAGGACGTTGTTCAGGAGCAGGATTGGCCGCAGGTGATTGCGCAATGCCGCGAAGCGTCGCAGGCCTTATCCTGCGACGCACGCACGCGTCTGCATCGCGTGCTGGGCGGGCAGTCATCCAATGATGACATGGCCGAGCTGGTGCGTTCGGCGGCGCAGCCGGGGCTCAAGCAGCGCATTGCGCAGTATCTGGCGGGTTAGCGGTTCGAGCGCGGCAGGCTGCGGCGCCGAGATTGGACGCTTGTCCGGATAAGACAACAATATGGAGGTGGACTAGTGGATACGGATATCGGCCGCTTGCGGCATTTTGTAGGCGAGGCAACAGCGCTGACGGATGCGCATGGACAGCGCGACACGCCCGCACCGGGACTGTTCGAGGCATTCCAGGCGCTGGTGTCTCATGATGACTGGCTGCCTGATTTCTGTACGGTGCCGCATCCGGAGTTCTATCAGCAGTTTCTGCTGCATTGCGATCCGCTCGAGCGCTTTTCCATTGTGAGCTTTGTCTGGGGGCCGGGCCAGCAGACGCCGGTGCACGACCACACCGTATGGGGTTGCGTAGGCATGTTGCGCGGCGCGGAGATGAGTCAACGTTATGTGCAGGCTGAGGATGGCACTTATCAGCCCGACGGTGCGGCGGTGCGCCTGGAGCCTGGGCAGATCGAGATTCTGTCTCCCCAGGAGGGCGATATTCACCAAGTATGGAATGCCTATCAGGATCGGGCATCGATCAGTGTGCACATGTATGGCGGGAATATTGGCGCCGTGGCGCGCAGCGTGTACGAGTCCAAGAGCGGACAGGCCACGCGTTTTGTGTCGGGCTATTCGTCGCCGGTCGTACCCAATCTATGGGACCGCTCCGCTCAGGTGCGCGCTGCACGGTGACGCAGATAGTCGGCCACGGCTGAGCGGTCGCCGCTGAACTCGATGCGGTCCGTTCTGCCCTGGCGTTGATAGTCGTACATGGGATCGTAGTAGTCGCGCAGCAGGCCGGTGATCCACGCGCAATGTAGTTCGACACGGCCATCGCGCATTTGCGCCGACAGCGCCTCGTCCATGAGTGCGGCCAGTTGCGCGTGGCGTTGGTGACCCAGGCGCTTGATGATATTCATCAGGCTTGCGCGCAGCTGATCCGCAAAGGCTGCCATTCCGTCCTGCTGTCCGTGCAGCGAGATGAACTCCGCGGACAGGTCGATGACATAGTCCTGGAGGATGCGTTGCACGCGGTTCTCGAAGCTGTCTTCCAACCAGACCAGTGGATAGCGTTGCATGCTTTGCTGCAGGGCCGGTGGCAGAAAGCATTTGCCTATCGTGCGGCTTTCTTCCTCCAGGGCAAACTGGCGCAGGCCGCGTGCGCGTTTTTTAAGCAGATCAATGGCCAGTGCGTTCTCGAAATCTATCTGGGCAGGCTGCGGCGTGGCGTGCTTGCCGAAGCTGGAGCCGCGATGATGAGCCAGGCCTTCCAGGTCTATGCTGTGGTCCAGTTCGGCGAGCAGGGCGGTCTTGCCGCTGCCAGTCAGGCCGCCGACCAGTACGAATTCGCTATGGGCAAGCGCATCGTCGATTTCCTGCAGCAGATAGTTGCGCAAAGATTTGTAGCCGCCCAGCACGCGTGGATAGCGGATGCCGGCCTCGGCCAGCCATTGCTGGGCGATCTGGGAGCGCAGGCCTCCCCGAAAGCAATACAGATAACCATCGGGGTGAGCTCGGGTGAAGTCGGACCAGGCGGCGATACGCGCGTCGCGCAGGTTGCCCGACACTAGCTTGTGCCCCAGTGCGATGGCGGCGTCCTGACCCTGCTGTGTGTACGTCGTGCCGATGGCCTGCCGTTCGTCGTCGTTCATGAGCGGCAGGTTGATGGCGGTGGGAAAAGCGCCTTTGCTGAATTCCACCGGCGCGCGCACGTCCATGAGAGGAACATCGCTCAGGAAGAGGCTGCGATAGTCGTTGCTGTCTGCGCGCATCAGGCCACGACCACCGAATGCGCCTGGCGCGGCTGAAACGCGCCGATGGGTTCGAGCGCCAGCCCTTGTGCGGCGGCAACCTCAAGAAAGGCGTCAATGCTGTCCGGCGCCACGGCGACCAGCAGTCCGCCGCTGGTTTGCGGGTCGCACAGGAGTTGTTTCCAGATATCCGGCAGTGGAGCAACGCCATGGCCGTAGCTGTCGAAATTGCGTTGCGTGCCGCCCGGCACGCAGCCCTGTTCAAGATAGTAGTCGACACTGTCCAGACGGGGGACGTCGGCATACCTGATGTGTGCAGTCAGGCCGCTGCCGTCGGCCATTTCGAGCAGATGGCCAAGCAGGCCGAAGCCGGTGACGTCGGTCATGGCCTTGACGCCGGGGAGCGCGCCGAAGGCTGCGCCCGCAGTATTGGGCGTGCACATCCAGTCGCGCGCGACGTTGATGTCCTGCGTGCGCAGTTTCCCCTGCTTTTCCGCCGTGGTCAGTACGCCCACGCCGAGGGGTTTGGTCAGAAAGAGTACGCAGCCCTGGGTGGCGGTGTCGTTGCGCTTGAGTTGGGCTTTGTCGACCTGGCCGGTGACCGCCAGGCCGAAGATGGGCTCGGGTGCATCGATGGAGTGGCCGCCGGCCAGCGCGATGCCGGCGGCGTCGCAGGCGGCGCGGCCACCGCGCACGACCTCGCGCGCTACTTCGGGCGCCAGGACATTGATGGGCCAGCCCAGAATGGCGATGGCCATCAGCGGCCTGCCTCCCATGGCATAGATATCGCTGATGGCATTGGTGGCGGCGATGCGGCCGAAGTCGAAGGGATCATCGACGATGGGCATGAAAAAGTCAGTGGTGGAGACGATGCCGCGTTCGGCATCGATGCCATAGACCGCGGCATCGTCGCGCGAAGCATTGCCTACCCACAGATTGGGATCGAGCGTCTGGGAGCCGCTGCCAGTCAGGATGAGATCCAGTACCTTGGGCGAGATTTTGCAGCCGCAGCCAGCGCCGTGGCTGTACTGGGTGAGGCGGATGGGTGAGGTCATGGGGCGCTGCTCCTGCGATGGTTGCTGTCAAGGATTGTACCGAGCGGCGCCGGTCCGTGAACGCGGCGGCCCTGGCTGGCTTCGCTTCATAGGCCCGGCATTGGTACAAACCCTGATAACTCGTGCGCCGGAGGGGCGTCTACAATGTTGTCCATCATATAGATTTATTAACCACAATATGGACAATCGTTAAATGGCTTCCACAGAACAAGCGGCCAACGAGCCGACTCCCTATCAGTATCCGAACCCGCCCGAAGCGTTGTCCGACATCGTCGTACCGAATGCGATTCCCGTCGATGAGCGGGTCTGGGTGCCTCAGGCCGAGAATGTGTGGTTTCGCCCGCTCTGCCTGAACGCGAGTCAGGGCTATTGGACGAACCTGCTGCGCGTGCGCAAGTCGGGCGTGCTGGCCTGTCACCGTCATCCCCAGCCCGTACATGGCCTGGTGCTCAAGGGACGCTGGCGCTATCTGGAGCACGACTGGGAAGCGACCGAAGGCAGCTATGTGTTTGAGCCGCCCGGTGAAACCCATACGCTGTATGTGCCGCCTGATGTCGAGGAAATGATTACCTTTTTCCAGGTCAATGGCGTGATGTACTACACCGACCCCTGGGGCAAGAATATCGGCTACGAAGATGTATTCACCAAGATCGCCATGTGCCGGGCCCACTATGAGAAGGCGGGCCTGGGCGCAGACTACGTCGATCAGTTCATCCGATGATCATGCGCAATACTCAGGCCCGCTACGATTTTTCAGGCCAGGTTGCGGTGGTGACCGGCGGGGCGCGCGGCATCGGCGCGCAGATCGCGGCCACGCTGCGCGACTTCGGCGCGACGGTATCCATCTGGGATAGTGCTGCGCCGCAGGACGATGCGCACGCCTGCCTGGTGGACGTGACGGACAGCGCGTCCTTGCGGACGGCTACTGCCACCGTGTGCCAGCGTCTGGGCGGCATTGACATGTTAATCAACAATGCGGGCTTCGCGGGCCCCACGGTTGCGCTGGATGAATAGGATCCGGTGTTGTGGCAGCGTATTGTCGACGTCAACCTGACCGGCGTGTTCAAGGTTTGCCACGCAGTGGTCCCGGTAATGAGGGCGGCGGGGCAGGGGCGCATCGTCAATATTGCGTCGCTGGCCGGCAAGGAAGGCACGCCCAACGCCTCCGCCTACAGCGCGGCCAAGGCAGGCGTGCTGGCGCTGACCAAGTCGCTGGGCAAGGAGCTGGCTGCGGCCGGCATCCTCGTGAACGCCATTGCGCCTGCGGCCGTGCGCACGACGCTGCTCGAGCAGATGTCCGCTCAGCATGTGCAGACCATGATAGACAAGAGCCCGATGGGACGTCTGGGAGAGCCGCAGGAAGTGGCGCAGATGGCGGCATGGCTGTGTTCGGCATCGTGCACCTTTAACACCGGCGCGGTTTTTGATCTGTCCGGCGGACGGGCGACTTACTGATATTCGCGCGTAATGCGAAACAAGGCGTTGGCAGAAAGACTGGCCGGCATGGGCCGGCCCGGCCTGTGGGCGCAGATTATTTTTTATGCCGCGGTATGCGGCGGATTAAGGCAATAGGAGACAAGTTTGATGAAGAAGTCATTGGTTTTCGCCCTCGCGGCGTCGCTCTGCATGGTTGCTGGCGCAGGCAGCGCCCAGGCCGAATATCCCGAGCGTCCCATCCAGTTGATTGTGCCGTGGTCGGCGGGGGGCGGCACGGATTCGGTGGCGCGTCTGCTGGCGGCCGAGATGGAAAAGGAACTGGGTCAGCCGGTGAACGTGATCAATCGCGCAGGGGCTGGCAGCATTATCGGCCACACGGCGATCAGCAGGGCCAAGCCTGACGGCTACACCATCGGACTTGCCACGGCCGAACTGGCGACTTTCCACTGGATGAAGACATCGCCCACGTCCTATAAGGACATGCAGCCGATTTCCCAGGTGAATTTCGATGCCGCTGCTTTCAGCGTGAAGGCAGACAGCGAATGGAAGAACATCCAGCAGGCTTTTGACGCCATCAAGGCCAATCCGGGCAAATACAAGATGTCCGGCGTGCCGGCCGGCGCCGCTTATCACCTGGCGCTGGCCAGCGCGCTGAGCGAGGCGGGCATTGATCCGCGCAGTGTGCCTGTCGTGCCCAGCCAGGGCGCGGCGCCGGGCTTTCAGGAGCTTGCGGCTGGCGGCGTGCAGATTGTTGCGTCGGCGCTGCCCGAAGGCAAGTCCATGCGCGATGCCAAGCTGATCAGGACACTGGCCGTGTTTTCGGATGAGCGGCTGGCATCGTATCCGGACATCCCCACGATAGGCGAAGCGACAGGCCGTCCGCTGGCGGCGGGCACCTGGCGCGGTCTGATCGGCCCCAAAGGCATGCCTGAGGAAGCGGTGCAGAAACTTGCCGCCGCCGCCAAAAAGGCAACGGAGTCCAGCCACTTCCAGGAGGTCATGGGCAATACGGGCTTTGGCGTGAAATGGAGTGGTCCTGAGGCGTTCGGCGCTTTCATGGCGGCTTCGGACAAACGCAGCGGCGAGCTGATCCAGAGTCTTGGCCTGGTCCACTAACCGCGGCGACAGGCGCGACTCCTACAAGGAACATCATGCGGGTCAATGACATCATTCCGGGCATTGTGCTGGCCATATGCAGCGTATTGCTGCTGCTGTATGCCAGAACCTTGCCTCCCATGGCCGGGCTGGCCTACGGGCCGGGCACTTTCCCGGCCGTCATTGCCTACGGGCTCTTGATCGGTGCGGTGGGTCTTATGCTTTCGGGCTGGCGGCAGCGCGCATCCGGAGACCGGTCGACAGCGGTTGGGCGCAAGCCCTGGCACCCCGGCGCATTCCTGTATGCGCTGTCGGTGCCGGCCGCGGTCGTTGCGTACATGTGGCTGGAGCCGGTGCTGGGCTTTCCTGTAGTGGCATTCCTGCTGGTGGCCGCGATGATAGCCTGGCTGACCCGTCGCTACTGGCTCGCGGTCATCGTGGCGTTCTGCACTGCTACGGTGATGTGGTACGCCTTCGCCGTGGCATTGCAAGTCCCGCTGCGTCTCAGCCCATTCTGAAAGAGGACCGTACATGGCAGATTTTATAACTGCATTAACGCAGGTCTTCAGCGTCACGGTGCTGGTCACCGTGTTCTGTTCCTCGCTGTTTGGGCTGTTCATTGGCGCCATCCCAGGCCTGACGGCCACGATGGCGACGGCGCTGCTGGTGCCGCTGACTTTTTTCATGGACCCGGTGCAGGCGATCGCCGCCATTGTGTCGGCGACGGTGATGACAATGTTCGCCGGCGACATTCCGGCCGCTTTGCTGCGCATCCCCGGCACACCGGCCTCTGCGGCCTACGTTGACGACGCCTACCTGATGGGCCAGCGTGGCGGCGCAGGCAAGGCACTGGGCGTGAACCTGATCTGTTCCTCCATAGGCGGTATTGTGGCGGTGCTGGCGGTGTCTCAGTTTGCGCCGGCGCTGGCACGGGTGTCACTCAACTTCACCAGCTATGAGTATTTCTGGCTGGCCCTGCTGGGGCTGTCGAGCGCCGTACTGGTGGCTCGCGGCAATCGCCTGAAAGGCTGTATTGCCATGGGGCTGGGGCTGCTGCTGGCAACCATAGGCATGGATCCGGTATCGGGCATGCCGCGGCTGACAGCAGGCAGCATGGATCTGGCCGGGGGCATCTCGATTCTGCCTGCCATGGTGGGTATTTTTGCGGTTGCTGAGCTGCTGCGCAAGATCCCCACCTTGCGGGTGAGGCAGGCCAATACGGTGCCCTTGAAAGCAGGGCCGGTGTTCAAGGGCACAGGCACGCTGATCCGCCAATACAAACGTGCCGCGGGCAGCGGTACGGTGCTGGGCATGATCGTGGGAATACTGCCGGGCGCGGGTGCGGACATCGCGGCCTGGGTCGCCTATGCGGTGGCGCAGCGCTTTTCACGCACGCCCGAGAAATTCGGTACCGGGCATCCCGAAGGCATCATTGCCGCGAGCGCATCGAACAACGCGGCGTTGACGGGCACATACGTGCCGGCGCTGGTCTTTGGCATCCCAGGCGATACTGTCACCGCCATTGTGATCGGCGTGCTGCTGATGAAAGGCATTACGCCCGGGCCCATGGTCTTCATCAGCGAGGCACCCATGGTGTACTCGGTATATATCGTCTTTGTGCTGGCAAGCCTGTTGATGATCCCGCTGGGATGGCTGGCCGTACGGGGCGCAGGCAAGGTGCTGTCTGTGCCTGCCGGGGTGCTCTATCCGCTCATTCTGTTGTTTTGCATTGTGGGGTCCTACGCCGCGAACAACGCCTTGTTCGATATCGGCGTGATGCTGGTGCTCGGCGTACTGGCCTATGTCATGGAGGAAAACGAGTTTCCCATGGCGCCGCTGATTCTGGGCATGATACTGGGCCCGATTATCGAAGAGAACTTCATGAAGTCGCTGATCAAGGCGGATGGCGACATGGGCATGTTCTTTGATCGTCCGCTGGCCATGGCATTGGGCGGGGTTACGCTGCTCATCTGGGCCATGCTGGTATTTGGCGGTGCGCTACAAGGCATACTGCGCAGGAAGTACAGGCCCGGCATCGCCTAGCCGGCATGCGGCTGGCGCGATGCCGCACCGGCGCGGCTGTTTCATACACATTCATTCATCACAGGTAATCATGACTTTCCAACAGACGATATTCAGCAACAAGCATGCACTGGTCACCGGCGCCACACAGGGCATAGGCGCCGGCATTGCCAATTACCTGGCGGCATTGGGCGCGCGCGTAACGGCGGTGGGGCTGGACGAGGGCGATGGTTCCCTGCATGCCGGCATAGATGTCAGGACGGCGGATGTCAGCGATGCCGAAAGTACGCAGCAACTGTTTGAGGGCATTGACCAGCTCGATATCGTCGTCAACTGCGCCGGCATTATCCGGCGCGGCGCCGAGCATGAGGTCGCCGTGTTCGAACAGGTGTTGGCCGTGAACCTGACCGGTACCATGCGGGTCTGCTCTCTGGCGCGTCCCCTGCTCAAGCAAAGCAAGGGGGTCATCGTCAATACAGCGTCGATGCTCAGTTTTTTCGGCGGGTCGCTTGTGCCTGCTTATGCATCGAGCAAGGGCGGGGTAGCCCAGCTGACCAAATCGCTGGCGCTGGCCTATGCAGAAGACGGCATACGCGTGAACGCCGTGGCGCCAGGCTGGATTGCCACGCCCTTGACGCAGGCGCTGCAAGACGACCCCGCGCGTTCGGCGCCAATCCTGGACCGCACGCCACTGGGGCGTTGGGGCCGGCCAGATGATGTGGCAGGTAGCGTTGCCTTCCTGTGCTCGCCCGCGGCTTCGTTCATGACGGGCGTTATACTCCCCGTGGATGGCGGCTACCTGGTTGCCTGAGGTGATTGACACCGTTGTTTCGCCCGCTCATGCGGCTTGCGCGACGGGTCGAAACTAAACGGGAGAGGATAGTTCGTTTATGCAGCATCGTTCTTCTTCATCTGGCCTGCCGGAGCAGCCTGCGGGCACCGCTGCGTTTTCCAAGTTTGTGCATCTTCTGCAACTGGTCGCCGATCGCGACGAGCCGTGCTCCATTGCCGAGCTGACGCGCTTGAGCGGCTACCCGCGCGCGACGGTCTATCGCACGGTCGCGGGGCTGGTGGCGGAACGCCTGCTGGCTGAAAGCCTGCGCGGAGACGGTTATGTGCTGGGGCCGCGTCTGGTTCAGCTCGCCAGCAAAAGCTGGGGGCGGTCCGAATTGCGGCTGGCCGCAGTGCAAGACCTGAAGCACCTGCGCGATATCACCGGCGAAACGGTGCATCTTGCCGTACCCAACGGGCTGGAGATGGTCTATATCGAAAAGCTTGAAAGCCCCAGTGCGGTAAGGATGGCATCACGGATAGGCACCAGCGTTTCCATGCATTCCACGTCGGTCGGCAAGGCTTATCTGGCAATGCTGGATACAGCGCTTTGTGATGCGATACTGGAGCGCCTGGAATTCCCGGTTTATACGCCTAACACGGCGAAGAACGTCAAGGCACTGAGGCAGCAGCTTGCCCAGGTGCGCGAGCGAGGCTGGTCCGTCGATGATGAAGAAAACGAGGCGGGTATTTATTGTTTTGGTGCGCCCATTCACGATGCGGCTGGTCGTCCTATCGCGGCAATCAGCGTGAGCACGCTGCGCTTCAGGCAGAAGCCCGATCCCGTGCAGAGCTATGCCCAGCCGCTGCTGGCGGCATGCCGGGCGATTTCCGAGCGCATTGCGCAGGCGCCGGCCTTCGCGACGCAGGACACCGTCTGGTAGGCGGCCGGCTGTTCAGGTCACTCTGATCTCTACCCGCCTGGCGCTTTCCTGCATCAGCTTGGGGATGCGCAGGCGCAGCACACCCATCTCGAATGACGCCTGCGCCTTGTCTGCATCCAGGTCTCGCGAGAGGGTGAAGACGCGCTGATATCGCGCGTTGATGATCTCGGCATGAATGGGCAGCATGCTCTCGGTAAAGCCGAAGTCGATGGCGCCCTCGATGGTGAGCGCATTGTGCTGGATATGGATGGAGAGTCCGTCCTTGGGTACGCCGGGCAGGTCTGCCCACAGGGTGATGCCGTCATCGTCTTCATAGACGTCTACCGCGGGTGTCATGGCGGCCGGTGCTGCTTCTCCGGCTGCGGCGGGTGAAGGCGCGTCTGCGGGGGCGTCGGGGCTGATATAGGTCATGTCGGGCTCCTTTTACTGGACAGGAATATTGCGCGCCTCGGTCGGACGCTGGCGCTGCAGACTGATATGCAGAATGCCGTCGCGGTAGCTGGCGTCCGCTTGGGCGTCGTTGATATCGTCAGGCAGGGTAATGACGCGCCGGAAGCGGCCGGAGAACCGCTCGTCGATATGCAGCATGCCGGGGCTGGATTCCCCTGCCGCGCCGGCCTTGCGTCCGCCCGAGATGACCAGCACGCCTTTTTCGATCTGCACCGTGATGTCCGCCGGCTTGATGCCGGGCAGGAAGACATAGACATGGGCCGTGTCCACGGTGTTGTACATATTCATTGCCGGAAACCCGCCCCAGTTCGAGCCCCTGATGGCGGGGGCGAATCCGAAGGCTTGCTGCATGTCGCATTGCATGCGATCCAGTTCGACGAAAATATTGCGCGGAAACGGTAAGTGGTTGGCCATGGTTCCTCCTGAGAGCAGGGTTGCTCTGGATTGGCCAGCATTTTTCGTGCCGTTGATGCGCCGACACGTTGGCACAGGGGTTTGAATCAGTACAATGCCTCTCCCGCTGGATCAGCACAAATTCGCTGACAAAGTGTCATTGGGCGACCCTTCGTGATACACGAACGCTAGTTATGCAATAAGCAACTTGCCCCTTGCGGCGCCTTCATTGCACACTTTCCGGGAACAGGCGCCCAATATGTGCACGGGCGATCCGCAATAACGAGAGTGAGACGAGGAATAGACATGCTACCTCCAGCGTCATGTATTGGGCGCGTCGGTGGGCCGCGATGATAGAGTGGCTTTCCAAGCGCCTTGCGCAATCAATGGTCGTGATCCTTCTCATGACACTGATAGTGTTTATCGGCATACACGCCATTGGTGATCCCGTGGACATTCTTGTAGGACAGGATGTGGACCAGGTGGATCGTGCGCGCATCATCGCCCAACTGGGTTTGGACCAGCCCCTGTGGCGACAGTATCTTTCCTTTCTGGGCGGCGCCCTGCATGGAGATCTGGGCAAAAGTTTCGTCTATAACGTACCGGCTATTCAACTCATTCTTCAGCGTATGCCGGCAACGCTGGAGCTGGCCCTTGCCGCTATGGTGATCGCGGTGGTGATCGGGGTGCCGGCGGGACTGATTGTGGGTCTGAAACCTGACGCACCTCTGTCAAAAGCAGTGATGGCTGGCAGCATACTGGGATTTTCCCTGCCCACCTTCTGGGTCGGGTTGATGCTGATTATGGCGTTCAGCGTATTGCTGGGCTGGCTTCCTGCCAGCGGGCGAGGACAGACCGTCGAGGTGCTTGGCGTTCAATGGTCTTTCCTGACCTGGGACGGGCTCAAGCATATGTTCCTGCCGGCGCTTAATCTGTCTCTGTTCAAGCTGTCGCTGGTGATCCGACTGACCAGCGCGGGCGTACGGGAGGTTCTGCCGCTCGATTACATCAAGTTTGCCCGTGCAAAAGGCCTGTCACCCGCCCGCATTGTCGGCGTGCATGTGCTGCGCAATATTCTGATTCCGCTGGTGACGGTGTTGGGTCTGGAGCTGGGCTCGACGATTGCGTTCGCGGTTGTTACCGAAACCATATTTTCGTGGCCGGGTGCTGGAAAGCTGATACTCGACAGTATCAACTCGCTGGACAGGCCTGTGATCGTGGGCTATCTCATCGTCATCGTCTGTCTGTTCATTACGCTCAATCTTATCGTGGACATTCTGTATCGACTGCTTGATCCGCGTGTGCGCCTGGGGAGACCCGCATGACAGCATCGACTCAGGTAGCGCCCGTCGCCAAGCCGTTCAGACTTGAATCGAACTGGGCGCAGTTCAGACACGATTTCTTCGCGTCCAAGAGCGCGGTGCTCGGGCTGACGGTGTCACTGCTGCTCATAGCCGCCGCCATCTTCGCGCCATGGATTGCGTCGCAGAATCCCTATGATCTGATGCAGATCAGCATTCTGGATGCGAGGTTGGCGCCAGGCACCCCCAGCGAGATGGGGGGCTTCACTTACTTGCTGGGGACGGATGGTCAGGGACGCGATCTGTTTTCGGCGGTGCTATATGGCTTGCGGATCAGCCTGATGGTCGGTGTGGGTTCGGCTGTCGCTGCGGGCATACTGGGAACGGTACTGGGTCTGGTGGCCGCCTATTTCGGCGGCAAGACCGATGCGTTGATCATGCGTCTTGTTGATCTGTTGCTTTCGTTTCCTTCTATTCTGGTGGCCATGATGATCCTGGCCTATCTGGGGAAAAGTATAGGCAACGTGATTCTTACGCTGGTCATCATGGAATGGGCATATTACGCGCGTACGGCAAGAGGGCAGGCGCTGGTTGAACGACAGCGCGACTATGTTGAAGCCGCGCGTTGTCTTGCGGTACCGCAATGGCGTATTGTCCTCAAGCATATTCTTCCCAACTGTCTGCCTCCGCTGATCGTGATCGGCACATTGCAGATCGCGCGCGCGATTACGCTGGAAGCGACGCTGAGCTTTCTTGGCCTGGGCGTGCCCGTCACAGAACCCTCTCTGGGACTGCTCATTTCCAACGGATATCAGTACATGCTTTCGGGACAGTACTGGATCAGTTTTTATCCCGGTATTGCGCTCTTGATTACGATTGTCAGCCTGAATCTGGTTGGGGATCGCTTGCGGGATATCTTTAATCCGAGGTTGCAGAAATGAGCAAGGATATTCTGCTGGATGTGCGCGGATTGCGTACGCATTTCTTTACGCGCGCCGGTGTTGTTGCGGCTGTTGATGATGTGTCGCTCAGGCTGGAGCGGGGGAAAATCCTCGGCCTGGTCGGTGAGTCCGGCTCGGGCAAATCTGTGACGGGATTTTCCATCATGGGCCTGGTCGACAAGCCTGGCCGCATCGTGGGCGGCGAAATCCTGTTCAAGGGGCAAGACCTTAACCGTCTGTCCGAGCGTGCTTTCAGGCAACTCCGCGGCAATCGCATCGCCATGATTTTTCAGGATCCGATGATGACGCTCAATCCCGTGCTGCGGGTCGACGTGCAGATGATGGAAACCGTGCTGGCCCACCAGAAAATGAGCCGGGCTCAGGCGCGCGAGCTGGCCCGCGATACGCTGGGACTGATGGGCATTGCCAGCCCCGAAGAGCGCTTGATGGCGTATCCGCATCAATTGTCGGGCGGCATGCGCCAGCGCATCGCCATCGCCATTGCGATGCTGCACAGGCCGGAGCTGATTGTGGCGGACGAGCCTACGACGGCCCTAGATGTGACCATCCAGGGACAGATACTTTCTGAAGTCCAGAATTTGACGCAACGCTATGGCACCTCGCTGGTCTGGATCACGCATGATCTGTCTGTGGTTGCCGGGCTGGCCGATGACGTTGCCGTGATGTATGCGGGGCGTATTGTCGAGCAGGGGTCCGTCACCGATGTGCTGGACCAGCCTTTGCATCCTTATACGCGCGGTTTGCTTGATAGTCTGCCCAGTAGCAACGCGCATGGCAAACGGCTGCGTCAGATACCGGGGATGACCCCCAGCCTTGTGAATTTGCCAGATCGCTGCGCATTTGCGCAACGGTGTTCGCGGGCAACGGCCGCGTGCGAGCAACTGCCCGAAATGACGGCGACCAGAGGGACGCATCATGTTCGCTGCTTTCATCCGATTGAAGAAGTGGTAGCGGCATGAATCCTTCCTCTCCTTTGCTGGACCTGCACGGCGTTAGTCATCGTTTTGGTGAGCAGTCACAGGGACTGGTCGACCGAACACTTGAGCGCATGGGGCTGAGCAGCAAGCCGTCGATCACGCATGCCGTCGATGGTGTGGATCTGGCGGTCTACCCAGGTGAAGTCGTCGGTTTGGTGGGCGAGTCGGGTTGTGGAAAATCTACGCTTGGCCGCATTGCCGCAGGCCTGCTTCGACCTACTGAAGGCCGCCTGAGTATAGACGGCGTGCCGGTGGCGCAGATGAGCGGGCAGGACGCGATCCGGATGCGGCTGCGCGTGCAGATGATTTTCCAGGATCCTTATGCAAGCCTGAATCCCCGGCGTCGCGTTATGGACATCGTGGGCGAGGCGGCGGGTATACACCGCATTGTGCCGGCCCGGGAGTTGGATGCATACGTATGCACCCAGCTTGAGCGCGCAGGCCTGGATCCTTCCTTGCGTGGCCGCTATCCCCACCAGTTCAGCGGCGGGCAGCGACAACGCATCGGTATCGCGCGCGCCCTGGCCGTCAAGCCGGAAATGCTGGTCTGTGATGAAGCGGTGGCAGCGCTCGATGTTTCGATCCAGGCTCAGGTGCTCAATCTGTTCATGGATCTGCGTGAAGAACTGAACCTGACTTATCTTTTCATCAGCCATGACCTCGGCGTCGTGGAGCATCTGTCCGACAGGGTGGTCGTCATGTATTTGGGGCGTGTGGTCGAAACCGCATCTGTGCGCGAGATATTCCAACGGCCGAACCATCCGTACACACAGGCGCTGCTCAACGAAGTGCCCCGTATTAATGTGCGTCAAAAGCGTTACGCCGCCATCAAGGGAGAAATTCCAAGTCCCCTGGCGCCGCCATCGGGCTGTCATTTTCACCCGAGGTGCCCGCATGTCATGTCACGTTGCAGGACGGAAGTCCCGGTGTTGCGTGAAGTGGATGCGGGGCATCTTAGTGCCTGCCATCTGAACGATGGCAACTAGTCGATTAGATAAAACAAAACGGAGACGTATCATGCAAAAAAAATTGATCTGTACCCTTGTTGCCGGACTGATGGCTGTTGCGTCGGCGGCCCATGCTGAAGACCTGAGCATTGGCTTTGCCGACCCGCTGTCTTCGCTGGACCCTCAGCTGAACAATTTTGCAGGCGACCGTTCAGCCGATCTGCATTTCTTCAATTTGTTGACCCAGAATGGAGAGGGCGGCCTGCGCCCTGATCTGGCGACAAGCTGGAAAGCGCTGGACGAAAAAACCTGGGAGTTCAAGATACGCCCGGACGTGAAATGGTCGGACGGCACGCCGTTGAAGATCGAGGACATTCTGTTTTCGCTCAAGCGCGTGGGCCATGTGCCGGGTTCCGTTGCCACATTCGCCGGCTTTGTGAGAATGGTGGAGTCGGCGGAGAAAAAGGATGAGCACACCCTCATCATCAAGACCAAAGAGCCCACGCCCAACCTGCCGCTGAACATGTCGTCCGTGCATATCGTGAGCGAGCATGTGGGCAAGGATGCGACGTCGGAGGATTACAGCAGCGGCAAGGCGCTGGTGGGCACCGGGCCCTACAAACTGGTTTCGTACACGCCGGGCGACAAGGTGGTGATGGTGCGCAATGACGACTACTACGGCGGACCGCAGCCCTGGGAGAAGGTCAACTACCGTTTTATCAGTAACCCTGCGTCCCGTACGGCAGCACTGCTGTCGGGCGACGTGGACGTCATCGACAAGGTGTCGGTTTCCGACCTGGAGCGGCTGAAGAAATCCCCGGATGTGTCGGTCTACGCTTATAACGGATTGCGGGTCATGCTTTTGCAACCGTCGTTTCGCAAAGGCCCTAATCAGTATTTGACGGACAACAGCGGCAAAGAGCTGCCGGAAAATCCTTTGCTTGATGTAAGAGTGCGAAAAGCCCTTTCGCTCGCCATTAATCGCGATGCCATTGCCAACCGCATCATGCAGGATACGGTGACGGTGGCCAATCAGTGGATGCCCGCCAAAAGCATAGGCTACAACCCCGAGCTCAAGAATATTCCCTATGACCCAGCCAAGTCCAAGGAGCTGCTGAAAGAAGCCGGCTTTCCGGACGGCTTCAAGCTGACGATTCATGTGCCCTCGGACCGTTATCCATTGGCGCCCGAAACGGCGCAGGCCGTGGCGCAGTTCTGGGCGCGGATAGGCATCAAGACCAAGGTGGAGGTGGTGCCATGGGCTGTCTATGCCGGTCAGGCGCGCAAGAATGAGTATGCAATGAGCATGATTGCCTGGGGCAATGGCACAGGCGAAGCCAGTTATGCGCTGGTCAATATTCTGGCTACGGTGTCGCCCGAAAAAGGTCTTGGCGCATCGAACTGGGGCCATTACAGCAGTGCGAAGGTTGATGATTACCTGAGCCAGGCAACGGTGGAGTTCGACGATGCAAAGCGCGAAGCAATTCTGCGTGACGCGGCTGTGGCGGTGCGAGATGATGTCGGCGTCCTGCCCTTGTTCCATTACAAGAATATCTGGGCTGCCAAGAAAGGCCTGAAGGTTGTGCCATGGACCAGCGACCGCACGGTGGCCATGATGGTTACCAAGATTGCGGACGCGAAATAGGCGCAGTGTGATGACGATATCTCATGCCGCAACTGCGCCACGACTGAGCATTGACCCGCCGGACGATCTGGTGGATGTGGCGCGGCGCATCCGCGTGGAGGGCGCGGTACCGGGGGCGTCTGTCGTCATCCGCACCCAGACTCGCCGGGCGCATGGAGAGATCTGGCGCAGTCAGGCGGTATTCCAGGCCGATGCCCACGGTGTTGTTGACTTGCAGGCGCAGGCGCCGCTGTCGGGCGATTATGCCGGCGTGTCGGGTATGGGGCTCATTTGGTCGCAGCGCCCGGAAAATAAGAATGTTCACGAGGTTTACCCGGATGATCTGTTGCGGGCGGTGGAGACGAAGGTCCAGGTCGAGGTGGGGGACGTGCACCTTGACGCGGTATTGACCCAACGGTTTGCCGCGCCGGGTGTTGTGCGCGAAGAAATTCGTACCCAAGGGTTGGTTGGTACGCTGTTTCGTCCCGCCACACCGGGCCCACACCCGGCGGTGATGATTCTGAACGGCTCGGGAGGCGGCATCAACGAGCCCAGGGCTGCGCTATACGCATCGCACGGTTATCTTGCCTTCGCATTGGCCTATTTTAAGGCGCCGGGACTGTCGGACTACATTTCCAATACACCGCTGGAATACTTCAAGACCGGTCTGGACTGGATTCGCTCCACGCTGCATCCACGTGACGGATTCGTCGCAATCAATGGTCAGTCCAGAGGCGGGGAGTTGGTTTTACTGCTGGCCGCGACCTATCCCGACGACGTGTCGGCCGTAATCGCATACGTTCCCGGCGCGGTGGTCCATGGCGGGCAAAACGCTTGCGATCCCGCAGTGGGACGTAATGGTCCGGCCTGGCTGTTGGAGGGGAAACCGATACGCCATCTATGGGATGACAATCGCACCGCCAGCTGGGCGTCTTTTGATGCGGGCGGGCGCCATGCTGAAGCATTGCAGACTGCACTGCAGGACACGGTGGCGGTCGCGCGGGCCCGTATACCCATTGAAAATTGTCGCGCGCCGGTGATTCTCCTTTCGGGCACCGATGACGCTGCGTGGCCGTCCAGCTTGTACAGCAAGATGGTAGTTGACGCACTGCATGCGCACCCCTACGAAGTGCAGTGGGTGGACACGCCGGACGGTGGGCATGCCATTGTTTTTCCCTATATCCCTACGACGCAGATCGATCACAGGCATCCGGTAACCGGCAGAATGTTCACGGGCGGAGGCACACCGCAGGCGAATGCACAGTCGAATGAAAAATCCTGGCAGCAGATCAAGGCATTCCTGGCGCGCGCCGTCGACGGGTATGCCAGGCATCGGTCAGTGTGAATTGGGTCGGGGGGCGTGGCCCGATGCAGTGAGGAAACAGTTCAGCAGCGAGTTTAGATACGGCGTGGCGGCTTCATGTGCTTCACGGATGCAGATAGTGAGCGGACGTATGGCCCAGGTTTCGTCGAGCGGTAGAACACAGACCCCCTCGGCATTGAGCGACTGGAGCACGGGCCTGGGGACGAGGCCTATGCCCGCGCCAGCCCTGATCAGGGAAAGGACGGATGCGAAGCTGCTTACCTGGATGCGGACATCAAGCTGCAACCGCATGGCGGCGGCCTGATTCATGAGATAGGTGTGGATAGCGGCGCTGCTGTTCATGGAAATGAAGGGTCGTTGCAGGCATTCGGCGAAGGTGATTTTGTCCTGTTGGGCCAGAGGATCATCAGGATGCACGACGACCATGAGTTCATTCTGACGATAGGGCATGAAGGACAGCGCCGGATTGGTATCGTTCCAGGTGACTATACCAATGTCGGCCCGTCCATTGACGACGGCGGCGATGGTTTCATGGCTCAGGCGCTCTTCAACAGTGACGCGTACTTCTGGGAACTGGACGAGAAAGCTCTGGAGATCCTGGGGGACGAAAGAGGCGAGTGCACTGCTGCTGGCAAACAGCGTGACCTGCGCCTTGATGCCATTGGCATAGGGCGCCAGGTCGGCATGCATCTGCTCCAGTCCGGCCAGGCAACGTCGGCAATGCTCCAGCATGACCTGCCCGGCCCGCGTCAGCGATACGCCGCGTGCTTCGCGCGTGAAAAGCTGGGTGCCCAGGGTCTCCTCCAGCTGCTTGATGCGCAGGCTGGCGGAAGAGGGTGCAAGAAAACAGGCGGCGCCACCGCGTGAGACATTGCCGGCGTCGGCGATGGCGGCGAAAAGTTTCAGGTCGGTAAGGTCGTAGTGCATGAGCTGTTGTCTCAGACGAAGGTTTTGTTTTGGATTACCCGCTTGTTGCTGCGTATTAGGCGTGAAAGACTAGCGTCAATGAGATACCAGAACCAGATGTTTGTCAAAGACAAAGCCATTGCCTGAGTCATCGTTCAACGCCCTGGGCCGGGAACATGCTTTCCGGCAGCATGCCGCGACGAGGCCTCAAACAAAGACAATCAATCAGTGTGAGAGAAAATGCGTTGCACAGACAATAATTCAAGTTACGAGACCCTCGCGCGCACAGGAGCGCCGGACGTTGATCCTGCGGTGAGCGATATGTCGGCATATCCCGCTGATGCCATGGGTCTGCGCAAGCTGGAGGAAAGGCTGGCGCAGGATATCGCGTGGCTGGACCTGCCGAGCAAGCCCTGGGTTCCCCGCGATCAGGTACAAGGCCAGGACCTGCTTGATGTGGCCATCATCGGTGGGGGCATGGCGGGGCTGGCGGCGGCCGCGAGCATGACGCATCTTGGCATGCGGGTGCGCATTTTCGACAGTGCGCCTGAAGGATTCGAGGGGCCCTGGGCCACCACGGCCAGGATGGAGACCTTGCGATCTCCCAAGCAGCTCACAGGACCGGCCCTGGGCTTGCCGGCGTTGACATTTCGTGCATGGTTTGAAGCACAGTTTGGTCTGGACGCGTGGGAGCAGCTGGACAAAATTCCCAGGCTGCAGTGGATGGATTATCTGCGCTGGTATCGTCGCGTGCTCAACATCGAACTGCTGAACGAGCATCGCGTGGAGGACATCGTTCCGCATGAGCGCTATGTCGAGTTGCACATTTGTGCACAAGGAAATCACAGCCGCGTTTATGCCCGCCGGCTTGTCCTGGCGACAGGCCGCGCAGGATTGGGCGGTGCGTATGTTCCAGATTTCATGAAACCCGTTGCGCGCAGGTTCTGGGCGCACTCTTCGGACGTCATGGATTACGCCAGTTTGCGCGGTCTGCGGGTGGGTGTCGTGGGGGCGGGCGCGTCTGCGATGGATTCTGCCGCCACGGCCTTGGAAAACGGCGCGGCCCGTGTGGACTTGTTGATACGTCGTTCCGATCTGCCGCGCGTGAATAAGGGCAAGGGCGCAGGTAGTGCAGGGTTCACGCACGGCTACCAGCATCTGTCTGATGACTGGAAATGGCGGATACGCCACTACATCAATGTACAGCAGGTGCCGCCGCCGCGCGGCAGCGTGCTCAGGGTGTCGCGCCATGACAATGTCGCCTTCAATCTCGGTACGCCGGTCCAGGCTGTGCGCGAGTGCGAGGATTATCTGCAGGTGGAAACACCGCGCAGAACATTCGATGTGGATTTCCTGATCCTGTCCACCGGATTCTTTGTCGACTGGTACGCGCGACCGGAGTATGCAACCATCGCGCCGCATGTGCGGCTGTGGGGCGATCGCTACCGCCCGGCCGTTGGCGAAGAGGACAGGGAGCTTGCCGGTTCGCCGGATCTCGGCCCGACCTTTGAGTTTCAGGAGAAGCCAGGACACACCATGCCGGGGCTGTCTCGCATTCATTGCCTTTGTTATCCGGCAGCCCTCTCGCATGGAACAGTGTCGGGCGATATACCGGCTGTCAGCGATGGAGCGCAGCGATTGTCTAGAGGAATAGCCAGCCTGTTGTTCGGGGAGAACATTGAGCGGCACTTTGAAGCGCTGCAGGCTTTTGATGAGCCTGAGGTATTTGGCGATGAATGGACGCCGGCTGCCTGACTCCCCTGCACCGGTATTGTTTTACCCTTATGAAGGAGATGAAGTGGAGACCAAGAATCAAGCCCAACTGAGGCCGGGGCCGACCGGTACGGGAGCGTATGACGTCATGGACGCGGTGGTGGAGTTGACGCCGTCCGATCCGCTGTACGCCACGCGTCATGCCCGGGCCAAAGTTTCCGAAGCAATGCAGAAGAGCTATGACCTCTTCTTCGACCCGTCAGCCCAGGGCCTGGCCATAGGAGAGCGACTACTGGTGGCTGTATATGCCTGCCGCTTGTCCAGAGTGGAGGCGCTGGAGTCCCATTATCGCGGGGTACTCGCAGACCAGGCGCCCGACGCTGCAGCGTTGGCCGCGGTCGACACCGGAAAAATCGAGACGCTTCAGTCGCCACGCCTGATGGCGATGCTGGACTTCACCCGTAAGCTGATACTCAAGCCCGTTGAGGGGGACCAGAAGGCGCTTGCGCCCATGCAGTCTGCGGGAATCGCAACTGCTGATATTGTCACGCTGGCGCAGCTTATCGCCTTTCTTTCGTATCAGATACGGGTGGCGGCCGGCTTGCGCGCCCTGAAAGCAATGGAGTCGATATGACCACCCCGATAGCATGCAATGGATTCACCAATGAAGTGTTGGACTGGAAGGCCTGGCTGGACGTTGTTGATTGCAATACCGCCACGCCTGAACAGATCGAGGTGCTCGAACTGAGCCATCCACAGGCCAAATCTTCGGACTATTATCTGGTGCTTGCGCATCAGCCCGCCATCCTTCGGCAACGCTCCGATGCCTACAATGCCATCATGTACGCGCCTGGCGGCCTTTCGCGCGCAGACCGCGAGCTGGGTGCACTGACGGTGTCGCGTATCAACGGTTGCGTCTACTGTTGTTCTGTTCATGCCCAGCGCTTCGAGCAGATGGCCAAGCGGGCCGATACGGTGGCTCAGGTTTTCGACAATCCCTATACCGCTGGCGCTGATGACAGGGAAGAGGCGATTGTGCAGTTCGCCATCCGCATTACTGAATCTCCGGATAGTGTTGGTCCGCAGGACATGCTGGCGCTCAGGCAGGCCGGTCTGGATGACGGAGAAATTCTGGACCTTCTGAATGCAACATCGATTTTCGCGTGGGCCAACCGACTCATGATGAATCTGGGTGAAGCTGTCCGGCGCAAGCGCTGAGTCGCCGTGGTTTTCGGGCGCCTTGTGCGCCCGGACCTGCATAGTTGCCGGCTACATGTTGATTACCGCTGAGTGCGTTACGCCTTGCGAGGCTATGAGCATGCGGCTTGCTATAGGGATGGAGACATCCGGAGTCGTCAGCTGTCGTGAAAAGTCACGAATTCGCTGAGCGGCATGCGTTCGGGCTGAAATCGGTTGGCGATGCAGTCGGGGTCTTCGTAGCCCATGGAGATGCCGCAGATGACGGTCTGGTCCTCGGGGATGTCCAGCAGTGTCTTGACGATGGCGGGGTAGTTGGCGAGTGCTGCCTGCGGGCAGGTGTGCAGGCCGAAGCCGCGTGCAGCGACCATGATGTTCTGCAGGAACATGCCGTAGTCCAGCCAGCTGCCTTTTTCGAGGTCAGCGTCTATGGAAAAGAGAAACACTACGGGCGCGTCGAAGAACTCGAAATTGCGACGGTGCTGCAGGGAGCTGGCCTGCCGGTCGCCCTTTTCTATGCCCAGTGTGCTGTAAAGCCCCCAGCCTGTTGCGCGGCGGCGTTCCAGGTAGGGGCTGCGCCACTGGACGGGATAGTATTCATACTCGCGCTGCGAGGGCGTGCCGTCCTGATGCGCCGCCACCAGGCGGCGGGACAGCTCATCGCGCATGGCGCCCTGCACGACGTGTACCTTCCATGGCTGTATGTTGCTGCCGCTGGGCGCACTGGCGGCAATCCGCAGAATGCGCATGATCAGTTCGCGGTCGACATCGCGGGGCAGGAAGCCCCGCACGCTTCTGCGGGAAGTAATGGCATCGGCAACCGCGGCTAGATGGGACATGGGTAGGCTCCTGGTGAGCAGCGGCTGTCAGGCCAGTTGTGGGTAACGGAAGCAGTCTGTCGTGTGGTCCATGATGGCACCGATGGCCTGCAGGTAGGACTGGCAGATGGTTGGCCCCACAAAGGTGAATCCGGCTTTCTTGAGCGCGCGGCTCATGGCTTCGGCCTCGGGCGTGACCAGAGGAATATCCTCGTGCCGCGCATAGTGATGGATGAGGGGCTTTCCGCCGACGAAGGACCAAACCAGGGACACGGGGTCGTCCTGCCGCAGCCAGGCTTGCGCGTTCTGGCGTGCGGCCTTGAGCTTGAGCCGGTTGCGAATGATGCCGGCGTCATGCATCAGTACGTCGTGGATGTAGGTATCTTCCATTGCGGCAAGCGCGTTGGGATCGAAGCCGAACAGCACTTCGCGATAGCGCGGCCGTTTGCGCAGCACGGTAATCCAGGACAGGCCGGCCTGGAAGCCTTCGAGCAGGAGCATTTCGAACAGATGGGCCGGGTCGCGCGAGGGCACGCCCCATTCCTGATCGTGGTAGGCCATGTAGAGCGGGTCGTCGGAGCACCAGTGGCAGCGTTTCATGGTGTTTATTCTAGCGTGGCATGGCGAAGCGATGCTGACTCGGGTTAACCCCAGGTATTCAGCGCCTTGATGTTATTGCAAGCGCTTGCAAAAGCATTTATAGTGAATACGAAATACCAACAGACTTGCATCGATTTGCAAGCGCTTGCAATCAGCGTTAGAGGAATGAGGGATGACTATCCGTTACCTGAAAAGGGGAAAAGACGACGCGGCGATTGCCGAGGCAGATGCCAAGGTTCGCGCGACAGTGGAAACCATCTTGGCGGACATCGACCGCCGGGGAGACGATGCCGTAAGAGAATTATCTCTGAAGTTCGATGGCTGGGGGCCAGATGAATTTCATCTGAGCCAGGCACAGATTGAGCAAGCGATTGGGCAGCTCTCGCCTCAGGAAATATCGGATATCAAATTTGCTCAGACCCAGATTGGGCGATTTGCCGCCATTCAGCGAGAGTCCATGAAGGATGTGGAAGTTGAAACCCTGCCCGGGGTGGTGTTGGGGCATAAGCACATTCCGGTCAATGCTGTGGGATGTTACGTGCCCGGCGGAAAGTACCCAATGATTGCCTCTGCCCATATGAGCGTTCTGACGGCACATGTCGCCGGTGTAAAACGCATCGTGTCCACAGCCCCCCCATTTCAGGGGGCGCCGCACCCGGCCATTGTCGCGGCCATGCACTTCGCCGGTGCACATGAAATTCTGGTTTTGGGTGGCGTGCAGGCGATTGGAGCCATGGCACTGGGTACGCAGTCTGTCGATTCGGTAGATATGCTGGTTGGACCCGGCAACATGTTTGTAGCAGAGGCCAAGCGCCAGTTGTTTGGTCGAGTCGGAATAGACCTGTTTGCCGGCCCAACTGAGACTTTGGTGATCGCGGACAGCACTGCAGATGCCGAAATGTGTGCAGTGGATTTGCTGGGCCAGGCCGAGCATGGGCCCACCTCTCCTTCAGTACTGCTGACGACCGACGAAAACCTTGCGAGAGAGACGCTGAATGAAATCGAGCGGCAGCTCAACATTCTTCCTACGGCCGACATTGCGCGAGTTTCCTGGGCTGACTATGGGCAGGTAATCCTCTGCGACACGGAGGAGGAGATGCTAGAGAAAGCAGACGAATTGGCTTATGAGCACGTGCAGGTTTTGACTGAAGAGCCAGAGGTGTTTCTCAATGGCTTGACGAACTACGGAGCACTGTTCCTTGGGCCTCGCACGAACGTATCGTACGGCGACAAGGTTATCGGCACAAATCATACCTTGCCTACTAAACGCAGCGCCCGGTACACCGGCGGCCTATGGGTTGGGAAGTTCATCAAGACCTGCACATACCAGCGTGTTACCACCAATGAAGCGTCGGCGCTGATCGGGGAGTACGGGTCGAGGCTTTGTCACATGGAAAACTTCTCGGGCCATGGAGAGCAGGCCAATCTGCGTGTCCGCCGCTACGGTGATCAGCCTGATTTACCTTGGTATCAGCCTGTTCCTCCAAAGGCCGCTTGAGCCGAAATTTGCAACGAGGAGGCAGCACAATGCGAACACCCAGTTTTCGGTTGGATGGCAGAAAAGCATTGGTTACGGGGGCGAGCCGAGGCATAGGTCTGGCTGCAGCATATGCACTGGCGGAGGCCGGTGCGCATGTGGTGCTTGCGGCACGAAACGAGAATGAATTGATGGCGGCTCAGCGTGAAATTCTGGAAACCCATCCCGAAGCGCTTACTTCGATATGGCCGCTGGACGTCACGGATGCGTCAGCGGTACGGCGAGGCATGCACAGCTACGGCCCGTTTCACGTTGTAGTGAACAACGCAGGCACGAACCGTCCTTCTTTGCTATCTGACATGAGCGATGAGGATCTTGACGACGTTATAGATCTGAATATCAAGGCCGCGTTTTACGTCGCGCAAGAGGCCACTCGAATAATGCGTGAAAGCAATATTCGTGGAAGCATCATCAATATGTCATCCCAAATGGGACATGTGGGAGGTCCCAAACGTACTGTTTACTGTGCAACAAAGCACGCGCTAGAGGGCTTCACCAAGGCGCTGGCTTTGGAGCTAGGTGTCGAGTCAATCCGTGTCAATACGCTGTGCCCAACCTTCATCGAAACGGATATGACCCGGGACATGTTTAGCGAGCCGGAGTTTCAGGAATATGTAGGCTCCAAGATTGCCCTGGGCAGGCTCGGAAGGCTTGAAGACATCATGGGCGCGATCGTTTTTCTGGCCAGCGATGCTTCGGCAATGGTCACCGGTTCGGCGCTCATGGTCGATGGCGGCTGGACTGCCGCCTAGGTCGGCAACGCCCCGGCTATTAGCAAAAAAGAAAATATCCATAACGGAGAACATAAAACATGACGCACATCACGCCTGATCTGCTTACCCCTGAACTGATTGAAATACTGACGTCGGTCGACACGCCGACCATTTGCAATGCGCTTGAAGTTGCAACCGGCACTCGAACCAACAAAGGTTTCACGCGAGGCGCATTCCATGCCGCGCATCCGGCGATGAAGCCCGTTTTAGGCTTCGCGAGGACCGCTACGCTGAAAACGGCACATCCGTACACCGACTCACTGGAGGATATCAAGGCTCGTCGTATCGCGTGGTACGAACACATAGAGGGCAAGGGTGTTCCTACTGTGTGTGTTATGGAAGATATTGACGACGAGCCCGGGCTGGGCGCCTTTTGGGGTGAAGTGCACAGCAATGTGCTCAAAGGTCTGGGCGTAAAAGGTGTACTCACAAACGGCGCAATGAGGGATTTCGGTATGTTGGCCGAAGGCTTCCAGATATTGGCTGGCACGATTTCCCCCAGCCACGGATTTGCTCAGGTCATGACAATAGGCAAGCCCGTCCAGATTCGTGGCCTGACGATAAATGACGGCGATCTTATACACGCAGACATGCACGGGGCAGTGGTCATCCCTCCTGAAGGGTTGGCGGGACTTCCCCAAGGAATTGACGTGATCACTCGCAAGGAGCGGCCATTGATTGATTCGTCAAAGCGGCCGGGGTTTTCAGTTGAAGATCTCAAGCGTGCCATGGCCGAGGCAGATGACATCCACTGATTACAAGAAGACCAGGTGCCAGGTGCACCATTCATTTCCGAACAAGGAGACAACAAAATGAATAAATCACATTTCAGCATTTTTGCGAAGTTTCTGGGCGCGACGGTTATAGGCCTATCGAGCATGATGGCCAGCGCAGCAGACCAGTACCCGTCCGGGCCAATCAAGCTGGTAATGCCGTATCCCGCAGGGGGGATGAGCGACGTTTCGGCTCGTACCATCGCCGATGCGCTTTCAAAGAAAATTGGCGGCAATATTGTTGTGGAAAATCGGCCCGGTGCCGCGTCCACCGTTGCCAGCAACTGGATGGTGCATCAGAAAGCTGACGGGTATACGTTATATGCGGCGCCTGTATCGCTTGTGCTTAATCCACTGTTGCAGCCGGAGGTCGGCTACAAGCCGTACGAGGATTTCACGCCGATCTCGATGTTGCTGTATTCGCCCTTTGTCCTGCAAGTCAATAAAGACCTGGGTGTAGACAATCTGAAGGACTTGGTTGCGCTGATCAAAGCCCATCCTGGGAAATACGCCATTGGCACCTCCGGCATGGGTTCCATCAATCACTTGTCGGCAGAGTACTTCATGAAGAAGTTCGGGCTGGATATGATCGTCGCTCACTATAAGGGAGGTTCGCCGGCTTCGAAAGATCTGGTGGGCGGCCAGATTCAGATGATGTTCTCTGCGGCGAACGAAGCGGCGCCAATGATTGCTGCGGGTCGTACAAAAGGGCTCGCAGTAACGACGACCGAACGCCTGGCGATTTTGCCGGACCTGCCGACTATGAATGAGGCTGGGGGCTTGAATGATTTCGAAGCTGTGTTCTGGATGGCATTGGTGGCGCCCAAGGATCTTCCCGAAGACATCCAGCGTAAATTGTCGCTTGCCATGCAGGAGCTGGGGAAGGATCCCGACCTACGCAAGAAGACAGATGCACTTGGCGTCAGTCTGCATACTTCGGGCCCTGAAGAAGTTGTCGAAAGTCTGCACCATGATGAAAAGAAATGGGGCGATATCATCACGAACCTTGACCTCAAACAGTAATCATGAGCGACAACAGAAAACACAAGAAAACCCCGGAAACCCTGCGTAGTCATCGCTGGTATGGCGCGCAGGACTTGCGGGCATTCGGCCATCGTTCACGAACCATGCAAATGGAACTGGATCGCGAGGACTTCGTTGGCAAGCCTGTTATAGGCATTGTGAATACATGGTCCGAAATCAACCCCTGCCACACGCATCTTAGGGCTCGCGCCGAGAACGTTAAGCGTGGCGTGTGGCAGGCAGGTGGCTTTCCGGTAGAGTTGCCTGCCATCACACTGGCTGAGACGATACAGAAGCCGACGACCATGATGTATCGCAATCTGTTGGCGATGGAAACGGAAGAATTGTTGCGTTCCTACCCGATAGACGGCGTGGTGCTGCTGGGCGGTTGCGACAAGACAACACCTGCGTTGGTAATGGGCGCAACCAGCATGAACATTCCAACAATCTTTCTTCCCGCAGGACCCATGCTTACTGCGCGGTGGCGCGGTGAGACGCTGGGGTCGGGCTCGGACCAATGGAAGTTCTGGGATGAGCGCCGTATGGGAAATATCACCGAGGCGGAGCACCAGGAAGTAGAGGCCAGTATTGCACGGTCGCCGGGCACCTGCATGACGATGGGCACCGCATCGACCATGGCGACCATCTGCGAGGCTCTGGGCGTGTCTTTGCCGGGCGCCAGTTCTATTCCTGCTCCGGACTCAGGGCACGGGCGAATGGCTGCCCGTTGCGGCAAACGCATCGTGGAGATGGTGTGGGAAGACTTGAAGATTCGTGACATTCTCACGCGTAAAGCATTCGATAATGCAGCAACCACGCTTATGACCAATGGCGGGTCGACCAACGCCGTCATACACCTGGTCGCCATGGCAGGGCGCGCGGGAATCGACCTGAGCATAGATGATTTCAATGCATTCAGTGCGAAAACGCCCGTGCTCGCCAATATACGGCCGGTGGGAACTCGCTATTTAATGGAAGACTTTCACTATGCGGGCGGCCTGCCTGCTTTGCTGAATGAGATCCGTGACCTGCTGCATCTGGATGCATTGAACTGCAATGGGAAAACGTTGGGCGAGAATATCGAGGGCGCCAGAATATGGAATGACGACGTGATTCGTCGCCGCGAAAATCCTGTCAGATCAGACGGAGGGTTGGTCGTACTGCGGGGCAATCTTGCACCTGACGGCGCGGTACTCAAAACGGGCGCGATGGACCAGAAGTTTCTGCAGCATACCGGCAAGGCCGTTGTTTTCGACAATTATGACCATATGATGGATCTGATTGATCGTGACGACCTTGAGGTAGATGCGGATTCGGTATTGGTGCTGCGCAATGCCGGGCCGCTTGGCGGACCCGGTATGCCGGAATGGGGCATGATGCCAATCCCGCGCAAATTGTTGAAGCAAGGTGTGCGAGACATGGTGCGAGTATCTGATGCGCGTATGTCGGGCACCAGCTATGGCACCTGCGTGCTTCATGTCACGCCTGAAGCCTGGGTGGGCGGACCGCTTGCGCTCATTCGTACCGGAGATCTCATCAGTCTTGACGCAGGCAGCAAAAAGCTTGAGGTTCTGCTGTCGGACGAAGTGCTCACGGAACGCAAAGCGAAATGGCAAGTGCCACCGGAGCGATTTCCCCGAGGCTACGGCAAGCTTGTGATGGCGCATATACAGCAGGCCGATAAGGGCTGCGATTTTGATTTTCTGATGGGTACGGAACCTATTCCAGACCCTGATATCCATTGAGAAGTCGCTATGCCACACGTATTGATATCAAAGCGAATTTCCAGTTATGGCATTGATCTGTTGCAAAGCCAGCCTGGCTACACCGTTGATGCGCTTGAAGACGCCTCGGATGCGACGTTTATGGAAAAGCTGCCACTCGCCGATGCGGTCATTCTGTTTTTTCAGCCCTTGACTCGTGCGCATGTTGCTGCGGCATCGAAACTGCGCATGGTGTCCCGTCATGGAGTGGGGTATGACGCCGTTGACTTGTCGGCGCTGAATGAGCGTCGCATACCGTTGAGCATTACGGTAGGGGCCAATGCTACCGCGGTTGCTGAACATGCGGTTTCATTGCTTATCGCAGTGGCGCGTCGTACTGTTTCCTATGATCGAGACGTCCGCGAAGGCCGTTGGTCAAAGAACGCGAACATGCCCATGCTGGAGCTCTCAGGCAAGCATGTGCTGATTGTCGGAGCCGGTAGGATTGGACTGGCTACCGCGCAGCGTCTTCTGGCTTTTGATATGCAGGTGAGCGTGTTCGATCCGTTGCTGTCGCAGGACTATTCGCTGGATTCTCGCATAAACCGGCTTGATGACCTTGATGCTGCGCTCGCGTCGGCTGATTTTGTTAGTCTGCATATGCCTTTGAACGAGGCCACACGCAAAGTGATAGACCCAAGACGTATGAAAAGCGGCGCCGTTCTGGTCAATACCTCGCGAGGAGGCGTGGTGGACGAGCACGCACTGGTATCTGCATTGGGTAGCGGTCATCTTGCCGGTGCTGGGCTTGATGTCTACGAAACGGAGCCCCTGAGTGTGGGGCATCCTTTGACAGCGTTCGACAATGTTGTGTTGTCGCCTCACGTGTCGTCCTTGACCGACGGGGGGTTGCGACGGATGTCGCTTGAGGCGGCGCAAAACGTAGTTGATTATTTCAATGATGTAGTGAATGCGAGGGCGATCGTCAATAACGACGCGATCTCGTCATGACTAAGCTGGACCGCTTGTTGTCGGTGTCCGATTTCGAGCGCCTTGCGCGCAGGCGATTGCCGCGTTGCGTATACGGGTACGTGCGCGGTGGCACCGAGGATGAGCAGTCGTTGCGCGGAAATAATGAAGCCTTTGAGCGAGTGGGGTTTGTGCCTAAAGGTTTGAATGTCGTCGATGATCGTAAGCTTGGCACATCAGTGCTGGGTGGTCAGTACGCCATGCCGATAGGCCTAGCGCCCACTGGTTTGGCGGGATTGGTGCGCCACGAATGCGACCTTGATCTGGCGCGTGCTGCCCGCAAGGCTCAGGTGCCGTTCATCATCAGCGGCTCGTCCAGTGTTCCTATGGAGCGACTTCAGGAAGAGGCGCCAGGGAATTGGTACCAGGCATATTTTCCCGGTGATCGTGGGCGCATGGAACGCATAATTGAGCGTCTGGAAAAAGTGGGCATAGAAACGCTCGTTGTTACCATCGATACATGCGTTGCCGCCAATCGGGAAAACAACACGCGGCTCGACTTCACAATACCGTTTCGTGTGACACCCAGGCTTTTTGTCGACGGTGTGTTGCATCCGCGCTGGAGCGTTGGCGTATTTTTGAAAACGTTGCGTGCCAGCGGAGTACCCAGATTCGCCAATCTTTACGAGGAGATCGGCCCGCCTATCACGCAGGAACCCGCACATGGCTTCCGTACGGGTCGGGATAGGCTGTGCTGGGATGATATGGCCTGGCTGAGAGGGCGGTGGAAGGGAAAGCTCGTGCTGAAGGGAGTGATGCATCCGATGGATGCAATGAAAGCGGTGAACGTGGGCGTTGATGGCGTCATCGTGTCCAATCATGGCGGCAGGCAACTGGATGGAACCATTGCGCCCTTGCAAGCACTGCCGGGCATTGTGGAGGCAGTGCCCGTCAGTTTCCCTGTCATGATAGATGGTGGCTTTCGCCGAGGCACAGATGTACTCAAGGCCCTGGCCCTGGGGGCATGCATGGTGTTTATGGGACGCGCTACACTGTACGGGGCTGCGGTTGCGGGAGAACGCGGCGTGTGTCGAGTATTGTCTATATTGGCCAGTGAACTGGACCGGGATATGGCTTTGCTTGGCTGTGGGCGTATCGAGGAGATCGACCGGTCGCTACTGAGGTCTCGCCTAGATCCTTTGATTTAAGAAAAATGAATGACTCCACCAGACCTGGACCCGCGTCGAGTGCTGCAACGTTAGCGGATGTGGCGGCGCTCGCAGGAGTGAGCACGTCTGCGGTCAGCCGCACTTTTACTCCAGGTGCCAGCGTTGGAAAGGCGACCAGAGCCAGGGTTCTGGAGGCAGCCAAACAGATTGGCTATCGCCCCAATGCGATTGCGCGCACCTTATCGACCAAGAAGTCTCGGATGATAGGAATTGTGGTTTCCTATTTGCATAATCAGTTTTACCCCACGGTCATCGAACGTTTGTCGCAATTGCTGCAAGTGCATGGCTACCATGTGCTGCTGTTTATCAGCAGCGATCAACATTCCGACGATGAGGGTATGGATGGCTTGCTGCTGGATATTTTGCAGTACCAGGTGGATGGAATTGTTCTCGCCAGCACGATGATGTCTTCGCGGTTGGCAGCACATTGCCAGTCGGTAGGCATTCCCGTTGTGTTGTTTAATCGTGTCGCCCCAGTTATGGATGCGAACACCGTGGAGTCGGATAATGTAGAGGGCGGGCGGCTGGCGGCTCGCTTGTTGATAGAGGCTGGTGCGCGGAAGATCGGTTTCGTCAGTGGACTTGAGGACTCTTCGACATCGCAGGAGCGCGAGAAAGGATTCATTGATGAGTTAAACAACCAAGGCAAAAAGCTGGTTGCCCGAGTTTCTGGAGAATATGATTTTGATACGGCCAAGCGGGCTGTCTGCACGTTGCTTTCGGGTAGAAAGAAAGTGGATGCGCTCTTCGTTGCCAATGATCACATGGCTTTTGCTGTACTGGACGCCATCCGCAACGATCTGGGGTTGAGTGTCCCGCAGGATGTTCAGGTGGTCGGTTTTGATAATGTGCCCCAAGCATCCTGGGGAGGGTATCAGCTAACGACCATCGAACAGGACTCGGAACTAATGGTCCGGGCTACTGTTTCGATACTGCTGGAGTGCCTGGAAGGGAAAATGCCGATGTCGCCGCGACGAGTAGTTACACCTGTCCGCGCTGTCATCAGGGGCACTACACGGATCCCGTCATGATTTACGCATGCCTTTGACAATATCGGTACGCTGCAGGTTGCGCAGGCTGCTCCTGATGGCTATACGATAGGCGGCGCATCGATCGCGACGCACTCGATCAATGCCAGTCTGTACAAAAATATCGGGTTTGATCCCCAGAAAGATTTCACACCCATCAGTCTGGTCGGGACAACCCCCAATGTATTGATCGTCAATCCCAAGACTCCCTACAAGAGTGTGGAGGAGCTGGTTGATTCAGCGCGCCAATCCACCGAGCCCTTGGCTTTTGCCTCGGCTGGTGCAGGGACGTCGCAGCATCTATCGGCCGAACTGTTCGGCCAGACGAAAGGGCTGGCGTTGCTCCATGTGCCTTATAAGGGGGCCGGGCCAGCGCTTACGGCGGTCATGGCGGGTGAGGTTCCCTTCAGTCTGGAGAACCTTATTGTTGCCAGTCCGCAGATAAAGAGCGGGGCGGTACGTGCTTTGGCGGTGACGTCGTCAAGCCGTGCGAAGGCCTTTCCTGATATTCCCACTATGCAAGAGGCAGGCGTGGCCAACTATGAAGTTCTTTCGTGGCAGGCCATATTTGCGCCGGCTGGATTAGATGTACACATTAGAGACCAGCTAAACGAAGCGATTCGCAAGATTTTCCAGCAGCCCGATGTAGTCGCGCGTATGCGTGGACTCGGCGTGGATATTGTGGCCAGTTCACCGCAGGAGCTCGCCGATTTTCAGGCGCGAGAAATAGGCAAATGGGCTGAGGTTGTGCAGAAAGGCCAGATTTCAATCGATTGAGGCCGGTTTGCGGATCTGTCGTCAAATGGTGTGATGCTTGGGCATCATACCGCTTTACGCGCAGCATCCTTGGGCGGTGACGTGAAACAATAGTGAGAGGCTTCCGTGATGTCCGTACAGGCAGCATGCGCGACTGCCTCGCCCATCACAATGACGGCGGGGCTGGCCAGGCCATGCGCTTGGGCCGTGGCCGCCAGCTGCGCCAGGGTGGTGACGGCATGGCGCTGGTCGGGGCAGGAGACGCGCTGCACAATGGCGACGGGCAGCGAGGGGGCAAAGCCTGCCTGCAGGAGTTCTGCGGTCAGTGCATCGGGGTGGCGCATGCCCATGTAGCAGACCACGGTCAGGCCGCTTTGCGCCAAAGCATGCCAGTCGGGGCGCGCGCCGTTGGCGGTATGCGCGGTGACGAAGGCTACGCCGCGGGCCACTTCGCGGTGGGTGAGCGGAAGGCCCAGCGCGCTGCCTGCGGCCAGGCCTGCGGTGATGCCGCTGACGCTGTCCACGGCGATGCCCCGCGTCCGGAGCCAGGCCATTTCTTCGCCGCCGCGTCCAAAAACAAAAGGATCGCCGCCTTTGACGCGGGCGATGGTATGGCCCTGTCTGGCATAGCGGGCCATGAGTCGCAGGATGAACGCCTGGGGCGTGGACTTGCAGCCGCCGCGCTTGCCGACTTTGATGATGCGTGTGCTTTCAGCGGCGAGCGCCAGCACGCCGTCGCCTACCAGGTCGTCGACCAGCCAGAGCGTGCATTCGCGCAGGACGCGCAAAGCTTTCAGGGTGAGCAGCTCAGGGTCGCCGGGGCCTGCGCCGATCAGCCAGACTTTGCCGGCGGGCGACCTGCCGCTGGTATGCGGTGGACAGGTCAAGGGGAGGGATGGTGTGTCGTCATGCATGGTTCGGGGACTCCGCGATGCTGTGTTGTTCCACTATGCGGCGAAGCTGGGGCAGGCAGGAGCCGCAGGTGATGCCGCATTCCAGTGTGGCTTTCAGGCCGTCCAGGCTCAGGCCGCGACCCAGCGCCTGCTCGATGGCCTGGTCGGTCACGTTGGCGCAGGTGCAGATGACGCGGGCGCGCACGGTCGGGCCGCCACGGCCCATGAGTACCTGGCTGGCATTGGCCGGCGCACGGCCGGTGTCCGCCCATTGCAGCAGCGCATCGGCAGCCTTGACGTCGCCGGCCAGCAGCCAGGCCCGCAGTGCGTCGTCGGTTCGCCGCAGGCGGCGGACAATGCCGCGCGCCGGATCGTCGAAGGCGAGATCGGGCGCATCCAGCCCAAGGTCGCGCACCAGCTCGTCCAATAGCTGGGGCGCAATGCGGGCGGGTCCTGCCAGCCGCAGCCGCACGCCTTCCCCGCCGATGGCCGTGGGGATCAGCATGGCATAGGGAAAGCGGCGTAGCCAGGGCAGCAGCTTGCTGCGCAAGGCGGGGGCGCTGCCCTGTATCCAGGCCTGGGCATGCCAGGCGAAATGCAGCGCATCGACGCCGGCAGCGCTGTGCTTGAGTTCGGGCTGTTGCGAGATGGGGTCGCGTGCGTTGTTGGCCAGCGCATTGACACCATCGCCGGCGATAAAGCTGCTGCCCCAGTGCATATGCACGAAGGCATGACCGGGTCGCAAGGCATCGTCGGCGCTTGCGGGCAGGATGACGCTGCCCCGGCGCGTGCGGATTCTGGCCAGTGCGCCATCGCCTATGTTGTAGCGTTGCATGTCGGCAGGGTGCAGATAGATGCAGGGTTCATCGACGTGACGCGTCAGTGAGGGCACGAGGCCGCTGCGCGACATGGTGTGCCACTGGTCGCGCATGCGACCCGAGGTCAGCCGCAGGGGGTATTGCGCAGCGACCCCTTCGGCAACGGGTACATAGCCGGTGTCGAAGAAGCGGGCCCGCCCGTCTGCGGTGGCAAAGCGCCCGTCCCCGTACAGGCGCACGGAAGGCCGCCGCGGACCGGGGGCAGGCGTGTAGGGCCATTGCTGCGGGCCGTCGCGCTCGAGCACGTCGTAGCTCAGCGCACTGTAGTCCAGATCCCGCCCGGCGGTGGTGAGGACATGTTCTGCAAAGACCTCGGACTCGTCGCGGTAGTTGAACAGGGCGGCCTTGTCCGGCGCGATGTGCGCGGCCAGCCTGCGGGCGATGTTGCACACCAGTTCCCAATCAGGGCGTGCGTGGCCGGGCGGATTGATGGCGGCCCGTACGCGGCTGATGCGTCGTTCCGAGTTGGTCACGGTGCCGTTTTTTTCGGGCCAGGTGGCCGCAGGCAGGACCAGGTCGGCATAGGCCAGGGTTTCGGTATTGTCGAAGGCTTCCTGCACGATGACCAGTTCCGCCTTCTGCAGTGCGGCGCGTACCTTGGCCTGATCGGGCATGGATTGGGCCGGATTGGTGGCCGCGATCCAGAGCACTTTGATCTGTCCCTGCAGCACAGCGTCAAAGAGATCGACAGCGGTTTTTCCTGGTGTTTCGGGCAGTTGGTCTACGCCCCACAAGGCGGCCACGGCGGCTCTGTCGCCGGCATTGCCGGGATCGCGATGGCCGGGCAGCAGGGTGGCCATTGCGCCGGCTTCGCGCCCGCCCATGGCATTGGGCTGGCCGGTCAGCGAGAATGGGCCGGCGCCGGGCCTGCCGATCTGGCCGGTGGCCAGGTGCAGATGGATGAGGGCGGCGTTCTTGGCGGTGCCGCTGCTGGACTGGTTCAGACCCATGGTGTAGAGCGACAGCGCGGCGTTCGCCTGCCCGAACCAGCGGGCCGCCTGCATGATATCGGCGGCCGGTACGCCACAGATATCCTGGGTGGCGCCGGGGGTGAATTCATGGATGCGCTGCTTGAGCGCCCCGAAGCCTGTGGTGTGGCGCTCGATATAGTCCAGGTCGACCAGGCCGTCCCAGACCAGCACGTTGAGCATGGCATGGAACAGCGCCACGTCGCTGCCGGGCAGGATGGGCAGGTGCAGGTCGGCGATTTCGGCGGTATCGGTGCGGCGCGGGTCCACGACGATGATTTTCATTTCGGGGCGGCGCAGTTTGGCGGCTTCCAGCCGACGGAACAGCACGGGATGCGCGTATGCGGTGTTGGAGCCGGCGATCAGCACAGTGTCGGCATGGTCCAGGTCTTCGTAGGCGGCCGGCGGTGCGTCGGCGCCCAGCGTCAGCTTGTAGCCCGAGACGGCGCTGGACATGCACAGCCGCGAATTGGTGTCGATATTGTTGGTGCCCACCAGTGCGCGCGCCAGTTTGTTGAAAACGGCGTAGTCCTCGGTGAGCAACTGGCCCGAAAGATAAAAGCCGACGGCGTCGGGGCCATGCATGACGATGGTCTCGGCCAGTCTGGCCGCTGCCAGGTCGTAGGCATCGGCCAGGGCGATGTCATGGCGCGCCGCAGCCTTGTCCGCGCGCCACTGTGCGGACAGCACGCGGCTGCGGTCATGGCGCACGGTGGCGGCCAGAGTACGGCCTTTGCTGCACAGCTTGCCCAGGCTGGACGGATGGCTGTCGTCGCCGTCGACCGCCAGGACATGCTGGCGGGTGCTGTGTATGCGTACGCCGCATCCGGTGCCGCAGTAGCAGCAGATCGATTGCGTGGTGCGCAGTACCGGGCCGGCCAGGGACTGCGGCGCTGCTTGGGCGTCGGTTTCCGCAGGTGGACGGGCGGGCGCGGAGTTGCCGTTCATGATTTATCCCTGGCTCGGCAAGGCAAGGAATACATGGCCATCGGTGAGGCGTACGTCGACGGTACGGACGCAGCCGATGTCAGGTGCACAGGCCTGGCCGTCTTCCAGATTGATGTTCCAGTTGTGCAACGGGCAGGTGACGGTATGACCATGCACGAGCCCGTCGGACAAGGGGCCGCCTTTGTGCGGACAGCGGTTGAAGACGGCGAAGACTTGATCGTCCGACGCCCGGAAGACGGCGATGGGATCAAGGCCTTCGTGGCGCACGACGCGCGATCCCAGCGCAGGGATATCATCGATGTGGCAGATGGCGGTCCATTCCAGGGAGGAGGTGGAGCTCATGATTGGGTTTCCTTGTCTCGGACGCGGTTCAGTCGTGTGGCGGCGCCCAGGGCGCCGGCCGGATTGGCAGGCAGGCTCATACGGTCAGGGCCTCGAATTCCCGGCGCTGCGGCGTTGCTGCCACGCGTTCGGCCCAGGGGTCTTTGATGAAGGACAGTGCGAACTTCAATCTTGCGTAAAGCTCGGCGCGGTTGGCGGCGTCTCCGACCACGCGCGTCTTGGCGTGTTCAAGTCCGACGCGGTCCAGGTAGTGGCAGGTGCGCTCCAGATAGAAGGCCTCTTCGCGGTAAAGCTGCAAGAAGGCGCCGCAGTATTCAAGTACTTCGGCAGGTGTCTGCAGCTTGACGAAAAACTGCGCGACTTCGGTCTTGATGCCGCCGTTGCCGCCGACATACAGTTCCCAGCCGGAGTCCACGGCAATGATGCCAATGTCCTTGATGCCGGACTCGGCGCAGTTGCGTGGGCAACCCGACACCGCCAGCTTGACCTTGTGCGGGCTGCCCATGCCGGCCAGTTCCTTTTCCAGTGCGATGCCCATGCCGGTGGAGTCTTGCGTGCCGAAGCGGCAGAACTCTTTGCCCACGCAGGTTTTGACGGTGCGCAGGCTTTTGCCGTAGGCATAGCCCGAGGGCATGTCCAGGTCTTTCCAGACGGCGGGCAGGTCGTCCTTGCGTATGCCCAGCAGGTCGATGCGCTGCCCGCCGGTGACCTTGACCATGGGCACCTCGTATTTGTCCGCGACGTCGGCGATGCGGCGCAGTTGCGCAGGGGTGGTGACGCCGCCCCACATGCGCGGCACCACAGAGTAGGTGCCGTCGTTCTGGATGTTGGCGTGGGCGCGTTCGTTGATCAGGCGGGACTGGCTGTCATCGCGCGCCTCGCCCGGCCAGGTCGACATCACGTAGTAGTTCAGGGCGGGGCGGCAGGTGGCACAGCCATCAGGCGTGCGCCATTCCAGGAAACGCATGGCGTCATGGACGCTGGTCAGGTGCTGTTCCCGTACGACTTTGCGCACATTGCCATGGGTGAAGTCGGTGCAGCCGCACATCGGCTTCTCGGATTTGGGCTTGATGTCGGCAGCGCCCCCCACACAGCTGATCAGTATCTGTTCCACCAGGCCCGCGCAGGAGCCGCAGGAGCTGGCGGCCTTGGTGTGCTTTTTGACCTCATCGACGGTAAACAGGCCCTGCTCGCGGATGGCTTTGACGATAGTGCCTTTGCACACGCCATTGCAGCCGCAGATCTCCGTGCTGTCAGGCATGTTGGCGATGCTGTTCTCGCCGGCATGGCCGGTATCGCCGACAGAGCCCTCGCCGAACATCAGGTGTTCACGCAACTCGGCGATGGATTTGCCTTCGCGTATCAGGCGAAAGTACCAGGCGCCGTCCACGGTGTCGCCATACAGGCAGGCGCCCACCAGCTTTTCGTCACGGATCACCAGTTTTTTGTAGACGCCGCCGACCGGATCGGCCAGCGTGATGGCTTCGGTCTGGGGACCGCCGACGAAATCACCGGCGGAAAACACGTCGATGCCGGTGACCTTGAGCTTGGTCGAGGTGGTGCTGCCCGCATAGCGTCCGATGCCGAACATGGCCAGGTGGTTGGCGGCGACCTTGGCCTGCTCGAACAGGGGCGCGACCAGTCCGTAGGCCATGCCGCGGTGGCTGACGCACTCGCCCACGGCATAGATGCTGGGGTCAAAGGTTTGCAGCGTATCGTTGACCACAATGCCGCGGTCGGTATGGATGCCGGCCGATTGCGCCAGGTCTGTGTTGGGACGTATGCCGACCGCCATGACGACAAGTCCTGTCTCGATCTCGCTGCCGTCCTGAAAGCGCAGGGCGCGCACGGCGCCGTGCTCGTCGCCCAGGATGGCTTGCGTCTGGCGCTGCATCAGGAAGTTCAGTCCGCGCGCCTCCAGGCTTTTTCGCAACAGGACGGCGGCCGCGTCGTCGAGCTGGCGATCCAGCAGCGTGGTGCCCAGGTGCACCACGGAGACATCCATGCCGCGCGAGGCCAGTCCGTTGGCCGCTTCCAGGCCAAGCAGGCCGCCGCCGATGACTACAGCCTGCTTGATACGGCTTGCTGCGTCTATCATCAGATTGACGTCGCGAATGTCGCGGAAGGTGATGACGCCTTCCAGGTCATGGCCCGGCACAGGAAGGATAAACGGATTGGAGCCGGTAGCCAGCAGCAGGCGATCGTATTTGACGGCCATGCCGTTGCTGGCGATCACTTCCTTGCGCGCGCGATTGATCTGCGTCACCGTGCTGTCCATATGCAGGGTGATGTTGTTGTCGCGATACCAGTCCAGATCGTTCAGCACGATGTCCTGCAGGGTCTGTTCGCCCGTCAGCACGGGCGAGAGCAGAATGCGGTTGTAGTTCGGGTGAGGCTCGGAGCCGAACACGGTAATGTCGTAGAGGTCGCGGTCCAGCTTGAGCAGTTCTTCCACGGTCCGGATGCCGGCCATGCCGTTGCCGACGACGACGAGTTTGTATTTCTTCATAATGCTTCCGCAATGCTGGATGAAAGTTCAGATTCAGGTTCACGTTGCGCGACCTGTTCGGCAGGCGTCTGGGGCGCTTGCTGCTGCCCGTGGCGCTCATGCAGAAAGCCGAGCACGGCGGCGCGGCAGGCGGTGTAGTCAGGGTTGGTCAGCAGCGCCACGCGGTCGCGTGGGCGCGGCAGGTCCACAGTCAGAATTTTGCCGATGGTGGCGGCCGGGCCGTTGGTGAGCATGACGATGCGGTCGGACAGCAGCACCGCTTCGTCCACATCGTGCGTCACCATGATGGCGGTGGTGTGGGTGGCGGCAACGATGCGCAGCAACTCGTCCTGCAGCTGGGCGCGGGTGAGCGAGTCCAGCGCGCCAAAGGGTTCGTCCAGCAGCAGTACTTTGGGCTCCATGGCCAGGGCCCGTGCAATACCCACGCGCTGTTTCATGCCGCCTGAGATTTCGCTGGGATATTTGTCCATGGCATGGTCCAGCCCCACCATGCGCAGCGCGGCTTTTGAGCGGCTATGCAGCAGGGCGCGCGACTCCTGCGCACCGAATACACGCTCGACGGCCAGGTAGACGTTCTGGCGGCAGGTGAGCCAGGGCAGCAGGCTATGGTTCTGGAATACCACTGCCCGGTCGGGGCCGGGGCCGGTAATCTCTTTTTCCGCGCACAGCAGTACGCCTTGCGCGGGGCGGTCCAGGCCGGCGATCAGATTGAGCAGGGTGGATTTGCCGCAACCCGAATGCCCGATCAGCGAGACGAACTCGCCCTGGGCGATATTCAGGTTGATGTCGCGCAGGGCGACAAACGGGCCGTTGCGCGTTTCATAGCGCTGGCCGACATATTCAATGCGTACGAATTTTTCCATGATGTTCATGCCTCGCGATGGTCGAAGCGCCGCGTGAGCGCCAGCAGCATGGCGTCCAGCACCAGGCCGACGACGCCGATGACGATGATGGCGATCAGGATGTTGCCCACGTTCAGGTTGTTCCACTCATCCCACAGCCAGAAGCCCACGCCGGTGCCGCCGGTGAGCATTTCGGCAGCAACGATGACCAGCCAGGCGGTGCCGATGGACAGCCGCACGCCGGTCATCATGTAGGGCAATACGGCGGGCAGCAGGATGCGGGTGAAGACGCGCCATTCGGACAGGTCGAGCACGCGCGCAACATTCAGGTAATCCTTGGGTACGCGGCGTACGCCGTCGGCCGTGTTCATGATCATGGGCCAGATGGAGCAAATGAAAATTGCCCAGATGGCGGCAGGATCGGCGGCCTTGAAGAGCAGCAGGCCAAGCGGCAGCCAGGCCAGCGGCGAGACGGGGCGCAGCAGGCTGATCACGGGCGAACATATCTTGTCCAGCATGGGCAGGCGCCCGATGAGAAAGCCTGCGGGAATGCCTACGACCGCCGCCAGCAGAAAGCCCACGGCCACGCGGCCCAGCGAGGCCAGTACGTTCCAGCCTATGCCCACGTCGTTGGGGCCGTTGTCGTAGAACGGATGGCGGAACAGCTCGACTGCGGCTGCCAGGGTGGTTTCCGGAGGAGGGATGTCGCTGATCCTGATCGACACCAGTTTCCAGGCCAGCAGCAGCAAGGCCAGGCCGACGATGGGGCCGATGCAGGCCTGTGCGAACTGTCCCGCTTTGTCCTGGAGGGTGCGCCAGCCTGACGGGTCAGGGGTGGTGAGATTGAGCGTATTCATGATGGGTGCCTGTCTATCATGTCTTGATCGCAAAGCCATCGGCGTAGGCGGCCGGATTGCTGCCGTCCCATACGATGCCGTCCATGAGCTTGCTCGAGCGCATTTCGCTGGCGGGCAGCGCCGTGCCTGCGGCAGACGCGGCCTGTTTGTACAGGTCGATGCGGTTGATCTCGGCGGCGACCTTTTCATAGTCGGGGTGCTCTTTGAGCAGCCCCCAGCGCTTGTGCTGGGTGAGGAACCACATGCCGTCGCTCAGGTAGGGAAAGTTGACCGCGCCCTCGCCATGGAAGCGCATGGGATGCTTGTCGGTCCAGGTCTTGCCCAGGCCGTTGTCGTACTGGCCCAGCATGCGGCCTTCTATGGTGTCGACGCTGGTGTTCACATAGGATTTGGCGGCAATGGTCTTGGCCGTGGCGCGCATGTTGTCCGGCGAGGCGTCGATCCAGCGGCTGGCCTCCAGGACGGCGGCGGTGACGGCGCGCGCGGTGTTGGGATGCTGCTGGACGAATTCGCTGCGTGTGCCCAGTACTTTTTCGGGATGGTTGGTCCAGATGTCCTGCGATGTGCAGGCGGTGAATCCCAGGCGGTCGATGACGGTGCGGGCATTCCATGGCTCGCCCACGCAAAAGCCATCCATGTTGCCGATGCGCACATTGGCCACCATTTGCGGCGGCGGCACGGTCACGTTGCGTGTGGTCGCCGGATCGATGCCGTTGGCGGCCAGCCAGTAGTACAGCCACATAGCATGCGTGCCAGTGGGGAAGGTATGCGCAAAGGTGTACTGGCGCGGATCGGCTGCCATGTGTTTGCGCAGGCTGGCGCCATCGACCACGCCTGCATCGCGCAACTGGTTCGACAGGGAGATGCCCTGACCATTCTGGTTGATGCCCATCAGCACGGCCATGTTTTGCTGGGCGCCGGCCAGGCCGATGTGCATGCCGTAGACCAGGCCATAAAGCACATGCGCGAAATCCAGATCGCCATTGGCGAGCTTTTCGCGCACGGCGGCCCAGGAGGTTTCCTTGCTGGGGACAATCTTGACGCCGTGCTTTTTGTCGAGTCCCATGACTGAGGCCATGACCACGGAGGCGCAGTCGGTCAGGGGGATGAAACCGATCTTGACCTCGGTCTTTTCGGGGGCGTCCGAACCGGCCGCCCAGGCCGAAGCGTGTGTCCAGGGGTCGAGCAGAGACATCAGGCCCGCGCCGGCCGCCAGCTTGGCGCCTTTGCTCAGCCATGCGCGCCGGCCTGCGTCGGGGCCTGTCGTCTCCTGCACGGGCGAGGCCTGATCCACAGCGGAATGTCCTGCACTCGTGTCGGCAGTGTCGGAATGGCGGGGGGAAGACGGATGGGCGAATTTCATGGACATCTTTCCTGCTGGAGTGAATCACAGAGGGATACACGCAAAAGTCATGCCAGTCTCGCAATCGGGGTTTTACGGGACAGACGCCTGCCGGCGTGCGCGCTCAGCTTGCGGCAGCGCACCAATTGAGGGCACGGTAGCGGTGCAGGCACCGTTATCGTGCCGGGGCTTATAATCCTGTGAATACATACAGCCCATCATCATGAGCACGCAGCCCGATCCCGCCGAGCGCCGCATTGCGCACCTGGACATGGACGCCTTCTATGCCTCCGTGGAACTGCTGCGCTATCCCGACCTGCGGGGCCTTCCCGTGGTGATCGGCGGCAGCCGGAACCATCAGCCACGCACCCTGCCTGACGGCAGCCGCCGCTATGCCTACCTGCGCAGCTATGCGGGGCGCGGCGTGGTGACGACCTCTACTTATGAGGCCAGGGCGCTGGGCGTGTTCTCGGCCATGGGCATGATGAAGGCAGCCCAGTTGGCGCCCGATGCGGTGCTGCTGCCGGTCGACTTTGCTGCATATCGCCACTATTCGCGCCTGTTCAAACAGGCCGTGGCCGACATTGCGCCGGCCATTGAAGACCGCGGCATCGACGAAATCTATATCGACCTGAGCACCCATGCCGCCGATTCCCTCACCCTGGCGCATCAGCTCAAGAATGCCGTGCGCGAGGCGACCGGGCTGACCTGTTCCATCGGTATATCGCCCAACAAGCTGCTGTCCAAACTGGCGTCGGAGCTGGACAAGCCGGACGGCATTGCCATCATCGGGCCGGGAGACCTGCAGCGCCGCATCTGGCCGCTTGCGGTCTCCAAGGTCAACGGTGTCGGACCCAAAGCCAGCGCAAGATTGCAGGCCTTGGGTATTCACACCATCGCGCAGCTGGCGCAGGCCAGGCCGGATCTGCTCCAGGAACACTTTGGCCTGAGCTATGCGCGTTGGCTGGTGGATGTAGCCCATGGCGTGGATGACCGACCCGTACGTACTTACTCGGAACCCAAGTCCATCAGCCGGGAAACCACCTTTGAGCGCGATCTGGATGTGCGTCGCGATCGCGCCGAGCTGTCGGCGATTTTCAGGCGGCTGTGCGAACAGCTGCAGGGCGATCTGGAGCGCAAGGGCTATGCCAGCCGCACCATAGGCATCAAGCTGCGCTTTGATGACTTCCAGACCGTCACGCGCGACATCACGCTGCCGGTTCCGGTGCGCGATGCCGACGCCATACGGCGTGCGGCGGGAGCCTGTCTGCGGCGTGTTTCGCTGGACAAGCGCCTGCGGCTGCTGGGCGTGCGGGCCAGTGCCCTGCAGGCCGATGGGGGCGGCCTGCGCCTGAACGAGCCCGTGCAGCTCAGCCTGTATTAGCGGGCCCGGCAGGACGGCACGCCTGCGTCCAGACGAGAATTTTTAATAACAACTTGCCGTTTTTATTTGACTCTTAATAACGAATTGGAATATATATGTTATTAAGCAATTGTTATAAAAACCGGGCGGGCTTGGTAGCATGGATGATGAGTTGGCCGCGCGGTGTTCGATGCGGCCTGTTGCAGCTTTTTTATGGAAACCAACATGAAGTTTTCCTGTTTTGCACGCGGCCTGCTGGCCGCCGGCGCCGTGGCTTTTTCGCTTGCGGCGGGGGGCGTGGCCCACGCCCAGGACCTGCTCGATACCGTCAAGGCGCGTGGCGCCCTGATCGTGGGTGTCGAAGGCACTTATCCTCCGTTCAATTACGTTGATACCAAGACAGGCCAGCTCGAGGGCTTTGATATCGACGTGGCCAACATGGTTGCCAAGCGGCTGGGCGTCAAGGCGCAGTTCGTCAAGACTGAATGGAGCGCCATCCTGGCAGGCCTGAGTTCGGGCAAGTTCGACGTGATCGTCAACCAGGTGGGTATTACGCCAGAGCGCAAGAAGGCCTTTGATTTTTCGGTACCCTACGTGGCCTCCAGCCCGCAGCTCATCCTGCGCAAGGACGATGACAGCGACTACAAGAGTTTCGCCGGGCTCAAGGGCAAGAAGCTGGGCGTGTCGCAAGGCAGTAATTACGAGGCGCTGGCCAAGGCGCAGGAAGGCGTCGAGGTGAAAAGCTATCCGGGCGCGCCGGAGTATCTGTCCGATCTGGTCAGCCGCCGTGTCGATGCCGCGCTCAACGACCAGTTGATGACCGCCTACCTGGTCAAGACCTCCAATATCCCCATCAAGGGCGGCGCGATTGTGGGCGAGCCCAAGTTCAACGGCATCCCGTTTCGCAAGGGCAACCCCGAGTTCGAAAAAGCCGTGAACAAGGCGCTGGAGGATTCCTTTGCAGATGGCGAGTTCGCCAAAATCTCCAAGAAATGGTTTGGTATCGACGTCAGCAAAGTACGCAAGCCGGAATAATCCATGGACTTCATGGAGCTGATGAAGCTGGCAGCCCCGATATTGCTCAAGGGCGCCGGCTATACCCTGATCTTCGCGTTCTCGGCGATGCTGGGCGGCCTGCTGATCGGCATTGTGCTGGCGGTGGCGCGCATTATTCCCAGCCGCTGGGCCCAGCTTCCGGCCCAGGTCTATGTCAGCATGATGCGCGGCACGCCGCTGCTGGTGCAGGTATTCATTGTCTATTACGGCCTGCCCAGCGTGGGGATATCGTTTGAGCCGCTGACGGCGGGGATTCTGGCGCTCAGCCTGAATGCGGGCGCCTATATTTCCGAAAGCCTGCGCGGGGCGATCCTGGGCATTACCAGCGGCCAGTGGTCGGCGGGCTACAGCCTGGGGCTGACCTACCGGCAGAATCTGCATTATGTGGTGCTGCCGCAGGCATTCCGTCTTGCTGTGCCGGCCATGAGCAATTCGCTGATCAGCCTGATCAAGGATACTTCGCTGGTATCGGTGATTACCGTGACCGAACTGCTGCTGGCGACCAAGGATGTGATCGCCACCACCTTCCAGCCCTTGCCCCTGTATCTGGCGGCGGCGGGCATTTACTGGGTGATGAGCCTCTGCCTGGAGGGCGTGCAGGGCCGGCTGGAGCGGTATTTCGGGCGCAGCGTGCGCAGTAACTGACTGCTCGCGGCAGACGATGCGTTAGCCCTGCGCATTGCCTCTGTTGCGAGGCAGTCAGCGTCCGCCGCTTATCTGTTGCGGCTGAGCAGGCCGCGCTGGGGCAGGCTTAAACGTCGAATTCAGGTTCGACCTCATCCCCCACCCGTAGCAGGGCGCCATTGTCGGCGCCCGCTACCACTGCGTTCACACCGAACAGCACACCGTCGGGAAACTGGCGGTGTTCGGCCAGGGTAATGCCCGGCTCGGGCGCCGATATCGCGGTGGCCTGGTCGATATTGGGAATCGGACAGCGGGCGCAGCGCTTGACGAAAGCAAACGTCATGGGGCCTGTGCGGATGGCCGACAGATAGTCTTCTTCGTAGGGATCGAGACCGTCCAGCACGATGTTGGGGCGGAAGCGGTTCATGGGCACGGCGGGCAACCCTTTGACGGCCAGGCGGCGATTGAGCTCATCCAGCGATTGCTGCCCGGTCACGAGGAAAGGAAAGCCGTCTGCGAATGCAAACCGATGGCTGGCGGGAAAATCCGTGGCCCATTCCTGGTTGCGTCCCAGCCAGGCCTCCACGTGCCTGGGGCTGGCTACGCGGCTGGCCTGGGGATGCACGCGCAGCAGGCGGCAGGGGACGTCCAGGAATGCGCTGAGCCACTGGGCGGCGTCGTCGCCTTCGTCAGCGCCTATCGTGTCGGCGGCCCAGATGCGCACCGCGACCTGGCGGGGTTCGGCGGCGGACTGCCCCCTGACCGTCAACAGCGGCATGCCTGGCGCCGACAGCGTCAGCGCGCCTTCGTTGCCCTCCGGCAGGCCTGGCTGCACCAGCGCCATGCGCGCATACTGCCGCTGCGTCATGAAGATGCCTTTGGCATCGACAATGACCCAGTGGCGGTCCATGGGCAATCCGCCGCGATGGACGAGGGCCTGGTCATGGCTGATGCCGGCGCAGGATTTGACGGGATAGCTGTGTAGGCTGAGGATGCGGGGGGTCATGGAGCGGGGTCTGCCTGAGTCGTTGCATTGCGGGAGTTTCAGGGGAAGACGCAGGCATAAAACAGGCCCGTGCCGTCAGGCGCATAATACCGCTTTCGGAAGTCTGGTGATTCGCGGGGGCGGCCCCGTTTCGGTAAGGGTATTTGCATGCCATTGAGGGATATGCTGGCGGCGCTGGTGGTGATCGTCGCCTGGGGCCTGAATTTCGTCGTGATCAAGCTTGGGCTGAGCGAAGTGCCGCCGCTGCTGCTGGGCGCCCTGCGCTTTACCTTCGTGGCCTTGCCCGCAGTGTTCTTCATCAGGCGTCCGCAGCTGCCCTGGCGCATCATAGTGCTCTACGGACTCACCATCAGCCTGGGGCAGTTCGTATTCCTCTTTGTTGCCATGTCTGTGGGCATGCCTGCAGGCCTGGCTTCGCTGGTGCTGCAGGCGCAGGCGTTCTTTACTGTGCTGATTGCTGCCGTCTTCATGGGCGAGCGGCTGCGCTGGAATAATCTGCTGGGCATGGCGGTGGCCGCGGGCGGCCTGGCATTGATCGAGCTGGGCGCCGCGCCAGGAACCATGACACTGCTCGGCTTCCTGCTGACGCTGCTCGCCGCCCTGTGCTGGGCGTCGGGCAATATTGTGGTCAAGGGCGCGGGCAAGATCGACATGCTGCCGCTGGTTGTGTGGGGCGCCCTGATACCGCCGCTGCCTTTTCTTGCATTGTCCTGGGTATACGAGGGGCCGGCGCTGATCTGGTCCAGCCTGGCCGGCATCAGCCATGTGGGCGTGCTGGCCGTGGTGTATCTGGCCGGGGTCGCCACTGTCATCGGCTACTCGCTGTGGGGGCGACTGCTTGCCCGACATCCGGCGGGCAAGGTGGCGCCGCTCAGTCTGCTGGTGCCGGTGCTTGGCCTGATTTCGTCCGCGATCCTGCTCGATGAGCACCTGGCGCCCGTGCAGTGGTATGGTGGGGCGGTGGTGATGCTGGGTCTGGCGGTAAATCTGTTCGGCCTCAGGTTGCTGGGCAGGCTATCCGCGGCGCGGCGCATGGTGGGGTAAAATGCCTCGCTCAGGGAGTCCCTGGATTTGCTGCCATCTCCTCTCTTTTATTACTACAGGATGTCATCATGAAATTCGATCGGTCGGGTGTGGACGCGCTTATGGACATTACCACGCGTCCCGAGCTGGTTTTCGTGCGCGGGCAAGGCTCGTGGCTTGAGGATCACAACGGCAAGCGATATCTGGATTTCGTGCAGGGCTGGGCGGTGAACTCGCTGGGCCATTGTCCGCCGTCGGTTGTAAAGGCGCTCAACAGTCAGGCGTCCGCACTGATCAATCCCTCGCCCGCGTTCTATAACAAGCCGTCGATGGAGCTGGCCAAGCGCATCACGGGCGCCTCCTGTTTTGATCGGGTCTTTTTCGCCAATAGCGGCGCCGAGGCCAACGAGGGCGCCATCAAGCTGGCCCGCAAATGGGGCCAGCTCAAGCGCGATGGGGCCTACAAGATCATCACCTTCGATCACAGTTTCCATGGCCGCACGCTGGCGACGATGTCGGCGTCGGGCAAGCCGGGCTGGGATCGCATTTTCGCGCCCCAGGTCGAAGGCTTTCCCAAGGCAGACCTGAACGATCTTGATTCGGTGCGCGCCCTGATCGACGACCAGACCGTGGCCATCATGCTGGAGCCCATTCAGGGCGAGGCCGGCGTGATTCCCGCCACCACCGAATTCATGCAGGGCCTGCGTGCCCTGGCGGACGAAAAAGGCCTGCTGCTGATCGTGGACGAAGTGCAGACAGGCTATGGCCGCAGCGGCAAGCTGTTCGCCTACGAGCTGTCCGGCATCCAGCCCGACATCATGACGCTGGGCAAGGGTATCGGCGGGGGGGTTCCGCTGGCGGCGCTGTGCGCGCGCGAAGAGGTCTCGGTGTTCAAGCACGGCGACCAGGGCGGTACCTACAATGGCAATCCGCTGATGACGGCCGCCGGCGTGGCGGTGTTCGATACGCTGATGGCGCCCGGCTTCCTGGATAGCGTCAACGCGCGCGCCAAACAGCTTTCCCAGGGCCTGCTGTCCCTGTCCTCTAAGTGGGGCATGCAGGGCGAGCGTGGCGAAGGGCTGCTGCGGGCCTTGATCATGGATCGCGAAGACGGCGGGGCCATCGTCGATGCGGCACGCGACATGGGACCGGAAGGCCTGCTGCTCAATGCGCCGCGCCCCACGCTGCTGCGCTTCATGCCGGCGCTTAACGTCACGGAAAAAGAAATCGATCAGATGCTGACCATGCTGGACGATGTCATTGCCAAGGTGCGTGCTTGACCAGGTCCTCGACGCATTGATCTATTGAGCAGGCCCGCAGCAATGCGGGCCTTTTTTCAGGCTGGCTGCATGCGCAGCTGCGTACCTCGCAGCGGAAGCCGCAGCGAAATGGCCGCTGCGGCAAACAGGAGAATACCTGCCAGACCGAAGGCGATCAGGTGGGTATGGAACACCTCATAGGCCCAGCCGCCCAGCCAGGAGCTCAGCGTGCCGCCCAGCTGATGGCCGACATAGGCCCAGCCGCAGAGTACGCCGACCAGCCGGGTGCCGTAGACATCGGCCATGATGGCCGATGACAGGGCGACGCTGCCCGCCCAGACGATGCCGCCGATGGCGGCCACGCTGTACAGCTGCCAGGGCGCGGCGGCTTCGACCAGTCCAAAGAAACCCAGACCGCGCACAATGTAGATCAGCGCCAGGATATTGCGTCGCTGCACGATATCCGAGAGCCGGCCAAGCGCGAAGGAGCTGAAAATGGCGACGACACCGATGAGTGCAATGCCGTAGGAGCTGGTGTGCGGGCCGAAGCCATGATCCATCAGCATGGGCACGCCGTGCGTGCCCAGCAGATTCATGCTGAATCCGCAGGCGAACAACCCCAGCGTGAGCTGCCAGAAGGGCAGGGTTCGCACAGCGTCCTTCATGCGCAGGCTGGGCGCCTGGCTGGGCATGGCAAAGCTTCTTGCCGCCGCTGGTTTTGCGCCCTTGCCGGCGCGCCTGGGTGCCTTGCCCGTGAACATGTCGGCATGCTCGGGCGCCTGTTCGCGGATCACGAAAAGGGCGGTGGGCACAGCAATCAATGCGAACAGGACGGCGAACCCCATCATGGTTTCGCGCCATCCGATGGTTTCGATGGCCCAGGTGAATGCGGGCGTCAGGATGGCGATGCCGGCCATGGAGCCGGCCGACAGCAGGAACAGTGCCATGCCGCGCTGGCGTACGAACCAACGGCTGATGACGGGTGTCAGGCTGACCGGGCTGGTAAAGGCCAGGCCTATGGACAGGCAGATGCCGAAGGACAGCGTCAGGCTGGCGACGCTGCTGGCCTGTATGGTGCCTACAATGGAGCCGGCCACGATGGCGGCGCCAAGCAGCAGCACCACGCGCGTGCCCCAGGCGCTGACCAGCTGGCCGGCCAGCGGCATGGCCAAGCCGTAGACCATCATGCCGGTCGCCACGACGCCTGAAAGTTCGCTGCGCGACAGGCCCATGTCCCTGGCGATGGGCAGGAAAAATGGCCCGACGCTCAAGCGCATGCCGACCGTCAACAGTGTCAGCAGCGTTGCCGCACAGACAATAACCCAGCCGAAATACAGGCCGTCTTCTTTTTGTTTCCCGGACATTTTCTTGTCGCCACCCATGCTTTTGGTTTGAATGCTGTTCCAGCCATAGGTCAGGGGCTTAGAACGTGCAGCAATGAGCTAATGTACTCCAGATGTTTGTGCGGGTGGCGGGGTTTGCGTGGTTTATGCTGTCTGTGTGGACGCCTGCTAGCGGGAATGTTGCTTGCGCCAGGCTTCGAACTCGGGCAGCGTGTCCGGATCGGTGGCAGGGTACAGTCCCAGTATCGAGCGGCCTTCACGCACTTTTTCCGTGACGAAGTCCTCGAAGGCCGTCATGTCAAAGGCTTCCTGGGCGACTTCCGCGACCAGGTGTGCGGGAATCACCACGACGCCTTCTTCATCCCCGAAAATGATGTCGCCGGGAAAAACAGGCGCGTCGCCGCAGCCTATGGGCTCATTGATGGCAATGGCCTGGTGCAGGGTCAGGTTGGTGGGCGGTGCGGGATGGTGATGATAGGCGGGCATGTCCAGCAATCCGATTTCGGGCGAATCGCGAAAGCCGCCGTCGGTCACCACGCCGGCTACGCCGCGCTGCTGCAGGCGCGTGACCAGAATCCCGCCGGCCGATGCGGCGCGTCCGTCCTTGCGGCTGTCCATGACCAGTACAGCCCCAGGCGGGCATTCCTCCACGGCCTTGCGCTGTGGATGGCCGCGGTCGCGAAAGACGGCCAGTTGATTCAGGTCTTCGCGTGCGGGCATGTAGCGCAGCGTGTAAGCGGGGCCTATCATGCGGCGCTTGCCCTGGCCCACTGGAGACACGTTCTGTATGAGCTGGTTGCGCAGGCCGCGCTTGAACAGCGTGGTGGTGATGGTGGCGACGCTGACCTGTTCGAGCTGCGCCTTGATGGCTGCCGTCAATGCGGACATGGTTTACTCCTAGAAAATGTCTGGCTCACCTGACGCCGGGCCGAAGCCGGTTTGCAGGAAATCGAAATCGCAGCCGCTGTCGGCCTGCTGGATGTGGCGGGAAAACATCCAGCCATAGCCTCTTCCATAGCGGGGGGGCGGCGCTGTTCTGGCGGCTTGCCGCCGGGCCAGCTCATCGGGCGCGACGTTCATCGATATGCGGCGGGCGGCGACATCCACACTGATTTCATCGCCTGTTTCGACCAGCGACAATGGCCCGCCGATATACGCCTCCGGTGCAACATGAAGGATGCAGGCGCCATAGCTGGTTCCGCTCATGCGGGCATCCGAGATGCGGACCATGTCGCGCACACCTTGCTCCACGAGTTTTTGCGGAATGGGGATCATGCCCCACTCCGGCATGCCTGGGCCACCTTGAGGCCCGACATTGCGCAGCACCAGCACGTGATCGGCGGTAACGTCCAGGTCGGGCTGGTTGATCCTGGCCTTCATGTCGGGATAGCTGTCAAAGACCAGCGCCTTGCCTGTGTGCTGCAGCAGGCGTTGCTCGGCGGCGGCCGGTTTGATCACACAGCCGTCCGGCGCGAGATTGCCCTTGAGCACGGCCAGCGAGCCTTCCGCGTAAATCGGATTGTCCAGGCTGCGTATGACATCGTCGTTATAGACTTCTGCGTCTTTGAGCGTGTCGCCCAGCGTCTGGCCGCTGACGGTCATGACGTCCAGGTCCAGCAGCGGTTTCATCTGCGCCATCATGGCCCTGAGTCCGCCGGCATAGTAGAAGTCTTCCATCAGATAGCGGTCGCCGGTGGGCCGGATGTTGGCGATCACGGGAATCGTGCGGCTGGCCTGGTCGAAGTCGTCCAGGCTGATGTCATGGCCTGCCCGTTTGCCTTGTGCGATGACGTGGATGATGGCGTTGGTCGAGCATCCCATGGCCATGGCTACGTGAATGGCGTTGATGAAAGACGCATGCGACTGGATTTTGTCCGGCGTGAGGTCTTCGTGGATCATCTCGACGATGCGCCGGCCGGAGGCGGCGCACATGCGTATGTGATTGACGTCGGGCGCCGGAATGGAGGAAGCGCCGGGCAGCGTCATGCCCAGCGCTTCGGCAATGGCCGTCATGGTACTGGCGGTACCCATGGTCATACAGTGACCGTGCGAGCGGGCGATACCGCCTTCTATGCCCAACCATTGCACGGGTGATATTTTTCCTGCGCGCCGCTCATCCCAGTACTTCCAGGCATCCGATCCGGATCCCAGCGTCTTGCCCTCCCAGTTGCCGCGCAGCATGGGCCCGGCCGGCACATAGATGGCGGGCACGCCGGCGCTGGTCGCGCCCATGAGCAAGGCCGGGGTCGTTTTGTCGCAGCCGCCCATGAGCACCACGCCGTCTATCGGATGGCAACGGATGAGCTCTTCGGTTTCCATGGCGAGCATGTTGCGATAGAGCATGGTCGAGGGCTTGACGTATTGTTCGGCCAGCGACTGCGCGGGCAGTTCGATGGGGAAACCGCCGGCCTGCAGCACGCCACGCTTGATGTCTTCGACGCGCTGCTTGAAATGGGCGTGGCAAGGATTGATGTCGGACCAGGTGTTGATGATGCCCACGACAGGCTTGCCGGCCCAGTCCTCGGGACCATAGCCCATTTGCATCATGCGGGATCGGTGTCCGAATCCGCGCAGGTCGTCGGGCGCAAACCAGCGCGCGCTTCGTAGTGTCTCGGGTTTCTTCATGATGTCTCTGCTTCAGTTGGCTAGCTTTGCATGCCCCAGCGGCGCACGGTTTTTTTCTCGATCAGCCTGAACACGAAGTTCTCCACGATCAGACCAATGATGATGACGGTGAGCAGGCCGGCAAAGACAGCGGGGATGTCCAGCAGGTTGCGGTTCTCGAAAATGAACCAGCCCAGGCCGCCCTGTCCGGAGGCCACGCCAAAAACCAGTTCCGCGGCAATAAGGGTACGCCAGGCAAAGGCCCAGCCGATTTTCAGGCCGGTGAGAATGGAAGGAAAAGCCGCCGGGATGAGGATGCGGGCGACATAGCGCAGTCCGGTCAGTTCATAGTTGCGGCCCACCATGCGCAGTGTCTGGGATACGGCCATGAAGCCAGACTGGGTATTGAGCGCCACCACCCACACGACCGAATGCAGCAGTACAAAGACGATGCTGGTGGTGCCCAGGCCGAACCAGATCAGGGCCAGCGGCAGCAGTGCAATGGCGGGCAGCGGGTTGAACATGGCTGTCATGACTTCGAGAAAGTCCGTGCCGATCTGTGTGCTGATGGCCAGCACGGTGATCACGGCGGCGATGACAATGCCGACGCTGTAGCCGATGAGCAGTACTTTGAGCGAGGTCCAGGCGCGATCGACCAGCACGCCATCGCCGATGCGGTCGATAAAGGATTGCACGGTGTCGGTCAGCGTCGGGAACAGCAGGGGGTTGTCCAGCCAGCTGCCATATACCTGCCAGGCAATGGCAAGCAGCAGGATGATGAAGGACTTGCGTACAAACGCATCGGCCCAGATGCGTTCTATGAGCGGCAGTTTCCGGGCAAGCACGACCGGCTTGCTGTTGTCGCCGGCAGCGGCGCGCTGTTTCATGGTGATGATGGCGCGAGTCATGCCTGGTGTGCTCCTTCCTGGTCAAACAGCAGGCCATGGATTTCCTGTTCCAGGCCTGCTGCGGCAGCGGCGTCCTCGCCGATGGTCTCTACATTGCTGACTTCCGCCTTGACCTCGCCGGGGTGCGGCGACAGCAGCAGAATGCGATTGCCGATGCGTATGGCTTCGGCGATGGAGTGGGTGACGAACATCACGGTAAAACGGGTTTCTTCCCACAACTGCAGCAGCTCATCCTGCATTTGCCGGCGAGTGAGTGCATCCAGGGCGGCAAAGGGTTCGTCCATCAGCAGAATGTCCGGTTCCATGCACATGCCGCGCGCGATGGCCACGCGCTGCTTCATGCCGCCCGACAGCAGATGCGTATAGCTGTCGGCGAACTTGCCCAGATGCACTTTTTCCACATAGGCGCGGGCTCGCTCCTCTGCCTGTTTGCGCGGCATCTTGCGTGCCACCAGCAGCGGAAACATGACGTTTTCCAGGACGGTCTTCCAGGGCAGCAGTTGATCGAATTCCTGGAAGACCATCATGCGGTCGGCGCCCGGCCGCTCTACCCTTTTACCCTTGATGCGTATCTCGCCCTCTTCGGGTGACAGGTAGCCGCCGACCGCCTTGAGCAGCGTGGATTTGCCACAGCCCGAGGGGCCCAGCAGAACGAAGCGGTCGCCCGCATTGACTGAGAAGCTGACCTTGTCTGTTGCAGTGATGATGGCATCAGGCGTCTTGTAGCGCAGCGTGACCTGGTCTACTTCCAGCAGGGCGGGAGTGCTTGCGTTCTCCATGATCAGCTTCCGTTCAGGTTGGCCGATTCAGGCAGGAAATAATCCGTCCATGCTTTGGGCTCGGTTTTGAGGATGCCCACCTTGACCATGTGTTTGGCGAACTTCATTGAGCCTGCCGGCGCCATCTGGAAGTCCATCATGCCCGGTTGCTTGAGCATGTCCAGCAGCTCCTCGCGGCTGGTCTTGTCGCCGCTGATTTCGCGATAGATGTCCACGGCCTCGGGCGTATGCTCCTTGATGAAACCGATGGCTTCCTTGGATGCAGCCAGCACGGCCTTGATGATGACGGGGTTGGCTTCAGCAAACTTGGTTGTGGTGAACAGTGTTGATTGCGACAGCCCGCCATCGATGATGTCGTTCGAGCGCAGCAGGACATGCGCATTGGGAACGGTCTTCAGTTCCTTGTAGTAATAGGGCGGGGCGGCAAAGTGGGTGCTGATCTCACCATTGGGATTGGCGAGCATGGCCGCAGCGTCGGGGTGGCCAAGCTGCACGGTATTGGCGTCCAGCTTGGACCAGTTATCCGGGCCCCATTCCTTTTCGGCTGCCATCTGCAAAAGAATGGCCTGGGTTGAGACGCGCACAGTGGGTACGGCGATCTTGTCTTTGGGGCCAAAGTCCTTGATGGACTTGATTTTGGGATCACGGGTGACCAATGCCAGGGGCAGGGCGGAATTGGTGGTGATGCCCTTGACCTTGCCTTTGGTGCGATCCCACAGCAAGAGCAGATTGCCCACACCGCTGTTGACGATCTCGACGTTATCCGACAGCAGGGCGTCTGTAGATGCCCCGCCGCTGCTGAAGGAGCGCCAGTTCACCTTGAGATCCTTCACGCCGTTCTGGGCGGCGTATTTTTCGATCAGATGCTGCTTTTGCATGACCAGGGCAGGCAGGTAAAGAATACTGGGCTGCTTGGTGATGGTGATTTCGGTTTTTTGTTGTGCGTAGGCGCAGGTGGCCGTCATGCCGACGGCCGCCATGAGTACAGCGGCCGCATAGTTGCGTGTGGATTTCATTGTCTCGCTCCGTTTGAACTACCTTTGAGTGGAAAGGTGCTGCAAATCACTTTCAAATATACTAATATATTAGTATATGAATTGTAAATGATAAATTTCACCAGCCGATTACTTTGATTGTTTTCCTCTATGCATACCACTAACGGGCTAGACCGTGCGAAACATGCCGTGCCGCAGCTTTATGAGCTGCTCAGGGCAAGGATAGTCTCGCTGGAACTGGAGCCCGGCGTGTCGCTGTCGCGGCCCCAGTTGGCGCTGGAGTTTGGCATCAGCCAGACGCCGGTGCGCGAGGCCTTGCTCAAGCTGGCCGAGGAAAGGCTGGTGGATGTGTTTCCGCAATCCGCCACCCGGGTAAGCCTGATCGATATGGCGTATGCACAGGAGACGCATTTTCTGCGACGGGCCATAGAGCTGGAGATCGTGCGCGATATCGCCTTGGCACGTCCACCGGGGCTGCTCGCGGACCTGGCCGCTATCGTTGCCCGGCAGGAAGCGCTGCGCGATGCCGGCGATTTCGGCGGATTCACCGAGGCTGACCAGGCTTTTCACCGCAGCATGTATCAGGCCACCGGCAAGGATGCGCTATGGGTGCTGGTGCGCAGCCGCAGCGGCCATATCGATCGATTGCGGCGGCTGCATCTGCCTGCGGCGGGCAAGCTCAGCCGTATTGTGACGGACCACCGCGAGGTGTTTCAGGCGATTCAGGCAGGCGATGCCGTCGCCGCCCAGGAACGCCTGCGCAAGCACTTGTCGGGTACGCTGGCGTATGCCGATACGATACGCGCATCGCATCCGGATTTTTTTACGCCAGATTGATATTGCAGGCGGCCCGGGTCCACGCCAGCTTCATTTCTGGATAAGCCGCAGTGTTGATTCACGCCACGCCTTGGCGTCGGCTTCGATTTCTTCAGCGCTGACCAGGTCACCGATGTTCGCGTCGTCTATTGCAGACTGCACTTCATGGCGGAACCAGGCATCGTGGTCGGTCGCTTCGCTCATGGATTTGCCCTATGTGTTACGTATGGCGTGCGCATTAACACAGTATGGCATTTTTGTTCCATCGCTATAGTGACGGTGATTTCCATGTAAAACGCCCCCTCAGACTGCATTGCTGCGCAGTCTGAGGGGGCGTTCCCGCCGCAACGGGTTGTTCGGCCCGAATGCGGCGGCAGGCGCTGGCGCTGATCAGGCGCCGGCTTTCACCTTCTGGCGCCATGTATGCAGCAACGGCTCGGTGTAGCCGTTGGGCTGTTCCAGGCCCTTGAACACCAGGTCGCAGGCGGCCTTGTAGGCGGCCGACGATTCAAAATTACCGGCCATGGGACGGTAGGCCGGATCGCCGGCATTCTGCTGATCAACGACTGCAGCCATGCGCTCCATGGTTTCCCTGACCTGCGCTTCGCTGACGATGCCGTGACGCAGCCAGTTGGCCATGTGCTGGCTGGAGATGCGCAGGGTGGCGCGGTCTTCCATCAGGCCGACATCATGGATGTCCGGCACTTTGGAGCAGCCTATGCCCTGGTCGACCCAGCGCACGACATAACCCAGAATGCCTTGGGCGTTGTTGTCCAGTTCCTGCTGCTTTTCTTCGTCAGACCAGTTGGTGTCGGTGGCGACCGGGATGGTGAGGATTTTGTCGAGCAGGGGCTCGGACTTGCCTTCCATGCCGCGCTGGACTTCCTGCACATCGACCTGATGGTAGTGCAGCGCATGCAGCGTGGCCGCGGTGGGCGACGGCACCCAGGCGGTGTTGCCGCCGGCCTTCAGGTGGCCGATCTTCTGGACCAGCATGTCAGCCATCAGGTCGGGCATGGCCCACATGCCTTTGCCGATCTGCGCCTGGCCGCGCAAGCCGCATTCCAGGCCGGTCTGTACGTTGTTGCGCTCATAGGCGTCGATCCAGACGCTGCGTTTCATGTCGCCCTTGCGGACCATGGGGCCGGCTTCCATCGAGGTGTGCATCTCGTCGCCGGTGCGGTCCAGAAAGCCGGTGTTGATGAAGGCGACGCGTTCGCGGGCCGAGGCGATGCAGGCTTTCAGATTGACGCTGGTGCGGCGCTCTTCGTCCATGATGCCCATCTTGATGGTGTTGGCGGGCAGGCCGAGCAACTGCTCGGTGCGGGCGAACAGCTCGTTGGCAAACGCGACTTCGTCAGGGCCGTGCATCTTGGGCTTGACGATATAGATGGAGCCGGCGCGCGAGTTGCCCTTGCGCGCCAGGTCGTGCATGGCGATCAGCGACGTGAACACGGCGTCCAGAATGCCTTCGGGCACTTCGTTGCCGTTTTCGTCGAGGATGGCCGGATTGGTCATCAGGTGGCCCACGTTGCGGATGAACATCAGCGAACGGCCATGCAGCGAATGCGTCTTGCCGTCTGTGCCCGTGTATTCGCGATCCGGATTGAGCGCGCGTGTAAACGTCTTGCCGCCCTTGCTGACTTCTTCAGTGAGCGTGCCCTGCATCAGGCCCAGCCAGTTGCGGTAGGCCAGTACTTTGTCTTGCGCGTCGACGGCGGCGATGGAGTCTTCGCAGTCCATGATGGTTGTCAGCGCGGATTCGAGCACGACATCCTTGACGCCAGCCTTGTCCTGGGCGCCGATGGGGTTGGACTTGTCGATCTGGATCTCGAAGTGCAGACCGTTGTGGCGGAACACGAGGGCTTCGGGGGCAGAGGCGTCGCCGCGGTAGCCGAGCAATGCGTCGGGCTGGGCCAGTGCGGCCTTGCTGCCGTCGGCCAGGGTGACCTGCAGCGCCTTGTCCACCACCGCATAGACGGTGGCATCGACATGAGAGCCCGTGGCCAGGGGAATGCTGTCGTCCAGGAATTTTCGGGCGAAGGCGATGACTTTCTCGCCGCGCTTGGGGTTGTAGCCGCCGGCGCGGGTGGCGCCGTCTTCTTCGGAGATTGCATCGGTGCCATACAGGGCGTCGTACAGACTGCCCCAGCGCGCGTTGGCAGCGTTCAGTGCATAGCGGGCATTGGTAATAGGTACGACAAGCTGGGGACCTGCCTGCTGGGTGATCTCGGTATCGACGCGGTCGGTCTTGACGGCGACGTCCTTGGGTGCGGACGCGAGGTAGCCGATGCTGGACAGGAAGGCGCGATAGGCATCCGCATCCTTGACCGGGCCGGGGTGCTGGCGGTACCAGTTGTCCAGCTCCGCCTGGAGACGATCGCGTTCGGCCAGCAGCTCGTGATTGCGAGGGGCCAGGTCGTGTACCAGTGCGTCAAAGCCTGCCCAGAAGGCCTCTGCCGAGACACCGGTGCCGGGCAATGCCTCCTTCTCGACAAATTGATACAGTTCGGTCGCTACCTGCAGTCGCTTGCAAGTCGTTCGCTCGATCATGTGATTTCCTCGCTCAGTTTAATAAGTAATCGCTTGCGACGCGCGTCCCGCAGCTTGCAGACATCCCATGCGCGTGCCTTGCACAGCGGGGCGGCACGGACATGGGATGCTGGTCGGATGCGATACGTGCCGGCCGGATGGGCCGGATGCGTCATTATTTTTTGACAGTGCCGATTTTACGCACAGTCTTTGAAGTCTATTATAAGACTTGTTAATTGAGACTATAGGTTTCAGTTTCTGAGCGGATATGGTAAGAGGGGGGCGGCCCGATCATGGGCCGCCCCCCTCTGTCTGACGGGTGCTGCAAAGCGTGGTGAAGGTCCGGGCCGTCTTGCCGGCCCAATACTCACATGTCGGGCGGATGCCGCCCTGCGCGTGTTATGCCGTGACCAGGCGTGGATCTGCCTGACCGGCGGTGCAGGCCAGAGCGGCTTTGGTGTCCTGGCCCTGGGCGGCGGCCGGCGCGGCTTCGTGCGTCTGTTCACTGCTTGCCGTGGCGACATGCAACAGATTGGTGCTGCCGCTGCAGCCGAAGGGCAGGCCGGCGATTACGACGACTTTGTCTTCGGGGCGGGCCAGGCCGCTGCCCAGGGCATGGGCCACCGCCTGATCGATCATCTGGCTGACATCGGTCAGTTGGGCCTGGAACGCCTGGGGATGCACGCCCCAGGCCAGGGCGAGCTGGCGCGCGATCGTGGGGTCGGGCGTGAGGGCCAGGATGGGCGCGGTGGGGCGCTCGCGGCTGGCGCGCAGCGCGCTGAAACCAGAGGCGGTGTAGGCGACGGTCACGGCGGGCTCCAGCAGCCCGACGACGCGACGCAGGGCGCAGCAGATGGCATCCGGCGTGGTGGATTGGGCGGCGGCGTGCGTGGCATCCAGGCCGGCGCGCCAGGCCGGATCCTGCTCGACTTCGCGGATGATGCTGGCCATGATGGTGACGGCCTCGACCGGGTACTGGCCCGATGCCGATTCGGCCGAGAGCATGACGGCGTCCGCGCCGCTGTAGACGGCATTGGCGACGTCCGACGCCTCGGCGCGTGTGGGGACAGGCGCGGTGATCATGGATTCGAGCATCTGCGTGGCGACCACGACGGGGCGGCCGGCGGCGCGGGCTGCGCGCACGATGCGCTGCTGCAGCACGGGCACTTTCTGTGGCGGCACCTCGACGCCCAGGTCGCCGCGCGCCACCATGATGCCGTCGGCACGTTCGATAATGGCGTCCAGATGCTCAATGGCGGCGGGTTTTTCCAGCTTGGCCATGATTTTGACGTTGGCGCGGCCGCCTATGACGGCGCGCGCTTCGTCTATGTCTTCGGGGCGCTGCACGAAGGAAAGCGCAATCCAGTCCACGCCGAGCGACAGGCCGAAGTCGAGATCGGCGCGATCCTTGGTAGTCAGGGGCGATATCGGCAATACGACGCCGGGCACATTCACGCCCTTGCGGTCGGACAGCGGGCCGCCCACCATGACTGTGGTGTCGGCAAAATCCGGTCCGAACGCATCGACGCGCAGGCGCAGCTTGCCGTCGTCGAGCAGCAGGTCGGCGCCCTGCTCCAGCGAGGCGAAGATCTCGGGATGCGGCAGATTGGCGCGGCGGGCGCTGCCGGGGGCCGCATCCAGGTCGAGGCGAAAACGCTGGCCTGGCTCCAGCATGACTTTGCCGCCTTCGATACGGCCGACCCGCAGCTTGGGGCCTTGCAGATCCTGCATGATGCCGATGGGCCGGCCGCGTTCCCGCTCCAGCTCGCGGATAATGCGCAGGCGCGCGGCGTGGTCCTCGTGCGTGCCGTGGCTGAAGTTCAGGCGGAATACATTGACGCCGGCGTCCAGGAGCGCGGCGATGCGCTCGCGCGTGGAGCTGGCGGGGCCTAGCGTGGCGACAATGCGCGCGCGTCGTTGAGCGTTCATGGTGAGTCTCCTGGGTGTGGCGCCTGCTGGTCAGAGGACCAGAATGGCGCGGAAATCGTTGACATTGGTCAGCGTCGGGCCGGTAATCACGGCATCGTCCAGCGCTTCGAAAAAACCGTGGCCGTCGTTGTTGTCAAGGCTGTCGCGCGGTCGCAGGCCCAGATCGCGGGCGCGCCGCAGCGTGTCGGGGTCGATAAAGGCGCCGGCCCGTTCTTCCTGCCCATCCACGCCATCGGTGTCGCCGGCCATGGCGTGAATGCCGCCGGCACCATCCAGCGCCACAGCCAGCGACAGCAGAAATTCGACATTGCGGCCGCCGCGGCCCTGACCGCGCAAGGTGACGGTGGTCTCGCCCCCCGATAGCAGGACGCAGGGCGGGGCAATCGGCTGGTGGTGCTCATGGGCCTGCAGCGCGATACCGGCCATGACTTTACCCACCTCGCGCGACTCGCCCTCGATCCGGTCGCCCAGGATCAGGCTGCCGACGCCAGCCTGGGCAGCCACCTGGGCGGCGGCGGCCAGCGCTTTCTGGGGTGTGGCGATCATATGAGTCTCCACCCCCGACAGTCGCGCATCAAGGGGTTTGATGGTCTCGCCCGCGCCGCTTTCAAGCAAATCGCGGGCCGTTGCCGGCAGGGCGATGCCGTAGCGGCGCACAATCTCCAGGGCATCGGCGCAGGTGCTGTCGTCGGCTACGGTGGGCCCGGAGGCGATGTCGGCGGGCTGGTCCCCCGGCACATCGGAAATCAGCAGATTGACCACCCGGGCCGGGTGGCAGGCGGCTGCCAGGCGCCCACCCTTGATGGCCGACAGATGCCGGCGCACGCAGTTCATCTCGGAGATGGTGGCGCCGGACTTGAGCAGAGCGCGGTTGACCGCCTGCTTGTCCTCCAGCGTCAGGCCTTCGGCCGGCATGGCCAGCAGCGCCGAGCCGCCACCGGACATCAGGCAAAGCACTAGGTCATCCGCGCTCAGGCCGCGCACGAGCGCCATCATGCGGCGGGCGGCATCGCGGCCAGCGGCATCGGGCACCGGATGCGCCGCCTCGACGATTTCTATCCGGTCGCAGGCCACGGCATGGCCATAGCGCGTAATCACCAGGCCTTCCAGCGGACCGCTCCAGTGGTCTTCGACGGCGCGCGCCATGGCGGCCGACGCCTTGCCCGCACCGATGACGATGGTGCGGCCTTTGCCTGGGGCCGGAAGAAAGGGAGGCAGGCAGTGCGCGGGTTGCGCCGCTTCCACAGCGGCGGCAAACATGCGGGCCAGCAGCTCGCGGGGGGCCAGGGTCATGTCGGATGCTCCGTCGGGGCGGTCGGCCAGTGCGGCCTATTGGCCGATCTGGTGGTTGGCCGCGTTTTCCAGCGCGCGCACCATGGCCGAATGATCCCAGCCGGAACCGTCATGGGCGGCGCAGGAGTTGAACAGCTCCTGCGATACCGCCGTGCTGGGCAGCGATACGCCGAGCTGACGCGCGGTGCTCAAGGCCAGATTCAGGTCCTTCTGGTGCAGGGCGATGCGAAAGCCGGGCTCGAACGTGCGGTTGATCATGCGCTCTCCGTGCACCTCCAGTACGCGCGAGTTCGCAAAGCCGCCCATCAGCGCCTGGCGCACTTTGGCGGCGTCGGCGCCGGCCTTGGAGGCCAGCAGCAATGCTTCGCCGACTGCGGCGATGTTCAGGGCCACGATGATCTGGTTGGCAACCTTGGTGATCTGTCCGTCGCCGTTGCCGCCGACCAGGGTCACGTTCTTGCCCATCAGGTCGAACAGGGGCTTGACTGCGTCAAAGGCCTGCTGCGTGCCGCCGACCATGATGGTCAGGCTGGCTGCCTTGGCGCCTACTTCGCCGCCCGAGACGGGCGCATCGAGATACTCGCAGCCAAGCTCATTGATGCGCCTGGCGAAGTCTTTGGTGGCGACTGGCGAGATCGAGCTCATATCGACCACGATGGAGCCCTTGCGTACGCCGCTGGCCACGCCGTCGTCGCCGAACAGGGCTTTTTCCACGTCGGGCGTGTCTGGCACCATGACGATGACGATGTCGCCCTGGCTGGCGGCTTGCGCCGCATTGGCGCAAGGTTTGGCGCCAGCGCTGACCAGGTCGGCTGGAGTGTCGCCCAGGGTGTAGGTATACAGCGTGTGGCCGCCCTTGATCAGGTTGGCGGCCATCGGGCTGCCCATGATGCCCAGGCCGATGAAAGCGATATTTGCCATGGTGATGCTCCTTGATTCAGATTACGTAAACGGGTTATTCAATGTGCGCCTGAGCGCTGTTGCGCAGGCGTGGATTCAGAGGGCGTATTCCTGGGTCGCCAGGGCGTCTATCCAGCCCAGGCCTTCGCTGGTGCCGGCGGCGGGCTTGTACTCGCAGCCTATCCAGCCTTCGTAGCCCAGGCGGTCCAGCTGCGGCAACAGCCAGGCGTAGTTGATTTCGCCGGTGCCCGGCTCGTTGCGGCCAGGGTTATCCGCGAGCTGGATGTGGCCGATCTGCGCCAGGTTGGCAGCGATGGTTGCGGCCAGTTCGCCTTCCATGCGCTGGGCATGGTAGATGTCGTACTGCAGCAGGATGTTGTCCGACCCGCTTGCCTGGATCAGATCCAGCGCCTGGGCTGTGCGGCTCAGGTAAAAGCCGGGTATATCGAAGGTGTTGACCGGCTCGATCAGCAGGCGGATGTTGGCGGCCTTGAGCTGGTCGGCGGCAAAGCGCAGGTTGTCGATCACCAGGGCGCGTACGGCCTCGGGGTCAGCGCCCGCAGGCGTCTTGCCGATCAGGCAGTTGACCTGCCGGCAGCCCAGCGCCGTGGCGTATTCAATGGCGCGGCCCACGCCGTCCTGGAACTCGCCCACGCGATCGGGCAGGCATGCGATGCCGCGTTCGCCGGCATCCCAGTCACCGGCCGGGAGGTTGTGCAGTACCTGGGTCAGTCCGTTTTCGCCCAGCGCAGCAGCCAGCGCCTCTTTGCCGTAGGCATAGGGAAACAGATACTCAACGCCGGTAAAGCCGTGGTCGGCGGCCGCTTTGAAGCGGTCCAGGAAGTCCAGCTCGCCAAAGAGCATGGACAGGTTGGCGGCATATTTAGGCATGGTATTACTCCTGAATGAATGGTTGACTCAGTCGAGCAGGGCAAGCGACGTGGGGGCATCTTCGCCCTGCTGCGCCATGTCTTCGAACTCGTTCACGTTGTCGATCTCGGTGCCCATGGCGATGTTGGTGATCCGTTCGAGCATGAGTTCCACGACAACCGGCACCTGGTGTTCTTTCATCAGTGCGCGGGCCTGCTCAAGCGCAGGCTGGATGTCGTCGGGCGAGTCGACGCGGATGGCCTTGCAGCCCAGGCCTTCGGCCACGGCAATGTGATCCACGCCATAGCCTTTGGTGTCGGGATTGTTGATATTGTCGAAGGACAGCTGCACGCAGTAGTCCATGTCGAAGCCGCGCTGCGCCTGCCGGATCAGGCCCAGATAGGCGTTGTTGACCAGGATATGCAGATAGGGCAGCTTGAACTGCGCGCCGACCGCCAGCTCTTCGAGCATGAACTGGAAGTCATAGTCGCCCGAGATGGCGACGATCTCGTCGTCGGGGCAGGCGGCGCGCACGCCCAGGGCGGCCGGAATGGTCCAGCCCAGCGGGCCTGCCTGTCCGCAGTTGATCCAGTTGCGCGGACCATAAACATGCAGGAACTGGGCCGCGGCAATCTGCGACAGGCCGATGGTGCTGACATAGCGCGTGTTGCGGCCGAATGCAGTGTTCATTTCCTGGTACACGCGCTGCGGCTTGAGCGGCTTGCTGTCGAAATTGGTTTTGCGCTGCATGGACTGCTCGCGCTTGCGGGCCTGGCATTTTTGCGCCCACTGGCTGCGGTCGCGCAGGATGCCGGTTTTTTTCAGGTCTTGCGCGGCTTCTATCATCAGATCCAGGGCGATGCCTGCATCGGAGACAATGCCGTAGTCAGGGCCGAAGACCTTGCCGATCTGAGTGGGCTCGATGTCGATATGCACGAATTTGCGGCCCTTGGTATAGACGCCGACCGAGCCGGTGTGACGGTTGGCCCAGCGATTGCCGATACCCATGACAAAATCCGACTCGAGCAGCGTGGCGTTGCCGTAGCGGTGCGAGGTCTGCAGGCCGACCATGCCGGCCATCAGCGGGTGGTCGTCAGGAATAACGCCCCAGCCCATGAGCGTGGGAATCACCGGCACGCCCAGCAACTCCGCGAAGGCCTGCAGCTTGTCGGAAGCGTCGGCGTTGAAGACGCCGCCGCCCGATACAATCACCGGACGCTCTGCATCGTTCAGCATCTGGACGGCATGGGCAGCCTGGGCGCGGGTGGCGGACGGCTTGTAGACGGCCAGCGGCTCGTAAGTGTCAGGATCGAATTCGATCTCGGCCATCTGCACATCGATGGGCAGGTCGACCAGCACCGGGCCGGGACGACCCGAACGCATGATGTGAAAGGCCTGTTGCAGCACGCGGGGCACCTGTGCGGGCTCGCGTACCGTGATGGACCATTTGGTGACGGGCTTGGCGATGGTTTCGATGTCCACGGCCTGGAAGCTTTCCTTGTGCAACTGATCGCGCGATGCCTGGCCGGTAATGCAGAGAATGGGGATGGAATCGCCCGAGGCGGAATACAGGCCGGTGATCATGTCGGTGCCGGCAGGGCCCGATGTGCCCAGGCAGACGCCGATATTGCCGGGCCTGGCACGCGTGTACCCTTCTGCCATATGCGAGGCGCCCTCCACATGGCGAGCCAGGATATGGGAGAAGCCGCCGTGCTTTTTCAGGGCGGAATACAGGGGGTTGATGGCGGCGCCGGGTACGCCGAACAAGGTGGTGACACCTTCCTTGCGCAATACGGCGGCGGCTGCGTCTACTGCTCTCATTCGGGCCATGATCATTCCTTAGGTTCTGATGTTGATTCGTCTGTGCTTGTGCGAGGTTCACAAGGCGCTTGACGATCAGGATAGGGAATGTCCCCATGGATTTGAATTGCACTGGACATCGTTTTTGTCGATACTTTTGGTATATGCGTAATCCAGGATATGGCAACGCAGGGAAAACCAGACCTCGCTCACGGGCGTTGCCAGCCGCAAGTACACGGCTGCGCCTGACACAGACGCAGCACGGCGTGAAGATGTGAAAACCCATATAAAAGGTATGCAATGGATCGATACACCGCTATCCGCAGCTTTGTGCTGGTGGCCGAGCACGGCAGCTTCGCCGCCGCTGCGCTGATTGAAGGAGTAACGCCCGTGATCATGGGGCGCCGGCTGACCTCGCTGGAGCGGCGGCTGGGCGTGCAACTGCTGCACCGGTCCACGCGCGGCCTGACACTGACCGAACTGGGCGAGCGTTTTCTGGAAAACTGTCAGCAGCTGCTGCACGATTTCGAGGCGGCCGAAGACAGCATCAGTTCCGGCCGCAGCACGGTGCGGGGTCATCTGGTGGTCTCGGGGCCGGCCGCGTTCGGGCGGCGCCATATTGCACCGCACGCGGCTGCATTCCGCGCCCGCTATCCAGACTTGCGTCTGTCCTTCAACTTTACCGACAGCGTGGTGGACCTGGTGCGCGAAGGCTACGATCTGGCCATACGTGTGGGCGAAGTGCGCGATCCCAATTATGTGGCGCTGCGGCTGTTTCCCAATCAGCGCGTGGTGTGCGGCACGCCGGCTTATTTCGACCGGCACGGCGTTCCGATGCGTCCCGAGGATCTGGCCCGGCACAATTGCCTGGCTTTCAATCTGCAGGGCGGCCAGCAGCGCGGCTGGACGTTTGTGCGCGAGGGCAGGCCGTTTGCGGTACGGGTCGACGGCGACCTGGCCTGTAACGATGGGGAACTACTCTACGATTGGGTCAAACAGGGGCTGGGCATAGGATGGCGCTCAACCTGGGAGATTCAGGCGGAACTCAAGCAGGGCAGCCTGATGACCGTGCTCGACGACTTCGCGCTGCCTGAGTACGACATTCAGGCGGTTTATCCGCAGCAACGCTACCTGCCGGCCAAGGTGCGCCACTTTATTGATTATCTGAAAGACATCTACAACCAGCCGGGCTACTGGGAGGGCGCGGCGGCCTGAGGCATGCGCGAATCTGCATGGCCTTGCGGCTGCGCCGCGCGCTGCGTGATTCAGAGATCTGCAGGGATTTCGCGGCTTTCCGCCAGATCGATGAGATCGCAGTTGTCGCCGGGTCCGCTGCGGTCGATGATCAGGAAATCCGACACCTCTTGCAGCGCGAGCAAAGGATGGTGCCATACGCCGGCAGCGTAATTGACCCCCTGGTCGCCCTGGCAGACGAACAGGCGCAGGTCGTCCGGACCGGGCGGATCGCCCGCGGGCGCCACAATTACCAGATAGGGGCGTCCGGACATGGGAATAAAGGCCTGGCTGGCGCGCGGGTGGCGTTCCATCATGGTGACTGTGAACGGCAGGCTGCGCGGCTGTCCCCGGAAGATGGACACAATGGCCTTGCCGTCCGGGCCGGGGTCTATATTGGCCAGGTCGTGATAGCGCTCGGTGTTGCCGTCGTTGATGGAAAAATGCCTGACCGAATCGCTGGCCTGGATAACGTCGCCGAAGGGGGCGAAGGCTTCGCGGGTGAGCGGTTCGGCTTGAAGCTGGAGTACGGTGGTCAAGGCAGTGTCCTTTTATTCAAACAGCGCATCAAGGCGAAAGCGTGCGATCTTGCCGATTTCGGCCAGGCAGGCGGCAAACTCTGTTCTGCGGTCGTGCTGCAGACGTCTTTCGACAGCATCCATGATCTCATATCGGCTCAGACCTTTCACAGCAACCACAAAGGGAAAGCCGAAACGCTCGCGGTAGGCGGCATTCAGCGCGCGCAGCCGCTGCAGCTCTTGCGCACTGCATTGATCCAGGCCTGCGCCTTTCTGTTCGCTGGTCGAGGACTGCGTCAGTGTGCCGCTGGCCGCTTCTTTGCCCGCCAGTTCGGGGTGGGCAAGAATCAGGTCCAGCTTGGACTGTTCGTCGGCATCGGCGAGCACATCCAGCATGGCCTGGTGCAGGGCCGCTGCGTCGGAAAACGGGCGGGCCGCCCATGCTCCCCGCGCGATCCACGGAGAATGCTCAAAGATGTTGCCGAGGCGTTCGGTAAAGTCGTCCTGTGTCAGGGTGGACAGATCGGCCAGGGTAAGGCCTGGTGCCTGGGTGTGCGTCATGCGGTCTCGTGGTCTGGGCAGGGTTGCTGGCATGTCGGAGTGCTGCCGCTGAAGACAGGGCGCCGCCAGCGGGCAGCCTCCGGTTTGGGTTTAGTGTAAAGGCTGCGTGCCGAACAATTAAGCAGAATAATGAATAAGGAATATAGGCGTTGCCGCATGCGCGCCGGTCAGATGGCCCAGCCGCCCAGATAGAACGCTGCCAGTGCTGCGGCGATGGCCACGGTGCCGACATTGAGCCTGCGCAAGTCGCCGGCAACGAGGCGGCCGATCACCAGGGTGCAGAAGCCGATCATGATGCCGGTGACGATGTTGCAGGTCAGCACAATAAAGACGGCGCAGGCCAGTCCGGCCAGGGCATCCACGGTGTCATCCATGTTCAGTCTGCTGATGCTGCCCAGCATGAGCAGACCTACATACATCAGGGCCGGCGCGGTGGCGTAGGCAGGCACCAGTCCGGCAAGCGGGGATACGAAAATCAGTGCAAGAAACAGCAGGCCGATGATGGTGGAGGACAGGCCGGTGCGCGCGCCGGCGGCAACCCCGGCGGCCGATTCGATGTAGGCCGCGGCGGGGGCGCCGCCAACCAGTGCCGAGAAGATGGAGCTGACTGAATCGCTGGTCAGCGCCTTGCTGCCGTTGACGATCTGGCCCTGTTCGTCCAGCTGGCCGGCCTGCGCTGCCACGGCGCGTATGGTGCCCGTCGCGTCGAATACCGCGGTCATGACCAGCGCGAGTACGCTGGGAATCACGGCGGCAGAGAGTGCGCCGCGCAAATCCATGGCGCCGAATGCAGAGCTGCCGTCGGACAGCCCGAAAGAGGGCATGGCGAATACGCCGTTGAAATGTACCGAGGGATCAAAGATCAGGCCGAAGATGGACAGGGCCACGATCACCAGCAGGATGCCGCCCGGTACGCGCCGTTGCTCCAGACCGAAGATGGCGGCCAATCCGGCCACCGACAGCAGCGCGGGCAGGCTGCCCAGTTCGCCCAGCGACACCGGCAGTCCGGGTCCGGGATTGCGCACCACCAGGCCTACGCTGTTGGATGCGATGAGCAGCAGGAAAAGTCCGATACCCACGCCGGTGCCGTGTGCAACGCCTGCGGGCAGGGTGCGCAGTATCCAGGTTCGTATTCCTGTGACCGAGATGGCGGTGAACACCAGGCCCATCAGGAAGATGGCGCCCAGCGCCACGGCGGGCGACAGACCTTTGCCCAACACCAGGTCGAAGGCGGTAAACGCGGTCAGCGAGATGGCGCAGCCGATGGCGATGGGCAGGTTGGCCCACAGACCCATCAACAGGGAGCCGAACGCGCTGGTAAGACAGACCGCGATGAAGACCATGCTGGGATCAAAGCCTGCCTTGCCCAGCATGCCCGGCACGACAAAGATCGCGTACACCATGGCCAGAAAAGTGGTGATGCCGCCGATGGCCTCCTGCCGCACGGAGCTGCCGCGCCGGCGGATGCCGAAATAGCGGTCCATTCCCTCGGCAAAGCCCGAAGGCCCGCTGGCCGAACCCGCCGCGGCCTGTGTTGCGGCCAGGGAGGCCGCGCCGACGCCGGTCGTCGCGCCTGCAGACGCGGCCGCGGGGGCGGGTGTAATGACGTAGTCTTGGTCTGCCATGGGTAGAGCTCCTTTATCAGCGGTGTGAAACAGGTCTTCTGGCGGACCTGTCGTCAGGCATGCTTGAAATGATGCGGCAGCGAAAAGGAGGCGGGCGGCAGGAGGGCGTCCGTCGCCGGACCATGGCAATGCCGTCTCGGGGCGGCCCAGGCAGGCGCCTGCCCCAATCGTGGATTTGTCTCCTCACGCTTTGTCATGACCGCATCGAGGCGGGCATGGCTTCCTGAACGAAGTCGCGTTGATGTGAGGCCATTTTATGGATCGGTCCGGCGGGCATCATATAGCTGGACGTGATGAAGGTTATCCATCCGCGCTGATATGCCGCCTGCGTCTCCTGTCCGCGGACAGGGCCTTCAGCACGGCGGTTTGCCTGCGCAAAGCCATGCTTGACCGGGCCCGCCGGCGACCACTATATGTATTTGTCTATTCCGTTTATGTGTTCAGCTGCGCGGCGACCTCGGCAATGCGGCGGCGCAGCCAGACGATTTCACTGGCGTTGTGGGCGCGCTTGTGCCAGAGCTGGTAGAAGCGCATGGGCGGAAAGGGAAAAGGAGACTTGAGCACGGTGACGGGCAGATAGCGTGCGTAGTGCTGAGCGAACTGGCGCCCGGTGGTAAAGACCAGGTCGGTGGACATCAGCACGTAGGGCACCAGTCCGAAAGAAGGAATGGTCATGTGGATGTTGCGCTGCAACCCCTGTTCGGCCAGGCAGCCATCGATAAAGCTGGCGCGCTCCGAGACATACGGCGTGGGGGCCAGGTGTTTCATTTCGAGGTAATGCGGCATCGAGATGCCTTTGCTGGCCAGCGGGTGATGGTTGCCCAGCATGCATACGACTTCGTCCTCGAACAGGCGCGAGGTATGCAATTGGGGCGGGGGCGCCAGCCAGTTGCCTACGACGATGTCCAGCGTGCCGTTCTCCAGCGCAGCCTGATAATCGAAATCGGCACTGATGGGATGCACCATGAGCTTGGCGGAGGGCGCCTGCCTGCTGAGCATCTCGGCGATGTTCGGCAGAAACAGCGCATCGAGATAGTCCGGCGTCCCCAGCCGGAATACCCTGCGCGAGTCCTGCGGCGAGAACTCGGCCGTGGGCCGGGTGATCTGGTCGATCGCCGCCAGCGCCTCGTTGGCGTGGGACAGCATTTCCTGCCCTCTGGCCGTGGCCACCATACCGGTTTTGCAGCGCACCAGCAGCGGGTCGCCCGTGATGCCGCGCAGCCGGCGCAGCGAGTTGCTGACCGCTGGTTGCGACAGCCCGAGCTTTATTGCCGCGCGGGACACGCTCTGCTCGGTGAGCAGAACCTGCAAAACACGCAGCAAAGAGGTTTCAAGCTGTTCACGGTGTCGTTCCATCAGGCTATTATGCTTGATATCGATGCAGGATATGGGCGGTGGCCTTGCGGGCCGGCGCGCAGGGCGGTCGGTATTGGGCATTCATGATAGTGAACATCATGATGCGCGAATGCCGCAGGCGCTTGCCGGTGTTACTTTGACTGAAACTTCAGAATATACAAGGTTAGTCATGGAGACACAGAATATCCGTTTCTATTATCGCGGCCAGGTGCACGAGGCCGCGGGCCAATCCACAACCCGTACGCTGCTGCAGTATCTGCGCGAAGACCTGCGCTGCACCGGCACCAAGGAGGGCTGTGCCGAAGGCGACTGCGGCGCCTGTACAGTTGTGGTGGGCGAGCTGGACAGCCGGGGCGAGGTAGGCCTGCGCGCCGTCAACGCCTGCATCCAGTTTCTGCCGGCGCTGGACGGCAAGGCCGTCTTTACGGTCGAAGACCTGCGCCAGCCCGACGGCAGTCTGCATCCGGTCCAGCAGGCGCTGGTCGATCTGCATGGCTCGCAATGCGGTTTCTGCACGCCGGGTTTCGTCATGTCGCTGTGGGGCATGTATCTTGATCACAGGCCCGGCGATCCGGCGCCCGCGCGCCAGGATATCGAGAATGTGCTGTCGGGTAATCTCTGCCGCTGCACCGGCTACCGGCCCATCATCGATGCCGCCCAGGCCATGTTCGACATGCCGGTTGTACCGTTTGACCGCCAGGCGCTGGCCTCGCAGCTCAAGTCGCTGGCACGCGACCAGCCGCTCGTCTATCGGGATGGCGATCAGGTCTTTTATGCGCCGCGCACGCTGGATCAGCTGGCCCAGCTGCGGATGGAGCATCCGCAGGCCCGCATGCTTGCCGGCAGTACGGACGTGGGCCTCTGGGTGACCAAGCAGCTCAGGCATCTGCCCGAGCTCATCTACATCGGCCAGGTTGCCCAGATGCGTGAAGTCTCCGAGGACGGCGCCTCGCTCTACCTGGGCGCGGGCGCGCTGTTGAACGACGCTTACGGGAAGCTGGTCGAGCATTACAGCGAGCTGGGCGAAATGCATCGACGCTTTGCGTCCTATCCCATACGCAACGCCGGCACGCTAGGCGGCAACGTGGCAAACGGCTCGCCGATCGGCGACTCCATGCCGGCGCTGATCGTACTCGGTACGCGCATTGTGTTGCGCCGGGGCGAGCGCGTGCGCGAAATGCCGCTGGAGGATTTCTATCTGGATTATCAGAAGAACGCGCTGGAGCCGGGGGAGTTTGTGCAGGGAATCAAGGTGCCGCTGCCGCAGTCCGCGCAGCGCTTTCGCACGTATAAACTGTCCAAACGTTTCGACCAGGATATTTCCGCCGTCTGCGCAGCCTTTGCCGTCAGCCTGGATGACGCAGGCGTCATTACCGAGGCGCGCATTGCCTTTGGCGGCGTGGCTGCCACGCCCAAGCGCGCCGCGCATGCTGAACAGGCCCTGCTGGGCCAGCCCTGGGATCAGTCCACCGCGAACGCCGCGATGGAGGCGCTGGGCCAGGACTATCAGCCGCTCTCCGACATGCGCGCCAGCAGCGCCTACCGTGTTGCCGCCGTCAAGAACCTGTTGCAGCGCTTCTATCTGGAAACCCGCCCGCAGGCGCCGCTGGCCGCCGCCGAAACCAGCGTGTTTGCCTGCGCCGCCGCACTCTGAGGGAATATTATGAACACGCAAGTAGAGGCTTTCATGGCGCGGCCGGCAACCGTCGGGGATACCCGTGCCACAGGCAAAAGCCTGGTGCACGAATCGGCGGATCTGCACGTAAGCGGCGAGGCGACCTATACCGACGACATCCCCGAGCTTGTGGGTACTCTGCACGCTGCGCTGGGCATGTCGGCCAGGGCGCATGCGCGCATCGTGTCCATGGACCTGGAGCCGGTCCGGCAGGCGCCCGGCGTGGTCGCTGTGCTGACGGCGCAGGATATACCTGGTGAAAACAATTGCGGTCCTGTGCTTCACGATGACCCCCTGCTGGCCGACACGCTGGTGCAATACATCGGCCAGCCCATGTTCCTGGTGGTGGCGCAAAGCCATGATGCCGCCCGTCGCGCGGCGCGCATGGCCAAGGTCGAGTATGAGGACAAGCCGGCCGTGCTGTCGCCGCAGCAGGCCAAGGCAGAGCAGTCCATGGTGCTGCCGCCGATGTGCCTGACCCGGGGCGATGCATACCGGGCCATTGAGGCGGCCCCGCACCGCCTGACCGGCACGTTTGAATGCAATGGCCAGGAGCAGTTTTATCTGGAAGGGCAGATCGCCTATGCCGTGCCAAAGGAAGGCCATGGCATGCATGTCTGGTGCTCCACGCAGCATCCGAGTGAAATGCAGGCACTGGTCGCACACGCGCTGGGCTGGCACTCGCACCAGGTGCTGGTCGAGTGCCGCCGCATGGGCGGCGGCTTTGGCGGCAAGGAGTCGCAATCGGCGCTGTTCGCCTGCCTGGCATCGGTCAGCGCTGCGCGCCTGCGCCGTCCGGTGAAGCTGCGCGCCGACCGCGATGACGACATGATGATTACCGGCAAGCGCCACGGCTTTTATTATGAATACGACATGGGCTATGACGACGAGGGCCGCATTCTGGGCGTGACGCTGGACATGACTCTGCGTGCCGGCTTTTCGGCAGATTTGTCCGAGGCAGTCGCCACGCGCGCGGTCTGTCATTTTGACAACGCCTATTACGTGCCCGAGGTCGAAATCAAGGCCATGTGCGGCAAGACCCACACGCAGTCGAACACCGCGTTTCGCGGTTTCGGCGGGCCACAGGGCGCGCTGATGATGGAAGTGCTGCTCGACATGGTGGGACGCAAACTGGGCCGCGATCCGCTGGATGTCCGGCGCGTGAATTTCTACGGCACGCAAGAGCGCAACACAACGCCTTATGGCCAGATCGTGGTCGACAATGTTCTGCATCCGCTGGTCGATCAGCTCGAGGCAGAGAGCGACTACCGTGCGCGACGTCAGGCTGTGCTGGACTTTAACCGCAGCAGCCCTGTGCTCAAGCGCGGGCTGGCGCTCACGCCCGTAAAGTTCGGCATTTCCTTCAACGTGCCGGCTTTCAATCAGGCCGGTGCGCTGGTGCATGTTTACCGCGATGGCTCTGTGCTGGTCAATCACGGCGGCACGGAGATGGGCCAGGGCCTGAACACCAAGGTTGCCCAGGTGGCCGCGGCCGAGCTGGGCCTGGACCTGGATCGTGTGCGGGTCACTGCCACGGACACCAGCAAGATCGCCAACACCTCGGCCACGGCGGCCTCGACGGGCACCGATCTGAACGGCAAGGCCGCGCAGGATGCGGCGGTGAAAATACGCCGGCGCCTGGCCAAGGCTGCCGCATCCAAATGGGGCGGCGCGCCTGGCGAAGTGGTGTTTGTCGACAACCATGTCATCGTCAATGGCTACCGTCTTCCCTTCGTAGAAGTGGTGGATGCCGCCTACTGGGCGCAGGTCCAGCTATGGTCCGAAGGTTTTTACGCCACGCCGGGCATACGCTGGGACAAGAAAACCATGTCCGGCAAGCCTTTTTATTATTTTGCCTATGGGGCCGCGGTCTCTGAAGTCATCATCGATACCCTGACGGGCGAATGGAAGCTGCTGCGCGCCGACGCCCTGCATGATGTAGGCCGCTCCATCAACCCGGCCATCGATATCGGCCAGGTCGAAGGCGCGTTTATCCAGGGCATGGGCTGGCTGACCATGGAAGAGCTTTACTGGAACAAAGACGGACGGCTGATGACGCATGCGCCTTCCACCTACAAGATTCCCGCCGTCAGCGACTGCCCTGCGGATTTCCGCGTGAAGCTGTTCAACAACCGCAACGTCAAAGACAGCATCCACCGTTCCAAGGCGGTGGGTGAGCCGCCCCTGCTGCTGCCGTTCAGCGTGTTCAACGCCATACGCGACGCAGTGGCCAGCGTGAACGACTATCGCTGCGAGCCGCAATTGAATGCGCCTGCCACGCCCGAGGCCATTTTGAATGCGGTCACGGCGTTGCGGGGCCAGGGAGCGGCATCGTGAATGCCTGGCTGCCCCAGGCCCTGCGGCTGACCAGGGCCGGCGAGCCTGCCGTGCTGGTTACTGTGGCCCGGGCGGAGGGCTCGACGCCGCGTGAAGCGGGGGCCAAGATGCTGGTCTGCGCCGGCCAGCAGTGGGACACCATAGGCGGCGGCCATCTCGAATGGCGCGCGCTTGACCTGGCCCGCGGCATGCTGCGCGACACAGTGCCGGATGGCGCCTGCAAAGTCGAGCGCATGGCGCTGGGCCCCAGCCTGGGGCAATGCTGCGGCGGGGCTGCCACGCTGGTCTTTGAGCGGCTCACGCAGGATGACATCGAGTGGCTGCAGGCGCTGGATCTCGCATTGCGCAGTCGGCGCGCCTGCATGCGGCAGCGCACGGTCAGCGATGCGCAGGGCCGGCCCGTGGCAAGCCAGGTTGTGCTCTTTGGCGCTGACGCGAACAAGGGCCTGGCGACGCCGGGATGGCATGACCGCGCCCAGGCGCCCGCAGGCCTGTTGCCCGGCGCCGCGGCCCAGGCATCGGGCGCCCGGAGCGGCAGCGGCCGCGCGCCGGCGTCCGCCAGGCAGGAAACCTGTTTCCTGGCCAGCGTCGAAGGGCGGCTGGTGATGGCGGAACTGCTGGCGCCGCCCAGCATGCATGTGGTGCTGTTCGGCGCCGGGCATGTGGGCCAGGCCATTGTTCGTGTGCTCTGCAGCCTGCCCTGCACCATCACCTGGGTCGACGAGCGCGATGCGCATTTTCCCGCCGATATTCCGGCCAATGTCGACGTCGAGGCCACCGATACACCCGAGGCCGCGATCGCCCAGGCGCCCGCAGGCAGCTGTTTTCTGGTGATGACGCATTGTCATGCGCTGGACCAGCGCCTGTGTCAGCATATTTTCAAACGCGATGATTTCGCTTATTTCGGCCTGATCGGTTCGCAGACCAAGCGTCGCAAGTTCGAGCGGCGCCTGGCCGAGCGCGGCGTGGACCCGCAACGTTTTGCACAGATGGTTTGCCCTATAGGCATAGACGGCATACACGGCAAGGCGCCGGAGGTCATTGCCATTTCGGTGGTCGCCGAGCTGCTGCGCGTGCAGGAGCAGCAAGCGGCCTTGCATCCCTTATCACAACCCGCTGCCAGCCCGGCGATGCGCATGTCCGCCTTTGCCGACGAGCTGGTGTATGCCCATTGACGAATCCAGTATGAATCCAAGCCATATCACTGCCGCCGCGGGCGGCCAGGGCCCTTGTGCGGCCTACCGTTCCCGTTTGCTGTACTTTACCGGCTCGCCCGCCGGTGCAGCGGGCGAGGATGCAACCGTCTTTCTGGAAGACGGTCTGCTTGTGGTCAAGGACGGCCGCATTGCGCAGATCGGCGATTACCGGGCCCTGGCGCCAAGCCTGGGGGCGGACACACCGGTGACGGACTTGCGCGGCAAGCTGATCATGCCGGGTTTTATCGATACGCATATCCATTATCCGCAGACGGACATGATAGCCTCGCCGGCCGCCGGCCTGTTGCCCTGGCTGGAGACCTGGACGTTTCCAACGGAAAGGCGTTTTGACAATCCTGCGTACGCCGCCGAGGTCGCCGATTTTTTCCTGGACGAGCTGCAGCGCTGCGGCACGACTACGGCGCTGGTCTACTGCACTGTGCATCCGGGCTCGGCGGAGGCCTTTTTCAGCGCCAGCCATGAGCGCAATCTGCGCATGGTGGCGGGCAAGGTGCTGATGGACAGGAATTGTCCCGAGTTTCTGCGCGATACGGCAGAGTCGGGCGGGCGCGAGAGCGAAGCCCTTATCCAGCGCTGGCATGGCACCGGACGCCAGCTGTACGCCCTGACGCCGCGCTTTGCGCCGACCTCGACGCCGGCGCAGCTGGGCGTATGCAGCGAGCTGGCGCAGCGCTATCAGGACATCTTCATCCAGAGCCATGTGGCGGAGAACCCTGACGAGGTCAAGTGGGTGGAGCAGCTGTATCCAGGCTATCGCAGCTATCTCGATATCTATGATCAGTACGGATTGCTGCGGCCGCGCGCGGTCTATGGACATTGCATCTGGCTTGATGACACGGACAGGCGCCGCATGCGCGATGCCGGCGCACTGGCGGCGCATTGTCCGACCTCCAATCAGTTTCTGGGCAGCGGACTGTTCGATTTCGCCTCGGCGGAAACCACAGGCATGCCAGTGTCGCTGGCCACCGATGTAGGGGGCGGTTCATCCTTTTCCATGCTCCAGACCATGAACGAAGCGCACAAGGTGGCGCGCCTGTCGGGCTATCACCTGAGTGCGCTGAGCATGTTCTATCTGGCCACGCAGGGGGCCGCGCAGTCGCTGGGCCTGGATGGCCAGATCGGTACGCTGAAGCCTGGCGCCGAGGCCGATTTCATCGTGCTGGATCCGCAGGCCACGCCGCTGCTGTCGCGCCGCACGGCGCAGGCCGGCTCGCTGGAAGAACTGCTGTTTGCGCTGGCGATGCTGGGCGACGACCGCGCCGTGGCGGCCACATACGCCGCCGGCCGCCGGCTGCAGGCGCGGTCATCCTGAGTCTGTTCTCAAAATAGCGCATTCCCGTCGGATTCCTATATCATGACTCTGGCCGCGCCGCGCAGAAGCGGCGCGGCATGCATGATTCAGGAGGAATGACAATGACGGTGCGGCGCAGCGCTGAAGAACTGGATACCTATTTGCTCAAGGTGTTCTGCCTGCTTGTGGCGGAACGCAGCGTCTCGCGCGTCGCGCTCAAGCTGAACCAGTCGCAGCCTACCGTGAGCGTTGCCCTGCGGCGGCTGCGCGGCATACTGGGCGACCCTCTGCTGGTCCGTGAGAAAGGCGGCATGGTGCCCACGGAACGTGCGCTCAGCCTGCTTGAGCATGCCAAAGGCGCGCTGGCGCAGATTGACAGCATGATTGCCCAGCCCGAAACATTCGAGCCCTTTACTTCCAGGCAGGATTTCCGGGTAGGCTCGCCAGACTACCTGGCGCCGGTGTTCATGGGCAATGTGTCCGCCCGCCTGCGGCGCGAAGCGCCCAACGCGCGCCTTACGGTGCACGCACTGGGACCGGACGTTGATTTCGAGCGCTCGCTGGCCGAGGGCGATCTGGATGTGGTCATCGGCAACTGGCCCGAGCCGCCTGACCGCATGCACTTGTCGGTTTTGCTTGAAGACGAGATCGTCTGCCTGGTGGCCGCCGATCATCCGCTGGCCAGGCAGGGCATGACGCTGCAGGATTACCAGCAGGCTGCCCATGTCGTGCCTTTGCCCTATTCGATTACCCAGCGCGGCGTCATCGACAGCGTGCTGGCCTCGGCGCGCATTGAGCGCGACGAACGGCTGGTCGTGCAGTCCTTCAATCTGGCGCCTTATCTGCTGGCCGGCACAGATCTGGTCTTTACCACCTCGCGGCATTTCGCGACCTTTTACGCCAATTTGCTGCCGCTGGCCATTTTGCCGGCGCCCCTGCCGTTTCCGCCCATGCGCTTTTACCAGCTCTGGCACGAACGCAACCACCAATCCGCCTCGCACCGCTGGCTGCGCCGCTTGCTGGGCGACTGCGGCCGGGAGCTGGGCGAGGCGCAGGCTTAGGCGATGACACCTGCCCTGGATGCCACGCTGCGCAAGCGTACGCGCCTGCCCCTGTCTCTGAAGATTAAGTACATTTTGCGATCGCGGCTGGAGCGTGGCGAGTGGCCGATAGGCACACAGATTCCCACGTTGCCTGAACTGGTTGAGCAGTACGGGGTATCGCGCGCAACGGTACGTGCGGCATTGGATGAGCTGGCGCGCGAAGGCCTGATTGAGCGCACCCGGGGCAAAGGTACTTTTGTGATCGGCGATGCGGCCAAAGAGCACTGGCTGATGCTGCCTACAGACTGGCGTTCTCTGGTCAGACATATCGAACATCTTGACGTGAGCTTTACCGTTCTGGAGGTAGGCCAGGGAGGGCTTCCTCTAGAGCTGTCCAGTGAGCAGGTTGCCCAATCCTATTGGTGGACCACGCGTATCAATCGGACTGCAGACATCGCTTACAGTCTTAATACAGTCTATGTTGCCGAACGTCTGGCTTGCCAGCAGAAGAAGGCCTTCGAGTCCGAACCCGTGTTGCCAGTGATGGCCAGGCATTTCAGCGATGAGCTGCGGACGGCAACCCAGATGCTGACCATACGCGCGGCCGACGCCCAAGTGGCCAGGCATCTGGATATCGATATTGGGATGCCTGTTGCTCAGGCCTTGCGTATTGCCAAGAACGCGCAGCAGGAAACCGTGTACGCCGCACGCATACTCTACCCCGCCAAGTATCTATATATCGAAACGCATTTCCAGCCGTTTGACGAAAAGGAATGACGCACATTCGCTGCCGCCTGGCAGCAGGAGCGTTATTGCTGTTCTGACAGCCCAGCCATTCTGATCCAAGCCTTGTGCGCTAGCCGTTTGTCGCACGCAGCCGCCTTTTCGTTCATTGGGGTATTCCCTTGTTTCCCAGAGGCGTGCACCTTACGCACCGTGAATTTTCTGTTGAATATTTCAGGCTTCAACTATAAAGTACCAAAAAGCGTACTTTTAAAACTGAAGCTATTCCATGGACTCGTCGAGGAGACTATCTTGAAAATCACTATGCTGGGTACGGGCGCGGCGTTGCCAGACCCCGACCGCGCGCAATCATCCATTCTCGTGACGCTGGACAATGGCAAGAATTATCTTTTTGATTGTGGTGAAGGCTCCACTCGCCAGATGGTCAAGGCCAACATCAATCCAGCGGATGTTCCCTGGGTATTTCTCAGCCATCTGCACTACGACCACGTTTGTGGGCTTCCGTTTTTTGTGTTGTCCAGTTGGGTGTTCAATCGTGAAGGCAGGCTCAAGGTTTTCGGCCCGCGCGGCACGCAGGATTTTGTCGACCATTCGTTCGAGAATGGCGCTTTTCGCCTGGATATCAAGGCAAGGGCTTCGTATGCGGTGAGGCAAAAGAATATCGAGGCTGTGCGCCCTGAGGTAGTCGAAGTATCGCCGGGCCTGATGTATGAGGATGAAGATGTGAAGGTGTACGTTGACCTTGTTGATCACATACCCACCGAGATCACGGATTGCTTCGGCATACGATTCGAAGCGGAGGGCAAGATTGTGGCATTCAGCGGCGATACGGCGCCGTGTGATTCCATGATTCGCTTGGCCAAGGACGCTGACCTGTTGATTCACGAATGTACTTTTCCTGAGTCCTTTCTTGAGCATCGTGCGAAATCGGGTGTCGGCACTTATGCGCATACCAGTCCGCTGCAGTTGGGCGACATTGCGGTAAAGGCTGGTGTTAAAAGCCTGGTTGCCACCCATTTTGGCCACTATGATTCGACCAGTCCCGTTATCAAGCGTGCCGCGAAAAACCATTTGCCGATTGATCTTATGGGGCCGGAGCGCCTGGACGAAGTCGCGCGGGATATACGCAAAAGCTATAAGGGTGAACTGCGTCTGGCGACTGACTTGATGCGTATCGATCTGTAGCACGCGAAGCTGTTCTTTTCTGAATCTTTTCAGGAGCTTGTTATGCCTTCCGGATTACATGCAATGAGAGCTTGGCTGGGCGCGGTGCTGCTGATGCTGGCGGCCTTCGCCGAGCCCGTCCTGGCCGCCTATCCCGATCAGCCGGTGCGTATCGTTTTGCCCTATTCGCCCAGCGCGGCGGGCGATATCGTCCTGCGCATTGTTCAGCCGCTGCTGTCCAAAGAGCTGGGTCAATCAGTGGTCATTGAATATAAAAGCGGAGCGGGTGGAAACATTGGTTCGCAGTTCGTGGCAAGAGCCGAGCCAGATGGCTACACCCTGGTCCTGGGCGCTACCAATAATTTCGTCATTAATCAGTATCTGTACAAGGATATGGGCTACGAGCCGCTCAAGGATTTCGAGCCGATAGGTAAAGTCGTGGATGTGCCAGCCTTCGTTTATATGAATACACAGGTTCCCGCCAAGAATTTTGCGCAGTTCAAGGATTATGCGAAAGCGCATCGAGGCGAAATGAACTATGGCACGCCGGGCGCCGGTACGACGCCTGCGTTGTCGGGCTGGATGCTTTCCGACGCGGTGGGGGGCGATATGGTGGCCGTTCAGTACCGGGGCTCAGGCCCAGGTGTGCAGGCCTTGCTGGCCAATGAAATCCAGATCTATATCGGCGGCTACGGCATAGCGTCGTCTTATTTGTCCACTGGAAAGATCATCCCTCTGGCTGTTGCCTCGGCTCACCGCTTTGATGCGTTGCCCGATGTGCCTACGACTGGTGAAGTAGGCATAGGCAATGCTGTGGTCAGCAACTGGTGGGGGCTGGCCGCGCCGGCAGGCACGGACAAGGCCATCATTGACACCCTCAGCAAGGCCTTGCAGAAGGCGCTGGCTAACCCTGAGGTGCGCAAAAAGCTTGCGGGACTGGGCTTTGTCGCGGCGCCGGGGTCCCCCGTGCAGTTCAAAGAAGAGCTTGCCAAGGAGGCGCCTTACTGGAAGGGTGTGATTGAGAAAGCCGGCGTCAGGCTGAACTGATCAAGCAAGGCGCTATTTCCATGAATTCCGGATTGACTTTCCGCCGCGAGGGCAGCGGACCTGCCATCATCCTGCTGCATGGTTTCGCGTCGTCATCAAGGTTCTGGTCGGATATCTCCAGACGCCTGCACCCACGCTACGACCTGATCGCCATAGACTGGCCAGGCTTCGGCGCGGCGCCGCCGTCGCCCCCGCTGAAAACTGTCGCCGAATTTGCGCTGGCCGTGCTGGCGCTGGCGGATGAGCTGGGATTGGACCGGTTCTGTGTAATCGGTCATTCAATGAGTGGGTTTGTGGTACAGGAGCTGCTGGTACAGCATGGCGACAGACTGACTGCCGCTGTGCTGTATGGCGCAGGTCTGAAGGTTGATCCATCAAGGCGCTTCGAAAGCCTGGACGACACGGTGCGCAGGCTGCACCGGGATGGCTCAGCAGTCACCGCAGCGCGTATTGTGCGCAACTGGTTTGCCCATCCTCATGACTACGCACTGCAGGTATGTCTGCAGGCGGCGCAGGGTATGACGGAAGCGGGGGCGGAGGCAGCGTTGCGGGCTTTTTCTGCTGCGGACTATACCGGCAGACTGCGCTGCGCGCGGACACGGACGCTTGTCATACTCGGAGAAGAGGAACGCAGCCATCCTCCCGCCAGCGCGACCGAGCTTTGCTCGGCGCTCCCCAATGCCAACATGATCATGCTCCCGTGTTGCGGCCATGCGGCGCATTTGGAGCAGCCTGAATTGTTCGATGCTGCGCTGCTGGCGTTTTTGCAAGACTGAATGTCTGTGAGCAAGAAAATACGCCATCGCAAGATGGCGCATGGCGACAGGCGGCGCCGACGCATCAGGCGCCGGCGCTTTCCCGCCAGGGGTGCTCCTCGACCCAATGGCGTGCAATGGCGGCGCGTGTGGGAATCCAGACCCGGTCATGCCCCTGGACGTAGTCCAGGAAACGCCTGAGCGCGGCAAAGCGGCCGGGGCGGCCGATCAGCCGGCAATGCAGGCCGACCGACAGCATCTTGGGGGTTTCGTCGCCTTCTTCGTACAGCACATCGAAGGCGTCCTTGAGATAGGTAAAGAACTGGTCTCCGCTGTTGAAACCTTGTGCCGAGGCGAAGCGCATGTCGTTGGTGTCCAGGGTGTAGGGCACAATGAGCTGCGGCTTGTGCGTGCCATCGCTCAGCGCCACGCGCGTCCAGAAGGGCAGGTCGTCGCCGTAGTAGTCCGAGTCGTACAGAAAGCCGCCTTCTTCGGCGACCAGCCTGAGGGTATTGGGGCTGTCGCGGCCGGTGTACCAGCCCTCGGGGTGGCGGCCCAGCAGTCTGGTGATGCGCGCTACGCAGCGCTGCATGTGTTCGCGCTCGACATCCTCTGGCACGGATTGATAGTGTATCCAGCGATAGCCGTGACAGGCGACCTCATGGCCCAGCTCGACGAAGGCCTGGGCGGCTTCGGGATGGCGTTCGAGCGCCATGCCGACCGCGAAAACCGTGAGCGGCAGGCCGCGTCGCTCGAACTCGCGCAGAATGCGCCACAGCCCCGCGCGCGAGCCATATTCGTAGATGGATTCAATGGAAAGATGGCGATCCGGGTAACTGGCCGCGCCGATGATTTCTGACAGGAACTGCTCGGACCCCTGGTCGCCGTGCAGCGTGCAGTTTTCGCCGCCTTCTTCGTAGTTGAGCACGAACTGAACCGCGATGCGGGCCTTGCCCGGCCAGTTGGCGAAAGGCGGGTTGCGGCCGTATCCGACGAGGTCGCGAGGATAGTTGTCTTGCATGAACAGGCTCCGGGAGAAAACGTGTTTTAGCGCTGAATGCTGAACGCCAGCCAGGGATCGGCCGGGACTTTGCCCGGTTCATCCATGCGCTCTTCGCAATCGGCGAGATGGTGATGCATGGCCTCTTTGGCGCCCTGTGCATCGCCGCGGGTCAACTTGTCGAGGATATCTTCATGCTCGATGTAAGAGCAGGCAGACTCGCCCGGCCTGTCGTGCAGGGCAATGATCAGCGTGGTGCGTGCGCACAGGCCGTGCATGATTTCCGTGAGGACCGCATTGCCCAGCAGATGCGCCATTTCGACGTGAAAAGCGTTGGACAGCCGTATCCAGCTGATGCGGTCGCCGCGCTCGAAGGCCTGGCGCTCGCGCGCCACCATGGCGTACAGAGGTTTGAGGCGGGCGGGCAGGTCCGACAGGGTCAGCAGCATGTCGATGATCATGCATTCCATGCGCCGGCGCATCTCGAACACGTCGCGGGTTTCCTTGGCGCCGGGCTGCCGGACGAAGGCGCCGCGATTCGGTTCGATATCGGCGATCTTGTTATGGGCCAGGGCCGACAGCACCGCGCGTACCGTGCTGCGCGAGCATGAGAATACTTTGCATATTGTGGCTTCGGTGAGCTTGGCGCCGGGGAGCAGGCGCCTGTCCATGACGGCATCGAAGATATCGTCGTAGACGCGATCGGCCTCGGTGCGCTCGCTGGGGTCATAGGAGGCGCGCCATGACGATGCCTTGGGCGCTTCAGGCGAGGCTGTTACATCGTGATGCGAAGTCAGGTGCAGCATGATCGAAATTTCTCTTGGAGGTCTGTTGACAATTATTGGTGATTAACTCAAAATCGTCAACATAAATTGTTGACAATTATTGGAGACATCATGGGTAAGCTTTCCACCCACGTTCTTGACACCATGCACGGCAAGCCGGCTCAGGGGGTGCGCATCGCGCTGTACCGCATTCAGGATGACGGCCGCGCACTGCTGGCCGATACAGTCACCAACAGCGATGGCCGCTGCGACCAGCCTCTGCTGCAGGGCGATGCCCTGCAAAAAGGCGTGTACGAGCTGGAGTTTCATATTGGCGATTACTTTGCAGGCAAGGGCGTGAGCGTTCCTGAGCCGCGTTTTGTCGATCAGGTGGTACTGCGCTTCGGGGTGGCCAAGCCGGAGGAGAACTACCACGTGCCCCTGGTGACCACACCATGGACCTGGTCCACGTATCGAGGCAGTTGATTAGCGCTGGCCGCCCTGTGTGCGGCCAGCATCCCGGGGCGTGACACCCGGGGCCGGGGCATTCGAGCGTATGGCGACCCTCTGGCGCCCCTAGCCGGCGGCGCTCGAAGCCCAGGCCCAGGCACCTGCAAGTCGGGTGCCTTACTGCTATGCATAGGACTTCTCTCATGGAAGCTTTTCTGTATGAATATGGCAATCTGCTCTTGCGCTGGTTGCATGTGATCGCCGCCATTTCCTGGATAGGCGAATCCGTTTACTTTGTCATGCTCGACAACAGCCTGCATCCGCCACGCGGGGCGCAGGGCAAGAAGCTGGGCGTGTTCGGCGAGATGTGGGCCGTGCACGGTGGCGGCTTCTACCATAACCAGAAATACCTGACCAACCCGCCCGAGCTGCCCGACGACCTGCACTGGTCGTTCTGGAAGTCCTATACCACCTGGCTCTCGGGCTTTGCGCTGTTCTCGATCCTGTACCTCATGAAGCCGGCCTTCTATCTGGTCAATCCTTCCAGCCCCTGGGCCTGGGCGGCCTCCATGAGCGGCGTGCAAGCGGGCGCGCTGGCAGTCGCCTTTCTGGTCGTCGGCTACATCATCTACTCGCAGCTGTGCCGCAGGATCAGCCCCAATATGGAGCGCGATGGGCTGCTCAGCCTGGCAGTGGGCGTGATGATGGTTATCGTCGCCTACCTGACCGTGCAGATTTTCCCGGGCCGCGCCGCCTTCCTGATCACCGGCGCCCTGATGGCCACCTGTATGTCTGCCAATGTGTTCTTCTGGATCATTCCAGGACAGCGCCGCATGGTGGCAGCGCTCAAGGCGGGCAGGACGCCTGATCCCCTGGATGGCAAGCGCGGCAAACAGCGCTCGGTGCACAACACCTACTTCACGCTGCCTGTCGTGTTCCTCATGCTCAGCAATCATTACTCGTTCACCTACACCAGTCCGCACGCCTGGATCATCATGAGCCTGTTCATTTTTGCCGGCGCGGTGATACGCCAGTACTTCGTGCTGCGCCATATGGGCCGCAACGAAATCGGCTATCCCATTGCGGGCGTGGTCCTGCTGGCGATCATCGGCTGGCTGGCTGCGCCGGCGCCAGCTGTCGCGCCAGCGGCGGTGTCGTCTTCGGTGATCGGAGCCGCCGCACCGGCAGCTGCAAAAGGCGCTGAGACGGCTGAGGCATCGGCTGCGCAGCCCGCTGCTGCGCAGGCCGAAGCCGGCCTGACGATAGACAAGGTGCATGCCATCGTGGCGGCCCGTTGCACGGAGTGCCATTCAGCCAAGCCTTCGTTCGCAGGCATTGCCGCCGCGCCTGCGGGCGTGCTGCTCGATACCAACGAGGAAACCATTCTGCATGCCGCCCAGATCAAGCAGGTGGTGGCAAGCAGATATATGCCGCTGGGCAACATCACCAAGATGACAGATGAGGAGCGGGCCGTGATCGCGAGCTGGTCGGGAAAGTAAACCGCCAGACGTCGATGCCGTGACGTATCCGTGACACATGCCGGGGCCCGTCTGTTTTCAGGCGGGCCTTGTGCGTTGCAGATGTAGGCAGCGCGTATCTGGCAGGGTAGACTATGAGCTTCAGGCTCAACCCAGAGATTGCATACGGTGCGCGCGGCGGCGCTCTCCAAAGGACAGTCATCATGAAGCACGAACTGAAACTCATAGGCGCGCCTTCAGCCCTATTGCTGCTGGAGGGCTGGACGGCCACCGAAGGCCGTGACGCCATTCACAAAACCTTCATCTTCAAAAATTTCAACGAAGCGTTCGGCTTCATGACTCAGTCGGCAATGCAGGCCGAAAAGCTGGATCACCATCCTGAATGGAGCAATGTGTACAACCGCGTCAACGTGACGCTCACCACGCATGATGCCAAGGGCGTCACGGAGCGCGATGTGGCGCTGGCGCTGTTCATGGACCAGCTGGCCTGAGGCTTCAGGCGGGTGCCAGCCAGGCCACCAGCGCAGAGACGGTGATCAGCGACAGCACGGTAGAGAACAGGATGGCCCGCGAGGCCACCGCCGGTTCGCGCCGGTAGAGCTGAGCCAGCATGAATGGCCCGGTGCCCACGGGCAGGGCCGCCAGCAGGACTGCAATCGCGGCCCACATGCGCGGCATGTCGAACACCCAATACGCCAGGATGAACGCTGCCAGGGGATGCAGCAGCAGCTTGAGCGCAACGATGCGCCATACGATGCCGTGCTGGTGCACCGTCTGCCGTTGCGACAGGAACAGCCCTATCGTCACGAGTGCACATGGACTGGCCGAGGCGCCCAGCAGCGTGGTGAACTGCTCTATGGCATAGGGCAGAGGCAGGCCGAGCGCAGCCACGATCATGCCCAGTACGGGCGCGCAGACCAGGGGGTTGCGCAGCAGGGACAGGCTCACCTTGCCCAGCGTGCGCGCCAGGCTGGGAGAGCCCTGCAGATCGATTTCTATCAGCACAATCGAGAACGCGAACAGCCCGCAGGCAGTGAGCAGAATTGCCAGCACCACCGCTGGCATGCTGTCGTGTCCGAACACCATGAGGCACAGGGGAATGCCCATAAAGCCGGCATTGGCGTAGGAGGCGGCCAGCGCCTCGATGCTCAGGTCTGCCAGCCGCGCCTTGCGCCGCCGCTCGATCAGCAGTGTCAGCGCAAAGACGATGGCAATGCTCAGCACGGTTGCGGCGATATAGCCGGGCTGGTTGATGTCCTGCCAGGTCACGGTGGCCATGGCCTGAAACAGCAGGGCGGGCAAGGCCATCCAGACCACATACTTGTTCAGGCTGTCGACCGCGCCAGGCCCGAGCAGGCGCCTGCGGCCGCCGAGATACCCCAGAAGAATCAGCCCGAACAGCGGGAAAACGGCGTTGACGATGATGCTCACAATGCGTGCGTGCGGTGGCAGGGTGCGCCGGATCTGAGGCCCGGTCCGGGCATGCGGGCGTGTCCGACATTAGAACAAATATTCCGGGCGCCGTTGCGACGGGTCACGGCGGACGTCATGCCGGATTCCGGATTTGTCCGTAAAATTCATCTCATACGCGCCACCGGTCGCGATTACGTGTCATAGTTGTTCCCTACACTGGTTTTTTTGACTTTGCAGGCTATGTACGACTCCACCGATTCGCTCGCTTCTCCGCTGCTGCCGCCGCTCATGCCTTTTGTCAGCTATACCGACGCGCAGGCGGCGGTGCAGCGCCTGGTCGAGATCTACGACCGCAACACTGCTTTCATCCGCGAGGGCTTCGCGCGGTACCTCAAGGTAGGGGGCGACGGCAGGCGCATCCGCGCCTACTATCCCGCCATACGCATACGCGTCGATACCTACCAGGAAGTCGACAGCCGTCTGTCCTATGGCCATCTGGTCGAGCCCGGCGCCTATATGACCACCATCACCCAGCCCAGGCTTTATTTCGATTACCTGCTCGAACAGATCGGCCTGTTGATCCGCAACCATCGCGTACCGGTCGAGGTGGGCGAGTCCGACATGCCTATCCCGCTGCATTTCTCGTTCGGCGACCAGCAGCAGTATGTGGAGGGCGTGTACTCGGATTCGCTGCTGGGCGAGTCGCTGCGCGACCATTTCGATGTGCCTGATCTTGCTGTCATGGACGACACCATTGTCAACGGCACCTGGCAGGCCCGGCGCGACGAAGCGCAGCCGCTGGCGCCGTTCACGGCGCCCCGCGTCGACTACTCCCTGCACAGGCTGCAGCACTATACGGCCACCGCGCCCGAGCACTTCCAGAATTTCGTCCTGTTCACCAACTATCAGTTCTATGTCGACGAATTCTGCCTCTGGGCCAAGGAGACGCTGGCTCGCGGCGAAGGAGGCTATACAGCCCTGGTCGAGCCCGGCAACCGCGTCACCCTGCCCGGCCCCGACGGCGCCTGCAGCGCCCAGGCCCTGGCCCGCATTCCGCAGATGCCCTCCTATCATCTGAAGCGCGACCAGCACTCGGGCATTACGCTCATCAATATCGGCATCGGGCCTGCCAATGCCAAAACCATTACCGATCATGTGGCCGTGCTGCGTCCGTCCGCCTGGCTGATGCTGGGCCATTGCGCCGGGCTGCGCACCACCCAGCGCCTGGGCGATTATGTGCTGGCTCACGGCTATGTGCGCCAGGATCACGTGCTGGATGAGGACCTGCCCGCCTGGGTGCCCATCCCGCCGCTGGCCGAAATCCAGGTGGCGCTGGAGCAGGCCGTGGCGCAGGTGTCTGGCCTGGATGGTTGGGAACTCAAGAAAATCATGCGTACCGGCACGGTTGCCTCCACCGATAACCGCAACTGGGAGCTGCGCGACAATGTCGAGCCGGTGCGCCAGCTGTCCCAGTCGCGCGCGATCGCCATGGACATGGAGTCGGCCACCATTGCCGCCAATGGCTTTCGCTTCCGCGTTCCCTACGGCACGCTGCTCTGCGTTTCGGACAAGCCTTTGCACGGCGAGCTCAAGCTGCCGGGCATGGCCAGCGACTTCTATCGCAAGCAGGTCGGCCAGCATCTGCATATCGGCATCCGGGCGCTGGAGCTGCTGCGCGAGATGCCGCGCGAGCGCCTGCATTCGCGCAAGCTGCGCAGCTTCATCGAGACTGCATTCAAGTAATCAGATGCCGGAGCGCAGTATGAAGAAAATCTATCTCGCCGGGTTTGATGTATTCCGCCCCGACGCCGTCGAGCACGGCGAGTATCTGAAATCGCTGTGCCTGCAGTATGGCTTCGAGGGACTTTATCCGCTGGACAACGCAGCGCCTGCGGGGTTGCGGGGCGCCGTGCTGGCGCAGTGGATATGCGATGCCAATCTGGCCCTCTTGCGCAGCGCGGACCTTGTCATGGCCAACCTCAATGCGTTTCGCGGGCATGAGCCCGATTCGGGCACGGTGTTCGAGGTGGGCTACGGCCATGCGCTGGGCAAGCCCGTCTGGGCCTATACCGATGAAACCCGCTCCCTGGTGGGGCAGTTGGCTGTCATGGATGATGCGCAGGCGCAGGGCACAGCGCGCTTTGTTGATGAGGCAGGCTTTACGGTTGAGGACTTCGGCCTGCCGCTGAACCTGATGATCGCCTGCACGGCGCGGATTGTGGTGGGCAACCCCGAAACCTGCTTGCGGCAGATCGCGGGGCGTTGAGCAGTTTGCCGCTTATTTCTTGCGGGCGGCAATATCCTTTTGGGCCTGGTCAACCAGATCTTCGCCGACTGTCTTTTTCCATTTGTCAAAGACTGGCTGGGTAACCTTGACGAAGGCGTCATGCTGTTCCGGCGTAAGCGAAGTGACGGTCACGCCATGGCTTTCGATCTGCTTGAGCAGGGAAGGATCCTCGGGCGTCACGCCTTTGCGGGCGATGGCGATTTCTTTCTTGCCGGCTTCGATGGCAGCTTCACGCACGATTTTCTGGTCTTCGGGCGTCCACGATTCCCACACCTGCTTGTTGACCACGAAGATCAGCGGGTCGGCCACGTAATTCCAGAGCGTCAGATATTTTTGCGCGACGTCATACAGTTTGGCGCCTGCGTAGATGGACAGAGGATTTTCCTGCCCGTCGACCGCGCCGGTGGCCAGCGCCGGCTGCGCATCTGCCCAGCTCATCTGTGTGGGATTGGCGCCCAGTGCAGTGAAGGTGTCGATATACAGCGGCGAGCCTACCACCCGCAGCTTCATGCCTTTGAGGTCTTCAGGCGTTTTGACGACCCGCTTGGAGTTGCTCAGCTGGCGGTAGCCGTTCTCGCCCCAGGCCAGGGGTACGACGCCCTTCTTCTCTACTACGGCCATCAAGTCCTTGCCCACTTTGCCGTCGATCAGGGCGTCGATGGCAGCGTAGTCGGGCATCAGGAAGGGCAGGGAGAACAGATTCAGTTCCTTGATCTGCGGAGACCAGTTGATGGTCGATCCGACGGCCATGTCGATCAGGCCCTGGCGGATGGCGGTGAACTCGCGGGTCTGGTCGCCCTGGACCAGCGAGGTGCCCGGGTAGATCTTGATGTTGATGCGGCCATCGGTGCGCTCGCGCACCAGGTCGGACCAGATCTGTGCGCCCTGTCCCCAGGGGAAGGCGGTGCTCACCACAATGGAAAGCTTGTACTCGGATTTGTAGTCGGCCGCGTGAGCCGTTGAGGTGGCGGCGAACGCAGCCAGAGAGCAGGCGAACGCGCCGAGCAAATTGCGGATTTTCATGAAGTCTCCTCGTTGATTAATGTTGTCATTCAGAACCCCAGATAGCGCGGCAGCCACAGCGCCAGTTCGGGAAATACAATCACCAGCACCAGCACGGTAAACATGGATACCAGCAGCCACAGCACCCATCGCACAGTGCTTTCCATGGGCACCCTGGCGATACGGCACGATACCATCAGGTTGACCGCCAGCGGCGGCGTGAACTGCCCCACCGCGACCATGAGTGTGAGCAATACTCCGAACCACACATAGTCCCAGTGATAGGCGGCGACGATAGGCATCAGCAGCGGCACGAAAATCAGGAAAATGGAAATGCCGTCCAGGAACATGCCCAGCACGACAAGCAGCATGATCAACAGGGCGAGCACGCCGTATTCTCCCAGGCCCGAATTGACGATGGCGTGGGTGAGCGGATCGATGATGCTGAGTGTGGACAGCGCCCAGGCGAAGATGCCGGCCAGCGTCACCACCAGCATGATTACCGCTGACAGTTCGCCTGCCTCGCGCAGGATATCGAACAGATCGCGCACCCTGATCGTGCGGTGAATGACCATGCCGACGAACAGGCCATAAAACACGGCCACCACGGCGGCCTCGGTGGGCGTGAACAGGCCGATGCGCATGCCGCCCAGGATCAGCACCGGGGCGATCAGGCCCCAGGAAGCATGCCGCAGGCTGGGCCAGAAACGCGGTCGGGGCAGGTCGGCCTCCAGCGCGCCCATCTTGTGCCGGCGCGCCAGCCATACGGCCGGTATGATCAGTGCAATCCCGACCAGTATGCCGGGCAGCATGCCTGCCGCAAACAGGGCGGGCACCGAGGCCTGCGGCACCAGCACGGAATAGACGATAAACGCGATGGAAGGCGGAATCAGGATATCCGTCGAAGCGCCTGCCGCCACAATGCTGGCGGAATAAGAGGGCGGGTAGCCGGCGCGGCCCATGGCGCCTATCATCACCGAGCCGACCGCTGCCGCACAGGCCGGGCCTGACCCCGAAATACCGCCCAGAAACATGGCCACGGCGATGGCCACCAGCGGCAGCATGCCGGGGCCGCGGCCCACAATGGAAATGGCGAAATTCACCAGGCGGCTGGCCACCCCGGAGCGATCGAAAATGGAGCCGACCAGCACGAACATGGGGATGGCAAGCAGAGGGTATTTTGCCAGGCCTGCATAGAAGTTCTGCGGCACGGCCAGCAGGCCGAACCAGTTGGTGTCCAGATTGGTCAGTACGATGGACAGCGTGCCTGCCACGCCCAGCGCGACACCAACAGAGGTGCCGATCAGCATCAGTATGGCAAAGGTGAGAAACAGCAGCGCCGTGATCATCGATCCCCCCGCAGCCTGCGCTGGAGCATGCCTGCCACGCGCAGCGCAATGGCTGCCGACAGGATGGGCATCCATATGGAATACCACCAGGTCGGGATGCCTATCGCCGGCGAGGTATCCCCCCAGTTGTACTCATCAAGCGCCATGCGGCCCGACAGAATGGTGAGCAGGATAAAGAAGAGCAGGGTTACCAGCAGCGCCACGATGGCCAGCCTGCGCTGCCGCGCGGGCGAGCCGCCGTCCGCAAGCAGTTCGATGCGGATGTGCTGGTTGCGCACAAAGGCCGAGGCGCCGCCGGTCATGGTCACCACGATAAGCAGAAAAATGGAGATTTCTTCGGTCCACGCAAATGAACTATCAGTGAAGTAGCGCACCAGCACATTGGCAAAGGTGATGATGGCCAGCGCCGCCATGATCAGCACGGTAATCCAGTCTTCAACTTTCAGTGGCACCCTGAGCGCCGGATCGGCGACTTCGGGAAGAATGGGTTCAATCGGTTCAGCTGGAACCTCGGGTTCGTCGGCGGTGTCGTGCAAGTGGGACATGATGTGGGTACGCAGCCGCTCAGCGCGGCCTTGTTGTTCTCAGGCGAAGTCCACATGCTACCGCGTCGGAGCCTTGTGCAAGAGGCTGCACGATTCAGGGTTTCCCCGAACAAGACGTCATCTCTACATGCCCAGGGCTCGCTTCGAACGCATGCCATGGGTGCGCCTGGCCGTGCGCCGCTGCGCCTGGGGCCGATACCCACGCGAAGGATACTGCGCCCGGTTCGTCGTAAAATGCCGGCAGTTCACTGCGGCCTGGGCCAAGCCCTGACGCCGCATTCCCTGCTGTTGCGGCTGCGCTGGCTCTCGTCCGGTGGCGGCCTATGGAGTCTCATCGTGTTTCGTTGTTTCTGGCTTGCCGCCTATGTCGGCGCGGTACTGCTTGCCAATATTTTTCTGGATTCGTTCATTCAGTTGCCGGCCTTCGGCCTGTTCAGCATAGGTTCGATTTTCTTTGCGGCGGTCTTCACCCTGCGCGACCGGTTGCACGGCTATGGCATCGCAACCGTCATGCTGGGCATTGCGCTGGCGCTCGCGGTCAATACCGTGTTCGGCCTGGCCACAGGGCTGAGCGCCCGGTTTCTGGTCGCATCCTTTACCTCCATTATTCTGAGCGAGGTCGCCGATACGGCGGTGTTTCAGCGCCTGCGCGGACAGGGCTGGCATGTCCGGGTGCTCGCCAGCAATGCGGTCAGCGTGCCGCTGGACAGCACGGCCTTCACGCTGCTGGCCTTTGCCGGAACCCTGGGCAGCATGGATCTTGCGCAGATCGTCTTCGCCGATATCGCGGGCAAGTATCTTATTGCCGCCGGCATTGCCTGGCTGCCTTTCATTACGCAGCGCGCCCGCGTCGCGCGGCAAGGAACAAGCCTGCGCGCGTTATATTCCGCCAGGCGCGACGCCTGAAACAGGAAATCATCATGCAGAACGATTCCGATCATACGATTGCCCCCGTGGATGCGGGCCAGTACACCGCGCCCGATACCGGTGCGGTCCTGAAAACCATCCCCAATCCCAATCCTCGCATGAAGACGCGACAGACGCATTATCTGGTCTTGCCCGAACTGTGCCCGGCTTCGCGCAATCCGGGTGCGGGCTCCAGCCTGCGCATCCGGTATCCGGGAAAGGCCTCATTGCTCGAGGTGTTCTCGCTCACTGCTTATGTGCAGGCCTTCGTCGGCCATCCTGTTGTGCGTGATGTGGAGCTGCTGACCCAGACCGTGGCGCGGGACTGCGCGCAGGCGCTGGGCTGCAAGGTGCGGGTGCGAGGTGTATTCGAGCTGCCTGCGCTGGGCCAGCGCGTCCGGACGGATGTCGTCGGCCGGCCCTGACCCTGCGTTTTCAGTCCTGACCAGCTGGAGCCGGTTCGGAAATCTCGATCAGATTCAGGTCGGGGTCGCGCAGGTAGATAGAACGGATGGGACCAGTGGCGCCGGTGCGCATGACCGGCCCTTCGATGATGGGCCAGTTCTGTTTGTGCAGGTGCGCAATCACCTCATCGAGCGGCTGACTGGCAATGAAGCACAGGTCCAGGGCGCCGGGAACGGGCAGATGAGCCTTGGGTTCGAATTCCTGTCCACGCACATGCAGATTGATTTTCTGCCTGCCGAAGCAAAAAGCCTTGCGGCCCTGCCCAAAGGATTCCAGGCGCATGCCCAGGATTCGGGTGTAGAAGTGGGTGGTGGCGTCAGGGTCGGTGGCCGTCAATACCAGATGGTCCAGGTGGTCTATCATCTGCGGGTCTCCAGCGGGGCGTCCGCAACAGTATCGTCGGGCTGCATCATTGCGGCGACCCGTGGCGGGACAGGATGCAGATCCAGGCGCCGGCCTGCCTTGAACACCTGGCTGGGCACGTCGTGTCCGATCAGCGCGGGCAGACTGGCCGCAACGCTCAGCAGTTTGGCCAGATCCATGCCGGTGTCGTAGCCCATGAGTTCGAGCATGTGCAGCACATCCTCCGTGCAGGCGTTGCCGCTGGCGCCGGGCGCATACGGGCAGCCGCCAATACCGCCCAGCGCCGCATCGAAACGGTCTATGCCGGCTGCAATCGCCGCCAGCACATTGGCCTGCGCCATACCGCGTGTATTGTGAAAGTGTGCCGTGAGCTGCAGCTGCGGAAAGCGTTCGCGCACCTGCCGGCATAGTCGTTCAACCTGGGTCGGGTAGGCCATGCCAGTGGTGTCGCACAGGGTGATGCCGCGTATGCCGAGTCCGGCGTAGCGGTCGGCCCAGCGCAGCACCTCGGCTTCGGCCACATCGCCTTCCATGGGACAGCCGAACGCGGTGGAGAGCGAGACGTTGACGGCCACCGGTCCCGTGCCGATTTCACGGACGACGTCGCGCAGCTGCTCGAAGGAGCGTTCCCGGGTCATGCGCAGGTTGGACAGGTTATGGGTTTCGCTGACCGACATGACCAGATTGGCTTCGTCGATATGACAGGCAAGCGCGCGCTCGGCGCCCCGCAGATTGGGCACCAGCACGGTGTACTCCACCGTGGGATGGCGGCGTATGCCGTGCATCACCGCTTCGGCATCGCGCAGGGCCGGAATCGCCTTGGGCGAGGTAAACGAGGTGACTTCTATCTTGGCGTAACCGCAGTCGCTCAGCGCGTCGATAATGGCGATCTTGTCGGCTGTTTCGATGAAGACGGCCTCGTTCTGGAAACCGTCCCGGGGAGCGACTTCCTGGAAATAAAGACGTTGTGCGGCGTTGTTCATGACAGGGCTCTCCGTAGATTTCAAATAATGCCGCGGCCGCGCCATTGGTGGCGGGTCTGCGCGTCTATACCCAGCTCGGCAAGGATTTCCTCGGTATGCTGCCCCAGGGCGGGTGCGTTGCTGCGCACCTGTCCCGGGGTGTTGCCCAGCTTGGGCACAATGCCGGGCAAGGTGATGGGCGTGCCGTCAGGCAGTTGACTGGACAGCAGCATATCGCGGGCCTGGTAATGGGGGTCGCGGGCGATGTCGGCGGCGTCGTAGATTTTGCTGGCCGGAATGCGGGCTTCGTGCAGCGCATCGAGTACGGTGTCCAGCTCGCGCTCTGCGGTCCAGGCGCTGATCGCCGCATCGATGCGCCAGACCTGCGCCACCCGCCCGTCATTGTGCGCCAGTTCGGGATCGTCGGCCAGGTCCTGCCTGTCTATCATCGCCATCAGACGCCTGAAGATGCTGTCGCCATTGCCGGCGATCAGCGCAAATCTGCCGTCGCGGCAGCGGTAGGCATTGCTGGGCGCGATACCGGGCAGGCTGCTGCCGGCTGCCTGCCGTACGGCGCCGAAAACGGAGTATTCGGGTATCAGGCTTTCCATCATGGCGAAGACGGACTCGTAGAGTGCGACGTCGATCTGCTGGCCCGTGCCGCCCTGCTGGTCACGCTGGCGCAGGGCGAGCAGTACGCCGATCACCCCATGCAGTGCAGACAGGGAGTCGCCGATGGATACGCCCACCCGCACTGGCGTGCCCTCGGGCTCGCCCGTCAGGTGGCGCAGGCCGCCCATGGATTCGCCGATCACGCCAAAGCCGGGCCGGTCGCGATAGGGGCCGGTCTGCCCATAGCCGGATACGCGCAGCATCACCAGGCGGGGATTGAGCGCATGCAGGGCATCCCAGCCCAGGCCCCAGCCTTCCAGCGTTCCGGGCCGGAAATTTTCGATCAGCACGTCCGCTTCGCGAGCCAGTCTGCGCACCACGTCCTGGGCCTCTTCCTGGCGCAGGTCCAGGGTCAGCGAGCGCTTATTGCGCGATTGCGCGGCCCACCACACGGAGGTGCCTTCATGGAGCAGACGCCATTTGCGCAAGGGGTCGCCGGTGCCCGGCGTTTCGACCTTGATGACGTCTGCGCCGAAGTCAGCCAGCATCTTGGCCGCATAAGGCCCGGCAATCAGTTGGCCCAGCTCAAGCACGCGGACACCTGTCAATGGCATGTCTTACCTTTCATAGATATGGGAAAAGCATGATGATCGGCCATGCGGGCGGTAATGAAAATGTCGGTCTTGTCCATGACACTTTCCATATTGGAAAGGGTGCGGTCAAAGGCCGCGCGTAGACGCCAGCTGAAGATAGGTCCAGAGCTTGAGCGCCTCGGGCGTCAGGGCCTGTTCAGACCTGACGCCCATCCACAGTGTACGTACTGCCCAGGCGTCGGTCAGGCTCACGGCGCGCAAGCCGGCGCCCTCCAGCCAGAGACGCCCGGCCAGCTCGGGCAATATGCCTATGCCCAGCCCGGCCTCTATCATCCTGCATATGCCGTCGAAACTGCTGACCTGTATGCGCAGGCGCAGGATTTTGTCGGCAGTGACGGCGGCATCAGTCATGCGGCGCAGCAGGGAGCTGCCCGAGGCCAGGCCGACATAATCGAATGCCAGGGTGTCGGCAAAGGCAAGGGTATCGGCCTGCGCCAGGGGATGTCCGTTGGGGACCAGCAGCACCAGCCTGTCCTGGCGATAGGGCACGCGTGTCAGGGTCGGTGCGGGAATGTTGTCGGAAAACACGCCGATATCGGCTTTGCCGTCCTCGACCGCCTGGATCACCTGTTCGCTGTGCTTTTCTTCCATGCCGATGCGCACGTGGGGATTGTCGTCAAGAAAGCGCGCCAGATCGCCTGGCAGGAACTGCACCACGGCGGAGGTGTTCGCCCAGACCCGCACATGGCCGCGTACGCCGACGGCAAAATCGCTGATGTCGGCGGCCATGCGGTTGACGCCGTCCAGGATGCCGCGCGCATGTTCCAGCAGACCTTGCCCGGCCGGGGTCAGTGCCAGCCCGCGCGGCAGGCGGACGAACAGGGCGCAGTCGGCGGTACGCTCCAGTTCGGCGATGCGCTTGCTCACGGCCGAGAGTGTCAGATGCGCCTGCTCGGCAGCCCGGGTCAGGCTGCCGGCTTCGGCGGCCTGAATAAACAGACGCAGGGACTGGAGATCGAAATGAAGGGGATTGATGTTCATGATGTCCGCAGCCGGGGCCCCTGCGCCTGCAGCCAGGCCCTGACGCCTTAGCCGGTTCTGGATTTTTTGTGTTTGCCGTCCTTGCTCGCCCCGGACTTATCCTGGTCGGGCTTTTTTTTGGTGTTTTTTTTCTTTTCGGTCTTGGGGGCGTCGGGTTTTTCTTTTTTCTTTTTCTTTTTCTTGGGCAGCGCCAGCATGGTGCCGCGACATTCGGGCGAGCCGCAAAGACAGAGATACTGTTTGCGCAGGGTCTTGCCGATGCGTCCGTCGATGATCAGGCCATAGTCATAGAACAGCTCCTGACCGGCGGGAATGTCGCGCAGGGCGACAATGGTCACGCGGGTGCCGTCGCTGTTTTCCTGGGCCTCGCAGTTGGGGCTGCAGGCATGGTTGATCCAGCGAGCGTCGTTGCCGCGATTGCCGCCATCGATGACCATGCCGCTGCTCAAGGCGAAGAAAAAAGTGTGGAACGGATCGTCGGGGTTGGCTGGAAAAAGAGCGTCGGCCTCTTCGGGGGTAATGCGCCGCCCGCCATACTGGATGATGCGGGTGCCCGCGGGAATGGCGGTGGCGGCGAAAACGCCATTGCCGTGCAGGGCTGATTTCTTGACGATATGCCAGGGTTTCCTGGGCGTGGCGGTGCTGTGGTTCTGGCGGGTCATTAAGCGAATCCGTGGCTGTGAAGACGTAGAGTAAAGTGCTTTCAGGCAAAAGGGTAAACTTGAACAACCGATATCTTATGAAATAAAGCGTATTTCCGTGAACACTTCAGACGAATCCGCCGCGCGCAACGGCGCGCAAACACTGCTCGACGCGCTGATCGCCAACGGCGTCGACACAATATTCGGCTACCCCGGCGGCGCTGTGCTGCCCTTGTACGATGCGCTGTATTCAGAGCCGCGCATCCGCCATGTGCTGGTCCGGCATGAACAGGGTGCAGTGCATGCCGCTGAAGGGTATGCGCGCTCAACAGGCAAGCCCGGCGTGGTCGTAGTGACTTCAGGCCCGGGCATGGCCAATACCACCTCGGGCCTGCTGGACGCCATGTGCGACTCCATTCCTGTGCTGTGCATCAGCGGCCAGGTCGCCACCAGCGCGATCGGCACCGATGCCTTCCAGGAATGCGATGCCATCGGCATTTCACGGCCGGTCACCAAGTGGAATGCGCAGGTGCGCCGTACCGAGGATGTCGCCGCGCTGACCGCCAAGGCGTATCAACTGACCACCTCGGGCCGGCCCGGTCCGGTGCTGCTGGATTTCCCCAAGGATATACAGATAGGCCTGGTGCCCGAGTCCACGGTCGCTGCAGCCGCCGATGCGCATGATGCGCCGGTGGGCGTCGAGACCACCGGCCCGTCTGCCGAGGCCGCCGTCAAGCGCGCCGCCACGCTCATTGCCAATGCCAAGCGCCCTGTGTTCTACGGCGGTGGCGGCCTGATCAATTCGGGGATTGATGCCTGCCACGCTTTCACCACGCTGGTGCAGGACATGGGCGCGCCCTGCACGCTGACGCTGATGGGCCTGGGCGCTTTTCCCGCAGACGATCCGCAGTTTCTCGGCATGCTGGGCATGCACGGCACGCTTGAGGCCAATCTGGCCATGCATCACGCCGATCTCATCATCTGTGTGGGCGCGCGCTTCGATGACCGCATCACCGGCCGCCTGTCTGACTTCTGTCCGCATGCCAGCAAGATTCACCTGGACATCGACCCGGCGTCCATCAACAAGGTCGTGCGGGCCGATGTCGCCATGGTGGGCGATTGCTATCCGCTGCTGCGCGCGCTGCGCAAGGAACTGGCGCAGATGGAGCGCCAGCCCGGCAGGCTCGATGCATGGTGGCAGCGGATTGCGGTGTGGCGCGCCAAGGACTGCCTGAAGGTCACGCCTTCGCGCGAGCACATCCTGCCGCAAGACCTGATGCAGCGGCTGGACAAGGCGCTTGAGGGGACGGACGCCATTATTTCCACCGATGTCGGCCAGCACCAGATGTGGGCTGCGCAGTACATCAAGTTCAATCGCCCCAATCGCTGGCTGACCTCCGGCGGCGCGGGCACCATGGGCTATGGCCTGCCGGCCGCCATCGGCGCCCAGATCGGGCATCCGGACAAGCCGGTCGTGTGCGTGAGCGGCGATGCGTCAGTACTCATGAACATCCAGGAACTGGCCACGGCCGTGCAGCACCGCACCCCCGTCAAAGTGGTGTTGTGCAACAACGGCCACATGGGCATGGTGCGGCAGTGGCAGGAGCTCATCCACGACGGGCGCTACAGCCATAGCTATAACGCCTCGATACCGGACTTCATCGCGCTGGCCAAGGCTTTCGGGTGGGGCGCCGCGCGCGTGGAAAACCCGGCAGAGCTGGACGCCGCGCTGGCGCAGTGCCTGGCTTATGATGGACCTTTCTTCCTGGACGTCGTCGTGCTGGCGCAGGAAAACTGCTTTCCAATGATGCCTGCCGGTTACGGACATCAGCAGGTCATGCTGTCCGAAGACACCTGGTATGTCGAGGACTGAACACGCGGAACACTAGAAAACCCCAATGTCGCCGGGCGAGGCTTTCAGGTAAAACTCCAAGCACCGAAACGCCAGGCTCATGCGGGCGTTTTACCGGCCGGCACATGCGCGGCCAGGGTTTTGTGACAATGAATACAACAATGTTGGGGACATGATGCGTACTAATGGCTTTACCAAATGGGTGCTGGCGCTTGCGGCGACTGGCATGTTTGCCGCTGCGCCTGCGATAGGCGCGACCAAGCTGAAGATGGCCTATGCGCTGTCCACCAGTTCACACTATGGCGCGGGCGCCGATGCGTTTGCCAAGTCCATCGAATCGAGCAGCAAGGGCCAGTTCACCGTTGAACAGTTCCCCAACAGCGCTCTGGGCGGCGAGCGCGAAGTCATCGAGGGCCTGCAGCTGGGCACCATTGACCTGGCGATTGTCTCGACCGGCGCCACGCTCAACTTCGTGCCTGAAACCGGCGTGTTCGACATCCCCTTCCTGTTCCGCGACCTGGCCCAGGCCCGCAAAGTACTGGACGGCCCCATCGGCCAGAAAATGCTCGAGGCCTTCCCCAAGCGCGGCCTGATCGCGCTGGCCTGGGGCGAGCAGGGCTTTCGCCATCTGACCAATAATGTGCGTCCTGTCGTCAAGCCCGAGGATGCCAAGGGCCTGAAGATACGCACCACGGAAAACCCCATACACATTGCCGCTTTCCGCCAGTTGGGCGTACTGGCCACACCGATGGCCTGGCCGGAAGTCGCCACGGCGCTGCAGCAGGGCACGATAGACGGCCAGGAGAATCCCCTGTCGGTCATCGTGTCGGCCAAGCTGCCGCAATTGCAGAAGTACCTGTCGCTGACCGCGCATGTATACGGCCCGGCGCTGGTGCTGATGTCGCCCAATGTGTATGACGGTCTGTCGGACGAGGACAAGGCCAAGTTCAAGGCGGCCGGGCACGCATCGGCCATGGCCATGCGCAAGTATGTCGACGACATCGAGAAAAGCGGCATCGAGGAAGTCAAGAAACAAGGCATGCAGGTCAATCAGGTCGATCACGACGCCTTCGTCAAGGCCGTGGAGCCCGTCTACCCGCAGTACTACAAACAGTTCGGCAAAGACCTGGTCGAATCCATCCGCAATACCCAATAAGGTATTGAGCTGAGCGACGGCTGTCCGGAACCTCCGGCCGGCCGTCCGGCCAGGCAGCCACAAGCCGCCTACGCCCGACGACAGGACACCACCTTGGCCTTACTCCGCACTCTCGATCGCGCGCTGTTTCGCGGCATCTCCCTGATCTCCCAGCTTCTGATGCTGTCCGCCGTAGGCGCGGGCTTCTATCAGGTTGTGGCCCGCTTCATCCTGGAGTCGCCCGCCGACTGGAGCGAGGCCTGGACGCGCGCCGCCCTGATCTGGACCGTCATGCTGGGCATTGCCCTGGCGTTCCGCTACGGCGCCATGCTCAGCGTCGAAGTGCTGCACGGCCTGCTCAAGGGCCGCCACAAGCGCTGGCTGGAGCACCTGATTATGGCCATCTGCGTCGGCTTTCTGGGTTTCATGGCCTGGATAGGCGGGCAAATGACCTACCGGGTGCGTTTTCAGACCATGCCCAGCCTGGAAATCTCCATTTCCTGGATCTACGTCGCCATTCCCATCGGCACCACGCTGGCCATACTGGCCGTGATTGCCTACTGGGCCGAAGGCTCGCACGACGCCGTCGTGGACGAGACCACCGTCTGAGCAGCGCGATGCGCCCGGCTTCCCAACATGTCTTGATCTGGTGACCCTATGCCGCAGTTGATGGTCGTATCGATGATGCTGTTTTTTGTCGTGTCCGTGCCGGTGGCCGTGTCCATCGGGCTGGCCGGCATACTGGGCGTCGCCTACGACGGCCATATGACATGGCTGGTCGTAGCTCAGCAGATCTACGCTTCGCTGGACAAATACCCGCTTGTTGCCGTGCCCTTTTTCATCCTGGCCGGCAACCTCATGGAAGCCGGCGGTATTTCCGAGCGCATGGTGGAGTTCGCCAAAAGCGTGGTCGGCGGCCTGCAGGGCGGTCTGGCCTGCAGCTGCGTGCTGACCTGCATGATTTTCGCCGCAGTGGCCGGCTCCAGCGTTGCCACGACATTCGCCGTCGGCGCCATTCTCATCCCCGCCATGGTCAAGCATGGCTATCCCAAGCCCTTTGCGGCCTCGCTGCAGGCTTCCGCGGCAGAGCTTGGTGTCATCATCCCGCCTTCCATTCCAATGATCCTGTTCGCCGTCTCTACCGATACTTCGGTGGGCGAACTGTTCATTGCCGGCATAGGACCGGGCATACTCATTGCCGTCGCGCTGATGTTCTACGTCTGGTTCTACGCGCGCCGCCACGGTTACGGCAAGACAGACGGCGATGGCCGCCTCTCGCTCTGGCTGTCATTCAAGCGCGCGTGGCTGGCCCTGCTGATGCCGGGCATCATCCTGGGCGGCATCTACGGCGGCGTCTTCACGCCCACGGAAGCCTCTGCCGTCGCCGTCGTCTATGCCTTGCTGATCGGCTTTTTCGTCTACCGGCGCCTGACCCTGCCCTCGCTGTCGCGCGTGCTGCACCGGTCAGTGATCTCCACCGCCGTCATCATGTTTGTGATCGCCAACGCCGGCGTGTTCGGCTTCCTGCTCAATCGCGCCGGCATTCCTGCCGCGCTGGGCCAATGGCTGAGCCTGGTCTTTCACGACAAATACAGCTTTCTGCTGGGCATCAATCTTTCGCTGTTTCTGATCGGCATGTTCATCGAGACATCCGCCTCCATTGTCGTACTGGCCCCCTTGTTGCTGCCCGTGGCCATGCAGTTCGGCGTGGACCCCGCACACTTTGGCATCATCATGGTCGTCAACCTTGCCCTGGGCATGGTCACGCCGCCCTTTGGCGTCAACCTCTTCGCCGCCTGCGCCGTCGCCGACCTGCCTATAGAACGCCTGGTCAAACCCCTGCTGCCCTTTGTCGGTGTCGTCGTCGCCTGCCTGCTGCTCATCACCTACGTCCCCGAAATCACCCTCTTCTTCAAACAACTGGTCTACGGATAGCAGCAAGGCGCCGGCACGACCGCACGACAGCACATAGCTGAAGGCGCCGCACAATTGGCGACGAGCAGTGCATCGCGCGGACCACCGTGCGACCAACGAGACCCCAAACACACCCTCGCACAGGCCGCTTCTGCAAGGCGTGGGCATGGCCGTCACACAGCACGTATCTGAAGGCGCTGCGCAATTGATGTGGAGCGGGGAGGCAAGGGCGCAGCTGTTCGAGCGCGACGTTTGTGCACAGTCCGGGGGACTGTGCACCGCGCGAGTTTTGCGACCGCCCCGATCCGCGTCAATTGTGCGGGCAGTCCCATAGGGACCGCCTGAATGACGTGCTGTGTGACGGCCATGCCCGCGCCGACTTAAGAAACACCAACCTCGCCGAACAAACGCCGAACAAACGCCAAACAAACGCCAAAACCAGGCACATCAAAACGGAGGATCATCATCCCCAGCCGGAACGGCCTTGGCTGCTGTCTTCTTCACCGCTTTCTTTACCGCCGTTTTCTTGGCCGCCGTCTTGGTAGTCGCCTTTTTAGCCGCCGTTTTCTTGACGGCCGCCTTCTTCACGGCCGTTTTCTTGGTCGCCGCCGTTTTCGTCGCGCCCGCAGCCGTCTTGGATGCAGCCTTCTTGGCCGCCGTCTTGCTGCCCGCCTTCGCCGGCCTGGGCTCAAACTCGAACCCTATCTTGCCGTTCTCCTGCTTGACCAGATACGCCTTGAACTTGCGGTTCGTCCGGCTGGACACAAACCCCTCCAGAAGATCCGTCTTGCCCTCGGTCAGCAGCTTGTGCACCTGCTCCGCCGTAATCTCCTGCTGCAGAATCATTTTGCCCGTGCGGAAATCGCATGTCTTGTCCGGCCCCACAGATTTTTCGCACACATAATTCATGCCGTGCTCATACACCTTGTGCCCGCACTTCGGACAATCGCCCACCGGCGTATGGCCAGAGAAATCAACAGGCTCGGTGTCCTCGTCGTCTTTCTGGCCAAAATCGAATTCCAGCTTGTACTCATCTGTAATGCGCAGCAAAGCCGCGAACGGCCGGCCCATCTTGCTGATAAAACCCGGCAGGGGGCCCAGCTCGCGCTTGGACAGCAGCTCTTCGACTTCCTGGATTTCGAAGGTACGGCCGCCCGGATGCTTGCCGATCGAAAAATCACAGCTCGTGCACGCATAGCGGCGATAGTTTTCCTTCACCACCCCGCCACACTTGGGGCAGGGCGTAGACAGCGTGGCATAGTCGCCCGGCACCGTATCGCGCTCATACTCCTTGGCGCGCTTGACGATAACCTGCGTCATCTGTGCGATCTCGCGCATGAAGGCCTCGCGGTCAAGCTGGCGCTGCTCGATCTGCTTGAGGCGGTGCTCCCACTCGCCGGTCAGTTCGGGCGAAGTCAGCTCATTGACCCCCAGCCCGGCCAGCAGCGTCATGAGCTGACGCGCCTTGGCGCTGGGAATAAGCTCGCGGCCCTCGCGGCGAAGATAACCCTCGTTGAGCAAACCTTCGATAATCGAAGCCCGCGTGGCCGGCGTACCCAGCCCGCGCTCGGACATAGCCTCGCGCAGGGCCTCATCGTCCACCAGCTTGCCGGCCCCTTCCATTGCTGACAGCAGGGTGGCCTCGGAGAATCGCGCCGGCGGCTTGGTGACCAGGCCTCGCGCCTCGATGTCCTCCGTGCGGACCGACTCGCCCTCGGACACCGGCACCAGCGTAGTGTCGTCGCCCTGAGCTTCGCGTCCATAGATGGCCAGCCAGCCCGGAGACACCAGCACCTTGCCCTCGGTCTTGAAATGATGTCCCGACACCTCGGTAATACGGGTGGTGACGCGGAACTCGGCCGCCGGGAAAAATACCGCCAGAAAACGGCGCGAGACCAGCTCATAGATTTTCTTCTCGGCGTCGCTCAGCTCGCGCGGAACCTGCAGCGTGGGAATAATGGCAAAGTGATCGGACACCTTCTTGTTGTCGAAGATGCGCCGGTTGGGCTTGACCCATTTTTCGCGGCAGACGGTTTCGGCGTGCGGCCGCAGGCTGGCCGCTGCGGCGGAGTCTTCCGACGCCAGGGCCTGCATGGTCTGCTGCACCGTGGATACGTAATCTTCGGGAAGATAGCGCGAATCCGTACGTGGATAGGTGAGCGCCTTGTGTCGTTCATACAGAGTCTGCGCCAGGGCCAGCGTCGTCTTGGCCGAAAACCCGAAACGCGAGTTGGCCTCGCGCTGCAGCGATGTCAGGTCGAACAGCGCCGGCGAAGACTGCGTGGTAGGTTTGGATTCCTCGGTTACCGTACCTGGCTGTTCGCGGCAGGCGGCCACTATGGTTTGGGCTGCCGTCTGCGACCACAGGCGCGAATCGCGCTTTTCGGCGTCGCGCTCGTCTCTGGCGAACTTGGGATCGAACCAGCGGCCATCGTACAGGCCGCCCGCCGCCACGAACGTGGCATGCACCTCCCAGTAATCGCGCGAGACGAACTTGCGGATGCGCTCTTCGCGCTCATTGACAATGGCCAGCGTAGGGGTCTGCACCCGTCCGACCGGCGTCTTGAAAAAACCGCCGTCCTTGCTGTTGAAGGCCGTCATGGCGCGGGTGCCATTGATGCCCACCAGCCAGTCGGCCTCCGCGCGAGAACGCGCCGCGGCTTCCAGCGGCTTCATGGTGTCGTCATCACGCAGGTTGGCGAAGGCCTCGCGGATGGCGGCCTGCGTCATGGATCGCAGCCACAGGCGCTGGACGGGCTTCTTGATGCCGGCATACTGCACGATGTAGCGGAAGATGAGCTCGCCCTCGCGGCCCGCGTCGCAGGCGTTGATGACGGCGCTGACGTCCTTGCGCTTGAGCAGTTTGACCAGCAGCTTCAGGCGCTCGGCCGAACGCTTGTCCGAGGGCCCGAGTTCGAACTGGGGCGGGATGACAGGCAAATGCGCAAAACTCCATTTGCCGCGGACCGGGTCGTTGGGCGCGACCAGCGTCAGCAGATGCCCGACACTGGAGGACAGCAGGTACTGTTCGCTCTCAAAGTAATCGCCCTGGCGTGTAAAGCCGCCAAGCGCGCGTGAAATGTCGAGGGCGACCGAAGGTTTTTCGGCAATAATCAGCGTTTTAGTCATGTGTTTCCAGTAACTGCGTTGCAGCAGCAATAGCGCGGATAATACGAGGGGTGAATCGCACTATGCAAGTCGAGGGTACAAAAATCAGTCAGCCACTGCAGGAAAACTGGCACGATTTCTTGCAAAAAACAGCACTTTCCCTGGCCTGCCTGCTGCTGGCGTCGGCCGGCGTCTGCTGGGTTGCCGCCAATTGGCAGCACGCCAGCCACCTGCAAAAGCTGGCGGGCGGCCAGATCCTGCTGGCAGTCCTGGCGCTATGTGCCGCGCTGGCCTGCCTGCGCAGGGGGAAAGGCAGCAACCACAATTTTTCCATGGCTGCCAACCTGGCCGGTTTAGCCGCAGTCGCCACAGGCGCTTTGCTGGCTCTCGTGGGACAAATATATCAGACTGGCGCCGACCCCTGGCAATTGTTCCTGTTATGGGCGCTATTGCTCCTGCCCTGGCTGCTTGTACTGCGCACGGTTTTTCTGGGCCTGCTGGTCGCCGTACTGCTGAATACGGCACTTGCCCTGTATCTCTATATAGAGGGCGGCGCGGGCGGCTGGACCTGGCTGGACGGTACTCAGGCTCGCGGCAACGCCCTGCTTCTGGCCGGGCTCAACCTGGTTCTGCTGCTGGGCTGGGAGGTGTCGCTGCGGCAACTGGCAGACCGCTGGCGCATCGGGCCGCGCTTATTGTCGGCTGCGGCGATAGGCTGGTGGTTTCTGGCTACCCTGGGCGGCGGTCTGGGCGACAGCGGGGTCATCACCCCGGCCATCTCGGGCATTCTGGTCATGGCGGTGCTCTATGCCGTGTATACGCGGGTGCGGCCGGATCTGGCGCTGGTGTCCCTGGCGATGGCCGGGGCCTTCATGCTGGCGGCCGTGCCCCTGGTGTACGCCATAGGCAGCGAAGGAGGGCTGCTGCTGGTCATCCTTGTGCTGCTGGGGCTGGCCCTGGCGGGAATATGGCACCTGGGCGCGCTGGCGCGGGCCCATTTCGGCCCGCAAGGTGACGACCCCGCAGCGCGCGAGGGCGAACCGTGGTTTATTGCCCTGTTTCGCATGGTTGCGGTGGGTCTGATTGCCATCCTGATCATGGTGCTGCTCGCCCTGTTGCTGGATCTGTCCGAGCAGGACGTCTGGGGGGCTGGTCTGGGCATCGGCGCGCTCGGTGTGCTGGTGTACCGACTGGGGCGCAGCGGGATACTGCGCGACACGGCGATTGTGCTGACCGCCTCAGGCATCATCATGTTCGGGCTGGGCGTATTCCTGGTCGACCTGCCGTTGCCGATGGCCGTGCTGGCTTTGCTGGCGGTCGGCGTCGTCGTGTATACGGCTATGCCCAATGCGGTGATGCGCTTTCTGACGGCGCTGGTCGTGCTGGGCTGCGTAGCCGTCATCTCCTGGTCCAACAGGCCCTGGGATACCCTGTTTTTTATCTTAAACGATAAGCACGAACTCTACCTTTTCGATATTTACCTGCGTGTATGGTTGTTTTCCGTACTGGCTGTGCTGACGCTGCTGGCGGCGAATGGGCGCGGAGACAGGCGGCGCTGGACGCCATTGGCCTGGGCGCTGGTCATACTGGCCCAGGCCGCCGCCTGGGTTGCGCCGGCGCCCACCTTGCTGGGCAATGCGCCGGTCGGGCTGCCGCTCGGCCTGGTCTGGCTCGCCAGCGCCCTGCTGCCCGTGCTGGCGCTGGGCGCCTTGCTCTGGAACGACGGGCAGTTGCCCAGAATACTGCGTGTTGCCGCGCCGCTGGCGCTGGCGGTGGCAAGCCTGGGCTGGATGGGTGCGCCCGGCATATCGCTTGGCGTACTGTGGCTGGTGTTTGGCCATGCCTTGCGCCGGCGCGGCCTGATTGCATTCGGCGTGCTGGGGCTGCTGGTCAGCCTGGGGAGTTTCTATTATCAGCTTGAGGCCAGTTTGCTGCATAAATCCTTGATACTGGGGGCGACGGGCGCCTGGCTGCTGCTGTCCTGGCTAGTGCTGCGTCGCTGGCCGGCCCGTGCTGCAGCCCGGGCCAGCGCCACGGGAGAACGCCGCAGCCACTGGGCGCCGGCCGGCGTACTGGCGGGCCTGATGCTCGTGCTGGCCGTCGTCAATACCGGAATTTACCAGCGCGAAGCCATTCTGGCCCATGGCACGCGGGTTGTGCTGGCCCTGGCGCCGGTCGATCCGCGTTCCCTGATGCAGGGCGACTATATGGCGCTGGATTTCGTCGTGGCCCGGGAGGTCGCACATGAGTTGCTTGACGGCGGCCAGCAGGGGGACTATGAGAAGGTGCTGCGGCAGGGACAGGGCTATCTATTGCTGCGGCGCGGTTCCGATGGCGTGGATGAGCTTGCCGCAGTGCTGGATGCCCTGCCGGCAGCGGGAGGCGCAGACAAGGACAGCGTCGCGCTCGAGTTCCGGTTGCGCCAGCGGCATGTCCGTGTGGTGACCAATGCCTGGTTTTTTCCGGAAGGCCAGGCCAGCCGCTATGCCCGGGCGCGATATGGCGAATTCCGCGTAAGCAGGGACGGTACCGGCCTGTTGGTTGGCATGCTGGATGGGAAACTGCAGCCGCTCTGATCAGTTCAGGCGGAAGCGGGCGGCCCAGAGCGGCTTGGCCGCCTGCCAGAAGGCGGCAATGCTGGCCGTGGCCATGGGCTCGAAACCCAGCGCCTGCCAGGCCTGATTCAGCGTGTGCAGCGGGCGGGTCAGGTCCATGGCGGCGGCATGATTCTGTTTGGACAGTTTGCGGCCTGCCGTATCGCGCAGCAGCGGAACGTGCATGACGCTGGCGCAGGGATAGCCCAGCGCGCGCGCAAGCACGCGCTGGCGGGCCGTGGAATCGAGCAGATCGGCACCGCGGACGATATCGCTGATGCCCTGCTCGCCGTCGTCCACGACCACGGTCAACTGGTAGGCCCAGTAGCCGTCTGCCCGCTTGATGATGAAATCGCCGGCTTCCGCCTGCACATTCTGATGCTGCGGCCCGTACCAGCGATCCTCAAAGCACTCATTGCCTGACGGCGCCCGAAACCGCCAGGAACGTGCCTGGCTGGCCGTCAGGCGCAGGCGGCTGCACGTGCCGGGGTAGGGCCCCTCGGGCGGCAACTGCTGCCGTGTGCAGGCGCAGCCATAGGCCAGGCCGCTGGCCAGCAGGCGCTCGAAGGCTTGCCGGTACAGCGGCAGGCGCCGGGATTGCCACACGGGCTCGTCGTCCCATTGCATGCCCAAGGCGATCAACTGCTGCATGATGACGCGGTCCGCGCCCTCGACGACCCGGGGCGTATCGATGTCCTCGATACGCAGCAGCCACTGACCGTCATGGATCCGGGCGTCCAGATAGCTGGCCATGGCGGCCAGCAGCGAGCCGTTGTGCAGCGGCCCGCTCGGGCTGGGCGCAAAGCGTCCGCGGTAAGGCCGCCGGGTGTCGGATACGCTGGCCTGCATCAGGCGAATACCTGCCTAATGCGAGAGGCGGGTTCGGTCGTCGGCCAGCAGTTCTTCGAACACGAGGTGGTCGACTTCCGCCTCCTGGCTCCAGAGCACCATCAGGGCGATGATTTTGATCTTGCCCAGGGAAATAGGCGACTGGTGGGTTGCCTGTGCCCGTTCGATCACGATTTCGCGCAGTGCGGCAGGCAGGACGCCGGAGTTTTCCAGAAAGGTGATGAAGCCGATCGCCTGGGTGCCCAGGACCTGGTATTCCTGATCGGTGAAGATCCGGCGGCTGTCACCTTGGGGCAATTGGGCCAGATTGCCGCATTGCTCTGTGGTTTCGGCCAAGCCGTGCAGCCAGCCTAGAGCGTCGTTGATGTCTTCGTGCTCGAAGCCGACGGCTGCAAGTTTATTGGCCAGTACATCGGCCTCGGGACAGGCCTGGGGGGTGTAGTAGGTTTCGAACAGATAAACCAGTATGTCGAACATATATGCGCGGTTCCGGTTGCCGTTTATAAAAGACTGAAACTATGAAGGTAAACCGGTGAAGTTTGGTTTGACTGTACGCTGATTTGTCCTACCCGGCAACTTGGGGTTGTTGCTCTAATCATACGCTATGCATTCAGGCGATAATCGAAAGTCCGCGCCATGCCCGATCTGGCGGGGAGCAGGGCGCGGTGTTGGATTTCAGGCAATATTTGACCCGGTGCGCGGCAAGCCTCGGCCTTTAGGCCGGAGGAAGGATAGCGCGGACGCCGCAGGCGCCCTTTGGGCGGTCAGTGTGGCGTCTGCTGCTGTTCGATGTACTGGCGGATGATCTCGATGGGGGCACCACAATCGTT
>JBLWTG010000010.1:0-154942 GCA_048270225.1 Pusillimonas sp. | reverse complement strand
ACAGCATCAAGGGTGTGTCCAGCCGGATGATTCGTAAGAAGAACTACCCGAGCATCCGCAAGAAACTGTGGGGTGGTGCCCTGTGGTCACCGTCCTACTTTGCGGGTAGCTGTGGTGGTGCCCCCTCCCAGGTTGAAAACGCCGCAGAAATCGGCATGGAACATCACCTGGGGCTGACCTGCGACCCGGTGGGTGGTCTGGTGCAGATTCCCTGTATAGAGCGAAACGCGATTGCCTCAGTTAAGGCGATCAACGCCGCACGCATGGCATTGCGCGGCGATGGCGTTCACAGCGTCAGTCTCGACAATGTCATCAAGACCATGCGGGAAACCGGCGCTGACATGATGAGCAAATACAAGGAAACCTCTCGCGGCGGTCTGGCTGTCAATATTGTTGAGTGCTGACAGGCGTGCACCGCGCCGGACCTGGCCCGGGCATTACATCAAGCCTGTGCTGTGCTGTCACTCGACGCCCCCGAGCCACCGGATTTTGTGCGCGCCTGTTGTTCAAATTTTTCACGCAAGCGGTCTAACTGCTCTTCGCTCAACTCTTCCAGATCCATCATCTCCATGCGGGCGCCTTTCATGCAGGACAACAACTCATCTACCTTGAGCTGCAGGGCCAGGGAGTCTCGATTCTGCGCATTCTGAATGAGAAAGACCATCACGAAAGTAACGATGGTGGTTCCCGTATTGATAATCAATTGCCAGGTATCTGAAAACCCAAAGACCGGCCCCGAAATGACCCAGACAAGAACCAGGACCAGCGCTAGACAGAAGGCCCAGGGAGAGCCAGCTGCCTTGGCCGCATTTTCCGAGAATTTTTGAAAAGTGGCTTGCATTGCGGTGTCCTGAAGGGTCGAGAATCAAAAGCTGGCAAGCAGCGTGCCTGAGCAGCCTTCTCCCCCCACAAGGCGCACAATGTGACATCACGGGTATAAAAGTTGCTGCACTTGCTGGAAATGATTTTCCGAGGAGTGTCGTGCATGACAACTGTTTCAGACTTTATGCTGACCCGCCTGTCCCAATGGGGAATCCGGCGGATATTTGGTTACCCGGGTGACGGCATCAACGGGCTGATAGGCGCATTTGGCCGCAGTAAAGAACAGCTCGAATTTGTGCAAACTCGTCATGAAGAGATGGCGGCGTTCATGGCCTGCGCCCATGCGAAATTCACCGATCAGGTGGGTGTCTGTATGGCGACATCCGGACCGGGCGCCATCCATCTTTTAAATGGCCTGTATGACGCCAAGATGGACCATCAGCCCGTGGTGGCTATCGTGGGGCAACAGGCACGCTCCGCCCTGGGCGGCGACTACCAGCAAGAGGTCGACCTGGCAAACCTGTTCAAGGATGTAGCGCATGAGTTCGTCCACGTACTATCCAGTCCGTTGCAGGCCAGGCATATGGTCGACCGTGCCCTGCGTATTGCGATGGAACAACGTTGCGTGACCTGCATCATCGTCCCCAACGACGTCCAGGATCTGCCCGCCGTCGCACAACCTCCACGCGAGCACGGCACCGTGCATACCGGAATTGGTTACACAGCACACTCCAATCTGCCTGATCCCTTTAGTCTCCAACAGGCAGCAGACGTTCTGAATAGTGGAGAACGGGTAGCAATACTAATAGGCGCCGGCGCATTGGGAGCATCCGAACAAGTACAGCAAGTTGCCGAACTATTGGGCGCAGGCGTGGCAAAAGCCTTGCTGGGCAAGGCTGCTATTCCCGACGCCCTCCCCTATGTGACAGGCGCCATAGGGCTGCTAGGCACCAAGCCAAGCTGGGAAATGATGAACGAATGTGATCGCCTGCTGATGATAGGCACCGCATTTCCTTATGCAGAGTTCCTGCCGCCAGAAGGGAAAACTCGCGCAGTACAGATTGATCGGGACGGTCGTCGGTTGAATCTGCGCTACCCAGTGGAGATTGGCCTGGTTGGAGACAGCAAGGTCACGCTCTCGGCGCTGATTCCCTTGCTCGAGCATAAAGAAAAACGCAAGTGGCGCGAGTCCATAGAAAAGAAAGTATCGCAGTGGTGGAAAGGCATAGAGACTCGGGCCATGGTCGAGGCAAAGCCTATGAATCCGCAACGGGTCTTTTGGGAGCTATCGTCGCAACTTCCTGACCGGAGCATCATTACCTGCGACTCTGGATCAACCGCCAATTGGTATGCGCGCGATCTCAAAATACGCGAAGGCATGTCCGGTTCGCTGTCCGGCGGGCTGGCAAGCATGGGCTGCGGCCTGCCCTATGCCCTTGCAGCCAAACTGGCATTTCCCGACCGGCCGGTATTTGCCCTTGTTGGCGACGGCGCAATGCAGATGAACGGTCTGAATGCCCTTATCACGCTCGCCGCACGATGGGAAGACTGGTCCAATCCGAACCTGATTGTCATGGTACTGAACAACGGCGACCTGAACCAGGTGACCTGGGAGCAGCGCGTATTGGGAGGCGATCCACGGTTCAAAGATTCGCAACTCCTCCCGCGTTTTCCTTATGCCGACTACGCCCAGTTACTCGGACTGAACGGCGTGCGTGTGGAAGATCCCGAAGAAATCGCCAATGCGTGGGAAACAGCCATCGCAGCCGATAGACCAACGGTGCTGGAGATGGTGACCGATCCGGAAGTCCCGCCTTTACCACCCCATATCGAACCCAAACAGGCAAAAGCATACCTACAGGCAATCATCAAGGAAGATGCTTCAGGTCCGGCGGCGCTGCGGGCGACTATCAAGCAATGGTGGGCAGATTGATGACCACTACTCTGCGAAATGAAGCGTAATACGGGATGACACGCACATCGCCCAAAGACGGGTATTCATCCCGTATCGTCTATGTTGCGCTTGCCGGCAATACGCTCGTTGCCATCAGCAAATTCATCGCCGCCGGCATCACGGGCAGTTCCGCGATGCTCAGCGAAGGTTTTCACTCGCTGGTGGACATTACCAATGAGGTACTATTGCTGTACGGCCTGCGCCGCGCCAGCAAAAAACCCGACGATGAACATCCCCTGGGCTACGGACGGGAAATATACTTCTGGAGCTTCGTCGTCGCCCTGCTGATCTTCACGGCAGGCGCCGGCGCGTCGCTTTACGAAGGGGTTTCGCACATACTTCACCCCGAACCCATCAAACATGCGCACGTGACATACATCGTGCTGGGGTTGGCGGCCCTGTTCGAGGGGGCCTCGTGGATCTATACACTGCATAAATTTCGTGGAGGAAGACCTTATGCCGAAGTATTCAGGCTGTTCGTACGCAGCAAGAACCCACCCACCTTCATCGTGCTGCTCGAAGACAGTGCCGCCCTGATAGGCATACTCATTGCATTTCTTGGGGTGCATTTCTCCGTGACACTTCAACAACCTATGCTGGACGGTATTGCGTCCGTGTGTATAGGCGTGACGCTGGCTTTCACAGCCTGGCTGCTGGCTCGCGAAACCAAAGGGCTGCTGATCGGCGAGGCCGCAGACCGTAGTACGCGCGAATCCATGCTGCGCATTGCAGGCAATGTTCAAGGCATCGTACGCGTCAACGGCCTGCTGTCGGTACATGTATCTCCCACCGAAATCGTGGCGGCGGTGAGCATAGAGATGGAGGATGCGCTGCGCACGCCAGACATTGAGCAGGTCGTAATCGAACTGGAACAGCGCATCAGGGAGGCCCATCCCAATGTGACAGCGGTGTTCGTCAAGCCACAAACGCCTGGTCGTTACCAGCAAGTCAGCACCTTGGCGTCCAGCACTATGCCTGCAAGCGATAAGTAGCTACAGACAGGCACATCGCATGAACGGCAGCCGGGTTACGACCACTCTGCCCTCCAACGCCTCGACAGACCCGCAAGAGGCCGTTATCCCAGTTTCTTCATTGCCTGGGTAAGGGTTTGCGACACAGCGCCATAAGCGGCCCATGGATTGTTTCCGACACTCACCCTTTCGTGAATATTGCGGATATGCCAGTGGCTTGAACTTGCGAGCTTTTCCACCTCAGACCAGTCTATCGGCACCGAAACCCCCATGCCTGGCCGGGCCCTGAGCGACCACGCCGATACCGTGGTGGAACCGAAACCATTGCGCAGGTAATCGATGAAGATTTTTCCGATACGGTTGCGCGGGCCGCTTTTTGAAGAGAATCGCCGAGGCAGCGTGCTGGCCATATGGTCCACGACAGCCTTCGCAAAATCCTTTACCGTATCCCAATCGTGGCGGCGCTGTATTGGCACGACAATGTGCAGGCCTTTGCCACCGCTGGTTTTAACGAAAGACTCAAGCCCGAGCTCTTGCAGAAATGCATGCAGAACCAGCGCTGCCTCTTGCATCGCCGACCAGCCCACACCCTTGCCGGGGTCAAGATCGAAAATCATGCGGTCGGGTTTTCCTATATTGGACTTGACAGCATTCCAGGTATGCAGCTCCAACACATTCATTTGCGCAGCGACCAGCACCCCTTGCGCAGTGGAAATTTCCAGCAGCGGCTCATGTCCTGGATCCAGCCGTGTGGACAACGTGCGCAAGCCTGGCATGCTCGAGATGTCCATATGCTTCTGGAAGAACATCTGCCCTTTCACGCCTTCGGGCGCACGGACCAATGAGACAGGCCTCGCTTTCAGATGAGACATGATCAACGGGGCGACCAAGGCATAAAAGCGCATCACCTCGATTTTGCTGACGCCTGTTGAATCATCCACGATTCGCTGAGGATGAGTAACCTTTAATTTATCGAGTAAGCCGCGCTGCTGGCCGGAGGGTGGCTTGCCCCTGGTTGGCATACTGCTCTCCCTGGTAACGGCCACGGCGGGTTTGTCCGTCCGCAGCCCATGAAACACGGAATGTCGTATGTGGCCGTCTCGCGTCCATTCGGAGAACGAGACTTCGGCCAGCATGGAAGGGTGCACCCAGCGGGCCTTGCGATAGACCCCGGTCGTATCGGCAAATGGGCTGCTTGAGGCTGTCAGGACGTCAAGCTTGCGCCGGATCTGTCTGAGGTTTTTACTATCGAAGCCGGTTCCGACATTGCCAGCATAGCGTAACTTGCCGGCTTCGTCATGGACGCCAAGAAGCAGCGAACCTACGCCCTCGCGTGATCCCTTAGGCTCTGTAAAGCCGCCAATGACAAACTCTTGCCTGAGGGTGCACTTGAGCTTGATCCAGTCACCCGAACGTCGTGCCCGGTATGGCGCATTCTTTTTCTTACCGATCACGCCCTCGAGCCCCATGCGGCATGCGCTGGCATATAGATTCTGCGCGTTCGCGTCGAACGCAGCACTGAAGCGTACCGGGCCCTGCCCCCCTGGCGGCATCCGCTCCGCCAGCAAGGCTTCGAGCTTTTCGCGACGTAACGACAAAGGAACGCGTCGCAGATCGCTTCCATCGCAGTAAGGTAAATCAAACAGAAAATAAATCACCTCGCTTTCATTGGCATGATCGAATGCGGACTGGAGCGCCTGAAAATCGGGCAGGCCGCTTTTGTCGAGCACGACGATTTCGCCGTCATACCAGCCATCAGGCAGCTTCATTTTCTTGAGCCATGCCGCCAGCCCCGCCAACCTTTCAGTCCAATCATTGCCGTTACGCGTATACAAACGCACTTGCCTACCTTCAATGCGGGCCAGCATGCGATAGCCGTCGAACTTGATTTCATAAATCCAATTTTCCGCATCACCGGGAGGCGCATCCACGAGCGTGGCAAGTTGGGGTGACAACGTGGCAGGCAACAGCGACGATTTGGCCTGGCTGTACACGCTGTCCGGACACTCATCCAGCACGCTGAATTCGCTGGCCAACCGCGCGTATGCATCCTTTTGCTTGACCAACAACCAAGGCTTTTGTTTACCATCCCTACCGCCCATGCGAACGAGCGTCCAGAGCCCCTGCAGCTTGTGTCCGCTGAGCGTGAACTCCAGCTTGCCGGCACGATAGGCTTTGGCCGGATCGCCGTTGGTGCGCCAGCTTCCCTTGTCCCAGATGATGACTTTTCCTGCACCGTACTGTCCTGCTGGAATGTCGCCTTCGAATTGATTGTAGGAAACCGGATGATCCTCCACCTGCACGGCCATGCGCTTGACGGATGGGTCAAGGCTGGGCCCCTTGGGTACTGCCCAGCTTTTCATCGTACCGTTCATTTCCAGGCGAAAGTCATAATGCAGCGTGCTTGCCCAGTGTTTCTGGACAACGAAAGACGAGTTGCCAACCTGGGCATGGCCATCATGTCCGGGCTCAGGTGTTTTGCTGAAATCGCGCTTAGCCCTGTAGGGCTTGAGTGGATCTGATTTCGCCATCCTTGAGCCTTAGGCGGCCTTGCGTCCGCCGGACGACGATTTCCCGGAGGTTTTGGTATTGGATTTTTTTGCTGTCGCCTGGGCTGCAGTTTTTTTTCCGTTCGAAGAACTCACCTTCTTGCCGCTGCGCCGGGCAGCGCTTGTCTTTGCCCGCGCCTTGCTGGCCTTGTCTTGCTGATCTGGCTTTGGCGTCGAAGCCTCTCCTGAAGTCCGGGAGGCCGGCTTTCTGGAGGAGGATTTCCTGGTGGCACCGGATGCTCCGCGCTTGTCCCTACCCAGACTGCGCCTCAGCATGTCGGTCAGATCAAGTATTTTGGCGCCGCCTGTCGTCTGCGCGTCTCCATCCTCCATACTGCTGACGGTTTCGGTATCGCCGCTTTCCACCTTCTCCCTGACCAGTTCGAGGATTTGCTCCTTGAAACCGTCCGTAAAATCGGCAGGCTCCCAGACGCCGCTCATGTCCTGAACCAGTTGTTCCCCCATGGCCATTTCTTTAGCGGTAAGTCCTGTTGACGCTTTGCCTTCCGCAGGAAGATCCAGCTCGTCCCAGGATCGTATTTCATCGCCCCAGCGCAACAAATTGAGAATCAGGGCGGGCCCGCAAGGCATCAGTACGGCAAGGTGCTGTTTCGTCTGGATGACCACCTTGGCAATACCGACCTTGCCGGTCTTGCGCAACACCTCTCGCAGCAAGGCATAGACTTTTGCCCCTTTGGCGATGGGCGAGGTGTAATATGGACGGTCAAGATACACAAAGGGAATATCATCGATGGCGACAAATCTTTCGATTTCTATGGTCTGTGTGGTCTTTGGGTAGGCGGCCTGTATCTCATCGGGAGATAGCACCACGTACTGACCGTCCTGATACTCGATGCCCTTGACGATGTCGTCTCTGTCTATTTCCTTGCCTGTGGTCTTGTTGACGCGCTTATAGCCGACGGGGTCCATACTGCGCCTATCCAACCAATCGAAATCTATACCCTGGCTTGTGGTCGCCGAATGCAGGGCAATTGGGATATGAACAAGCCCAAATGAGATGGCCCCCTTCCACAAGGCTCGCTTGCTCGTCGTTGCCATGACTGACATCTCCCGATAGATAATATGCTCTTTGAGACGCGAGCAAACGGCGTGCCCAACAGAGCCGAGCGATCTCAGCAAAACCTCGGTGAACACGCGCCGGAAACTGTATCTTTCGCGTTGACCGGAGAGAACGGTGCCGTCTCATCTCTCTTGAAGCTTTCTTCAGGTCATGCCCAAAGATGGGCCGTCTAATAATTTACACGCTAAACCAGGAGTAACAACATGAAAGTTCTGATGGTTCTGACCTCGCACGACCAGCTCGGCAACACCGGCCGCAAGACCGGCTTCTGGCTCGAAGAGTTGGCCGCTCCCTACTACGCATTCAAAGACGCCGGGGCACAGGTCGTACTGGCCTCACCCAAAGGCGGCCAGCCGCCACTCGATCCCAAGAGCAACGAGCCTGCATCCCAGACCGACGACACCCGCCGGTTCGAAGCTGATACGGAGGCGACCGCGCAACTGGCTGCGACCGTGCGCCTGGACAGCGTAAATCAGGCTGACTTCGACACAGTATTCTATCCGGGCGGCCACGGCCCACTGTGGGACCTGGCCGAGGACAAGCACTCGATCGCGCTTATCGAATCCTTCCTCGCTGCGCGCAAGCCGGTCGCCTTGGTCTGCCACGCGCCGGGTGTACTGCGCCACGTCAAGCAACCCGACGGGCGCCCGCTGGTCGAAGGAAAGAACGTCACCGGCTTTACCAACACCGAAGAAGCGGCGGTAGAACTTACCGATGTAGTGCCCTTCCTGGTCGAAGATGAGCTCAAGGCCAGAGGCGGCAACTTCTCGCGCGGCGACGACTGGGGGCCCTATGTCGTGAGCGATGGCCTGCTGATTACGGGCCAGAACCCGGCATCCTCGGCTCCGGCCGCGGAACTGCTGCTCAAGCAGTTTGACGGGAACAAGTAATAGCACCCGGCCGGTCCTGGACCGGCCTTTCACCGCTCGCCTGTCCCCTGGGCTACTCATGGCATCGCCATGTCGTGACAGGACAGGTTCGATGAACTTGTCCAGGCGTCAGTCGGCATTGCGCCTCACGCATCAGGACGCCTCTCGAAGAAGAAACAGTCATACCGGAAGGTAATAGTACCTTTTCGGCGAAACAACGGCGTACAAGCCATCGCGATCGGTGACCTTGTAAAGGGTGGCACGAGGTTTCAAGACGGTAGTTCCATGGAGGCCTGAACCGAGCCTAGCCTAGCAGAAGGAACTCACACGACTAGTTCATAACAGTCCGGCTCAGCCGCTGCTGCGTTCTATTTCGCTTATTTCGAATATTATAAGTTCTGAGATTGCTGTACAGCCTAGAAATTAGCCATGACCAACACCACCCAAACCAAGATGACGCCGCCCGCCGAACGGGAAATTCAAGCAGCCGTGCAAGCTCAACGCGCTTTGGCGGCCTACTTGGCAACGCGCTTCGAAACGCAACACATCCAGATATTTGATGACCAGAACCAAGCCCACCAAGTGGAGTTGCCCACCTCCGCGCTGCGTCTGCTCGTCGATATCCTGGCTGAGTTAGCCGACGGCAATGCCGTAAAAGTCGGTCCCGTCCACCCAGAATTGACGACCCAGGAGACTGCAGACATGCTCAACGTCTCTCGCTCTCATCTAGTCAAGCTATTGGAGAATAGAGTACTGCCGTTCCATCGAACGGGGAAACACCGCCGTGTGCGGTTCACGGACATAATGCAGTACAAAGATGCATGCGACCACGCTAGCGAAGAAGCCATGGCCGATCTCGCCCGCCAGGCTCAGGAATCAGGCATGGGCTACGAATGAGGCATTCCTCCTTCACTGCCATCTTCGATGCCTGAGTTCTCTACCATGCGCCGCTGCGCGACGTCAGCAGGCACAACTCAAGAACCCGCCCGTTGACGTCGATCTTTATCTGGCAATCTTGCTTCGGCAAGGATCAGTTCAGACCACCAAGGCGTTGGTGTCTTAACGCACGTGCTGTCAGCCCCTGCTGAGCCAAGCGATGTTCAGGCGGCGGCCGTTTCCGCCGCAAAGGAAATATTGCTGTGGTCGCTGTGATCTTTCTACGGCAATTTGGCTATTACCTTGATTTCGAAATCAAATCCATACAGCCAAGTGACACCCACGGCGGTCAAGGTCGGATGAGGCGCTTCGCCCCAATACTCAGGCACCACTTGCCAGATTTCTTCGAACGTCGATTGTGGGTCGACCATGAAAACCGTGACGTCGACCACGTCGTTGAAACTGCAGCCGGCGGCCTCCAGGATGGAGTTCAGGTTTTCAAAAGCCAGTCGTACCTGTTCTTTCAGCCCTTGTTCTGGCGAACCGTCTTCCAGGCTACCGACTTGGCCAGAAACAAATAGAAAACCATTGGATTGGATTGCAGGCGAGTAGCGATTTCGTTCGTAAAGCGCCTGGCGTCCGGATGGAAAAACAACGTTGCGTGTTGTCATTGAATTGACTCCTTCATTTATTGGGCCGATGCCCGCCGGATGTATGGTGAGGAATCATTCTAATGACGAGCGCTTAACTGATAAACTGGCTACCACACACAACACTATTTGTGAAATCCAAACAATACCCGAGTCGGGGGAGCGTAGATGGACCGTTTCGATGCCATGCAGGCCTTTGTCCGAGTGGTAGAAACGGGCAGTTTCACCAAGGCGGCGGAAACCCTGCACCTGAGCAAGACGACCGTGACGCAACTGGTGCAAAACCTGGAGGCGCGTCTGCGCGTCAGGTTGCTGAACCGCACGACACGCAAGGTCAGCGTAACCCCTGACGGCGTGGCTTATTACGAACGGGTGTTGCGCTTATTGGCAGATATGGACGATGCCGAAACCAGTCTGTCCTACGCCCTAGCGTCGCCCCGAGGCAGACTGCGGGTAGATGTACCCAGTCCGTTTGCCAGCATGATTCTAGTGCCGGCGTTGCCGGCCTTTTACGCCATGTATCCTAAGATTCAGTTGCATCTTGGCGTCAGCGATCGTGTCGTGGACTTGATTGACGAGAACGTGGATTGCGTCGTACGCGGAGGTGAGATTACCAATCTATCGCTGGTGGCACGGCATGCGGCGGATTTGCCGCTGGCGGTGTATGCCGCGCCGAGTTATCTCGCACGGGCGGGCCACCCCGACCATCCTAGCGAGTTGGAACTGCCACATCACTGTATCGTGGGCTTGTCATGGTCGGGCACCCGGCGCGTATTTCCGTGCACCATACGTCGCGACGGCGAGAGCATTGACGTGCAAGGTCGGCCCGCCCTGGTGGTCGACGATGGCAATGCCTATCTAGCGGCAGGCCTCGCAGGAATCGGTGCCCTCTGGCTGCCGTCCTACATGGCCCAGGCGTACGTGGCGCGAGGTGAACTGATTCCATTGTTTACGGATTGGCAGCTTGATCTGATGCCGCTGCACGTCGCCTTTCCCAAGAACCGACATGTCAGCGCAAAGCTGCGTGTGTTCATCGACTGGATCGTTGAGTTGATGGCGCAGCACGCGCCTGTGGTATCCCGACCTCCATTACCGTCGATGCAGCAGGCTCCTAGCGACAAGAATCCGCAGTGAGCGGGGAAGCTATCCACCCGACGGCATCAAGCCGTGCCTGCGCCCGTGTCGCATAGCGTAGCCAACGAAGAAGATGGAGTCCATGTAGATGTTCACGGGATCAGGCATACAACGGCGGGAAACAGCTCCGATATAACGTTCGTATCCAGCAAGATCATTCAAAACTCGCTGCGCGGGCAGGTGAATAGTCACGTTCAAAAACCGCCATTTCTTCGTCGGTCAATTTCACCTTGCCTCCGATGCCTGCCAATAAGTCACCCAGCTTTACCCTGCCTTCCGGTTTCACAGCGATAGCCAATATTTCGCACATCTCGGCTTGCAAGGTACGGCCGTTCTGCGCTGCCCTAACCCGGATGGCACGATGCACCTCTTCCGGCACATTCCTGATCGTTACTGCTCTCATGTTTGCAACCTGCTATTGATTGCTGTGACATCAATTATACAAACTGCATTCAAGCAGATCGAGGACTACCGACCCCGCCTCTTTCGCTGGTTTATCCTTTCTTTTCTTGGCGCTTGTTGCCAGACAACGCCAGACGAAATCACAAAAAGCCCGCAACTACTGAACTGCACCCCAAAGGTTGGATTGATGTCCAACTTCTGGGGTGCAGTTCACTACGCGGGCTTAGCGGCCTTTTAAGCCATCAGGTGCCTGACCGTGCCAGGCGCGGGATCACTCCCACTCTATTACCAATGGAATAACAAATTTCTTTTAAATCCATATTTTGTAAAAACCAATCTCCCTAACACCAAGAAAAATACCATATCCCGCTGGCCGTTGGACGCGCCTCTCATCTGGTCCTGACGATCCGCTCCAGAGTTTCTTCCAACAAACCTCGATCCGTCTCTCGCTTGGCATCGGTGCGCTTCGCCAAGTTATGCAGCTTGCGCCGCACCCCCGGCAATTCCGCAGCATGCGCAAGCCCGATCAGAGCGAAGTCCGGCTGCTCGTTCTGCACGGACCTCAGAAACGTACACGATGACTCATCCAGCCACTCGGCCACACGCGCCACCAGGCGCTCGTGAACATCCAGCAAGGCTTGGACTTCGACAGGCTCAGCCGTCATACCTTTGAAATGCGCTTCGAATGTGGCCGCGAAATCTGCAGGCACGCGAGGCACCAGCATTTCCCACGCAGGTTTAGGGCTGCAGGTCAGGTAGACGAGAAATGTCTGCCAGAGCACCTGATCTGTCCGCTCGTCTTCCAGCAACAAGCCAACATCAAAAAGATCACGAGGATGCTGTCTTGACAATGCGGCTGCCAGCTTACCTGCATAGAGATCGGCAAAGCTCAACACTTGCACCGAGGCAAAACCAAACACCTCTTCAACCCTCGGACGAACCACCATATTCCGCGCCGGATGCACCGTGCCGCGCATTACCGGCGTCGTCTCGATCTGCACTCGGGCACGACCGCGGCTGGCCACTAGTCGCGTAACGCCTGCGCCGTCGCCTGCCGATAACTGCACTTGAAGCTGCAGTGGCCTGGCGCGCAGTATATCGGCCAAGCGTTCAAGAGCTTCCGCGATCAGCCTTGCGTCTTCGGCATAGTCATGCACCGGCAACCACGCCAAATCAATATCCACCGACAAGCGAGGCAAATCGTGCTCGAACAGATTGATTGCCGTGCCGCCCTTGAGCGCGAAACGCGGCTCTTGGCCAAGTACCGGCAAAATATCAACCAACAGCCGTACACGGTCGGTATAACGGCGATCCCAATGATCAAGCGAGGTGCTCATCAAGATCTCCCGGCAAGGTTATCTGGTAAGTGGGATGCAAGCGCCCGCCAGGCACCAGCGCTCTCTTGCCCCGCCCCAGATCAACACCATCCAAAGACACGTGTGGAAGCCACGCATGACGATGGCGTTCAGCCAACGCCAGAAACAACCGTTTGGCCTTGATGCTTCGACAATGACGCAACATCTGGCCGATCCGCTGCGGACGCAGCGTGGTCATGGCTTGCATCAACGCATCTACCTCGTAGACCAACGTTGCATCCGCAACGCTATCACACAACTCCAGTATGGCCCGCTCGGGTGTGGAGCATACCAGGGCAGCAGTACTCGGCGCGATCTGATGCCAAGCCAGTCCATACTCGGACAACATACCATCCTGCATCTCTGCTGTGAACGTCAAAGGAAGCAGATCGAATCCCCCTCTTCCCACGAACTCGAAACGCTGCTCCAACGACAGTTTGCCGAGCCAACCCGGTGGTCGCGCGGGCCCATACAGGGTGATTGCTCCTGCATCCCCGAGGCGCAGGTAGTGCTCGTGCCCCTCCAGGGTCAATGCGAAGCGACCGCCGACGTGTAGCGACACTCCCTCCCCGATCTGCAGGCTGCGTACAACGCCCTCCCACTGCAGATGACCGCCGTTTCGCATGTAGACACCACGGGCAGGCGACATCAACCAGCCGCTGCTCACATAACGTGCGACGAGGCTGTTGGAGTAGCCATGTACCCGCAACCAGTGACTCGATATCAGTCGCGTGTCACTCAACTCGGCTAGCAGAAAGTTCAGCTTTCTTTTGTTTTGATCACTCATAGTGATTAAAATACAATTTTTATGAACTTTTGCCAAGTGGAAAGGATTCATAAAAGGCAAAAAAGATCACCTTAGGTGATCTTTTTATGAGAAAGACAAACTGAACAATCCCCAGAGACAGTCGATGTGCGGGAGCTCTCCGGATACCATTGCCTGGAAATCATCCATCCGATCATGGTATTGACGCCTGCTTCAACGCACGGTGTTCAACGTCAACTATCTTGGCCGGACGTGTTGCCTCATAAGGGAATGTTACTCCCGGTTTGGTTGTCGTTTCTCCTTGTTCGTACTCATGACGTGCCCACGAATGCCAGAACATCCGTTCAGCGCAGTGCTGGTTCGCTACGTGTCGCTTCCTTCGAATCAGGCGGATTCGGCCCAATGTAAACGGATTTACCATCCTTCCACACCACGGCGTACTGGCCTAGGCGGCGCTTGCGATCCAGTGCCTTGGCCACGGAATTACGTAGGCTTTCCAGTGCCTTGCGCGTGTCTTCGTCATATTGGGGAGTCATAGGCCCACCTCACTGCGTAGGTGCCGATAGACGGCATCATTAAAAATTTCAACACGATTCCCCTGCTGAGTAAACACAAGAGCCGGGTCATCCAAGCTGTTCAGGTAGCAGCGCGTCAGGCTGACCCGGTGGGCATACAGTTCAAACAAGTTGCGCAAGCTCCGGGCAAAACGTCGTTCAATCGCCTGCGCCGGGATACTGTGGCCGCCGTGAGTGACACGCTCGGCCACCCGGTCATGAGACAGCTGCACATTGGGTAAGGCCAAGTATGACATCTCGACACGCCAGCCGCTTTGCATCAAGCGATCCACCATCCGCAGGTAGCCGCGCCCAGACAAGGTCGTCTCAAACGCGAAATCCTGGCGCGTTCGTTCGCAGCGGGCGATTTCCGCAAGATACAGCTTGGACGCTGCCAGTTGCTCGCGCTCGGGGTTCAGAGGCGACAACCCGGCAGCGATCAGATCGGCGTTGATGAACGTCTGACATTGGGCGACCACAGGGAGGTAGTCCAGCGCAAAGGTTGTTTTTCCTGCACCATTGGGGCCTGCAATGATCCAGCACGTGGAATTCAGACTCATACCTGCAAATCACCCGCTGTTACATCGAAAGTGCAATCTAACACAAACCTAAGAGCTACAGCAAAAGGAGTACAAGGTCGATGTCTATGTAAAGCCCGTCGCACCGACGACGGCCTTGGATGCCTCGTGCTCCCGATACCATGCCAGGCTCGTTTAGCTGATCATGGTATCGGTGCCTATTTCAATGGTACCTTTTCCTCACGCCATGAAAAATGCCATTGATGATGTGGAACACACCATCAATAGCGTTGTGGTTTTCAAATTAAATCAATAATTTAAAAACCAGACTCACTCCCACTCAATCGTCGCAGGCGGCTTGCTCGACACATCGTAAGTCACCCGATTGATTCCGCGCACCTCGTTGATAATGCGCGAAGACACTTTCTTGAGCAGCGCATACGGAAGCTCGGCCCAGTCCGCGGTCATGAAGTCCGAAGTCTGCACCGCGCGCAAGGCAACGACATAATCGTAAGTGCGGCCATCGCCCATGACGCCGACCGACTTGACGGGCAGGAAAACCGCAAAGGCTTGCGAGGTGAGGTCGTACCAGTTTTTACCGCTGACGGTATCGACCGTGTTGCGCAGTTCTTCGATGAAAATCGCATCCGCCCGGCGCAGCAGATCGGCATACTCTTTCTTGACCTCGCCAAGTATGCGCACACCCAGCCCCGGGCCAGGAAAGGGATGGCGATAGACCATGGCGGGCGGCAGGCCCAGTGCAATCCCAAGCTTGCGCACTTCGTCTTTGAACAGCTCGCGCAGAGGTTCGAGCAGCTTGAGATTCAAGGTATCGGGCAGCCCGCCTACGTTGTGATGCGATTTGATGGCAACGGCCTTGCCGGTCTTGGCGCCGGCCGATTCGATCACATCGGGATAGATGGTGCCCTGGGCGAGCCAGCGCGCATTGGACAGCTTGCCGGCCTCCTCCTGGAATACCTCGACGAACTCGCGGCCAATGATCTTGCGTTTGGCCTCAGGATCGGACTCGCCCGCCAGCTTGCCCATGAAAGCATCCGTCGCATCGACGTGTATGACCTTGATGCCGAAATGATCAGCGAAAGTTGCCATGACCTGCTCGGCTTCATTCAGACGCAGCAGTCCGTGATCCACGAACACGCAGGTAAGCTGGTCGCCGATGGCCTTGTGAATGAGGGCTGCGGCAACGGATGAGTCGACACCGCCCGACAGGCCGAGAATGACCTCGTCGCTGCCAACCTGGGCGCGTATGGCCGCCACGGCTTCTTCGACGTAATCGGGCATGTTCCAGTCACGGGAACATCCGCAGATTTCGGTGACGAAACGCGCCAGCATGGCTTCGCCCTGCACAGTATGCGTGACTTCGGGGTGGAACTGTACGGCGTAGAAACCGCGCGCTTCATCGGCCATGCCGGCGATGGGGCAGGACGGCGTCGAGGCCATCAGTTTGAAGCCGGGCGGCAACGCCGTAACCTTGTCGCCATGGCTCATCCAGACCTTGAGCATGCCATGACCTTCAGTGGTGGAGAAATCCTGGAGCCCGTCCAGCAGCCGGGTGTGGCCATGCGCCCGGACTTCGGCGTAACCGAATTCACGGTGATCGGACCATTCCACCTTGCCGCCCAGCTGCGAGGCCATCGACTGCATGCCATAGCAGATCCCGAGTACAGGCACGCCCGCTTCAAAGACGGCTGAAGGCACTTTGAGCGATTCTTCCAGGTAGGCGGAAGCATGGCTGCCGGAAAGAATAATCCCCTTGAGTCCGTCCCGTTGTGAGGCGATGAATTCGTTATCGACATCGCCTGGATGGATCTCGCAATAAACGCCGGTATCGCGGACGCGGCGCGCGATAAGCTGGGTAACCTGGGAACCGTAATCGAGAATGAGGATGCGCTGGTGCATGATGTGCAGAAAAAAGGGAAATCAAGGCGTTAATGTACCGTATCGGAAGCGATCACGCTGGCGCGCCGGTCCCGCTGACGTTACAGTATCCTGGTGCCGGGCGCGGCGCCAAACCACGGCACCCAGCGCAGCGGCACCCGCACTCAGGCTCTGACAGATTCCACCATGCAACAACAAGCACACACTTCAACCACCCTGCTGGCCCTGGCAGGCTTTATTGCCCTGGCGGTATGCATGGGCATCGGCCGATTCGCCTTCACTCCCATATTGCCCATGATGCAGCAGGACGCCGGCCTGCAGTTCGCACAAGCGGGCTGGCTTGCCAGCGCCAATTACCTGGGCTATCTGGCCGGTGCGCTAATGGCGGGAGCCATTCCCTGGGAGGCCAGAACGCAGCTGCGGGCAGGCCTGTGGCTGGTCGTCATTACTACCGCCCTCATGGCGCTGGGCCATTTCTGGCCTCTTTGGGCGCTATGGCGATTCATCGCAGGGGTGGCGAGCGCAGTGGTACTGGTGGCGGTCTCAACGCTCTGTCTCTCGCGCCTGGCCGCGCTGGGGCATTCGCACAAGGCGGGCTTGATGTTCAGCGGCGTGGGATTCGGCATTGCGCTGGCCGGCTTGCTCTGCATGATACTGAGCCTGGCACAGGTGCAGTCTGCCACGGCGTGGATAGTCATGGCAGCCGTCGCTCTGCTGGGCGTTGGCTGCACGCGCTGGCTGCTGGCCAGGTCGGTCCGCCATACCGCGCGCCAGGTCGGCAGCCGGCCCGGCGCTGCTCAAACCGGACAGCTTCCTGCTACGACAATCCCCCGGGGGCAGGCCGTAGATACCGGCCACGTCGTCTCCAGGGCAACGCCGGATTCCAGGCGGGCGGCTGATGCGAGACATGGCCTGCTGCGGCATGCCCGCCTCATATTTTGCTATGGCTGTTTTGGGTTCGGCTACATTCTGCCGGCCACGTTTCTGCCGGCGCAGGCGCGCTTGCTGATCGACAATCCGGCTATTTTCGGGCTGGCCTGGCCACTGTTCGGCCTGGCTGCCGCGTGCTCCACGCTGATCATGAGCCGCATCAAGCGCAACTATTCGCGTCGGCGGATATGGATTCTGACGCAGATCATCATGGCCCTGGGAGTGTTGATGCCGGCCTTGTGGTCCAGTATCACCGCCATCGTGATCGCGGCCCTATGCGTCGGCGGCACCTTCATGGTGGTGACCATGATGGGCATGCAGGAAGCACAGATACAGGGAGGCAGCAATACGCGGCAGCTCATCGCCGCTGTAGCGGCCTCTTTTGCGACGGGCCAGCTTGCCGGTCCCATCGTGTTCAGCCTGATGCACGAAGGGCTGGGCATCAGCCTCAATGGCGCGCTCATCCTGGGCTGCATCATTTTGCTGTTGAGCAGCGCCCTGCTCCTGCGCCCCTTCGCTGCCTCCCCGGCCACACAGTAAACAAAAATGGAGATAGTAGGCATATGACACTTTCGCCTCAGACAGCAAACCAGGCTGACGCCAGACCCGACAGCACTGTTGCCGCTCAGAACAATACCCCCCAGGACCGACATACATTCGTGCTGGTGCACGGCGCATGGAATGGAGGATGGTGCTGGGCACGGGTTGCCGAACAGTTACGCGAGGCGGGCCATCGCGTTTACACACCGACCTGTACAGGGCTGGGCGAGCGCAGCCATCTGCTCAAGCCCGATGTAGACATGCAGACCTTTGTGCAGGACATCGTCAATGTCCTCATCTGGGAAGACCTGCACAATGTCATCATGGTCGGACATAGCTTCGGAGGCCTGGTCATCACAGGCGCAGCCGATATCGCCGCAGACAGGATCGGACAACTAGTTTATCTGGACGCGTTTATCCTCGAGAACGGTGTCACAACCATGGACACGCTCTCTCCCGAGAATCAGGAAAAACTGAAGCAGGGTGTGGAACGCACAGGCGGCGCAGTTGCTGCGCTGGCGCCGCCCCGCCCGCAGAGCCTGGGCATTACGGAAGAACAGGACATCGCCTTCGTGCAGAACCGGCTGACGCCTCAGCCGTTCAAAAGCTACACCAGTGCGCTGACCCTGCGACATCCCGTCGGTAATGATTTACCTTGTTGCTACGTGCAGTGCGTCAGCCCTGTATTTCCGGCAGTTGCCGCAAGCGCGGATTGGGCTCGTGCGCAAGATGGCTGGCACATGGCATCGCTGGACAGCAGCCATTGCGCCATGATTACCGCACCCCGCAGGCTTGCCGGGATGTTGCTCGATGTGGCGGCACGCAAGGCTGACGACAAAAGGTCAGCCGGCGCCGCCGTGCAAGAATAAACCCTTGCACGATCCGGGACGGCCAGACCGTCCCGGACAAGCGCATGGATTATTCCGCGCGATAGTTGGGCGCTTCTTTCGTGATCTGCACATCGTGCACGTGCGATTCGCGCACGCCGGCAGAAGTGATTTCGACGAACTCAGCTTTGTTGCGCATTTCTTCGATGGTGGCGCAGCCGCAATAGCCCATGGACGCGCGGATGCCGCCAATCAGCTGATAGATGATGGCAATGACACTGCCCTTGTATGCCACGCGGCCTTCTATGCCTTCGGGGACGAGCTTGTCGACGTTGTTGGCAGGATCCTGGAAATAACGATCGGCCGACCCGTCTGCCATGGCGCCCAGGCTTCCCATGCCGCGATAGGACTTGTATGAACGCCCCTGGAACAGGACGACTTCGCCCGGCGACTCTTCGGTGCCGGCGAACATGCCGCCCATCATGCAGGTTGAGGCGCCAGCCGCCAGGGCTTTGGAAATGTCGCCGGAGTATCGGATGCCGCCATCGGCGATCAAGGGAACGCCAGAACCAGCCAGAGCCTTGGCCACATCGGCAATCGCCGTGATCTGCGGCACGCCCACGCCGGCCACGATACGCGTGGTGCAAATGGAACCAGGACCGATGCCGACCTTGACACAGTCGGCGCCGGCCTCGACCAGCGCCTTGGCTGCCGATGCGGTGGCGATGTTGCCACCAACAACCTGGATATTGGGATAGTTCTTCTTGACCCAGCGTACGCGCTCAATGACACCGGCGGAATGGCCGTGGGCGGTATCGACGACGATGACATCCACGCCCGCATTGGCGAGCTTCTCGACACGCTCTTCGGTGCCATCACCCACGCCGACCGCGGCGCCGACCCTGAGCTGCCCCTGGCTGTCTTTGCTTGCGCTGGGATGCTCGGTATTCTTGACGATGTCCTTGACGGTCGCCAGACCGCGCAGCTGGAACTGGTCGTTGACGATGAGCACGCGCTCCAGGCGATGCTTGTGCATCAGGGCCTGGGCTTCTTGCAGCGTGGCGCCTTCCTTCATGGTGATCAGGCGTTCCTGCGGCGTCATGATGTCGCGCAGGGGGAGGTCCAGCCGATCTTCGAAACGCAGATCGCGGTTGGTAACGATGCCGACCAGCTTGCCGCCCTCGACCACGGGCAGCCCCGAGAAGCCATGCTGGCGCTGCAGCGAAATGGCGTCGCGCACTTTCATGGTGGGCGTGACGGTGACCGGATCGATGACAATGCCGAACTCGTGGCGCTTGACGCGCGCGACTTCGCGTGCCTGCTCGTCGGCGCTGAGATTCTTGTGGATGATGCCGATTCCGCCTTCCTGGGCCATGGCGATGGCCAGGCGGGACTCGGTGACCGTATCCATGGCAGCGGATACGAGGGGGATATTCAGCGTGATATCGCGCGTAAAACGGGTACTGAGCGTGGTGTCGCGGGGAAGGACATCCGAGTACGCCGGCACCAGCAATACGTCGTCAAAGGTAAGCGCTTTTTTGATGAGACGCATAAAGACAAGCTCCGTGCAAAGCAAGATTATACGCCAACCAAGGGTATCTACCTAGCCCCTGCTGCGGGGCAAGGCGACGGTGGTGAGCAAAACACAACAGCACCGCCGCCACCACACTCAGCCCAGCCAGACCCTCGCATTGCGGAACATGCGCAGCCAGGGGCTATAGCCGCCATGTTCGCTGTCGCGCCCGCCGCTGTCCTGCTCGCCCCAGCGCTCCGGCGCCCAGGACATCATGACATTGCGCGTGACACGTTCCGGGTGCGGCATCATGACTGTGAAGCGGCCGTCGGCAGTAGTGACGCCGGCCAGGCCTCCCGGGCTGCCATTGGGGTTATGCGGATAACGCTCGGTACGGCTGCCCTGATGGTCCAGATAATAAAGCGCGCCGGCAACCCGGCTCTGATCGCCCTGAGAGGAAAAATTCGCATAGCCTTCGCCGTGCGCTACGGCAACCGGCACCCGTGTGCCCGCCATGCCTTGCATGAACAGCGATGGCGTATCGGGGATTTCGACCAGCGAGAGGCGGGCTTCGTATTTTTCTGACTGATTGCGCGTGAAGCGCGGCCAGTGTTCGGCGCCGGGTATCATGCCCGACAGCGCCGCCATCATCTGGCAGCCGTTGCACACGCCCAGCGCGAAGACATCGGGGCGCGCAAAGAAGGCCGCGAACTGATCGGCCAACTGTGCATTAAAGCGTATGGTGCGGGCCCAGCCTTCGCCCGCACCCAGCACGTCGCCGTAGCTGAACCCGCCCACAGCCACAAACCCTTGCATATCCTGAATGCTGGCACGCCCCGACAGCAGGTCGGTCATGTGAACGTCAACAGATTCAAAACCGGCCTTGTCGAAGGCCCACGCCATTTCGACCTGGCTGTTGCAGCCCTGTTCGCGCAATACAGCAATGCGGGGGCGCACGCCCGACGCAATATAGGGCGCCGCCACATCCTCCTGAGGATCAAAATTCACACGAGGAGCCAGCCCGGGATCGTTCTTGTCGCGCCAGAGGTCGAACTCGGCCTGTGCGCAAGCGGGGTTGTCGCGCAGCGTCATGATGCGACGTGTGACTTCTGCCCACTGCTGGCCCAGCTCGGCGCGCGCCCGCTGGTAAATGCACTTGCCGTCGCGATATATCTGGATTTCATCCAGGGTATTGAGGCTGCCCAGCACATGAGCGTGCGCGGACAGTCCTGCCTCGCGCAAGGCCTGCAGCACGGTGTCGCGCTGCGCCTGCCTGACCTGAATCACGGCGCCGGCCTCTTCGGCGAACAGGGCTTTGATGGTGGCCTCGTCGCGCTGCACGGCCACCTGTTCCGGGCGTATTTTGTAGTCGCCCCAATCGGCGGTGTTCGGATCAATCGTCAGCATGTCCACATTGATGGATACGCCGACACGGCCCGCGAAGGCCATCTCGCATACTGTGGCAAGCAGCCCGCCATCCGAGCGATCGTGATAGGCCAGGATATGGCCTTGCTCGGCCAGACGCCGTACAACCTGGAAAAACGCCTTCAGGGTTGCCGCATCGTGTATATCCGGCGCCTCCATGCCCACTTGGCCGAAGGCCTGCGCAAACACCGACGCGCCCAGGCGATGCAGGCCGCCGCCCAGATCGATCAGAATGAGCGAGGTATTGCCCTGGTCGGTGCGCAATTGGGGCGTCAGTGTCTTGCGCACGTCGCCCACCGGCGCAAAGGCCGTGACGATGAGCGACACCGGCGCGACGACTTCGCGATCCGCTCCGTCCTGTTCCCAGTTGGTGCGCATGGACAACGAATCCTTGCCTACCGGAATGGAAAGCTCCAGCGCCTGGCACCAATCGCTGACCGCAGCCACGGTGTCGTACAAGGCCGCATCCTGGCCCGGCGCGCCGCAGGCGGCCATCCAGTTGGCGGACAGCTTGATATCCTTGAGCGACTGCACATCGGCGGCAACAAGATTGGTCAACGCCTCGGCGACCGCCATACGGCCGGAGGCCGGCGCGTTTAGCATGGCGACGGGCGTACGCTCTCCCATGGCCATTGCCTCGCCGCGCACGCTTTCGTAATCCGCGAGCGTTACGGCACAATCGGCGACCGGCACCTGCCAGGGACCAACCATCTGATCCCGGCTGCTCAGGCCGCCAACCGTGCGGTCGCCAATAGTGATGAGAAAATTCTTGCTGGCCACGGTGGGATGGCGCAGCACACGCGCGATCGCTTCACCCAGCTCGATACCGACCACATCGACATCTTCGTGCAGGCGCTCGACACGCGTCACATCGCGAACCATGCGGGGCGCCTTGCCCAGAATGACATCGACGGGAACATCCACAGGCCGAGGCGCATCAGCGTCCTGCGCCTGAACGTCGGCGCCCTGCTCCGCCACGCCGGGCAGGCCTTCGCCGAAGGTGACCCGCAACTGGCGCGCCTCGGTGGCAACGCCTACCACCGCATAGGGGCAACGTTCGCGGCGGGCGATCTGGTCAAAGCGGGCCAGGTCCTCGGGCTGTATGGCGAGCACATAGCGCTCTTGCGATTCGTTGCTCCAGATTTCCGCCGCGGACAGGCCCGATTCTTCGACGTGCACCTGCTGCAGCTCGAACACCGCCCCGCGCCCGGCGTCATTGACCAGCTCCGGAAACGCATTGGACAGGCCACCCGCACCGACGTCGTGAATGGCCAGGATGGGGTTGTGCTCGCCCTGCTGCCAGCAGCGGTCGATGACTTCCTGGGCGCGGCGTTCGATTTCGGGGTTGCCGCGCTGGACCGAATCAAAATCCAGCTCGGCGCTGTTGGCCCCCGCGCTCATGCTTGACGCGGCACCGCCGCCCATGCCGATGCGCATGCCGGGTCCGCCCAGCTGGATCAACAGCGCGCCGGGCGGGATGGGGTCTTTGTGGGTAAGCCGGGCATCGATGGCGCCCAGGCCGCCGGCAATCATGATGGGCTTGTGATAGCCCCAGTGCACGCCTGCGGAGGTTTGCTCGAAAGCGCGGAAATAGCCAAGCAGATTCGGGCGGCCGAACTCATTGTTGAATGCCGCGCCGCCGATGGGACCGTCGATCATGATGTCCAGCGGGCTGGCGATGCGGTCGGGCATACCGTAGGGATGGGCTTCCCAGGGCTCGAGCGCATCCTTGAAGGCAAGATTTGATACCGTGAAACCTGTCAGGCCGGCCTTGGGCTTGGACCCCCTGCCTGTCGCGCCTTCGTCGCGGATTTCGCCGCCGGCGCCTGTGGCCGCGCCAGGAAACGGAGCAATGGCGGTTGGATGATTATGGGTCTCCACCTTCATCAAGGTATGCATCGTCGCCGGGTGATGCCGATAGACCGGCTCGCTGGCAGCCTGACCCGCATGAAACAGCGTGGCCTGGCCGCCGCTCATGACGGCGGCATTGTCCGAATAGGCGACCACAGTGCCTTCTGGCTGGGCGGCATGCGTGTCGCGTATCATGCCGAACAGCGTTTTGGGCTGTTCCTGACCGTCAATCACCCAGCGGGCATTGAAAATCTTGTGGCGGCAGTGCTCGCTATTGGCCTGCGCGAACATCATGAGCTCGACGTCGGTAGGGTTGCGACCTAATTGCCGGAACGATGTATCCAGATATTCGATCTCATCGGCGGACAAGGCCAGTCCGAGCTCGCGATTGGCCTGCTCAAGCGCCGCTTGTCCCTGGCCAATGACATCGATCAGTTGGATGGGCTTGCCCGACAACGAGGCGAATAACGCCGAGCCATCGAAATCTTCGTCCACCACGGTTTCCGTCATGCGGTCATGCAGGCAGGCGGCGATCGCCGCCAGCTGGCTCTCATCCAGCGTCCTGGCACCCAGCAGGCTGCGCGAAGGCGTAACCAGATAACGAACGCCGCGCTCTATACGCCTGACCGCCGACAGCGCGCAATTATGGGCGATGTCGGTGGCCTTGCTGGCCCAGGGCGAAACCGTGCCCAGGCGCGGGATGACGCGCAACGCAACAACGCCGCGGCCTTGCTTGGCCGGGTGCTCTGGCGTGGCGCCATAATGCAGCAGTTGATCCAGACGCTGCTGACCGGTCGGGTCCAGCGCAGCATCCAGCCACACAAAATGCTCATAATGCGCGTCGATGTCAGCGACGGGCAGGCCGAGCTGAGCGAAACGCTGGAGCAGCCGCTCGCGGCGAAAAGAGGAAAGGGCCGAGGAACCTGGAAAATGCTGGATGGAGTTCACGATACAACGCAGGCAAATGAAGGGGATTAACGCTGCATTTTACCTGTTTGGCGGCGCCTGCCCCGCCGCTGCGCCTAAGGCTGTGGATAAACGACTTCCAGGACATCCAGTTCGTCCAGCCCGGCCGGGGTGCGCAGCGTGACGGTGTCGCCCTCCCGCGCCTTGAGCAAGGCCCGCGCTACGGGCGAAATCCAGCTGATCCTGCCCTGCAGCGGCTCGGCCTCATCGACCCCGACGATGGTCACGCGGAACGTTTCTCCCGCCTTGTCGGAATACACCACGGTTGCGCCAAAAAAAACCTGATCCCGATTGGGCTGCTGCGCTGGATCTACGACCTCGGCGATTTCCAGGCGTTTGGTCAGAAAGCGCATGCGCCGGTCTATTTCACGCAGCCGTTTTTTACCGTAGAGATAATCGCCGTTCTCGGAGCGGTCGCCATTGGAGGCCGCCCACGACACCACTTGCACGACGGCGGGACGCTCCTCATTCATCAGGTGCGCGAGCTCGCCGCGCAGCCGCTGATAGCCCTGCGTCGTCATGTAATTGCGGGTACCCGCAGGCAAGGCGACGGTTTCCGGGCCGAGGTCATCCTCATCATCATGATCGGATTCTTTGACAAATGCCTTGTTCATGTCTTATCGCAAAAAGAAAAAGCCCCTGGCGCGCGGCGCGCGTCCGGCTCAGACCCAGTCGTGCCAGACAGGTGTCAGGCCCGAGGGCAATGGCGGGATACCGCCCAGGTCCAGCTTGCCCTCTTTGGGGCTGTGGAAATCGGAGCCCGCCGAGGCCAGAAAGCCGAAACGCTTGGCGACGCGGGCATATTCCGTATATTGATCCGGCGTATGACTGCCGGTGACCACCTCGATGGCGACGCCGCCCAGTTCCTTGAAACGATCAAACAAGGCATCAAACTGCATGGGGCTGTACAGATAGCGTCCGGGATGCGCAATAACGGCACGACCGCCAGCCCCCACTATCCAGCCCACCGCCTGCTCCAGCGTGGACCAGTGCATGGGCACATAGCCCGGCTTGCCGTCGGCCAGATATTTTTCGAAGACCTCCTGCATGCCCTTGCAATAACCTTGCTCGACCATGAATCGGGCGAAGTGCGTGCGGCTGATGAGATCGGGATTACCCGCAAACGGCAAGGCGCCCTCGTAGCTGCCGGCGATACCCAGTTCGGCGAGTCGTTCGGCCATTTTCCGGGCGCGCACCGCCCTGCTGCCGCGAATATCGGCCAATCCGGCGTTGAGCGCCTGGTCATGCTCGTCGAAATTGAGTCCCACGATATGCACGGTATGCCCGGCCCAGGTGACGGAAATTTCTACGCCGGTGATGTATTGCATGCCCAGCGACTGTGCCGTGTCACGGGCTTCGGCAACCCCCGCCAGCTCGTCATGGTCGGTCAACGCCCACATTCCTACTCCATTGTCATGCGCGCGCGCGGCAACCTGCGCCGGCGCAAGCACGCCGTCGGACATAAGGGAATGACAGTGCAGATCAACCTTCAATAATGCTCCCTTGCTGTTTTATGTTGTATATATTCTGACTTGTTTCATTGTTTTTTATTTCTGCTAGTTTACCGGAGTTACCGGATCCTTCTCTAGCTGGACAGCAAAAACCGTGCGACCGGCTCGATCTCGACGGGGTCGCGCAGCGTCGGCGCATGCCCCACACCGGCAACCGTATGCACGCTAGCCCGCGGATTGCGGCGCAGCATCTGCTCGGCCGATTCGGCCGAAAGCAAGTCGGATACTTCGCCACGCACAATCAGGATGGGGCGTTCAATGCTCTCGTACGCCGCCCACAACAGGGCTTCGGACGCCATGAGCATGGGCTCGGTCATCCCTGCCATGACCTGCGCGATGCGCAGATCGTAGTGCTTTATCCATTGATCGCCCTGCCGGATGAACACATGGCGAGTCAGCGCCTCCCAGCCTTGCCTGTCGTGATCGCCGAATCCCTGCGACACGCTATGAACATAGTCTACGGCCTGATCGAACTGATCGAATGCAATCGACTGACCGACGTACTCCCCTATGCGGCTCAAGCCCTGGAAGTCCAGCGCCGGCCCTATGTCGTTGAATACATATTTGCCTATGGGCAGCTTATCACCCCCGGAAAGACCTGCACCGCCGCGCAGCGGCCGTGCTCCCGAAGACATTGCCAGCGAACCCGCCAGCCCCAGGCCTATCAGCCCGCCCATGGAGGTTCCGACCCAATCCAGTCGAGCGGGATGCAGGCGGGCGATCAGCGTAAAAATGTCGGCGACATACTGCGGAACCACATACGAAGCGGGATTCACAAGCCAGTCCGATTCTCCCCGCCCGACGATATCGGGGCAGACAACACGGTATTCGCCGGCCAGGCGTTGCGCCAACTGGTCAAAATCCCTGCCGGTGCGCGTCAATCCATGCACACACAGCAACACCCTGTCGTTATCCGGGTCGCCCCATTCCCAATAGGCCATGCGGTGCGCGCCTGCAGGGCTGACGCAGGTGACGTAGTCGAGACGGGGCTCGGAGGCGGTAAACGGCATGGAGGCATCAGGCATAAAACAGCTCGCTTTCGGGTTGACGGAGGCGCAGTGCCGATTGTACGTCCGTCTGCAGCAAGCGCCTGCAATATCCCACCCAGGCGCTGCCGTCCCGGCTGCAGTCAGATATGCAAGGCCTGGCCCAGAGCCCTGAGCGCCGCCTCCTGCACAGCTTCCCCCAGGGAGGGATGCGCATGAACGGTGCCGGCGATATCTTCCAGTCGAGCGCCCATTTCAAGCGACTGCGAAAACCCCGACACCAGTTCCGACACCCCGCGGCCCACCGCCTGCCACCCCACAATCTGATGATTGTCCTGACGTGCGACCACTCTCACAAAGCCCGCGCTCGACTCGAGCGTCATGGCGCGCCCATTGGCCGCAAAGGGAAATATCGCGCTGATGCAGTCCAGCCCCTGTTTGCCGGCCTGCTCCGGATCAAGTCCTGCGACCACCACTTCCGGATCGGTGAAGCACACGGCAGGAATGGATGCCGGCACAAAATGGCGGCGCTGCCCGGCAATGATCTCGGCCACCATCTCGCCCTGCGCCATGGCGCGATGCGCCAGCATGGGTTCGCCCGTCACGTCGCCGATCGCCCAGACATCCCGCATGGAGGTGCGGCACTGGTCATCGATGCTCACCGCCCGCCCGTTCATGCCCAGATCCAGCGATTCCAGACCAAAGCCTTCCGTGCGCGGCCTGCGTCCCACCGCTACCAGCACCTGGTCAGCAGCAAGTTTCTTCTGCCCGCCTTCGGCGTCCTTGAGCAGCAGGTCGCCCTGCCCGTTCTCCAGACCCTCGACCGAACAAGACAGATGCAGGTCGATGCCCAGCTTGACCAACGCGTCAGCAACCGGCCTGGCCAGCTCGGCATCATAGGCAGGCAGGATGCGAGCCTGGGATTCGACTATGCTCACCGCCACGCCCAGTTTGCAGTACGCCATGCCCAGCTCCAGGCCGATATAGCCGCCGCCGACCACCGCCAGATGTTTTGGCAGCGCCTTGGGCGACAAGGCTTCGGTGGACGAGATGACCTTGCCGCCGAAAGGCATGAACGGCAGCGCTACCGGCGTAGAGCCGGTCGCCAGCAACAAATGCTCGCAGCTGATGCGCAATGCTTTGCCTTTGCGCCGGGTGGCCACAGCATCACTGGCGGCCTCCTCGCCGGACGCGTCCTGATCGTCCTGGGACGGCGCCTGTCCATCCTCAGACAGCAGCACGTCGACATGCTTGCCATCCACGATGTGGGCCCACCCCTTGATCACCTGAACATGATTCTTTTTGAGCAGCGCCGCAACACCGCCCGTCAGGCGTTTGACGATCCCGTCCTTCCAGAGCACGGTTTTCGCGATGTCGATGCTCGCCGCCCCCTTAACGCTGATGCCAAGGGACGAATGCTGCACATGGCCTGATACCGCATGGAACTGCTCTGCCGCATGAATCAGCGCCTTGGACGGAATGCAGCCGATGTTCAGGCAAGTGCCGCCGACACTGCCCGTTTCGACCAGCACCGTGGGTATCCCCAACTGACCGGCACGGATCGCAGCGACGTACCCGCCAGGGCCTCCGCCAATAATCAATAAAGTCGTCGATTGCATAGCCACCCCTACTCCACAAACAAGAGCGCCGGGCACTCGAGGCAACCGCGTACTCGCTGTATAAATTGCGCGGCATCCATGCCGTCGACCACGCGATGATCAAACGAAGAAGACAGATTCATCATCTTGCGCGCCACGACAGCCCCGTTGATGATGACCGGTCTCTCCACAATGCGGTTCACGCCGACAATCGCCACCTCGGGATAATTGATCACCGGCGTAGACACGATGCCACCCAGGGCGCCCAGGCTGCTCAGGGTGATGGTGGAGCCGGACAACTCATCGCGCGTGGCTCGGCCAGTGCGCACCGCATCGGCCAGCCGGGTAATTTCCGCGCCGCAGGCCCATACATCCATCGCTTCGGCATGCCGGACCACTGGCACCATCAGGCCTGCTTCTGTCTGTGCCGCAACGCCCAGGTGAACCGCGCCATGGCGGGTGATTACGCCCGCATCATCGTCGTAGCGTGCATTGATCTGGGGAAAATCGCGCAAGGCAATGACCATGGCCCGCGCCAGAAAAGGCATGAGGGTCAGCTTGCCGCGCTGCGCACCCCACTGCGCATTGATCCTGGCGCGCAGTTGTTCAAGCTCGGTAACATCAACCTCTTCCACGTAGCTGAAATGGGGAATGCGGCGCTTGGCCTCCTGCATACGCTCGGCGATTTTGCGCCGCAAACCCACCACCTGAATCTGCTGCTCGTCCTCTCGCTGTTCGTAGACCGATACCGGCCCTGCGCCGCCGCTGCCCGGCGCCCGCTCCAGATAACGGTCCAGGTCGGCATGCGTGATCTGGCCTGCGGGACCGCTGGCCGGCACATACTGCAGCGCAACGCCCATGTCCCAGGCGCGTTTGCGCACCGCCGGCGATGCCAACGGCTTTTCACCCCGGGGACGCGCCGCGCCATCGCCGCCGGACTGCGGCGCCGCCCGCCGCTCGCCTGCCTGATGCGAGGGAATCGGAGCGGTTGCCGCATTTGCGGGTTTCTTGGCTGTTGTGTCAGCCGTCGCCGCTGCGGTACTTGCCGCAGCCGTGCCGCTTGCCGACGCTGCCGTGCTCACGAGCGGGGCGGAAACCTGCGTGGCGGCCGTCGCAGCAGCGGTCTCGCCTTGAGCCGCGTCGACGCCGCTGGCCCGGCCCGCTGCTTTGCGCTTGCTGGACAAATGCTCATTGCCTTCGCCCTGTACTTCCAGCCGGATCAGTTCCGAACCCACGGCCATAACCTCGCCAATACGTCCACCCAGCGCAACCACCTTGCCGTCGACGGGCGATGGCACCTGCACAGTGGCCTTGTCGGTCATGACATCAACCAGAACCTGATCTTCCGTCACGGAGTCTCCCGGCTGGACATGCCACTCGACCAGCTCGACTTCAGCGATTCCTTCGCCGATATCCGGCATCTTGATGATATGCATGCCCATGTTCAGACTCCCCTGCTCTGGTTGACCGGCGGAACGCTGTCGGGCTGTGCCGGCGATCCTTCCATGACTCTGCGGTAGGCATCGCCTACCCGCTGGGGACTGGGAAAATAGGCCCACTCATGGGCATGAGGATAGGGGGTATCCCATCCGGCCACACGCTCGACCGGCGCTTCTAGGTGGTAAAAGCAATGCTCCTGCACCAGCGTCGTGAGCTCCGCGCCGAAACCGCTGGTCTGGGTTGCTTCGTGCAGTACGACACAGCGTCCGGTTTTGCGCACAGATGACACGATGGTGGCCAGATCCAGCGGCCACAGGCTGCGCAAATCGATGATTTCAGCCTTGATGCCGGTTTCTCGCGCCGCGACTTCGGCCACATAGACCATGGTGCCGTAGGTCAGCACCGTGAGATCCTCGCCCGGCTGGAATACGGCGGCCGACTCCAGCGGAATCGAATAATAGCCCTCAGGCACATTGCCCAGAGGATGCTTGGACCATGGCACCACGGGTTGATCATGATGTCCATCGAAGGGGCCGTTGTACAGACGCTTGGGCTCCAGGAAAATGACAGGGTCATCACTCTCGATCGCGGCGATCAGCAGCCCCTTGGCATCGTAAGGATTGGACGGCATGACCGTGCGCAGGCCCGTCACATGCGTAAACAGGGCTTCCGGGCTCTGGCTGTGGGTTTGTCCACCGTAAATGCCGCCGCCACAAGGCATCCGTATGGTCAGCGGTGCAATGAACTCGCCAGCCGAGCGATAGCGCAGACGCGCCGCTTCCGACACGATCTGGTCTGTGGCGGGATAAAAATAATCGGCGAACTGGATTTCCACCACGGGACGCAGGCCATAGGCGCCCATGCCGACTGCCGCGCCGACAATCCCGCCTTCGGAAATAGGCGCGTCAAACACGCGCTCGCGGCCATACTTGGACTGCAGGCCTTCAGTGCATCGAAACACGCCGCCGAAATAACCGACGTCCTGGCCGAAGATGACCACATTGCTGTCGCGCTCCAGCATGACGTCCATGGCTGAGCGCAGGGCCTGAATCATGGTCATGGGATGAGATTTTGCGGAATGATGCTTGCTCATGCTCATACCCCCGCCTGCTGGCGTTGCTGGCGCAGATGCCAGGGCATGTCTTTATAGACATCCTCGAACATGGAGGCCACGCTGGATGATTGACCATTGGCAAGCGTACCGTGCGCTTCTGCCTGTTTCTGCGCGGCAATGACTTCGGCCTCGATCTGTTTCTGAACCTGGGCATGCTCTTGCTCGGACCAGGCGCCCAGGCGTATGAGATGCTGCTTGAGCCGCTCGATCGGATCGCCCAGTGGAAATCGGGACCAGTCGTCGGCCGGCCTGTATTTGGAAGGATCATCGGAAGTGGAGTGCGGACCGGCACGGTAGCTTACCCATTCGATCAGCGTCGGCCCCAGATTGCTGCGCGCCCGCTCTGCGGCCCAGCGCGACACGGCGTAGACGGCCAGGAAATCATTGCCGTCCACGCGCAGCGAGACGATGCCGGTGCCGGTGCCACGCGCGGCGAAGGTGGTCGACTCGCCTCCCGCAATTGCCTGGAAACTGGAAATCGCCCATTGATTGTTGATGACGTTGAGAATGACAGGCGCCTGATATACATGCGCAAAGGTCAGTCCTGTCTGGAAATCGGCCGCGGCCGTTGCACCGTCGCCTATCCACGCCGACGCAATCTTGGTGTCGCCCTTGATGGCCGAGGCCATGGCCCAGCCCACCGCCTGCACGAACTGAGTAGCCAGATTGCCCGAGATCGAGAAAAAGCCGTGCTCCCGCATGGAATACATAACGGGAAGCTGGCGTCCCTTGAGACGATCCTGGTCGTTGGAAAACAACTGACACATCATGTCGACCAGCGGCACGTCCTGAACGATCAGCAGGTTTTGCTGGCGATAGGACGGAAAACACATGTCGCCTTTCTGCAGGGCCAGCATTTGCCCGGTGCCGATGGCCTCCTCGCCCAGGCTCTGCATGTAGAACGACATCTTCTTCTGCCGCTGGGCAATCAGCATCCGCGCATCGAAGATGCGGGTCTTGATCATGGCCGCCAGGCCCTTGCGCAGCAACTCGGTGTCCAGGGAGGGCTGCGCCCACGGTCCGACTGCATTGCCTTCGTCATCCAGCACGCGAATGAGCGAAAACGCAAGATCGGAGGTGTCGGATACGGTGGCGTCCAGCGCAGGCTTGGGTGCCTGGCCTGCAGGGGCCAGCCGGAGAAATGAAAAGTCGGTGGCATGGCCTGGCCGACCTGAGGGCTCCGGAACGTGGAGCCGCAATGGCGATGGTTGTCTCATGTCTGCTTCTTGAAAATGTCTTGTGGAATTTTCTTTGCTGATTATTCATGCACGGCCTTGTGGGCCTATCGTACCGCCTTGTGGGCAGGTAAAAGTATTATCGCCGATTCTGTCCGTTGCGCAAGCCCACGCCTCCGCGCTGGCGGTGCGGAGCAAAAACACCATCGCCAGATGGAATAACAGGCCTGATGTTGATACGGATCAAAGAACATTGGCACAAAGGTATTGAACCTTCCTTTTAGCCGCCCTATGATGGCTGGACATCGCGTCGCCAAGGCTGGTGACATCGTTCCTGTCTGCGGCACCGGAGGAAGCTATGGTTTTCAAGTGTTGCCCGCCTTGTGCGGTCTCTGTTCACGTCAACCTGACCGGAGCCGCGCCATGAGTCATTTCATCGATCGTCTCAAGTATTTTTCCACTGCCCGGCCCGAGTTTTCAGATGGCCACGGCATGACGCTCAAGGAAGACCGCAAGTGGGAAGAAGCCTATAGAAAACGATGGCAGCACGACAAGATCGTACGCTCCACACATGGCGTCAATTGCACAGGCTCCTGTTCCTGGAAGATCTATGTGAAGGGCGGCATTGTCACCTGGGAAACCCAGCAGACAGACTACCCGCGCACCCGCCCCGACATGCCCAACCACGAGCCGCGCGGCTGTTCGCGCGGCGCGTCGTACTCCTGGTACCTGTACAGCGCCAACCGCCTCAAGTATCCACTCGTTCGCAGCACGCTGCTCAAACTGTGGCGCGAGCGGCGCAGCACGCTTGCGCCTGTCGAGGCCTGGGCGGCGATTGTCGGCGATCACGAAGCACGAGCCTCGTATACGCGTCGCCGCGGCCTGGGAGGTTTCGTCAGATCCAGCTGGGAAGAGGTCAACGAGATCATCGCCGCCGCCAACGTGTACACGATCAAGCGGCATGGGCCCGATCGCATTGTCGGTTTTTCGCCCATCCCGGCCATGTCGATGATTTCGTATGCGGCCGGTAGCCGCTATCTTTCACTCATCGGCGGCGTGAACCTCAGCTTCTATGACTGGTATTGCGATTTGCCCCCCTCTTCGCCCCAGACCTGGGGCGAGCAGACGGACGTTCCCGAATCCGCAGACTGGTACAACTCGACTTTTATCATGATGTGGGGCTCGAACGTCCCGCAAACCCGCACACCCGACGCGCACTTCATGACAGAGGTCCGCTACCGCGGCACCCGGGTCGTATCCATATTCCCGGACTATGCCGAGGGTGCCAAATTCGGCGACCTCTGGATGCATCCCAAGCAGGGAACCGACGCCGCGCTGGGGCTGGCCATGGGCCATGTCATCCTGAAAGAGTTTCATGTCGCGGGCAAAAGCGATTACTTTTCTGATTATTGCCGGCGCTATACCGATATGCCTATGCTGGTTCGCATTGTCAGGCAGGGCGAGCATTATGTGCCCGAGCGAATGTTGCGGGCCGATGAATTCGAGGATGCGCTCGGGCAGGCCAACAATCCGGCCTGGAAAACCGTGCTGCTGGACGAGCTCCGCGGCAAACCTGTCGCGCCAGTGGGATCGATAGGCTTTCGCTGGGGCCAGCAGGATAGCGACGACGCAGGCAAGTGGAATATCAAGCAGGAGGATGCACAGGGCAACCCCATCCGCGCCCGCCTGTCGCTGGTGCAGGATCATGATGAGGTCATCGACGTTGCCTTTCCCTACTTCGGCAATACCGAAAGCACCCATTTCACCCACACAGGGCACGCCAGCACACTCACGCGCCGGATAGGCGTCAAGAAGATGGCGACTCGCCAGGGCGAGGTGCTTGTCGCAACGGTATACGATCTGTTCATTGCCAACTATGGCGTAGACCAGGGTCTGGGCGGGGACAACGTGGCGGCCAGTTTCGATGACGATATCCCCTACACCCCTGCCTGGCAAGAGCAGATCACCGGCGTGAGCCGGCAGGATGTCATCGCGGTCGCCCGCGAGTTTGCCGACAACGCGCACAAGACAGAAGGCAAGTCCATGATCATCGTCGGTGCCGGCCTGAATCACTGGTTCAATATGGACATGAGCTATCGGGCGGTGATCAACCTGCTGGTGATGTGCGGATGCGTAGGCAAGTCGGGCGGCGGATGGTCGCACTATGTGGGACAGGAGAAACTGCGTCCACAGACCGGCTGGCTGCCCCTGGCCTTTGCCACCGACTGGCATCGTCCGCCGCGCTTTATGAACGGCACCTCGTTTTTCTATGCGCACACTGATCAATGGCGCTACGAAACCATCAAGGTAAGCTCGCTGCTGTCGCCCCTGGCCGACAGGCGCGAGCTGCCGGAAAGCCCCATCGACTACAACGTCAAGGCTGAACGCATGGGCTGGCTGCCCACTGCCCCGCATTTTTCCAGCAATCCGCTGGACATCGGAAACGCCTCAACAGACGCAGACGCCGCCACCTTTGTCGCCAACGGGCTCAAGGACGGCTCGATCAGGATGGCCTGTACCGACCCCGACGCCCCGGAAAATTTTCCGCGCAATCTTTTTGTCTGGCGCTCCAATCTGCTGGGTTCCTCAGGCAAGGGCCATGAGTATTTTCTCAAGCATCTGCTGGGCGCCGAGCATGGCATCAAAGGCAAGGACCTGGGCGCGAGCGGCGGCGTGCGGCCTCAGGAAGTAACTTGGCGCGACCCCGCGCCCGAAGGCAAGCTGGATCTTGTCGTCACGCTGGACTTCCGGATGTCGACCACCTGTCTATACTCGGACATCGTCCTGCCCACCGCCACCTGGTACGAAAAAGATGACATGAACACGTCCGACATGCATCCTTTCATACACCCGCTGTCCACTGCCGTGGATCCCGCATGGCAATCCAAAAGCGACTGGGAGATATACAAAGGCATCGCCAGGCGGTTCTCCGAACTGACCTCGGGCCATCTGGGCCAGGAGCGCGATGTCGTGCTCTTTCCGCTCCAGCATGACAGTCCGGACGAAATTGCGCAGGCCGGCGACATTGCCGACTGGGGCAAAGGCGAATGCGAGCCGGTGCCTGGCAAAACCATGGCCAGCGTCAAGACTGTCGTGCGCGATTATCCCAACACCTACAAGAAATACACTTCTGTTGGGCCTTTGCTCGATAAGCTGGGCAATGGCAGCAAAGGCATCACCTGGCAAACCGGCGACGAAATCGACATGCTGCGCGGCTTGAACCATATCGTGCAGGAAGAAGGCATATCAAAAGGCAGGCCGCAGATCGATTCCGGCATCGACGCAGCCGAAGTCGTGCTCTCGCTCGCACCCGAAACCAATGGTCAGGTAGCCGTCAAGGCCTGGGAAGCCCTGTCGAAAGTCACCGGCATGGACCATACACATCTTGCCCGCAGCCGGGAGGACGAAAAGATACGCTTTCGCGACATCCAGGCTCAGCCAAGAAAAATCATCACCTCGCCCACCTGGAGCGGTATTGAGTCCGAACATGTTTCGTACAGCGCCGGTTATGTGAATGTGCATGAGCTCATTCCCTGGCGCACGCTCTCGGGCCGCCAGCAACTCTACCAGGATCACCGCTGGATGCGGGATTTCGGCGAGGCGCTCTGTGTCTACAAACCGCCCATGGATACGCGCAGCACGTTCGGCATGCAAGACGCCTACTCAAATGGCAACCCCGAAATCGCGCTGAACTTTCTTACCCCACACCAGAAGTGGGGCATACACAGTACCTACACCGACAACCTCCTGATGCTGACCCTGTCGCGCGGCGGACCTATCGTCTGGATGTCGGAAATCGACGCGCAGAAAATTGGCGTGGTCGACAATGACTGGATCGAAGCGTTCAACGTGAACGGCGCCCTCACCGCCCGCGCGGTGGTCAGCCAGCGCATTCCGAAAGGCGCCGTATTCATGTATCACGCCCAGGAAAAAATCATCAACACGCCGGGTTCTGAAGTCACCGGCGTGCGCGGCATCCATAACTCCGTAACCCGCATTACGCCAAAGCCTACTCACATGATAGGCGGCTACGCCCAGCTGGCCTATGGATTCAACTACTACGGCACGGTGGGCTCGAACCGGGACGAATTCGTCATCGTCCGAAAAATGAACACCATAGACTGGAAAGACGAATCCACGCCCGCCTCTGTGCTATCGGACAACGCGGCCGCCAGGCATGCGCATACGCTGGCACACGGCGCACCCACCCTGGCCATGAGCGAGGACGAGTCTGGAGGCGACAAATGAAAATCCGCGCGCAGATCGGCATGGTCATGAATCTGGACAAGTGCATTGGCTGCCACACCTGTTCGGTGACCTGCAAAAACGTATGGACTTCACGCGAAGGCGTGGAGTATGCCTGGTTCAATAATGTGGAGACCAAGCCTGGCGTAGGCTATCCACGCGACTGGGAGAACCAGGAGCGCTGGCACGGCGGCTGGAAACGTAAAGCCAACGGCAAGATCGGGCTGAAGGCCGGCAGCAAGTGGCGGGTACTGTCCAGGATTTTCGGCAACCCTGATCTGCCGGAGATAGACGATTATTACGAGCCTTTCACTTTCGACTATGCGCATTTGCACGACGCGCCCGAAGTAAAGACGGGCCCGGTGGCGCGGCCGCGTTCGCTCATCACGGGCGAACGCATGGAGAAAATCGAATGGGGACCGAACTGGGAAGAAATACTCGGCGGCGAGTTCGAGAAGCGCAAAGCCGACTACAACTTCGATCAGGTCCAGACTGACATCTACGGTGAATTCGAAAACACCTTCATGATGTACCTGCCCAGGCTGTGCGAGCACTGTCTCAATCCGGCCTGTGTGGCCTCCTGTCCTTCGGGAGCCATCTACAAACGCGAAGAAGACGGCATTGTCCTGATTGATCAGGACAAATGCCGGGGCTGGCGCATGTGCGTATCGGGCTGCCCGTACAAGAAAATCTATTACAACTGGCAGAGTGGAAAATCCGAGAAGTGCATTTTCTGTTATCCGCGGATTGAAGTCGGGCAGCCCACGGTCTGTTCGGAAACCTGTGTTGGACGCATCCGCTATCTCGGCGTTCTGCTGTATGACGCCGACCGCATCGAAGAAGCGGCGTCGGTCGAGAACCCGGAAGACCTGTACGAAGCTCAGTTGTCCATCTTCCTCGATCCTGACGACCCGGCGATTCGCGAACAGGCGTTGCGGGATGGCGTACCTGAAAACTGGCTGGAAGCGGCCAGCCATTCGCCTGTCTACAAGATGGCCATGGACTGGAAAATTGCCTTTCCGCTGCATCCCGAATACCGCACGCTGCCCATGGTGTGGTATGTACCGCCCCTGTCACCCATCAGCACCGCCGCCAATGACGGCAGGCTGGCGAATAACGGCCTGCTGCCCGACGTCGATGCCCTGCGCATCCCGCTGCGCTACCTGGCCAATCTGCTGACAGCCGGCAATGAGGCCCCGGTGCGCCTTGCCCTCAAACGTATGCTCGCCATGCGCGCCTTCATGCGGACCAGGCATGTCGACCGTCATGACGATCCGGCACTGCTTGACGAAGTGGGATTGAGCATCGCGCAGATCGAGGACATGTACAGATACATGGCGATCGCCAATTATGAAGACCGCTTTGTCATTCCCACCACCCATCGAGAATATGCGGAAGACGCCTTTGACCTGCGGGCATCCTGTGGCTTCTCCTTTGGCAACGGCTGCTCGGAGGGCACTACCGAGACCAGCCTGTTCGGCGGCCACAAAGGCATAGGCAAAAAACGCAAGACCATTCCCATACGCGCTGCGGGTGAATAGATGAAAAGCCACACCCTGAAAGATCACGCCTTGCTGCTGAGCATGTTGAGCGCCCTGCTCGACTACCCTGAGCAGCCGCTGCTTGACGCCCTGCCCGAGATCCGGGCAACCGTTGCCGGCCATCCAGCCCTGCCGCCTGCCACCCGTACCCTGCTGTGCAGGCTGGTCGACTATTTCAATAACATCGACTTGCTGGAACTGCAGGAACATTATGTCGCTACCTTTGACCGGAACCGGTCAAGCTCCCTGTATCTGTTCGAACATGTGCACGGCGAATCGCGCGATCGGGGCCAGGCCATGATAGATCTGCTGGCCATGTATGAAAAAAGCGGCATGTTTCTGGACGCAAGGGAGCTGCCCGACTATCTGCCGGTATTTCTGGAGTTTGCAGCGCGTGAACCTGCATCCCGCGCCCGCGAACTGCTGGGCGAAATTGCCAGCATCAATCACACCCTTGCCACGCAACTGGCCCGGCGCGGCACCCTTTACGCCATTGCTGTGGCCGCGCTGCTTCCACTGGCAGGCGAACCCGAACTGCCCAAGGACATGTTTTCTGCTGCATCGCTGGGCGAACGCGATCTGACGGCAATCGACACCGAAGCCCTGGACAGGGACTGGCAGGACGAGCCGGTCAGTTTCCTCAATGCGCAGGCGCCCGCAGGGCAGGACCAGCCCATCCGGTTTTATCCGGCCCGCCCGCCTCAATAACCCCGTGGCGGCATTGCGTCGCCTTTATCACGGCTTTTCGGACAAGCATATTTTGGGAGGCAGTTCATGAATCAAGACACTATGAATACGCTGCTTTTTGGGGTGTATCCCTATGTCTGTATCACCATCTGGCTGCTCGGCAGCCTGATACGATTCGACCGCGAGCAATACACGTGGAAGAGCGATTCCTCCCAGTTGCTCAGGCGCAGGCAACTGCGGCTGGGAAGCAATCTATTTCATTTTGGCATCCTGATCGTGATCGCGGGCCATTTCCTGGGATTTCTGGCCCCTCACTGGATAGTGGCGCCGTTCCTGTCAGCCTCGCAGCACCAGTTGCTGGCCATGACCGGAGGCGGCGCCGCCGGCATCGTCGCGATCGTCGGCTTGAGCATTCTGTTCTACCGCCGGCTGGCAGACCCGCGCATACGCATCAATAGCGCCAATGCGGACATTCTCGTACTGGCACTGCTCTGGGTACAGCTTTTCCTGGGGCTGCTGACGGTGCCACTCTCGCTGCAGCACATGGACGGCGTGATGTTCGAAACACTCACCGACTACGTCAAGGGCATTGTTACCTTCAACCCAGGCAGCGCCGCTCTGCTCGCCGCCGTCCCCTTTGTCTACAAGTCTCATATATTCCTGGGCTTCACCATTTTCCTGGTCTCGCCGTTCACACGGCTGGTGCATATCTGGAGCGGTCTGGCCACGGTGGGCTATCTTGCCCGGCCGCATCAGATCGTACGCAAACGCTGAACAAGGACCCGCTCCATGCTCAATACCGCCTCAAGCGCCGAAACACTGCCCGATGCCGGAGAGCTTCGCGTCAACGGGATACTGATCGCTCAAGCCTCCATCGAGGCGGAGATCTCATCGCAGACAAACGAAGCCGATCCGGGCTTCGCCGCGCGGCGGGCCTTGGTTCTGCGCGAATTGCTGACCCAGCAGGCGCACGCCAAGGGTCTGCTGGATCACGGCATGGTCATCGACGACGAAGCCATCGACCGTCTGCTGGTCATGGAATGCCCGACGCCTGAGCCTTCCGAGGAAGAATGCCAGCGCTACTACAAGGCCAACGCCAGGCGATTCCGCTCTCCTGACATTGTCCATGCCCGCCACATCCTGTTCGCCCTCACCCCCGGCGTCTCGCTGTCCAGGCTGCGCGAGCGGTCCGAGCAAGTGCGTCGAGACCTGGCACGCCATCCAGACCGCTTCGATGCGCTTGCACGCAGCCTCTCCAACTGCCCCTCGGGCAAGGTCGGCGGCAGCCTTGGCCAGCTCAGCCGGGGCGAAACCGTAGAAGAATTCGACAAGGCGCTGTTCGGCACCAGCCAGATCGGCCTGCTGCCAGGACTGGTCACCACTCGCCATGGTTTTCATATTGTGCTGGTTGAGCGCAGGATAGCCGGCGCCCAGCTCCCATTTGAGGCTGTCTGCGGGAAGATTGCGCAGTACCTGCGCGATTATGTCAGCCACAAAGCCATCCAGCAGTATCTGACCATGCTGGTATCGAACGCCAAGATTGAAGGCATCACGCTGAACGTGGTGCACGGACCGCTATTGCAATAGCATGAATGCGCCATCCCTTTTCATTACTGTACGCAAGATCGCCCACCTTCATCAAGACTGGAACACATCAGTCAGGAGCAGCCATGGCAGCGCATAAATCTCCGGTATTCGTATTGTGTGTCACCACCTTCGCATTCATGGTGTGTTTTGTCGTCTGGATGATGTTCGGCGTGGTCGGCATCGCACTGCGTCAAGAGCTCGGGCTGAACAGTGCACAATTCGGGCTGCTCACGGCCACGCCTGTCCTGACTGGCGCGCTGCTGCGCCTGCCGCTGGGCATGTGGACAGACCGCTTCGGCGGCCGTACCGTCATGACCGTCCTGCTTGTCGCCTGCGCCATCCCCGTCTATCTCGTCTCCTATGCGACTGCCCTGTGGCAATTTCTGTTGATAGGCCTGTTCCTGGGCGCGGTGGGCGCGTCGTTCGCCGTCGGCACACCTTATGTGGCCAGGCTGTTCCCACCCGAAAAACGCGGCTTTGCCATGGGATTTTTTGGAGCCGGCACGGTCGGGGCCGCCGTCAATCTCTTTGTCACGCCCGCACTGCAGGCCGCGCTGGGCTGGCGCGCTGTGCCACGGGTATATGCCCTGGTGCTGTTGCTCACCGCCCTGATCTTCTGGTTCGGCTCCGTCAAGGATCCCGGCGTCAAAAAATCCACGGTCTCGCTGGCGGCGCAATTCAGCATTATCAAAGACCCTCGGGTCTGGAGGTATTGCCAGTACTACTCCATCTGCTTCGGTGGCTTTACTGCACTCTCGCTTTGGATTCCCCAGTACATGATGGCCGAATTCGGATTCTCCGTCGTCCTCGCATCGGCACTCGCCGCCGGTTTTTCCTTGCCCGGCGCCGTACTCAGAGCGGTGGGCGGCGGCCTGGCAGATCGCTACGGCGCGCACAAGATCACGTGGTGGGGGCTCTGGGTAGCCTGGGTATGCCTGTTTCTGCTGTCCTATCCGGACACCACCTTCGTCATCAATACCATCAACGGCCCCCGCAGCTTCCATATACATATCGCGGCGCCCGTCTTTACCGCGCTGCTGTTCATCCTGGGCTCGGTGTTTGCGTTCGGCATGGCGTCAACATTCAAGTACGTGGCTGATGATTTTCCCGAACAAATGGGCATCGTCACCGGAATCGTGGGGCTGGCCGGCGGCGTCGGCGGCTTTCTGCTGCCGGTGATGTTCGGCGCGGCGCTGGAGTTCACCGGCATCCGGTCCAGCGCCTTCATGCTGCTTTACGGTATCGTCTGGGTCTCGCTGATTATTCTGTACCAGTCCAGTGTCCGGCGCGTCAGGATGGATGGTCAGATCAACGAGGGATGAACCTGCTACCGGCGACCTCGCCATACTACGCAAGACAAGGTGGATATGAACATTACCTGCTTCGACGACCTCCTCGCCGCCGCGCGCCGGCAGGCCGAGCCTCAGCGCCTGCTGTTTGTCTTTACCGCGGTAGCGCTGCCTGACGACTGCACACCAGCACAACGCGCCGCGTTCGAGGCCGGTTCCGGCGGAACCCTGACGCCGCTGGCCTGTCTGGACAAGTCCCCCGACGATATCGACACCTTTCAGGCGCTGCGCACGGAATCGCGTCAGTATATGGCTGACTGGACGTTGGTCTTTGCTGCGGCGCTGTCCGGCACAGCTGGGCGGCCGCCACGCAGCGAAGACGCCGAAGCCCCTCTGAACAAAATGGTGGACATGATCAAGTCGGGCGCCGTGGGGCCGCTTATTCCTTTCGATGCGCAAGGCCGGGCGGTATTGCTGAATGGCTGAGGGGCAGCTCAGGCGTCCCGCTCAATGTTCGCGGGCCGGTGCCGCTGCTCCAGTAGCGCCGTGACGTCTCCCGCTCGCTGCGCACACTCAGCCCCGCCGCATCGGACCTAACCATGACCGCGCCATCATGATCCGTTCGCCAGAACCGTGCGCCGCTGCGCCGCCACCGGTTTTCCACCGCGCGCTCGGGATGACCGTGCCGATTCCAGGCGCCCGCCTGGGCAATGACGTGCCGGGCCTGGGTCGCCAGCACGAGCAGCGGACTGGATGAGGTTCGCGAACCATGATGGGCAGCCATGACTACATCGGTTTTGCCCAACCCGCCCAGCACCAGCGTCTCTTCCTGGCGTTCACCGATGTCCCCGGTCAGCAGAGCGGAATGGTGCCTTCCGGTAATGCGCAGCACACAACTTTGCTGATTCCGGCTTTTGCGCGGCTTGCCCGCCAGGCGCTCGTCGCCTGGCGCGCCCGCGCGCCCAGGAAATGCCTCAGCCTTGCCCTGCGGCCAGAGAAACTCGAAGTGCACGCCGTCCACCTGCCAACTTGTGCCTCGCACGCAAGGCTTGCGTATGGCAGGCAGAGGAGCAACGGGCAAGGCATCCTGCAGTCCGCCGGCCCGCAATCTGCCCGCTTCGCGCTGAAGAAATGCCTCAAGATCGAAACTTCCGTAAGCCCGGGCAACCGGCATTGCCGCCAGCACACTGCGCAATCCGCCGGCGTGGTCCAGATCAGCGTGCGACACCACCAGCGTGTCCAGCCTGCGTATGCCCAGCGCCCGCAGATAAGGGATGACAATGCGCTGGCCATCGTCCGCAGTTGGCCCTCTTCGCCCTCCCGTATCAAAAAGCAATGTATGGCTGGCGGTCTGTACCACAATGGCGCCTGCCTGCCCGACGTCCAGTGCATGCAGCGCCCAGCCGCCAGGGGGAGGCCGATCAGGGCGCCAGCACAAGCCCGGCACCAGCAACAGCCAGGCCAGATGACGGCATGGCGCGCCATAAGGCATCAGCGCCAGTACCACGCCGGGCAGGGCCAGCAGGACCAGCCAAAGCGGCGCCGCCGACACGGGAAAGCTGGCCGCAGGCAAGGCCGCCAGCCATGCCGTCGGCACCATGATCAGTTGCAATGCGCCATGCCCCAGCCAGGCCAGACCGCTGGCCACCGCGTCCAGCCCGGGCAGGAGCGACACGGCGGCGCACAACAGGGCCAGAGGCGTCACGACCAGGCCGATGACCGGAATGGCATAGGCGTTGGCCAGCGGCGATACGGCCGACACCTCATGAAACAACAGGGCCAGCACAGGCGTCAGCACCAGCGAAACCGTCAATTGCAGGCGCAGTGCTGTCCCCAGAAAACGCTTGATCCGCTGTGCATGCCCCGGGCTGGGCCGCCCCACCGCCAGCCCCTTCCAATGCCTGCTGGCCAGCAGCACCGCCACCGCGCCGAATGACAGCCAGAATCCGCTGGCCAGCACGGCCCAGGGATCGAGCAGCATGACGGCAAACGCGGCCAGGCACAGCACGCTCGATGAGGACACCGGCAAACGCAGGACATAGGATGCCGCCACCACGGCCAGCATGAGAAAAGTGCGGCGCGCCGGCACGCCCCACCCCGCCAGCAGACAGTACAGCCATGCCACTGCCAGCGCGGCGAGCGCACCGGCCACCTGCGCAGGCCAGCGCTCCGCCAGCGCCCTTGCGCGCCAGCGCAGGCGCCGCCACAAGGCGTAAGTCGTGGCGCCGCCCAGCGCGGCAATCATGGTGATATGAGAGCCGCTGATGGATACCAGGTGCGTGATGCCGCTGCGGTTGAAAACCTGCCAGTCAGCGGCGGCAACGCTGGCCTGGTCTCCGATGGCCAGCGCAAGCAATACAGCGCCATAGCGCAAGCCCTCCAGATGCGGCAGCATCGCTGCCCGCACCTTATGCCGCGCGCGTTCAGCTGCAATGGAAAGGCTGCTTCCGCCAAGCTCACGCAACAGCCGAGGCACGCCCCGCACCGTGCCTGTCGCCCTCAGGCCCTGGGCAAAGAGATGCGCTTCATAATCGAACGCATGGGGATTGCGCGGCCCCCAGGGCGGCCGCATGACCAGTGCCATACGCCACTGCTGGCCCGGAATGATGTCGGAAAACTCGGCGGGAGGCGCACTGCCGCGCCCATAAGGACCGGCGCCGCCCGGAGCCGGCCAGTTGACCCATATACGGGATGGCACACCAGGGGGCACCGAGGAAATCACGTTCGCCTCGAATGAACGCCGCGACGCGTCGAGCCTGGGGAGCGAGGCCACCTGCAACACGACCCGCGCTACCTGGTTGTGATGAATTGGCGCCAGCGCATCAGCCAGTCGCTGTTCGGCGCGCAGCGATGTCAGCCCGAACCCCAGGGCAAACGCACACAGCGGCAGCATGATGCGTCGATAGTAGGCCAGCATGCGACTGCGCCCTGTCTTGCCAGCGGCGCGGCCCCGGCCGATGCGCCACGCCGCCGTCGTCAGCGCCATCAGCACCGCCAGGGCCAGCACCATCAAAGCCAGGCCGCGCTCCGGCAAACGAGGCAGGCAATGTACGATGCCGCACGCCAACACAAATGCCAGCAAGCTGATGCGCCCTGTCACGAGAGCCCCTCATCCGAAAAAACAGGGAATCAGGGTAGAGAAGAATCTCAGGATAGGGACGGCACACAAACAAAGCCGTCACCTTCGGAGAATACTTATCCGGCGAATGAAGACACGCCAGGCAGCAGGCGAGGCAGCACGCGATACGCATTTTCACCCGTTGCGCCGATCAACGCGGCGCGGGACATGCCCCGTAGTTCGGCCAGCACATCGGCCACGCCGCTGACTTCAGCCGGCTCATTGCGTGCTGCAGGCCCGCCGGGCCGCCCCAGCCAGCACGGCGGGATGTCGGGCGCATCGGTTTCCAGCACCAGCGCTTCCAGTGGCAACTCTGTTGCCAGGCGCCGTATCTGCAGGCTGCGTGGAAAGGTCATTGCGCCCCCGAATCCCAGCGCGAAACCCTGGTCAACAAAGTGCTGCGCCTGCTGGAAGCTGCCATTGAATGCGTGCGCAATGCCACGAAGCGAAGGCCTGCGCCGCAAGTGCTTGAGAATCTGGTCCTGGGATCGCCTGACATGCAAAAGCACAGGCAAGTCATAGCGTCTGGCCAAGTCCAGTTGAGCGGCGTAAAACGACTCCTGGCGGCGCGCCATGGATTCCTCCCTGAGCGCCGGAACGAAAAAATCCAGGCCGATCTCGCCTATCGCCACAAAGCGCGGATCATCCAGCGCCTGTTCTATCTGAGCCTCGAGCCTGGACAAGTCTGCGTCGCCTGCCTGCGGAACAAACAGTGGATGTATGCCCAGCGCATAGGCGCCGCCCTCGAAGGCGTGCGCCAGCTCACGCACAGTCGCGAAATTCGGCAGGCCGACGGCCGGAATCACAACCCGGCCGACCCCCTGCCCGCGAGCCCGCGCAATCACTTCCGCCCGGTCATGATCGAACTCCGAAGCGTCAAGATGACAGTGCGTATCGATGAGCATCTGCGACTCCATGCCGGCCAGCGCCCCACCCGCCGGCCCGTGAACGGTAATAGCGTCCTCTCTGTTAGCGCGAAACCGGGCGCGGGACTGCACTCGGCTGCGTCGTCTCGGCATCGGCCAGCTTGCCCTTGTCCATGACCAGTTGCCGATGCGCCAGCGCGGCCAGCGCAGCATCGTGCGTCACGATGGCAAACGCCGTACCGAACTCACGGTTCACCCGCACCAGCAGTTCGAACATGCTTTCGGCCGTATACCGGTCCAGATTGCCGGTAGGCTCGTCAGCCAGCACGCAGGTTGGCCGCGTCACCAGGGCCCGCGCCAGCGCCACGCGCTGCCGCTCGCCGCCCGACAATTGGCTGGGGTAATGATCGATGCGCTCGGCCAGGCCCACCTGCTCCAGCACGACCTGCGCCTGCTCTCTGGCACGGTTGCGGGATTCCCGCCGGACGATCAAGGGCATGGCGACGTTATCAAGCGCGGAGAACTCGGGCAGCAAATGATGAAACTGATAGACGAAACCCAGATGCTCGTTGCGCAGACGGCTTAGCCTGGCCTCCGACAGACCGGCCACCGAATGGCCATCGACGTAAACCTCGCCGGATGTAGGCTGGTCCAGCAACCCCAGGGTATGCAACAGGGTGCTTTTTCCTGACCCCGAGGCTCCCACAATGGCGACCATTTCGCCCCGGTCCACATGCAGGCTGACATCGCGAAGCACCGGAACAGACTGGCCGCCCTCGGTATATGTCTTGACCAGGTGGGTGGCCTTCAGGGCGGGGATTACAGCATCAGTCATGGCGAAGCACCTGTGCGGGTTGAAGGCTGGAGGCGCGCCAGCTCGGATACAGGGTGGCGAGCAGCGACAGCACCAGAGAGGTCACGGCGATGATGACGATATCCATCATCTGCGGATCAGAAGGCAGCTCGCTGATGAAATAGATTTGTTGCGGCAGAAACTGCACCCCCAGCAGACGCTCGATAAAGGGAACGATGGTGCCGATGTTAAAGGCGATCAGCATGCCGAACCCGACGCCCAGCAGCGTGCCGACGACGCCGATCAGAGAGCCCTGCACCAGGAAAATCCGGGCAACTTCGCGCGGGCTGGCGCCCAGCGTGCGCAGGATGGCGATGTCCGAACGCTTGTCCTTGACCGCCATCACCAGCGACGACAACAGATTGAAGGCCGCCACAGCCACGATCAGCGCGAGAATCAGGAACATCATGCGTTTTTCGGTCTGTACGGCGGCAAACCAGGTGCGGTTGTTTTCGGTCCAATCCTGCGCCACCAGGGAGCGAGGCAGGTTCTGGCGCAGCTCGTCCGCCACCAACGGCGCTTTCTGCATGTCCGCAATGCGAAGGCGCACACCGGTATGCGAGCTGTCGCGAAATACCTTGGCCGCATCCTCGTAATTGATAAACGCCATGGATGCGTCAAATTCGTAGTATCCGGACGAAAAAATGCCGCTGATGGTGAACTGCCGCATGCGAGGCGTAAAGCCTGCTGGCGAAATAGATCCCTGCGGCGCCAGCACCAACACCGTATCGCCGACCTTCACGCCCAGCGAATAGGCGAGAAAATTGCCCAGAACGATGGAGTAACTGCCCGGCGTGAGCGAGGCCAGCTTGCCGGATTTCATCTGCCCCGCCACGTCTGACACATTGTGCTCCAGCGCTGGATCAATGCCCCTTATCTGCACTCCGCTCAGCTTTTCGCCGCGCACAATCATGCCCTGACCCGAGACAAACGGAGCGGCGCCCTTGACTTCCGGATTGCGCTCGGCCTGTGCGGCGATGTCACGCCACTTCGACAGCACTTCATCTGGCGGCATATCAGGCGCATACAGTTCCACATGCGGCAATACCGACAACATGCGGTCCCGCACTTCCTTCTGGAAACCATTCATGACAGACAGCACGACAATCAGCGCCGCAACGCCCAGGGCAATGCCCACCATGGAGCTGGCGGCGATAAAGGATACAAAGCGATCGCCCCCGCCGCTCTTGCGCCGGGACCGGGCCAGGCCTGCATAACGCGCCCCTATCCAAAACTCATATGACATCTTCAAGCCACCATTTCCCGTTGACACTACAATTCCGGAATGCAAATCGTACTACCCGGCGCCCTGCCCGAACCGCGAGTCGCGGCGGAACTGGCTGCCCATTTGATAAAAACCGCACCTACCCTGGCGCACTGGCTGACCCGTGCCCGCCATGTAGAGCATGCGGCAGACCCGCGCGACACCGCCTGTCTGCCGCATGAATACTGGCAGTTGGCCGCGCTGGGCTTCAAGCCCGCCCCAGAGCAGAATTTTGCCACAGGCCTGGCGCCGCTACGCGGCGGCACGCCTGGCGATGCCAACCAGCCTGTCTGGCTGGCCGAGCTCGTTCATGTGGCGCCATCGCGCGACGGCGCGGCGCTGCTGCCCGCCGCTGAACTGGCCATTACGCCAGAGCAAAGTGTAGCCTTGTTCGAGTCCGTGCATGCCATGTTCAGGGAAAGCGGCTTTTTGCTGAGTGGATCCGGCCAACCGCACTGGCATGTCTCTCCCCCGGCAGGCTATCAGGCACGTTCGGCCAGCCCCGCGCTGGTCGCCATTACATCTGTCAACGACTGGTGGTCGCAGGACATGGCGTCCCGCCCCTGGCGCAAGCTGGTCAACGAGGTACAGATGCTGTGGTTTGACCATCCGGTCAACCTGGCAAGACAAGGCCAGGGCCTGCCCCCAGTCAACAGTCTGTGGCTGTATGGCGGCGCGTCGACCAGCCAACTGGATGGGCTGGAACTGCCCGACGCCCGGATGCATGACGAACTGCTGGCGCCAGCCATCCGCCAGGACTGGTCCGCCTGGCTCGCCGGTCTGGCCTGGCTGGAGCAGCATGTGTTTCCCGTCCTGAGCAGCACGGATCCCGTCCGTCTGGTGCTCACGGGGCCCGATCGCATCATTGAGCTCACGCCAGGCTCACGCTGGACGCAATGGCTGCCCGGCAACAAGCAATCATGGAGAAAATGGTGGTCACCCCAAAACTGAGCGTACGAACTTCCGACCCCGTCGCCGCCCGGCAGCTCGAAGCGGCAGGCATCCACCCGCTGCTTTCGCGGCTGTGGGCGGCGCGCGGCGTCAGCAGCGCCGCCGAAGCGCAACAAAGCTGGGCAGCCCTGATCCCCCCCGGCCAGCTCACCCACGTGCAGCATGCCGCATCGCTGCTTGCCGATGCCATCCAGGCCCGCAAGCGCTTGCTGATCGTGGCCGACTATGACTGCGACGGCGCCACCGCCTGCGCGGTCGGGCTGCGCGCCCTGCGCAGCATGGACGCCATCGTCGATTACCTGGTGCCCAACCGTTTTGAAACCGGTTACGGTCTGTCGCCCGCCGTCGTCGCTCTGGCCGTGACGCACCCCGCTGGCAAGCCCGACATCCTGATCACCGTGGACAACGGCATCGCCAGCCTGGATGGCGTCGACGCCGCCCGGGCTGCCGGCATCGACGTCATCATTACCGATCACCACCTTCCCGGGGATGCTCTGCCCCAGGCACTGGCCATCGTCAATCCCAACCAGCCCGGCTGCGGCTTCCCGTCCAAGAATCTGGCCGGCGTGGGGGTCATTTTTTACCTGATGCTGGCCTTGCGGGCAGAGCTGCGCCAACGCGGCGTCTATGCCAGCGACGGCGGCCCGCGACTGGACCAGCTGGCCGACCTGCTTGCCCTGGGCACGGTGGCAGACGTTGTCAGACTGGACGCCAACAATCGCCTGCTCGTCACGCAGGGACTGCAGAAAATGCGCAGCGGACGCATGCAGGCTGGCCTGCGGGCCCTGTTTGCGGTCGCGGGCCGCGAACCACGACAGGCCAGCGGCTTTGATCTGGGCTTTGCTCTGGGGCCGCGCATCAATGCCGCAGGCCGCCTGGCCGATATGAGCATAGGCATAGAATGCCTGATCACAGACGATGACAGCCGCGCGCTCCAGCTTGCGCGTCAACTGGACGAAATGAACCAGGAGCGGCGCGGCATCGAGACCACCATGCGGGAAGAAGCACTGGCAGCCATCGAGGCCGCCAGTCCCGCCATAGGCGCCACGGTCTGCGTCTATCATCCCGACTGGCATCAGGGCGTCGTCGGCCTGGTGGCCTCGCGCCTGAAGGAAACCTACTGGCGCCCGACGCTGGCCTTTGCGAGGTCGGACAGCGGCGAGCTGCGAGGCTCGGGGCGTTCCATTCCCGATGTGCACCTGCGCGATGTGCTCGACCTGATCTCCAAGCGGCACCCCGGCATTATTCTGAAATTCGGCGGACACGCCATGGCAGCCGGCCTGACGTTGCGCGAAGACGCCTATGAAGTATTCATCAAAGGTTTCGATGCCGCCGTCACCGAACTGACCGGACGCGATAGTTTCGAACCTGTCATCGAAACCGACGGATCGCTGGAAACAGGCTATGCCAACGCCGAAGTGGCCGGATTGCTGCAGCGCCAGGTCTGGGGAGCGGGCTTTCCAGCGCCGGTCTTTCGCGATATTTTTTACGTGCGGCAACAGCGTCTGCTCAAAGGCAAGCATCTGAAGCTCAGCCTGGAACGCGGCCATCAGCGCTTCGATGCCATCTGGTTCAATCATGCGGAATTGCTGCCCGAGCAGGTAGATGTCGCCTATCGCCTGGACCAGAATATCTGGAACGGCGTGGTGTCCGCCCAGCTCATCGTGGAGTATGCCTGCGCGGATCAGGGCCAATAGGCGCAAAACGCACCCCGGCAGCGCCATGCGTGCCCCTTATCGTAAACCCTGATATCGCAGGCGTACAATACCGCATTCCGCAAGCACCAGCCCACCCTGCTGGTGCTTTTTGGCTTGGCGGCATGATCTGTCCGACGCAAGCCCGACAATCCCCATCCCAACATTGTCGGATTTCCCGCGGTGAAATATTCTTCCGGCCCTGCCGCGATTGCGGTTTTCGCATCCGGCATGCCAGATCACTGTCATTCAAGGATTTCTATCATGCAGGCCATCGCTCGCCTGAGCCAATTCATGGGCAAGACATTTGCCATCTGGGTACTATTATTCGCAGTCCTCGCTTTCTACGCGCCAGCACAATTTCGCTGGATCGCGCCCTATATCGTTCCGCTGCTCGGCATCATCATGTTCGGCATGGGCCTGACACTGTCCAAGAGCGACTTTGCAGAGGTGTTCAAACGACCGGGAACGGTGGCCATCGGCGTACTGGGCCAGTTCGTCATCATGCCAGGCCTGGCGTGGGCGCTAAGCGTCGGGCTCAGGCTGCCGCCCGAGATCGCAGTAGGCGTCATTCTGGTCGGCTGCTGCCCAGGAGGTACCGCCTCCAATGTGATGGCCTTTCTGGCCAAGGGAGACGTTGCATTATCGGTCGCCATTACTTCGGTGACCACCCTGCTGGCGCCCCTGGTCACGCCGGCGCTCATTTATCTGCTGGCCAGCCAGTGGCTGGATGTCAGCGCGGCCGCCATGTTCTGGTCAATTTTGCAGGTGGTCGTGCTGCCGATCGTACTGGGCATCGCTGCACAGTCGTTGCTGCGCAATAAAATCACTGCCTGCGTGCAATTGCTGCCGCTGGTCTCCGTGATTGCCATTGTCGCCATCGTCGCAGCGGTGGTCGCGGTCAGCCAACAGAAAATCGCCACCACAGGCCTGACCATCTTCGCCGTGGTCGTGCTGCACAACAGTCTGGGATTGCTGCTGGGCTATCTGCTGGGCAAGCTGACCGGACTGGGCCTGCCGCAGCGCAAGACCCTGTCCATCGAGATTGGCATGCAGAACTCAGGCCTGGGTGCCGCACTGGCGAGCGCGCATTTCTCGCCATTGTCCGCCGTGCCAAGTGCCATATTCAGCGTCTGGCACAATATTTCCGGCCCGCTGATCGCAACCCTGTACCAGCGCTTCAAAGAGAAACAAGCCACGGCGCCTGAAGCCAGCCCCGCCGCAGCACCATCACGCTGAACCGGATCCGCAACCGACAAGGGGGCTTGCGCCCCCTTGATCCTACCGGCAACCCCGCGCTGCCACGAGGCTTATTCCGCACTGGCCTGCGATGCGCAGCCCTGCTCCTTCATGGCCTGGGCGCCACGCTCGATCTCTTCTTTGCTCAGATCCCGGACATGCGTAGCCAGCGACCACTGATGCCCGAAAGGGTCACGCACAACACCGTAGCGATCTCCCCAGAACATATCCTGTACCGGCATGACTGCTGTGGCGCCGGCGGCGATCGCTTTCTCAAATGCGGCATCGACATCCGGCACGTATAAATGCATCGAGATCGGCGTACCCTTGAGGGTGATGGGCCCCACAGCGCCCCATTGCGGCGCTTCGTCCATCAGAAAGAAAGGCGATCCCGCAATACGCAGACAGGCATGGCCAATCAGGCCCGGGCTCATTTCCAGGCGGCTTTCTTCGCTCGCGCCAAAGGCATCCCGGTAAAAATCAATGGCTTTGGACGCATCTGCACAGACCAGGTGCGGTATGAGGGTGTTCATGCCCAGCGGGATGGCGCGCACGGCCGCTGGCTGGCCTGCGGCTTCGGGTTTCAGATCGCACAAGACCCTGCCAGTCTGCATATCGAAAGGCAGCGAAAAATGCTCATGCGTCACCAGCCACTGCCCGTCGATGAGCCGATAGCTCGCCGTCATACGGGAATAACCTGACTGGCTTTCATCCCCCGCACCGCAATGGATCAGTGCATGCGCGACAGCCAGATCGCCGGACGCCTGGATATCAAGCTCATCAACCCGGAATACCATCCCCCCACACATATCCAGGCAAAATTTCCAGTGCTCCCTGTAGGCCTTCACCCCCTGAAAACGCAGCGTCTGGATCGCGTCGAACGCCACGACGTCCGGCGCGTAGCCGGCCATGATCTGATCTAGATCATTGGCGCGTACCGCCGCTGTCCACTGCTGGAGTTTTGCCTGGATGGCTTGCCTGGCCGCTTCTGGCTGGTTTGTACTCATGTCGAGCTCCCTTCTGGTGATTGTGTAGTGACCACAGCGCTCAGAACCCATGCCCCGGACCCTTCCGCCAGTATTTTTAATGCGCCCAATTTATCATTTTTTAGTCCTAAAAAACAACTAAAAAATTCTAAAATAAAACTATTATGTTATTCTGTTACATACATTGAGCAGATAAACAGAGATGGTTGCTACAAACAAGAAAAGACGCTACGAGGACTACTGCGCCGCCGCCCATGCGCTGGACATCATCGGCGAACGCTGGGCACTGCTGATTGTGCGCGATCTGCTGCTGGGCCCCAAGCGCTTCAGTGACCTGCGGGACGGGCTGGCCTCCATCAGTCCCAATGTGCTCACGCAGCGCCTGAACGACATGGAAAGCAACGGCGTCGTAGTCAGGCACAAACTGCCGCGCCCGGCCAATGCCTGGGTCTATGAGCTTACCCAGTGGGGGCACGAACTGGAACCGCTGGTGATGCAGCTGGCCCGCTGGGGCGTGCGATCTGCCTACTTTGAACGCGGCAAGGCGCTGGGCGCCGATGCGCTGATCCTGTCACTCAAAGCCATGTTCGAACCCGGCCCGAACCGTCGTGCTCCGCTGTGCATAGGCTTGCGCATACAGGACGAAGACTTCTACGCGGTGGTGGCGAACCGAAAAATCTCGGTTGGCCGCGGCTGTGCATCCGCGCCCGATGCCACCATCGAAGCCCCCACGCAAATACTGCTGGGCCTGGCCTACGGCGGCCTGGACCCCGGCACCGCCGCGCAGACAGGCATGGTGCGCTATCACGGCAAGCTCTCCGCGTTGCGGCGATTCTTTTCAATGTTCAGTCTGCCGCTGCAGGCGCCCACTGCAGCCGAGCTGGCCCCGCCTCAGCGTTAACGGCGTGACGCCCCCGATCGCAACATTACATAAACATTACCGTCCTGTGACATAGGCCAGAATGCCTGGCGTTCTGGACGAGAATGTCGGCCATGACTGCCTTGAATGCACTGGACCTGAAGCTTTTCCTGTTGTTGAACGGATCGATGGCCGCCCAGCCCTGGCTGCTGGTGCTCGCCTACTTCTTCGCCAATCAGTTGATCTACCTGGTACCTGTAGGCCTGGGCGGCGCCTGGTGCTGGGGCAACAGGGCCCGCCGCAGCCTTGCCCTGAACATATTGCTCGCCGTGCTGCTTGTACTGGCGATCAATTATCTGGCCGGATGGCTCTGGCCCCGAAGCCGGCCTTTCGTGCTGGGTGTGGGTCACACATTTTTTTCGCATGCCGCCACGCCCGCCTTTCCCAGCACCCATGCCGGCATTCTGTGGACGATAGGCCTGACGCTGCTGCTGTACCGTGCGCACGCTGTCGCAGCCTGGCTGGTACTGGCTGCCGGCCTGGGCGTGGCGTGGGCCCGCGTATTCCTGGGCGTGCACTTCCCCCTTGATATGCTGGGGGCACTGGCATCCGCCTGGCTGGCCGCGTTCACCGCTCATTTGTGCTGGAAGCGTATTGGAAGCCCAACGATCGACGCCGCCCTGCATCTTTATCAGCGGATTTTCGCCTATCCTATCGCGTGGAAATGGGTGCGGGAATAGCCCACGACGGCGGCGATGGTCCCGCTAATCCAGCGCAAAGGGCGCAATCAGTTGCCTGGCGAGCTCCGCATCGGATTCCTCGACCATCAGCGCCTGGGCGTTCAGGCTGTTTCTGACTGGTCCTGGATACATCGAGCTGAATGCGCCCCCACGCATGACATAAGGTATCTCGTATGCCTGCATCAAGGCGACAATCACCGCGGCCTCGGACTCCGATTTCGGCGAATAGATTGGTATCATGTTTATTTCCCCCTCTGCCTTACGCAGTCTACCCGGTTTACGCCCTGGACAGAACAGGCGCCATACTGCAGGCTGCACAGGGGATGCCACCCCTCTGCGACCGGAGTCACCGCTACATGGCTGTATTCGATATCCAACCCATTGTCTCCTCCCTCAATGCCGCCCGTCAGGACTGGCGCACCGCTCAGCGCCGCTCGCGCGAGCCCGGCGGGCGCGAATTCCCCTCGCCCCAGGCCATGGAAGGCATTCTTGAAGACCTCAAGGGTGTCCTGTTTCCCATGCGCCTTGGGCCGCTGGACCTGCGCCAGGAAAGCGAGGATTTCTACATAGGCCATACCCTGGATTCCGCGCTGCATGCCCTGCTGCGACAAGTTCGCCTCGAGCTGCATTACCAGGCGCGCCACGAAGAAACAGACAGCAACGACACCCTTGAAACACGCGCCGTTGCTGCCGTCCAGGCCTTTGCCTGCGCCCTGCCCGAAATCCGCCGCCTGCTCGACACCGACGTACTGGCCGCCTACCAGGGCGACCCTGCCGCACGCAGCGTCGACGAGGTGCTGCTGTGCTATCCCGGCGTGCTGGCAATGATCCATCACCGCATCGCGCATCAGTTCTACAAGCAAGGCCTGGCCTTGCTGGCGCGCATGTCGTCCGAGCTTGCGCACTCCGCCACAGGCATAGACATCCACCCGGGCGCACAGATCGGCCCCAGCTTCTTCATCGACCACGGCACTGGTGTAGTCATTGGGGAAACCGCCATCATCGGCGAACGCGTGCGCATCTACCAGGCTGTGACGCTGGGCGCCAAGCGCTTCCCGCTCGATGCCAATGGCGAACTGCAAAAAGGGCTGCCGCGCCACCCTGTTGTCGAAGACGACGTCGTGATCTATGCCGGCGCCACCATCCTGGGCCGGGTCACGCTGGGGCGCGGCTGCACCATAGGCGGCAACGTCTGGCTGATCAACGATGTCGCGCCCGGCAGCCATGTCACCCAGGCCGAATTCCTGGGCACGCGCACCTGCGATCCCGCCGCCGAAGGCGCTTCCGAATAAGCGCTAAGCGCCCAGCGCCTCGCTCACCGCAAGGCGGGCGTGTATGCGCGTAGTATCAAATAGCGGCACATCGGTGTCCTGCTGGCTCACCAGCAGGCCGATTTCCGTGCAACCCAGGATTACCGCCTGCGCACCCTGTGCCGCCAGCCCATTGATAATGCGCAGATATTCCGTCCGCGATGCCGCATGCACCTGCCCCAGGCAGAGCTCATCGTAAATGATGTCGTGGACGATTTTCCTGTCGCTTGCCTCAGGCACCGCCACCTTCAGTCCAAAACGCGACTCAAGACGGCCACGATAAAACGACTGCTCCATGGTAAAGGCCGTGCCCAGCAACCCGACCGTCGTTACGCCATGCGCGGCAAGTTCCTTTGCAGTGGCGTCGGCAATATGCAGCAGGGGAATATCCACCGATGCCGTGATGTCGTCGGCGACCTTGTGCATGGTGTTGGTACACAACACCAGGAAGTCCGCTCCTGCAGCCTGCAGGCGCACAGCAGCATCTGCCAGCAGGCGGGCGGCGCCATCCCAGTCACCCGCGTGCTGCAGTTTTTCGATGGGCTCGAAATCCACGCTATACATGACAAGCTGGGCGGAATGCAGACCGCCCAGCGCCCGTGCCACACCCTGATTGATTTCGCGATAGTAGTCAGCCGTGCTTTCCCAGCTCATGCCGCCTATCAGGCCGATTGTTTTCATGCCCTGCCACCTATGGCGTAAATTACCAAGCTTAACGGGACCTTGGATACAGATCAATGCCTGCTGGCGCGCCCGCAGACATCGGCCACATGCCCGGCCTGCCGGACAAGCCAGGCATGGCGGGCGTTCAATGACAGTCCGGCACTTCCTGGTCCAGATAGACCTCAAATGCGATGTCGCGCACCCTGCCTGCGTTAAGGCCCGCCAGATACCGCTGGCGGCGCCATTGCGCCACGAGCTGCCGTGCAGTATTCAGCATTGCAGCATCGCCCGCTGGCACGGCAAACGCCAGTTGCGCCGGCGGTCCCGGCGGCAAGGTGGCAGAGAACTTCTTCCACTCCGGCAACCTGAGCATCGCCTTGAGCATCGTCTCGTCATGCACCGCCGCGTCGCAGCCGCCCGTACGCAGTGCAAGCAGTGAATCTGCGGGCGCCCTCATTATTTTCTCCTGCGCGCCGTAGCGCGCGGCCAGCATGCCCGTGTACAAACCGCCCTCGGACAGACACACCGTGCGGCCCTTGAGCTGAGCCCAGGTCTTGATGTCGGTATCACTGCGCATAATGGCCATGGGACGGGACTCGTAGCCGGTGGGCACGATCTGAATGCCCGAAGGCGGCGCGGCACCGCCAGGCGCCACGCTGGTCAATGCTGCCGCAATTCTGCCTTGCCGCAGCATCGCCATGGCCTGTTCGGGATTCGCAGCCTGCGCAGCGGCCAGGGGACGATCCAGTCTGCGTGCAAGCTCGCCTGCCAATGCGGCATCCGGCGCCTCTGGCGTGCGCACCTTGGCGCCGCCGACAAAGTCCGGAACGACATAGCGCATGCTTACCAACAGCGCTGGCGCAGACGCCGTCGCGGCGCCAGCCGGCTGCCTCGCACCGTCGCTTGTCTGATCCACCGCCTCCACACCTGCAGCGTTGTGACGGCCGGCAGGACCCACACCGCCCTGCGTGTCGGCAAACACCGGTGCGACAGCGCTTTGCAGCAGCGTGGCCGTTGCGCAGACAGCAGCCAGCAGGAAAGAACGGACGACCATGATCACACGTATTGATAGCGCAGCACACGGCGCTTGAGGTTTTCAAGCAAGAACTGGTCGATCAGAGTGGCCAGCACCGCGATAGTCATGATGTTGGCCATCACGCCGACCATGTCGGCCGTTTCGCCCGAATAGGCCAGCGAGCGACCCAGGCCCTGCCCAAAGCCTATCAACATCTCGGCTGATATCAACGCCCGCCAGGCATTGCCGAACGCCAGTTGCGCCCCGGTGATCAGTTCAGGCATCACCGCCGGCAGGTATACCCGCCGGATCATGTCCCAGCGGTTCGCGCCCATGACCTTGGCCGCCGACACGTGCACGGCCAGCACGCTCTCGGTTGCGTTCATGACGGACAGCGCTGCGGGGAAAAACGCCGACAACGCCACCACCACGATAATGGGCAGATTACCGAAACCCATCATGATGAGAAACAGCGGCACCCAGGCTATGGAGGGAATGGACTGCAGGATGATGATGGCGGACTTGAGTACTTCCCGAAAGAAAAACAGAATTCCGCCCACCAGTCCGAAGCCCACGCCAAAGATCAGCGCGGCCAGATATCCCGCCCCCAGGCGCCCCAGGCTGCCCGAAAGCTCAGCCTGAAAGGCTGAGGACTGTATGTCTTCGACCAGGCGCATCAGTACGGGCGGCAGGCCCGGCATCAGGAAGTCTGGCAGTATCCACGCCATGATCTGCCAGAACAGCAGGATTGCCGCCACGGCGAGCGCCATGGCCATTTTTCTTCTACCGCGGGACAGTCGATTCTGAGCACTCATGTTTACTGCAAATAAAGAGATGGCCGGTTCATGCCGGCCAGGGAGGTTGGCAAGTTCAGGAAGGGCGAACCGCCATCGCGATTCGCCGCGATTTACAGCTTGCGAGCCTGTTGCCAGTCCAGATCGATGATCTTGCTGACGTCGAATGGTTTGCCATCGCGAGTCTTGAGCGAGCCCTGCGCCTGCATGATGTCCGCGATATCCTGCATGCGCGACAGCTCGGACGCCGTCAGCACGGGGCTGAAGGTCTGGCTCTTGATTGCATCGCGGATCACATCCTCGCGCGATACTTCGCCATGCTTGAGCGTCTTGAGCGTAGGTTCGGCAATAAAGTAACTGGCAATCAGCTTGGCGCCCTCTTCGGGCTTGTTCTGCAGCAGCGCGATGGCTTCCCGCTGGGCGTCCAGCGATTTCCAGACATCCTCTTTGCGCTGCTTGAGCGTATCACCAGAAGTAATCACAACCATGCAGGGAAAAGGCCAGACCTCGCCAACCTCATAGATCTGCCGGACTGGCGCAATCAGTTGCGCAATGCGTGCCTGGGGCTCGAACAGGAAGGCCGCATCCACGCGCTTGCCCACCAGCGACTGTACGGCCACCTGCGGGCTCACGCCCAGGATGGAAAGGTCTTCTGGCTTGAGGCCGGCATTCTTGAGCACGACACCCTTGAGAACGGTGTCCGCCGTGCTGCCCTCTTTCTGCGAGGCCAGGGTATGGCCCTTGAGGTCCTGCACTTTTTCAATGCCGGAATCGTCGCGCACGACCAGCGCATGAAAACCATGCTGCGCGCCGCCCACGACCTTCAGGTCGGCGCCGCGAGAGGACCAGGACGCGGCATTGGTAAAGCCAAGCACACCGGTATCGAGCTGACCGCCCACAATCGCCTTGATCAGATCCGTGCCGGATTTGAATTCGACCAGCTCCACATCCAGACCATGTTTCTTGTACAGACCGCCTTCGTAGGCAGCGATGGCCTGGGCATCATCCATCACCCGCAGGTAGCCGACCTTGAACGTATCGGCTGCCGCAGCGTGCCCGGACAACACAAACGCTGCCAGAGCAGGCAGCAACAAACGTGATAACTTCATTGATAACTCCAGATTAATCAGGTAAGCGCTTCTTCCAAAAGACCCCGCGCGGCAGGGTGCGGGCCTGACACGGCCTGCTCATCTGCCGCCGGTCTTGCCCCGGGCGTTTCATGAGATCCTTCGCCCTCCCCGGCGCCGATACCGAGCAGGCCGAGGATTTCGCGTCGCATCGACGCAAACTCAGAGAGGTCATGGGATTTTTCATGCTGCGTGAGCGTGAATTCTTTCAGCACGGATGCCGGCCTGGCACTGAAGACCAGAATGCGGTCAGCCAGAAACAGGGCTTCGTCCACATCGTGCGTGACCAGCAGCACCGTAGGCTTGCCCTCGCGGATCAATTGACGAAGAACATCCTGCAGCGTCATGCGGGTCAGCGCATCCAGCGCCCCGAAGGGCTCGTCCAGCAGCAATGCCTTGGGCCTGGTGATAAAGGCGCGTGCCAGCGCCGCGCGCTGGCGCATCCCGCCCGAAACCTGGTGAGGAAAATAATCCTCGAATCCGGCCAGATTGACCTTGGCCAGCCAGTCACGGGCAGCGCCCAATGCGCTCTGCTTGTCCCGCTTTTGCAGCTCCAGCGCCAGGGCGACATTCTGAACCAGCGTCAGCCATGGATACAGGGCGTTTTCCTGGAACATCAGCATGCGTTCCGGATGCGCGCCCTTGACGGGCTTGCCGTCGGCCAGCAGGATACCGGCGCTCGGCCGCTCAAGACCAGCCACGAGATGCAGCAGCGTCGATTTGCCACAACCAGAGGGCCCCACCAGCGCCACCAGCTCGCCATCGTCGATATCCCGATTGAACCCCCGGATCACCGGCAAGCCGGAAAACTGCTTATCTATATTCTTGAATGAGAGCTTCATTTTGGCTTGATCAAGCAATTAGTTATAACGAACTTTACTTTTCGGCCTAATATCCCACAAGAATTTTTCCGCTCTTTGTATATAGCTGCACAATATATAAAGTCAGCAAGCACTGGACATTCCGCGCCCGTAATAACCCTGACGCCGCCGCGCTTTGGCTCCCATCTGAGACGACAGCCCTTATCCTTGTACTCTGGCCGGCAGTCCTTTCTTCCTGAATACTGTCGGGCGCCCAACAGATGAACCATGGCCCGCCGGCCACCTTACCGCAGGAGCAGAAACAATGAGCACCGCATTCCCGGGATTTTCAGGTCCCGCGGCCAGTACCGAAGCACCGCTGGAGATGCTTGCAGCGTGCCATGTGCGTATAGACCGCTACTGCGACACGCTCAGGCGGCTGGCTGTCCATACGCTCGAGCATGGCAGCGATGCACAGGCCCAGCGGGCGGCAGCCGGTATCCTGCGCTACTTCGATACGGCGGCTGTTCAGCATCACGCCGATGAAGAAGAAGACCTGTTCCCCGCTCTGCTCGAATCCATGGCCGGCTCGGACGCCGTCTGTATCCGCGAGATGACCTGCTCCCTGGCAGCCGAACACCGGCAGCTTGAGACTGCCTGGCGCAGTCTGCGACCAGCCCTTCAGGAGATCGCTGCAGGCAGCGCCGCACCCCTGCCCGACAAGCTCGTCGCAACGTTCACTCAGGCCTATGCCCGGCACATGGAGATTGAAGAAAACGAGCTGCTGCCCATGGCTGCCCGGTTGTTGAGCGAGCACGACATCGAGCGCATAGGCCGAGCCATGCGCAAGCGGCGCGGCATCGGCGACAGCCTGATCTGAAACGGACCAGGGCCTGTCAACACTAAAAGGCAGGCGTCGCTGGCCCTGGCAGCAAACTTCAGGCGGTTCACGGGGGGGAAACCCCGGTATCCTGCCCCTGGTGGCGATGCTATTCTTGCCTGCGGAGCAACGAGGAGAGGATCGGCTTGCATCGAATCGATCCAGCGGTAGCAAGAAAAACAGGACAACCATGGAACGATCGCACGCCGGCAACTTCCTGCAGTTCGTGAACGTCAAGAAAACCTATGACCAGAAAACGCTGGTAGTAAAAAACTTCAATCTGGACGTCAGGCAGGGAGAGTTCGTGACCCTGCTTGGCCCGTCCGGGTCGGGCAAAACAACAGTATTGATGATGCTGGCCGGTTTCGAGAACGTCACCAGCGGCAGCATCACAGTCAATGGCAAGTCCATCACCACCACGGCGCCCTACAAGCGCAATATCGGCATGGTGTTCCAGAACTATGCACTGTTCCCGCACATGACCGTGGCCGAGAACCTGGCCTATCCGCTGAAGGTGCGCAAGTTTCCCAAGGCGCAGATCAGGGAACGTGTCGACCGCTATCTGGCGCTGATAGAACTCGGTCATTTCGGCAACCGGCACCCCGGACAGTTGTCGGGAGGACAGCGTCAACGTGTCGCGCTGGCCCGCGCCCTGATTTTCGAGCCCACGCTGGTGCTCATGGACGAACCATTGGGCGCACTGGACAAAAAACTGCGCGAGCAGATGCAGTTCGAGATCACGCGGCTGCACCGTCAGCTCGGATTTACTGTCATTTACGTCACCCACGATCAGGTGGAAGCGCTGACCATGTCCAGCCGGATTGCCGTGTTCAACGAGGGCGTGGTACAGCAATACGCTTCGCCTGATGACCTGTATGAACGCCCTGCCAACGCATTTGTCGCCAACTTCATCGGCGAAAACAATCTGATCCCGGCCATGGCCCCGGAGGTGCATGAAGGCATGGCGCACAGCAGCCTGGAAGGCGGCGCCCGCGTGCGCGCCGTCAATGGCAACTGCGTGGCAGGCGAGCAGCGCTGCATTGTATCGGTGCGTCCCGAAAAGCTCACCATTCAGGTCGGCGCGCATGCCATGGACAATCAGGTGGATGCCCGCTTTATCACCCGGCATTACGTCGGCGATTTCATACGCTATTACTTCGAGCTGGCAAACGGCTGCAAGGTGGCCGTCAAGACATTGAACGATACCCGAGCACCGAATCTGGCAGACGGTCAGGCCGCAACGCTGGCCTGGCGCGCCGAAGACAGCTTTGCTTTCCGCAGCGACAACCATCCAGTCCAAGGAGATACGCCATGAATACACTCAAAAAAATGCTGGGGCCCGCAATGGCCCTCAGCCTGGCACTATGGGGAACGGCACAGGCCCAGGAAACGCTGACAGTGGTGTCTTTCGGCGGCGCCTATGGCGCCGCGCAGAAAGTGCATCAGATCGATCCCTACATGAAAGCCACAGGCAACAACGTACTGTTCGAAAACTACACCGGCGGCGTTGCGGAAATCAAGGCTCAGGTGCAGGCGGGCAAGATTCAGTGGGATGTCGTCGACATCGAGACCATAGACCTGGAGCGCGCCTGCTCCGAAGGCCTGCTCGAAGTCATCCCACAGGACATTCTGCAACCGGGAGCCGACGGCACGCCTGCCAAAGACGATTTCATTCCGGATGCGTTGAGCAATGAATGCGGCGTCGGCGAGATCATCTGGAGCACCGTCTATGCGTATAACAACAAGACCATAGGCCAAGCCAAGCCCAGCACCATCCAGGACCTGTTCGACCTGAAGAAATTCCCGGGCAAGCGGGCGCTGCGCAAGCGTCCCCAGGTCAATCTCGAATGGGCGCTGCTGGCCGACGGCGTCAAACCCGAAGACGTCTATGCCGTGCTGGCAACGCCGGAAGGTCAGGACCGCGCCTTCGCCAAACTGGATACCATCAAGCCCGAGATTGTCTGGTTCGACAGCTGGTCGCAGGCGCCGCAGTTGCTCAATGACGGCGGCGCAATCATGGTGCAGTCTGCCAACGGACGCTTCTTTGAAGCCATCAAGAAGGAAGGCAAGCCCTTCACCATGGTCTGGGACGGCAATCTGTACGATCTGGACGCCTGGGGCATTGTCAAAGGCACGCCCAAACTCAAGGAAGCCCTGAATTTTGTCGCCTTCACCACGAGCACCAAGGCACTGGCGGGCTTCCAGGATGTCGCTTATGGCCCGCCACGCAAGTCCTCCATGGCCCTGGTCGCCAAGGATGTCGTCCAGCAGTTGCCAAGCTCTCATGTCGACGAAGGACTGAAGGCCGATGGCATTTTCTGGGCCGACTACGGCGAAAACCTCGGCGAGAAGTTCAATGAATGGCTGCTCAGGTAAGCAGGTGCCGGCACACTGATGTCAGTGAACCGCGCCATTCCGGACGACAGTGCCGCAACAACGCCGGCACTGTCCACGCATCAGGGCAATGCCCTGGCGCCTGACGATCTTCGCGCCGAACGGCGCGAGCTTGGCCGGCGCAGGCGTCTTGCGCTCCTGCTGGTGACGCCGCTGCTGGCCTTCATTTTTTTTGCCTTTGTCGCGCCCATCGCCTCCATGCTGTATCGCAGTGTGTACAACCCGGAGGTCGCCGAACTCATCCCTCATACGGTCGCCGCGCTATCGCACTGGAAGAGCGGCCTGCCCGACGACGCCGTCGTGCAGACTTTTGCCGGTGAACTCAGGACCCTGGCCCGGGAACGCAAGTCCGGCATCCTGGCCGCGGCGGTCAATCGGGTACAGCCCGGCGCTTCCAGCCTGATCAACGCCACCGCCCGCAAAATGCGCAGGCTTTCAGATCAGGAGCTGGCATCGGACGGCCTGCGCACATTGCGTGCGGCGGATCCACGCTGGACACAGGCTTCCTTGTGGCATGCCATCAAAGAGGTCGGACAACCCTACACCGATGGGTTTTATTTGACTGCGCTCGATCTGGAGCGCGATAAACAGGGTGCGCTGCACTGGCGCAAATCGGCCCGCATATATCTGCAGCTCTACGGCAAGACACTGGGCATTGCGCTGACCATCACCGTGTTATGCATGCTGCTCGGCTATCCCCTGGCCTACTATCTTGCCCATGCGCCACGGCGCACGGCGGGCCTGCTGATGGTGCTCGTGCTGCTGCCATTCTGGACTTCGCTGCTGGTGCGGACGACCGCTTGGATCGCGCTGCTGCAAACGCATGGCGTCATCAATTCCGTGTTTGAATCCATAGGCCTGATCGGGCAGCCGCTGGAAATTCTGTACACCCGCACAGCCACCGTCATCGCCATGACGCACATTCTGCTTCCCTTCATGATTCTGCCGCTATACAGCGTCATGCGCGGCATAGACCCCAGCTATATCCGTGCTGCGCTGTCTCTGGGCAGCCGGCCCTGGCCGGCGTTTCTTCATGTTTTTCTGCCGCTGACACTGCCCGGGCTGGGCGCCGGCTCGCTGCTCGTCTTCATTATCTCTGTCGGTTACTACATCACGCCCGCACTGGTCGGCGGTACGGACGGGCAGATGATCTCGAACATCATCGCCTTTCACATGCAGCGCTCCAATAACTGGGGCCTGGCCGCTGCGCTGGGCACCTTGCTGCTGGTGCTTATTCTCACGCTGTACTGGATTTACGACCGCCTGATCGGCGCGCGCAACATAAAGCTGGGGTAGATCGCCATGGACCGTTATCCTGCTTACTATACCTGGCGCCAGAAAACAGGCGCCTATGCGCTCAAGCTCACCGCATGGGCCGTGCTGTTTTTTCTGATCCTGCCCATACTGATCATCATCCCGCTATCCTTCAACGCAGAGCCTTTTTTCAGTTTTACGCCGGGCATGCTCAAGCTGGATCCCCAGGCCTACTCCCTGAAGTGGTATGCCTCGGTATTCCACAGCCAGAACTGGCTGCTGGCCATACGCAACAGTTTCTTCATCGGCATTTGCGCCACGATTGTCGCCACGACGCTGGGCACGCTCGCCGCAGTCGGCCTGGCCAGCGAACACATGCCGCAAAGACGGCTCGTCACAGCGCTGCTGCTCTCACCCATGATTGTTCCGCTTATTATTGTGGCAGCGGGCATGTTTTTCTTTTATACCCGCTTCAACCTGGTCGGCACCTTTACAGGCATCATCATTGCCCACGCGGCCCTGGGCGTGCCTTTTGTCATCATTACCGTCACTGCCACCCTGGCCGGCTTCGATCCCTCGCTCTATCGAGCCGGACTGAGCCTGGGCGCATCCCCGCTGCGCGTATTTCTCGACGTGGTGATTCCGCTGATACGCCCGGGCGTGATTTCGGGCGCCCTGTTCGCCTTTGTCACGTCTTTCGACGAAATCGTGCTGGTGCTGTTCCTGGCCGGCCCGGAACAGGGCACGATTCCAAGACAGATGTTCGCCGGACTGCGCGAGCAGATCAACCCTGCCATCCTGGCTGTCGCAACGCTGCTCACCGTCGTTTCCATCATCTTGCTGGCGACACTTGAACTGCTGCGCCGACGATCGGAAAAAATCAGGCACGGGCAGGTATAATGCCGGCACAAAAAGAAGGGTAAGCCTATGAATAACCCTTAAACGCCTATGAAAAACCCTTAAGACAAATCTTTGACATCGCGTATACCGTACCGGTACATTGATCCGACCCCGCCGTGCTCGCCACGGCGGCTACAACAATATTTGGAGAATCAGCATTATGATAAAGTCCACCTCCCGCCTGCTTGGCATTCTGGGCGCGAGCATAGCCATGGCGTTTTCCGCCAATGCGCTTGCACAAAGCCCCATCGTCATCAAGTTCAGCCACGTGGTCGCCGACAAAACCCCCAAGGGCCAGGGCGCACTCAAGTTCAAGGAAATCGCCGAAAAACTGCTGCCTGGCAAGGTTGATGTCCAGGTGTTTTCCAACTCCCAGCTGTTTGGCGACGCCAAGGAAATGGAAGCCCTGCTGCTGGGCGATGTGCAGATGATCGCACCATCGTTGTCCAAGTTCGACCGCTACACCAAAAAACTCCAGCTCTTCGATTTGCCCTTCCTGTTTGACGACATGGCTGCCGTTGACCGCTTCCAGCAAAGCGCCGACGGCAAGGCACTGCTCGACTCAATGAAGAACCGTGGCCTCAAGGGCCTGGCCTACTGGCACAATGGGCTCAAGCAGCTGTCCACCAACCGCGACAAGCTGACACGCCCCGAAGACATCAAAGGCCTGAAGTTCCGCATCCAGGCCTCCGATGTGCTGGAAGCGCAGTTCCGTCAACTTGGCGCCAATCCGCAAAAGCTGGCCTTCGGCGAGGTCTACCAGGCCCTGCAGACTGGCGTCGTGGACGGCCAGGAAAACACATGGTCCAACATCTACTCGCAGAAATTCTACGAAGTCCAGAAGACCATCGCCAACACCAACCACGGCGTGATCGACTACATGGTCGTCACCAATGCCAAGTGGTGGGACGGCCTGCCTGAGGACATCCGCAAGGGTCTGCAGACAGCCATGGACCAGGCCACCGAGTACGCCAACAACGAAGCGGCCAAGCTCAATGAGCGCGACCGCCAGTTGATCATCGACGCGCACAAGGCCAAAGTACAGACGCTGAGCAAAGAAGACGTTGCCGCATGGCGTGAAGCCATGAAGCCGGTCTGGAAGAAGTTCGAAGGCGACATCGGCGCCGACCTGATCGAGGCCGCCCAGAAAGCCAACAACAGCTAAACAAGCGGCTGACATCTCCCTCTGGGCCACCCGATCGGGTGGCCCCCACACTTTCGCATATCCGGTGCACGGAGCACTTTCATGAAACTACGCTGGTTTGAGCGCATGGAGGAGTGGATCATTGCCACGCTCCTGGCCGCCGTTACATTGATCACCTTCGCCCAGGTAGTTGCACGCTACGTCTTCAACTATAGTTTTGTATGGGCGCTGGAGCTTGCTACCTTTCTGTTCGGCGGCCTCATCTTTCTGGGGATCTCCTATGGCGTGCGCATAGGCGCTCACATCGGCGTGGACGCGCTGGTTAAAGTACTGCCGCGCAAGGCCGCTTACGTGGCCGGCATTGTTGCCACCCTTCTGTGCCTGGTCTATACCGTCATCGTGTTCTACGGTAGCTGGATCTACGTAGACAAAATGTACGAAATCGGCATTCTGGCCCAGGACATGCCCATACCGCAGTGGATTCCCCGACTGGTCATGCCCATCGGCTTCCTGCTGCTTTTCATCCGCTTTTTCACTGTTCTCATTGACATGCTGCGGGGCCGACGCACCCAGTTGCTCGGTGACGAGGTAGAAGACGCGCTCAAATACAGCAGCGACGATACGTCCGTAATAAGCCAGGAACAAAAATGACGACAATCGCCCTCTTTATCATGCTGTTCGTGTTCATGTTCCTGGGCACGCCCGTAGCCGTTGCGCTAGGCCTTTCCTCACTGTTGACCATACTGCTGTTCGGTCATGATTCGCTCGCCTCGCTGTCGCTCAAGATGTTCGAAACATCCGAGCACTTTACCCTGATGGCCATCCCCTTCTTTGTGCTGGCCGGCGCCTTCATGACGACAGGCGGCGTGGCCAAGCGGATGATACGTTTCGCGGTTGCCGCAGTAGGCCACTTTCACGGCGGCCTGGCCATTGCTTCGGTCATGGCCTGCTGCCTGTTCGCTGCCGTGTCGGGCTCCTCGCCTGCCACCGTCGTGGCCGTCGGTTCCATCGTGATCGCCGGCATGGTCCGCTCGGGCTATCCTCAGCCCTTCGCTGCAGGCGTGGTCTGCAACGCCGGAACGCTGGGCATTCTGATTCCGCCGTCCATCGTCATGGTGGTCTACGGCGCAGCAACCGAGACCTCCGTGGGTAGGCTGTTCATGGCTGGCGTTGTGCCGGGCGTACTGCTTGGCCTCCTGCTCATGCTGGCCATCTATGTCGTGGCCCGCATCAAAAACTATCCGCGCCAGCCGCGCGCCTCCATGAAAGAGCTGTTTGTCGCCGGGCGCGACTCCTTCTGGGGCCTGATGCTGATTTTCATCATTCTGGGCGGCATTTACGGCGGGGTATTCACGCCCACCGAAGCCGCGGCGGTCGCTGCGGTGTACGCCTTTTTCGTGGCGGTTTTCGTCTACCGCGACATCGGCATGAAGGAGGTACCACAGGTTCTGCTGGATGCCGCCAAAGTCACCATCATGCTGATGTTCATCATCGTCAATGCCCTGCTGTTTGCTCACGTGCTGACCACGGAACGCATCCCGCAGGCCATCGCCGAGCAGATCGTTGCATGGGACATGGCAACCTGGCAGTTCCTGATTGTGGTGAACATCCTGCTGCTGGTGGCCGGCATGTTCATGGAGCCAACAGGCATCATTCTTATCCTGGCCCCCATCCTCTTTCCTATTGCCACCCAACTGGGCATAGATCCGGTGCACCTGGGCATTATCATCGTGGTCAACCTGGAAATCGGCATGGTCACGCCGCCCATAGGCCTGAACCTTTTTGTTACGGCAGGTATTACCAAAATGAGTATTGGGCAAGTCATGCGGGCCGCGTCGCCCTGGCTGCTGCTGCTGATCAGCTTCCTGATACTGATCACCTACGTGCCGGCCGTCTCGCTCTGGCTGCCCAACCTGCTCGGCTGACATCCACGGGCCTTGGCCCGCCTCCAGCATGTCGATAAGCCCCGCTGCCATCGCGCAGCGGGGCTTGTTTTTTGCGGACCGCTCCGCCCTGCTTCGGTGACCGGTGGATAGCGCGGTACAATGCAGACCGCCGCGGGAAAAAAATAATATCCATACTCCCCTTTCTATACCCTAAATCGGCTTACATGCATCCGCGTTCCCGCTCTTCCCGAATTCCTGCGCTTGGCGACTTCACCACTGATCGCCGCGTTGTACTGCTCATGGCCCTTGCCGCCCTTGTTGGCGTCGCGGGCGTGGCTTCTGCCTGGCTGCTGCTCAAGCTTATCGCCCTGTGCGTCAATGTCAGCTATTACGGACAGTTTTCGTTCGAAAACCTGCCCATCGCCGGCCACTCGCTAGGCCTGGGCGCCGTATTCGTCCCGGTGATCGGCTGTATCATCATCGGCTTCATGGCCCGTTATGGCTCCGAGAAAATCCGGGGCCACGGCATTCCCGAAGCCATGGAGGCCATACTGATCGGCCGCAGCCGCATACAACCCAAGGTCGCCATCCTCAAACCGCTGTCGTCGGCCATTTCCATAGGCACCGGCGGCCCCTTTGGCGCAGAAGGCCCCATCATCATGACTGGCGGCGCCATTGGCTCCCTGCTGGCGCAAACCATCCACATGAGCTCCGCGGAGCGCAAAACCCTGCTGGTAGCGGGCGCTGCTGCAGGCATGACGGCGATTTTTTCAACGCCGCTCGCCTCCATTCTCCTGGCAGTAGAACTGCTGTTGTTCGAATGGAAGCCGCGCAGTTTTCTGCCGGTTACCGTGGCAGCCATCGTGGCCGCCGCCTGCCGTCCCCTGCTCATGGAAGCCGGCCCCATTTTCCCGTATGCGGGCCATTTCACTCTGTCGGCCGCGCAGTTGTTTGGCTGGGCTGCCATCGGCATTCTGGCCGGACTAGGCTCGGGGGTGCTGACTGCGCTGGTGTACGCAGCCGAAGGCCTGTTCGAGAAACTGCCCATCCACTGGATGTGGTGGCCCGCTCTGGGCGGCCTGGTCGTCGGGATAGGCGGCCTGATCGAGCCCGCAGCGCTGGGCGTCGGCTATGACAATATCCGGCATTTGCTGGCGGGCGATATCAGCGGTAGCGCTGTGCTGCTGCTGCTCGTCGTCAAAGTCATCATCTGGTCTGTCGCGCTCGGTTCAGGCACCTCCGGTGGGGTTCTTGCCCCCTTGCTGATCTTCGGCGGCGCGCTCGGCGCACTGGCGGCCGGCATCATGCCCCAGGCCGACCCAGGCTTCTGGGCGCTGCTCGGCATGGCCGCCATGATGGGCGGCACCATGCGTGCGCCGCTCACCTCCACGCTATTTGCGCTGGAACTGACGGGCAACCTGCAGATGCTGATGCCGCTGCTCACGGCCAGCGCCTTCGCCTACGGAGTCACGGTGCTGCTGCTCAAGCGATCCATTCTGACCGAGAAACTGGCCCGTCGCGGCCACCACATCACCCGCGAATATCACGTGGATCCCTTCGTGCTGGCGCGCGTGGGCAGCCTGATGGTCACCAATGTCGAAACGCTACCCGCCACACTGACCGTCGCGGAAACCATCGCGCATTTCACCACGACAGCGCGCCGGCACACCGCTTATCCTGTCGTCGATGAACAGGGCGTCGTGGTGGGCAAGGTAACGCGCGCGGACAGCCTGGCCTGGACCGTGGGCGAAGAAGACACCAGCAGGACACTGGCCGACGTACTGGCGGACCGCGAACTGCTGGTAGGCTATCCTGACGAGCTCGCCAGCAAGCTGGCGGACTCCATGGCCGTTGCCGGCATCGGGCGCGTCCCGATTGTAGATCGGGACACAGGCCGCCTGGTCGGCCTGATCGGCCGCAAAGACTTGTTGCGTCTGCGGGCACTGAGGCTGTCGGACGAGCAGGAGCGTACGGCCTTCTTCCGGCCTTCGGACAAGACACGCGGCCGGCGTCCGGCCCGGCAAACCAGCAAGCGGCGCAAGATCCGTCCGTGATTACGCTAGGGGCCGCTGGCGACAGGTTAAAATAATGGGTTAACCCAGCAAATCATCAATCTCAGGAAAACACCATGGAAGCCGAACGCCAGAACCAACTCGCCGCTCATCTCGACGACTACTTAGAGCGGCAGGCGGCCCTTCGGGGGTATCTTTGACTACGATGCCAAATTTGAACGCCTGCAAGTCGTAAACGCGGAGCTCGAAAGCGCCGAGGTCTGGAACGACCCCAAGCACGCCCAGGACCTGGGTCGTGAGAAAAAAAGTCTGGATACCATCGTCGGCACACTGGACGAAATCGCTGCCGGTCTGGCCGACGCGCGCGAGCTGTTCGAGCTCGCCGGGCTCGAAAGCGACGACGACATGATGCTGTCCATCGAGCGCGATGCGCAGGCCATTGCCGCCCGCCTCGAAGAGCTCGAATTCCGCCGCATGTTTTCCAATCCGGCCGACCCGCTCAATTGTTTCGTCGATATTCAAGCCGGTGCCGGCGGCACCGAGGCCCAGGACTGGGCCTCCATGCTGCTGCGCCAGTATCTGCGCTATTGCGAGCGCAAAGAATTCAAGGTCGAGGTCCTCGAAGAATCCGAAGGCGAAGTCGCAGGCATCAAGTCAGCCACCCTCAAGGTCGAGGGTGACCATGCCTTCGGCTTTCTGCGTACCGAAACCGGTATTCACCGTCTGGTCCGCAAAAGCCCCTTTGACTCGGCCAACGGTCGCCATACGTCCTTTGCCAGTGTTTTTGTCTACCCTGAAGTCGATGAATCCTTCGAGATAGACATCAACCCCGCCGATCTGCGCGTCGATACCTATCGCGCCAGCGGCGCGGGCGGACAGCACATCAACAAAACCGACTCGGCGGTGCGGATCACGCACATGCCCACCGGCATCGTCGTGCAATGCCAGAATGACCGCTCGCAGCACCGCAACCGCGCCGAAGCCATGCAGATGCTCAAGTCCCGTCTCTATGAGAAAGAAATGCGCGAGCGCATGGCCGAGCACCAGAAAATGGAAGACGCCAAGACCGACGTGGGCTGGGGTCACCAGATCCGCTCATATGTGCTGGATCAAAGCCGCATCAAAGACTTGCGCACCAATGTCGAAATCTCCAATACGCAAAAAGTACTGGACGGCGATCTTGATCCTTTCATCCAGGCCAGCCTAAAACAGGGAGTATAAGCATGCAAGCGAACACCGTTGCCATCGTGACTGGCGCCTCCCGCGGGCTGGGTCACGCGCTGGCGCTGGCCTTGCTCGGCCCCGACACGAGCCTGTTCACGATTGCCCGCACGCACAATACCGAACTGGCCAGCCGCGCGGCGCAGCTGGATGCGCCGCTGCAACAAATTCAGTGCGATCTGGCCAATCCTGCCGCAGCGGAACGGACCGCCATGCAGGTCATCGGCAGCCTGCCGGGCGGGGCACAACGCTATCTCCTGATCAATAACGCCGGCATCGTCGACCCCGTCGGCCAGGCCGACCAGCTCACCCAGGCCGCCACGATTACTGCCGCTTTCAGCCTGAACGTAACCAGCGTCATGCTGCTCACTGCAGCCTTCGTGCAAACCGTCAAGCCGCTGCAGGCGGACAGCCGCATTCTCAACATCTCCTCCGGCGCCGGTCGCAACCCCACGCCAGGCTGGGGTGTGTACTGCGCAAGCAAGGCGGCGCTGGATCATTACACACGTGTGCTGGCCAGCGAGGACCACGGGATCCGCGCCGTGGCGCTGGCGCCGGGCGTCATCGATACCGGCATGCAACAGGCCATACGCAGCTCGGCGCCTTCCGATTTCCCCAACGTGGCCCGATTCCGGCAGCTTCACGAACAGGGCCAGCTCTCCGGCCCCGACGACACCGCCGCCCGCATACTACGTTACATCGCCCGCGACGATTTCGGCGACACTGTGCTCGACGACATCCGCAATTACGATTAAGCCTCATCACTCATGAACGATTCCACGCCCGCCACGCCCGTCACCGACGAAAACCACCTGATCGCCGAGCGACGCGGCAAGCTCGCCCGCCTGCGCGCCGATGGCATTGCCTACCCCAACGATTTTCAACCCGACGCCCGGGCCGCTCAACTGCACCAAGACTACGACGAGCTCGACAAGGACGCACTGGCAAGCCAGGACCGGAAGGTCCGCGTTGCCGGACGCATGATGCTAAAGCGCATCATGGGCAAGGCCAGCTTCGCGACTCTGCAGGACGGCAGCGGTCGCATCCAGGTATTCCTGGACCGTACCAAGCTGGGCGACGACAGCTATGCCGACTTCAAAACATGGGATATCGGCGACATCGTCGCGGTGGAAGGCAGCATGTTCAAAACGAACAAGGGCGAGCTCTCCGTACACGCCAGCGCAGTCCGGCTGCTGTCCAAGTCGCTGCGGCCCCTGCCCGATAAATTCCACGGGCTTGCAGACCAGGAAATGCGCTACCGCCAGCGCTACGTCGATCTCATCATGGCCGATGACACCCGCCGTACCTTTCTGGCCCGCAGCAAGGCCATGTCCAGCATAAGGCAATTCATGGTCGATGCCGACTTCCTCGAAGTCGAAACGCCCATGCTGCACCCCATACCCGGCGGAGCAGCAGCCAAGCCATTTACCACGCATCACAATGCGCTGGACATGGACATGTATCTGCGTATCGCGCCCGAGCTCTATCTCAAGCGCCTGATCGTGGGCGGCTTTGAGCGCGTATTCGAGATCAACCGCAACTTCCGCAACGAGGGTGTCAGTCCGCGCCACAATCCGGAATTCACCATGATGGAGTTCTATGCGGCCTATACGAACTACCACTGGCTGATGAGTTTCACCGAATCGCTGCTGCGCAAGACCGCCATCGATGCCTGCGGCAGCGCCGTGCTCAACTATCAGGGCGAGCAGGTCGACCTCTCCCAGCCCTTCGACCGGCTGACCATCGTCCAGGCCATACAGAAATACGCAACCGGCTACACCGAAGCCCAACTGCACGACGCAGTCTTCCTGCGCCACGAATTGCGTCGCCTGGGCGCGGACGTCGATGGCCCAGTGTTGGCCCGTGCAGGCACCGGCGCGCTGCAATTGGCCCTGTTCGAAGAGACCGCCGAAGCCAAGCTCTGGAATCCGACGTTTATCGTTGATTATCCTGTAGAGGTTTCTCCGCTTGCCCGCGCCTCCGATAAGCATAAAGACATTACCGAGCGGTTTGAACTGTTCATCACAGGCCGGGAAATCGCCAACGGTTTCTCGGAGCTCAACGACCCCGAAGACCAGGCCGCACGATTCCAGGCACAGGTTCAGGCCAAGGACGCCGGCGACGAAGAAGCCATGTACTACGACGCCGACTACATCCGTGCGCTGGAGTACGGCATGCCGCCGACTGGCGGCTGCGGCATCGGCATAGACCGCCTGGTCATGCTGCTGACCGACAGCCCCAGCATCCGCGACGTGATTCTCTTCCCCCATCTGCGGCGCGAAGACTAATCCCTGCAGGAATACTTCGGGCCCATTCCTGCGCCGGCAACGGCGCGGAAATGGGCCCGATTCGAGCACTCATGCAGGCTTTGCACCTGCGCATGTGTATCAGGCGGGCAGTCTGGCGCGCTTGCTCATGCCTTGTGCCCAACGATGGGCCACCGTCGGCGAGGCCACGCAGCACGCATGCTCCGTCACGACCCGCACAGCGCGTTCGAGCAGTTGTATGTCAGCCTCGTGCTGGCGCGCCACATGCGGATCCTCAAAGAAAATGACGCGATGGCAGCGCTGCTCCAGAACCAGCTCGGCAATCTGCGCATCGCCGCCCAGCGGCCCGCTCAGATACGGCTGCACCCAGGATGTTTCGCGCGGCCAGCCTCTGGACCAGGCCAGTTCATTCAGGCGCCGGCCCGTGGTGCCCGTAGCCACCCTCGCGGCAAACTGCGACAGCAGATCAAAATGGCCGGCGGCAAAATCCACCATCTGCTCCTTGAGCGCATCGTGCGCGATCAGGGCAAGCGTTTGTCCGGAAATATCGAAGACGTCCTGTACGGAGGGATCCGGCTCCAGGCCGCGGTTGATGCGTTCGATCTCGATCCACTCGACCGCGCCCATGAGCGTGGACACGAAAGGCCTGCCATGGGTAATGCACTGCCGTTTGAGCGCCAGCGCCTCCGGAAAGATGGATGAGGGATCGACGGGGTCGATCAGATAGATCGCGCCATCGAAGGGCTCGGAGCCATCCCGCCCTTCTGTCACGCGAGCAACCAGCTTCATCAGGCCGCCCTCGCGGCCATAAGGGTAGCGGATAAGTCCCTTGTATTCGCGCAGCAGGCCTGAACGCTCCATGGCGTCGTAGGTACGGCCCACCGTGTGCAGCTGCATGCCGAGCTCGCGTATTCCGGAAGCGGAACGCTGGAGCCACTTGAACAGCGCGGCGTCCGGCGTCTCGTGATGAAGCCTGTTGGCGGCCAGCCCGAAACGAAGTGTCATGTTGGGCGTCATGCAACTAGACCGTGAAGGACTCACCGCAACCGCAGGTAGCTTTTTCGTTGGGGTTGGTGAAGCGAAAGCCTTCATTCAGGCCATCACGGCCATAATCGACCTCGGTACCTTCCAGAAAAGGCAGATTCTTGGGGTCGACAAACACCTTGATGCCATGCTGCTCGTAGACAAGATCGTTGTCGCCTGCCGCATCGACATAATCGAGCTTGTATGACAGACCCGAGCAGCCCGTCATGCGCACACCCAGGCGCAAGCCGATGCCGCTGCCCCGTTTTTCGATATAGCGGCTGACATGTTCGGCCGCTCTTTGCGTAAGCGTAATAGCCATGATTAATCCTGATGCTTGCGTCGGTAGTCCTGGACCGCGGCCTTGATGGCATCTTCGGCCAGGATCGAACAGTGTATTTTCACTGGCGGCAAGGCCAGTTCCTTTGCGATATGCGTGCTCTGGATATCCAGAGCCTGATCCAGCGACTTGCCCTTGACCCATTCACTGACCAGCGAGCCAGATGCAATCGCGCACCCGCATCCGTAGGTTTTGAATCGTGCATCCTTGATGATACCCGATTCGTCAACTTTGATTTGCAGTCGCGTCACCTCGCCCAATGCGGGCGACCCGACCAGGCCAGTGCCTACCGACTGGTCGGCCTGATCGAAGCTGCCGACATTGCGCGGACGCTGGTAATGCTCCTGCACATTTTCACTATAAACCATGTTGCTGCAATGCCCCCATGCGTCTACTGTGCAGCCCACTGCACGGTATTCAAGTCTATTCCCTGCTGCGCCATTTCCCATAGCGGCGACAGCTCTCGCAGCTGTGTAACGCTTGCTGTAATGGCGCGCACCGCAAGCTCGACATCGGCTGCGCTGGTGTAGCGTCCCAATGTAAGCCTGAGGGAGCTGTGGGCCAGCGCGTCGCTGCGTCCCAGGGCGCGCAGCACATACGAGGGCTCCAGGCTCGCCGAAGTGCAGGCCGAGCCGCTGGATACCGCCAGCTCACGCAGCGACATCAGCAAAGCCTCGCCCTCCACATAATCAAAGCTCATGTTCAGGTTGTGCGGCACGCGCTGCACCATGGTGCCGTTCACATAAACATCCGGGATCTCCATCAGCCCGTTCAGAAGCTGGTCCCGCAACTGCGCAATACGTGCATTGTCTGCGTCCATTTCCTGGCCTGCAAGGCGGAAAGCCTCGCCCATTCCGACAATCTGGTGCGTGGCCAGCGTGCCCGAACGGATGCCGCGCTCATGGCCCCCCCCGTGTATCTGCGCCGAGAGCCTGACACGCGGTTTGCGACGCACATACAGCGCGCCTATACCCTTCGGCCCATAGGTTTTGTGTGCCGAGAACGACATGACATCGACATTCAGCGACTGCAGATCAATATGCACCTTGCCTGTGGCCTGCGCCGCATCGACATGGAATGCCACGCCCTGCTCCCTGCAGAGCGTGCCAATGGTTGCGATATCCTGGACAACCCCGATCTCGTTGTTGACCAGCATGACCGAGGCCGCTACCGTATCGGGCCGCAAGGCATCGCGAAACTGATCCAGATCGAGCAGTCCGTCTTCGCCGACGTCCAGGAAGGTTACCTCATATCCCTGGCGTTCCAGCTCGTGACAGGTGTCCAGCACCGCCTTGTGTTCCGTCTTGACGGTGACCAGATGCCTGCCGCGCGCCTTGTTGGCGTCGGCCAGTCCCTTGAGCGCCAGGTTATCCGACTCGGTCGCACCCGAGGTCCAGATGATCTCCCGGGGATCGGCATTGACCAGCGCGGCGACATCGGCACGGGCCTGCTCGACGGCTTCCTCCGCTTCCCAGCCCCAGGCATGGCTGTTGGACGCCGGATTGCCGAAGCGCTCGTAAAGCCATGGAACCATTTTATCCACGACACGCGGATCTACAGGCGTAGTCGCGGAGTAATCGAAATATACGGGGCGGGTTGCCATCAAGGAAGCTCCTGTAAAACCGCTATGCACGCGTGGGGCCGGCCATCGCAACCTCCGGCGCACGGCCCTGCGCCACTGCCTGGGCCTGGCTTGCCTCCTGCAGTTGACGCATGCGCTGCTGATCGACCAGATCCTGTAAGGATACGGAGTCGAGATAATCAACCATTTTACGATTAAGGTTGGCCCAAAGCTCGTGCGTCATGCATTTTCCGGTACCGCCATTGCGTCCGATGTTGCAATCTTCCTTGCCGCCGCAGCTGGTTGCATCCAGAGGCTCATCCACCGCAAAGATTACGTCTGCCACCGTGATGTTGCGGGCCAGGCGCGCCAGCGAATAACCGCCTCCGGGGCCGCGCATACTGTCGACCAGCTCGTGCCTGCGCAGCTTGCCAAACAGCTGTTCGAGATAGGACAGAGAGATATTCTGGCGTTTGCTGATCGCCGCCAGGGTAATTGGCCCCCGGTGCTGCCTGAGCGCCAGATCTATCATGGCGGTGACGGCGAAACGTCCTTTGGTTGTCAAGCGCATGGTGTTTCCTTGCCTGAAACTGAAAAACGCCGGACTATCGCTCGTAAATAAACAGAATATCCGGCTACCGTTAATTTCCGACTAATTAAGTCAAGTTTAACAAAATCCCGACTAAAACACTAAGGAATTGAAGAAAAAAAAACCGTGCCTGAACACGGTTGTTTTTATATGGTTGCCGATTCGGGAATCAGGCTGCCTGGTACTGGAGCGCTCGCTTGCGCACAAGCTCCAGCACGCCCTGACAGGCATCCTCGAGGTAATCGAGCACCTTGCCAAAGCCTTCCGGCCCGCCATAATAAGGATCAGGCACGGTCGCTTCTTCGAACTCATTGGCGAAGCGCATCAGCAGCATCAGCTTGTGCTGATATATCTTGGGGCATTGCTGCTGCAGTGCAGACAGATTTTCCCAGTCCATGGCCAGGATGAGATCAAACTCGCGGAAATCCTCAGGCGTGATCTGCCTGGCTACGCATTGGGATATCTCGTAGCCGCGCTTGCGCGCAGCCGCCTGAGCCCGTGCGTCCGGAGCTTCGCCGATATGGAAACTGTGGGTGCCTGCTGAATCGACGCCTATTGCGCCAGAAAGCCCCGCGTCTTCCACCATGTGACGGAAAACGCCCTCTGCGCTCGGCGAGCGACAGATATTACCCATGCAAACGAAAAGTACCTTAGTCATAATAGGCGAGAGTGTGAGGGAAAACCCGTTGCAAGGCAAGACTTTTTGCAATGCCCAAAAATATGCGCCGGCCACTGTTGACAACGGCAAAAAGCCAATCTGGTAAACGATTTAGCGCCTGTTGGCTACGCACGAAAAAAACGGACGGAAAATACCTGCAAGGCTACTATTCATGCAGTGCAACATGCCCGCTGACCATGCTATAAAGCCATGGTTTAATAATGGTAAACCCTAATAACGGTCAATGCAATAGCCAGCCCCGGCAAAAGGAACTGTGCCGTTACGGAATAATGAAAAAACCTGGCATGTTGGTGTTTACCAACATTTTTTTATTATTTTGACCATATTTACGGCTCATATACAGGCTAGGACAACAGGGCTTTTTCCTTGAGCCGGTTCAGGGCGTCCCGGGCCGCGGCGGCCTGCTCGAACTCGAGATTCTTGGCATGATCCATCATCAGCTTGGTGAGACGGCGCATCTCCCTGGCCAGCGACTTGTCGTCACGCAACACTTCCGCCGGGATGTCGTCGTCGACAGAGGCCGGCTTAGGCGCGCCCATAACCCCGTCAATCAGATCGCGAACCGCCTTGTTGACCCCACGCGCCGTTATGCCGTGCTCTGCATTGAAAGCCAATTGCTTGGCACGGCGACGCTCGGTTTCGTCCATGGCGCGCCGCATGGAATCGGTAATGCGGTCGGCATACAGAATGGCATGCCCATTGATATTGCGCGCCGCGCGCCCTATCGTCTGGATCAGGCTGCGCTCGGATCGCAAGAATCCCTCCTTGTCAGCATCCAGAATCGCCACCAGCGAGACCTCAGGGATATCCAGGCCTTCGCGCAGCAGATTGATCCCCACCAGCACATCGAATACACCCAGGCGCAGGTCGCGGATAATCTCCACGCGTTCGACTGTATCAATATCCGAATGCAGATAGCGGACCTTGACCCCGCTTTCCGCAAGATAATCGGTAAGGTCCTCCGACATGCGCTTGGTCAGCGTGGTCACCAGCACCCGCTCCCCCGAAGCCACGCGCAGCTTGATTTCTCCCAGCAGATCATCCACCTGGGTCTGCGCCGGCCGCACCTCGACAACAGGGTCCACCAGACCGGTGGGACGCACAACCTGCTCCACCACGTTGTCCGCATGCTCCTTTTCGTAGTTCGCGGGCGTCGCCGATACAAATACACACTGGCGCATGCGGTGCTCGAACTCCTCGAGCTGCAAGGGCCGGTTGTCCATGGCCGAGGGCAGGCGGAAGCCGAACTGCACCAGCGTGGACTTGCGCGACCGGTCGCCCCGGTACATGGCGCTCAGCTGCCCCATGGTCACATGGCTTTCGTCGATGAACATCAGGGCGTCGGCGGGCAGATAGTCGATCAGCGTGGGTGGCGGCTCCCCCGGGGCAGCGCCGGACAAGTGGCGGGAATAGTTTTCAATCCCTTTGCAAAAGCCCAGCTCCTGCAGCATTTCAAGGTCGAAACGGGTACGCTGCTCCAGCCGCTGCGCCTCGACCAGCCTGCCTTCCTGCGTCAACAGCGCCAGCCTTTCGCGCAGCTCCTGCTTGATGGCCTCGATGGCGCGCAGTACGGTTTCGCGTGGCGTCACATAATGCGAACTGGGAAACACGGTAAAGCGCGGCACCTGCTGGCGCACCTTGCCCGTCAGCGGATCGAACATTTCCAGCGATTCGATTTCATCATCGAACATCGTGATACGCAGCGCCAGTTCGGCGTGCTCTGCGGGAAAGACATCGACAACCTCGCCGCGCGCCCGGAAATTGCCTCGGACGAATTCGACATCGTTGCGCTCGTACTGCATGGCGACCAGGCGGCCCAGCAGTTCCTGGCGCGGGATGCGGTCTCCGGCGCGCAAAGTGAGCACCATCGCATGATAGTCGCCGGGATTACCTATGCCGTAGATGCAGGACACCGTGCCCACAATAATGGTGTCACGCCGCTCCAGCAGGCTTTTGGTGGCGGAAAGACGCATCTGCTCGATATGCTCGTTGATGGACGAGTCTTTCTCGATGAACAGATCCCGTGCGGCGACATAGGCCTCCGGCTGGTAGTAGTCATAATACGACACAAAATATTCCACCGCGTTGCGGGGAAAGAACTCCCGCATTTCGGCGTACAACTGGGCTGCCAGCGTTTTATTGGGCGCCAGCACGATGGCCGGCCGGCCCGACTGGGCGATGACATTCGCCATCGTGTAGGTTTTACCCGAGCCGGTCACGCCCAGCAGCGTCTGGTACATCAGGCCGTCGTTGATGCCCTCGATCAGCGTGCTGATGGCCTGCGGCTGGTCGCCGGCCGGCGGATATGGCTGATAAAGCCTGAACGGGCTATTCGGATACTCGATAAAACCGGGAGCGGGTGCATTCATGCCGGGCCTGTTACTGGACACTTAAAGGGTAAGCCCTTTATTATCACACTAATGTCAAAAGTTTCTCCTACCACACGTTTCCCCACCCCCATGACTTCTCTTTTCGAATCTATCGAGCTCGCACCGCGCGACCCCATCCTGGGCCTTAACGAGCAATACGGCGCCGACAGCCGAAGCAACAAGGTCAATCTTGGCGTCGGCGTGTATTACGACGACAACGGCCGCGTCCCGCTGCTCGATGCCGTCCGCAAGGCCGAAGAAGCTCTCGTGCAAGCCCATTCCGCACGCGGCTACCTGCCTATCGATGGCATCCCAGGCTACAACACCGGCGCCCAGAGCCTGCTGCTGGGCAAGGATTCCGAGCTGATCAGCTCGGGCCGCGTCCTCACGGCGCAAAGCCTGGGCGGCACCGGTGCGCTCAAGCTGGGCGCCGATTTCCTCAAACGGCTGCTCCCCGACGCCAAAGTCGCCATCAGCAATCCCAGCTGGGAAAACCACCGCGCCCTGTTCGAGGCAGCCGGCTTTACCGTCGACACCTACCCCTACTACGATGCGGCCACGCATGGCCTTGATTTCGCCGGCATGCTTGCAGGCTTGCAAGCCCTGCCCGAAAAGACCATCGTCGTCCTTCATGCGTGCTGCCACAACCCCACCGGCGTGGACCCCACACTCGAGCAATGGGAGCAGATTGCCGATACCGTGCGCGAACGTAACCTGGTCCCCTTCCTGGACATCGCCTATCAGGGATTCGGCGACGGCCTCGACGAAGACGCAGCCGTGGTACGCATGTTCGCCAAGCGCGATCTCACCATGCTGATCAGCTCCTCATTCTCCAAGTCGTTCTCCCTGTACGGTGAGCGGGTCGGCGCCCTGACGCTGGTCTGCTCATCCCGCGAAGAATCCGGGCGTGTCCTCAGCCAGCTCAAGCGCGTCATCCGCACCAACTATTCCAACCCTCCCACGCACGGCGGCATGATCGTCTCGTCGGTGCTCAACACACCTGAGCTCTTCCAGCTCTGGGTCGACGAACTGGCCGGCATGCGCGAACGTATCCGCAGCATGCGCTCGCAACTGGTCGAAAAGCTCAAGGCCAAGGGCGTGCAACAGGACTTCAGCTTCGTCCTGTCGCAGCGCGGCATGTTCTCCTACTCCGGACTGAACGCCGGGCAGGTGGACCGCCTGCGCGACGAGCATGGCATCTATGCGGTGAGCAGCGGGCGAATCTGCATTGCCGCACTCAACAGCGGCAACATCGACAACGTGGCCAACGCGATCGCGGCCGTCCTGTAGTGCTCAACAGCAGCGTTGTCGCCATGCGGCAGCGCTGCTATCGGCCTGACGCCCTGACGCTCCCAGACCGGCCACAACTGCGCCCAACGCAGTTATCTTGTCCAGGCCTTGATCTTTATCGCGAATTGTTGCAGAATCCAGACTGTATATAAATACAGTCTGGATTATCATGGCCGTCAAGCTCACAGCACGTCAGCAGCAAATACTCGATCTCATTCGCAGCGAAATTGCTCGCACCGGCTTTCCGCCTACCCGCGCCGAAATCGCTCGCGCGCTCGGCTTCAAGTCCGCCAACGCAGCCGAAGACCACCTCAAGGCCTTGGCCCGCAAAGGCGCCATCGAGCTCACAGCGGGCGCTTCCCGCGGCATACGGCTCACCGACCTCATGCCCAGCGCTCCCGACATCTCTCCCTCACAGCTGGCCCAGTTGCTGGTCCCCCTGGTGGGCCGCGTGGCAGCCGGCCACCCCATACTGGCCGCCGAGCACGTAGAACGCGAAATCGGCATCGAGCCCGCTCTCTTCAGTCAGACCCCCGACTACCTCCTGCGCGTGCAGGGCTCCAGCATGCGCGATGCCGGCATTCTCGATGGCGACCTGCTCGCCGTGCGCAGGTCCCCCGAAGCCCGCAACGGACAGATTGTCGTTGCCCGCCTGGGCGACGATGTCACCGTCAAGCGCTTCTCACGCAACGGCAGGCATGTCGAACTGCTTCCCGAAAACCCTGATTTCCAGCCCATCATCGTCACGCCCGACGACGACTTCTCACTTGAAGGCATCGCGGTAGGGCTGATACGCAGCACGCCATTACATTGATCTCGCACACTTAATCAATGCGCATCGCGGACGCACCATAAAAATACCCGCGCGCCAGAGCTGACTCCAGCGCGCGGGCATCAAAGCCCTACAGCAGCATTACATCAGTGCCTCAGACCATCCGATGCGTCACCAGGTTTCTTGGCTGTGGCAACGGCTTCCGCCGCCAGCCGCGCAACCTCTTCATCTGACAGCGGAGTAGGCATATTCTGCAATGCCACCTCAAGCACCCGGTCTATCCAGCGCACGGGGATGATTTCCAGCTGATTCTTGACGTTGTCTGGAATATCCGCCAGATCCTTAACGTTTTCCTCAGGGATCATCACCGTCTTGATGCCGCCGCGATGCGCCGCCAACAGTTTTTCCTTGAGGCCGCCAATGCCAAGCACCTCGCCACGCAGCGTGATCTCACCTGTCATGGCGACATCGGCCCGCACCGGAATGCCGGTCAGCGCAGACACCATGGCCGTGGTAATGGCGATACCCGCTGAGGGACCATCTTTAGGGGTTGCCCCTTCCGGAAAATGGACATGCAGGTCGCGTTTTTCGAATGCCGTGTTGGCGATGCCCCATTTTTGGGCACGTGCGCGCACCACCGTGCGTGCTGCCTCGACCGATTCTTTCATGACATCGCCCAGCGAACCTGTGCGCAGCACCACGCCCTTGCCAGGCATGTCCGCAACCTCGATGGTCAGCAAGTCGCCGCCCACTTCCGTCCAGGCCAGGCCAGTGACCTGTCCCACCTTGTTCTCTTTCTCGGCATGGCCAAAGTTGAAACGGCGCACCCCCAGGAAATCATTGAGATTTTCGGACGTGACCACCACGTTCTCGACGACCTGCGCAGGCGCCGCCTTGCGGCCCTTGGCAACACCTGTCGCATTCTTGCCCAGCAACTGCTTGACGACCTTGCGGCAAATCTTGCTGATTTCGCGCTCCAGCGCACGCACGCCCGCTTCCCGCGTGTAATAGCGCACGATGTCGCGGATGGCGGACTCTTCAATCGTCAGCTCGCCATCCTGCACGCCGTTGTTCTTCATGAGCTTGGGCAGCAGGTGATCGAAGGCGATATGTACTTTTTCGTCTTCGGTGTAGCCGGACAGCCGGATGACCTCCATGCGGTCCAGCAACGCTGGCGGAATGTTCAGGGTATTGCTGGTTGCCACGAACATCACATCCGACAGATCAAAATCGACCTCGATGTAGTGATCCTGGAAGGTGTGGTTCTGTTCAGGATCCAGCACCTCAAGCAGCGCCGACGAGGGATCCCCACGAAAATCAGCGCCGATCTTGTCGATTTCGTCGAGCAGGAACAGAGGGTTGCGCACGGCAACCTTGGTCATGTTCTGCAGAATCTTGCCAGGCATGGAGCCGATATAGGTGCGACGATGGCCACGAATTTCGGCCTCGTCCCGCACACCGCCCAATGCCATGCGCACGAACTTGCGGTTGGTGGCACGCGCAATGGATTGCCCCAGCGACGTCTTGCCAACACCCGGAGGGCCGACCAGACACAGTATCGGCGCCTTGAGCTTCTCGACGCGCTGCTGCACTGCCAGGTACTCCACAATGCGCTCCTTGACCTTTTCGAGGCCATAGTGATCGGCGTCGAGCACCTCTTCGGCATTGGGGATGGAGTTGTTGATACGGCTCTTTTTACGCCAAGGCAGGCCGATCAGCGTATCGATGTAATTGCGCACCACCGTTGCCTCTGCCGACATGGGCGACATCAGCTTGAGCTTCTTGAGCTCGGAATCGGCTTTCTTGCGTGCATCCTTGGGCAGATGGGCGGCCTCGATCTTTTTTTCGAGCTCTTCGAGGTCGGCGCCGTCTTCGCCTTCGCCCAATTCTTTCTGAATGGCCTTGACCTGCTCATTCAGATAGTAATCGCGCTGGCTTTTTTCCATCTGCTTCTTGACGCGGCCGCGGATACGCTTTTCGACCTGAAGAATATCGATTTCGGATTCGAGCTGCGAGAGCAGATTTTCCAGGCGGGCGGAGGTGCCGGTAACCTCCAGCATTTGCTGCTTCTGCTCCAGCTTGAGAGGCAGATGGGCGGCAATGGTGTCGGCCAGGCGACCGGCATCGTCGATGCCTGTCAGCGACGTGAGAATTTCCTGCGGAATTTTCTTGTTGAGCTTGACGTACTGCTCGAACTGGGCCACCACGGCACGACGCAGCGCTTCGGATTCGGCGCCCTGCTCTGCTTCAGGCTCAACGGCGGAGACAACCGCCATGAAATGCGTTTCAGCATCAGAAACGCTCTGGATGCGCGCGCGCTGCACGCCCTCGACCAGCACCTTGACCGTGCCGTCCGGCAGCTTGAGCATCTGCAGAATGCTGGCCGCGCAACCTATTTCGTACAGATCATCGGGAGTGGGATCATCCTTGCCGGCGGATTTCTGGGCCACCAACATAATGTTGTTGCCGCCTTCCATCGCCAGTTCCAGGGCCTTTATGGAACGCGGCCGGCCAACAAACAGGGGAATCACCATGTGCGGAAACACCACCACATCGCGCAGAGGCAATAAGGGCAGGTCCGTGGGTACATCAGAAAGAATCTGGCTCGCAGACATAGTAATTTCCTTAAAATTTACCTTGAGATGAAAAAGGGAAGCCGAAGCCTCCCTTTTCAGCTCTACCTGTAGGTATAAATAGAGGCGATTGCCAGATTTTCAAGGTTAAGCATACATGGCTGCTTGGAAAAAAACGATGCGCGTAAATCCTAGGCCGCAGCGTCTTTAAGCTTTTTGACAGGGGCAGACTGCCGCGCGCCCGGTTCGGCCGTATCTTCATAGATGAGAATGGGCGAACCCTGCCCGGTAATGGCATTCTCATCCAGCACAACCCGTTTGACATCCTTCTGGGAAGGAAGTTCGTACATGGTGCCCAGCAAGGCCAGCTCGACAATGGAACGCAGGCCCCGGGCCCCCGTACGGCGCTTGATGGCGCGCTTGGCAATGGCGGCCAAGGCCCCCGGCCTCACCTCAAGCTCGACTTCTTCCATTTCAAACAGTTTCTGGAACTGTTTGATCAGGGAGTTCCTGGGCTCGGTCAGAATACGGACCAGAGTGTCTTCCTGGAGCTCTTCCAGCGTAGCCACTACAGGCAGACGGCCGACAAGCTCAGGGATAAGACCGAACTTGATCAGATCTTCTGGTTCGACTTCTGCGAAAAGCTCGCCTACGCCTCGCTCGGTCTTGGCTTTTACAGAGGCCGAAAACCCGATACCGGAGCGCTCCGTGCGATCCCGGATGATTTTTTCCAGCCCGTCAAATGCCCCGCCAACAATAAACAGGATATTGGTCGTGTCGACCTGGACGAAATCCTGGTTGGGATGCTTGCGTCCGCCCTGCGGCGGCACGGAGGCGACGGTTCCTTCGATCAGCTTGAGCAGCGCCTGCTGCACGCCTTCCCCGGAAACATCGCGGGTGATGGAAGGGTTGTCGGCCTTGCGCGAAATCTTGTCGATCTCATCGATGTAAATAATGGCGCGCTGCGCCTTATCTACATCGTAGTTACAGTTCTGCAGCAGCTTCTGGACGATATTCTCGACGTCTTCACCGACGTAGCCCGCCTCAGTCAGGGTGGTGGCATCGGCCATGACGAAAGGAACGTCCAGCATCCGCGCCAGCGTTTGCGCCAGCAATGTCTTGCCCGAACCGGTCGGCCCGATGAGCAGAATATTGCTTTTTGAGAGTTCTACGTCGTCGCCCTTGACCTGTCCGTAGCGTATGCGCTTGTAGTGGTTGTAGACCGCTACGGCAAGATTGCGCTTGGGAATGTCCTGGCCGATCACGTATCCGTCAAGAAATGTCTTGATTTCCTGCGGCGTGGGCAGTTCGTTGCGTATAGCGTCGCGCGCGGCTTCCTGGCTTTCTTCGATGATGATGTCGTTGCACAAGTCTATGCATTCATCACAAATAAATACCGAGGGTCCGGCAATAAGCTTGCGCACCTCATGCTGGCTTTTATTGCAGAATGAGCAGCGCAAGGTTTTTTCGTCCGCCGATCCTTTTTTTTCGGGCATAAAACTCTTTCAGTTCAGTGGACAGGGCATGCACAAGGCTGCCTGTCGGGTAATCACGACGGAGCGTGAGGCTTATTCCGTCGACCTGTTGGCCGCTCACGCCTGGTCAGTGCGAGAGACCAGTACTTTGTCTACTAAACCATACGATACCGCATCTTCGGCCGACATGAAATTGTCACGCTCGGTATCCACTTCAATGCGCGCCACAGGCTGGCCGGTATTCTCGGCCAGAATGGCATTGAGCCGCTCACGCAGGCTCAGAATCTCGCGGGCCTGGATCTGGATATCCGACGCCTGCCCCTGCGTGCCGCCTGAAGGCTGATGGATCATGATGCGGGAATTGGGCAGGGTGTAGCGCTTGCCCTTGGTGCCCGCGGACAGCAGGAAGGCACCCATGCTGGCAGCCAGCCCCGTGCACAGCGTGGAGACATCAGGCTTGACGAACTGCATAGTGTCATAGATAGCCATCCCCGCGTACACAGAACCGCCGGGCGAGTTGATGTACAGCGAGATGTCTTTATCCGGATTCTCGGACTCCAGGAACAGCAACTGCGCGACCACGAGATTGGCGGACTGGTCGTTGACCGGTCCGACAAAGAAGATGACGCGTTCGCGCAGCAGGCGGGAGTAAATGTCGTAGGACCGCTCGCCGCGGCCCGACTGCTCGATCACGATGGGCACGTAGCCCAACCCCGTCGGGGTTACCGAATCCCCGCCATGCATGGATGCGTAAAAATCGGTAAATCGCGATACTGTCATTTAGTTAGTCCCCATGAGTTCGTCAAAAGCAACGTCTTCGTCCTCAACCTTGGCATTGGCGATCACGTGCGCAACAACATTGTCTTCCAGCACAATCGCCTCGATTTCGGCGCGGCGCTGACGATCGGACAGATAATAGGCCACAACCTGCGCAGGCTGCTCGTAGTTCTGGGCGAACTCTTCGATGCGGGCGCGCACCTGCTCAGGCTTGGCCTGCAGGTCGGCGGTCTGCACCAGCTCGGAAACCAGCAGACCCAGGCGAACACGGCGCTCGGATTCTGCAGTGAATGCCTCTACAGGAATAGGCACCGACTCGGCATTGGGCACGCCGCGCTGCTTGAGTTCTTCGCGCGCAGCGGCAACACGGCCCTGGGCATCGTTCTCGACCAGCGCCTTGGGTACATCGAAGGTGCTGGCGGCTGCCAGGGCATCCATGACGCTGCCCTTGGTGCGGGCCTGAAGACGGGACTTGACTTCCCGCTCGATATTGGCGCGGATGTCAGCCAGCAGCTTGTCGACATCGCCTTCGGCCTGGCCGAGCGACTTGGCGAATTCCGTATTGACTTCGGGCAAGACAGCTTGCGCGACTTCAGTAACGGTAATCTTGAACTCGGCGGTTTTGCCGGCGACTTCCTTGCTGCCGTATTCTTCAGGGAATGTCAGCGGGAAAGTCTTGGTGTCGCCTGCCTTCAGACCGCGCACGGCAGTCTCGAACTCGGGCAGCATGCGGCCCTGGCCCAGTACAAAGGGGAATTTTTCAGCGCTGCCGCCATCGAAGGCTTCGCCGTCTATCGTGCCGACAAAATCCAGCGTAACGCGATCGTCGTCCTGGGCAGCACGCTCCGGGTCGGGCGTGTAGGTGGCACGCTGCTTGCGCAGGATGTCCAGCGTACGCTGCACGTCGGCATCGCTGACCTCGGCCTTGGCGCGCTTGACGGCAAGCGTGGACAAATCGGGCACCTGCACCTCGGGATAGACCTCGAAAGTAGCGGAGAAAGCCATGCTGCCTTCGTCAACGCCTTCCGTCTTGGGCTCAAGATTGGGCGTACCGGCTACGCGCAGCTTGGCTTCGTCAATGACCTTGTCCAGCGTACGGCCGACTTCGGCATTGATGACGTCGTAGCGGATGCCGGGACCATGGCTGCGCTCGATCATGGACAGTGGCGCCTTGCCTGGGCGAAAGCCCTGAACCTTGGCAGTACGGGCGACGCGCTTCAGTTGTGCCTGGACTTGCTTTTCAATATCAGCGATCGAAATCGCGAGATCAACACGGCGCTCCAGGCCGGACAGAATTTCAACCTCGGGCTGCATTAGGTACCTATTTAAATGAGAAATTGAAGAAGTAAACGGGACATTTTACCGGAAACTTCGATCCGATATTGGCGCCCCTGGCCGCGCACTGTATTACCCGGTCACGCGCCCCAGCCATCGCCTGACGGCGCCTGCGGATAATACAGTCGGCAAAGGGGCTGCATAAAATTACGAAAGGGGCAAAAACAGCTATAATGGCAGGCTATCCCCAGCGAACGTGGCGGAATTGGTAGACGCACCAGATTTAGGTTCTGGCGCCGAGAGGTGTGAGAGTTCGAGTCTCTCCGTTCGCACCATGACATGGCTTGCCCGAAGGCTTTCGGTAGCCGTGCGGGGCAATACCGGGGGCATACGGAATCTTTGTTTTTCGCGCCGCGGCGCCAAAACGCGCGCGGCGCCCATAGGCACGCCGCATACATGAATCCTCACCTGAGCGCACTGCAGCCCTACCCCTTCGCCAAGCTTCGGGCTCTGCTAGCCCAGGCCAACACCCCCGCGGCGCAGCTCACGCCCATCAATTTGTCCATAGGCGAGCCCAAGCACCCGACCCCACCTTTTATCACCGCCGCCATGCAGCAGGCCACCGGCGGCCTGTCTGCCTACCCGCCGACCAAGGGTGATCCGGTCCTCAGATCCGCCATCGCCGACTGGATTGCCCGCCGCTACGATATGGCCCGTCCCGACCCCGACACCCAGGTGCTGCCGGTGCTGGGCTCGCGCGAAGCCCTGTTCTCCTTCGCCCAGGTCGTCGTAGACCCCGGCGCCGGCGCCACGGTTGTATGCCCCAACCCTTTCTACCAGATATACGAAGGCGCAGCCGTGCTGGCAGGCGCCCGGCCGTATTTCATCAACGCCCAGGCCGAGCTCGGCTTCGGCTACGACTGGTCGTCCGTCCCCGCCGACGTCTGGCGCACCACGCAATTGCTGTTTGTCTGCTCGCCCGGCAACCCGGCGGGCAATGTCATGTCGCTGGACGACTGGCGCACCCTGTTCTCGCTATCGGACGAATACGGCTTTGCCATTGCGTCCGACGAATGCTATTCCGAAATCTATTTCAACGAACAAGACAAGCCCCTGGGGGGCCTGCAGGCCGCCGCGCGCCTGGGCCGCCCGGATTTCCGCAACCTTGTCTGCTTCTCCAGCCTGTCCAAACGCTCCAACGTGCCCGGCCTGCGCTCGGGATTCGTCGCAGGCGACGCCCGCCTGATCGAGCAGTATCTGCTCTACCGCACCTACCACGGCAGCGCCATGAGCGCCGTGGTCTCCGACACCAGCATCGCAGCCTGGCAGGACGAAAGCCATGTCGTCGAAAACCGCAGGCTGTACCGCGAAAAATTCCAGGCCGTCGTACCTGTGCTGGGTCCGCTCATGGGCGTCGACTGGCCGCAGGCTTCCTTCTATCTCTGGGCCCGCACGCCGGGCGACGACGCCAGCTTTGTGCGCGAGCTTTACGGGGCCACGGGTGTTACCGCCCTGCCTGGCAGCTATCTTGCGCGGGAGGCTCACGGCGTCAACCCTGGCGCCGGCCGCGTGCGTATCGCGCTCGTTGCACCCAAGGCCGATTGCATCGAAGCAGCCGGGCGCATCGCCGAGTTCCTGAACAAGGCCTGAGACAACGCCGCTGCGCATACCGCGCCAGATTTGTTATTGTTCCGATGCCGGCAGCTGTGATGCCCGCGCTTATTTTTCTCCTGTAACCCATCATTACAAGACAGCCATGACTACAGACCAGCAAACCATTATTGAACAGGCCTGGGAAAACCGCGCCGAACTCTCACCGACATCGGGCCATGACGACGTCCAGTCCGCCGTGCAGGCAACGCTGGCCGGCCTGGATGCGGGCACATTGCGCGTCGCCGAGAAAACCGGCGGCGACTGGGTGGTTCATCAGTGGATCAAAAAGGCCGTCCTGCTGTCCTTCCGCCTCGAAGACAATGCCGTCATGGGTCAGGCGCCGCTGCAGTTCTACGACAAGGTACCGACCAAGTTCAGCAACTATGGTGCCGACGATTTCGCCCAGGGCGGATTCCGCGTCGTGCCGCCCGCTGTCGCCCGTCGCGGCGCCTTCATCGGCCGCAATGTCGTCCTGATGCCCTCCTACGTCAATATCGGCGCCTATGTCGACGAGGGCACCATGGTCGACACCTGGGCCACCGTGGGCTCCTGCGCACAGATCGGCAAGAACGTGCACCTGTCGGGCGGCGTCGGTATCGGCGGCGTGCTTGAGCCGCTGCAGGCCAACCCCACCATCATCGAGGACAACTGCTTTATCGGCGCCCGCTCCGAGGTGGTCGAAGGTGTGATCGTGGAAGAGAACTCCGTGCTGGCCATGGGCGTTTTCCTGTCGCAAAGCACCAAGATCTACGACCGCGCCAGCGGCAACATCACCTACGGCCGCATTCCATCCGGTTCGGTGGTCGTGCCCGGTTCGCTGCCTTCGGCAGACGGCAGCCATAGCCTCGCCTGCGCAATCATCGTCAAACGCGTGGATGCACAAACCCGCGCAAAGACCAGCATCAACGACCTGCTGAGGGCCTGATGCCGGAATCCGCCGTCCTGGCGCTTGCGCGCGACCTCATCTCCCGCCCCTCCGTCACGCCGGTGGACCATGGCTGCCAGCAGGCCCTCGCCCAGCGCCTGCTGGCCGCGGGCTTTGACTGCGAACACCTGACCTTCGGCGACGTCACCAATCTCTGGGCCCGGCGCGGCAGTGCCGGCCCCCTGCTGGTCTTTGCCGGCCATACGGATGTCGTACCCACCGGACCACTGGAGCGCTGGGACAGTGACCCCTTTGTTCCAACCGAGCGCGACGGCAAACTGTACGGGCGCGGCGCGGCCGACATGAAAAGCTCTATTGCCGCCTTTGTGGTGGCCGCAGAAGAATTCATCGCGGCCCGCCCCGATCACGGCGGTTCCATAGCGCTGCTGATCACGGCGGACGAAGAAGGCCCCTCCGTCGACGGCACGGTCAAGGTCTGCCAGGCCCTGGCCGAGCGCGGCGTAACGTTGGACTATTGCATCGTGGGCGAGCCCACATCGGTCGACCACCTGGGCGATACCGTCAAGAATGGCCGGCGCGGATCCCTGTCGGGCAAATTGATCGTCAAGGGAAAACAGGGGCATGTCGCTTACCCGCACCTGGCCCGCAACCCGGTCCATCTTGTCGCACCCGCACTGGTCGACCTGACGGACTGCGTCTGGGACCAGGGCAATGAATACTTTCCGCCCACCACCTTCCAGATATCCAACCTGCACGCAGGAACCGGCGCCACCAATGTTGTGCCAGGCACTGCTGTGCTGGACTTCAATTTCCGCTTTTCCACCGCCAGCACGCCCGAGTCCCTGAAAACACGCGTCCTGGCGATCCTGGACGCTCACGGTCTCGATTACGAGCTGGACTGGACACTGAGCGGTGAGCCCTTCCTGACCCCACGCGGTGAACTGAGCACGGCGCTGTCCGAAGCGATACGCGCCGAAACCGGCATCGATACGCAGTTATCGACCACAGGCGGCACTTCTGACGGGCGGTTTATCGCCAAAATGTGCCCCCAGGTGATCGAGTTCGGCCCCCTTAACGCCACCATTCACCAGGTCAACGAACATATCCTGATCGATACACTGGAACCGCTCAAGAATATTTACCGGCGCACGCTGGAACAACTCCTGCCCACGCGCTGACTGGAGAACGTATGTACGAATCCGCCCAAACCGAGCTATTCACACTGCGCGACCTGATGCGCTATTCAGTCAGCCGGTTCAATGCGTCACAGCTTTCTTTCGGTCACGGCAGCGACAACGCCTGGGACGAGGCTGCCTACCTGCTGCTGCATACCCTGCATTTGCCGCTGGATACGCTGGAGCCCTATCTTGACGCCCGCGTCTTGCCCGAAGAGCGTGAACGCTTTCTCAAGCTGCTTGAACGACGCATCACGGAACGCATCCCCGCCGCCTACCTGACGGGCGAAGCCTGGCTGCAAGGACATCGCTTTGTCGTGGATCCGCGCGTCATCGTTCCCCGCTCGCCTATTTCCGAGCTTTTGTCCGACGGCCTGGCGCCATGGGTTGCCGAACCAGACGAGATTGATTTCGTCCTGGACCTCTGCACTGGCTCAGGTTGCCTGGCCATTCTGGCCGCGCTGGCCTTCCCCAACGCTCAGGTCGACGCAGTGGACTTGTCCGAGCACGCCCTCGAGGTAGCCGATCAGAATATTGAACTCTCGGGGCTGGACGGACGCATCGCCACGCATTGCAGCGATCTCTTTGATCAATTGCCGCAGTGTGAGTACAAGCTGATCATCTGCAACCCGCCCTATGTCAATAATCATTCTATGGAGCATCTGCCTCCGGAATACCGTCACGAGCCCACCGAGGCGCTGGCTGGCGGCGACGATGGCATGGATTTGATACGTCGACTGCTGGACGAGGCACCGGCCTTCCTGGCGCCGGAGGGCATGTTGGTACTGGAGATCGGCAACGAATATCAGAACTTCATAGAAGCCTTTCCAACGCTCGATCCGGTGTGGCTCAGCACGGAAAACACCGAGGACCAGATACTGATGCTGACACGGGAGCAATTGACGTAGTGATACGGGCTGCAGGACTCACCTTGCGCCGTGGCGTCAAGGTTTTGCTGGATGAAACCGACTTCGTCATCAACCCGGGTGAGCGCGTCGGCATTGTCGGAAAAAACGGTGCAGGCAAATCCACACTGTTCGCGCTGATTCAGAACCGCCTTGACGCAGACGCCGGCTCGCTGGCTATTCCACCCGGCTGGCGCATTGCCAGCGTTGAGCAGGAAATCAGCGACAACGCCATGCCGGCACGCGAATTCGTCATCGACGGAGATACACATTTGCGCGCGCTGCAGGCCGAGCGCGCGGGCACCCCCGATACCGAGGGGCAGCGTATCGCCGAACTCGAAACCGCCCTGATCGAAGCAGACGCATGGAGTGCACCTTCCCGCGCCGAACAACTGCTGGCCGGGCTGGGATTTGCACCCGCACAGTGGATGCAGCCCGTGCGCAGTTTTTCCGGTGGGTGGCAGATGCGCCTGGCCCTGGCGCGTGCACTGATGGCGCCCTCCGATCTGCTGCTGCTCGACGAGCCCACCAATCACCTGGACCTGGACGCCATGCTCTGGCTGGAGCGCTGGCTGGCCGCCTACCCGGGAACGGTGCTGCTGATCTCCCACGATACCGAGTTTCTCGATGCAGTCGCGCGCATCATTCTGCATTTTGACCAGAACAAACTGGTGCGCTATCGCGGCGGCTATCAGGACTTCCTGACCCAACGCGCCGAACGCCTGCGCCAGACCCGTCTGGCCTGGGACAGACAAACGCGCGAAACCGCGCGCCTGCAAAGTTTTATCGACCGCTTCAAGGCCAAAGCGACCAAGGCCAAGCAGGCTCAAAGCCGCGTCAAGGCCTTGGCCCGCATGGAAACTCTGGCGCCGCTGCAGGCCGAGTCCGGCATCGATATCCGCATCCCCGAACCACTCAGCATGCCGGATCCGCTGCTTACCCTGGACAAACTCACCACGGGTTACCGCAACGAGGACGGACAGCCCCTGCCCATCCTGGAAAAGGTCCAGCTCATGGTGCGTGGCGGCAGCCGCATCGGCGTGCTGGGCGTAAACGGCGCCGGCAAAAGCACGCTCATCAAGACACTGGCGGGCGAACTGGCGCCGCTGGACGGTACCCGCCTGGCCTCCAAAGGCCTGGAAATCGGCTATTTTGCGCAGCATCAGCTCGACATGCTGGACCTGGACGCCACACCCTTGCAACATCTGGCACGTCTCGCCCCACAGGCGCGAGAACAGGAACTGCGCAATTACCTGGGCGGATTCGGCTTCAGCGGCGACACCGTCAATAGCCGCATCGCCCCCATGTCCGGCGGCGAAAAGGCCCGGCTCGCTCTGGCGCTGGTGGTCTGGCAGAAGCCCAATTTGCTGTTGCTGGATGAGCCCAGCAATCACCTGGATGTCGACACCCGCGAAGCACTGGCTACCGCACTTGCCGAGTTTTCAGGCAGCGTGCTGCTGGTGTCTCATGACCGACATCTGCTGCGAACAACCGTGGATGACTTCTGGGTAGTGGCCGACGGGCGAGTATCCGAGTTCGACGGCGACCTCGAGGACTACCGCGATTGGCTGTCCACCCGCAACGCAAACGTACGCGCCGAGGCCAGGGCTGAAGCGCGTCAGGACGCCCAGGCTACCGGCGACGCCCAACTGGACCGCAAGCAGCAGCGGCGCCTGGATGCCGAAACACGGCAGCGCCTGGCTGCCCGGCGCAAACCGCTGGAAGCAAAGGTGAGCAAGCTGGAAGCCGAAATGGAGACTCTGCGTACGCGGCTGAACGCACTGGATGCGGTGATTGCCGACGCCGGCCTCTATGCCGACGAGCGTCGCGCCGAACGCCAGCAGGTCATGGCCGAGCATGGCGAGCTCACCAAGCGCATGGCCAGCCACGAGGAACAATGGCTCGAGCTCCAGCAGGAGCTCGAGGAGATCGAGTAGTCAGCCAGCCAACACTTCGAGCTTGGCTACACCCAGCGCCAGTGTCTTGGTGCCGACATCGCGAAACTGAATTTGCGCCTGGGCATCCTGGCCGACGCCACTCAATCCGATGACGGTGCCGTCACCGAATTTGGGATGGCGTACACCGGTACCAATGCGAAACTGCTTGTCACCGACGACTACGCCGCTGGTCTGCATGCGCGGCATACGCGGGGCGAAGCTGCCGCTGTCAGGCCGGTTATAGGCGTCCCCGCCGCGCCGGAACGCACCGCTCCAGGCATGCTCCCGGACAGGCGCCCGCCCTTCCCTGGGCGTGAGCCATTTGAGATGTTCGGCAGGAATTTCATCCAGGAAACGAGAGCGCATGGCGTAACGCGTTTGGCCGTGCAGCATGCGGCTTTGGGCCAGAGTGAGATAGAGTCTTTCCCGCGCGCGCGTGATTGCCACATACATGAGCCGCCGCTCTTCTTCCAGCCCTGCCGCTTCAAGCAGGCTGTTCTCGTGTGGAAACAAGCCGTCTTCCACGCCGGTGATAAAAACGGAATCGAATTCCAGACCCTTGGCCGAGTGCACCGTCATGAGCTGAACAGCATCCTGACCCGCCTGGGCCTGGTTGTCGCCAGCCTCCAGGGAAGCATGTGTGAGAAACGCAGCCAGCGGAGACATGGGACCCGCCTCCGGTCCCATTTGTACACCTGAGCCTGTTTCATTGCCTGCGGGCGAGGCGCCTGCCGCCAAAGCCGGCGTTGCGACCAGCTCAGGAATACGTCCGGCGGCAAAGCCATCAAAATTTTCTTCGGCAGTAAACGCCGCAGCAGCGTTCACCAGCTCCTGCAGGTTCTCCAGTCGCTCGGCGCCCTCGCGGTCATTCCGATAGTGCGCCAGCAGTCCGCTGTGATGAATGACGTGCTCGACCAGTTCGGGCAGTGTCAACACCTGGGCTTCATGCGCCATTTGCTGGATCAACTCGGCAAACCTGGCCAGATTGGTGCCGCCTTTGCCGGAAAGCATGGGCACGGCGCGAAACAGACTGCTTCCCTGCTGCCGGGCGACATCGGCCAGTTGTTCCAGCGTGCGGGCGCCAATGCCGCGAGTTGGAAAATTAACGACGCGCAGCCAGGACGTGTCGTCATGGGGGTTGTCCATCAAGCGCAGATAGGCCAGCGCATGCTTGACTTCCTGCCGCTCGAAAAAGCGCAGGCCGCCGTACACCTTGTACGGGATTCCTGCGGAAAACAGCGCATGTTCGATGATGCGCGATTGGGCATTGCTGCGATACAACACGGCAATTTCGCGACGCAGGCGACCGTCATTGATCAATGCTTTGATTTCGTCCAGTATCCACTGTGCCTCGAGCTGATCCGAGGGCTGCTCGATCACTCGTACCGGCTCGCCCTCGCCCTGTTCTGTCCAGAGGTTTTTGCCCAGGCGGGCCGAGTTATGAGCAATCAGCGCATTGGCGGAATCCAGAATGTGGCCGTAGGAGCGGTAGTTCTGTTCCAGGCGGATCACATTGCCGTGCGCATACTCGCGCTCGAAGTCGGCCATATTGCCGACATCGGCGCCCCTGAAGGCATAGATGGACTGATCATCGTCACCCACGGCGAAAATCGCGGCACCGCCACCGGCCAGCAGTTTCAGCCAACGGTACTGGAGCGCATTGGTATCCTGGAACTCATCCACCAGAATATGCTGGAATCGGCGCTGGTAATGCTCACGGATCGGCGCGTTGCGCTGCAGCAGCTCATAGGCACGCAGCAGCAGTTCGGCGAAATCCACCACGCCTTCCCGCTCGCACTGCTCCTGATAAAGCGTATAGATGTCGACCAGCCGGCGCCTGTAAGCATCCCAGGCCTCGACATTGCCTGGCCTGAGCCCCTCTTCCTTGGATCCGTTAATGAAACGCTGGACATCGCGCGGCGGAAACTTGTCGTCGTCTATGCCCGCGCCTTTGATCAGCCGCTTGATCGCCGCCAACTGGTCGGCACTGTCGAGAATCTGAAAGGTCTGGGGCAGGCCTGCGTCGCGATGGTGCGCGCGCAGCAAGCGGTTGCACAGGCCATGGAAGGTTCCTACCCACATGCCACGCGTATTGATGGGCAATAAGGCAGTCAGGCGCGTAAGCATTTCGCGCGCCGACTTGTTGGTGAAGGTGACTGCCATCAGGCCGTAGGGACTGGCCTGGCTGGTTTGTATCAGCCAGGCCATCCGAGTGGTAAGCACCCGGGTCTTGCCGCTTCCTGCGCCGGCCAGGACCAGCGCATGTTCAGGGGGAAGCGTTACTGCAAGGCTTTGCTGCGGGTTTAGACTTTCTATCATGCCGCGTAGCGGCGTAGCCGATACGCAAACTGTTCCAGACTGGCGATGCCGCTTTGCTGGGCACGCTGGCACCAGGCCTGGAGGTCAGCCAGAAGCTGCTCGCTGCTTGCACTGGAGCTTTCCCAGACACGCGCCAGTTCGCGGCGCATCTGCACCAGCGTGGACAGCGACTGGTTATGTTCCAGAAGGGAATCCACCTCGGCGCGCTGTTCGGGCGCCAGTGCATCATCGCTGCGGCACAGCCAATCCTTGCAGCGACGCAGGACGGAATAGTTGCAGTTCGGACTGCCTTCCACCCGCGTAGGCTTAAGCCGTGCAAGCTCTTCGGAGGCGGCATGGCGGACGATGTCGGCATAACGCGCCAGGATCTCGTAGCGGTGCGTGATGACACCCTGCAGCGTGCTGGCGTCGACTGCGGCTTTTGCAGGCTCAAGCTTGAGCTTGGGCGCCAGCTTCTTGACCTTGGCGAGCCCGAATGCACTCAGGATCCGGATATAGCACCAGCCCAGGTCGAACTCGTACCATTTGGTGGAGAACTTGGCCGACGTGCCGTAGGCATGGTGATTGTTGTGCAGCTCTTCGCCGCCGATGATGATGCCCCAGGGCGACACATTGGTGCTGGTATCCGGGCTGGCATAGTTGCGATAGCCCCAGGCGTGGCCCACGCCGTTGACAACGCCGGCCGCCCAGAAGGGAATCCAGGCCATTTGCACCGCCCAGATGGTGACGCCAATCACACCGAACAAGGCAAGATCGATACCCAGCATGATGAGCACGCCCAACAGGCTGTGGCGGCTATATACATTGCGCTCCATCCAGTCGTCCGGCGTGCCGTGGCCGTAACGCTTGAGCGTTTCGGGATTGGTCGCTTCTTCGCGATACAGTTCAGCACCACGGAAGAACACTTTGCCCAGACCGAACACCATAGGCGAGTGAGGATCGCCTTCGCGCTCGACCTTGGCGTGGTGCTTGCGGTGGATGGCAACCCATTCCTTGGTCACCATGCCCGTGGTCATCCAGAGCCAGAACCTGAAGAAATGCATGACGGCGGGATGCAGGTCTAGCCCGCGGTGAGCCTGGCTGCGGTGCAGGAAGACGGTTACCGCCACAATGGTGATATGGGTAAGCACGAGCGTGACGACTACAAGCTGCCACCATGAAAGATGGAGAATGCCGCCTGCCACGAAATTAAGTATTTGGTTCATAAACCTTTTTGAGGCCTCATGTTATGACATTAAAAATTTTAGCCCACTTGCACCCCTTATGACAGGGAAATTTCAAATTAGTTTTAATATAAATCAAGCCTGTAGCGCTGCACGCTCGAGTACCGCGGCAAAAAAGCCGTCTGTGCCGTGACGGTCGGGCCGCATTCTGAGCGCAGTTCCCTCCAGCGTCAGTTTTTTACAACGATCTGTTGCTATTTTGCACGCATCCAGCTGAATAAAGCCCGGATTTTCCTTTAAAAATCGCTCAACCTGATCTTCGTTCTCTTCCGGCAGAATGCTGCAGGTGGCATATACCAGCCGTCCGCCCGGAGCGACACAGCTTGCGGCCTGCCGCAGGATGCTGGCCTGCGTATCGCGCAGCGAATCCAGCGAGCCCGGATGCTGCCGCCATTTGAGGTCAGGATTGCGCCGCAGAGTACCTAATCCACTGCAGGGCGCGTCCACCAGCACCCGCTGCGCCTTGCCGCGCAGGCGCTTGACGCGCTGATCGTTGTCCGGGTCGATGACCACCGGCACGATATTGGACAGGCCGCTGCGGGCAAAACGCGGCTTGGCGCGCGCAAGCCGGGCCGCCGACACATCAAAGGCATACAGGCGCCCCGTGGAGCGCATCAGGGCGCCGATCAGCAAGGTCTTGCCCCCTGCGCCCGCGCAGTAGTCAATAATCATTTCGCCGCGCCGGGGCGCAACCAGGGCGGCCAGTATCTGGCTGCCCTCGTCCTGCACCTCGATGAGCCCATTCTCGAATTGCAGCCAGCGGTTGATGGCCGGCCGGCCTTTCATGCGTATCCCCCAGGGCGAATATTCCGTGGGCTGGGGGTCAAAGCGGGCCGCAGGCCCCTCGCGCAGTTGCGCCAGAATTTCATCGCGGTCAGCCTTGAACGGATTGACCCTGATGTCGAGCGAAGCAGGCTGATTCAGCGCCTCCACCAGGCTGTCGCTGTCCTCCAGGACCGACAAACGCTCGTCCAGCCAGTCCGGCACGCTATGACGGATCGCGCGCGGCAGACTCGCCGTGTCAATACTCAGCACATGCTCCAGCCATTGCCGCTCGTTCTCCTCCAGACCAGCATCCAGCACGGACCGCTGCAACACCGATGCCAGACCCAGAATGGCCAGCCGGCGGGCTGCCGGACCAAAACCGCTCTCGGCGTACTGCCGATAGCGGCGCAAATGACGCAGCACGTCGAAGACGGCTTCGGCCACCTCGCCGCGATCTCGCATGCCCAGCTTGGGGTGCGCCCTGAACCAGTGAGACAGCACGGCATCGGCCGGATACTCCCATTGCAGCGCCTCGCCAAGCACGCCGCGAACCTGCTCGATACGCGCTGCACCCACGACATAAGGCCGGCTGGGGGCGACTTTGTCGCCGCCCGGTGCGGCGGCCCGGCTTTCATGCCGCGCCTTGCCCGTCTGCGCCTTGCCCGTCTGCGCCTTGCCCGCTTGGCGCCTGGCACGTCCGGCGTCGCTCGCACCCGATCGCGCCCCACCCTTGCGGGACTGTTCTCTATCGCTCATTGAAATTCTTCCGAAGAAACAACGCCCGCAGGCGTCAGGACGAAGGCGCGGCTGGCAACGCCGCGGACCTGGACGCGCTGCATGGCATCCAACCGGACCCGCCCTTCAATCAGCCAGCGTACCACGTCCGCGTAAAGACGGTGTTCCACACCCAGCAAACGCTCGGCAAGCTTGTCCGGTGTGTCATCGGCCAGGACGGGCACCATGCCCTGCGCCACGATGGGCCCGTGATCCAGCACCGGAGTAACAAAATGTACAGTGCATCCGTGCCACTGCACACCCGTGGCCAGCGCCTGCTGATGGGTATGCAGGCCCGGAAAAACCGGCAGCAGAGAGGGGTGTATGTTGATAAGGCGGCCATTGAATTGTTCGACAAAGCCCGGCGTCAATACCCGCATGAAACCAGCCAGCAGTACATAGTCCGGCTGATAGGCATCGATCGCGGCTGCCAGCGCTATATCGAAGGCCTCGCGCGTTGCGTAGTCGCGGTGCGGAACCACAATCGTCTCTATGCCCTGCTCCTGCGCCCACGCAAGGCCGGCGGCATCGGGCTTGTTGGCGATGACTGCGCACACCTGGGCCGGCAGGCCCAGGTGGCTGGCCGCATTCACCGCATTGACGATGGCCTGCATATTGGATCCCCGGCCAGAAATGAGCACGACGAGGCGGCAGCCGGGATTTATTTGTGCGTCCAAGACGATAATTCCTGAGTAATTCGAGACAAAATTGTAAACTCTCGGCTGTGAATGACACCCTGACCCTCTATCGCACCCTGCCCCGACACGACACAGCCTGTCCCAGCGCCGTGACGATCGGCAATTTCGACGGCGTCCACCGCGGACACCAGGCCATTCTTCGTCGCGTACGCGACGAAGCAGACAGGCAGGCCCTGGCTCCTACCGTCATGACCTTCGAGCCCCATCCTCGCGCGTATTTCGCCCGACGCGGGCAGCGGCCCGAGCTCATTCCCACTCAGGTAAGCAGCCTGCGCGACAAGGTGGTGGATATCGCGTCCCACGGCATCAGTCAGGTCGTGCTGGAACGTTTCGACCAACGTCTGGCCGACATGTCTGCCGAAGACTTCATCGAGCAGTTGCTGGTGCGCGGGCTGGCCACGCGCTGGCTGCTGGTGGGCGAAGATTTTCGCTACGGTCACAAGCGCAGCGGCGATGTCGATCTGTTGCGCCGCGCCGGCCGGCGTCTTGGCTTCGAGGTGGAAACCATCGCCGACATCGAAGATGAACACGGGCATCGCATCTCCAGCTCGGAACTGCGCACCGCACTGGCTGTTGGCCAACTGCAGCATGCCGAGCATCTCCTGGGCCATCGCTATCGCATTACCGGACATGTGATCCATGGACAGAAGCTGGGCCGCAGCATAGGCTACCCCACTTTGAACATGGCGGCCCCACCCCAGTGCGCGCTGCGCTCGGGCGTGTATGTCGTGCGCGCGCACGGCCTCGGGTCTGTGCCCATCAACGGCGTGGCCAGCCTGGGCGTACGCCCCACCGTTATGCAGGGTGGGCGCCTGATGCTCGAAACCCACCTGTTCGACTGCCAGCTGGACGCTTACGGTAAACTCACATGTATTGAATTTCTCGAGTACCTGAGAGACGAAGAGAAATTCCCTGATCTTCCCACAATGATCGCCGCCATCGACAACGATGCGCAATGCGCTCGCGACTATTTCGCCCTCCATGGACTATAGAAACACCCTTAATCTGCCCGACACTCCATTCCCCATGCGGGGAGACCTCGCCAAGCGCGAACCCGGCTGGATCGCCGATTGGGAAGAAAACAAGGTCTACGCCGCCATACGCGCAGCCAGCAAAGGCCGCGAGAAATTCGTGCTGCACGACGGGCCGCCCTACGCCAACGGCGATATCCACATTGGCCATGCCGTCAATAAAGTCCTCAAGGACATCATCGTCAAGAGCCGCAACATGGCGGGCTACGATGCCGTCTATGTGCCCGGCTGGGACTGCCACGGCATGCCCATCGAGATCCAGATCGAAAAGAAATACGGCAAGCATCTGCCGGTTGCCGAGGTCCAGGCCAAGGCGCGCGCCTATGCGCTTGAGCAGATCGACCGTCAGCGCAAGGATTTCAAACGCCTGGGCGTACTGGCCGAATGGGACAACCCCTATCTCACCATGAACTTCAGCAACGAAGCCGACGAGCTGCGTGTGCTGGCGCGCATCATCGAGAATGGCTTTGTCTTTCGCGGCTTAAAGCCCGTGAACTGGTGCTTTGATTGTGGTTCGGCGCTGGCCGAAGCCGAGGTGGAGTACGCCGACCGCAAGGATCCTTCCATCCATACGGCCTTCGCGTTTGACGACAAAGCCAGGCTGGCCCAGATCTTTGGACTGCCTGAGGTTGACGACGGCGCGATTGTCATCTGGACAACCACCCCGTGGACCATACCTGCCAATCAGGCGCTGAACCTGCATCCGGAGCACGATTATTCGCTGGTCAGGCTGGACGAGCCGCGCCTTACCGGACCAATGCTGCTGCTGGCCACGGAGCGCGTGCAACCCTGTCTGGACGAATGGAAGCTCTCGGGCAAGGTAATCGCCACGGTCAAGGGCGAAGCACTGGCGGGGCTGGAGTTCAGGCACCCGCTGTACGAAGCGCACGAAGGCTACCGCCGCAAATCACCAGTCTATCTCGGCGACTATGTCACGCTCGATACCGGCACCGGCGTGGTCCACTCCGCGCCCGCCTATGGCGTGGAAGACTTCGTCTCCTGCAAGCAGCATGGCCTGCAGGATGCCGACATCATCAATCCGGTCATGGGCGATGGCCGCTATGTAGAAAGCCTGCCGCTGTTCGGCGGCCTGAACATCTGGAAGGCCAATCCGCTCATCATCGAAGCGCTCAAACTCGCGGGCAGCCTGCTGCACACGGAAATGGTGTCGCACAGCTATATGCACTGCTGGCGCCACAAGACGCCTGTCATCTACCGGGCCACCAGCCAGTGGTTTGCCGGCATGGACCGCCAACCGGTGCAAGGGCGCACGTTGCGAGAAACTGCGCTCGAAGGCGTGGAAAACACCGAGTTCTATCCCGCCTGGGGCCGGGCCCGTCTGCACGCCATGATCGCCAATCGTCCCGACTGGACCTTGTCGCGTCAGCGCCAGTGGGGCGTCCCCATGGCCTTTTTTGTGCACAAGGAAACAGGCGAACTGCATCCGCGTACTGTAGAGCTGCTCGAACAGATCGCGCAGCGCGTGGAAAAACAGGGTATAGAAGCCTGGCAGTCGCTGGATCCCGCAGACCTGCTGGGCGACGAAGCCAGCCAGTACGAGAAGAACCGCGATACGCTCGATGTGTGGTTCGATTCCGGCAGCACGCATGCCACCGTACTGGGTGGCAAGGACAAGGAACTCAAAGGTTCGCACGCCGACATGCTGCAATGGCCGGCGGACCTCTATCTGGAAGGATCGGACCAGCATCGCGGCTGGTTTCACTCATCCCTGCTCACCAGTTGCATGCTCTATGGCCGCCCACCCTACAAGGCCTTGCTGACGCACGGCTTTGTGGTAGATGGCCAGGGACGCAAGATGAGCAAATCGGTCGGCAATGTCATCGCCCCCCAGAAAATTTCCGATTCGCTGGGCGCCGAAATCCTGCGCCTGTGGACCGCCTCCACCGATTACTCCGGCGAACTGTCCATCTCTGACGAAATCCTCAAGCGCGTCGTCGAAGGTTATCGTCGCATTCGCAATACGCTCAAGTTCCTGTTGGGCAATCTGCACGACTTCAATCCGGACAGCGATGCGCTTGCGATGGACAAGCTGCTCGAGATCGACCGCTATGCCATCGCCATGACGGCAAACATGCAGCAAGAGGTGCTCGACTTCTACTCGCGCTACGAATTCCATCCGGCGGTCGCCCGCCTGCAGATTTTCTGCTCCGAGGATCTGGGCGCCTTCTACCTGGATGTTCTGAAAGACCGCCTGTACACAACGGGCAAAACCAGCGTGGCGCGCCGTTCTGCCCAGACGGCCATCTATCGTGTCACGCACAGCCTGCTCAAGCTGATGGCGCCCATTCTGTCCTTCACGGCGGAAGAGGCCTGGAAGAACCTGCATCCCGGCGCCACGACCAGCACCATTTTCACAGAGCTGTTCCATCAGTTGCCCGGCCAGGCGAACACTGAACAACTGGTCGACAAATGGAAACGCCTTCGTGAGATCCGCGCCGACGCCATGCGACGGATAGAGGAAGTCCGCGCCCGCGGCGACATCGGCTCCTCCCTGGCCGCCGAAATCGATATTCACGCAAACGGCGACGACTACGATCTGCTGGCCAGCCTCGAAGACGACCTGCGTTTCGTGCTGATTGTCTCGCGTGCCAGCCTGCATCGCGCAGTCGGCGAACCACGCATAGACGTCCATCCGACACAGGCCGAAAAATGCGACCGTTGCTGGCACCATCGCACTGATGTCGGCATCGACAAGGCTCATCCGACGCTGTGCGGACGCTGCGTCGAGAATCTCTTCGGCCTGGGCGAGCCGCGCCTGTATGCCTGAAACCAGACCCAGCCATCCGCGCGATCCGGCGCCCATGCAAATGGCTGCGCGCGACAAACCGTCAGGCGACGGCCAGATGCGCCCCCGCCCGGGGAACCGCCGCCTGGCGAGCTGGCTGCTCTGCGCGCTGCTCATCATCATTCTGGACCAGATCGTCAAAGTCTATTTCGACAGTGCGCTGAGCTATGGCGAGCGATTGCATGTACTGCCGTTCTTTGACTTTACGCTGCTCTACAATCCCGGCGCGGCCTTCAGCTTCCTGGCCGACGGTACAGGCTGGCAGCGCTGGCTGTTCACGGCGATCGCACTGGCCGCCGCGGGGCTGATTGTGCACCTGCTGCGCCGCAACCCCGGGCAGACGCTGTTCTGCACCTCGCTGGCCTGCATACTGGGAGGGGCGCTCGGTAACGTAATAGATCGCGTGCAGCACGGGCATGTCATTGATTTTCTGTTATTTTATTGGCATGACTGGTATTTCCCAGCATTCAACATCGCGGACATTGCAATAAGCTGCGGTGCCGTCCTGCTGGTGCTTGACGAGCTTCTGCGCATGCGGCGCGAACGTCGCCGCGCAGGCACCACATCCTGACTCTCTCCGGGCGCCCAGAGCGCATGTGTTCATGGCAGAACTCGCAAACAAACGTATCGTACTGGGACTGACCGGCGGCATCGCCTGCTACAAGGTCGCCGAGTTCCTGCGCCGCGCCCAGGACGAAGGCGTCACGGTGGACGTCGTCATGACCGAAGCGGCCACTCAGTTCATTACCCCGGTCACCATGCAGGCACTGTCCGGGCGGCCGGTGTTCCAGGATACCTGGGACAGCCGTGTGCCCAACAATATGGCCCACATCAATCTGACGCGCGGCGCGGACGCCATTCTCATCGCCCCGGCCAGCACAGATTTCATCGCGCGGCTGGCGCAGGGCATGGCCAACGACCTGCTCTCCACACTGTGTATTGCCAAGGGCGCCTGCCCCTTGCTGGTCGCCCCCGCCATGAATCGCGAAATGTGGCTGCACCCCGCTACCCAGCGCAACATTGCGCTGCTGCAATCCGATGGCGCAACTGTGCTGGGTCCCGCCGAGGGTAGCCAGGCCTGCGGTGAAACCGGCAGCGGCCGCATGCTCGAGCCCCTGGAACTGCTCGAAGCCCTGATCGATTTTTTCCAGCCCAAGCAGCTGGCCGGCAAACGTGTCGTCATTACCGCAGGCCCTACCTCCGAGGATATCGATCCTGTGCGCGTGATTACCAATCGCTCCTCGGGCAAAATGGGCTATGCCATCGCACGCGCGGCACGTGAAGCGGGTGCGCAAGTTGTACTGATATCCGGGCCCACTGCGCTGCCTTCGCCTTATCGCATTGCGCGCATTGACGTGCGCAGCGCACAGCAGATGCACGCGGCGGTCATGAACGAAGTTCAGGCGGCCGATATTTTCATCTCCGTCGCCGCTGTCGCCGACTGGCGCGTCGCCAATGCGAGTGCGCACAAGCTCAAGAAACAGGCGGGCCAGCCTCCAGCCATTGAGTTCACCCCCAATCCGGACATTCTCGCCGAAGTGGCCGCCCTGCCCGATGGCCCCTGGTGTGTGGGCTTTGCGGCCGAAACCGAAAACCTGAGCGAGCATGCACAGGCAAAACGCCTGCGCAAGGGTGTACCCTTGCTGGTGGGCAATCTCGCCCAGCAGGCCATGGAAGCGGATGACACCGCCTTGGTGCTGTTTGACGACACGGGTGAGGAAGCATTCCCAAGCCAGCCCAAACTTCACGCGGCACGACAACTGGTGCAGGGCATTGCGCGCAGGCTTGCCCACACGCCCTCCCCTTGACGCTCAACGTTTATGAACCAATACCTGCAACCCCTGCTGGCCTTTGTCGAAGCGAATCATGAATACGCCGGTCCGGTGCTTGCCCTGCTTACGCTGGGCGAGTCGCTGCTGATCATCGGTATTATTATTCCCGCGTCTGTGGTCATGCTGGTCATGGGCGGCCTCATAGGCAGCGGCGTCGTGGAGCCCGGCCCCGTACTACTGTGGGGCATCGCCGGCGCCGTTGTAGGGGATGCTCTCTCTTATTTTATCGGCCGCTGGCTGGGCCCGGCCCTGCTTCGCAGCTGGCCGTTGAAACAACAGCGCCGCGCCGTCGCGCGTACCCGGCTGCTCTTCATGCGGCATGGATCAATGGCCGTATTTGCCGGTCGTTTTTTGGGCCCCTTGCGCTCCATCGCGCCAACAATGGCCGGCATGATGGGAATGCGGCAGCACCGTTTTCAGATCGCGAATGTGGCATCCGCGATTGCCTGGCTGCCCCTGATGCTCCTGCCCGGATACCTCACCGGCCGCGGCATGCAGTCCGTGGACGACAGCCATTCCGGCGCCGTGCTTGCCGGGGTGCTGTCCATCATCCTGGCCATATGGGTGGCCAGGTCCATGCTGCGCAGGCGTCGCCAGGAACACAAGTCCTGAGTCGATACGCCGGCCACGCGCCCTCCCCCTTCCTACCACCACGCTGAAAGAGCCCTAATCGTGAGAAAAATCGCGCTGAAGATCCTTGACCCCCGCATGAACGACTATCTGCCTGCGTATGCCACCGGCGGCTCAGCCGGGCTGGATCTGCGCGCCTGCATGGACCAGCCGCTCAGCCTGCCCGCCGGCGCCACTGAGCTGGTGCCTACGGGGCTGTCCATACACATCGCGGATCCTGCCTATGCGGCGATGATACTTCCCCGTTCCGGCCTGGGCCACAAGCACGGCATCGTGCTCGGCAACCTGGTCGGCCTGATCGACTCGGATTACCAGGGGCCGTTGATGGTATCGGTATGGAATCGCGGCCAGGAAGACTTCGTGCTGCAACCCATGGAAAGACTCGCCCAGCTGATTGTCGTGCCCGTACAGCAGGTTGAATTCGATATTGTCGACGAATTCGCCGACACCGCCCGCGGCGCGGGCGGCTTTGGCAGCACTGGCCGCAACTAGACCAAGGTTTCCTCGCCAAGATAGGCGGCCCGTACTTTCGGGTCGTCCAGCAATCCCGCCGAGGGGCCGTCCAGGATAATCTGCCCCGATTCCATTACATAGGCCCGCTGGCTTATTTCCAGCGCCAGCCTGGCATTCTGTTCAATCAGCAGAATCGTGACGCCCTCCTGGGCAATGGTGCGGACAACCTCGAAGATTTTTTCGACCATCAAAGGCGCCAGCCCCATCGAAGGCTCGTCCAACAGCAGCATGCGAGGACGGGAAATCATTGCGCGGCCCATCGCCAGCATTTGCTGCTCGCCGCCCGACAGCGTACCCGCAGACTGGTTGCGGCGCTCGGCCAGGCGCGGAAACAATGTAAAGACATGCTCGGTATCGTGTCTGACAGCGGCTTTGTCCTTGCGTGTATAGCCGCCCATCGCAAGATTCTCGGCAATCGTCAATTGGCCGAAAATGCCGCGCCCTTCGGGCACCATGACCAGGCCCTTGCGCACCAGCTGATAGGACTGCCCGCCGGTAATGGAGACACCATCGTACAGAATATCGCCGCCTGCGACCGGCACCAGCCCGCATATGGCTCGCAGCGTTGTACTCTTACCGGCGCCATTGGCACCGATCAGACTCACCAGCTCACCCTGCCGGACCTGCAGGTCCAGGCCCCGCACTGCGCGTATGCCGCCGTAAGCCACTTCCAGTTGGCGGACATCGAGCAGGATTTCATTTGCGCTCATTGTGCTTCCTTGTCTTCGTCGTCTGCCCGCGGCCTGTCCGCCGCGCCGCTGACCATGGCATGCTCGCCCGGCGTCGTTGCATGGTCTCCCGCCCCTGCTCCCAGATAGGCTTCGATCACGCGGGGATTGCGCTGTACATCCGCCGGCTTGCCTTCGGCCAGCACCTTGCCGTATTCGAGCACCAGCACCCGATTGCACAGGCCCATCACCAGCTTCATGTCATGTTCAATCAACAGGACCGTAATGCCATCGTCGCGTATTTTTTCGATCAGCCTGCGCAAGACCACCGTCTCGGACGCATTCATGCCGGCGGCCGGCTCGTCCAGCGCCAGAAGCGCCGGCTCGGTCGCGAGCGCACGGGCTATTTCGAGGCGGCGCTGGTCTCCATAGGGCAGCGAACTGGCAAGATTGTTGGCCCGATGTCCAATGCCGACATAATCGAGCAGCTCATGGGCCCGTTGCTGGATTGCAGCCTCTTCATCTCGCGTTGCGCGGTTGCGGGTGACCGCGCCGAATACGCCCGCCCGCGTCCGGATATGCCGGCCTATCATGACATTTTCGATAGCACTCAGATTGCTGAAGAGCCGGATGTTCTGAAAGGTCCGGGCAATGCCGGCAATGGCGATTTCATGAGGTTTGAGCCGGGTCAGTTGATGCCCCATGAAATTGCAGGAGCCGGATTCTGGTATGTACAGGCTGGTCAGGACATTGAACAGCGTGGTCTTGCCGGCGCCGTTGGGGCCGATCAAGCCATAGATATCGCCTTTGCAGATAGAAAAGCTGACGTCGGACAAGGCCTGCAGTCCGCCGAAACGCTTGCTCAGCTTGCTTGCGACCAACAGGAGGTCAGGCATGGAACGCGCATCCGCGTTGACCTGGGCGTGCTGTGTGCTCATGCCTGCTCCTTGCGCGTGCCGGCCAGCTCGCGACGCCGCAGCGCGGAGGGCCACAGACCGGCAGGACGGAATATCATTACCAGAACGAGTGCGAACCCAAACATCAGCATGCGTATTCCCTCTGGATCCAGCACCACGTCGCCGAATATCGTTTGCTGCAAAGGCACGACAACAGCCCGCAGCACCTCGGGAAAGACCGACAGCAGCACCGCACCGAGAATGACACCCGGAATATGGCCCATGCCGCCCAGCACCACCATGCACAGCACAGAGATGGATTCTGTCAGACTGAAACTTTCAGGGCTGACAAAACCCTGCATCGAGGCAAACATCGCCCCGGCAACTCCGCCAAAGCTCGCGCCCATGGAAAAGGCCAGCAGTTTGATATTGCGTGTATTGATGCCCATGGCCTTGGCGGCGACTTCGTCTTCGCGCACCGCTTCCCAGGCCCGGCCGATGCGGGAATTCTGCAGCCGTACGCATATGATCACGATAATCAGCACGCACAGCATCAGCAGGTAATAATACTTTTCGGGTCCGGTAATGCGAAATCCCAGAATCTCCTGGGAACGGCCGAACAGAAACCCGCCCACCGAAAACGTGTCGACGCGATTGATGCCCTGGGGTCCGTTGGTAATGTTGATGGGCGCATCCAGATTATTCATGAAAATACGCACGATCTCACCGAAACCGAGCGTGACTATCGCCAGGTAATCGCCACGCAGCTTCAGAGTGGGCGCCCCAAGCAAGGCACCGAACAAGGCGGCCAGCAGCACGCCAGCGGGCAGCACTACCCAGAAAGGCAGGTGCAAGCCAAAATGAGGCGACCCCAGCAGAGCCCACACATAGGCGCCCACTGCGTAGAACGCGATATACCCCAGATCAAGCAGTCCGGCAAAACCCACCACCACATTCAGCCCGAGTGCCAGCATTACATAGATGAGGGCAAAATTAAGCGTGCGTATCCAGCTTTGCCCCAAAGTGCCCAACAGGAAAGGCAGCACCGCCAGCACGATGCCGAACAGGAAAACACCCAGCCAGACTCTGGCGGGAACGCTGCGTCGCTGTGTCATGTCGTGGTTCATGCGCGGTCTCCTACCCGTTCGCCCATCAGTCCGGATGGCCTGAACACCAGCACAAGAATCAGCACGATAAACGAGAACACATCCTGATAATTGCTGCCGAAGACGCCGTGGGTGAGATCACCGATATAGCCCGCGCCCAATGACTCGATAATGCCCAGCAGGAGGCCGCCCAGCATGGCGCCTCCCAGATTGCCGATGCCGCCAAGCACCGCAGCGGTAAACGCCTTGAGCCCCAGCATGAAACCCATGGTGTACTGAGCCACGCCGTAGTACGTGGTGACCATGACGCCCGCCACGGCCGCCAGCGCGGAGCCGATCAGAAAGGCGGCGGAGATCACTGTGTTGATATTGACGCCCATCAGACCCGCCACCTCGCGGTTCTGCGCGGTGGCACGCATGGCGGTTCCCAGACGCGTACGATGGACGACCAGCAATAAGCCGGCCATGATTACCATCGCCGAAAGAATGATGATGATCTGCAGCAAACTGATGCGGGCGCCGCCGATCTGGAAGATATTGGGTTCGATGATGTGAGGAAAGCTCAGGTAGTTGCGCCCCCAGATCATCATGGCAAGGTTCTGGATGATGATGGACACCCCGATCGCCGTGATCAGCGCTGCCAGACGCGGAGCGCGGCGCAAAGGCCGATAGGCATAGCGTTCGGCGATCCAGCCTACCGCCATGCAGGCAGGAATGGCCAGCAGAATCGCCGCGCCGACTGCCATCCAGGCGGGCATGCTGCCGGCATCGCCGCCGACAAAGCTGACCACCAATGTGGTGGCGAGCATGGCGCCAACCATGACGACATCGCCATGTGCAAAATTGATCAGCCCGATGATGCCGTAAACCATGGTGTAGCCCAGCGCAACCAACGCATAGACACTGCCCACGGTTATCCCGTTAATGAGCTGCTGTAAAAGGATGTCCATAACTTATGACCCGATGAGGGGACCGGCGCGCAGGCCGGTCCGTGAAAGAAAGCACCCGATCAGTTGGCGCTGCTCACCATGGTCTTGACCATTTCCCATTTGCCATCTTTGACTTCATAGATGGTGACCGAGATCTCCTTCAGATCGCCATGCTTGTCGTAGGAAATGTTGTCGCTGGTAGCGCCCGAGCGGTGCAAGGCTGCAAGCTTGGGCAGATACTTTGCGGGCTTGGCCGAACCTGCTTCCTTCATGGCCGTGATCATGTTCCACGCGCCGTCGTAGGCATACGGCGCATAGACGCCCGGATTCTTGTCAAAGCGGGCTTTGTATGCCGATTCGAAGGCTTCGCCCTTGGCCATTTGCTTGAGCGGCACCCCCGCCAGCGAAGCATAGGTGCCATTGGCGGCCTTGCCCGCCAGTTTCAGGAAGGTGTCGCTGCGTGTCATTTCACCCGAGACCAGCGGTGCCTCTATGCCGAGCGTAACCATCTGGCGGCGCATCGGGCCAGACTGTGCATCCAGGCCACCGAAGAAAATGGCATCCGGCTTTTTCTCTTTGATATTGGTGAGAATCGCAGTGAAATCGTTGGCCTTGTCCGTGGTGTATTCGCGCGCCACGATTTCGCCGCCATTCGCTTTCACGGCGTTGGCAACCTGGTCCGCCAGCCCCTGGCCATAGGCGGTACGATCATCAATCAAGGCGATTTTCTTCGCACCCAGATCCTTGACGATGAACTCGCCATCCGCCGCGCCCTGCTGCGTATCGCTGGTCATCATGCGGAAGGTGGTGTCGTAGTCCTGCTGGGTATATTCGGGTGACGTGGCCATGGCGATCTGCGGCAGGCCTGCATCGTTATACACGCGGGACGCGGGAATCGTAGTACCGGAGTTGAAGTGGCCCAGCATGCCGGCCACGTTTTCGTCCACGATTTGCTGCGCAACCTGCACCGCCGTGCGCGGATCCGCCTGATCATCGCGCGAGACCAGTTCGAACTTGGCTGTCTTGCCATCAAGCTGAATATTCTGCTTGTTGGCTTCTTCAAGTGCCAGTGTCAGGCCGTTCTTCATGTCCTCGCCATAGTGCGATTGCGGGCCGGTCAATGGGGCGGCAAAGCCCAGGCGCACAACCTCAGTATCGGCAGCCTGCGCCGTGCCTGCCGCCAGGCCGCCGGCAATCGCTGCAACTGCGGCGATGAGCTTAAATCCAGTGATGGATTGCATAATAATCTCCGTTATGTTGTATAAAAATCCGGCCGCATCGTGGCACTTTGCTCACGATGTATCCAGAGGTGCTGCAATGGGTTAATAATGAATATTGATCCTGAAGGCCAGGCAGTAGCCCGGCCTCCGTTTTGTGCACGCGCGGCCCAACGTCAACCTATCATCATGAGGCTGGCGTTACCGCCGGCGGCCGTCGTGTTGATGCTGACGGACACTTCGCGCAGCAGGCGCTCCACGCGATAGATCTGGCCTGCTGCAATATCTTCGCTGGTCAGCCCCTGCACAGATACGATAGGCCCTGGCCGTCCGGCGACTGTCCGGTTCAGCTCGCGCAAGGCGTCGCCGTCACCTTCGAACAGCACCGCCTGGTAATCACCTGTTTCGATGTCCTCCCGCTGCACAAGCTGCACGAGCTTGCTTGTGGCATCGTCAAGGCTCTTCATCCAGGCGCGTGCGGCTGGGGTATCGAGCAGCCGCATCTGGTTACCGGTCTCCGCGCAGGCCGTATATTGTGCCCGTGCGCCCGCCTCGGTCGCGGCAATGCACAGCGCGCTGCCGCGCGGCGCCGTCCGGTATAGATTGGTCTCCCCCGTCGGGCCCGGCAAGGTGAGCGCCTGCCCGGAACGTCCTTTGGCCGACAGGGCGACCGGCAATCCGTCCGGATGACGGCTGAGCAGTCTGAGCAAGTACAAAGGACCGCCCGCCTTGGGCCCCGTGCCCGACAGACCTTCGCCGCCGAAAGGCTGGACGCCCACAACGGCGCCGACGATATTCCGGTTGACATAAATATTCCCTGCATGGATGCGCTCGGACACCTTGGCCACGGTTTCATCGAGCCTGGTGTGCACGCCAAAGGTCAGTCCGTAACCGGAAGCATTGATGGCATCGACAAGCTGATCGAGGTTATCGCGCCGGTAGCGCAGGACATGGAGCACAGGACCGAACACCTCCTGCTTGAGTTCCTGCGCCTGATTCAGCGCGATCAGGGTGGGCGGCACAAAGCATCCGTAGCGGCAGGACGGGCTCAACTCAACCTGGTCGACAACGTGCCCCTGCTCACGCATGGTGTCGATGTGGCCGACGATGCCTGACTGCGCCTGCGCGTCAATCACCGGACCAACATCCACGCCAAGGCGGTCGGGATTGCCGACGCTCAGTTCCTGCAGTGCGCCACGCAGCATGCCCAGCACGTGGTCTGCGCAGTCTTCCTGCACGCACAGCAAGCGCAGCGCAGAACAGCGCTGCCCAGCGGAATCAAAGGCCGAGGCAAGCACATCCGCCACGACCTGCTCGGCCAATGCCGACGAATCCACAATCATGGCGTTCAGGCCACCTGTTTCCGCGATCAGCGGGATGGGCCGGCCCGCATCATCAAGCCGCTCAGCCAACTGGCGTGAAATCTGGTGGGCTACGCTGGTCGAGCCGGTAAACAGCACGCCATGCACAGCAGGGCTGGCCACCAGCGCGGCGCCCACGCTTTCGCCGCGACCGGGCAGAAGTTGCACGGCGCCTGCAGGAATGCCCGCCCGATGCATGGCAGACACAGCTGCCGCCGCAATCAGGCTGGTTTGCTCGGCGGGCTTGGCCAGCACAGTATTGCCGGCAGCCAGCGCCGCCGACACCTGACCCGTGAAAATGGCCAAGGGAAAATTCCAGGGACTGATGCAAAGCACAGGCCCCAAGGGGCGATGGCTGTCATTGGAGAAACTGCTTTCGATCTGGGCAGCGTAATAGCGCAGAAAATCCACCGCTTCGCGCACTTCGGCAATGGCGTTGGGCAATGATTTTCCTGCTTCGCGCACGATAAGCCCAAGCAGCGGCTGCATGTCGTCTTCCAGTATCTGGGCGGTGCGCAGCAGGCAGCGCGCGCGGTCAGCCACGGGAGTGGCGGCCCAGATCGGCGCGGTATGTGCGGCGGCCTCCAGCGCCCTGGCCACATCGTCCTCGCTGGCTTCGATGACATGCCCGACCACATCGCGGTGATCCGCGGGATTGAGCACAGCCTGGGCCTTGTCATCGCGCCACTGAACACCGTCCTCGGCCAGCAGAGGCATGGCGCGCCATGACTGCTGCGCGCTGCCAAGCAGCGCCGACGCGAGCGACCCCAGGCGATGCTCGTTGCTCAGGTCTATGCCGGCCGAGTTCTGGCGTCCGTCGGCCTGCCGGTAGAGATCGCACGGCAAAGGTATCTTGTCGTGCCCCGCCCCCAGAGGCTGCACGCGCTCCGCCGCGGCGACCGGGTCGGCAACCAGCACATTCACATCTATCGACTCATCGCCGATCTGATTGACAAACGAGGTATTGGCGCCGTTTTCAAGCAGGCGCCGCACCAGATAGGCCAGCAGTGTTTCATGCGATCCCACCGGCGCATAAATGCGGCAGGGGCGATTCAGCCCGTCTTGCGCAACCGGCCCGGTGACATGCTCATACAACGATTCACCCATGCCATGCAGGCACTGGAACTCATACTGACCCGGATAGTAGTTCTGCCCCGCCATGTAATAAATCGAAGACAGCGTACGGGCGTTATGCGTGGCAAACTGGGGATATACGGCCTGGGGCGCGCCCAGCAGCTTGCGGGCGCAGGCCAGGTAGGACACATCGGTATGTATCTTGCGGGTAAAGACCGGATATCCCTCAAGGCCCTCCACCTGTGCGCGCTTGATCTCGGTGTCCCAATACGCCCCTTTGACCAGCCGCACCATGAGGCGATGGTTGCTTCGCCCCGCCAGGTCGATCAGGTAGTCGATCACGAAGGGCGCGCGCTTCTGGTAGGCTTGAACGACAAATCCTATACCGTTCCAGCCGGACAGGTCCGCATCGAAGCATAGCGCCTCGAGCAGGTCCAGCGACAGCTCAAGACGGTCTGCCTCTTCGGCATCGATGTTCAGGCCAATGTCGTAGCGACGAGCCAGCCGGGCGAGCTCCAGTACCCTGGGCAACAGCTCGGCCATGACACGATCGCGCTGGGCTCGCGAATAGCGTGGGTGCAGGGCTGAGAGCTTGATGGAAATGCCTGGCCCTTCGTATATGCCACGATGTTGCGCAGCTTTCCCGATGGCATGAATGGACTGCTCGTAAGACGTGTAGTAGCGCTGAGCGTCCGCTGCGGTGGTTGCAGCCTCGCCCAGCATGTCATAGGAATAGCGAAAGCCTTTTTCTTCAAGCTTGCGGCTGTTTGCCAGCGCTGAAGAAATCGTCTGTCCCGCCACAAACTGCTCGCCCATCATGCGCATGGCGATATTGACGCCCTTGCGGATAAGCGGCTCGCCACCCTTGCCTATCATGCGGGTCAGCGCGCGCGACAGCGATTGCTCGCTATTGACGGCAACCAGGCGGCCTGTCAGCAACAGCCCCCAGGTCGCGGCGTTGACAAACAATGAAGATGACTCGCCCATATGCGAACGCCAGTCGCCGTGCGCAATCTTGTCACGGATCAGCGCATCCCGCGTAGCCCGATCCGGAATGCGCAGCAAGGCTTCTGCAAGACACATCAGCGCTACACCCTCCTGGCTGGAAAGCGAGAACTCCTGAATCAGGCTTTCCACGACACCGCTGTTGCGCTTGCCGCGCAAGGTCTGCACCAGGCGGCTGGCCAATGCATGCACATCCCCGGGCCGTGCATCGCGGGCCTTGTCGATCAGCAGCGGCAGGCATTCCGTCTCGGGCCTTCGATAGGCGGAAGTAATCGCCGCCCGCAATACCGACTGGGGCTGTACATCCTGAGCGAACTCGTAGAATGGCGGCGCTGCATCAGGAACAGCAGGCTCGGCGCCGTTATCCGGGGCGTCGGTATCAAAGTGCGCAATTTCGGCGGGCAACTGGCCCCGCTCTATGGCATCGATATAGGCGTACAGCGCCTGTTTGTGCAGCCAGTGCGGGGTACACCCCAGGCGTGTCGCCGCAACGCGCAGGCGCTCACGCAGCGATTCATCGACTTTTACCCCTAGTGTCGTCGTAGCCATGGCGTATCCGTATGCTCCATCCAAAAGGGACAACCCGACAGGTTATCCAAATATGAAACAAATACTAAACGGGTTACACCTGTTTCGCTACTAAGGTTAACCCGCAATCAGATAAAGATCGAAAGGTACAACCTGCTGTCAGCCCTGAGTACATCCGAGAACACGGACCTGCTCCCCGTCGGCGCCCGGACCAGCCTGCTCGGCACGCGGGGCATTGCCCTGTATCGCCGCCGCGATCAGGCCCGACATTGACCCGAGCGCCTGCTTGTGGCCGCTGACCAGGGCAGACATGCTGCCCTGGACAGGCACCGTGATCTCGGCCCGGCAAAACATGGCGCGACGGCCAGGAAGGTTGACCGGCCTCAGACGCCAGGTTGCATCGAGCAGGACACGCTGGCCGTACAAGGATTCAAAGCGCTGCACGCGCAGATCAATCTTCCAGAGCCCAAGGTGTTCGGGGGCCGCCTTGGCAGGAATTTCGATGACATTCAGCTTGCGCGACAGATCATCGGCGAGGGCGGCCCGCAACTCTTCGGACAAGGTGGAAGCCCACAAGTAACCATTTAACGGCGTCACCTGGGCAGAATCAGGATCGTTCAGCACGATCTGGGGCTTATCCACTTGCTGAGGAACGTGCACGGCATCGACACTGATGGCGTAGCCAGGACGCGCGGCCTGACCGCCCATGGCCGCTGAAGGCTGAGGGGCCGCTGTGTCAGCCAAGGGCATAAGTGAATAGTAATGACTATCCGTCGTGCCGGCGCAGGCGGCCAGCATCGAACACAAGGCGACAACAGGCAGGACATGGATACGCTTCATGCAGTCCTCTATGGTGTGATGTAAGCCGGGTCCTGGCTCCTGCCCCGCAGGACCGAGGACGGATGGGTTCTGAGATAATCCGTCAACGAACTCAGAGAGCGCGCCGCACTGCTCAGTTCCTTCATGGTGCGCTCCAGGTTGTTGTTCATGGGCGAGTCTTCTCCCAGCAGGCGGTCTACGCTTTCCAGCGATTTCTGCGCGGATTTCAGCATGGATGCCGCCTGCGGCGTCAGCTCTCCGTTCACATTCTCCAGCACTTTGTTCAGCGACGTCAGGCTGTCGCGCATTTCCGTACCGATGTCAGCGAAAGGAATCTGGTCGAACTTGTTGACAATGCTGCTGATCTGCTGCTGCAGCCTGTCGAAACTGCCCGCAATGGTGGGGATATCCAGCGGGGTGGAGTCCGGATCAAACGCAGCAGGATCGGCTTTCGGGAAAAAATCGAGCGCAACGTACTGCTGGCCAGTCAGCAGGTTTGCCGGCCTGATCTGCGCCCGCATGCCGCTGTCTACCATGGGTCCAAGCAAATGGATGGCCGCTTCTCGTTCGTTCTTTGATCCGCTGGCCGCCCGGTCATACAGGCGCCCGAAACGCAGCGGATAGAGTTCGGCCTCGACCCGGGCGAAAAAGTGCTTGCTGTCGGGATCGTAATCCAGATTGATGCTGACCACCTTGCCCAGTTCCAATCCCCGGAAATCAACTGGCGCGCCAGCTTTCAATCCACGCACCGACTGCAGGAAATGCATTTCAATCACAAAGGGCGGACCATCCGGATCCGCCATGGCGATGTCGCGTGTATCGGCCAGACGAAACGTACTGTTCGCCTTTGCTGGTTCAACATCATCCGGACCAGCGGACTCAAATGCCAGGCCTCCTGCAATCAAGGACACCACGGACCCTGTTTCTACGCTGAACCCGTCGGCATCAAGCGACACGTTGATACCGCTGGCGTTCCAGAAGCGTGCGTCCCTCGTCACGAACTTGTCGTAAGGCGCATCCACAAAGACCTGTACATTGACCGACTTGCCGCTCTTGTCCAGGGCATAGCTGACAACCTGCCCGACCTGGATACGGCGAAAATAAACCGGCGAGCCCACCTCCAGCGACCCCAGATTGGCCGCGCGCAGGGTAAAGCGCGTACCGGGACGCGAACTGCTGATTTCAGGCGGTTGCGACAGCCCCTTGAATTCATATACCGCGTCCCCGCTCTCGTTCGGCTTTTCACCAGTATCGACGCTGATGTAGGCGCCTGAAAGCAGTGTATTGAGTCCGGTGACGCCGCTGATACCCAGCCTGGGCCGAACCACCCAGAAACGGCTGCCGGCACGGGCGATGTAATCCGCGCTGTCGCGATTGATCTGGACGCTCACCAGAACGTTTTTGCGATCTTTCGAAACATCGATCTTGGTGACCGTACCGATGACGACCTCTTTGTACCGTACCTTGGTTTGTCCCACCTCCAGGCCCTCGGCTGAGCTGAAGCTGATGGTGACGGTCGGCCCCGCGTGCATCCAGTCGCGAAACAGCAGCGACGCACCCACAATGGCCGCAATCAACGGCACCAGCCATATCCAGGAGAAGCGAGCCTGCCGGCGGGTCTTCACCACTGGCTGCGCAACATTCCCGGGCGCAGCGGATTCGGACTTGGTTTGATCTGATTCTGTCATAGTTTTATGTGTTGCTCTGGCGCCGCGACCGGTGCCGGCGCCGTTTCTCGCGGCGCCGTGACGGCAGGACTATGGCAAGCACCGTGCCTGCCCGGACGCCGATCCCAGCCCACGCGCGGATCATAACTGTGCGCAGCAAGCATAGTCAAAACAACGACCATGCCGAAGCTGGCCGCCCCGGGGCCGGCTATCACCTGCGAGATGCCTGGAAAATTCGCCATCGCGGACATCAGAATGACCACAAAAACATCCAGCATGGACCAATGCCCGATAAAGTTTATGAATCCATACAGCCTGGTTCTGGACCGCTGCATATCGTCGCCCTTCCAGTGCGGGCGAAGCATGAGCAGCATCAATACCAGCAGCTTGGTCACAGGTACGACAACACTTGCCACGAATACAATAATGGCCAGATCTGCGGAACCCAGCCGCCACAATTCCAGTACTCCGCCCAGTATGGTGTGGGACCCGTCCTCGGTAAGCGCCTTGATCCGCATGACGGGCAGCACATTGGCCGGGATATAGATAATGGCGGCGCCCAGCAGCAAGGCCCAGACCCGAGATCGCATATGAGGCTGCCGACGGTAAAGCCTTGCGCCGCAACGGCCGCAACTGGACAGCTCGGGCTCAGCGCCGCAGCCGGATGACGTCGCTGCATCCATAGCGATCTGCTGCACATAACCGCAACTGGAACATGCCGCGATCCGCTCGCTGTCTGCATCCGGAGGCAAGGAAGATGCCGGCACCAGGCCGGCGTCTTCCGCAAAATGCCAGACACGATGCGCCGATACGCGCGACAGCGCGGTAAACAGAAACGCCAGGACGGCGAACGCCCAGATCGCAGGCCCGACATCGATCAGCGCAAAGCCTGAAAACTTCACCATGGCCACAAAAATGCCCAGCATCAGCACAGGCACCATGCTCCAGTCACTGACAATGTGAAGCAGGCGCATGCCCGCCGCAAAGTCACGAGGCAGGCATCCCGCCCGCACCGCCATCAATGCCCACAAGGTGACGACCAATTGCATGAGCGGCATCCAGAAGCCGAACAGCCCCGTCATGACGGCCACGACCTCGTGGCCCTGTCGCCACGTCAGCAGCAATGCGCCCGGCAGCGACGCATCCACACGCATGCCGCCCAAGCGAAGCTGTGCAATCGGATAATAATTGGCGATGGCGAAAAGCACGAGGCCTGCGAGCACAAGCGCAATCCAGCCATTCAGATGAAGGCGGCTTTCCCGGTAGAGCTCAGTACCGCAGCATGTGCATGCCGCGGCCGCTCCTGGCTCCAGGGGCACGCGCTCGTGCAGCGTCGCGCACTGGTCGCAGGCAATCAGCGGATTGCCGTGCCCCATCAATCGACAAGCTCTGGTTCCGGACGCGAGGACGATGATGAACTGGCCCGGCCAGGCTTGGCGCCGTCATCCTGAAGTGTCAGCTCGACCTTGCCCTGCGCATCCAGGCCTACTTCCACATGTCCGCCATCGACCAGGCGTCCAAACAGCAGTTCGTCAGCCAGAGCGCGTCGTATCGTGTCCTGAATGAGGCGCTGCATCGGCCTGGCGCCCATGGCGGGATCAAAGCCGGCTTCGGCCAGATGATCACGCAGGGCTTGCGAAAACACGACCTCGACCCGTTTTTCGTGCAACTGATCTTCAAGCTGCATGAGGAACTTGTCGACCACGCGCAGAATGATATCGCGCGACAGCGGCGTGAAGCCGATGATGGCGTCCAGACGATTGCGGAACTCGGGCGAAAACAGGCGCTTGATGTCCGCCATTTCGTCGCCCGTCTTGGCTGGCGTAGCAAAACCGATGGTGGCGCGGTTCAGCGTGTCCGCCCCCGCGTTGGTTGTCATGACGATAATGACATTGCGGAAGTCAGACTTGCGGCCGTTGTTGTCTGTCAGCGTGCCGTGATCCATGACCTGAAGCAGAATGTTATAGACATCCGGATGCGCTTTTTCGATTTCGTCCAGCAGCAGCACGCAATGCGGCTGCTTGCTGACGGCCTCGGTCAGCAACCCGCCCTGGTCATAGCCCACATAGCCCGGAGGCGCTCCGATCAGGCGCGATACCGTGTGCCGCTCCATGTACTCGGACATATCGAAACGAAGCAGCTCGATGCCCAGCACAAACGCCAGTTGACGCGCGACCTCGGTTTTACCAACACCAGTCGGCCCGGAAAACAGGAAGGACCCGATAGGCTTGTCGGGACGGCCAAGGCCAGAACGCGCCATCTTGATGGCGGCGGCCAGTGCCTCGATGGCAGGATCCTGGCCGAAGACAACGGTTTTCAGGTCGCGCTCGAGCGTCGCCAGCTTGTTGCGATCGTCATGCGACACCGATTGCGGCGGGATGCGCGCGATCTTGGCCACGGTTGCCTGGATCTCGGGCTTGCCTATGGTTTTCTTCTGCCGCGATCGCGGCAGCAGCCGCTGCGCTGCGCCCGCCTCGTCGATAACATCGATGGCTTTGTCGGGCAGAAAGCGATCATTGATATAGCGGGCAGCAAGCTCGGCCGCCGCAGTGATGGCCGCCGCCGAATAGCGCACTCCATGGTGGGCTTCGAAATGGCCTTTCAGGCCACGCAGAATCTGCACTGTCTGCGCGACGGTGGGCTCAGGCACGTCGATCTTCTGGAAGCGTCGCGACAATGCGTGATCTTTCTCGAAAATCCCGCGATACTCGTTATACGTGGTCGCGCCCAGGCACTTGAGCTGCCCGGAGGACAACGCAGGCTTGAGCAGGTTGGACGCATCCAGGGTGCCGCCCGAGGCAGAACCCGCCCCGATCAGTGTGTGGATCTCATCGATGAACAGCACAGCGTTGCTGTTGTCCTTGAGCGACTTGAGCACACCCTTCAGACGCTGTTCGAAATCACCGCGATATTTCGTGCCGGCCAGCAAGGCGCCCATATCCAGGGCATACACCTCCGCCTGTTTGAGGATTTCCGGCACTTCGCCCTTGGTGATGCGCCACGCCAGGCCTTCGGCGATCGCGGTCTTGCCCACGCCCGCCTCCCCGACCAGCAGGGGATTGTTTTTGCGTCGGCGACAAAGCACCTGGATGACACGCTCCACTTCATGCTCGCGCCCGATCAGAGGATCGATGCGGCCACGCCGCGCTTCGGAGTTCAGATCGGTAGCATAGAGTTCCAGGGGCGATTTCTGCTGGTCCGACTTGGATTCGCTTTCAGCAGCCTGCGCCTTGGCGGGCTCGACCGGAGGCTCTTCGGACTGCTTGGTAATGCCATGCGACAGATAGTTGACGACATCAAGCCGGCTGACGCCCTGCTGCTGCAGGAAAAACACGGCATGCGAATCTTTCTCGCCATACATGGCAACCAGCACGTTGGCGCCAGTCACGGTGTTCTTATTGGAATTACCCGAGGAAACATGCATGATGGCGCGTTGAATCACGCGCTGAAATCCTAGCGTAGGCTGGGTATCGACCTCTTCCTGGCCGGGAAAAATGGGCGTATTTTCCTTGATGAATTTACGCAGGTCCTGGCGGAGCGAGTCGATATTGGCCGAACACGCGCGCAGCACTTCCGCCGCAGCGGCATTATCCAGCAGCGAGAGCAACAGGTGCTCCACAGTAATGAATTCGTGTCGGGCGCTGCGGGCCTCAACAAACGCCATATGCAGGCTGACTTCAAGTTCTTCAGAGATCACGCTTCCTCCATACATATCGGAGCGGACAGCAATTCGATAAATCCTATTCTATGACTAAATCGACGTTGCGTATCAATATTAATGAAAAGCCGTTGCGCAAATGATTGCTGCGCAGCCCTTTTCCTGCACGGGCGGGCTCGGTGAGACCAGAGGCAAAATGATTCAGGCATCCGGCGCTGGTTCCATGACGCATTGCAAAGGATGCTGGCGCGCGTGCGCCATCTGCCTGACCATCTCGACACGCGTCGAGGCAATATCACGAGTATAAATGCCGCATATGCCCCGACCTTCGTGATGTACTTTCAGCATGATGCGTGCCGCCTCGTTTTCGTCCTTGCCGAAAATACGCTGGAGCACGACCACGACAAACTCCATGGGGGTGTAATCGTCATTCAGCAGCACGACCTGATACATGGGTGGAGGCGCCACTTTTGCCGGAAGCCGTTCCAGAACTGTAGCGCGTTGATTTTCGGTTTGTGTAGCCATGAGTAAATACTAGTGGTTTCCATAGTTGACTAGGCATGGTCAAGTGCTCATCATCGTACTATTCTGAGTGCCTGGAAGTTCTACGCATGCCAGAATCCGCAGGCTAAAGGTAACCCTTGTAGTCGAGTTTCAATTTAACACTATTGTCGAGAGGCAGTTCGCATGTCTGATTCAACAGCAACCTCCGAGCCCGGGGACACCCAGAAGCTGACCGGAACGGTCAAGTGGTTCAATGATGCCAAAGGATTCGGCTTCATCACCCCCGACAACGGCGGGGAGGATCTCTTCGCTCACTTTTCCTCTATCCAGATGAACGGCTTCAAGACCCTCAAAGAAGGCCAGAAAGTCGCTTTTGAAATCGCTCAAGGGCCCAAAGGCAAGCAAGCACTCAATATTACCGCTGCCTGATATTTTTTTTAGGGCATTCACCACCCTTCTTCTGCTTTAATAACAATGTATAACGCGTATCAGAACTCAGGGCTTTCGAGCCCTGTTTTTTTTGCTGTCCGGGCAAGACTGCCGGCATATATCGCCGCGCTGCTGCTGGGCATGGGGGCCGCGCCTGCCATGGGACAGGCCATGCTGCTGCCGACCGCGCAATTGATGGTGCAAGGCCACGCCGTACAGGCGGAAATCGCCGCCACGGAACAGAGCCGCAGCTATGGGTTGATGAATCGCGCCTCGCTGCCCGAAGACCATGGCATGCTGTTTGTGTTCGAACAGGCAGACAAGGTCTGCTTCTGGATGAAAAACACGCCGCTGCCGCTTTCCATCGCCTTCATTGACGACCAGGGAAAGATCACCAATATCGAATCCATGCAGCCGCAAACCCTGCAGGCGCACTGCCCCGTCCGGCCGATACGGTATGCGCTCGAAATGGAACAGGGCTGGTTTTCGCTCAGACAGATTGGCCCGGGCGCAGTCGTCGAAAACCTGCCCAGGCCCTAAGCCTCTTCAGACTTTTTCGAGCACGACGGCGATGCCCTGCCCGACGCCGATGCACATGGTGCACAGCGCATAGCGACCGCCGATGCGGTGCAGCTGATTGACCGCCGTCAGGGCCAGGCGGGCGCCGCTGGCGCCCAGAGGATGGCCCAGCGCAATGGCGCCACCGTTCGGATTGACCCGCGGATCATCATCCGCAATTCCCAGCATGCGCAATACCGCAAGACCCTGGGCTGCAAAGGCCTCATTCAGTTCGATGACGTCCATCTGGGCGATATCCAGCCCGGCCAGCGCCAGGGCTTTTTGCGACGCTGGCGCGGGGCCTATGCCCATGATGCGGGGTTCCACCCCCGCCATCGCCATCGCCACCACGCGCGCCCTGGGCGTCAATCCATGCCTGCCGGCAGCCTCTTCAGACGCAACCAGCATGGCGCAAGCGCCATCGTTCACGCCTGAGGCATTCCCGGCTGTCACCGTTCCGTCCGCCCGGACGATGGGTTTGAGGCGCGCCAGCGCCTCCTGCGTCGTTTCACGCGGGTGCTCGTCGCGATCCACGACAAACGGATCGCCTTTGCGTTGGGGAATATGCACAGGCGTGATCTCCTGCGCGAAAAACCCCGCCTGTTGGGCAGCAGCCGTCTTGCGCTGGCTGGCCAGCGCGAATGCATCCTGATCCTCGCGGCTGACCTTGAACTGCTCCGCCACGTTTTCGGCCGTCTCGGGCATGGAATCCACCCCGTACCGTTCCTTGAGCTGGCGATTGATGAAACGCCATCCTATCGTGGTGTCGAAAACCGCAGCGTTGCGTGAGAACGCTGTTTCCGCCTTGCCCATGACGAAGGGCGCCCGCGACATGCTTTCAACACCGCCAGCCAGAATCAGCCCGGCGTCGCCGGCGCGGATCGCCCGTGCCGCAGAACCCACGGCGTCCAGACCCGAGCCGCAGAGCCGGTTGATCGTAGCGCCGGGCACATCGACCGGCAGGCCGGCAAGCAGCGTTGCCATGCGCGCAACATTGCGATTGTCTTCCCCGGCCTGGTTGGCGCACCCCATGAGGGCGTCGTCCAGAGCAGCCCAGTCCACGCCAGGATTGCGTTGAGCCAGCGCTCTGATGGGAATGGCGGCCAGATCATCGGTACGTACCGGAGCCAGCGCGCCGCCATAACGGCCGAAAGGAGTGCGAGTCGCGTCGCAGATAAAAGCTTGTCTCGTCATGAAGAAATCCACCGGCCTGTCGACCGAAAGGGTATAAGTCTTGTGAAAAAGCCGTCGCCTTGCGCAGACAGCCGCCTACTGCTGACCATGGTAGCGCAGCCAGGAGGATCGCGGACACCCCGAAAGCCGGAGCGTCCGCAGAACGGGCGGTTTTTCGCCTGACTGCATCGCGCTGTCCTGACCCGTCAAGCCGGCCACGCAACAAACAGGCCGGCCACCCCCGGGAGGATGGCCGGCCTGTGACCGACGCCGCCTGACAGCGGCCTGCCGGATCAGATAGGGTTACGATCAGCCCAGATTGCTGGCCGCGAATTCCCAGTTGACCAGGTTCCAGAAGCTTTCGAGGTATTTGGGGCGCGCATTGCGGTAGTCGATGTAATAGGCGTGCTCCCAGACATCACAGGTAAGCAGAGGCACATCGGACGTAGTCAAGGGCGTGGCGGCGTTGCTGGTATTGACAATATCCAGAGAGCCGTCGGATTTCTTGACCAGCCAGGTCCAGCCCGAACCGAAGTTGCCGGCCGCGGAGGCATTGAAGGCGCTCTTGAAATCCGCAACGCTGCCCCATTTTGCCTTGATGCCTTCGAGCAGTGCGCCGCCAGGCTCGCCGCCGCCGTTGGGCGACATGCAGTTCCAGTAGAAGGTGTGGTTCCAGACCTGGGCTGCGTTGTTGAATACACCGCCGGATGCCTTCTTGATGATATCTTCAAGCGAGGACGATTCGAACTCAGTGCCTTCGATCTGCTTGTTCAAATTGGTGACGTATGCCTGGTGATGCTTGCCGTAGTGGTATTCCAGCGTTTCCTTGGAAATGGTTGGAGCCAGCGCATCAAGTGCATAGGGAAGCTGGGGGAGCGTAAAAGCCATGTTCAATTCCTTCTAAAAAACAATACAGGGTACCGAAAGAAACATGTTCGGCGTCCAGGCAGACCGGCACGGAATACCGCGCAACCTGCCGTTGCGCCGATCAGAGCAAACCGTGTGCCTGCAAGACACGCACCTGCAGCCCGCCTTGGCCAAGTTCAACGCCTAGCGGGTCGCCAATGTTCAAGTCTAACGCATTTTTTACAATCTTCCCGTCTTGAGTACGCACTATTGCATAGCCGCGATCCAGGACATTGCGCGGGTCAAGTGCACGCAATGTCTGCAAAGCCGCTGCAAGGCGGTGCCGACGCAGCGCCAGCCCCCGCTGCGCCCCCGCAGCCAGTTCACGTTGCTGCCGCGCCAAACGGTCCCGCAAGGCGTCCAGCGCAGGCATGCTGCGAACCAGCCGGCTGCTCGCCGCCGCCAGCCGTGCCGCCCTGGCCTCTTGCGGCTGTACTCCGGCGCGGATCAGCCGGGCGCACATTGCCCGCAGTGTATCGGCCTGCTGACGCAAGCGCTGCTGCGGCGACACCAGCAGCGCAACGGCGCGATCCAGCCGTAACGAGGCCAGTTCGAGCAGGCGCGCCTGCCGCCCCTCCAGCGCGCGCGTCGCAACGGCCAATTGCTCCAGGCAGGAAGTCCTGCTGCGACAGCACAGCTCAGCCGCAGCGGTCGGCGTGGGCGCACGCACATCGGCAACGAAATCCGCGATGGTGAAGTCTGTTTCATGCCCCACGCCGCTGATCACGGGAATGGGGCTGTCTGCAATGACACGCGCCAGCGCCTCGTCATTGAAACTCCATAAATCCTCCAGACTGCCGCCCCCTCGCACCAGCAACAGAGTATCGACCTCCGCCCGCGTAATGGCATCGCGCATGGCCTGGCACAACTGGCCCGCCGCCGCCAGGCCCTGCACCGGCGCCGGGTAAATGACGACCCGCACATGCGGCGCCCGACGCTCGAGCGCCGACAGCACATCATGCAAAGCCGCAGCCGCCAGCGAGGTGACAACGCCTACCGCACGAGGCATCGCGCCAGGGATCCGCTTGCGCTCGGGGGCAAACAGGCCTTCGGCGGACAGCTTTTCCTTGAGCGCAAGAAAGGCCTCGTGCAGATCGCCGCGACCGGCGCGGCGCATGGTCTCCACCTGCAGCTGATAATCACCGCGCGCCTCATACAGGGTGACATTGACCCTGAACTCGAATTTTTCCCCCGGCTTGGGAACAAAACCTACTGCCTGGGCCCGCCCACGGAACATGACAGCGCGCACCATGGCGCCTTCGTCCTTGACAGAAAAGTACCAATGGCCAGACGCGGCCTGAGTAAAATTGGAGACCTCTCCCTTTACCCAGACACGGCTGAATGCTCCCTGGAGCAGCTCGCCCACCTGCCGATTCAGTTGTGTGACTGTCAAGATTTCCGGCTCCGGACGCCCGGCGCCCGCCCCTTGAAACGCATCATTCATCATTGTTCTGTCCACAGAGAAATTGTTCCTGTCAAATCGGTGAAATATCAATCCGATTCGAGCTTATGATTAATATCTGCTTTAATTTGATCTTATAACTTATTGATAACAAACAACTTATAGTTAAGTTCCCTGATGAATCAAAATTAACCATTGAACCTCAAGAGCCGGTAAACAGTGCGTATCAGCAAAGTTTTGCACAGAATTATCCACAGTTTCTGTGGATACAGCGCCCTGAGCCAGCATTGACGCCAATTTAATCATCTTCGATCAATATCCATCGGCCTTTCAGCCCAACGTAATCCCGACAAGCGCCTGAAACGCGCCTCTTCGCATTAAAACACCGCCAAACAGCCTACGCCGATAGCTGTATCAGCCTGTTGGTGCAAACCTCGCAGTACAGGCAATGTCCGCATGACGGCCGGCCAGCCCGTAGCCTGTCACACGTTGTACTGCGCCCGGCAAAACATCATTGTAGGACGTGGTGTCGCCAGCTCAGGACTGCATCCGGGTAAAATGCGCCCTTGGCTGAACACTTTCCCCCTGGTGGAGGCGAATCTTGCTCGACATTATTCATGCGGCCGGCTGGCCGATCTGGCTGCTGGTGGCGACCTCAGTCCTGGGCCTGGCGCTCGTCATCGAGCGCTTCATGGCGCTACGGGCAAGCGTGGTGTTCCCCAGCCGACTGCCCGGGCAGGCCCTGGACCTGCTGCGCCAGGGGCAACTGAGCAGCGAAGCCCTGACCCGGCTTTCCGACCAGGCGCCGCTGGGCCATGTCCTGGCCGAAATACTCATGCACCGCGATGCAAGCAATGATTATCGCGTCACCGCCGCCGAGGACGCAGGCAAAGACGCCGCTTACCAGCTCAACCGCTATCTTCCCGCACTGGCCACCATCGCCGCCGTGGCGCCCCTGATGGGCCTGTTCGGCACGGTAGTCGGCATGATAGACATCTTCGCGTCCTATACGCCGCAGGGCGGCGACCCCGCACAGCTGGCGCGCGGAATATCCATCGCGCTGTACAACACCGGTTTCGGCATCATCATCGCCATCCCCGCGCTGATTTTCCACCGCTATTTTCGTTCTCGCGTGGACCACTACCTGCATCGTATGGAACGCGAAGCCAGCGCCCTGAACCGCATCATCAACCGGGGAGCGGGACGATGAATTTCCAGCGCGGGCGCTACGATGACAGTATCGAGGTCAATCTGATCCCGCTCATCGATGTGCTGCTGGTGATTCTCATTTTCCTTGCCGCCACCACCTCCTTCACCCGATACAGCCAGATGAAACTCGAACTGCCGCAGGCCAGCGCCGATGCGCCCGCCGATGCGGACGTGCTGAACCTGGCCATCAGCCGGGAAGGACTGTATGCGCTGAATGGCCAACTGCTCTCGGGCGCGGACGCACAGGAAATGGCCGACGCCCTGCGTACCGCCGCGGCGGGCAACAGCGGTGCCGTGCTGGTGATCAATGCCGACGCCCAATCCACCCACGGCGCCGTGGTGCGCGCCATGGAGGCCGCCCGGCTGGCCGGCCTTACCCACGTCAACTTCGCCACCCAGGAACCGCAATGACGGAAGGCCGCGCATGAAGCCATCCGTTTTCCTGCACGCCGCCATGCAAAAAGCCTGGCAGCGCAAAGGGCTGCTCAGCACCCTGCTTTGGCCGCTTTCAATGCTTGCCCGTGGCGTGATCGCCCGCAAGCGCGCGCGCTTTCTGACCCATCCCGACCGCGTTTATCGCGCCAGCCTGCCAGTGGTCGTCGTGGGCAATCTCTACGTGGGCGGTACCGGCAAAACGCCCGTCGTCATTGCGCTCGCACAAGCGCTGCAAGCCCGCGGATGGACGCCGGGCATAGTCAGCCGCGGCTACGGCGCCAGGCTGGGCAGGCAGCCACGCACAGGACGCGGGCAGACCGACCCCGCCCTGTTCGGCGATGAACCCGCGCTCATGACTGCAGTTACCGGGGCGCCCATCTCGGTACATCCGCAACGCCCGCTGGCGCTGCGCGCGCTACAGGCGAATTATCCTGAGGTGGACGTAGTCATTTCGGACGACGGGCTGCAGCATCTGGCGCTAGGGCGCGACCTGGACATAGTCGTTCAGGATGGGCGGGGCATGGGCAATGGCCGCGTACTGCCGGCCGGACCACTGCGAGAACCCGCTTCACGCCTGCAAACGGTAGACCTCATCATTACCAATCTTGCGCCTGGCGAGCCGCCGCCCCCCGGCATTACCACCCCTGCAACCCAGGTGTTCATGCACCTGTATCCGTGCGCCATGGAGCACCTCGAAAGCGGCACCCTGCTGGACTGGACGGCCTGGCAGGCGCGATATGGCAAGGAAAGCATCGCCGCCCTGGCGGCCATCGGCAGGCCGGAACGCTTCTTCGCCATGCTCAGGCATGCGGGCCTGACCCTGGCCCAGACGCGCGCGCTGCCCGACCACGACGCCTATGCCGGCGCCTCGCCGTTCTCCGCCCTCCAGTCCACCCTCATTCTCATCACCGCCAAAGATGCGGTAAAGTGCCGCCGTTTTCAGGATGAACGGCTCTGGATCGTGCACGCCGAGCCGGTTTTTTCCGATCCGCACTGGGCAGACCGGATCAGCGACGCCCTGCACGCCGTCGCCGACGCGGCGCCCAGGCATTAAACTCTGCCTTTAACCCTACACATTCTGGAGCCTCGCATGGAATCCCGCCTGCTAGAAATCCTGGTCTGCCCACTATGCAAAGCCCCTTTGCAGCATGATCGCGAAAACCATGAGCTCATCTGCACGCCGGACAAGCTCGCCTTCCCGATCAGGGACGGCATCCCGGTCATGCTGCCCGACGAGGCACGGGTCATTTCAGCGCCTGGCGCGCAGAAGGCAGACAATACGCCGGCACCGGCCGCCGACGACGCCAGCCGGCCATGAGCTTTATTGCAGTCATTCCCGCAAGGATCGCCTCCACGCGCCTGGCCGACAAGCCCCTGCAGGACATCGCCGGCAAGCCCATGGTGGTGCGTACTGCAGAGCAGGCCGCGCGCTCGGGCGCATCGCGCGTCATCGTTGCCACAGATGACCCCCGCGTCCTGCAGGCCGCCAGCGAGCACGGCATCGAGGCACTGCTGACGCGATCCGAACACCCCACCGGCACCGACCGTCTGGCCGAAGTCTGCGAACAGCTTGGCTTGCCGCCGGACGCCGTCGTCGTCAATGTGCAGGGCGATGAACCCCTCATCGACCCCGCTTTCATCGATCAGGTCGCCCGCCTGCTGCAGGATACGCCCGAGGCCGCCATCGCCACCTGCGCCGCGCCGATACACAGCCCCGAGATGCTGTTCAATCCCCACGCCGTCAAAGTGGTGCGAGCTGCCAACGGACATGCGCTGTATTTTTCCCGCGCCCCCATTCCCTGGGCGCGGGACGCGCTGGCCGGCGGCGAAAAAATCATCGCCCCCGGCCTGCCCGCGCTGCACCACATCGGGCTCTATGCCTACCGCGCGCACTTTCTGGCCCTGTTTCCCTCACTGCCCATCGGCCCACTGGAAACCTATGAATCGCTGGAACAACTGCGGGCGCTCGAGAACGGCCACAGCATCGCCGTTCTTGTCACAGACACACTGCCTGCCGCCGGCGTCGACACCGAACAGGACCTGGAACGCGTACGTAGCGTGTTCGCAAATCGGTTATAAAGCCATGTTCGATTCACGCCGTGCCGCCCAAGAGGCCATGCAGACATTGCTGCATTGCGGCATAATTCCAACTTAAAAAAACGATACTCCAGGAGAAAATCACATGCGACTGATCTTGCTCGGTCCGCCCGGTGCGGGCAAAGGCACCCAAGCGGCTTTCATCACGAAAAAGTACGGCATTCCCCAGATATCAACGGGCGATATGCTGCGCGCAGCTGTCAAGGCGGGTACGCCGCTGGGCCTGGAGGCCAAAAAAATCATGGATACCGGCGGCCTGGTGTCCGATGACATTATCATTGGTCTGGTTCAGGACCGGCTCAAACAGCCCGACTGCCAGCAAGGCTATCTCTTCGACGGTTTTCCGCGCACCATTCCGCAGGCCGACGCACTGCGCCAGGCCAATGTCGCCCTGGACTATGTGGTCGAAATCTCAGTGCCCGAGGAAAACATCATCGAGCGCATGAGCGGACGCCGTGTACATCCTGCCAGCGGACGCAGCTATCACACCAAGTTCAATCCCCCCAAGACGCCCGATGTCGACGACATCACTGGCGAGCCGCTGGTGCAACGCGACGATGATCGCGAAGAAACCGTGCGCCACCGCCTGTCGGTCTATCGCGAGCAGACTCGCCCCCTGGTGGATTACTACTCGCAATGGGCCGCTTCGGATGAGTCCGGCGCGCCAGCCTATCGACAACTGTCCGGCCTGGGCTCCGTCGATGAAATCCAGACGCGGATATTCCAGGCGCTCGAATCCTGACCACCCTGCGCCAGCAACCCGCCGCCCGGCGCTCTTACGGAAAAAAACTGAGACATCTATGGAAATCAAAGACAAAGTATTCATTGTGACCGGAGGCGCTTCGGGCCTTGGCGCAGGAACGGCGCGCATGCTGGTTGCCGAGGGCGCTAAAGTGGTCCTGGCCGACCTCCAGGACGAGGCCGGCGAAAAACTCGCTGCCGAACTGGGCCAAACCTATGTTCACTGCGACGTCACCCAAGAAGCCGACGGCCAGGCAGCCGTAGCGGCGGCGCTCAAGCTCGGCAAACTGTTCGGCCTGGTCAATTGCGCCGGCGTCGCCCCGGCTACGCGCACTGTCGGCCGCAACGGCCCGCACCCGCTGGACCAGTTCCAGAAAGTGGTCATGATCAATCTGGTAGGCACCTTCAACATGGTTCGCCTGGCAGCCCAGGCCATGAGTGAAAACACCCCCGAAGACACCGGCGAACGGGGCGTGTTGATCAATACCGCCTCGGTGGCAGCCTATGATGGCCAGATCGGCCAGGCCGCCTACGCGTCCTCCAAGGCCGGCGTCGTCGGCCTGACACTGCCGCTCGCGCGCGACCTGTCCAAGCTGGGCATACGCTGCGTTACCATCGCGCCGGGCATCTTTGGTACGCCCATGGTGTTCGGCATGCCCCAGGAAGTCCAGGACAGCCTGGCGGCGAGCATTCCCTTCCCTTCGCGCCTGGGCCGTCCCGAAGACTACGCCAAGCTGGCCTACAGCATTATTACCAACGAAATGATCAACGGCGAAACCATTCGCCTGGACGGTGCCATCCGCATGGCGCCAAAATAAGCAGTCACCCATGAGCCTGTTCAGGTCGGCCGCCACGGTCAGCAGCCTTACGCTGGTTTCACGCATCACCGGCCTGTTCCGGGACATCCTCATTGCGAGCACGTTCGGCGCGGGGCCGCTCACCGATGCATTCTGGGTGGCTTTCCGCATCCCCAACCTGCTGCGCCGCCTCTTTGCCGAAGGCGCTTTTTCTCAGGCATTCGTGCCCATTCTGGGACAGGTACGGGCGCAGCGCAGTCACGACGCCGTACGGGTATTGCTCGATCGCGTCGCCCTGCTGCTCACCTTTGCGCTGATGCTTGTCACCCTGGCCGGCATGCTTGGCGCCCCCTGGGTGGTCAGCGCCATGGCCAGCGGCATGCGCACCGAAGCGCGGCAGCCCGAGTTTCTGGCCGCGGTCTGGATGACGCGCTTGATGTTTCCCTACATTGTCTGCATGTCGCTGGTGGCCCTGGCCTCGGGGGTCCTCAACACCTGGAGCCGCTTCGCTGTTCCTGCGTTTACACCGGTACTGCTCAATCTGTCCATGATAGGTTCGGCGCTGTTCCTGACGCGGTTCTTCCACACCCCGATCTACGCACTGGCAGCAGGCGTGATCGCGGGCGGCGCTGCCCAGCTGGCGGTCCAGTGGATTGCCCTGGCCCGGCTTGGATTGCTCCCGCGCTATTCGCTGCGGCTGCGCGAAGCCTGGCACGACAGCACCGTACAGCGCATCCTGCGGCAGATGCTGCCCGCCATCCTGGGCGTATCGGTAGCGCAGATCTCGCTGCTGATCAATACCAATATCGCCACCTGGCTGACGCCTGGCAGCGTAACCTGGCTGTCCTTTGCCGACCGGCTCATGGAGTTTCCCACCGCTCTGCTCGGCGTAGCACTGGGAACGGTGCTGCTGCCCAGCTTGTCCGCGGCCCATGCGAAGCAGGACCACCAGGGCTATAGCGCACTGATGGACTGGGGACTGCGCCTGGTGCTGCTGCTGGGTCTGCCCGCCGCGCTTGGGCTGGCGTTGCTGTCCGATGGCCTGGTGGCCACCCTCTTTAACTACGGCGCATTCAACGGTCACGATGTCGGACAAACCCAGCTTGCCGTCTCCGCCTACGCCGCCGGACTGCTCGGTCTGCTGGCCATCAAAATTCTGGCGCCTGGCTTCTATGCCAAGCAGGACATCCGCACACCGGTCAAAATCGCATTGATGGTGCTGGTGCTGACGCAGATCTTCAATGCCGTGTTCGTGCCGATTTTCGCACATGCCGGCCTGGCCTTGTCCATCGGCCTGGGGGCCAGCGTGAACGCCCTGTGCCTGGTGGTCCTGCTGCGGCGCCGAGGCATCTATACGCCCGAGCCAGGCTGGCTGCGTTTTGCACTCAGAATGCTGCCCGCCGTCCTGGCCATGGCCTGCCTGCTGTGGCTGGCTGGCCAGCAGTTGGACTGGGTAGCGCTGGGTGCGCGGCCCGGCTTACGCGCCGCCCTGTTGGCCGGCGTCATCCTGGGCAGCGGGCTGGTCTACTTTCTGTTGCTTTTCCTGTGCGGCTTTCGCCCAGCCGACTTTACAAGGCGTCGCAAATAACATAGAATAGCGGTCTTTGCCGAATTAAACCTTTACACACGGATAACGCAAAACATGGCCAATTCCGCCCAAGCCCGTAAACGCGCGCGCCAATCGGTGCAGCGCAACAAGCACAACGCCAGCCTGCGCTCCATGCTGCGCACTTCCATCAAACGCGTGCGCCAGGCTATCGCTGCCGGCGACAAGAACGCTGCAGCCGACGTACTCCAGAAGACCACAAGCATCATTGATCGCGTGGCCGACAAGAACATCATTCACAAGAACAAGGCTGCCCGTCATAAAAGCCGCCTTGCTGCCGCAGTCAAAGCAATCGCCTGATACTGCGCGTAAGGGTTAGATCGGCAAAAGCATAGTCCGGGCCAGCCCGGCGCAAAAAGGGACGCAACCGCGTCCCTTTTTTATTGTCCGCTCTCCGTCCGCCACCAAGCAGGAACCATGCCGGCAAAGTCCGTGCTGTGCGCTGGCTTGCCGGGCCCCTGCGCTCCCCGGGCCGCTGACCTGATATAGTTCATGTCGAATCCCGAATACTTTGCGAGACAAGCATGACATCCACAAAGCCCGCGTTGCTGCAATTGATTCCCCTGAGCCTGCCCGAAGCGCCTGAGCGCCTGTCCGCGCACTTCGATGTCATCGAGCGCTGGAAGGCTGCCGATCAGGAAGCAGCCATGGACAGCCGGCGCGATGATGTCAAGGTTCTGGTCACCAGCGCCATGTCCTCCACCCCTGCCGCACTGATAGACCGCTTTCCCGCGCTGGAAGCCATCTGCAGCTTTGGCGTAGGCTACGACTCCATCGATGTGCGTCATGCCCAGCAAAAAGGCATACAGGTCAGCAACACGCCAGACGTGCTGAACGACTGTGTTGCGGACGAAGCCATGGGCCTGTTACTGGCGACTGCCCGCCGCATCGGCCATGCCGAGCGTTACGTCCGCGCAAACCTGTGGGGATCCAAGACCGCATTTCCGCTGGGCACCAAAGTCAGTCACAAAAAGCTGGGCATTGTCGGCCTGGGGCGCATCGGCATGGCCATCGCCCAGCGCGCCGCAGGCTTTGACATGGAAATCCGCTACCACAACCGTCGCCAGCGCGACGACAGCAAGCTGCACTACGAATCCTCGCTCAAGGCGCTGGCCGAGTGGGCCGACTTCCTCGTGATCGCCACCGTCGGCGGCGACAGCACCCGCCAGTTGATCGACGCGGACATCATCCAGGCCCTTGGTCCCGATGGTATTCTGATCAACATCGCCCGCGGCTCGGTCATAGACGAAGCAGCGCTCACCAGCGCCCTGATCAAGGGTGAACTGGGCGGCGCGGGGCTGGATGTCTACGCGGCCGAACCCAATGTACCCGATGCGCTCAAATCCCTGGACAATGTAGTCCTTGTACCGCATATTGCCAGTGCCACGATTGAAACCCGCAGGGCCATGGGCGAATTGGTGCTGGACAACGTCGACGCCTACGCCACCACTGGCCGGATACTGACACCGATACCGCCGCTGGACTGACCCACCGGCGCAAGAATAATAACGAGGGCTGCAGCCATGAGTGCTCACACGCAAGACGAAGCGGCATCCGCGACGAAGGTTTCCGCTGCGGCGGACGTCGAAAGCAGCACGGCACCTGACACGGTAGAACTATCTATTCCCACTAGCGCCGAGCGACGCGAAATCGCGCTGGTCATCCTGGCAACGATTGCACTTGTCTTCGCGCTGCAATGGGCCCGCGATTTTTTTATACCGCTGGTCTTCGGGATTTTTATCTCCTACACCCTCAACCCTATTGTGTCCTGGCTGGAACGCATGCGCATGCCACGCGTGGTCGGGGCCAGCCTGGTCATGCTGGTCCTGCTCGCCTCTGCGGCCACCCTCGCCGCCACGGTCTACAAAGAGGCCCAGTCTATCGTTGACGAACTGCCGTTGGTCACCTACAAAATTACCCAGGCCGTGCGCGACGTGCGCAGCGGTGAGCTGGGCACGCTGGAAAAAATACAGCATATGGCTGACGAACTGCGTAAAGCAGCCAGCCCGGAACCCCCTGCTGCACCCGACCAGCATGACAGCGCCAGCAATCCCGCTCCCCCAGCCGTGGTCATCAAACAGGCGGACTTCAGCCTGAACGATTGGCTTTGGGCCGGTTCCCTGGGTGCGGCCAGCTTTATGGGCCAGTTCGTCATGGTGCTGTTCCTGGTCTTTTTTGCGCTGTTGTCCGGCGATACCTTCAAGCGCAAGCTGGTCAAGCTCACCGGTCCGTCACTGACCAACAAAAAGGTCACCGTGCACATCCTGGATGACATCAATATGTCCATCCAGAAATACATGTTCATGCTGCTGGTCACCAATGTCCTGCTTGGGCTGCTCGCCTGGATCGCCCTGCATCTTATCGGGCTGGATAATGCAGGCGCCTGGGCCATTGCCATCGCGCTGCTCCACATCATTCCTTATTTCGGTGTGCTGATCGGGGCGGTCGCGGTCGGCCTGACCGCCTTCCTGCAGTTCGAATCCTTTTCGCTGATGCTTCTGGTCGTTGCCATCACCATAGGCATCTCATCGCTGGTCGGTACTCTGGTGACCACCTGGATGACAGGCCGCATTGCCAAAATGAATGCAACCGCGGTCTTTGTCGCTCTGCTGTTTGGCGGATGGCTGTGGGGGGTGTGGGGCATGCTGCTCTGCGTACCCATTATCGTGGTGCTCAAAGTGATTGCAGAGCGCATCGAAGGCATGCAGTCCATCGCGGAACTGCTGGGAGAATAGCCGGCCGCCGCTGCGGCCGCACGCCCCGCCCCCTGCTTTGTCGGGCACCTATTGCTGCGGGATCACGCCGGATGCCTGCTCCGCGCCGCCGGACGGCAATAAGCGCTCGCCAAGAAAATCCAGAAATGACCGCAAGGCTGGCGCCATGCCGCGTCGCGAACTGAAAACGGCGTGCACAATGCCCGGCGCTGTTGACCAGTCCGGCAAAGGCTGCACCAGACGTCCATCAGCGAGCTCTTCAACACACATGTAGTCAGGCAGCAGGCCCAGGCCTACCCCGCCCAGGATGGCATATTTCAGAGTGAGCATGTCATCGGCCACAAAATGCGGCCGGTGGGTGAGCTGATACTGGGCGCCGTTCGGGCCATACAGCGTCCATGCCGCCCGGCCCTCGTTTGCCGACATCGCCACAGAGTCCAGCAGAGTCAGATCAGCAGGCCGCAGAGGAGCCCCCTGCCGCAGCAATTGCTCGGGACTGGCCACCAGCAGGACTCGCGACATACCCAGGCGCTTGACCACCAGGCTGCCGCTGTCGGCCAAGGACGTACGCACCCGCAAGGCAACGTCGACCCCCTCTTCGACCACATCGACTACCCGGTTATTAACCTGCATGTTGATCTGCACCAATGGGTAGCGCTTCAGGTAGTCGGGCAACAAGGGGCCCACGACCGTCTGCGCAACCGTCACCGGACAGACAACACGGACCAGGCCACGCGGCTCGGTTTGCATCTGGGCAACCACGGCGCTGGCCGCCTGGGCTTCCTCGCAAATAGCGATGCAGTGCCGGTGAAAGAGTTCGCCCGCCGTGGTCAGAGACAGCTTGCGCGTGGTTCGCTGCAGCAGCCTGACGCCCAGCTCATCCTCCAGACGCGCCACCCTGCGCGACAGTCGCGATTTGGGAATCCCCAACATGCGCCCTGCCGCAGCAAAACTGCCTTGATTGACGACTTCGGCAAAATACATCATGTCATTAAGGTCGTGCATGGCAGGCAACCAATTGGTGTTGAAAACAGGACAATCTATCGCGTTTAGGCCGTCTTATCAATAGTGCTGCATCAATGCACAATAACCTCATTCCCTTAGCAACCACGGAAAAACACATGAAACTGCTTCATATCGACTCCAGCATCAACGGCGCACAATCGATTTCGCGCACCCTGACCAACGACGTTGTCTCGCAATGGCTGGCTAATCATCCCAATACCCAGGTGGAGTATCTGGACCTGTCTGTGGATACGCCCGCACACTTTTCCGCGAATGCGATGGGGATACGCCGCCCCGCGACCGACGAAACGCTGCCCCAGGTCCAGCAACAGGAAAACGCACTGTCCGAAGCGCTTGTCAGTCAGTTTCTGGCGGCCGATGTCGTGGTGATCGGCGCACCTCTCTACAATTTCTCTATCCCCAGCCAGCTCAAGGCCTGGATAGACCGCGTGGCACAGGCTGGCCGCACCTTCCGCTATACCGAGAATGGCCCGGTCGGACTCGCAGGCGACAAGACGGTGATTATCGCCCTGAGCCGGGGCGGCGTCTATTCATCCAGCGAAGCCGGACAGGCCATGGAGCACCAGGAATCCTACCTGAAAACCATACTGGGCTTTTTCGGCGTGACCGACGTGCGCGTTGTGCGCGCGGAAGGCACCAACCTGGGTGAAGCGGCCCTGGCAACGGCCATGCAGGCAGCTGCCTCGCGCATTGCCGACATCACGGCCGACAGCGAAACGCAAGCAGCCTGAGCACGACCAGATAGGTCAGCGCGTATCTCCGAGCCAGTGACCAAGCTTATCAGCCTTGGTGCTCAGGTAGTGCTCATTGTAGGGATTACGGTTTACTTGCAGCGGCAGACGCTCGGCAACCGTAATCCCCAGCTTCTCCATCGCAGCGACCTTGCGCGGATTGTTCGTCATCAGGCGCAACGAGGTAATGCCGCAGTGCTCCAGCATGGGTCTGCATAAATCGTAGCGGCGCATGTCCGCTGGAAAACCCAGGCGTACATTGGCCTCGACCGTATCCGCGCCTTGGTCCTGAAGATTGTAGGCGCGTATCTTGTTCACCAGACCTATGCCTCGCCCTTCCTGGCGCAGATACAGCAATGCGCCGCGCCCCTCTTTGGCAATGGCCTGCATTGCAGCCTCCAGTTGGGCGCCGCAATCGCAACGCTGACTGAACAGCGCATCGCCGGTGAGGCACTCGGAATGCACACGCGCCAGCACTGGCTTGCCGTCGGCCACATCGCCCAGAGACAACAGCAAATGCTCTTTGGCCGTCGCCGGATCTACAAATATGTGTATCTGAAACGTGGCCCAGGGCGTAGGCAGCTTGCTGGATGCGATGTAATCCAGCGCATAGCCAGCAGCAACCTGCCCGCTCGCGGAAACAGACTGCTGATGGTTGTTCAGATCGGACTCTTCGCCAATGATGGGCGGCATATACAACACCTCGGGTGGAAAGCGCAAAAACAGGACCGTAATGCCCCTGCGCGGCACGCCGCCGCAAAGGATGCGGCAACGCGTCCACCCGTATCATACTTCGATGCAGAAAAGAGCGGGACGGCAGGCCGCGCCAACATGTCAGGCGGTCTGCCTGCACGTGCTTTTCTACACCTTCACGCCCAGGTATTTTTCGATCACGGACTTGTCGTTATGCAGATCGTCTGGCGTGCCCTCGAACACCATATGCCCATTGTTGAGCAGATAGCAGCGATCTGCCAACGACAGCGCAGCCCGTACATTCTGCTCCACAATGACAACGGTGTGCCCACTGTCGGCCAGTTTGCGGCACACTTCGATCAGGTCCTGGACAATCAGCGGCGCCAGGCCTTCAAAAGGCTCGTCCAGCATGATGATATTCGCATTGCGTATCATCGCCCTGGCGATGGCCAACATCTGCTGCTCCCCGCCGGACAATTGCTTGCCCCGGTTACGACGGCGTTCCGCCAACCGGGGAAACGTTTCATAGATCTCGTCCAACGTCCGAGAGGGCTTGGCCGTCATGGCCGCCAGCTGCAGGTTTTCCTGTACGGTAATTGCGCCGAAAATCCGACGCTCTTCAGGCACCAGCTGAATGCCACGGCGCGCAAGCTGAAAAGGAGGAAGATGCTGCACCGGCTCGCCGTTATGGCGTATGGTGCCGCTCTTAGGCTTCACCATACCCATCAAGGACTTGAGCGTCGTGCTCTTTCCTGCTCCGTTACGCCCCAGCAAGGCCACCACCTCATTCTCTTCGACGCGCATGGAAACGTCGAACAGGATGTGTGAGTCCCCGTAGAAGCTGTTGATTTTATCGACTTCAAGCAGGCTCATGCTCGTCCATCCCTCCGAGATAGGCAGTCTGTACCGCCGGGTTCGTCCGGATTTCATCCGGTGTTCCTTCCGCCAGCTTGCGGCCTTCATACAGCACTGTGATGCGCTCTGCCAATTCGAACATAGCATCCATATCGTGCTCGACGATCACCATGCTGCGGCCTTTGCGCACCGACTTGAGCAGCGCCACGACATGCACGCGCTCCTCAGGTCCGAGGCCGGCCAGCGGCTCATCGAACAGCAGCACGTTCGCGCCGGTGGCCAGTGCCAGACCGATTTCCAGCCTGCGCTTCTCGCCATACGACAGCTCGGACACCAGGGTATCGGCCTGGCGGGTCAAATCCACCAGCTCGATCGCAGCGTTGACCTGCTCGTCCAGCTCATGCGAACGATGCAGTCCGCGCAGCATATCCACGCGGAACTTGCCACGACTGCGTGCCAGCACCGGAATCATCACGTTCTGCCGCACAGACAGCGCTTCGAACAGCTGATTGATCTGATAGCTTTTGCTCATCCCCAGCTGGCAGACAGCCGTCACACCTATGCCGGTGATCTCCTGGCCCCTGAAGAATACATTGCCGCTGGTGGTGGAAAGCTCACCGGCCAGCATGGCAAAAAATGTAGACTTGCCCGCGCCATTGGGCCCGATCACACCTCGCATTTCGCCTTCAGACAGCGAAAACGTGACGTCGCTGACCGCCTTCAGGCCACCATACTGCTTGCTGATGCCGCGCGCCTCGAGCACCGGCTGGCCGGTTTGCCCGCCGTCGATGGGAGGCACCACAGCCAGATCGGCAATCGCGCGGTTATCGGCCTCGGCATCGACGACCCTGGTGGACTTGCGTCGCCGCGTCGCCCATTCAAGTACGCCGCCAGCCACGCCGTGACGGAACACCGTGACCAGCACCACGAATACGATACCCAGTATCAGCTTCCAGTAGGCGCCGATATTGGCCACCTGCTGCAGGCCTTCATACAGATAAAGCCAGATGGTGGCGCCGATGATGGGGCCGAGCAACGTGCCAGCCCCGCCCATGACCGTCTGGATTACCAGTTGGGCCGAGGTATCCAGCGCAAAAGCATCCGGCGGCATATAAGACTGGAACACGCCCAGCAGTCCGCCCGCAAGACCGCCGTAAGCCGCCGCGATGACGAACACCGAGAGCTTGTAGCCATTAATGGCATGGCCCAGCGCCAGAGCCCTGCGCGGATTGCCGCGTATGGCCTTGAGGACGGCGCCAAAGGGCGAGCGCACAATGCGTCGGGCAATGACATATCCCGCAAAGAAGAAGATTGCCACAAACCAGTACATCGACCAGCCGCTCGAAATGTGTATGGTTGCGAACCCCAGAGAAATCTCAGGTGGAGGCACGCCTGCAATGCCGTTTTCGCCGCCTGTATACGCCTTGAACGCCGAGTTCTCCAGGAAATAGAACATCTCGCCAAAGGCCAGCGTACTCATCGCGAAATAGATACCGGTGCGCCTCAAGGTAAGATAACCGATCGCCAGGCCGGCGATGGCCGACACAATGACTCCGATCAGCAAAGCAAGCAGCATGTGAGGCACAATGCCCGAGGTCAGCAGATAGGCCGACACAAAACCGCCGGTGCCATAGAAAGCGGCCTGGCCGAAGGACAGCAAACCGGTATAGCCAAACAGCAGATCGAAACCCAGGCCGAACAGGCCCCAGATCAATATCCGAGTCAGCAGATCGGCGCTCATACCCAGATAAGGCAGGACAAAAGGCGCTGCAAGCAGACAGACGCCAACCACCAACTCGGGAAGCTGCCGCCGCGCGAACGTTGAAGTATGCGTGCTCATTCGCGCCCCTCCTGTCCCATCAGGCCCTGTGGCCGGAAAATCAGAACCAGCGCCATCACAACAAAGAGCATGACATGCGAGTATGCAGGATTGACCATGGATGTAAGACTCAGGATTTCGCCTGCGATGATGCCGCCTACGATGGCCCCCGGAAATGAACCGACGCCGCCGATCACCACCACCACAAACGAATCGACCAGGATTCTATGTCCCATGTCGGGTGAAAGCGTGACAATGGGAGAGTCGATGACGCCGGCGTAGCCCGCAGCCATCGCACCAATCCCGAACACAAGCAGAAACGTGCGCTGGACATTGATGCCCAGCACATTGACCATCTGCGCATCCTCGATACCAGCCCGCACAATCAGGCCCAGGCTGGTCCGGTACAGCACAAAGTACAGTGCAGCGAGGGTGGCCGCGGCGATACCCAGCGCCTGCAGCCGGTACAGGGGATAGATGAGCGACCCGATATGGGCAATGCCCTGCCCCCACGCAGGCGTGGGGACAGACAGACTGATGCCGCCATAGATGGAACGCACAACCTCGACAAGAATGATGCCGATACCGAAGGTCACCAGTATCTGGTCTTCGGGCGGGCGGCCATAATACATGCGCATCAGGCCTCGCTCGACCACCAGCCCGACCACCAGCGCCACAACTGAACCCACAACGATGGCCGCTACGAATGACTCTGTCATGCCGTAAGCGGTATAGCCCGCGTAGGCGCCCACAACAAACAGGGCGCCATGCGCGAAGTTAACCACGCCGAGCGTGCCGTAGATGATAGTCAGGCCGGTAGCGGTCAGGGCAAGCAACAGCCCCATGGCCAGCCCATTGAACAGCTGGGATAAGAACAACGACATGCTCGGCATTCAAGCTTCCTCCTATGGTTATATGCCTGTCAGCAAACCGCCTGATCAGACATAGGCCCCAAGCTTGCAGCCCAGCACGCCCAGCTCAGGCAGTGCCTTCTTGCCATCCACGACCTCGACGACTTCGAAGTAATCGTCCTCGTTGGCCATGTCCGCTTTCTTCTTGCCACGGACGATCGGGAAGTTGATTACCCCCTGATGGTCTCCGGCGCGGAAGGTCACGTCTCCCACCGGACCCTGGCGAACCTCGCCCGCTTCATAGGCCTTGATCACATCGGGCGGATAAAAAGAGCCGGCCCGCTCGCATGCGTCAGCCCACAGCACCGTGGTCAGGTAAGCGATATACGCGGAGTCGCGCGGCTTGGCCTTGAATTTTTTCTCGAATGCCGAGACGAAGTCCTTGGCGACCGGATACTTGTCCTGCAGCGTCCACCAGAATCCCGTGGCGCCATAGACACCCTGCATGATTTCCGCACCGATTTCCTTCTCAAGGAAGGCGGACATATACGGCACGACAATCTGCATTTTGTCCAGCAGGCCAAACTGCTTGGCTTGCTTGATGGAGTTGGCGGCGTCAGCTCCATAGGCGATGACGACCAGCGTATCCGCACCGCTGTTTGCGATGTTGATCAAAAAGGAGCTGTAGTCCTTGGCCCCCAGCGGATGCACCTGTTCGCCGACAGTCGTCCAGCCCTCCTTCTCGGTGAATTCTTTCATTGAATCGAAAGTCGTATGACCGTAGGTGTAGTCAGGCACCAGGTAAACCGCCTTGCGGTCCTTACCCAGGTTTTTGGCGAGCACCGGTGCAATCGCCTTGCAGGCCGGATAGGCGTAATAACACAGGCGAAAACCATAACGCTGGCAATCCACGCCCGTTGTTTCGTTGGACCCGCTAATGGCTGGGAGATAGATCGTGCGTTCACGATCACACACTTTTTGCAGCGCAATCGCCACGGCGCTGCTGGTGCTGCCCGAAATCATCATGGCCTTGTTGTCATGAATGAAGCGGCTGGCCGCCTGGACTGCTGTATTGGGCTTGGTTTCAGCATCGGCAACACCAAACTTCACCGTCTTGCCCAGCACGCCCTTCTTGGTCAGTGGCGAGATTTTCTTGACCTCGTCAGCGCCAGCATTCAATTGCTCGACCGCCAGCTCGTAGCCTTTCTGCTGGTCGGCGCCCTGCGCCGAATATGGCCCCGTGATGTCCAGCGTCAGGCCGATAAAGACAGAGTCACCCTCCACGCCGGCTGGATAGTTGCCTATCGGCTTTTTCTCTTCCGCTGCAAATGCCGAAGCGCCTGGCAGCAGCATGCTGCCGGCGGCACCGGCAACACCCATTTTCAGCATCGCGCGCCGGTCCAGCACCGTTTCACCGGCCTGGGCTGTTTTCTTGTCGTCCATCCCTATCTCCTTATATACCTGGTTATGGATTGCCTGTTTTATTCATATTGCTGTGACTGCCGGTCTTTGCTGCCGACTTGACCCCGCTTTCAGGCTCCGTTGCTTGCCGCCAGACTGTATTGAGGCGTGTTTTGCTCCGGTACATAAGAAATACAATTTGAAACTTACATAAAACTTACGCAGTGCTGTTTACACCGGCAGCGAATTAAGCCATCGAATTAACCGCATGCTGAAACCTTACTTGCATGCTGTTAAAAAATGAAATGTAATAGAACATACAATGTGTGTATGCCATGCGCCTATTTGTAACAAGGCAGCACTGCCCTCTCGCGGCACCCACGGACACCATCATGAACGTTCCAATGCGTACATCGCTAGCATTTGCCATCCTCCTGGCAGGCGGGTCTTCGTTCGCCAGTTCGCCGCCAACATGGCCGGTCAGTCCCTCGCGCATGGAACTTGCCACGCCCTACGGCACACTGCATGTCAACACCAGCGAATATGTCTACGAATCGCGCCTGCTCATCGACGGCGCCGAAGTCCACCCCACCGTACGCGGCATTCTCAACATCACCTATGCGTTCAAACGACCCAACGCACAGATCGCCCTCATCTCCATAGACAGCGGCAACAGCAACTGCTCGATTGTTTACCGCTGGATCATTCTTCAGAAATCGGGCTATACGCTCTCACCCGAGTTCGGCTCGTGCTCCCAGAACATCCAGGTATCGGCCACCGAGCAAACGCTCACCCTGCGAACACCCAGTTCGCAAAAGCCGGATAAAATCGATACTTATACCTACGACGGCAAGACAGTGCGTCGTTCCACCACCTCGAAATAATCTGACCAAACAAACTTGACTACTTCCAGCAACGACACAACGGGCGGCCCAGGCAAACAACCCTGGGGGTTTCTTCACCCAGAATGCCATGGCCGGAATGCGCTAATGTTCTTTAGCTGGGATCTTGCGCGCGCCATCGAAGAGCAATTCCGGCTGCACGAGCATTCCTCGCTAGACACGCGCCTGGCCGAAGCGCAAAAGGCGGTCAATCGCCTGCTCAAGCAATACGTGCAGATCCAGGCGAATCCTGATGCCTTCGAAGGCCAGAGCATTACGCTCAGCCTCGAAGTCGACCAGGACAGCCCCGACACGCCCGTGCTTGCCCTGCATACCTCATCTCATCTCGAACAGCTCATTCTTGAAGTCCAGGCAGAACAAACGCCGCGCAGTGTCAACTAGCATGTCGCTCACATGACCCTCTCACACCGCACCGTCAGGGTATGGGATCTGCCCACCCGCCTCTTTCACTGGGCGCTTGTCGTCTGTGTGGTGGGCGCCTACACCACCGTCAAGCTGGGCGGGCTCTGGATGGACTGGCATACGCGCTTTGGTCTTGCCGCGCTGGCATTGATTGTTTTCCGGATCATCTGGGGCATCATCGGCCCCCGTTATGTCCGGTTCACTCAGTTCGTGCCCGGGCCCCGCACCCTCGTGGCTTACCTGCGCGGCAACATCCCCCACACTGTCGGCCATAACCCGCTGGGCGCCTGTTCTGTGATCGCCCTGCTGCTGATTTTTGGCATCCAGGCAGGCAGCGGCCTGTTCGCGAATGACGACATCATGACCAGCGGCCCGCTGGCCTATCTGAGCAGCAACTGGTCCGGCCGCCTGACATGGCTGCACAACGTCAATGAATGGTTCATCCTCGGGATCGTTGCGCTTCATGTCTGCGCCATCCTCTGGTATCGGCTGGTACGCAAGAAAAACCTGGTGGGCGCCATGGTCCACGGCGACCAGCAGCTTATGCCCGGCATCCATGCCCACCCCACAGGCCTGCGGAGCGCACGCGACAACTGGGCCGTCCGCCTGGCTGCGCTGCTGCTTTTCGCCATGATCTGCACAGGCGTCTGGTGGCTGACCACGCTTGCGCCGACAGGCGATTCTTCCTTTATGTAGGCCGCAACTCCCCTCAGGCCGTGGCATCAAGCTCGCCGCGCGGGCCAGTATCCGCCCGATCCATGTTGCCGGCGGCTGGATGTTAGAATTCAGGCTGTTTTCCTCTCACCAAGCAGCCATGAAAATCACCCCGCAACTCAGCCACCTCAACGCCCTTTCACCGCTCGATGGCCGCTACGCCGCAAAAGGGCAGGCCCTGCGGGAAACACTGTCCGAAGCCGCCTTCATGGCGCATCGCGTAGAGGTCGAAATCGCCTGGCTGATCGGCCTGTCCGATGCAGGGCTGCCAGAACTCAAGCCGTTCTCGCCGCAAGCCCGCACAGCGCTCGCCACGTTGGTCGACACCTTCAGCGAAGATGACGCCGCCCGCATCAAAGACATCGAAAAAACCACCAACCACGATGTCAAGGCCGTCGAGTACTGGCTCAAGGAACGCGTGGCCGACAACGCCGAACTGGCCGCCGCCGCCGAGTTCATCCATTTTGCCTGCACGTCCGAAGACATCAACAACACCTCGCATGCGCTGATGCTTACCCGCGCGCGCAGCGGCTTTATCGTGCCCCGCCTGAACGAAATCTGCGCACAGCTCAAATCGCTGGCGCATCAATTCGCAGACCAGCCCATGCTGTCGCGCACTCATGGCCAACCGGCCAGCCCCACGACACTGGGCAAGGAATTCGCCAATGTAGCAGCGCGGCTGGAGCGTGCCATTGCCGCCATCGACGCCGTGCAGCCCCTGGCCAAGATGAACGGCGCTACCGGCAATTACAACGCGCACCTTTCCGCCTATCCGGAAATAGACTGGGCCGCATTCAGCGCCACCGTCCTGTCCGGCCTCGGATTGCAGCAAAACCCCTACTCCATCCAGATCGAGCCGCACGACTGGATGGCTGCGCTATTTGACGCCATCGCGCGCGCCAACACCATCATTCTCGACCTTGACCGCGACGTATGGGGCTATATCTCGCTGGGCTACTTCAAGCAGCGCCTGAAAGACGGCGAAGTCGGTTCATCGACCATGCCGCACAAGGTCAACCCGATAGACTTCGAAAACTCGGAAGGCAATCTCGGGCTGGCCAATGCCGTGCTGCGCCATCTGTCCGAAAAACTGCCGCTGTCGCGCTGGCAGCGCGACCTGACCGACTCTACCGTGCTGCGCAACCTGGGCGTAGCCCTGGGCTATTGCGCCGTGGCCTACGATGCCTGCCTGCGTGGCATGGGCAAGCTCGAACTGAACGCCGCCGCCATCGACGACGACATCGACAACTGCTGGGAAGTCCTGGCAGAGCCCGTGCAAACTGTCATGCGCCGCTATGGCCTTCCGCAACCTTACGAACAACTCAAGGCGCTGACACGCGGCAAGGGCATTAACCGTGAAGGCCTGACCGAATTCATCAACGGACTGGACCTGCCCGCCGAACCCAAGGCGCGCCTGCTGGCCATGACGCCGCGCAGCTACATCGGCCTGGCGGCCAAGCTCGCACGCGACATCTGATTTTTCGCGGGAGGCGGGCGGCATCACTGGCACATCCGCCTCCATTATCTGAACGACCTGGAGTTTGAAATGAAAAAACGCATCGCTCTATTCGCCGCCGCAGCCACTCTGGCGACTCTGGCCTGTACGCCTGCCAGCGCTCAATTCAAGGACGCCGATGCCGCGATTGATTACCGCGAAGCCGCCATGACATTGCTGGGCTCCCACTTTGGCCGCATGGCGCCCGTTGCAAAAAAAGAAGCGCCTTATGACAAAGAGGCCATCAAGGAGAATGTCGCCATTCTCAATACCCTGGCAACCCTGCCCTGGGCAGGCTTTGGCAAAGGCACGGAAGGCGGCGAATCCAAAGACAAAATCTGGAGTGATTCCGAAGGCTTCAAACAGGCCCAGGACAAGTTCCACGCTGGCATGAAAAAACTCACCTCCGCTGCTGATGCCGGCGATTTCGATGCATTCCGTGTCGCCTTCGGTGAAGTAGGCAAAAGCTGTAAATCCTGTCACGACTCGTATCGCGAAAAGAAATAAAATCAGGTTGTCTGATTTGCAGCGCCTGGCATTTCAAGATATAATAATCCTCTTTTCAGCGCAGGGCTGTTAGCTCAGTTGGTAGAGCAGCGGACTCTTAATCCGTAGGTCGAGTGTTCGAGCCACTCACAGCCCACCAAGAATTATGTTTTAAAACAAGCCTCTACGGTAAATCGTAGGGGCTTTGTTTTTTGTCGTATGAGACGGTATATGAGACGCGTCGCATATCCAGTAGTTTTTTGCCCGCCACTGAGCGGGCTTTTTTGTGCTAAAAATACTGTTCATTAATACAGTATTTATCATGCTCAGCTACCGCGACCTGAAAGCCATCCAAGAAGGCAACCGCCGCAACGAGGACGTCATGGCCCTCTTGCGCGAGGTCAGGCGCCTGCGCGATCTGGTGGCCGAATGCTACGGCCTCATTGGGTACATGTCTTGGAAGGGACACGCGCCCGACGAAATCCAGAAGTCGCGCGAGCTATTTGATAAGCTGCATGCTGAGCCCAGCGTGCTGGAGTACACGGTGATGCGCAAAAAGCGCGAAGATATGGAGTATCGGCGCAGTGTCGCCCAGGGGAAAATCGATGTGCGGACGCGTGAAGCAGGCGAATGACCCAGCCCAGTATTTTGATTACACCCGGTGGAACCCGCTGGAACACCTATGGCGGGAGCAGCATCGACGCGGCGTAAACGTGCCGCCGGGCACCCGGCCGCTAGTGCTGCACCGCCTGGGTGACGGCGCTGAGCAGGCCGATTGCCTGTTCTGGGGCTACCTGCCGCCCTGGCCGGGATACAAACGCGGGCCGGCCAGCAACGCTCGCCTGGATACCGTTCTGAAAGGCTCGCCCTTCTGGAAGCCGCTGCTCACCAAGCGCATCATCGTGCCGGTGGAGGGCTGGTATGAGTGGACAGGCGAGAAAGGCGACAAACAGCCCTGGTTCATCAACCCGAAAGACGGTCACCCACTTCTCATGGCGGGGATCACCGCTTGGCAGTCAGGACGAGAGCTGCTGGCCGAGAACGGCTTTGCCATCATCACGGATGATGCCGCCGGCGGTATGGTGGATATCCACGACCGCAGGCCAATTTGCCTGACTGTCGATGACGCGTTGGCGTGGCTGGACCCGGAGTTACCGGTGGATGGAGCGCTTGAGCTGCTGTCCACGCCTCGGCCTGAGTCAGCGTTTCAATGGTGGGAAGTCACGCGCAAGATGGGAAATAGTCAGTATCAATTGGCGGATGCGAGCGAGCATATATGAAGATCGGAGGAGGCCGATCCGCCAAGCGCGCCGAACTTGTCAATCGCAGAAAGTTGAACCACCGATCGTATTACAAGTTGTCGTTCCTGCGGTACTGTTTATAAAGGTAGTGCCGCCTATGGTGTCGCTCGTCGAAGAATAGCCGTCAGCGCCCTGAGTGAATGAGGCGCCGCCAATGGTATTTGATGTCCATGATCCGCCCCGATTGTCGTTTCCGAAGGACGTGCCGCCGATCTGGTTAACAGTTCCAGAATAACCCTTCGGGCCACTGATAAATGTGGCGTCTCCGATCTGAGTTCCGGTATAGGATCCGCTAGGCCCATCACAAAAAGTCGATGCTCCTATGGTATTGCAACTTGTTTGAGCGGATGCACTGGAAAAAACGATTGCAGTGACCATCGCAAAACTGGCTAATTTATTTCTCATTGCGCTTTCTCGATTTTTGAATTATTAACTAAGTGTAACCGAAAGCACCGGTTGAGGCCTACCGCAACCCCTATGGCTGAAGCGATCGCACATATCCCTGCAACCCATTCACTCTATCGGCATAGGTTGCAGCCTCTTTTCCCAGGCTTGCATAGCCTGACCAACACGCTGCAACAATTCCGATCCAGTCGGGGTCGGCGCCATCAGTTCCGCTGGTGGGGCCGGCGCTCTTGTGCTGACCGTAGGTGGATAAACGCTTGCGCATCCTGGCAGCATCAGCATCCAGATCAGTAATCCGGGCAGCGGTATCAGCCTTGAGCGCCTGGTAGCGCTGGTCTGCGGCATTACGCTCATTTTCTAACCTCACTTGTTCGTTGTAAAGGGCGGTCTGGCGAGCAGCCAACTCGAGCTTTGCCTGCGTGTCGCGCTCGGACCATCCTTGCGAGCGCTCATAGCGCCCATACCCCCAAACGGCAGCCAAGGCCAGCAGCAGGCCGGCAGCGCCCAGGGCGTATTTGTTTGCGAGCAGCTTAAACATACGTGCCGCCATGCATGATGTAGATCGCCTTCATTTCGTCCATCGAATAGGTATGCTGACCATAGGGCGACCCCGGCAGGCTGGCCCAGATGTTGTTGCACCGAAGGACCGACTTCTCGAACTCGCCCGCCTGAATGCGGCCAAGTGCGCCTTGCTCTTTCAATTGCTGGATGGCGTACAGGTCCTGACTGAGCGGGCTGAAATCTGGCAGACCAAGCCGGGACTGGTAGACGCGCCAGAATCGATGCAGGATCTGGTACCGGCCAGCGGCGGTACTGGATAGACTCGAGCTCAGGCGAATCAGCTTGTTTGGGTGCTGGCCGTATCCAGAGAACAGACCACCGCCCACCAGCACGTCATAACCTTCGTCTTTTGTCGGCTGGCGGTTGTTGTCGGTGCCTTCGGTGAAGGCAATGGCATCCAGGAAGGCACATACGTTCAGCCCACCGGCGCGATCGGGTATTATTCGCGGCATCTGCGACTCCTTTTCCATCGGCCGACCTGTGCGGCGTGTGACTTGATCCAGTAGCAACGGATCGCCATGCAAGCTACGGCGACGTTCAGCAGCACCTCACTGCGGTCCAGCTCCACCGGGTAGACCCAGGCCCATCCCGCATTGGCAAACGCCGCCAGGGCCAGCAGCATCAGCGAGAGCTTGCCAAACCAACCATCTTTCACGCGAGGCGACATGACTGCCCAGGTGCTGGCCAGCGCGATCACCAGATTGGCGGCAAAGTGCATCCAGTACATGATGTGCATATCAGCCTCCCCTGCGCTTGAGCCAGCTCAGCGCAATCTCTTTGACCAGCTCCCACCAGTCAGCCTTGCGGATCATCGAAAGCACAGACCCGGCCAGCGACCAGCCGAACATACCCACCAGAAACGCAACGCCGTTTGACCAGGTGGGCGGCACATCAACAAGATCGATGATCGGCTCAGTAAAAAGCACGGATATCACCGTGCCGCAGACGACCATCACCAGCTTTTGCGGCCAGGTCAGATCCTTGATAAACGTGAGCGACACAGCCGCCCCGCAGGCGCCGATCACTGCGGCCCATATCTTTGCTTCGGAGATGCTTTCAGGCGGTTGCATCGGATTCCTTTAGACGAAAAAAAGCCCGCTCGGGGCGGGCGATGGCCGGTTATGAGACAAGCGTGGTGTTTTCGACCGTGACGTTGCCGTTTTTGGCGACGGCGCTATCGGTATCGCCAGCATCATGCAGTAGCACGGCACCACCAGATCCGCCGGAATATCCAGCCACGGAGCCACGGAAGGATTTGGTGTCCACGCAGATCATTGAGTTGTCAGCGCTATTGGCCACAAAGTTGTAGCCGTTGTCCTCGCTCACCGTCCCATAGCAGATCACTTGTGTGCCGACGCCACCATCGGTTGACGCGCCAATCGCGGACACGCCCAGGTCCTTTGGCGCTGGATTTCCATTGCCGCTGGCCATGCCGTTTTTTCGCACCAGGCCGCCTTGTAGCGTGACGTGCGCGCCATAAGCCGTGGCGATTCCGCTCCCATTGTTTTCAAAGAGACCGCCAGAGTAGCTGCCGTTGCAGCGCTCGTGGATGGAGTCGCCATCATCCCAGTTGTCGTGGCACCAGGCATCCGTCATCGTCCAGGAGTTCTGCGTGCCGTAGGTGCTGGTTATCAGGCCATGACCGTTCGTGCCGTCATTCCCATTGCCGCCGGCGCGAGGCCGGGTATTCTCGACGATTCGATTATCGTTCAGCGAAAAACCATCCAGCCAGCTATACATGGCCTCGCACTCATATAGGCGCAGACGTGAAATGCCGGACAGACGAAACCCGTTATAGCCATACCAGGCTGAGATTCCGATGATGCTAATGTCCTCGGTACCGCTGCCTCCTGCAACGCAAGCCCCGGCAGAGGTTCCGGCTGGTGCGTAATACTCGCGCACACCAGGCGCCGCGCCATCGCTGGTACGAAAGTACACAATCTTAGCAACCGCATCGTAGTACCAGCTCGCGTGCGTCGCATCATCTACCGCCTGGATGTCAGCCACCGGGAAAAGTCGGGTGCTTTCGAGCCGATGAGTCTTGCCGCGCTGCAAAGGATGACGCTCGGCAGCAGCGATGAGCGTTTCTGCTTCTGGCGTTTCGTGCTCAAAAAGGTAATGGTTCGGTGCTACGGCGAGCGCCGCTTGATAAACCGCCGTATACCCTGTCGTCTTGGTGATGCCTGTCAGCTTGGTGCCGTTCATCACGCGCACGCGCTCGCCGCGATAGGCGCTCACCAAGCCACTAAAACCCGAGATGTTGAAAATGCTGTAATCACCCTCACGCACGATTACATTACCAAAAGGCTTGACCGCCTCGATGCCCGCCTGGATGGTCGCATATCCCCCGCCCGGCGACACCTCTACTGTCTTGATCCCGCTGCCGCCGCCCGAGGATGTCACGCCCGCATTGATGACCATGGCGCCGGGGGCATCACTACTCACCAGCGGACGTTTGAACTTGGCCAGCGCAGCCTGCGAGCGCTTGACGAAGCGAAAGCGCACCGTCGCAGTACCCGCAGGGATCGTTCTGGCGGCTTTAAGCTCTTGGTATTGCGCTGCTTGAGTAACGTTGGCCTGGGCAGTCGTTGCGATCGTGCCGCCGCCCGAGTCCAGGCAGATGATGGAAATGTCCGCGGATGCGGAATTGCCGGTCACATCGCAGTAAGCAAGCGCTGAGAAGGTCAATGTGCTGCCTGGCGCATACACTCCCGCCGCCATGACGTCATACCACGCCTGCAACGTACCTGCGCCAGAAAAGCTCAGTACCGCCTCGCCGTCCTCGATAATGGTCTCGCCCGCAAACTGCGACGAGCCCTCTGCCGTGAGCGCGGGCGCGGGAAAATAGCTAATCGAGGGTGCCGGCGGCGGCGGCGGAAAGCGATAGCCAGAACTTTCACCGTCCGCAATCATCATGCCGCGCACGTACATCTGACGGCCTGCCCCGATAAGCGTGACATCAAGCTCGATCGTCACGGCTGCAGGATCAATCGTGATGCCGCTGCCGCGAAAGATCACTGGCGCGTCAATCGCCGCAGATAAGCTCGTCGATGAAAGGTTGTCGGTTTTGACAACTGCGTTGGCGGCATTTCGTTGGTAGATTCTCACCGCCCCGCCCGAGCCACTGGTGGCAGACTCCACGGTCACTTGTGCAGATGCCTCGCCGCTGGGAAATCGATCAGCCGGAAATCCCCACGAACACCTGGCATCAACTGCGCCGCCAACCACATACGCTGCTCGCCGCCCGTTGATGCTTGATGCGGCAATCGTAGATCCGGATGCTGAAGTAGGAAGGCTCTTGAATTCGAGTTGATCCCGGCTGAAAAGATTAGGCTGCTCTTCGACGAGCTGATCGGCTGTCTCGATGCCGGTTACGACCGCATCGCTTGGTGCCCGCCCTTTTGCAACGGCGGCGCCCGAAACGTTCTTATACAACACGAGAAAGGCGCTGCCATCGGTGGTTGGCGCACTAAAGTACTGCCCTTCCGTGGTGGCAGCAAGGCCATCAACAGTCGTATCGTAGATGCCCGACGAGAGCAACGCGGCTTGCTTAATCGTCATCAGTGTTGATACGTCGTCCCCGGCTCTATTTATGTTGGAAGCGCCGGCTGCGCCGTTAACGAATATATCAAGCGTTTCCGCGTCCACGCTGGCATTTTCCAGTTGTGTGGGCTGTATATAGGCCATTGCTCTCTCACAAAACAAAAAAGCCCCGCATCAAGCAGGGCCAGGGTCAATCGGAATGGGGTTTCAAACGCGGTAGTCGCCGTCGTTGGCGTAGTACCTTGAGTCGTAGTTGATCGCGGTCAGCGGTATCGTACGGTCATCGTGCGGCGCGTCCTTTTCGGTCACAAGAAATGGCCGCGCCCGGCGCGTATCGAACGAATCGGTGATGATGTATCCGGTGCGGTTGTAGCCGTCCACGACAATCGGTACGCGTGGCGCGCGCGAAAGCTGCGCAAAGCGCCGCCCGCCGCCATCGGTGACGGGAACCCCCCGTGTCAGACTAGTTGTCGCCTCTAATTTGGAATGAAGCGATGAACTTGACCCAGTACAGTCCTGCCTTCAA
>JBLWTG010000009.1:0-160613 GCA_048270225.1 Pusillimonas sp. | reverse complement strand
TACGTTGCGCAGCAAACAACCCTCAAACGGGCGGCTTGAGATTTATCTACAGGCGACAACTAGTTTGACAACCGCCGTTACCGCCTTTGATTTGCTGCTTAGGAGCTGTTTTAAGACTGCTAGACGGTCTTTTGCGAGCTTGCTGGCATCTTCGGGTGTTTGCGCGTTTTTATCGCGTTGCAGGGACTCTGATTGCTTCTGTTGATCTGAAACTGCCTTGGCTTCACGTTTCCGTTGCACATCTAAGGCGGCATCAGGAACGAATAGGCCTTGTCTGGCGCTGCTGGCCAGTTTGCGCAGCAATGGAATTGGGTGGCGTACCTTGCCGCGATCAGCCAGGCCGGCAACCTCATCCAGAACAAGTTGTCGCGCAGCTGTGGGGCAGTCCCGCAATATTTTTTCGACCGATGCGTGAGCTGATTTTTGGAAGAGGGTTGGCAAACTCAACTTATCCACAGAATTGGCCAGATTTTTGAAATCGGTCTTGGACGTAGTAGTAGTTTCTAATAAGGTTAATGATGGTTGGGGTGACACAGGTGTCACCCTTTTCATACCTCCCGTGTCACCCTTTTGTGCGCCGTTTGTCACCCTTTCTTCCTCGTTTTCTGTAAAGGGTGTCAATTTGACGGGGTTAGTTATCCACAGAGGATTGATGCGATATTCGGTCGCACGGCCACGTCCACCGTCGCCGTGACGCACCGTTAACAGCCAGCCCGATTCGCGCATCTGTGTCAGGTACCGCTGCACCGTGCGTTCGCTTTGTCGGGTCTTGCGAGCGATATACGCAACGCTTGGTCGTACGCCCGTGCCATCATCATGTGCGTGGTCTGCGTAAGCCAATGCCGTCAGCAGTTCCCCGCCGCCAGAGGGGTAATGCTCCCAAACTAGACTCATGATTTTGATACTCACTTTCGATATATCGAAATCATTCAGAAGGAGCGTCGATTAACGTCGCCACATCGCTTGCACGAAAATAAACGCGTCGGCCCACTTTGCGTTTTGCAGCACTCCATTTTGTGGCAAACTCGCTCTGACCACTTAATGAAATTCGTAGTCCGTCAGGGCTACGTTTTAGTAGTTCAGATAACTCGATCAAGGACAGCAACGGTCCATATCGTTTGATTAGTTGTTCTTCGGTTGTCATCGAATGGCTCCTTGTTAATACGCCCACCAACGTCAGAATTCGTCGGGCTTCATTAACTGCCATTACACGGAAGGATGGGCTATGAGTACAGGCACGAAAATGCTCAGTTTCACGCAAGAGAACAAGAAGATAGTTAATAAACGAGGTCGGCCATCACGGCATGAAAGCGAACGCATGAAGACCATTGCGTGGTATCACTTTTTGCAGGGGGATACATCGCCTACAGATATGACCCGGTGGCTACCTTTCAGCGATATTGACCAGGCAACGATTTATCGGTATCGCAGGGGGCAGATATCGCCTCGGTCTGATGTGTTGAATGCTGATGATGAGGCATTTCAAGCAGCGCGTAACGTCTATGAAACAGGGCCGCTTAATGTGCCGCTGTGGGATGCGATGTGGGGTAGTCTTGTACCGGCGGATTTCAAGCTGGCTGACAGTGCCATGCCGGGTGGTGAGTGGCCGCAGTCATTGGTTGATGAGCTGTTCTTTGACGACCCTATCCTGGCGCGTATTGTTGGATTTCGTCAGCGTGTCGTCCGCAGCGAAAGCGTTACCTCTGATCTAGAAGCATTTATTGCTGCTGTTCGTACTTACCGTGCTTGTAAGGTTCTGGGACATGGCAACCCATTGGCTTTACGTGTGCTGCTAGAAGGCTCTATGGCGTTGCCGAGCGCGCGTGGACTGCTCGCACAGCTAGGTTTGGTTGAGCCCGTGCAGGAATGGATTGCTTCGCAGTTTGACGGCACGGCAGCCGAGCAAACGGATCCCGCGTACTGGGCACCTTGGGTGGACAGTGATGAGTTGTTTTCCGCTCTTTGTCGTTTGGCAGAGTTGCGGCGGTTGCAACTGCGACGTGGCTTTTCTAGCAGATCAGATACTGATTTTGAGAGAGCGCTGATAACTGATCATGTGCAAGGCGAATCTTGGCATTAACCCTTGTCGTAGTTTGATACAAGTAATGATAAAGTGTACGGCAATGCACTCGGGGGATTTGTAGGCGCAGAGGATTCGGGGGACGCTTCCTGAGGTGAAGATCTGGATTATTAATTAGCCGAATCCCAAGCTAAGTCTGGTGTGATTGAAGCCAGCGCGGACGGGAGATGGGATAGAGTGTGCAAAGAGAAAATACAGTTAGTTATTCTTGAGCGATTCCACGAAGTGGAACCGTATTTGGATCGCGTGATTGGCTGGGCCAACAGTGACAGGAATGCATTGGGATTTTTGCCTGCACAGGTCTTTGCAGAGCAAGCTCGTAAAGGAAATCTTTTGATTGCCGCCACGGTGGCAGGTCAAGGTGGCCTTGAGTACGCGGGTCACTTGCTATTCGATGCGCGCCAGTCGAAGGCGAAAGTTCTTCAGATCTTTGTAAAGCCGGAAATGCGTCATATCTCCGTGGCACGACGCCTGCTTGATCGGTTGAAGGAGCATCTGACTGAGCTCCATTTTATTTCGATATACGCTAATGTCGCTGAAGACTTGAGAGATGCTAACTCTTTTTGGATGAAGAACGGGTTTTACGTTCAGCGGATACGTCCAGGCGGGAAGGCTCGAAATCGAAAGATTTTGGTGCGATGTCACGAGCTGAGTTCGCCTCAACTCTTTGAGCGTAGTGGTATTACGACGAGGAATCCTTTTGGCCTAGACATGGAGTCTCATGGAGATAAGCCAATCTATCTGCTTGATCTGAACGTATTATTTGATTTACGACCTCGTCGATCTAGGTATACCGTTACACTCGATCTTTTTCGTGCTGAACGGCATGGCGTTTGCCAGTTGGCTTTAAGTGCTGAACTTAAAGCAGAGCTTGTTCGAACCGCAGCAGCTGCGCCTCACTCAGATCCAATGCACACTTGGGCTGCTATTTTCATTACTTTTCCGTTGCCCCCGCCAGCTGAAAAAAACCATTTAGTCGAAGCTCTCGGAAGCGTTGTTTTTCCTGATCGAGCACAAACAGGAGCGTATTCTGCCAATGATTTGTCTGATCTGACTCATCTAGCGACAGCAGTTCATCATCGTTTGGCAGGCTTTATTACCAATGACGATGCTATTTTGGAGGTCGCGAAACAGCTTGAGGTGATGTTTAAAGTGCACATCAGTTCACCCTTGATATTTGAGACGGCGGATGAGTTGCTTGATCGTGAGGAGCTGTTCGAAACCACAACTGCCGGCACAACTTTATTAGCGGGGTTTTTGCCGATAGATGGCGAATCGAAGGCGCGTCAAATGCTATTGCGTCTTGGGGTTTCCGATTCGGAAGCCGTGTCTGACTGGGGGGCTATTGATTCGACAGAACGTAATATGTTGCGCTCTGCAGTGTTCAGAAGTGAGAACTTAGCTGGTTATTTGGCTAGTCGGCGACAGATTAGTGGATCCACCATTACGGGACGCTTAGCCGTTGATGAGGCGGGTCCAGATGCCGATGCTGTAGGTAGGCTCTTGCTCAACAAACTGCTTTTCCGTGCTCGCGAAGCTGCCCCAAGCCGCGTTCATCTTAAACTCGCTCCGAAACAAGTCGTTGCACGTGAACTGGCGATTGGGCTAGGGTTTGCTGGGGACGAAAGTGGTGCAGCTTTATCTAAGCTTGTTTTGAACCGAATCGTGACTCCAAATAACTGGAAGGAAACTGTATCTGAGCTCAGCGCTCTCGCCGAGCTCAGGCTACCAAATATCTGTCCAGACTTTAATAATATTGATCAGCAACTCGAAGTAATTTGCCCGGACGGGAACAGAAGATATGTGAGGCTTCAAGAGCTTGAGTCAGGCCTTTCACCTGCTTTATTTTGCCTTGCCGGACGACCAGCTGTCATCACTCCTATTCAACGAGGATTCGCTGAGTTGCTGCTAGAGCATCTACCTCAAGGCTCTTTATTGCCACGGGCGCGGGCAACACAATATTCTGAACGACACTATTTGAGTGCCGAGAAAACCATAAAATTCTTCAAAAGAGGAACGATCATATTGTTCTACGAATCAAGCAGGCACGGCGGCTCAATGGCAATTATTGCTATAGCTCGTGTTCAGAAAGCCTATTTGAAACCAGAGGGGGCAATCACTCGGGCGGACTTTGATCCATCGGTGTTGAACTCAGAAACATTATCGTCCATTGGGTGTTCAAAATCGAAAACGGTGACGGTATTTGATAACCTTATGTTTTTCCCCAAACCAGTCCCGCTGAGTTATCTAAAGGAGATAGGTTGTGGTAGCCCTAACCAACTAATATCCACCCGGCCGATTACCTCGGAACAGTTTAATCATGTACTCAATAGGGCCTTATTTTTATGAATGACGCTGGCCATGCGCTGATCTCGCTTGAAGAGCGATTTGCCGAGGGCATATTAAGCGGTATAAAGCAGGTGGAGCTTCGTCGACGACCAATGCGTTTGAGTGTCGGGACCACGATTTGGCTGTACGCCAAACTGCCGGCCGGGAAGGTCATTGGTTCAGTCCGGGTACGAGCTCTAAAAACCTTAGCGCCACAAACTATTTGGCGTAAGTATGGCAGCGTGTCTGGACTGAAAAGGTCGGAGCTTTTTGATTATTTATCAGGCATTGAACGTGGGTTCGTTTTAATTCTAGATCGTCCGGCCCGGCTTCCTATTTCGTTCTCTCTCGAACGACTACGCTTTTTAAACAACGGTTTTCAGCCTCCGCAGTTCTTCCAGCATCTTGCTAACGATAGTGCTCTTGTATCCGCATTCACAGAAAAAGCAGGATATTCCACTCCTTCTCGGCTATATGAGCCAGCGGGGAAGCAAGTTCACCTGGACAAGAGAGACCGAAGCATTATTCTTGAGTCAGTTTTTTAAAAAATTGGGAGCACATATACTGCCCCTAAATTCCTGTCTGGCTAGTCCGCTTTGATCAAAAAAATAGTCGAATTTACTTTGCTGATGTCGTAGATGCCTTACATTTTGATTTGTAATGTTCCATTGCCTCTATGATTCGATCAAGAATTTCTTGAAATTTGTCAAACTTAATGGTGTTTGCGTTTTTTGCGATAACGTCCCTAGCGAACGCTGCCTTTCCATAAAATTTGTCCGGCTCGTCGTGTTTATTTGCTCGGTTGAAGGTTTTTCCGTTCAGCTCTTCTTTTAGTACGCTTGGCTCGAAAAAATCCTCAATTGACGTGGGTGTATTACCAGCTCCAAGCGGCGTCGGTACCACGTAAAGATTGTGTGTCACATGGATGAAGCTTGCTCTACCAGCGGGCTTGGGTTTTTTGGTAATGCCTGCAATCGCCTCATAAATGCTGTGTGCACCACTATCATTATCGATCACTACTATCACAGGAAAGTTTGACGGGGGAGCTTTAAAGCTCCTCGTAACGTCGTCATGATATTTTTTTAATAACTTGCAAATGCCAGCTACTCCGCCAGTGAGGTCGGTGATCTGGCCTATGCGTGTCTCTGCATATTTGAAGAATTTTATTTTAAGTTTTGGGGGTGTGCCCGGCTCCACTAACGTAGCGTTTCTCGAGGCGAGAGCCCTAATGGCGCACTTGAGATATATGTTGTCCGTCTTGCCTTCGCAGAGAATGATGGGCTGATTTGCCGCGTAAAAAATATCGAAGTATAAGAAGCGTCTGAAAAGTTCGACGCGCCCATGCGTGTCAAATGGGGTTAGATTGTTGTCTATACGTAGCTTACGGTTAAACCTGTCTACCTGATCAATGTAAGACAGCCTACCAAGCAGTTGCTGACGTCTACCAGCGAGTCGATTCTCAGTCTCGGTACCAGTGCTAGCGTCTAGTTTTTTGTTTACGAATTCGAATTTTCCCGTTCTGAGTAAAGTTGTTACCATCGCTCGAGTCGTATATCGATACGTGGCAGGCACATTAACCTTTTGATTTACGATAAGTCCGGTCACTTCTTGACGCGAATCTCGATACTGCATACGTGTCTTAGTAGCGTTCAAGCTAAATCCGCTGTGGGCGATGATGCGCTCCAGCTCGTTGCCAGGCACCCACTGGTGCGGCGTTTCTTGACTGGCAACATTGCTAGGAAAGGTTTTTTTATTTGTGCTGAAGGTTAGGTCGTCAGCATAACGTGTGTAGGTTAAGCCGGACCTTGTTGCTAGTTTCACCAATAAGATGTCGAGTGGGTGGGCAATCAAATTTGAGATGGCTGGCGAACAGGGGCTGCCCTGGGGAAGCTTATTGTCAAAGCATGCAATTTGAGCCAGCGTAGTGGCGACGTCAGTGTGGAGTTGAAAACCTCTATCCTTCAGGAAGAAGCCCCGAACACGGCCGAAATTAATGCTACCAAAGAAATCATGTAAATCTACATTAAAAACATATCGTCGCCCAACATGAGCCCGTCCATTTGTCATCGTTGTATGGTGTCGTTTAAAACCATGAGCGATCCCCGGACGAGTTTGATCTTCGATGATTCCTCGTGTTGTATTTAACTCAACAGCACAGTCTTGCAGAAGGTCTGATAACCTGCTTTGCAGTAACTTAAGTTGCTTCTGAGGGGCAAGGATCTCTCTCGTGCCTCCATGTCGTTTCGGTATCTCGAACCTAGTATATCGGCTTTTTTCGTCGGGATTGTAAAGCGCATAAGTCAGCATACCCAGTTTTACGCCGAGCAGCGAAGCTACATCTTTGCGCGAAGTTGCCGCCCGCAACTTTTGGATACTTGACATCGCTTTTAATTGATATGGAGGAGAGGCTCGCGGATACTCTTATGCATTTAGATTCACTAAGGATTAACTAGAGGGATACCGAGGGCATATCTCCAGAACATTTATTTCACATGCCATGAAACATGGCAAAAAATCTATCCACGAGCCTGCGGATCAATTTACCACAATCTGTTACTTTTTGGATAAAAATAGAATGTTTCGCTCAGTTGTTGTCGATGTATTTCTAACCTCAACATATGGATATTCGGACTGATTAGCTGCCAACTGTGCGAGGATGAAACTATAATTTATCTAACTTCGCCACCAAGTCCTCGGCCCGCAAATGCGTATACCGCTTAAGCATCTGCATACTCTTATGCCCACTGATCGCAGCCACTTCCTGATCTGACAGCCCCGCTTCAACCAGCCGGCTAACAGCTTCATGCCGAAGATCATGAAACCGAAAATTCGTCAGCCCAGCTGCTTTCTTGGCGTCAGTCGATGCCTTATCAAACAGATAGGGCCGTCGCAGCCCATCGCGGCCCGGCTCACCAAAGAACACCAGGTCAGTTTCAGGCGGCCGAACCGGGTTATCAATTGCCGCCTGAAACGCAGCCGTAGCAGCCTTCGTCAGCGGCACAGTCCTCGGCGATGAGTTCTTCGTGATATCCAGACGGACAACTCGTTTCTCCAGGTCAACTTGGTGAAGTCGTAAGCCGCCGATCTCTGAAAGCCGCATCCCTGTCTCCAGGGCTATCCGCACAATCCAACTGAACATCGGATTCGAATAGGCATCCACAGCAGCCAGCAGCCGTTTGTTCTCTGCTAGTGTCAGCCGGCGATTCCGACCGGCACCAGGAGCAGGGCGGCGAATTTGAGAAACGGGATTGAAGGGTAACCCCATACCCCATTCCTTGATGGCGACAGTAAACAGGTGGCTCAACAGCGCCAATTCCAGCCTGACGGTGTTGTTGCTACGTGGAAGCAACTTCCCGTTTTCACCAGGGTCGCCAGCCAGCCGCATGTCGCGGTACTGCGCAACGATGTCAGCGCTTAGGGCGGCCAGAGAGTATTTCCCGAGGTGTCGCAGCAGTGGCTGCGCTTTTTTGTGCTCTGATACGCGGGTGGATTCCCGTTTGGTTGGGGTGACTTCCCGCAGGTATCGCTTCAGTGCGGCCTCAACCGTCATCCGCTCGCCAGGCGCTCGCTGTATGTACACCCCGCGTACCATCTCGTCTTCAGTACGCCGCGCCCAGTCCTCTGCATCGCGCTTCGTGCGAAACGTCTTGGATGCAGTGGGCCAGCCCGTCTTTCGAATGACGGCTTTCCAGGTGCCAGAAGGGGTCTTAACGATAGTAGCCATGCGAGTCAAAGTCCCGAAAAGTACACTCGGCGCTTCACCACTGTACCGAAACTGTACCTGAGTCGCAAATTCTGAAAATCCCCCGGCTTTGGGGTAAGAACTGAAGCCACTCTAAATGCTTGTTTTTATTAGGATTTTTAGACTGGTGCCCGGGGCCGGAATCACACGATGGCCGCAAAGGCAGTGTTCATGAGGTTTTTTGGGGGTCCTTGTTTTTAGGGGTACACCTTTGGGAACACATGGAGTAATCGTTGCGCATAAACGACGTATTTGCGGCAATTTTTCAAATAGTGGTGTTCATGTAGGCCGAGATACATCAATTGATCAAGTCAATATTCGAGCGGCGCACCAAGTCGGCATGATCTGAAATCACCATCGATTTGAAGTCACGGCTCGAGAATTATGCCGCTCGTTGCCTTTATGAACTGAGCAGAAACTGCTGGACCATTATGTCGGTCTGTTGACAAGTTGATGTGCCTCACTTGGGTGCAATGAAATCTTGGGAGTCAGATGCTACTTCGGCGGCAGCTACTATTATTTCAACTTTGTTATTGGGAGCTTCTCCGTCATTAATTTGTTCCACAAACTTAAATACGAGTGGCCCGCCACACTCCGATTTTTGCTTGTTTTTTACTAACTCTACATTATAGTTACTCCAGTCGTTAAAAAATTCTTCTATATTCGAAAATTCATTGGGAATTTTGCCACCATTAAACTTTCCCTTGGCTTGAGGGATGAATTCGGTTCGCATCCAGGTTGCGAACTGTTCGGCGAAACCGATGACATAAATCTCTTGACTCGTAGATTCAATTTTTCCTTTGGTCACCATCGCACCTTCAAAATCCTCGGCAGAAAGATCGCATTCATGTGACATGTTTCCAAACTTACACCTTACTAGTATCCTTGCGGAAACGGAGAAGGTCGGGTATATCGGAAGCCCGATTCGCGATACATCAGACAAGACTTGCTCTTTTATTTCCTGGGCGAATAACTCAGAAAGACGTGCTATTTTGGAATATTTTCGCGTCGAGGATAAATCTTTCACGGAGATGGTTCTTAGACCTTTCTTATTCCATCGAATATAAGCGTAACTTTTCTTCGCTCCTTCTCCATATTGAATTACATGGCTTCCATTACCGAAAAGAATGCCTTCTTTAAGTAGCTCTTCCATATTCGGCTTTGCTACGGTTTCTATACCTTCAACGCATAATGCATTAAAACTATCGTCACAACGCAGTAGATCACAGGCCGGCGTAATGACTAGATGAATATCTCTTGAGTTCGTTGTGGTTTCGTTATTTGTTTGCGTTTGCTTTGGAGCCTTTTTACTCACGTAGATGTCTCCAAATGACGGGATGCTGGTATTGAGGCTAGCAGGAGATATCGCTATTTGAGAGAAAATCTCAAAGAGCAAGCTACCTAGCTTTAGCTTTCCGTCAAGAGGAGGGAGGTGAGTGTTGACTGGCAATAGCTCCCTCTGCAGCGCTGGAGAGGTTCTTAGTTTAGAGGCGAGAGCTTCGGATAGCAGCCATGTGAGATAACTTTGAAGAGATTCACGTTCAGCTGCTAATTTAAAGATATTTAAAATTGCTAGGTCGTGCAGTTCAACTTGATCAAGCTGTTCCAATAGTTTGTCTGATGACTCCTTTACTGCAGTAGTCATTGTTGTTAGATACTCGTCCAAGTTTGTTGCTGCAGAGTACCTTTTTTTCCATCGCTCAAACTGCTCCTCTAACATGGAAACCGACAGGTCGCTCTTTCGTATAGGATGAAAAAAGGCAGTTCGAATCCCAGTGGCTGTACGAAATGCTTGAAGGTTGTCGGAAGAAGGCAGGCTGGATGAAATTAAATAAACTAGCTTGGGTGGTCGCTTCCCATTAAAGTTTCGCCGGGTAAGGTAGCTATCTCTTGCCTTTTCGTGATCCGCAATTGCATCTTCAGTCGATCGGTTTTTCTTTAATCTGAAATCAACAAAAGCAACTATACAGTTGCTTAATGCATCAGCTGCCTCATCTAGACAGCCGAAAGTAGAAGGGGATATCTTGAGTTTATCTTTACAAAATTTAGTAATAGCATCTAAGGCAGGTCGATTTCCGCTGCGTTGTGTTTCTATGTCTTCAAATAGCGGTTCTAAACTTTTTCGAGCTAAAGCATCAGTTTCATATGCCTGCCAAAGAGCTTCAATGTTAGGCTCTATATGCCGTAATATTTCATCTGGATTCGCGGTTGTGGGCAACGAAAGGAGTTTGCATAGGCACTTTCGATATGTGATCTTGGTATCAATAAGACGATAAAGGTTTGTTAGGGCTTCCGCATCAACACTGTTTAATTCTGGCTGGGAGTAATAGTCATCAACGACAACAATACCGCCTTCGTTCTCAGATGTTAAGAGATCTACTAGTTCCATTAGTCATTTACCTTAAAGCAGAGTAAAAAACCCTGGTGATGACGTTCTGTTGCCTCGATCAGAGATAATGAGGCGGAATTTTCTTCAGCTAGGCGTTTAGCAATATAAAGTCCAAGCCCTCGGCCGTCTCCGCTTGATTTTGTTGTATAAAAGGGCTCAAAAACCTTATTGCCTGTACTAGTAGGAACGCCGGGGCCATTGTCTGAAATTTTAATTTGTCGCTCGTCCGCATCTATTTCAATTGTTATGGTGGGTTGATCGCTTCTACTAATACGGCGTGCGAGCCAATACATGGAATTGTTTATAAGGTTGTCTAGGATTTGTAATATTTGACCTCGTTCTACTCGGTGCTTGAGTTTTCGCTTACCCGTATTTGCAATAATAATTTTTATCCCATGACGATCCGCTTTTGATTGATATAAATCTGCTATTAGATTGACTAAATCTCCTAAGTCATGGATAGCCCTAATCTGCCGCCCTGGAATGCTCAGCTCATCCAAAATGCGGATACGCTTGCTAAGGGTCTTTAATTGTGCCTCTAGAGTTGTAAGCTGGGCTGGATTTTTAGCTATATTTTTCTTGGCAAGGACTTCTAAAGCTGATTGAGTTGTTCTAGCGAGTTCATGTGCGATAAGCTCGACCATTAAGCCCACCCCTGCCAGATGAATATATTGTTCAATTTCAGCTTCATGTGCTGCGAGTGCTTGCTTGGCTCTATCCCAAGCATCTTCTACGTCGCGCAGTTGCGCTATGACCTTGTTAATGGTGTCTGCTTCTTGCGGAACACGTACTTTCATTTGCTTCAACGTGTTTGAAGCTGTTCTTTGATTAAGGTCTATGCGACGTTGTAACGTATTAATGGTCTCTTCGTCAGCTGGTTGATTTTGCTTGTCGACTGTCTCTAAAAAAGTCTTGCAATCGGATATGATGGCTTGGCGAAGTAAGCGTCTTAATGCCTCCTTTTCTGGGCAGTCACGAAAACCTTCGCGATTAGTTTGATCTTGCAACTGAGGATTTGCTGCTGAGCTAATTCTGAGATACCCGACGATCTGGGCGCGGTTAAGTTTGTATGCAGCACTGGATAAAGCCTTCCTATCTAGATCTAACCAATCGTCTGCCGGCGCGCCGTAAGGATAAACTCTGTACCCATCTCGATAAACCAGCAAGCCACCACTCCAGGATCGTACAAAATTCTTGAGCTTAGATTCCCACAGGTCGCGTTCTTCACGCATGAATCTGCCACGATTAAACCAGTGAAATTTCGCGTCGAAATCTCCTAGTGTTGATAATGCCGCAATGACCTCATCGCTCCCTGGCAATGCGCTGTTTGCTTTTGGGCGCCTTTTTCCTGTTGGGGCATAGCTGACGCAATCAATCAGATGTGCACCTTCGTGAGAGATTGATTGAGCTTTCCCGAAGGTGCGATAGTTTGTTGTTATGCTGAGACGAGGACCTTGGTCCAAATCCTTGGTATCACCATTTCCGATCCGATATTGGATGTCGCATTCAGCATCTGCATGATCTAACAATGATGACTGAAAAATCAGAATGTCTGTTTTCTCTGTTCCTTGCCAAGTTATTTTTAGAAATTGGTTGGCGTAATTATTCAGGAATGGATCACGCAGTTTGGCAAACTCCGCTCGACCTAGTTCACTAATTTGTTGCTCAGTCCAATCGGATTGGAGATCACGAATAATAATGGTGGTGCCTGTGGTTCTTATGCCTTTAGCGCGTTGTGTAGAAACCGGATCAAACTCCAATGCGGAGGCGTCTAAGTCTGGGTCGGAAAAAAGAGGGCGCCAGTCTAACGTTAACTCGTTCCATACTCGCTCGCCTCGGACCCCTGTATTGACAACAATGTGACGTCCAATGCGCATCGCTGCTAAACGGCCGATACCCTTTTCTCCTAAAGGAATATGCCCATTCTCTGATGTTTTAGCAGAACCTTTTTTCCTTAGTAGTGTTCGTTCATGAAGGCGTGTAGGAGTGCCAATCGTCAAATAGCACGAACGCAGTTCGGATAGGGTCATTCCATGGCCCCAATCTTGAACCAGGACAAAATTAGTCTGTAGAAAGGCCTCCTCCAGTTTTTGTCGTGCCTCATCTGGATTTTCTGGCTTCCCAAGCAAGACTAAAAAGCGGTCCTTTTGATCCTCCGTAGCTTCTGGGTCAAGCTGGTCCGTGACTTGTTGGAGAAAATCGCTTTGCATCCAGGAATCAGTGTTCTGGGCTGCGTAAAGTTGGGCGTTTAAGTTTCTATACGCCGATGGCTGTAGAACAACTTCAATATTAATTTCAATTTTTGATGAGCCTGCGTCGATGCCATTTTTTACGAGCTCGTATAGCGCTACAGCATCAGAGCTGATTAGTTCTGCACCGAGTTCGAGAAGCACGCGAGCCTTAAAATTAATTGTCATATGGACGGATCACCTATAGCGTCACTAAGTGGCTTGCGGGGCTGTCGGCGACGCCAACTATCAATCACCAGCCAGCAAGCAAGCATGAGACGCGCGTAAGCCTGTGGCGTTTGCCACGACAATAGTCACAAAATTAATACACAATGTCAATAAATGCTACTGATAGATTGGCCGCAAACGCTGCCAACTTAACTGATAATTTACGTGTTTTGGTGTAGGGCTAGTCCAACATGCAAAAATCCACTGGGCTTAGCGTTTAGAGCTGGCACACCAAGCACCCTTGATCATCGTCGTCATCAGGCTCTTCAGCCGCTTCGGATGAGGCGAAGACTTCCGCCAAGGTCAGATTTTCGCGGCGAGCCGCTTTGCGCTCGATACGGATGACATGCTCGCGCTTAATCTGTTCCATCCGTTCGGGACGCTCAAGCTCGGTCAGGCTTTCACCTTGGCTCCACGTAAAGAAATTTCCTGTTTTTTCATAAGGTACTTCATAGGCTTTGGCTTTCTCGTAAAGATCGGGATGGGTCTCTTTGAGACGGACCCATTCAATTTTCTGTTGATAAAAACAAAAGTAGCAACCAGATCGTGTGCGACCCCACTTTGTGTATGGCGGCATGCCGACGCCAGAAGTGCGTAGAATTTCTTCGATATCTCGCAGTATCAATCCATCCTCTTTGAAGGGGTAGACGGCTTTGATATTTTGTTTGTGGCTGATATAGCCGCTACGGTCCTCATCGGCACGAAGCCCGACATAGTTGATCACCTCATCGTCGCCGCAGTGTTGTTCGAAGGGCTTTAGCTTAAGCGCTCGGGTGCACCAGCGACGATGATTCGACGGAATCATGCCGCCGTACATTTCATACCAGTGATCGAAACCCACGTCGGCATTCAGGTGTATCACCTCCTTGCCTAAGTAGCTGGCTATGCGCTCCAAGTACTCGTACGTTTCGGGAAGCTCCTTTCGCGTGTCGCTAAAGATGTATTCCATATCAGGCACCCGATCACGCAGGTAGATGGCTAAGGCTGCACTGTCCTTGCCCCCGGAAAGGCTAAGGATGTGTCTAACGCGTTTCTCGTTGGCCATGTGGTTCTTCCTTTGATGAGCTGTCTGACTGCGGGATCTGAAGTTCTTGCAGGGCTTGGGCCAGGGCAGCGGCAGCTAGCTGTGTATCGCCCTGGGTGGTTTCAGTGATGAGGTCCATGACGCTTCGAGCCACGGCTTTTGATTTCTCGGTGGTTGTCACAAATACGGACGATTCCTGACCGCCTGGCATGGTCAGAGTCAGGCTAACGAAGCGTTCAGCCGCGCGCGGAGCTTTGCCTCGGTGCGTGACGACTCGCATCCATCGTTTGTATTGACCGCACAGTTCGGTTACGGATTGTGAGAAGGTGCTGATGGTTTCGTCGGTCCAGGAGTCCAATGGGCGATGCACCACGAGACTGGCGATTGAGTCCAGCCATTTTTCATCGGTCAGCGAAAGATCCGTGCAGCGCAAAATAAAGCTTTTTAATCGAACCTCGGCCACGTCGGTCGCGGCCCCAGCACATTCAGCCTGGAGCTGATTACGCATGTGGTTCAACGTGCCGGCAATTTCAAAGGCTTGACACAACTCGGTTGACACGGTGTCTTGCAGATTGCGATGTGCCACACCAATATCCGAGAGGACTGCTGACAGCCAATCAACAAAAGGCTTTTTCGTTTTGGTTTGCGTATGGATTTCTGGCAAACTCGTTGTTAACAGCTTGATGGGGTCCTGTGCTTTTTTGAGCACTGAGCGCACCAGCGCTGCATCTTTGCTTACACGCCCCGTTTGCATCGTAAAGTCAGACAGCCGCCCGAGCCAACGATACAGGCTTCTTGCTAGCTCTAAGTAGGTGATTTCGCCATTTGAAACTACACCTATAGCGCCAAGGGCTAGGCGATAGTCATGCAGCAATTTTTGGCTATCGCTGGCCTGCGCTAACTGGCGCAATTCAAACATCTGCGGATTTTTGTACAGCCGCTGCAGGTGTTCCCCGGTCAGCTCCAGGATGAGGGTGCCGCGTTCAAAAATCGCGCAGCGGCTGCGATGAATCAATAAATACAGTACGACCCAGATACCTGCCGGGCCGGCCCTTGCACCAAGCGGTGGCGCGCTCAGGGTTTGTAGTACGTCGGCAAAGGTGGGCGCTTCGTTGGCACTTAGTGTGTCGGAAATCACACGCCAAAGTGCGGTGATATCAATGTTCGCCGACGCAGTCGGAGATGCGAGCGTCCAGTGGCCATCCTGCTCTTGCCAGATGCCGGTATCACGCAACAATGTTGAATGGATCAAGCGCTCAGGCGGATATTCATGAGAGGCACAAATCTGACGTGTTGGGTCCGCGCTTAATAGGATGTCGAACATGCGCTGGCGCGCCAGAACAATGGCTGACGGCAGCTTGTCTTTATTGACTAGCTCATTGACGATATGTGGTGTGGCACTGTAGACCGTATCGAATAGCCAGGAAGCCAATTGGCTGGTGTTCATGTGCTGACTATTGGGAACCGCTCGCCCTTTGTACCAGTATTGAGGCCCCTCATGTCCCGGAAGTGGTAGGAGTTCCGAGAGCACCAGGCGCTCGATGGACTCTTGGGCATCGTGCAGGCGTCCTTCAACGTATTGACTGCTCCATGGGTCTAGGTGTTTCTGAGTAATTTCGTGCTGGACTCGTAGCCAAATCGAATACTCTGCGAGGGCGGCTTTCCCTTTGGGTGACAAGGCTAGGCAGGCGCCGAGGCTGAACGTTTCCGTTTCATTTTTGAGCTGGCCAAGTGCGCGCGCCTCAGCTTCTGAACCTTTCAAGACAATAACGAGTTTAAGCCAGCCATCGGGCTGAGCATCGTCCGGCTTATGGGGCGGTATTTGTGGCCAGCTTGCTGATGAGCCAACTACGACACGCATGGTCCGGATAGTTCCGGTTGTGTCATAGTGTTTGTTCGCGACGATAGTGCGCCGCGCCAGAACCTGGGAAATCCCTCTGACCATGAGGTCGTCTTCGTTGTGCCGGGCTGCACGTTCATAAAGCGCTTCAATGTTAACCGTATCAGATACGGCAAATGCAAACTCGGACTTATTCTTGCGTTGAATGAGCAGGCCTTGTTCTACTAAACGAGCTAAAACAGTGCGGATTGTTTTAGGTGGCGCGCTATCTAAAGAAAAAGTGATCAGATCTACTGTGATGGGTAAACCCAGACCGCCTTGCACCAGCTCCAACACAGCTACGGTTTTTAGAACCTGTGCGCCGAGCGTGTCGGAGGAGTGGCGGTCAATCATAGTGAGGGAAAAAGCCCACCGGCGTTCAGCGCTCAAGTCTCTAAAACGAAGGCCGTAGCCGTCTGCCAAGTAATCAAAGAGATCTGAGAGTCTATACCATGGCGTTCCCGCGAGTTCATTGCGCTGAGCAAAATCGCGAAGACCAAAAGGCTCGTTACCCCGCAAAAATGCGTGAAACGAGCGTTCGCTTTGACCATATCGTTTCGAGACTACCGCGAGCGCTGCAATGCTGAGAGGATGAAGCGGGTAGAGCTTTTCTGCCCGTTCAAAGAGCCGTTGATCCATCAGCGAAGGTGCGCGTAACACTCCATATCGCAACGCAGCGTCGTAGACGGACTGCGCTTGCGTCTTAACGGAGAGGTTACGCAACACGGAAGGCTTAGCACCGAGCGCGTGGCTGGCGAAATGGGCATAGCGTTCGATCGGTTCGTCAAATGGAATTTCTTCGAACCGCGACGCAACTTTATGCCACTCATCCCCTAGCGCTCGGCCAACGCCTGCGGCGTAACTGGCAAAGTGCTGATGCAGCATGGTGACGACCACGAGCTTGTCATCGTCGACACGACACGCGCTTTCAGCGATCTGCTGCAGCGCGATCAAGTCACCGTATTCCGGATACAGCGCAGCATGCTCAACAAATTTTCCAACTTCGTCGATCAGCAGGATGGTGCCTTGATAACCTTCTACTTGGGCCGCGTGTGCAAAATCATTGACAAGCTCACCAGCGACAGCGTTGAGCGGCTTGCCTTTGTAGGTGCCCGCCTCTTCATTTAGATGCTTTTTGAGGGCCGTAGTGAATTTATTTTTTTTCCAGGAGGGCAGCGTATGGTTAATCGCCGATGCCAAGGCGACACCGATCGAAACACGCGCGCCAACAATCACTAAAGGGTAGCGGTTCGCATCCTGAAACAATGCTGCGGTTTTTGGGACTGTTTTGCTAAGCAATTGCCAAGCTGCGGGGTGTTGCGTTTGTCCTGAGAATAACTGTGCTGCTATCACTCCCAGCGCGGATTTTCCACTGCCGTATGGGCCGACAAGCTTCCAGGCACGTTGCGCGTTTCCATTGGCTAAACCCTGACCGATTTGGGTTAGCGCGGCAATGGCATTGGGTGTTAAGAGGTAATTCTTGATTGCCGATTCATCATGCAGATCACGGTCTAGCGCTATGGAGCGTGTGTGATGTCCACCAAGCTGAAGGCTTTCGATAATGTGGTCAGGCATAGGAATGTACCTCCTCGATTGCCTGCAAACGGAACTGCGGATCGAGTTTTTTGGGGGTTAAGACAACGCTTTGTGTATCAGCAGTATCGAGGAAGCGTAATGCGTTTTTGAACGGGCCATTACATAAATTTTCTATGAATTGTCTCAACTGGTGCTCGTTCAATCGGAACACAAGCCCCGGACTACGGATGCCGTTGAGAAGTTGTATGAAATCTACCGATTGCTGGCTATTTCCATGGCGTGCAATAAACTGGATAAGCGCAATACCGAAAACACGAAGCGTCAGGCCAATGGGCGTTCGGGTGTCTGCATTAAAAAGGACGCGTCCGCCTTCTGATTTTGTAGCTCTCAGCAGGCTTAAGTCTTGGAGAGGGCACCATGATGTGTCATCGGTGCCTCGATGCTCTTGGTAATACGTTTGAATGAAAATTGAGGCATGTTGGTCAAGAGTGCTGGTTGCCATTGTTCGGGCTGCCGCTTCACTGCGGCGTGCGAGCGCAGAAACAAGTCTTTGTCGTTCGAACTGGATAAGGTTACCTTCACCAAAAACCTCGCCCCACGCAGCCAGATTAGCCGTAGTACATAGTTGCCAATGAATTAACCAGAGTGACTCCAGCGATTCGAGATACGGGTCCCACGCATCCGGTCCGTCAAACAATTGGACGCCAATCGGCCCGGGCTCGTGTCCGCCTGATTCAGAAGTCTGTAGAACACCAGTAGCCTCCGCCCAGAACTGGAGCGATTTCACCATATTGCGGCCAATGCCCAACACGTTCATGGCTTGTTCATCATTACGCAAAAGCGTGGCGTCTTTTTTTACCGCCTTGAACACTTTGGGCAACCAACCATATCGGCAAACGAAAGATTCGTGGCCTGAAAACCGGTCGTTCATATCACTGCTCATACATTCCTCCGAGCTTTGGTCGCCCCATTATTAACCACTGTAGCTGCTACCGGCTCTGTCTCGCCGTGTAGCGGTTCCAAGATAATGGCTTTTGTGGACGCATCAAAGTAGAGGTTAACCGTATCACCGACCTGTATGCCAGCATTACGAAGCAGCGTCTCGGTCAGTGCGACTCTGCCCATCTTTTGGATTTTTTTAGTACAAAAAAGTACTTTCATAGGAATTTATCTGGGCTGAAAATAGGCGTTTGAATGTCAAGATGTTACCAGACAATGTCCAAAATAGGGGTTGTGGAGCTGGGGTTGAAGTCGCTTTTGATGCCGTTTTCATAGGATGCATTTAGAGGAGGGTTTTTATTGCGTCGCCCTGTTAAGGTGGGCCGCGCTGCTCCAGGTTCGCTATTCACTCATCCCTGACGGGACTGGCTTCGCCAGCCTTGCACATCCCTGACGCCTACGGCCCGGCTTCCCGGCTTCGGGCCTGCGCGCTTCGCTTGCCTGCGGGCAGCACCAGATAACGGCCGTTGCTTGGCTCACGTCTTTCCTGACTTCATCACCTTATCCGCGACTGTAGCCCGTGGCCGCGTGCCGTCAAGGCGCGCCAGGCCGTGTCCTCGGCTGCGCCTGCGGGCCGCACCTACCTGGCGCTTGTTTCCTTGACGGCCCGCGTTCGTGGGCTCCTGACCGTCGCGGGCGATGAACTCAGGAAGACGGTGGCAACGAGGCCAACCGGGTTCTTCGTGCCGACCGCACATCAAAAAGCTGAAAGGCTGGGCTCGAATCTTGGAATCCGGTGTGCGGTGAAAAGCAAACCCTTTTCTTTGTCAGGAGAAATCCCATGCTTGCATCCCGTTTCGGTTCTTTGTCTCCGGTACTTCGCAGCGACCGCCTGCTGTCTGACGATCAGATCAGGGCCGTGGTTCCGTCCATCTATGCCGACGCGCCACACGGCAGCCGTTCAGAACGCTACAGCTACATCCCCACGGCGGCGGTGCTGACGGAACTACGGAAAGAAGGGTTTCAGCCCTTCATGGTGACGCAAACCCGCGTGCGTAATGAAGACCGGCGCGAACACACCAAACACATGATTCGGCTTCGCCATGCCAATCAGGTGAATGACAGCATTGCCAATGAAATCATTCTTTTGAACTCGCACGATGGCACGAGCAGTTATCAGATGCTGGCCGGGGCGTTCCGTTTCGTATGCAGCAACGGCTTGGTATGCGGTGACACCGTGGCTGATGTGCGTATCCCCCACAAAGGCGATGTGGCGGAGCGCGTGGTTGAGGGAGCCTATGAAGTGCTGGACGGCTTCGAGCGAGTACAGGAATCCCGCGAAGCCATGCAAGCCATCACGCTGGATGAAGGCGAAGCGGAAATACTCGCCCGCGCCGCGCTGGTCTTGAAATACGACGACCCCGACAAGCCCGCGCCCATCACGGAAAGCCAGATTCTGATGCCGCGCCGTTATGACGACCGCCGCCCCGATCTGTGGATGACCTTTAACCGCCTGCAAGAAAACCTCACCAAAGGCGGTTTGCGTGGCCGCAGCACCAACGGTCGCCGCCAAAGCACCCGCGCAGTGCAAGGCATTGATTCCGATATTCGCTTGAATCGTTCCCTGTGGCTGCTGGCCGAGGGTATGCGCCAGTTGAAAGCCTGATTCCCCTTACGCGGCAGGGGCAGGCAGCAACCCTTGCCGCGTTATTCGCTGCTGCACTTCACAAACCGCAAGGAGCTTTATCATGAACGCCATCAATCAAATCGAAACCCAAGCCATCGCTAGTGTCACGCTCGACGCCATCGCTCACGCGCTGGACGTTGCCGCCCCGGCGCAAAGCATGCTGCTGGTGCCGCTCTCGCAGCTTCGCGCATCAAAGCGCAACGTGCGCAAGACTAAGACCGCAGGCCAGTCTATCGACGCGCTGGCGGCCAGTATCGAGCGCGTCGGCCTGCTGCAAAACCTGACCGTCATTGCCGCCGTCAATGGCGAGCATTACGAGGTTGTGGCCGGTGGCCGTCGTCTGGCCGCGCTAAAGCTGTTGGCAAAGAAGCGCCGCATCGCCAAGGACTATGACGTACCGTGCCTGCTGGTGGCAGACGCCAACGCCCGCACCGTCAGCTTGACCGAGAACGTACAACGTGAAGCCATGCACCCGGCAGACCAGTTTGAAGCGTTTGCCGCACTGGTGGCCGAAGGCAGGCCGATTGAAGACATAGCCGCCGACTTCAGTGTCACGCCCTTGGTGGTGCAGCGCCGCTTGAAGCTGGCGAACGTGTCGCCGCGCCTACTGGCCGACTATCGGGCTGACGCCGTGAGGCTAGACCAGTTGATGGCGCTTGCCGTCACAGACGATCACGCGGCACAAGACGCCGCGTTCTATGATGTCCCCGAATGGCAGCGCAGCCCCCACGCCTTGCGTGATCGGCTGACCGAACGGGAAATTGACGCAAGCCATTCGCTGGTACTCTTTGTGGGGCTGGATACCTACGAAGCCGTCGGCGGCGGGATTCGCCGTGATTTGTTCGCGGAAGGCGATAGCGGCGTCTATGTGACGGATGCAACGCTGCTGGAAACCCTCGTGCGTGAAAAGCTGGACAGCCACGCCGCTGAAGTGAAGGCCGAAGGGTGGGCATGGGTGGATACCACACCCGCCGCGACCTACGCCGATTTGCAAACCTTCCAACGCGCCCCGCGAGAACGGCGCAATCCTACCAAGCGGGAAAGCGATCGCATGGAAAAACTGGAAACCAAGATGCAGGCCATTGGTGAGGCGCTGGATGCGGCACTGGATGACGAGGACGAGGAAAAGGCCGACGCCTTGCAGGAGGAAGGCGACCGCGTGGGCCAGCAGTTGCAGGCGCTGGAAGATCGTTTACTGGACTATGCCCCCAACGTCAAAGCCGCCGCCGGTGCCATCGTCACCCTTGACCGGCAAGGTCAGATCGTTGTGCATCGCGGTCTGATGCGTGAAGCCGAAGCCAAGGCGCTACGCACCTTGGAACGCTTGCGGCAGGGTTTCAGCGGCGAAGACGATACGAGTGGCGACGGAGAGGATGACGACCAGCCCAAGCCCGCTTCCATGTCCGACCGGCTAGCGCAACGCTTGAGCGCCTACCGTACCGCCGCGCTGCAAATTGAACTGGCCCGCAATCCTCAAGTGGCGCTGGCTTCCGTGGTGCATGGCATGGTGCAGGCGGTGATGCCGGTAAACCGCCTTTGCCATCACAGCGTCCCACTGGAAATGCGCTTCACCGTGCAAGATCGGCTGGCAAGTCTGGCCCCGGATTGGCCGGAGTCGCCCGCCGCGCTGGCCCTGGCCGAGTTGCAACAGGCAGCGGGTGACGCCTTGCCACAGGATAGCGCCGAACTGTTTACCGCCTTGCTGGAAACGCCCCAGGATGAATTGCTGCGGTTGATGGCCGTATGCGCAGCCATGACGGTCGATGCGATCACACCCCGCGCCACCCCCTTGCAACCGGGCATGGAACTGGCGCAGGCCGTGGGGCTAGACATGGCCGCATGGTGGCAGCCCACCGCCGAAGGCTATTTCATGCACATTTCCAAGGCCATGATTCTGGAAGCTGTGGGCGAGTTCGCACCTGACCACGTTTTCCGGCTGGAAAAGTTGAAGAAGGCCGAGCTTGCCAGCGAAGCCGAACGGCTGGTAGACGGTACGGGATGGATGCCCGCCATCTTCCGGGCGCAAGCATCGCAGGATGTCGCCACTGAAACAGAAGCCAACACCGACGAAGCGGTTGATGCGGTAGCCGCGTAATCCTCACGGTAGGTCTATGTCCTGGCTTCGGCCAGGGCATTTTGCTCTGGCGGGAAGTGATTCGGATAGGTGATTTTTGCCAGCGCCGGACGGCTTTTCGGCCCATCGAAGGCCGCACAAGCCGGCCCGCCGCGCCCCGATATGGCCGGGACGCGGCGGGGTTCAATCAGCATCGGCCCCAAGTCGTGCTCCGCCTTGGGCCGAAGGTCAAAATCCGGGCGCTGCATTGCTGCGCCTGGTGCCAACCCCAAAGGCACATTAGCCGGACACAGCCCTACGGCTGGCCCGGTGTATCTCGCTCAGAACCTTGAGTCGCAAACTGCCGCCGCACCGTCAGTGGTGGGATGGTGCGGGGGCGGCTTGTGCGCGGTGTTTCCTCGCACCGCTTGAGGGTCTGGGGATGTGCCCAATACGTTTACGCGGGTTGATCGACCCTCAAGTTGAGGCAGCACCGCCCCCTGGCCAAATGCCGCCCCACTTAGTCGCAGGGCGCTGGATACAAGGCTTGTCACGAAAACTTCACGGTTTATGCACAGGCTTGCGCACAGAATCTGTGGATAAGCCTGAGCGTGTCGGCGCAAGCGCCGCCGGGCTGTCGGGCTGCGCCCCGTGCCGGCCTTGTCGTCACGGCCATTCGGCTTCCATCCCTCACGCCTTCGCGCCTGCGGCGCTGCGCACTCACGTTTGCCGATTGCGCGACGCGCAATGACTGAGACACAGCCGCGGTTCACGCGGAATCTTTCAACGAAAAACCCAGTGACACTGTGGGGCTGTCTTGCTCCCGGTCATTGTGTCATGCCGTTCTCGGTTTCAAGGGCGGTGCGCCGCCGTAGGCGACGCTTGCGGCCACTGGCCGTCTTCGACCCTTGAAACCTGCGCTGCGCCATGCCTTCGGGTTCCGGGCAATCCCGCCCTGAACACTGGAGAGCGTCATGAACAACACCATCGCCGCGCTGAGCTATGACAACATGGATGAGACATGCACCCTGTATGTACGCAGCCCCCGCGGCCGCTATAAGCTGGCCAGCGACGAACAGATTCTGGCGGCTGGCCGCACGGCGGCGGAAAGTCTGGTTTCCACATCCTCGCCGGTCGATCAGCCGACCAAGGTGAAGCAGTTTTTCCAGGCCAAGCTGGCCGGGCTGGGGCACGAGTGCGCAGCCTTTCTTTATCTGGACTCACGTTTCAAGCCGATTCGCTACATCGAACAGGGGTCGGGCACACTGAGCCAGGCCAGCGTCTATCCTCGCGAGATCGTGAAAACGGCGCTGCGTCTGAACGCTGCCGCGCTCATCATGGCGCACAACCATCCGTCGGGCTCCACTGAGCCGAGCATGGCTGACCTGAGTCTGACCAAACATCTAAAGAACGCGCTGGCGCTGATAGATGTACGGCTTCTCGATCATGTCATCGTGACAGCGGCAAGCACGACTTCGCTGGCCGAGCTGGGACAGATGTAAAGCCCTGAAAACAGTGCGGGGCATTTCGCCCTGCACTTCTTCGCGCCTGTCGACGCTGCGCGCGTCGCTTGCGGTCATCAGCCCCGCTAAAAGGCGGTGCGGGTCAGACTACGCCAGGACTTGCTGCGGCAGGTTGCACGCAAGCGTGCCGTCCACGATGCTGGCAGCACCGGGTCTTGGACATCACAAGGGGGGGTTCACCGACAAATCGCCCGGCCTGCTTATGGAGTTGCCACACCACGCTTTCAATTCAGCGTCGCAGCATGCGGCGGGTGCGTTCTCGTCCAATAGTGGGAGGCTGGACCTTGCCCGCATCAGCGCACATGATGGTGAAGCAGTCATGCGGAGCACCGAATTAACCATGTCTCCTTTGCGGGACGGTCGGCCTGTATGTCCTTGTCTTGTCGTGAATCCTGGCGAGGGGCGGCTGCGCCTTCGGGCTATTGGCCGCAACCGTCCAGCACAAACAATTTCCCCGCCGCCGGGGGCGGCTTCCTCGCGAGACAAATTCTTTGTGCTTCCCGGCCCTGCACGTTGTTACGGCCGCTGGCGCGGTGCGGCCAGCCCACCCTGCGCCGACCGGATCACAACAAGGACGCACTGGCGCGACCTTGATACCCCTGAAAGGAGAATGACCATGGCCAACATCGGCACCTTCACCGCAGACAAAGACGGCTACACCGGCACGCTGCGCACCCTGACGCTCAACGTCAAGGTCAAGCTGGTACCCAACGACAAGGGCGAGAACGACAAAGCCCCCGACTACCGCCTGCAGGTGGCGAGCAACGACATCGGCGCGGCGTGGCAAAAAACCAGCGAGGCCGGGCGGGAATACTTGTCTGTGACCCTAGATGATCCCTCGTTCCCCGCCACGGTCTACGCTCGCCTGATCGAAAACGAGGACGGCACGCACGACCTGCTCTGGTCGCGCAGCAAGCCGTAAGCGGCTTAACCCTCACGGCCCCGCCTTTCGGCGGGGCGCTTTCGCGTCTGGTGCGCCCAACGGCTAGTTGTGGCGCAGGCACCACAGACCCTACAGTGAGACCTTACCTTCGGTAAGCTGGTTTTCTGTCGCGCTCATCAGCACTGCCGTGCTGCATTCGAGCGCGCCGGCGATCTTGAAGATGACTGACAGCGTGGGCGCGTGCTCACCGCGCTCGATCTTGCCCAGGTGAGAGCGCTCGATGACGGCCATGTTCGCCAGGGTTTCCTGAGCGATGCCGCGTTCCGTTCGCAGCGCGCGCACCGTCATGCCGAAGGCTTGTGCCAGTTCGGCATCGAAGGTGGTGGCACCCAAGGGGCGGCCGCGCTGGATGGGACGCTTGCTCATAGACACAAGCGTCGTTCGGCGGCACAATTAAAACCACGTTATCTTTAACTCATTCATCCAAGTTTCTTCTTTTTCCTGTGTAATGATGGAAATCCGTATTTCTGGATTTCCGTAAAACCGGAGAATCGCAATCGTGCTTTTCCTGCTTCGCACCGACGCGGCATTACGTATCTACGTTTGCCCGGATTCCATACAAACCGCTTTCGCGCTTTCGCACAAAGACACGAAGGCAGATCAGCGGCTTTACGTTTCGACGGAACCAACGTGAACCGACCACTCATCACCGACGAGGAACGCGCCCGACTGCTCGCCAATGGGCAGGCCCGCGCGGCTGGGCAGACCATCGACCCGCTACCGGTCGTGCGGCTTTTCACCTCGGATGCGCACCTGACCTGGCTGCTTACCGAACTCGACGCGGACGATGGCGATACGGCCTACGGCCTGATCGACCTGGGGCTGGGCATGCCCGAGCTGGGCATGGTGCGGCTATCTGATCTGGCGTCCATCGTCGGGCCACGCAAGCAGTCCGTGATGCGTGACCGCTATTTCCGGGCGGCACGTCCGCTTTCGGAATACGTCCGTCTCGCACAGGAAAACGGCTCAATCACCGATTAACGGCCGGGTATGGCCGATTGCGAGGCAAGCGCGCCACATCCAAACAAGGCGCATTGAGACTATTTCCATCATATTCAAGATCCGTTTGGTCTGAATCAGGCGTCTTGCAGAAAAGCGCAGCGGCCCAGACTTAAATAGTCATGATCTTTTTCGCCAAATGCGGCAGGGTGATGGATGCTGCATGCTGAGATTGCAGCGGTGCCACCGTCGCATTCGGATAAACCGTGCAATGGTTAAGACCCAATCGGACTTGATATTTTCAGTTTCATTTTATGCGATTGGTAGTCAAATCTTAACGCATTGAAACCATGGTGTGTGCGCTTTATCCCTACTGATGGGCCCGCTGATCTTCGGAGGGTTTGCGTCATGGCAGATACAGCCACCAGTCACTGGTATCCGAGCGCCGCGTATTTGTACGTGCTGCACCTGGATGGCTCGGCGCTGGCCTGGGAGTATCTGCGTCGCCATCCCGATTACAGGCAGGATTGGCAGGATTTCCATACTCAGCCAGATGCGGGGAAACAGGCCGCGCACCGCTGGGGCTTGCGCCTGCTCGAAGATCCGGCCCTGGATGCACGCGACGCGCATCCGATCTGGTTTCCCGATCATGATGGCATCCAGCTTTACCCGGATGCCGATCCCTTACCTGATGCCGTTCTCTTTGGACTCTGGCGCATCCCCGGCAACAAGCAACTCGTTCACGATGGCGAGCGCCTGGTGCTCTGGCTGCGTTGGCCGGGCTGCCGTCTGCAACTGGCCATCGCGCCCGGCCTGGACGACGGCATGGCCTACGTCTATGCCATCCGCGCCAGCGCTACCTCACGTACCCACTATCCACCGGCTCTGGCCGATGACGCCGTGCCTATCGCGGTCGTTCGTCCACGCCCGGCCTTGTCCGCCTTGCAGGAGCTGCATACCCTGCAGGCGCTCGATGCGACCCTGGCGGGCGCATCCTTGCGCGACGTGGCCCAGGGGCTGTTTCCTGAGCAGGTCACAGAAGGCGACTGGCACGCCGACGGCGCGTTGCGCGCCCGCGTGCGTCGCCTGGTTCGCCGGGGGGAGGCGCTGATGCGCGGCGGCTACCGCCGCCTTGCACATCTTCCCATGCTTGAACAGGGACGTTCTGCACCCCATGCAAAACGTCCCTGAGCAGCTTGCCCGGCTTTGTTGAGACTGTCTCCATCCGGCAGCGCTGGTGCTGCCGACGATACCGAACGATGGAGGTTCATGTCATGCGACCCGCTCCTTTACGGCCTGCCGCCGTACCCTCAGCCACAACCACGCCCGCGCAGCCCCAGCGCTACTTGACCAACGACGAAGCCGCCCAATACTTGCGCCTGTCGCCGCGCACGCTGGAAAAGCAGCGCGTGATCGGCGGTGGGCCGAAGTTTCGCAAGTTCGGCCGGCGTGTCATGTATGCAGTGGCCGATCTGGATTCCTGGGCCGATGCACGCAGCTACGAGGCCACCTCCGACCCCGAGTATGCGCAGCGTCATGCGGGTGACTGCCGTGACGGCCGCTGATCGACGGCGCACGGCAGGCCGTCGCCATGTCTCGCCTTTTGCTGTCGTCGCGGCAACCGCTCGCGCACCAGCAGAGGCCGCAGGAACAGCTCGACCTGTTCCGTGCGCTGCCGGGCGACATGGCGCCGCGCGATGCCCAGGATTTGATGGCCTATCCGTTCTTCTCGCTGGCGAAGTCGCGGCGCGTCGCGCCCATCGACTTTCGCAGCGGGAACGTCACCATACGCGTGGAGGGCACGCACGAACACGGCATTGCCACCATCTGGGATGCGGACATCCTCATCTGGGCCGCCAGTCAGATCGTGCAGGCCCGCGATGCGGGTATCCCGCCTTCACGTCGCATGCAGGCCACGCCTTACGAGATTCTGCGCTTTATCGGGCGCGGCACAGGCTTGCGCGACTACCAGCGCCTCAAAGCCGCGCTCGATCGGCTGCAATCCACGACGGTGGCTACCTCCATCCGCGAAACCACCGGGCGGCGTCTGCATCGGTTTTCATGGATCAACGAATGGAAGGAGCTGGCCGATGCCGGCGGCAAACCGCTGGGCATCGAGCTGATTCTGCCGGATTGGTTCTATGCGGGCGTGCTCGACGCGGCGCTCGTGCTGACCATCGACCCGGCGTACTTTCGCCTGACCGGCGGCATCGAGCGCTGGCTGTACCGCCTAGTGCGCAAGCACGGAGGCAAACAGGAAACCGGCTGGCAATTCGATTTCCGCTACCTGCACCAGAAGTCCGGCAGTACCGCCAAACCCTACGACTTCGCCTGCGATCTGCGCGCCCTGGTCGCCAGGCAATCGCTGCCCGGCTATGTCTTGGGTATCGAGCTGGTGGCGCACGAAGGGCGCGAACTGCTGACATTCCGGGCGGTGCCGTCCACGGCACGGGGATAAGTCTGTGGAAAGGCTGTGGATATCCTGTGAATAGTGTCGTGCTATCAGGCGTGCGAGGTATCGTGCTATCAGGCGTGGGACTATCGTGCTATCAGGCGTGCCGAACGGCCGCAAACCCGCGCCGCTATTGGGTTTGCGCACCCCTTAACTTATCTAACTTAACTACTCTAACTATTAGTAGAGGGGCGTCGTCTCATAGGGCAGCGATCCAGCAGCCCGAAATCACCGCTTATTCCCACCACCAAAAAAACGGTTTTGCAAGGCAAACCAAGCGGCGGTTTCCCGCTTGGAGGGGCAAACCATGATCGTCGCCTTGCTCAATCAAAAAGGCGGTGTGGGGAAGACCACGCTTGCCACGCACATCGCCGGTGAACTGGCCTTACGCGGTCAGCAGGTCATCCTGCTGGACGCCGACCCGCAAGGCTCATCCCTGGACTGGACGCAGCGCCGAAGCCAGCAAGGGCTGCCCAGGTTGTTCAGCACCGTGGGTCTGGCCCGCGAAACTTTGCATCAGGAAGCGCCAGAACTGGCCAGGCGCGCCGATCATGTCATCATCGACGGGCCGCCCAGGATCGCCGCCTTGGCGCGTTGCGCGCTGCTGGCAGCCGACTATGTGCTGATTCCGGTGCAGCCCAGCCCCTATGACGTGTGGGCCAGCGCCGAAATGGTGGCGCTTATCCGTGAGGCGCAGGTATTCCGGCCTGCACTGCAGGCAGCGTTTGTCATCAACCGGCGCGTGAGCACCACCGTCATCGGGCGTGAAGCCCGGCAGTCGCTGGTTGAACAGACCCTTTCGGCGCTACGCGCCGAAGTTCGGCAACGGATCGTCTTTGCCGATAGCGTGGCCGCCGGTCGCCTTGCCCGGGAGTCGGCACCCGATAGCGCCGCCGCACGGGAAATCACCGCCCTGGTGGATGAACTGCTGGGGTGGCCGACATGACCGCCAAGCCGCTCCCCAACATCAAACCCAGGGCCGCAACCAGCCCCAAACCCACAGCCAAGCGCATGGGCATCGGTGCGCGCCCGCCCGCGAATCCGCACGCCGAGGCGTGGATACGCCAGGGCGATGCTACGGCGCTGAACAAGGGCGATCTCTACACCGCCCGCCTGACCCTGGACATTACCCCCGCGCTACGCGCGCGCATCAAAGTGTCGGCCTTCACGCAAGACGTGACGGTGGCCGATCTGCTGCGCGGCATTCTGGAGCAGGAGTTTCCATTGAAGGACACGCCATGACCATATCCCCATCACCTACCGCGCCCGGCCTTGCGGCCACGGCTGCGGCATCGCTTGTGACGCTCACCGGCCACGCGGCCAGCGTTGCGCTGACCCGTGTGTCGCTTGCCTACATCGAAACTCGTTTGAAACTCTATCTGCGCTTTGGTGAGCCGGCGCGCACCGTGACGCTCGACCATTGGCGGCGCTGTGCGATCTTCCTGCCCGGCGCGATGTTCTGCCGCATACTCTGGCAAGCCAATGCCTACGGCACGACACGCTGGCAGCTCATGGTGATGCAGGCTTGCACACCGTTTGACACGCTGCAGCGCCTCCCCGGCGTGCGGCCTGGGGCGCGGCTGCTTTTGAAGGCCGAAGGCAAGCAGGCCGTGCAGGCGGTGCTGCAACGTATCGACGCCATCGAAGCGCTGGGCATCGTACCCGCCGCCACATCGCCCGCGTACTGGCGCACGCTGGGCAACCGGCTCGCGGCGCGCTTGCCGTTGCCCGAATACAGCACGGAACGCCATGCGGCGTGGCTGGCCGGGAGGGAACTGCGATGAGCGGAGTTCCGACATTTATCCATGCTGCCGGCAGCACGGCCCGTCCACGTTCGCGCTTGCGCGCTCGCCTTGCGCTGGCCGCACTGTCCGCCATCGGCCTCGCTACGCTGGCCTGGGCATCCGTTGTGCAGCCGCTGCCGCGCCTGGTGTACAACCCGTCTGACAGCGTTTCGGTCGGTTGGTATCGCATCAAACCGTTCCATCGTCGGCCTTATTCTCTGCCGGTGGGAAGCATTGTTCTTACCCGATTGCCTGCTGACGCGGCAGCACTCGCCGCCCAGCGCGGTTACCTGCCGACCCACATTCCACTGCTCAAACGTGTGGGCGCTATCGCGCCACAACACGTGTGCATTGTGCAGGGCGAGATACGCATCGACGGCGTGCCGGTGGCCGCCGTCCTCTCCGCCGACCGGATGGGCCGACTATTGCCATTTTGGCAGCCGTGCCGACCGCTGGCCGAGGGTGAGCTGTTTCTGCTGAGTGTCAGCAATCCGGCATCGTTCGATAGCCGCTACTTTGGCCCAGTGGATGCCGACGCGGTGATCGGCATTGCGCGCCCGGTCTGGCCGGAGGCTCGCCCATGATACGCACTGATTCATTGTCCGTCGCCGTGCATGGCATCGTGCTATCAGGCGTGTTTTCATCGTGGTTGTCGGCGTGTCGCGGCGCGTGCGGTGTAGAGGTTGATTCCGCGTGTCAGGAACCGCGCATCGCGCTGTCTTCGGCGCAGCCGTCCAACGTGCAGGCGTCTTGCCTTGAACGCGCCCGGCCTACGGCCATCCCCGCGTTCGTCGGTGGGCGGGCTGCGGGTGCGGCAGCGTCACCGGGCCTCCGACGCCGGGAGCGAAAGCGACAGGCAAAGGCGGAAGGCAAGACAAAAGGACGCGGCACCGGGCCGCGTCGAAAGCCAGTCTGCACATGGGGGTTGCGCGGCACAGAGCGGCTTCGCCGCCGTGCCGCTTGTGGCGCGAAGCCCGCGCCGATGCGGGCATGTCTGCGTGCTTCGCACGACCGGACACGCCAGAGCTTGCAAGGAACGCGGCCATGACCGACCGCCGCGATGACGATTTCCGCATCCGCCCCAGCGCCCCGAAGAACCGGGGCCAGGGCTTCGTCTCCAAGGTGCTCAAGCAGGCAGGCAAGGCCAGCAGCGGCAAGTCGTCAGTGCGTCGTCCTGGCGTTGCCAGCGGCTCCGGGAGGGGCACGGACCAGCGGCCCGGCTCGCGCCTGGGTCGCGGCCACACGGTGGCGCGCTTCGCCGGTGCGAAGCTGACGCCCATGTCGCGGCGCGTGACCATCAAGACGCTACTGGTCAACCAGCGCCAAGCCAGCCCGCAGTCGCTCGCCAAGCACCTGCGCTACATCGAGCGCGATGGCGTAGGCCGCGATGGCGAGCCGGGCCAAGCCTACGGATCGCAGACCGATGCCGCCGACCTCGACGCCTTCAAGGAACGCTGCGCTGACGACCGGCACCACTTCCGCTTCATCCTCTCGCCCGAGGATGGCGCGGAGCTGGAAGACCTGCGCACGTACACGCGGCACCTCATGGGCCGCATGGAGGCCGACCTGGGCACGGGCCTCGATTGGGTGGCCGTCAACCACTGGAACACCGACAACCCGCACGCGCACATCGCCGTGCGCGGACGCGACGACACCGGCAAAGACCTCATCATCGCGGGCGACTACATCGCCGATGGTTTCCGCCATCGCGCCGCCGAACTGGCGACCGAATGGCTGGGGCCGCGCACCGAGCTGGAGATCCAGCAGACCTTGCAACGCGAGGTGGAGCAAGAGCGATGGACGAGCTTGGATCGCACGCTCAAACGCGAGTTGGGCAACGATGGCTTGGTGCATGTCGAACGCCTCAACGAGCCGAGATTGCAACGCCAGCGCCTGCTGCTGATCGGCCGCCTGCAACGCTTGCAGCGCCTGGGCCTGGCCGACGAGATGCAGCCCGGCACCTGGGCCGTTCATGCCGACGCGGAAAAGACCCTGCGCGCCCTGGGCGAGCGTGGCGACATCATCCGCAGCATGCAGCGGGCCATGCGCGGCGAGCCGCGCGAACTGGCGGTGTTCGAGCCGGGCGACGATGGCCGAACCATCCTCGGCCGCGTGGCCGCGAAGGGGCTGGCCGACGAGCTGCGCGACCGGGGCTATCTGGTTATCGACGGGGTGGACGGCAAAGCCCACTACGTTGCGCTCAACGCCCGCGACGAGCTGGCGAACTATCCGACCGGCGCCGTGGTGGAGGTGAAGGGATCGGCCGACGTGCGTGCGGCCGACCGCAACATCGCCGCGCTGGCGAGCGATGGCCTGTACCGCACCGACCACCACCTCGCCATCGCGCAGGGTCAGGCCGTACCGGGCCGCGATCCGCAGGAGGTCGTCGTAGCCCACATCCGCCGCCTCGAAGCCCTGCGCCGAGCCGGCATCGTGGAACGTGTCGCCGAAGGTCTATGGAAGGTGCCGGACAACCTGCCCGAGCAGGGCCGCCATTACGACGCGCAACGCCTGGGCGGCGTGGCCGTGGAACTGAAATCGCACCTACCCATCGAGCGCCAGGCCCGCGTGATCGGGGCTACCTGGCTCGACCAGCAGTTGATCGGCGGCGGCTCGGGCCTGGGCGACCTGGGCTTTGGTGGCGAGGCCAAGCAGGCGATGCAGCAGCGCGCCGACTTCCTTGCCGAACAGGGGCTGGCCGAGCGGCGCGGGCAGCGCGTGATCCTCACCCGAAATCTGCTGGGCACGCTGCGCGGCCGCGAACTGGAGCGAGCCGCGAAGGACATCGCGGTCGAAACCGGCCTGGCGCACCGGCCCGTCACGGACGGCCAGCGCGTTGCCGGCATCTACCGGCGCTCCGTCATGCTCGCCAGCGGGCGCTACGCGATGCTCGATGACGGCATGGGGTTCAGTCTGATGCCGTGGAAGCCGGTGATCGAGCAACGGCTGGGGCAGCAGATCGCGGCGACGATTCGGGGCGGCGGGGTGTCTTGGGAGATCGGACGGCAGAGAGAGCCTGCGTTGGGATAGTCGCCATCACTGAATGTCCGCTATCTGAATTGACCGAGCAGTACTGCGTGGGCATCCGGTCGCATTCCGGTGACGCCCCATAGAAGGTCGATGGTGGCATGCCAAAGTAGGTGCTTGCACATGAATGCAATCTGGAAGGCTGTATATAATTCTCAGCAGAGCAGGCACAGAGGGCATCGTGCAGTTTTTCCCGTATCGTCGCAGGGATGCACAGCATGGCTTTTCCGTAAATGGTGAGCGCCCGCCCGGCCATTCACGGCGCTGCATCGTGATGTTGCCATGGATGATGACTAGTCTTTTTGTGTAAGGCTCTACCCCAAGAGTGATCTAATTAATGAATCTTCCCCTTGCAATCGAATTCTTCCCCAGTCGGATCGCCCCGCATGATTGAACAGGATGGATTGCACGCCGGTCCTCCGGCCGCTTGGGTGGAGAGGCTATCCGGCTATGACTGGGCACAGCAGACAATCGGCTGCTCTGATGCCGCCGTGTTCCGGCTGTCAGCGCAGGGGCGCCCGGTTCTTTTTGTCAAGACCGACCTGTCCGGTGCCCTGAATGAACTGCAGGACGAGGCAGCGCGGCTATCGTGGCTGGCCACGACGGGTCTTCCCTGCGCAGCTGTGCTCGACGTTGTCACTGAAGCGGGAAGGGACTGGCTGCTATTGGGCGAAGTGCCGGGGCGGGATCTCCTGTCGTCTCACCTTGCTCCTGCCGAGAAGGTATCCATCATGGCGGACGCTCTGCGCCGACTGCATGCGCTTGATCCGACTGCCTGCCCATTCGACCACCAAGCGAAACATCGCATCGAGCGAGCACGTACTCGGATGGAAGCCGGTCTTGTCGATCAGGATGATCTGGATGAAGCGCACCAGGGGCTCGCGCCAGCCGAACTGTTCGCCAGGCTCAAGGCACGCATGCCCGATGGCGAGGATCGTGTCGTGACGCATGGCGATGCCTGCCTTCCGAATATCATGGTGGAAAATGGCCGCTTTTCGGGATTCATCGACTGTGGTCGGCTGGGTGTGGCGGACCGCTACCAGGACATTGCGTTGGCTACCCGTGATATTGCTGAAGAGCTTGGCGGCGAATGGGCTAACCGCTTCCTCGTGCGCTACGGTATCGCCGCTCCCGATTCGCATCGCATCGCCTTCTATCGCCTACTTGACGAGTTCTACTGAGCGGGACCCTGGAGTTCGAAATGACCGACCAAGCGACGCCCAACCTGCCATCGCGGGATTTCGATTCCACCGCCGCCTTCTATGAGGAACTGGGCTTCAGAATCGTTTTCCGGGACGCCGGCTGGATGATCCTCCAGCGCGGGGATCTCATGCTGGAGTTCTTCGCCCACCCCGGGCTCGATCCCCTCGCGAGTTGGTTCAGCTGCTGCCTGAGGCTGGACGACCTCGCGGGGTTCTACGAGCGGTGCAAATCCGTCGGCATCCAGGAAACCAGCAGAGGCTATCCCCGCATCCATGCCCCCGAACTGCAGGAGTGGGGAGGCATGATGGCCGCCTTGGTCGATCCGGACGGGACGCTCCTGCGCCTGATACAGAACGAATAGCTTGCAGGCATCTCATGAGCGCGTCTTCCCGTTTTCCGCCTCAGGTCACTGCGTGGATGGAGCGCTGGCGCCTGCAGCGCGACGGTGCGCTGCTCATGACCCACTCGAGCTGGGTGCTTGCCGTCCGCCAGGGGGACATGCCGGCGATGCTGAAGGTCGCGCGCATTCCCGATGAAGAGGCCGGTTACCGCCTGTTGACCTGGTGGGACGGGCAAGGCGCTGCCCGGGTCTTCGCTTCCGCGGCGGGCGCTCTCCTCATGGAGCGCGCGTCCGGGGCGGGTGACCTTGCACAGATGGCGTGGTCCGGCCAGGACGACGAGGCCTGCAGGATCCTCTGCCGCACGGCTGCGCGCCTGCACGCTCCGCGGTCCGGGCCGCTGCCCGACCTCCATCCGCTGCAGGAATGGTTCCAGCCGCTTTTCCGCCTGGCCGCTGAGCACGCGGCGCTTGCGCCCGCCGCCAGTGTGGCGCGCCAACTTCTGGCGGCGCCGCGCGAGGTGTGCCCGCTCCACGGCGACCTGCACCACGAGAACGTGCTCGACTTCGGCGACCGCGGGTGGCTGGCCATCGATCCGCGCGGGCTGCTGGGCGAGCGCACCTTCGACTATGCCAACATCTTCACGAATCCAGACCTCAGCGACCCCGATCGGCCCCTTGCGGTCCTGCCGGGCAGGCTGGAGGCCCGGCTCCGCATTGTGGCCGCCGAGACCGGGCTCGAGCCCGAACGGCTTCTGCGCTGGATCGTTGCATGGACCGGCTTGTCGGCAGCCTGGTTCATCGACGATGGCGAGGGCGACGGCGAGTGCGCGGCGATTGATCTGGCCGTAAACGCCATGGCACGCCGGTTGCTCGACTAGCGCGGTCACCGATCATCACCTGGTCGTCGAGCTAGGTCAGGCCGTGTCGGGCGTGATCCGCTGGAAGTCGTTGCGGGCCACATCCGCCGCCTCGAAGTCCTGCACCAGGCCGGTATCGTGGAGCGCGTGGCCGAAGGTGCCGGACGACTTGGCCGAATGGGGTCGCCGCTACGACGCGCAGTGCCTAGGCGGCGTGACGGTGGAGCTGGAATCGCACGTGCCCATCGAGCGGCAGGTTTGTTCGCTTTATCGGGGCCACATGGCTCGACCAGCAGTTGATCAGTGGCGGTTCGGGCCTGGGCGAGCTGAGTTTTGGTAGCGAGACTAAACAGGCGATGCAGCAGCGCGCCGACTTCCTGGCCAAACAGGGGCTGGCAAAGCTGCGTGGGGCAGCGCGTGACCTTGGCGCGGCCGTGCTGGACGACGGCATGGGCTTCAGTCTGCCGAGGAAACCTGTGATCAAGCAGCGGCTTGGGCAGCAGACCGCCGCGGCGGTGTGCGGTGGCAGAGTGACATGGGAATTTGGTCGGCAACGTGGCCATCAAGAACTGCTTGGCACCGATCACTGAATTCAGTTCAAGCCGTTTGTCGTTCTTTCGCGATGAATCTCAGCCCAACCCCCGGTTCAGTCACGATATATCGGGGTGCCGATGCATCGTCTCCAAGTTTGTGGCGCAACTTCCCTACAAGAATGCGCAAGTAGTGAGCGTCTTCCTCGTGCGTAGGTCCCCACAGCTCTCTTAGGATTTGCGTTTGTGTGATCAACCGGCCCGGTTGGCGAGCCAATAGGGACAGTAGGGAAAACTCCTTGCGACTCAAAGTGACGATCCGGCCATGAACCGTCACTTCCCGATTAACCAGGTCGATGCTGATGACTCCGTCGTCATAGACTGGATCTTCCTCCAGACCCGATCCTACGGCTCGCAGGAGTGCGCGGATACGCGCCATCAGTTCCTCGACGCCGAATGGTTTGGTCACGTAATCGTTGGCGCCCGCATCCAGCAAGGCTACCTTTTCTTCCTCGCCCGAGCGCACCGTCAACACTATGACAGGTACGCGCGACCACTGCCGAAGCTCTTTGAGAACTTCCTTTCCGTCCTTGTCCGGCAGCCCCAGATCAAGAACGACGAGATCCGCCCCTTTACTGGCTAGCAGCGTTAGCCCCTCGTGCCCCGTTCCTGCCAACAGTGTTGCATAGCCCTGCGAGCGCAAACTGATATCGATGAACTTGCGTATCTGCAGTTCGTCATCGACTACGAGAATCCTGGCAGCCGGCGCGCTAGCAGTCGTTTCATTAGGTCGCCCCATCATTTTCTTTCACCTCTTGCTTAGCATACTCGCCCCAGGGCAAGGTCAAACGGATCGTTGTTCCCTTGCCTTCCCGTCCGGGGAGTGCCTGGACGCTGCCCATATGAGCGCCTACGATGCCTTGGACTATCGTCAATCCCAGTCCAGTCCCTTGTTTGCCACGGTCGCCGCGCTCCACACTATAGAACATATCAAATATGCGTCGTCGCTCGTCTTCTGGAATTCCGGGACCTCGATCCGAGACGTCTACTTGCAATTGATCATCTTCATTGCGCTGGACCTTCACGCGGATGGGAACCTCCGGCGGGGAGAACTTTGCCGCGTTTTCCATTACGTTGAACAAAGCCTGCTCGATTAGCGCGGGATGGACATGAATCGGTGGCAGCCCCGACGGAATGTCGAACTCCAGGCGGATATTCGGCTCGTACCGTTGCAGACGCCTTGACGCCGACCCCATTAATTCGTCTATACCGATCCAGTCGCGCGTCAATGTCAGGCCCTGCTGCCCAAGTCGTGTCATGTCGAGCAGGTTCTGGATGTACCGATCCAGGCGTTCGCCTTCAATATGAATGGTTTCCAGCAGGCTTTGCTGATCTTCCGTCCCCATGCTTTTGCCGTAGCGCGCCAGACTGTCGGCCGCACCTATCATCGATGATAAGGGCGAGCGCAGATCGTGCGACACGGATGACAATAGCGCGGACCGTAGACGCTCCGTTTCTCCGGTGACTCGCGCCTCCTCCAATTGTGATACCAACCGCGTGCGTAGCGCCGCCTGGGCAATGTCTTCCACCATGCTTTCTGCGAGGCGCCGTTGTTCGAACGAAAGACGATCCATATCTGACCGAAACTTGAGTCCGATTACGCCTAGCTTATCTTTGTCCGAACACACGGGTAGGAACATCCAACTGGAATTGCCCAACGTGTCTGTGTAACGTCCGCTCATTTGTCCATGTTGTTGCGTCCAGTCCGCCGCCATCAAATCTTTATCGGTAAGAGGGCTTGTGGCGGTGGCGGGCCCCGACTCGCCGTTGATGCGTATCCATGCTTCGGCATGAAGGGTCGATCTTAGTATCGAGACGCCTGACGCAATAACTTGCCCAAGATCGGCTGCCTTGGCAAGTTGGCGTCCCAGTTTCTGCATCGCTGTAGCGTGAGTGTTGGCGGCTCGCAGTGCCACGACTTGTCTGCGTAGTTGCGAGGCCAAGCGCCCTGCGATCAGTGCTGCTGCGAGAAACAGCATTACGGTCGCGACGCCGCGAGGGGCACTGATCAAAAAGGTGAGTTTTGGCTCGATGAAGAAGAAATCATAGGCCAAGAAGCACAGAACGGCGGTGATAACTGCTGACGCCATGCGAGTGCGTGACGCGACCAGCACAACAGCCACGAGAAAGATCAGCGACAGATCCTGTAATCCTAGAACTCGTTCAGCCAAGGCTGCTGAACCTATGGCGGCAGCGCTGGCCAGAAGAGTCAGCGAGACTTCCCGTTTCGTAATGCGGCTGCTGGCCGTGTCTGTCCAATATATCGTCTGCTGCCGCGCCTGCGGTGTGCTGACAATCGTCAGTTCGTAGCGAGCGCCGCGCTGCAGCAGTTGCTGCGTCAATGTACGGTTGAACATCCGCGCGAAAGGACGCTCGCGCGTGCGACCGATCACAATGGATCTTGCGCCGCGCGCTTCTGCAGCGTCCAGCAATGCCTGCGTGACGTCGGTGTTGTGCATCACCTCCGTCTCCCCGCCAAGATTGCGCGCCAGCGCGAAAGCTTTGTCGATCTCCATCAAGCGTTGCTGCTCAGCACGCGCACTCCTTCTGAACCATGAGATAGGCTGGGCGATGTTGCCTACTTGTTGTGTCGCGTCGGCAGACCTTCCTGTATCTACAGTGATCACTGACCATGGCGAGCCACGTCGCTCGGCCATTCTGGAACCCGCTCTCACGAGATATTCGGATTGTCCCCGGCCATCAATGGCGATCAGTACATGGTGTTGGATAGGAATGCCTGCCAACCCGCGTGCGGCACGCTTTTCGCGAAGGTCGACATCGACGTGCTCCGCCACCGTTTGCATTGCAAGCTCGCGCAAAGCCGTGAGATTAGACGGTGAAAAGAACGCCTGTAGCGCTCTCGCAGCCTGTTCGGGAATATAAACTTTTCCATCGTTCAGACGTTCTATCAGTTCGCGCGCAGGCAAATCGACCAGACGAATGTCACGCAAACGCTCAAAAATAGTGTCAGGAACAGTCTCGCTTACGCGAATACCTGTAATTTGGTGCACAACGTCGTTCACGCTCTCCAAATGCTGGATATTAATCGTCGTGTAAACGTCGATACCTGCGTTAAGCAATTCCTCCACATCCTGCCAACGCCGCTCATGGCGGCTTCCGGGGGCGTTACGATGGGCCAGCTCATCTACTAAGGCAATTGCCGGCTTACGTGCTAGCAAACCATCTAGGTCCATCTCCTCCAGATGCCGCCCTCGATACTCAATTGTTTTGCGAGGCAGCAATGGGAGCCCCTCGACCAGGGCCCGGGTCTCGCTACGGCCATGGGTTTCGACGATACCAATAACGACATCCACCCCTTGGCGGTGCAGTTCCCGCGCACGGGCCAGCATGGCGTAAGTCTTGCCAACGCCAGGTGCAGCACCCAAAAATACCGTCAATCGTCCGGCTGACTGTCGCTTGAGCTCACCCAGTATGGCGTCGGCTTTTATGGGTTGGATCGCTCCCATAGAAGGTCCTCTTTACTCGGTAACTTCATAAGGTTTTGGGCAACGTTGCTTGCGTTGCTCAATGATTCCAGTTTAATCACTTTCAGAAGAATGGGGTCAGCATAATGTCTATCAGCTTGATCCCGATGAACGGTGCGATGAGACCGCCGACTCCGTAGATCAACAGGTTGCGCCTGAGCAGGTGTGAGGCAGGTTCGGCTCTATACTTCACCCCACGCAGGGCAAGCGGGATCAAGGCAACGATGATCAACGCATTGAAGATCACCGCAGACAGAATCGCCGAACTGGGGCTGTGCAGGTCCATCACGTTCAAGGCCCCCAACGCCGGATAGGTGGCGACGAACGCGGCCGGAATGATCGCGAAGTATTTCGCCAGGTCATTCGCCACACTGAACGTGGTCAATGCCCCTCGCGTCATGATCATTTGCTTGCCCACTTCGACGACGCGCAGAAGCTTGGTGGGATTGCTGTCCAGATCCACCATGTTGCCCGCCTCCTTTGCGGCTTGAGTGCCGCTATTCATGGCCACTGCCACATCGGCCTGTGCAAGGGCTGGTGCGTCGTTGGTGCCGTCCCCCGTCATGGCCACCAGGTGGCCTTCCGCCTGGTATTTGCGAATCAGGCTGAGCTTGTCTTCAGGCGTAGCTTCTGCAAGGAAGTCGTCCACACCAGCGTCCGCGGCAATTGTGGCGGCAGTAAGCCTGTTGTCGCCCGTAATCATGACGGTCTTTATTCCCATGGAACGCAGCTGGCCGAAGCGCTCCTTGATCCCGTGTTTGATGATGTCCTTAAGTTCAACGACACCGATCACACGCGGGCCATCAGCCACAACTAGCGGGGTGCCGCCGCGCCGAGAAACGTCCTCGACTGTCCGATTGACTGCCTCAGGGAACACACCACCGGCATGCTCCACGTAGGCGCGAATCGCTGATGCGGCCCCTTTGCGCAGTTGTCGATCATCGATGTCGATGCCGCTCATACGGGTCATTGCACTGAAGGCAATGGGCAGTGCATCATCCAGTGTCCGAGGCTTGACATTGAAGCTGCCCTTGGCCAGCGTCACAATGGAACGGCCTTCCGGCGTTTCGTCAGCCAGCGAAGCCAGATAGGCAGCATTGGCAACAGCCGACTCCGATAGGCCTGGGGCGGGGACAAACCTGACGGCCTCGCGGTTGCCGAGGGTGATCGTGCCGGTTTTGTCCAGCAGGAGCACGTCAACATCACCCGCAGCTTCGATTGCGCGACCAGAGGTCGCCAGAACATTGGCATTCATCATCCGGCTCATACCGGCGATACCAACTGCCGAGAGTAGCGCGCCAATAGTGGTCGGAATCAGACACACCAGCAAGGCAATGAGGACCGTGATGCTCACTGGCTGTCCTGCGCCATTGATCGGTACGCCGAACATGGAGAACGGCAACAGGGTCATGCACACCAGCAGGAAGATCAGCGTCAGGGCGACCAACAGGATGTTCAGCGCCAGCTCGTTCGGTGTCTTGCCTCGCTTGGCACCCTCGACCATGGCGATCATGCGGTCAAGGAACGCCTCACCAGGCTTGGCCGTGACGCGCATGATGATCCAGTCCGAGAGCACGCGGGTCCCGCCGGTAACAGAGCTGAGATCGCCCCCAGCCTCGCGGATCACCGGGGCTGACTCCCCTGTGATGGCTGACTCATCGACGGAGGCCACGCCGACCAGGACCTCACCGTCCGCAGGGATGGTTTCTCCGGCGTTGACGTGGACGTAGGCGTCCACGGCCAATTCGTCGCTGGGGACGGACCAGCTCGTACCGCCCAGCTTAGGTTCCTTGAGCACACGGGCAACCACTCGCCGCCGAGAGGCGCGCAGCGCCTGGGCATGCGCTTTGCCGCGGCCCTCGGCCAATGCCTCGGCTGCGTTGGCGAAGAGCACGGTGAACCAGAGCCAGGCAGCCACTGCAAAGATGAAGCCCGCCGGGGCGTCGCCATCTCCTCGCACAGCCTGAATCCCCAGAATCGTTGCCACGATGCTGCCGACATACACGACAAACATCACTGGGTTCTTCATCTGCACGCGCGGAGACAGCTTTCGGAAAGCTTCACCAATGATCGAGGACCATGGCAGGGCACCGCGCTGAGGGTCTGGCTGCTTACCCGACGGGCCAGTGCTATTGGTGGACGTGATGACTTCTGTTTGGGACATACAAACTCCCAGCTTTATTGAGTGACTGGCCGGGCCTTGAAGGCCTCGTCCAGTGCAAGGTTGAGTTCCAGCACGTTCACGCGAGGTTCGCCAAGAACGCCGAGTTGACGATGCGCTGTGTTCTGTTCCAGCACCGACAACACATCCTTCTCAGGCACATTGCGCGCCTTTGCCACCCGGGGCACTTGCAGTCGGGCGTTCGCTAACGAAATGTGCGGATCCAGGCCGGATGCAGATGCGGTCACCGCGTCGACCGGCACTTTCGTATCGGCTGCCAGGCCGTTTTCCTCGCGGTAATTCTTGGCGCGCTCTGCAACGGCGGCGAGCAGTTTCTTGCTCAGCACACCTTGGTTGCTCGCGCCGCTGTTGGCCGCGTTGTAAGGCTGGTCGATCGAATTCTCGGGGTTGCTGGGGTCGATGCCCGAAGTCGCACTGGGACGGCCATGGAAATATCGAGGCTGCGTGAAAAGCTGGCCAATGACACGTGAGCCGATGGCCTGCCCGTTGCGGAAAACCAAACTGCCTTGTGCCTGATCGTGAAAGAGCAGTTGGGCTGTGCCGGTGGTTGCCAGTGGGTACATCAGTCCGGTCACGATCATGAAGAACACGGCAGATACAAGCACCGGACGGATGACGCCGCTGAATGCTGATGTCACAGCCGGGCTAACCTGTGTTTGAAGTTCAGTCATAGCTACTCCTTAAAAGGTCCGGCCCGTGAGCATCAGCAAGTGCTCCACGATGGGCCCCAGAGCAAGAGCGGGCAGGAAAGTCAGACCGCCGACGATGAGGATGATGAAAACCAATAGTCCCGTGAATAGAGGCGTTGCAGTCGAGAGCGTTCCTGCGCTGGCGGGTACGCTGTTTTTGGCTGCCATCACTCCAGCGACCGCAAGCATGGGCAGCAGCGTGAAGTAGCGACCCACGAGCATGGCCAGGCCGATCGTTGTATTGAAGAAAGGTGTATTGGCATTCAAGCCTGCGAATGCAGAGCCGTTGTTTGCTGTACCTGACGTATATGCATACAGGACTTCGCTGAATCCGTGCGGCCCGAGGTTGGCCAGGCTTTCCATGGTGGCCGGAACCAGGCATGCAATAGCCGTGAACCCGAGGATGCTTAACGGATGGGCGAGCACGGCGATCATCACGTACTTCATCTCCCGTACCTCGACTTTTTTGCCAAGAAACTCTGGCGTTCGACCAATCATCATGCCCACGAGAAACACTGTGAGGATGGCGTAAGTAACCAGATTGATCAGGCCCACGCCATCGCCACCGAATACATTATTGAGCATCATCTGCGCCATCGGAACGAACCCACCCATCGGGGTGTAGGAGGCGTGCATCGAGTCCACAGAGCCGGTGGTAGCGGCCGTGGTAACTGCGGCAAACATGCTGCTTTGAGCCACGCCAAAGCGCAGTTCCTTGCCTTCCATGTTGCCGCCACCTTGCAATGCGGTTTGCGTCTGATCCACGCCCAGGGGACTTAGCATCGGGTTGCCGCCGTGCTCCGCGTTGTAGATCAACGCCAGGAAGCCTACGAACATCACAACGAAAGCGCCAAAGAAGGCCCAGCCTTGGCTGCGGCGCATGATCATCGAACCGAACGTATACGTCAGCGCCGAAGGGATCAGCAGCATGCTGAGCATGTGCAGCGTGTTGGTCAGCGGCGTCGGGTTCTCAAACGGGTGTGCGGCATTCATGCCAAAGAAGCCCCCACCGTTAGTGCCGATGTGCTTGATCGTCTCGAAGCTTGCGACTGGCCCCATGATGATCTGTTGCTTGGCTCCTTCGAGCGTGGCAACAACCGCGTCGGCACTCAGCGTTTGCGGCATGCCCTGCCAGACATAGACCAGTGCCATCACAAAGCACAGCGGCAGCAAAAGCCGATAGAGCACACGGGTGAAATCCACCCAGTAGTTGCCGATGTCGCCAGAGGATCTGCGGCTCAGGCCCCGAATGAAGCCGCCTGCGGCAGCCACGCCCGTCGTTGCGCTGACAGACATCAAGAAGGTGATGACTGCCATTTGCGAAAAGTTCGACAGGCTGCTTTCGCCGGAATAGGCTTGCCAGTTGGTGTTGGTGATGAACGAAGCCGCAGTATTGAATGCGAGATCAGGCGTTTGAGACGCTCTCTGCAGCGCATCGCCGGGTAAATACTGCTGCACGCGCAGTAGAACGTAGCCAAGGAGCATCATGGCGGCGTTGCTCAGGACGAGGACCATCCCGTAGCGCTTCCATGACATCTTCTCCGACGGATCAATGCCAAGAACTCGATAGGTACCGCGCTCCAGAAAACTGTGCGCAGGACTTATGAAAAGACGTGCCATCCATTTCCCGAGCACCACGACCAAGCAGGTCATGGTCACCAGGATGATGGCGAATTGAACAGTGTCGACAGTCATCTTGGACTCCGATCAGATTTTTTCGAGGCCAACGATGAACCCCACCGTGACTAAGAAAAATCCGCAAGCTAATGCCAAAAACAAGAAATCACCCATAAATGCACCTCGATTGATTTATATGATCTGCGATCAAAAATTCTCGGGTTTGATCAGTGCGTAAAGCAAATATGCAAACAATCCAAGCGTTATCAATCCGATAATGAAATCCATTTTTTTACCTTTTGTTGAGCGTGGGGCATCGTTGCTACGTTGGGTGTTCAAATAAGACGCTCGGTTTGAGCCATATGCAACAAGCGGCCAGCGCGATAACCCAGTTAGCCTGTTAACGATCTATACCCGGATCCAATTATCCAGCCTTAGGGCGTAAATTTTCTATCTCAAAATGCCTTGCCCGCATAAAATCTGTGTAACTTTATCGCTATCCATATTCAGTGGATCGGTCGGTAGAGTGCTCGTGTTGGATGCATAGACTTTTTTCGCCAATCCCTCACTGCACGCGGGCTTACCCCCTGCGCTGCGGTCTGTACGCCGCTTTGTGCGTTTTTGATCAAGTCGCTGTTCCTTAACAACCTGCGGACCTGTCTGAGTTTGAATGCATGCTCTTGAGTGGCGGGAAGAGAGTTGCCTGGGTTTTGAACCGCAATGCCATGACTTTCGAGGTTGCAGTCGGTGGACGGAGACAGATCAATTGCATCGATCTGATGCAGCGACCGGCAACGCCGGGCATGAGGGTGGCTGTGCTGCCCAAGGAAAACACCGTTGAGGGTGACGAGCAGGGCCGGCTCATTCATTTCTGCCCGAGTGGTACGGGCCTTCGGCGAAGGTTTACGCCATCAACGAAACCCGACATTTTCCGGCCAAGACGCAATGTTTTATTGTTTACATCGGTGAGAAGCTTGAGATTAGGAGTCTTCTGTAGCATAAGCGTGCATGACGTCTTGCCAAGAATGGCAAGCGCAATACTTGGTTCGGCTTTTGACGCATTTAGTCTGCTTTGACGGGTTTCCCACTGCCGAAGGCTCGATTTCAAGAGGCCATACGGCTACTTGGTTCAAGAGAGGCGCGAGCGCGTTTTTTGGGCGGTTGTGCTTGTGATATGCTGTGGCGCATGTTGGCCCTTCGACAACCACTTCGGCATAGAAGTACGCGAGTCTGGCAAGTTTTGTTTTGCCTGACTGTTCTGTCGTTTCTCTGCCGTGCGGTCATTCCCATGGGTTACATGCCGGATCTTTCCGGCGGGCGTGACGGCAACTTCGCCATTACCTTCTGCACTGTGGGTGGCGGCACGAGCACACTGCTGGTGGATTTAAACGATCAGCCCGATCAGCCGTCTCCTAGCGACCACTTCGATAATCAGGATTGCCCTTTCGGCATCGTTGTATCGCAAGCGTCGATGCCCGGCCAGGAATCGGTCGCGCTGGCAGGCATCATTGCCCATCATCCCATCTCGCTGCCACATCGCAATCATGCTCGGCCGCCGATGCCCGCGCTGGGTCCGCCACTGGGCTCACGTGCTCCCCCTTCAAACCTCGGTTGATTTTTCGTAAGTGATCGTGCTTGACCCGGTCACTTTCCAACGATTTCGTTCCCGAGGTTTTTTCATGTCCATTCTTCGCGTTCGCACGCGTGCCACCGTCATGTTGGCCGCATTCTTTCTCGCCCCTGCGGCGTACTCGCACGTGACGCTTCAAATCAAGCAAGCGCCGGCAGACAGCGGCTACAAAGCCGTTTTCAGCGTTCCGCACGGCTGCAAAGGTTCACCCACCACAAAAATCCGCGTCCGTGTCCCTGAAGGGGTCGTCGGCGTCAAGCCTCAACCCAAGGCCGGGTGGACGCTTCAGACCGTCAAAGGCGATTACGCCAAGCCCTACACACAATACGGCGCAAAGGTCACGTCAGGCGTCAAAGAGGTGATCTGGTCAGGCGGCCCGCTGCTGGACGAACACTACGACGAATTCGTCTTTGTAGGCTACCTGAGCGGCGAATTGGCGCCTGATACCACGCTGTACTTTCCTGTCGTACAAGAGTGCGAACAGGGTGTGGCGCGCTGGATCGACCTGCCTTCGGCCAACAAGAAAGCGCCAGATGACCATTCCGATTCTCCCGCACCGGGACTGACGCTGCTGCCCAAGCAGTAGCCACCCACACTGGTGGCCGATGCCTCAAAGAGCGCGTCGGCTATGAAGGGAGAGACGATGCATACGCATATCTTGTGCCGTGTCGACGCACGCGCGTCCTTACCCGGCCTGCTAAGCATGCTGATCAGAGGGCTTTGTGCCCTGGTGATGCTCGCCTGGGCGCCGGGCGTACTAGCCCATGCGTCGCTCATCGCCAGCACACCCGAGGCTGGCGCTGTTCTGGCCCAGGCGCCGGCCACGGTGCGCTTGATGTTCAACGAGCCTGTCTCACCGCTGCTGATCAAGATCATCGCGCCGGATGGCGCGATCAAGGACATCACCCAGACCGAGGTGCTGCCCGCGGGCCTGGAGTTGCCTTTGCCGATATTGAGTCAGCAGGGCTCGTATGCGCTGAGCTGGCGCGTGGTGTCGGCGGACGGCCATCCCATAGGTGGCACCGTGCCATTTTCAGTCGGGGCCCGGGGAACCAGCAGCATACAGGAGCCCATAACACACCCAGCCAGGAATTTTCTCATCTGGCTTTCCCGTTTGGGCGGGTACATCGGCCTATTTTTCGGTATCGGATTGGCGGCCTGCCATGCGTTGGATGCGGTGCGCGCCGACAAGCGCCGCATGGCTTTAGCCGTGCTGGCTTTAGGTGCAGGCGCCACCTTGCTCAACCTAGGTTTATTGGGTATCGATGCGCTCGATGAGCCTGTTTCGGGCCTCTTCCGTCTTGGCCCTTGGCGCACGGCGTTCTCGACCTCATTCGGCCTGGCCGCCGCATTGGCGCTGGCCGCCCTGACGTGTGCCGCGTTGGCCTGGCAGACGACCGCCTCCAGAAAGCGGATGGCGGCCATGGCGCTCATGCTGCTGGGCGCCTCCCTGGCCGCCAGTGGCCACGCGAGCAGCGCGCCGCCCGCCTGGCTCGCCCGGCCCGCCGTCTGGCTGCATGCGCTGGCCATCACCGTGTGGGTCGGCTCGCTATTGCCTCTGGCCTATTCGCTGCAAGACACAGCGGACCCGGGCCCGCTGAATCGCTTCTCACGGCTGATTCCGCTCGTCTTGTTCATGCTATTTGTCAGCGGCGGCATCCTCGTTGTTGTGCAGTTCGACAAGCCATCTTCACTGTGGCTGACCGCTTACGGGCAAGTTTTGGCATTCAAACTCGCCCTGGTGATCGTGCTTCTGGGACTGGGCGCCTATAACCGCTATCGCCTGACGGGCGCTGTGCGGGACGGCCAGCTCCCTGCGCGCCGCGCTATGCGGCGCATCATTTACGTGGAATGCGCGCTGGCGCTTGCCATTTTGTCGGTGGTGGCCCTCTGGCGTTTCACGCCACCGCCGCGCGCCCTGATCAGTACACCGGCGCCGTCCACCGAAATCACCGCCCACATCCACAGCGATGCGGCCATGGCTGATCTGTCGCTGGCGCCGTCACTTCACGCAGGTCCCGCGACGTTGGCGCTGTACCTGTCCAACATGGACTCGTCCCCGCTGATCGCGCAAGAAGTGGATGTCGCATTCTCCAACCCCCGCGCAGGCATCGAACCCATCCACTTCCCGGCTCACCGGGCCGATGACGGCACATGGCAGGTAAGCGATATGGAACTGCCCCGACAAAAAGTCTGGCACGTGCGCATTGATGCATTGGTCTCCGATTTTGAACGGATCAGTCTGGAGACAACGTTGGAGTTTCAAAAATGAATGGAATCGATGTGAAACATATCGAGTTCAACGCCTATAAACATGCCCCCAAGGAAAAAGACCATGAGTAGCAGTTCACAATGTAGACCAGCCCTGTTTTCGTTAGACCAGGCGCGCCCCGCAGTATTGACCATCGCATTGATACTGACATTCGGGCTGCCTGAAGGATGGACGCCAGCGCACGCACAAACCACGACGCTGGCTCCCATCGTGGTGCAAGCCAGAGAAGGGCTCAGCTTGACGGTACCCAGCACACCGGATGCAAAAGCGTTGATCGAGCAAACGCCTGGCGGGGTGGAGTTGGTGCAGCAGAGCGTCTGGCGCGATACCAAGGCGGCAACCGTCAAAGACATGCTCGACTACACACCAGGCGTTTTCACCCAACCCAAATGGGGCGAGGACTCGCGCCTATCTATACGCGGCTCGGGCTTATCGCGGTACTACCATCTTCGCGGCATCAGCTTGTACCAAGACGGCATACCGCTTAATGCCCCCGATGGCAGCAGTGATTTTCAGCGGATCGATCCCACCGCATATCAGTACACGGAGGTCTATAAAGGCGCCAATGCACTGCGATACGGCTCAGCGACACTGGGCGGCGCCATCAACTTCGTGACACCGACCGGGCATGATGCCAGTGCGTTCCAGGGGCGCCTGGACGCGGGCAACTTCGGATGGCGGCGTACCCAGCTAAGCAGCGGGTTCGCCGGCGAGAGCGTCGATGGGTTCGTCACCGCCTCCTGGCAGCGTCAGGACGGATTTCGAGAACAAAGCGCGGGGAACTCCTTGCGGGCCAGCGGCAATATTGGCTGGCGGCTTTCGGACGATGTGGAAACGCGTTTCTATCTAAGCGGCTTTCGGGTTCGGCAGGAAATCCCGGGTTCTGTCACGCGCGATCAAGCGCTGAATGACCCTCGCAGCGCCGCCAAGGTAAATAAGGAAAACGATTGGCAGCTCAACCTCGATGGCGGGCGTATCGCCAACCGTACGGTCCTGGTGGCGGGCGACACGACATATGAAGTAGGGGGCTGGTTTGGCAAGAGTTCACTGCGCCATCCCATCTACCAGTTTGTGGATAGAGATTACACCGAGTACGGCGCCTACACGCGTCTGGTCAATACCGCGCAGCTAGCCGGGCATGATAACCGTTTCACCTTCGGCCTGACGTGGTCGGCCGGCAAGGTCGATGCCCAGAACTCGGTCAACATCGGGGGCAATCGTCTTGAGAGACTGTCGGCGACCGACGATAAGGCGAACAACATTACGCTTTATGCTGAGAACGCGTTTGATGTCGTCCCCGGCGTCTCGTTGATTACCGGGCTGCAATATCTGCACGCCCAGCGCAAACGCATCGACCGATTCAACGGCGGGCAGCCTACCATCCGCTCAGGAGACAAGAGCTATGACTTCTTAAACCCAAAACTCGGCCTGATTTGGCAAGTGGCGCCGCAATGGCAGGTGTTCGGCAACATCTCTCGCAGTGCCGAGCCGCCCACCTTTGACGATATGACCTTTTCAACGGTCAACGATTTGGACCGATTGCAGCCGCAACGCGCCACGACCTTCGAGATCGGCACGCGCGGCCAAGCGGGCGATGTGACATGGGATGTATCGCTTTACCATGCCCGCATCAAAAATGAACTTCAATGCATCAGCGCACCCTGGAACATCTGCGACCAGACCGTTAACGCCGATCGCACCACGCATCAGGGTATTGAGCTGGGTCTGCAATGGACTGCTGCGCGGGGCCTCTTTGCAACAGGCCACCAGGCGGATAGCCTGCAAATCAACGCTTCCTATACCTTAAGCGATTTCAAATTCGACGACGATCAGGATTGGGGTAGCAACCAGATGCCTGGCGTTCCCCGGCATTATCTGCGTGCTGAAGTGCTGTACAAGCACCCGGCTGGTTTCTATATGGGACCCAACGTTGAATGGGTTCCACAAGCCTACTACGTGGATAACGCGAACAGTGTCAAGACGAATTCTTACGCCTTGCTGGGCTTGCGAGCAGGTTGGGAGCGAGGCCCTTATTCCTTCTATATCGACGGGAGAAATCTGACAGACCGCCGATACATCGCCAGCGCCAGCATCACTGACCGCGCCAACGCCAGCTCAGAACTGTTCGAGCCGGGTACCGGCCGGGCGGTTTTTGCGGGGGTGCAAGTCCGCTACTAGATCGGGGATTACTATGATTTCATCTCTACAACGCCGCGGCTTTCTCGCCACGTTGATTGCCGCGAGTCTATCTCTCTATGGATGCTCACGCTCAGACGAACTGAAGGACATCCATGGTATAGACATGTCCGGCACCGACATCGGCCGTGACTTCCTGTTAACTGGCACCGACGGCCAGCAACATGATCTTTCCGACTTCAAGGGCAAGGCTGTGTTGATCTTCTTTGGCTTTACCCAATGCCCAGACGTATGCCCGACGGCTCTGCTGCGTGCGGCGCAGGTCAAAGAAATGCTGGGCAAAGACGGCGACCAATTGCAAGTCCTGTTTATCACCGTCGATCCAGAACGAGACACACCCGCAGTGCTTCAAGCCTACGTAACTGCCTTCGACCCCAGTTTCATGGGGCTTTACGGCGATCTGGATCAAACGGCCAAGACTGCAAAAAACTTCAAGGCGTATTACGCCAAGGTTCCAACCGGTTCGTCCTACACCATGGACCATAGCACCATCACCTACATGTATGACCGTTCCGGCCGGCTGCGCCTGGGCCTGCGTCATACCCAAACCGCCGAAGAGTACGCGTCGGACGTCCGCCAAGTGCTAGCCCTTGATTGACCCCACTCAGGAGACCTCTATGTCTGCTATATCAAAGTTGTCCACATGGATCCTCGCCACCGCCAGCATATTGCTCGCCGCCGCAAACGCTCACGCCCAAGTTACCGTCGACGAACCTTGGGTTCGCGCCACCGTGGCGCAGCAACAGGCCACAGGAGCCTTTATGCGCCTTTCCTCCAAGGCGGATAGCGCCCTCGTGCAGGCCGAATCACCGGCCGCTCAACATGTCGAGATTCATGAAATGATCATGGAGAACGATGTCATGAAGATGCGCCAAATTCCTCGGCTGGCATTGCCCGCTGGACAAGCCGTCGAACTCAAGCCTGGCGGCTACCACATCATGCTGATCGATCTGAAGACGCAAGTTCACGAAGGCAACCATGTTCCCATGACGTTGACCTTTGAGAGCCCTGGCGGCAAGCGTGAGATAGTCAACATTGAAGCCCCCGTGCGCCCATTGACCAGCGGCGCGCCAAGCGGTGGCCACCATAACAAGCACTAAAACAGGAAAAACCATGAAGTACGCATTCAAGCTCCTCGTGGCGGCATTCGCCGCCGCCACCTCCCTGTCCGCACAGGCCCACGCTGGGCATGATCACCCTGCGCACCCGCATCCGGGGCAATCCAGTTTCGGCGATGCGGCCACTGCCGCCGCGCCCGAAGGTGTCACCGTCACGAACTGCTGGATCCGTGCATTGCCCAACCGCTTGCCATCGGCCGCCTATTTCACGCTGAGCAACGGCGGCGACCGTGATGTCGTGCTCGTCGGTGGGCAGTCCAAAGCCTTCGGCAAAGTCATGCTGCATGCCAGCAAGACCGTGAACGGCATGGCTGTCATGGTGCACGCGGACAAGATCGAGGTGCCGGCCAGCGGCAGCTTCGAGTTCGCGCCTGGGGGCCATCACGTTATGCTTGAAAAGCCAACCTCGACATTGAAAATCGGAGAAACCTTGCCGATAACATTGTGGTTCGAGCAGGGTCGCGCGATTACAATGGACTGCTCGATTCGATCAGCGGCTGGTTGATTTAACGATGAATAGACCAGAACGACAAGTGTTTCTGGCCTCCGCTATTCAGGCACAGCCATGTCGTTCTGACGAATATTTAGATTGAGCTGCGTGAAAGATTTCGCCTCGCTTTTGCCCTCACACAACCGCAGGTGGACTCCTTGCGCCGTCTATGATTGATGGTAAATTCGGGCTCCTTTTTGTACGAACTCGATCGCTTTTTCCTGCATGCCGTGTTGCACAGCTTCGTCTGTAGACATGCCTTTCTGCTTGGCATATTCGCGTACATCCTGGGTTATTTTCATGCTGCAGAAATGCGGGCCGCACATTGAGCAAAAATGGGCCACTTTCATCGACTCTTTGGGCAGGGTTTCATCATGGAAGTCCCGGGCCGTGTCTGGATCCAAACCCAAGTTGAACTGGTCTTCCCAACGGAACTCGAAACGCGCCTTGGACAAAGCGTTGTCACGAATAGCCGCGCCGGGGTGACCCTTGGCCAAGTCGGCCGCATGCGCTGCGATCTTGTATGTGATGATGCCGTCCTTGACATCTTTTTTATTGGGCAGACCCAGATGCTCTTTGGGCGTCACGTAGCACAGCATGGCGGTACCGTACCAGCCGATCAACGCCGCGCCGATGCCCGACGTGATGTGGTCGTATCCGGGGGCAATGTCCGTGGCCAGCGGCCCAAGCGTATAAAAAGGCGCCTCATGGCAATGCTTGAGCTGCATGTCCATGTTTTCCTTGATCAGGTGCATGGGAACATGCCCGGGGCCTTCGACCATGACCTGCACATCGTGCTTCCAGGCTAGCTGGGTCAGTTCGCCAAGCGTTTTAAGTTCGGCGAATTGCGCCTCGTCGTTGGCATCATAGCCCGACCCGGGGCGCAGTCCATCGCCGAGTGAAAAGCTGATGTCGTAGGCCTTCATGATTTCGCAGATGTCTTCGAAGCGCTCGTAAATGAAGCTTTCTTTGTGGTGGGCAAGGCACCATTTGGCCATGATGGAGCCACCGCGAGAGACAATGCCGGTCATACGCTCGGCAGTCATCGGAATAAAGGGCAGTCGGACGCCCGCATGGATCGTGAAATAGTCCACACCTTGCTCGGCTTGCTCGACCAAAGTGTCGCGAAAAATTTCCCAGGTCAGCTCTTCGGCCTTGCCGTCCACTTTCTCCAGGGCTTGATAAATAGGCACCGTACCGATGGGCACGGGCGAGTTGCGGATGATCCATTCGCGCGTCTCGTGAATGTTCTTGCCTGTGGACAGGTCCATGACCGTATCGCCGCCCCAGCGTATCGCCCAGGTCATTTTTTCGACTTCTTCCTGAATACTGGAGCCAAGCGCCGAATTGCCGATGTTCGCATTGATTTTCACCAGAAAATTCCTGCCTATGATCATAGGTTCGCTTTCAGGGTGATTGATATTGGCGGGAATAATGGCTCGGCCTCGCGCGACCTCATCGCGTACGAATTCAGGTGTAATCGACTCTGGAATGGCGGCGCCAAACGACTGCCCCGCGTGTTGGTGCAACATGCGGGCGACCCGCTTTTCACCTTCCGGCCCGCTGGCGCGTAGCGTTTCGATATAGTGCTCGCGCCGCAAGTTCTCGCGTATGGCGATGAATTCCATTTCCGGCGTGATTATTCCTCGGCGCGCATAATGCATTTGCGTCACGTTCCTTCCGGGTTTGGCACGTCGCGGAGGCCGACTCAATTCGAATCGCAGCGAATCCAGACGCGTGTCTTGTAGGCGCCCTTGTCCGTACTCGCTACTGGGACGCTCCAGTTGTTCGGTATCCTCGCGTTCAGCTATCCACCCGCTGCGCAGGGCCGAGAGCCCTTTGCGGATGTCGATGCTCACTGATGGATCGGTGTAAGGGCCGCTTGTATCGTAAACGGTCAGCGGCGGGTTTTTTTCGCCGCCAAACATGGTGGGTGTGTCGTCTTGCGAAACCTCGCGAAACGGCACCCGGATATCTGGGCGCGAGCCCTGCTGATAGACCTTGCTTGAGTGGGGAAGTGGCGTGACGGCAGCAGCATCGACTTCGGCCTTGGCTGCAGTAAAGGAGGAGGAAATAGCGTTCAAAACGTGCTCCAAATAAATTAACAATGGAGCCGATAGGGAATAGACGAGCAGCGATCAGGCGCCGTGGCGCCAAAAAATCACGACAAGTACGCTCCCAGCATCGGCATTATCCGTACTGGTACGAAGGGCCTTTCTCAACCCGCCGTGAACGGCGAGTACCCCTGCGTCTGTTCAGTATAGGCCATAGTGGCGGCTTTAGCTGTGGTTGTACCCAATAGACGCGTCCGGTTGCGTAGAAGGAGACGCGTCCGTGGGTCGATGGGAACGAAATTTGCTGTAAATTCGATTCGTCTAGGATCTGTTTTAAGGTGGAGGATATATGGTCGCGTTGAACCGATATACAACCGTGGATAATGACCGCGTTCGTCGTTCTACCGCGTCTCGGGTTAACGCGGATATTGATAAAAAGACTGATGAGAATATAAGACATTATTCAACCCTTGATAAACTAGAAGTAAGTCGCAGGATCCGGGAGCTGGACGGAGAGTGGGATGTGGAAAGAGTGCTTGAGGTGAATGCGTCTTCACTGGCACTGAGTGGTTTGGTCTTAAGTTTTGTCGCCAATAGGAAATGGTTGTATCTGACGGGCGGCGTGCTAGCATTCCTACTCCAGCATGGAGTTCAGGGCTGGTGTCCACCGCTTCCTGTTTTGCGGCGGCTTGGTGCTCGGACGCGAGGTGAAATTGATCGAGAGAAGTACGCCCTGAAGGCGCTTATCGATCAGAAGTAGTATTGGGATACAGCACTGTCCACGAAACGCGGGGAATTGGTCCGAGTACTCTCGGTGCCTCGCTTTCGCTGCCTTTCATCCAACCATAATTGCGGCTTGGGATGAAGATGGATGACGCACGCTCCGAAAAATTAAAAATGTATTCGGTAGAAGATATGGTAATGACGTTCGATGCTGTGGCGTTACAGCACTCATGCTCCCTCAAGGGGCAATTGACCACTGACTAGCGTTCACAGCGGATGCAGGTGATTCGTTACGGTTTCCAGCGCCTTATCAGATGAGGATTTAGATGCAAGCCGCTGTGCATCGAATACATCTAGGTAGGCAACGGAGGGTATAGCTTGGTGTCAGCTCTCCCTTAGTGGGATAGGAGACGATTTTCATCAGAGTTGGAAGTATGGCGATGGATTTTTGAGAGGGTGTACTCGTATTCTGTCGAGCTATATCAATGCCATTCAGTACCGCCTGGGCCGCTTCCGAACCAGTGGGAACTTCCAGTGATTGCTGCCAGTAGCTAATGGCCCCTGATATTCGCCGCGCTCGAATGCCGCTCGTCCCGCCAAGGTGAGAGCGAATGGTTCGCAATAGGGGTCGGAGCGCGTAATGGTGAGCCCAAAGACACCGGCCGTAACCTGCAGCAAGGCAAAGATTTCGTGATCAACCTCGTATCGCAAGACTTAGTGCAGCAGATGAATGTGACCGCTGTCGATTTTGATTCAAGCGTTGGTGGGCTCGCTGAAGCAGGGTTGGAAGTCCTCCCGTCGGTCAAGATTGCGCCGTCATGAGTCAAAGCCAGCACGGTAGCTTATGAGTGTGCGGCAGAGCATGTACATAATCTGGGCGGCAATCGCAGTATTGTGATCGCCAGGGTGCTTGCTATGCACATCCATGATGAGACAATGCTCGACCGTGACAGGCTCTACGTTGATACTCCGGCCCTGGAGTTGGTAGGAAGAATGCATACGGGAACGTGGTATAGCTTGCAGACAAATCTACTTGAAATGCGTCGAATTACGGAAACGGAGCATCGAAGTCGCACCATTAAGCGTACATGAGTGGTCGCTTAAGCCATCGCTAAACGAGTCCTATCAGTTCAGTCCAGTACGTGAGGCTATGATGGCGTTCGAGCCTCCGATACGCTCGTTGTGCCGCTTTCCGAACCGGAGTGGGATGTGGTGTACTGGTCGGGCTATTGTTAGCCAGGGCACTCGTCCACGGTTTGCGCTGGCCGTCTTGCCTGGCAGCGATCTTTGGCGGCGCTTAGGCCGTCCCGCCCTTTTGCTTTGCCGCTGCCAAGTAGACATCACGCCGCAGATGCGCGCCCACGCTCTTTCATTCGCCGGTGTGCAGGCGGACGTCATCGGACCGCAGACTTAATGCTTGCATGATGTTTATGGGAGGCGAGCGCCACCGTTTCTCTGCTGTGCCCGCTCAATGCCATCGGCGACGATCTGTGCCGTCTGAGAGCCCGCAGGGAGCTGTTCAAGCACTTTTTGCCAGTAATCAATGGCTACTTGGTAGTCGCCGCGTTCGAGCGCAGCGGTACCTGCTAGCGTAAGTGCATAAGGCTCCCGCGGATCAATGGAGAGCGCGCGCTCCAGTAGCTGCGTTGGTTCGCCAACGAATCCTGTTGCGCTGCTTCGAGCTAGCGTTTCCGCGTATTCGGTTAGCGCTATCGGGTCCGTTTGGATGATGGGCGCTGCCTTGGAGAAAGCGACGGCCGCATTTTTGTAGTCTCCAAAGTAGCTATAAGAGCGAGCCAACATGAGCCAGCCAGGGGAGTCATCAGGGTTTTGGGCAAGGCGGGTCTCAAGCGATTTCACCATGTTCTCTACATCGCCCCGAGTCATCATGGGAGCATTTTGAGGCGTTGGTGAAAGGCTTTCTGCTGGGTTGCCCAGGGAAAAATACAGCAACATGGCGGCCAGCGGCAGCGTGACAATTAGTATTGCCGCTGTGCGCTTGTCGCGCCCGCCTTGCATGGCCGGAACCGGAGCGGGTACTGCTTCTTGCAGGGCACGTTGTTGTATTTCTTGCTTCGCAGCCGAGAAGTCATCGGCAGATAATATTTGATGGGCGACGTCCTGCTCTAGCTCAGCCAATTGATCACGCAACACCTTCGCATTGACAGCATGATGCTCGATCTCACTATTAGGTGTCGTACCGCGCCAAAGAACTCTCCCCAGGCATAGTGTTACTCCGACCGCTAGCAATGCGGCAAAGCCAACAAAAATCAAACTCATAAGAGATTTCCATGATGGGTGGTGCGCTCCAGGAGGGATTCTGCTATTTTTTGTTCATCGTCACTTAATGAAATTTCGGCCGAATGCTGTTTTCGTCGGTGTAGTGTTATGGCAAATATAAGGAATCCGAAAACGAGGAGCAGGATGGGACCAAACCACAGTAGAAGTGTGGTGGCTTTCAATGGTGGACGATACAGTATGAAATCGCCGTATCGAGTAACAAGGTAGGCCTGAATTTCAGTATCGCTTTTCCCCACTTCGATATCGTGGCGGATCAGTTCTCGTATGTCTGCAGCGAAGTCGGCGCGTGAAGCGGCGATCGATTCGTTTTGGCATACCAGGCAACGCAGTTCCGCAGCTATTTTCAGCATGCGCTTTTCGCTAGCCGCATCATTGCCCCAGATGGGAAAGGAAATAACAGCGCAAAGTAGTGACAGCCACACGCGCGTCATTTCTGAAGCTCCCGCACCAAGGGTAGGATGATGTTACGTGCATCGTTATGGCTCACCGCGCCGATATGCTTATATCGAATGAAGCCCTCTTTATCAATCACATATGTTTCGGGTACGCCATAGACTCCGTAATCGATACCCACAACACCTTGTGGGTCAGATACGACGGACTCGAAGGCATTGCCATGGCGATCTAGCCATGAGATTGCGTTCGCAGGCACGTCTTTATAATTCAGGCCAACAATGGGCAAGGCGTATGTTGTCGCCAGATCCGTAATGATGGGATGCTCTTCGAGGCAGGGAGGACACCAGGATGCCCAAACATTCAGCAGCCATACTTTTCCGTGCATGGATTGGGGTGAAAACGTCTCGTCCTGAACCGCCAGCTTGGGCAGGGTGAACTGGGGCGCGGGTTTGCCGATCAAAGGCGAGGGCACCTCGCTGGGCTTGAGCGTCAAGCCGAGACCAAGGAAGCCGACCAGCACGATGAAACCGATCAATGGCCATGCAAAACGACTCATGGCGCTTCCCCCCTCGGCGAAAATGCATTGCCGCGCTGGCGACGCTTAAGCCGATATCGGCGATCGCTGATGGCTAGCAGTCCGCCTAAGGCCATCAAAATGCAGCCAATCCAGATCCAGTCAACAAATGGCTTATAGTAAATACGCACACTCCAGGCGTTGTTGCCAAGCGGCTCGCCCAATGAAACGTAAACATGTCGCAGGCCATTGGCGTCAATCGCCGCTTCCGTTATCGGCATGTCCGATGAGAAGTAATCGCGCTTTTCGGGATGCAGGGAGCGAAAAACGTGTCCGTTGCGTGAAAGTAAAACCTCTCCGACCTCCGCTTCGTAGTTTGCGCCTATCTCCTTGCTGACACCCTTGAACCTCAATTCATAAGCGCCGGTCGATGCCGTACTGTTAGGCATCATGGAAAGGTCCTGTTCCGTTTCATATCCCGTGACCAGCGTGACTCCCACGACGAATACGGCGATGCCCAGATGCGCTAAGTGCATACCGAGCCAGCTACGCGGCTGGGCTAGCAGTCCGCTGCGCGTGGCCCGCATGCGTTGGACAATGCCGATAATGACGGAGGCGGCGATCCACGATGCCAGAGCCATTCCCAACGCAACGGACACAGACCAGCGTCCGCATAGAAATGGCACGCTCGCTCCAACAACCACTGCGATCCAAGCGGGCAGCTGGAGTTCCGTTATCAAAGCGGGTATTTTTGTTTTTTTCCAGTTGGCCATTGGCCCAACGGCCATGAGCAGCAACGCCGGCACCATCAACGGTACGAAAACGGCATTAAAGTAGGGGGGGCCGACAGAGAGCTTGCCTAGTCCGAGCGCATCAAGAATAAGCGGATAGAGGGTCCCAAGAATGACCGCGCCGGCGGCCACGGTCAATAGAATGTTATTTACCAACAAGAATGATTCACGTGAGACCAACGCGAATCTGCCACCAACGCCGACCTTGGGCACGCGCAGCGCAAACAGTAGCAGTGACGATCCCGTCACCACGGTGAAAAGCGTCAAAATGAATATGCCCCGACGCGGATCAGTGGCGAACGCGTGTACGGACGTGAGTACCCCCGAACGGACCAGAAAAGCGCCCAGCAACGAAAACGAGAAAGTGCTGATGGCAAGCAGCATTGTCCAGCTTTTGAAGCTGTTGCGTTTTTCGGTTACTGCCAAAGAGTGTATCAATGCTGTGCCCACGAGCCAGGGGATAAATGATGAGTTCTCTACAGGATCCCAGAACCACCAACCTCCCCATCCCAATTCGTAGTAGGCCCACCAGCTCCCCAGCGCGATTCCCAAAGTCAGGAATAACCACGCTGCCGTCGCCCAAGGCCTGGACCAGCGCGCCCAGGTTGCATCAAGCTGACCCGCTAGCAACGCGGCGACGGCAAACGCAAACGCCACCGAAAATCCGACATATCCCATATAGAGCAGCGGTGGATGCAGGATCAATCCAATGTCCTGCAGGAGCGGGTTCAAGTCCAACCCCTCCATGGCTGCAGGTAGCAGGCGTTCGAACGGGTTCGAGGTCAGCAATACAAAGAGCAGGAATCCGGCATTGATCAGACCCAACACTCCAAGCACGCGAGCCACCATCGTATCGGGCAGTTGACGCGAGAACACGCTGACCGCACACGCCCACCCGGTCTGCATGAGCAACCACAGCAGCAGTGATCCTTCATGCCCGCCCCAGGTCGCGGCGATCCGGTAAAACCACGGTAGCTGCGAATTGGAGTTCTGCGCGACATAAAGCACCGAGAAATCGTTCGCAAAGAAGGACCAGGCCAGCGTCGCAAAGCTTATGGCGATCAGTAGAAATTGTATGCGAGCGGCTGGCCGCGCAAAGGCGATCCATGCGAGTTTGCTGCGCGCCGCGCCGACAAGGGATAGGCCTGCCTGCGCAAGTGCAACGAATAGCGTCAGGATCAGGGAAAAATGACCGAATTCAACCAGCATGGACTATGGCCTCCCTATGCCTGCATTCTTACTGGCCTCATCCAAAGCATGTTGCGCTTCGGGCGGCATGTAGTTCTCGTCGTGCTTTGCCAGCACCTCCTGGGCCCGAAACAAACCATCGAGCTCGAGCTTGCCTTGTGCAACGACTCCTTTGTCCTCACTGAACAGGTCGGGAAGGATACCCGTATAACTTACCGGAATCGTTTTGGCATTGTCGGTGACCGCAAATTGCACAGTAAGCCCATCACGCCGAACGCTTCCCGCCTGCACAATCCCGCCAATGCGAAAAACGCGTTCTTCAGGCGCCTCGCCCGCCATGACCTGAGTCGGCGTGAAAAAAAACACAAGATTGCTTTGGAAGGCGTTGAGCACCAGCGCCGTGGCAACACCGAGCGTGACCAGACCGCCGCCAATGAGGATCATGCGTCTATGGCGAGCCTTCATCGTGGGGCCTCTTCATATGAACTTGAATTGCGCTGTACATTTAGCAGTGCCGTCTTGCGGCGAACGCGGAGAACAAGACACTCAGCGAGGATCGCCACAAGGGTGACGCTCAGTGATCCCCAGACATAAGGCGCATACCCGCCCATGGCGAAGAACTCAAAGGGGCTTGACCAGATCATCGTTCTATTTCCTTTAATGCGTTTAACCAGCCGGCATGGCGCTCGCGCTCCAGAATGATGCAACGCACGCGTAGCAGTGCCGCTGCGATCGTATATAACCACGACGCCAAGGCCATGAGCAGCATGCCAACCAGCATGACCGATGCCATTGATGGCGCTCGGCTCAGCGATACAGACGCACCCTGGTGCAAGGTGCTCCACCATTGAACCGAGAAATAAATAATTGGAATGTTCACAACGCCAACCATCGCCAGCACAGCACCGGCCTTATCGGCGCGCCTTGGGTCGTCCACAGCGGACTGGAGCGCCATAAACGCGAGATATAAGAAGAACAGGAGCAGCTCGGACGTCAACCGCGCGTCCCAGACCCACCAGGTTCCCCACATGGGCTTGCCCCACAAAGCGCCCGTCCATAACGAAAGAAAGGTGAACAGGGCGCCAGTCGGTGCCAGGGCCGAAGCCATCATGGCAGATAAGCGGCTGTTGAACACCAACCCGACCGCGGCCCAGAAAGCCATGATCAGATAGATAAACATCGACATCCATGAGGCCGGAACGTGTAAAAAAATGATGCGATAGCCCTCGCCTTGCTGAGCGTCGGTGGGTGCCAGGAAGAACCCTATGTACAGGCCAGAAATGGCCAGAATCGCCGCAGCTGCGCCGAACCAGGGGATAAGTTTTCCTGCAAGCGGATAAAACGTCTTGGGTGAAGAGTACTTAAACCAATTAATCATTCTTGCAGCCATTATTCCAACGCAATCCTTAATGCCGCGGCAGTGGCCAAAGGAGAAAAAAAGATCGCTACAGCCAGCATGGCCGCCAACAGCGAAAGATTTGCGTTCGCACTGAGTCCAGCCGCTGCGGTGTCGACGGCACCGGCGCCAAAGATAAGGGTTGGCGTGTAAAGCGGCAGAATGATCAATGCGAGTAGTACTCCGCCACCTCGAAGCCCCAATGTAAGACTTGCTCCGATCGCGCCGATCAAGCTGAGCACCGGCGTGCCGATCAGGAATGAAAAGGTCAGGATGAGCGAAGACGAAGTTGGTAAATCGAACTGCAAGGCCAAAAGCGGCGCTAAGACTGTCAATGGCAGACCAGTCAAAATCCAGTGGGCGATCACCTTGCCCAGCGCCAGCATTCCAAGCGGAGCAGGCGAAAGGAACAATTGTTCCAAAGTGCCGTCGACAAAGTCCTGTTCAAACAGTCGATTTAACGACAGCATGGTTGCCAGCAATGCGGCCACCCAAAGAATCCCGGGGGCGATCTGGCGCAGCGTGTCGTGTTCAACACCTATGGCCAAGGGGAATAGACTGACCACTATTACGAAGAAAGAAAGAGATGTCAGCATATCGGACTTGCGCCTCATGGCAAGCCTTAAGTCTCGCTTTGCAACCTCGCATAGCGACGAGATGCCCAGGACGCCGTTCACTTGCCCACCTGGATGACCTGGGGGGGGCATGCGAGCGCTATGTCATGATGAGTCGTTAAAACAGCAAGCCCGCCTTCACTCAAATGTCGGTCGATTATTTTGCTGACCCACTGCATTGCCTGGGCATCCAAAGCCGCTAGAGGCTCGTCCAGCACCCACAAAGCACGCTTTTGCAGTAATAGACTGGCCAGGTTCACGCGGCGCTTTTGACCCTGGGACAAGACACGCACGGGCAGGTGTTCCCTACCTTGCAAACCAGCGTGATGCAAAGCATGTTGTACAGCGGCGGAGCCAACTGTCACGTTTGCCAGATTAGAATTGAAATGCAGGTTTTCAGTGGCGCTCAGTTCCTCTTTCAGGCCCGGAGCATGACCGCAATACAGTAACTCACGCCCGTATTCGTTACCCCATTGTTTGATCGGTCGACCGTTCCAACAGACCGTGCCATTAGCCGGAGGCGTTAGCCCAATCAACATGCGCAACAGGCTGGTCTTACCACTGCCGTTCTCGCCTTGAATCAACAGGCACTCGCCAGCCCTGACTTGAAAACTCAAGCGATGAAATAGACGGCGCTCACCACGCACGCATTGTAGATTGATGGCTTCGAGCAACTTTTTACCTTGTTCCAGGCGATGACCTTCGGTAGTGGTCCGCCAACGGCATGATGGCCAATGATTACGTTTATTCCGGTGCAAAATCGTGTAAAAGCGTGATTTACCGGTCCTGTCATGGCGTAGCATACGTTGCTTGGATTAACTGAAAGTTAAGCGACTTGCTCGATTAAAGGTAATCGCTGTAGACAGGTATAGGTTGTCCGGTTGTGCCTATGGGGTCGATGACTCCTGATTCCATGGCATCCCCGTGCGGACCTGGGCGAGGCACGTCATAGCTAGAGATTCGCACAAATACTGGTCGATTTTCTATAAAATCAAAGAGCAAGAAGAACCATGTCGAATTGGTGAGTCCAGGCGCTGCTCTAAGAGCGGTCATCGAGCCGACGGCGCGAAAGTCCACGAGCAGGATCCCTAGCTCAAGCGTTGTCGGACAGCTTTTGGTGAAAGCGACTTAGGAAACATGTGATGCGTCTTCTTGCGAAGCAAACGGACGCATCGAATTGCTAATGACCGTCAAACTGCTTAGGCACATGGCGATGGCGGCCGCTCCTGGCGCGACCCCGATCTGAAAGAACAGCACCACGATCGCCACGTTGTAGCAAATCGAAAAAAAGAGGTTCTGACGCACTCGCCTCTGGATGTGTCGCGCCAGTCGCCGCGCCTTGACAATCTGTTCGACACCGCCCTGTGTAATCATGATCCCGGACGCTGTGACGGCAACCGCGTTCGCGCCATTAATCGCCACCCCGCAGCCAGCGGCGGCCAGAACCAGTGTGTCGTTGATGCCATCGCCCACAAAGGCGGTATCTTGGCCATGTTGTTGTACAATTTTGACCTTCCCGTCAGGGTCGCAAGCCGCGTGAATGTCCTTAGGTGCAAAGGACAACGCTTCGCCAACCCACTTGGCCGCTGGTGCATGGTCGCCCGTCACGAGCAGAGTCTGGCAGCCTTGCTTACGCAGGTGTTCTAATGCAGCCAGGGAGCTGTCTCGAATCTCGTCATGTAGCTCGATTCGACCCTCCCAGATTCCATCGCGGGCTATGTGCACAATGGCGCTGGGCGCGTGTGGTGTGTTCAGAGCAGAGTGGGTTTCCTCAGCGATGTAGCCCACGCCTTGGTCCTCTAGCCAAGCCCTTGTGCCAAGCAGCCACAACGCTCTGTCTGGTGCAAGGTAGCGTACGCCGGCCGAATGCCGCTCGGCCGCTTCTGCTGGTAACAGACTATTGATTCCTCGAGATTGAGCATATTGCACAATGGCGGTAGCCACCGGGTGTGCAACTCCGCTTTCCGCGCTGGCGACGAGCCGTATAAGTTCGTCCTGCGCAAGGCGTGCGCTTGTGACTCTTGTGACGGTTAATTGCCCCGTAGTCAGTGTGCCCGTTTTGTCAAAAGCGAAGACCCGTGCACGTGCCAAAGCTTCAACGCTTGCTGGGTCGCGAAACAAAATGCCGGTATTCGATGCCCGTGCACTACCCGCCGAGAAAGCTAGAGGCAGAGCAAGGCCAACGGCACAGGGACAAGCGGCTACCAGCACAGACAGCGAAGCCAGCAATGCATAATCGACCGCCATTCCCATCCAGAGGTGGCGGACCAAGGCGAGTAACGCTACTGCGCATACGACAGGCAACAGTAATCGCGCAAACTGCTCTGCCATTTTCGACATCGATGACTTGGCCCCGAACAGCTCAAGCATTCGTAAACCCAGTGTGTCGATACGGCGCTCCCCCTCGCCTTTTTGAACGCGTATGGACAACGGGGTCCGTAAGTTGACCATGCCCGCATGAACCTGCTCATTGACGCTTCGTGCCAACGGCAAAGACTCGCCTGTCAGCAGGGAGGCGTCAAGTTGAGAGTCTCCGGCCTCTATCATGCCATCGACGGGGATCCGCTCGCCGGCCTGCACATAGACGAGTTCGCCGGCTTGAACGGCCTTCAGTGGAACAAGCTCCTTCTTTCCATCACGCTGGACGCGGCGTGCTGTTTCGGGCAGAAGCTGACGCAACGCGTCGATCGCCGTTAGGTTGTGCTTGCGTGCATGGATCTCGATCAAGCGTCCCACTAGGAGGAAAGTGACAAGCATCGTGGCGGCGTCCACGTAAACCGTTGGTGAGCCGCGCGATAGATGCCACAGCGATAGAAATAATGAGCCCCAGACGCCAAGCGATATCAGAGCGTCCATGCCGGGTACGCCGGCGCGCAGGGTTTTCCAGCCAGCTCGGTAGAAGTCCGAGCCGCTGTAGAGTATGACTGGCAGGCTGAAGGCGGTGGCTGCCCACCCCACCAGCAGCGCATTGACGCCAGCCACGGCTTCGATGCCAAAATAAAGCATCCACGAACCGAGCATGCTCCACATGCCAAAGAATGCCGCAATAATCAATTGGAGCCGAATCCGGGATGTCTGGTCCAGCAGTGATTGATTAAGTTCGTTGCTGTCCAACAAGGGCGACATTTCGTAGCCGAGATCGTACACACGGTCGAAAAGCCTGTTGAAGTCAAACTCTTCAGGATCCCAATGTACGAGGGCCGCGCCGGATGTGAAGTTCACGTTACTGGACAGCACGCCGGGGACCTTCTCGATGACGCGTTGTACTGCCATGGCGCAACTTGCGCAAAACATACCGCGTACGGAAAAGATCATGCGTCCTGCGGGACGAAACTGTTCCAAATCGGGCGTATCGGCTGTCGTTGAATGCATGGTGGGATCGCTGCTAATGACTTACGCCGCCGCCGACTACTCTTCCGTTCACTTCCTTGCCGTAGAAACTCTCTTCACCTTCGTGGAACTTCAAGCGGGCCTCCTCAAGGGTACCGGTTTGGCGCGGGTCTTTGGGCCGCTCGTGGCTGTCGAGATACGCCGCCACATCCCAGGCTTCCTGATCGTTCAAAGAAAACGGCTTGCCAAAGGGCATGTTGGCCTTGATGAAGCCTGCAGCCGTATCGATGCGCGCCATGCCCGCCCCCCAGTTGTACGAGTCAGGTCCCCATAAGGGAGGAAACACCACACCGCTTTTGGGGTCGCGCTGTCCTTGGCCATCAGCGCCGTGACAGAGCGCGCAGTTCTGTGCATAGACTTTCTGTCCGCGCATCACGTCGTAGCCTGCCTCTGGCTTATTGACTTTTGGATAACCTGAACCAGGCAGCTTTTCGCCTGTAGGCGCGCCATTGGACATCCAGTAGAAGTACGTCATTAAGTCCCGATAAACATCGCTACCAGGCGCGGGCGGCTTGCCTGAAGGCGAGGCCTGTGCATTCATCGAATAGGTAAAGCAGCCGGTAATACGATCTTCCAAGGTGCTGATTGATTTAGTTTTTCCGCGGTAGGCGGGATACCGTACATAGGCGCCCCACATTGGCGCCGAGTTCTCCCGACGCCCGGCATCCAGATGGCAGTTGACGCAGGCCAGCGTATTGCCGACGTGGTCCGATACCATCGTCGATGTTTCCATGAATATGGCGCGTCCGCGCCGAACCGCATTGCCATAAGGTCCCTCAGGAATACTGTCATCGGGAGGAGGTAGGTAATAGCCATCACTTCCCACGGGGGTGCCCGCTGTGGGAGTGGATCTGTCTTTAATATGTTCGCTACGGTCCGACTCCATCGCCTCACGCGTGTAGACGATATTGCCGATCTGTGTTGTACCGCTTTCTTGCGAGGTAAACGAGAGTGAGAGCACACCACTAGCATTGATCACGTAGCCAACACCAAACAGCAAGATACCGATCCCGGCTCCCCAGACCAGGCGGCGAGCGCCGGACATCTTATGTGGCGTGGCCGCCTTGGGCCGATTCGCGGGTCTATTCTGTTCCATCTGCGTCCTCCAAATTTGCACTCATGCGTACATCACGTTCAGGCCGGGGCAAAGACGCCGCATAATTCGAAACCGCATATAGGTCTTCGTATGAAAGGCGGCCAGCGATATCGTCCATCAAATCTTGAGGTGAGTTGTGCCGGTGCCCGCCTTTCCAGGCTGCGAGCTGACCGAATAGATACTCGGGCTGTTGTGCGGCCAGCGGCGGAAATGATGCGCCAACGCCTTCGCCCTGGTTACCATGGCAACTGATGCAGGCTGGCACGTTCTGCTTCCAGTCTCCTTTTTCGAACAACTTGCGCCCGCGCTCCAGATCGGCATCCGACCGCGGTAATGTCAGCTCAGGAATCGGCATGCTGGCGTAGTAGGCAGCAAGTTCAATTATGTCATTCTGCTGCAATTTGCTGGCAACATAATGCATGGATTCGTTCAGACGCTCGCCGGAGGCAAAGTCGTGCAGCTGTTTGGTCAGATAGTCTTGCGGCAGACCGGCCAACCTTGGAGTTATACCTGCGCCCTCGCCTTGGTCACCGTGGCAGGACGCACAACTCCACACGCTGCCTCGGCCACTATGCACCAGCGCGGGTGCATCCTGCGGGACGCCGGCCACGGAAAGAGAGGATGCGGGCAAAGGCGCGACCGGGCCGCTGGCCACCGTATCGGGTGAACCCGATTCAGTCCAGGGAGCAAGATCGCTAAGGTACACGCCGACCCCTGCTAGGGCCAGTGCGAACAGGACAGCGAGCAAGAAAATAGGTATGGGCCGAGGAGGCTCCCATGGCTCGAACGTAGGATCAATATCTTCAACCCGAGGCGGTCGTGAAGCAGGCTTTATGTTATTTGCGTTTTTATTTTGCATTTGCTGCTACCTCCGCGGTCTCCGGACGGTGGTCATAGCCCCTGTCCCGTTTTTGCAGTTCCTCTTTACTTGCAGGGTACGTGCGATCCAGGCTCAGTAGATAATCGACGAGATTTAAAGCTTCTTTGCGTGCGACGACGACCTTGCCGTCGGCGGGCTGAAATTCGGAGGGCAAGCGTACGACGACATCGTCCGGCGAAGCTTCATCTTTCTCTTCGAACATATACGGGTACGAGGGCATGATGCTCCAGTCGAAGATGGCGCGCGGCTGATATAGGTGGGTCAAGTGCCAGTCCCGACTTGTTATGCGCGCCCCAATATTTAGCAGGTCGGGGCCGGTACGCATCGTACCCAACAGGTGTGGGGCGTCATAAAAATAATCACCTGGTGTAGAGGCGCGACCCCATCCCCTTGCCCCATCGAATAATGTCTGTCCGGTGGAGCGCGGTTGCTGACTATGGCAGTAGACACATCCATTGGCCACGTACTGCCGGCGGCCCAGCAGTTGTTGATCGGTATAAGGTTCAAGCTGTTCCGGGGGTTCGGCCGTACGCATCTGCCAGGCGGGCAGAATGACGAGCATTAGTGTGGCAAGCAGCAAGACGCCAATTGCACCAATAAGGAGGGGCAACAGTTTATTCATGAGACTTTCGCAATGGCAAATGTGTCGATAGCGTTGTCGCGAGGCGCTTTTTGTAGCAGCAACAAGGCGAAATGGGCGGCAAAGACAAAGTGCCCCAACGTCATCAACGTACCGCCGATGGAGCGGCCTTCAAGATAGGGCACCACCATTTTTGTGATTTCTGCAAAGGTGGAGCTTGGGTCCATAAACGCTGTTCCCTGAAGCACGCCAGCGATGGTGAGCGACAGGAAGTAAATTGAGAAGCCGACCACAACCAGCCAGAAATGGGCTTTGACCAACGCCGGATACGGCCAGCGGCGGCCCAGAATATGCGGCATCATGTAATACAACGTGCCAAACAACACAAGCGAGACGAAGCCGTAGGCGCCAAGGTGTGCGTGTCCGACCGTGTAGTGTGTGAAGTGGGTTACCGAGTTGACAGATCGCAGCGCTTCAATCGAACCCTGAAAAGAAGAGAGCGTGTACATGAGTGCGCCGATCCAAACAAAGCGCAGGGCCATCGATTGCTTGAAAGCCCACATATTCTTGGCGACCGTGACGTGCTGGTTGATCGCCACGGCAATCACGGGGACAAACATCATGATGCTATGGACCACTGACAGCGTAACGGCCCAAGTCGGAATCGGCCCACCCATCAGGTGGTGGATGCCGACTTGGCTATAGAACAGCGCCAGGCTCCAGAAGCCGAGAAGCGAAACGTTATAGGAGTAAACCGGCTTGCCGATTATTTTTGGAATGATGTAGTAGGCCGCGCCCACACCCATGGGCGTGAGCCACAGGCCGAGCACGTTATGGGCAAACCACCAGTTGACGGTCGCTTGCTGGGCACCCATATGGAGTCCCGGAATGTTCGCCACCAGAAAAAGAAATGGAAACCAGACCATGCCAGCAAGGAAATACCAACCTGATACATAAATATGGCGGGATTTTCGACGAGCTGCGGTTTCAATGGCGGGCCACGCGAGAAAGAAGCCACCTGCGGCTAGCAGTAGATCAATTTGCCATGGGAACTCCAGCCATTCAATGCCGTCCGACCAGCCGCTGGCGATGGCCAGCGTGCCGCCTACTACGCCAAGCATCCATAGAAGGGCGCCCAAGTACGCCATATTAGGACGCCGTAAGGGCGTATGGAAAATGCGAGGCAGTAGCCATAGTGCCACGCCTATGCCGGTTACCGACATCCACCCATAAGCCACGATGTTCAGGTGTAAAGTGCGGGCGCGGCCAAATGTAATCGGCGCAATGTGCGCCAGCCAATCCGGCCAATGCAGCTTCAATGACGCGATAACGCCAAATATTGACCCAATCAAAAGCCACAAGATGCCGGCTGTCACCAATACCATCACTGGCCCTTTGCCGGCGCGATCGATGCCTGCTCGGAGCACATCAAAGTGATGCGTCTGTGCTTCGTTTTTGCCGCCAAACGAAGCGCTGTCGTCCGGGTGGCCGATTTCGCCCTCCAGAAAGATAGTGGAGGCTTCCGCTTTGCCAACGAATATCAATTTGTTAGCAACGGCCCAAACCAGAATGCCCAGTGCGACTAAAGAAGCGACAAAACTCGTCGCTAACAAAATTCCCAGTATTGGAGTCATAGCGTTTGTCCGATTTCATGTCAGCTGCATCCGGAATTGCCGGAACCAAAGAACTCTGTAACGCAAGGTGATAGTCGGGATTGCGGGCAGCAAGATTGCCGACACAATAAATACCCAGGATTAAGGCAGCATTAAGAGGCTGGGGAGGTGAGTGCAGCCGGAAAGCCTGTTAAGCTTTTTGCTTGTTGTGCCAATGCACTAAGCAACTGTTTGGCGCTCGAAAAGAAGGAGTTTGGAATGCATATCTTGCTCGTCGAAGACGATCCCTTGGTGGCGAGCGGTATTGTGGCCGGGTTAAAGCTGCACGGCCTGACGATCGATCATGTCAACACCGCGAGTCTAGCGGACGCCGCCCTTGCAACCTCATACTTTGATGTCTGCGTTCTGGATCTTGGGCTACCGGATGAGGACGGCATGATGTTATTGCGCCGCTGGCGCGACCAAGGTCGCGATCTTCCCGTGCTCATCCTGACCGCTCGCGACGCACTGAATCATCGTGTGCAAGGGCTGCTCGGCGGCGGCGACGACTACCTGGTCAAGCCTTTCGACCTAGATGAATTGCAGGCTCGCCTGCATGTGTTAACACGCAGGATAGCGGGCCGCAGCAAAGACTGTATGGATCACGGCGCATTGACTTTCTGCTCTTCAACAGGCGAAGTGCGGCTTGCCGGCACGCCGATAACGTTAGCCCGTCGCGAGCTTTCGCTGTTACGCGCATTGCTGCAGAACCCTAAGGCCATTCTGAGTGCTGAGCAGCTTTGCGATAGTGTCTATGGCTATGAGCAAAATCTGGAAAGCAATGCGATCAACGTCCATATCCATCATTTGCGGCGCAAGCTTGGAAACAATATCGTTGAAACGGTCCGGGGGCTCGGCTATAGACTGGGCGTAGCCGGGAAGGTAGAAGAACCATGAGCCTGCGCCTGCGGCTGCTGTTAATCATCGGCATGTCACTGACGCTGCTGTGGGCTGCGGTGGCTGGCTGGATGTTCATGGATGCGCGTCAGTCCTTGCGCGACGCGCTGGACAATCGCCTAGCCGCCTCTGCGCGGATGGTGGCCGGGCTGGTAGCCCAGTTTCCCGAACCGGGAGATATCGCCGCAGCCGACAATAAACCGTTGGATGTCGTGGCACGCGATGGGGTGGCGTGCGAGGTGAGTCTTGTGCGTGGCCAAGTCGTGATCGAAGCCGTCGCCCGTACAGCAGGCAGTCCAGACCTAGCCCAAGCTCCTGTAGGGTTTGGCACGCAGACGTACGGCAACAAACGTTGGCGCACCTACGTGCTGCGTCAAGGCAATATTCAGATCGCCACGGCAGACAGCATCGATGTCCGAGAGACTCTGGTAAAGGAGTTGATCCTATCCGCGGGGTTGCCATTTATCGTTGCTTTGTTCGGAAGCCTAATAGTGCTTTGGATAGGCATTACTCATGGATTAGCGCCTGTAGAACGTATTCGTCTTCTATTGGCTCGACGCCGTCCGGGTGACGATACCCCCTTGCCCAAAGTCAAGGCGCCAGTAGAGCTGCATCCGCTTCTGCATACAATCGAGCAGCTCCTTGAGCGAGTGCAAGCAGCAATCGTGCGTGAACGCCGCTTCACCGATAGCGCCGCACACGAATTGCGCACGCCCCTTACCAGTATAAAGACACACATTCAGGTCGCTATGCTAGCATTGCAACGGCCCGGTGAGGGCGCAACGCTGGACGCTGCGCTGGTCAAAGCCGATCAGGGAGTGCAGCAACTGCAGAATATTCTTCAACGTTTGCTTGAACTGGCACGGCTGGAGGGCTTGCCTATCGGAATGGAGGCCTGTGATCCGGTTGATGCAGTATACGCTGCGATTGAAGAGGTGCAGCCTCTTTACGAAGATGCTGCAAGCCGGGTAATCGTACAAGGAGCTGTTGATTCCCGTCGGGTACGTGTTGCCCGGCCTCTTTTGCTTGCTGCCCTGACGAACCTGATTGATAATGCGATGCGCTACGCGCCTGCAGACACGCCTATTGCCATTCACATCGAAACGCAAAGCAATGGAACCTTGCGGATCAGCGTACTGGATGAAGGTCCAGGCCTGGATGCCGAAGGTCGAACTCAAGCCGTTAACCGATTCTGGCGTGGAGATATAAAAATCCCGGGCAACGGTCTGGGCCTGTCGATTGTCGATGCTATTGCACGCAGGCATGGAGGGACGCTTGAGCTGCTGGAGCGGCACGGTCCAGGCCTTGAGGCTCGGCTTGTGCTGCCTATTGCACTCAAGACTACACCGTCTTGATGCCCTGTCTCGCCTTTTTTGAGGTAAATCGGACGCCTTAAGCTTTCCTTAATCCTACGAGTGCATTATCTACCGAAATCACTTGGAGGAGTTCAGCTTGTCTGTTTATCGGATCGCTCGCGCAGTGTTGATTCTGTGTTGTTTTGCCATGGGCAGTGCCTGGGCAAGCAGCAGCCTATTCTCTTCTGGGAATGAGTCCGAATTTCTTGACCCTGCGGATGTCTTCACGTTGGAGCACGTGCAACAACAAGGCGACGAGTATGTGGTGCAAGCGCATGTTGCCGATCGCTATTATGTTTATCGCCATTCGCTGAAGTTGGTCGACGGTCGAGACAATGGCGTTGAACTGATTCTTCCTTCGGGTACGCCCAAGCACGATGAGTTCTTTGGTGACACGGAAATCTACACGGACAATGCCGCCCGCTTGCGTTTTCCCGCGACAGCGTCTGGCTCGCTGACGCTGCATTGGCAAGGCTGTGCGGAAGACGGTATCTGCTATCCACCGCAGACGATACAGATCAGCGCGCCAGCAGCAATAACGGTAGCTGACGGTCAGGCTGTCAAGCAACCGCCTCAGGCGTCGGAAACTGAATCAGCCTCGGAGCGCGGGCCTGACTCGGCCGGCATGCCTTTGGGCGCCAGCGTTGGCGAGGATCAGGCGGCTGCTCAGCGGCTTGCTGCGCTGGGGCCTATCGCCGGCACGCTGCTGTTTTTCGGATTTGGCCTCTTGTTGGCTTTTACGCCTTGCACTTTGCCGATGATTCCCATCGTTTCCACCATGGTCGTTGGTAGCCAGGCCAAGCCGCGTCGGGCTTTCGTCTTGTCGTCGTCATACGTCCTGGCGATGGCGGGTACCTACGCAGCAGTGGGGGTGGCGGCTGGACTGGCGGGCGCCAATTTACAAGCCACGCTGCAGTCGCCTTGGTTGCTCGGCGCCTTCGCAGCGCTCTTTCTCATCCTGGCCAGTTCGCTATTCGGTCTGTTCGAGTTGCGCTTGCCATCCGCTGTGATGAATCGCCTCCAGGCAGCGGGGCCTGCTCGTTCGGGAGGGAGTGTCACCGGTGCGGCGGTGCTGGGTTTTCTGTCGGCGCTTTTGGTCGGTCCGTGCATGACAGCTCCCTTGGCGGGTGCGCTGTTGTACATCGGACAGACGGGCAGTGCGATCCAAGGGGGACTGGCTTTGTTTGCGCTGGGTCTGGGTATGGGCCTGCCATTGTTGGCCATTGCGGTGTTCGGCGCCCGTGTGCTGCCCAAGCCCGGTGCGTGGATGGATCGGGTGCGCGTCGCCTTCGGCTATGTCATGGTTGGCATGGCAGTGGTGATGCTGACGCGTTTCCTGACCGGCACGATGAGTCTGTTGCTCTGGGGGGCCTGGATATTGCTGGTGGCGGTGGGGCTCGTCGCTTGGGCGCAAGCCGTTACGAATAGGCAGCGGTTGGCGTGGAGCTTGCGTTCGGCGGCGGCATTCGTCGGTCTGTGGTCTGTCCTGATGCTCGTGGGCGCCGCTTCAGGGGGGGATGCCGTCTTGCAGCCGCTGGCGCATCTGCGCGGCGCGCCCGCTGCGGCCACGCCAACCGCCGAGGTCGGTTATATCCAGGCCAAATCGGTGGCCGACGTGGATGCTCGCCTGGCGGAAGGCGCCGCGCGCGGTCAGTGGACCTTGATTGATTTCTACGCCGACTGGTGCGTCAGTTGCCATGTAATCGAGCGCAATGTATTCGGCGATCCCGCAGTCGCGGCGCAGTTGGCGCGTATGCAGATCGTGCGGCCAGACGTGACGCGTAATGACGCTACGGATAAGGAACTGCTTAAACACTGGGGCGTCATGGGGCCGCCCACGCTCATACTGGTGGGGCCGGATGGTACGGAACGGCGGGATCTGCGCGTGGTGGGTGAGATCGGTGCGCGCGAGTTTCAGGACCGCTTGGACGCGGCGGGGGTGTCATGAGCGGCATAGGTCCATTTCCTATACAGGTCGTCACGGTTATTGCCGCCGTGCTGTTGGCTTGGCTGACAGCGCGAATTGTCGGCCGGCGGGCGCCCGATGTGCCTTACAAAGCCGCCGGATCAATGATTCTTGACGCCGTGGTTTGGGGGCTCTTGACGGCACGCTTGGCATACATCGCGCAGTGGTGGGAGGAGTACTCGGCCACACCCAGATCCATGATCGCCATCGGCGATGGTGGATTTGTCTGGTGGGTCGGCGTGCTGGTGGTCGTTGTTTACATTTGGCGGCGAACCCGGTCCGCTCAGATCTTGCGCGTCCCCGTGCTGGCGGGCGTCATGGTCGGCGTTGCCGCATGGGCTCTCGCGGGCGGGGTGCTCGCTTTATTGCTGCGCTCCGCGCCGCCTTTGCCGGACCTGCAACTGGCGACGCTGGACGAACATCCCGTTTCGCTGAGCGAGTATGCAGGGCGCCCTATCGTACTCAATCTTTGGGCCAGTTGGTGCCCGCCATGCCGACGCGAGATGCCGGTGTTTGAACAGGTTCAGACCGATTTCCCGGATGTGGCCTTCGTGTTGGTCAACCAAGGGGAAAGCGCGCAGCAGGCGCAGGCTTTTCTTGAGAGCGAGGGTTTGAGTTTGACGGATGTTTTACTTGACCCCGCTTCCGAGGCCATGCGCACAATGAATTCGCGCGGCTTGCCCACCACCTTGTTTTTCGATGCGCAAGGGCGTCAGGTGGACATGCATTTGGGCGAGATCACCATGCCCACTCTCAAGGACAAGATGCTGCGTCGTTTCGACCTATCTTCCGGCTCGGGGGCCGAAAAATGATAACTAAGCTTACACCGGCTTTACGCCTACTCATTCTTGTTGTCGTCACCCTCATGCTGATGGCGGGCTGCAATCAGGCAGACAATGCAGAAAACTCCTCAACAGCACGGGGATTGGAGGCCGACAAGCTGGCGCAGCAGGCCGCGCCGTCTTTGCCGGACTTGCAGTTAATGACGCTTGAGGAGCGTCCCGCCCACTTGAGTTCGTATGTGGGGGTGCCGGTCGTGCTCAATCTTTGGGCGACCTGGTGCCCGCCATGCCGGCGCGAGATGCCGGTGCTCGAACAGGCCCAGGCGGCATTTCCCGACGTCGCCTTCGTCTTGATCAATCAGGGAGAAAGCGCGCAACAGGCTAAAGCGTTTCTTCATAGCGAAGGTCTGAATTTGAAGGATGTTCTGCTCGATCCATCGTCCAATGCGATGCAGGAAATGCGAACGGGTGGCTTGCCCACTACCTTCTTTTTCGATGCACAAGGACGCATGGTGGACTTGCATTTAGGCGAGATCACGATGAGTGAGCTCAAAGACAAGATATCACGATATTTTTGACCACCATTCATCGAACCCAGTACGGATAAGGAACGACTATGTTTGCACAGCGTGTGCTTTTCGCTTTCATGACTGCAGCGCCTCTCATTCTGATGCCCAGCGGCGGCCAGGCCCAGGTCACGGATAAACCGCCGGTTATCGACGCGTTGGAAGACCAAGGTGTCATCTTCAAGCAGGAGTTCGAGGCCGGTAAAGGCGTGCGCGCCTTCGCCGGTGTCCTGGGCGACAGCCCCATCGCGGTCTACGTTCTGGCCGATGGTAATGCCGTTGCGGGCACGCGCCTGAATGCCAAGGGCGAGCCGATTGACCAAGCGACACTGCAGAGCCTGGTTGCCAAGCCCATCAGCGACCAGGCGTGGGCGCAGCTGGAGTCGGCCACGTGGGTGCTGGATGGCAAGGCAGACGCGCCGCGTATTGTCTATGCCTTCACCGATGCAAATTGTCCCTATTGCCATTTGTTCTGGGAGGCCGCGCGCCCGTGGGTGGATGCCGGAAAGGTCCAGTTGCGCCACCTGTTGGTCGGCGTCATCAAAGAGGACAGCCCGGCTAAAGCGGCGGCGATTCTTGGCGCAGCCGATCCTTCGGCTGCGTTGCGCGAGAATGAAGTCAAGTTCGACCAGGGCGGCATTACGCCCGCCAAGAGCGTACCGGACGATGTACAGCAGACGCTCGAAGATAATCAGATGCTCATGCTTTCGATGGGGTTTCGAGGTACCCCTGGCATCATGGTTCAGGACGACAAGGGGTTGATCCAGAAGTACAACGGCATGCCGCAACAGGGCGCGCTGACCGAAGTGCTAGGTCCGCGCTGATGGATCACCTGAGTACAGATGTACGGAATTATGTGTCAGGCAGGGGGCATGATGCTTAGTGGCGGGCTGCTTGGGCTTGTAATCGGCGCTGTCTTAGGACTCACTGGGGCTGGCGGCGGTATCTTTGCCGTCCCGGCACTGGTGTTTGGCCTGGGTATGGATATGCGTGCGGCTGCTCCTACGGCACTCATGGCCGTTGGCTCCGCAGCGATGCTTGGCGCATTGCAAGGGCTGCGCCAAGGCCTTGTCCGGTACAAAGCCGCGATTGTCTTGGCGACAGCAGGTACCATTACTGCGCCACTGGGCATCAGACTAGCTCACTGGCTTCCTTCCCGGTGGCTGAACTTGATCTTTGTCGCCGTCATGCTTGTGGTCGCCTACCGCATGTTCATGTCTTCACGCGGTGTTCAAAACGATGGCGAGTTGCCCATGGTGCAATCTGGGATTTGCAAAGTATCCAAGGAGACCGGACGCTTCATCTGGAACCCACGCACCGTCACAACGCTGGGCGGTATCGGAGTGGTCTCGGGCCTTTTTACCGGCATGTTGGGCATCGGCGGTGGATTCATCATCGTCCCCGCGCTGGGGTATTTCAGCGAACTTCGCATGCACAGTATCGTCGCAACATCTCTGTTGGTGATTGCACTGCTATCTGTAGTCACCGTTTTCATTGCGTCGGAACAAGGTCTTTCACTGACCGCTGCAACCTGGGCATTCTCGGCCGCCGCACTCGCAGGCATGGCGGGCGCTCGTTTGCTGGTGCCGAAGATTTCCTCAACGGTACTGCAACGAATTTTTGCCATCGCCTGCGTTGTGGTGGCGGCCATGATGCTCACACGCAATATCGGATAGCCGTTCGTAGACGGGTGCGCTGTTGCGAACGTGCTTCAGCGCCCATTGCTTTAATTATGGATAAAGGGAGTTCAATGCTCAATCGGAAAATTGATGTCGCCATTATTGGCGCAGGCACCGCGGGAATCACTGCATTCCATGCGATAAAGGCTGCAGACAAGAAAGTGGTACTCATTGATCGAGGGCCGCTGGGCACAACGTGTGCCCGCGTCGGATGTATGCCGTCGAAAGCTGCTTTGCATGCGGGTATGCGCTGGGAGACCGCAAAGCAATTGCCAGATGGAGCCGTACTCTACCCGCAGGGGCGACAGGCTTTGTGGAAGCATGCTCGCGAGACGCGGGACATGTTGGCGAACGGAGCAGCAGAGCGTACGCGCAATGCGGCAAAAGATAGCCTGATTTTAGCCGAAGCAAGCTTCATTGAACCCGGCGTCTTGCAGGTAGGGTCGGAGCGTGTCGAAGCCGACGCTATCATTGTAGCGACCGGTTCTAGCCCCGTTGTGCCCAAAGCACTTGAAGGTGTAGCGACTAGAATCCTGACAACCGATACACTTTTCGACCTGGAATCACTGCCGAAACGATTGGGAATTCTTGGCATGGGAGCGGTTGGCCTTGAGTTGGGTTTGGCGCTCGCTCGTCTGGACGTAGAAGTAATAGGGGCCGATCAGCGCCGTACTATCGGTGGCGTTCAAGATCCCATGGTCCGGGAACGGGCCATTTGCGCATTCATAAGCGAGCTGCCGATGTGGCTGGGAGACTCGGTGGAAATCAACCCGGCTGGCGATGGGGTGCTCATGCGTACGAGTGAACATAGTGCGGTTGTGGACCGCCTTCTGGTCGTCACGGGACGGGCTCCCAATACTGCTGCACTGAATCTGTCGGCTGCGGGTATTTCGCTGGATGATCAAGGTAGGCCATCTATTGACCCCGTTACCATGCGGGCATCAGATGTGCCGATTTTCTTTGCTGGTGACGTGCAACCCGACCGGGCTCTGATGCACGAAGCAGCGGATGAAGGGCTAATGGCAGCGCAGGCCGCGTTGTCCTACTTGCGTGATGAGCAGCGGCCGAGTACTTCACGCCGGGTACCAATGTCGATCTTGTTTACGGACCCGGATGTTTGCACAGTAGGGGCGTCCTACGATGCCGCGATGCAGCAGGGTGCGATCATAGGGTTGGCCGAGGGCAGTGGCAACGGTCGCTCCAAGATACTGGGTGCACAAGATAACCTGCTGCGAGTTTATGCCGAGCCGGATACGGGCATCTTGCTTGGCGCGAGCATGCTGCTGACTCAAGGTGAGCATATCGCGCACCTGCTCGCGTGGGCGATTCAGGCGAAGCAAACCATCGATGATCTATTGACCATGCCGTACTACCATCCCTCTATCGAGGAGATGTTGCAGAGTGCATTGAAGTCGGCGTCCCAGGAAATCGTTGCTTGAGGCCATCTCAATTTATAGGAGCCGCTTATGACTGTCCATGTCCGTTCGATTCTTAGCCTTGTTCTTGGCTTATCGAGCTTAATGGTTGCGGTGCAGGCCCCCGCAGCCTCCGCCGCTGAGGGGTGGAAAGTGATAGATACCAGACAAAGCTATTCGGAGTTATTGGAACATCTAAAAGAAGCTGTTTCCGAGAGTGACCTGCAAGTGGTATTTGACGTTGGCCCGACTGAGGCTGCAGCAAGGCGAGGTATCGACATTCCGGGAAACCGAGTGATCGGTGTGTTCAATAACGAATTTGCCGTCGATATTCTGAATTTGAATGTGCCGGCGATGATCGAAGTGCCGATCCGATTCTATGTGACCGAAGGCGAACATGGCCAAGCTACGCTTTCATGAATTCAGCCTAGTCACATATATGCTCCGTATGCTGATTCTACTGACAATGCAACAAGTGCTGAAAAGTTTCGTGAAAAGTCAAAGGAGCTTGACCTTCTCTTTTCGGAGATTGCAATAAACGCCACGCAGGAGAAGTAGAAGAAACGTGTGCTTGCACGGGTTGCCATGGCTATCAGCCGAGAACAGCAAGCTTTAGGCCTCCTCACGAAGTAACACGATACTCTAACTTTCGCGTTCCATATATAGCGTGGCCTTCGATTCGCAAACTGCTTGATTTAACTTCCTAATTACGATGACAGATATGCAGCAAGATAATGAACTGAGAGTTGTATTCCACGCCCCGACGCCAGAGGCGCTTCAGCGGGCGCGTAACAACGCGATGAACTTGAGACGGGAGGATCCTGGAGCATATGTGTGTATCGTCATTAACGCTGAGGCGGTCGCCGGAGCCTTGGATGAGGCGCATCCAGATGCGGATGAGTTCACTTGGGTGTGTCCGAATACGCTTGCTCGACTCAATAGGGAGAATCGACAGCCATTACGGTTACTGGATAGAGCCGCAGTCCTTGAGCTTGTTCGCCTACAACAAAGCGGTTGGGCATACATTCGTTCGTAGCAGCGTGTGCATCCGGCATATGGTGTTCCCAAGCATACAGACAGCTGCTTTCCCAGTCGGGCATTTGCGTTCCGCTACAGCGTTGACCCTGTCTGGTGGCGTACACGCAATGACTTTCGCGGCTGGTCCGCTGCCTTCCTGGTCGTTGGCGTTTGTGCAGGTCGCATCTTTGGCGGTGCTTGTACATGTCGTTGGCGATGCCAAGTCGCTTAAACATGCTGCTATACGGGGTTGGTGGTTCGGCGCGGTGAACTTTGGCGTCGGTTTGTACTGGCTCTTTATCAGCATGAGTCACTATGGAGGTCTTTCCACCACGCTGGCTGTCGCCAGTGTGATTGCGCTCTCGGCCTTCCTGGCTTTATTCACTGGTATGGCATGCGCAATTTTTTCTTGGTTGCGGCCACCTTCTTTGCATACAGCGCCGCTAATGAGTGCTTTGGCTTGGTCGGGAGCATGGACGAGTATGGAGTGGCTGCGCGCTGTGGTCTTTTCCGGGTTTCCTTGGCTAAATATCGGCTACGCGCACGTTGATAGCCCGCTGGTAGGCTGGGCGACAGTCTTGGGTGTGCATGGTACCGCGCTGTCAGCTGCGTTCGTAGCGGCTGCATTAGCCATTCTTTGCTCGTGTCATACTCCTTTGCGTCGGCCTACCATTTTTACCCTGTCTGCGCTGCTAGTTGTCGTCGGCGTGGGCGAGTTTCTGGCTCACGTCGAATGGTCTTCGGCCGAGGGTAAGCCGTTGAATATGCGGCTAGTTCAAGGCAATATCGATCAGTCGCAGAAATTTGATCCGACATTGCTTGGGCTCGGTATTGCCAGACACCTGCAGCTTGCGGCGAAGCCACCTCTTCCCGGAGAACCGGCTCCCGATCTAATTGTATTGCCTGAGACCGTGCTACCAGTATTCCAGGACCAGCTCGAAACCCATGTCTGGAAAGCATGGCGCGACATTGCTGAACGTCAGCACAGTACGATCGCCATGGGAGTGCCTCTTCGAGTTGCACAACCGAACGGAGAGTTGCGGTATACCAATAGTGCAATCGGTTTTGACGCTGGTACGCCGGTGCAGCAACTGATCGAAGGTACGCTGCCGCAGCGTTATGATAAGCGCCACTTGGTGCCATGGGGTGAATATGTGCCACCGGGGTTTGAGTGGTTCGTGCAGATGCTCGACATGCCCATGGGCGAGTTCGACCGTGGTCCTATCCGACAGACTCCGTTCAAGGTAGGTGAGCAGCAACTGGCTTTCAACATTTGCTATGAGGACGTGTTCGGGCCGGAAATTCTACCTGCGTTGCTCCCGCCCTCCGGTAGCGATGAGGGTGCGAGCGTTATCGTCAACATAAGCAATCTCGGCTGGTTCGGTGATACGTGGGCACTCCGTCAACATTTACAAATCGGCCGGTTGCGCAGCATTGAGACTGCTCGACCTATGGTGACTTCCACCAATACCGGCATTACGGCATCTATTGATCCGCATGGCCGTGTTCTGGCCGCATTGCCCCCGCACCGCTCTGGCGTACTGCCGGTGACTGTGCAGGGTATGACAGGCCTGACCCCGTATACCCGCTTCGGCGACAGATCAGTGCTGATATTGGTAGCGGTATTTTTGATGGCTGCCGTCCGATGTCGTTATAGCCGTCGCTTGTCAAGCATGTGGCACTCGAATGCGCTGGACTCCAGCAACGGAAGTAATGGAGGCATTTGAGAGTCGGGTCATTGACAGTGGAGCTAAACGCCTATAACAGGCGACGGCACTTGCTAATGCCCATGGGATTTGGTGAAGCTAATTGATGGAGAGTGTGGTGGAACTGCGTCATCTTCGTTGCTTTCTGGCGGTTGCTGAAGAGCTCCATTTTGCACGCGCCGCCGAGCGGCTCCACATTGAGCAGTCACCCCTGTCACGCGCTATCAAAGAGTTAGAAGATGAGTTGGGTGTGGTGTTATTTGCCCGAACTACACGAAGTACTCGACTAACCCGGGCGGGGCTGCTTTTCTTGGAACATGCGCAACGGGTCTTCCTCGCTTTACAGCAAGCCAGAGACAGTGTAAAAGCGGCGGCCAATGGCTTCTACGGTCAATTGCGCTTTGCATTGTCCGATGGCATTACTCCAGCGCGTTTACCGGCCTTGCTAGCGCTCTGTCGCCAGGAGGAGCCTCTTGTTGAAATCCGCCTATTCGAAGTGCCTGTGTCACAGCAGATTAAAGGACTACAAGAAGACTTGTACGACGTGGGGCTTGCGCAATCCAATGAGGTCGGGGATGACATAGTTGCCGAACCAGTGTGGAGCGATCCGCTGATGGTAGCCGTGCCGGCGAGACATCCGTTGCTGAGTTATAAGCGAATTCCTCTGAGTGAAGTCCTACGTTATCCGCTAGTGCTGAGCGATCCTTTGGCGTGTGAAGGGTATTCTCGTCAAATAGATAGGGTGTTGCGGCAGGCTGAAGTTGAACCTTTAATCGCAGAGCGAGTTGCATCTTACGACTTGATGATGGCATTGGTGTCGGCAGGTTATGCTCTCAGCCTAGCTAGCGCCTCACATATTGCAGCAAGTCGGGAGCCAGGTATAGTGGCACGGCCGCTAGCGGGTCGCTCGCCGGTGTTGGTGACGTATCTGCTGCGTCGGGATGACGATGTTTCTGATGAGTTGTCCCGTTTTATCAAGCGCGTGCAGACCATTGACATACTCCGGCAGTTCAACTCGATGTAATCTGAAGTCGACTCTAAGGAGCGGATAGAGCTATGAAACGAGTCACCTTTATTTTTCTGGTAGCCATACTGAGTGGTTGCGGCCAGTCAGAAACTCCCGAACAGTAACCAGATGTCCCGACCGTAGAGGAGTTGACTGACGATCCTACGAAGTTAAAAGAGCTACGCGGGCAGTGCAAGGCAGATCGTACCAATATGGGACATCTACTGTGTGACCGGGTGGACCAAGCAACGCGGCAGCGCTTTTACGGTGACGGCACCGTGCCGTACACGCCGTCGGATACGCCACCCAAGTTCTAATTGTCGGCATTTCCCGACACATTCCGTTTTTTTTCTCCGACACGCCGCAGCGCGCCTGCGCTTGCGGCGTTTTCGTCATGTTCGCCCGTACATGAATTGATGCTTTTTTCATCAGCATTGTCCCGATAACGGTCTTTGACCGGCACTGGCCCAGCACCGATTCTCATGAGGCAGGCACAGTTTTTTGCCGCTTTGAAACGAGGAATCAGTAGAAGGAATCGGGGGCTTGGGTATGCAGGGGACGAATGTACTGTTCGGGCAGATCGCCGTCGTATTCGGCATTGTGATCGCCGGTGTGTGGGGTGCCACACAATGGACAGCCGCCGCCCTGGGTTATCAGCTACGCCTGGGTTTGCCCTGGTTCGATTTATACGGCACGCCGGTTTATCACCCTTGGCGGTTGTTCGAGTGGTGGTTCTTCTTTGACGCCTATGCGCCAGAGGTATTCAACGCGGGCGGCATGATCGCGGGTGGCAGCGGTATTATTGCTGTAATGGTCGCCATCGGTATGTCGATCTGGCGTTCGCGTCAGGCGCGGCTGGTGACGACTTACGGTTCGGCTCGATGGGCGCAAACCACTGATATACGGAAGGCCGGGCTGAATCAGCCAACCGGCATCTTTCTTGGCCTGCATGATGAACAGTACCTGCGCCATGAAGGGCCGGAACACGTGTTGGCCTTCGCGCCCACCCGCTCAGGCAAGGGCGTGGGCCTGGTGGTGCCAACCTTGCTGTCCTGGCCGGCCTCCGCTGTTATCCACGACATCAAGGGCGAGAACTGGCAGATTACCGCTGGCTGGCGCGCGCGGTTTTCTCATTGTCTGCTGTTCAATCCCACAGATAGCCGATCCGCTGGCTACAACCCACTGCTGGAAGTGCGACGGGGCGAGCACGAAGTGCGCGATGTACAGAATATCGCCGACATTCTGGTGGACCCGGAAGGGGCATTGGAGCGCCGCAATCATTGGGAAAAGACCTCGCACGCGCTGCTGGTGGGTGCCATCCTGCATGTGCTGTATGCGGGCGAAGACAAGACGCTGCGCGGAGTCGCCAACTTTCTGTCCGACCCGGCGTGCCCGTTTGAGCTGACACTACACCGCATGATGACGACGGCCCACCTTGAAGATGCGCCGCATCCGGTGGTGGCCTCCGCCGCCCGCGAAGTGCTGAACAAGTCGGACAACGAACGCTCCGGTGTGCTGTCCACTGCCATGTCGTTCCTGGGCCTATACCGTGACCCCACCGTGGCCGAAGTCACGTCCCGTTGCGACTGGCGCATTGCCGACTTGATTGCATCGGAACATCCGGTTTCTCTATATCTGGTGGTGCCGCCGTCGGACATTTCACGCACCAAGCCGCTGATTCGCCTGATTCTCAATCAGATCGGGCGGCGGTTGACCGAATCCCTGGACGGCTCCGATGGCATCGCCCGTCGTCACAAGCTGCTGCTGATGCTTGATGAGTTTCCGGCGCTGGGCCGTCTGGACTTCTTCGAGACGGCGTTGGCCTTCATGGCGGGCTATGGCATCCGCAGCTTCCTGATAGCGCAATCGCTCAATCAGATCGACAAAGCCTACGGCCAGAACCATTCGATTCTGGATAACTGCCATGTGCGCGTGACGTTCGCCACCAACGACGAGCGTACCGCCAAGCGCATTTCCGAGACATTGGGTACCGCTACGGAACTGCGTGCCCAGCGCAACTACGCCGGGCACAGGCTGGCCCCCTGGCTGGGCCACCTGATGGTGTCGCGCCAGGAAACGGCGCGGCCGCTCTTGACTCCCGGCGAGGTCATGCAGCTTCCCCCGGATGAATCGGTGGTGATGGTGTCCAGCGTGGCCCCCATCAAAGCCAAGAAGCTGCGCTATTACGCGGATGCCAATTTCTCGCGCCGTGTGCTGCCGCCACCGACGCTTGCAGCCGGACGCTACGCGGATGCGCCACCGGCCCGGCCTGACGATTGGAGCGGTTTGGTGATTCCGGCTGTCCCCGCTGCGCCGGCTTCGGTAGACAGCGATGGCATGCCCGGTACTGCTGACGACGGTGGCCGGCGTCAGCAGCCAGAGCTATCGGAAATCGTTGCCTACAGCCCCGAGGCGGAATATCCGACCAGCGATTTGTCGCTGCTCGATGACGACGATCCACCGCCCATGCTTCCCAGCCAGATTGACCCTGCCATGCAGCGCACGGCGCGTCTGGCTTCTCTCGATCCTGATGACGGAATCCAGCTATGAGTCGATATCGCTTGAATCTCTTTATCCATCCCGAACATGCCAAGCGCCTGGACGAGCTGGCCGTCAAGAAAGATGTGTCCAAGTCGTCCATTGTTGCCGCCGCCCTGGCATCGTGGCTCTCGCCCGATGCGGGCGACCAGCGCGAAGCGGCGATGGCCCGGCGGCTGGACAGGCTCTCTCGCCAGTTTGAGCGCCTGGAGCGCGACCAGAACATTCAGATCGAAACGCTGGCGCTGTTCGTGCGCTACTACCTGACGGTCAGCACCCCGGTACCCGAAGCCCATCAGGATGCCGCTCGCGCCCAGGGCAAAGCGCGCTTTGAACAATTCGTCGAGCAGCTTGGCCGCCACCTGTTGCGCGGGCGCAGCCTGGTGCGCGATGTAGTGGAAGAACTGCACCCTGAGCCGGCACGCATGGATGATGCGGCACCTCCGTTTGAGGAGCGTGTCTCATGAGCGCCTTGCCCAAATCCTCTGTCGCCGTGGCGCTGGATCGCCGCATCCAGATGTTGCGTACCGCCATGGGGCCGGTGATTGCCGCCGCTCTGGAAGACCCGGATGTGGTGGAGATCATGCTGAATCCCGACCGCTCGTTGTGGGTGGATCGGCTCTCTACGGGTCGCGCGCCGCTGGGACTGGAACTCTCCGAAGCGGATGGCGAACGCATCATCCGTCTGGTCGCTGCCCACGTCGGGGCGGAGGTGCATCGTGGACAGCCGCTGCTGACTGCGGAACTGCCCGAGACTGGCGAGCGTTTTGAAGGCATCTTGCCGCCCGCCGCACCCGGCCCGGCCTTTGCGCTACGCAAGCGCGCCGTGGGCGTGATTCCGCTTGCGCGCTACATCAGCGAGGGCATGATGAGCGCGGCTCAGGCCGACTTTCTGGTACAGGCAGTGCATGCCCGCCAGAACATCCTGATTGCCGGGGGCACCAGTACCGGCAAGACCACGCTTGCCAATGCTTTGCTGGCCGAGATCGCCGCCACGGGCGACCGGGTGCTGGTGCTGGAAGACACGGTTGAACTGCAATGCATCGCAACCGACCATGTGCCGCTGCGCACTCGTATGGGTGTCGTGACGATGCAGGAGCTGGTGCGCGCCACCATGCGCCTGCGCCCCGACCGTGTGGTCGTGGGCGAGGTCCGGGGCGGAGAAGCGCTGGATCTCATCAAGGTCTGGGGCACAGGTCACCCGGGCGGCATCGCCACCATTCACGCCGGTTCTGCTGTAGGGGCGCTCTTGCGCCTGGAGCAATTGATTCTGGAAGTTGCGGTGAATCCGCCGCGCGCCTTGATCGCCGAGGCGGTCAATGTCGTCATCTACATCGCCGGGCGCGGGCGCAAGCGCCGCATAGAGAGCATTGCCCGCGTGGTCGGCTTTGACGGTACTGGCTATCAACTGGCCGATGCACTCCAAGGGCCGTTTCCTGAGCCGTCGTCAATTCCTGAGCCATTGCCACCTTCTTTTCCATCCCCTGATCTGTCTGGAGAACTGCCATGACGCTTGTTGAGGCTTTCCGTATTTCTGTAATTCCGCTTTTCAACTTCATCCACTTTCACCGCCTTGCCCGGCCTGCGGCGCAAGGACTGGTACTGGCTGCGTTGCTGATGCTTGCCGTCGGCGCGGCACAGGCCGCTGGTTCTTCCATGCCGTGGGAAGGACCGCTGCAATCCATTCTGGAGTCCATCCAAGGGCCGGTGGCCCGCATCGTCGCGGTCATCATCATTATCGCCACGGGGCTGGCGCTGGCCTTTGGCGATACCAGCGGGGGCTTTCGCAAGCTGATTCAGATTGTCTTTGGTCTGTCGATTGCGTTTGCCGCGTCCTCGTTCTTCCTGTCGTTCTTTTCCTTCTCTGGCGGGGCCATCGTATGAGTGCCGACACCGAAGGCGCGCCCAGCTTCGCTCCGGGCTTTGAGATACCGCTACATCGGTCTTTGACCGAGCCGATTCTGATGGGCGGCGCACCGCGAACTGTGGCCATTGCCAACGGAACGCTCGCCGCCGCCGTGGGGCTGGGCCTGCAACTGTGGATTCCGGGTGTGGTGCTGTGGATCGTCGGCCACTCCCTGGCGGTGTGGGGCGCACGGGTGGACCCGCAGTTCATGCAGGTCTTCGCCCGCCACATCAAGCACAAGACGCTGCTGGACGTGTGAGGAGCTGAGGCCATGTTGAACCTTGCCGAATATCGCCAGCGTCCCGCGCTTCTAGCCGATTGGCTGCCTTGGGCCGGGCTGGTCGCGCCCGGTGTGGTGCTGAATAAGGATGGGTCATTTCAGCGCACGGCACGCTTTCGTGGGCCAGATTTGGATAGCGCCACCCAAGGCGAGCTGATTGCCACATCGGCGCGCCTGAACAATGCGCTGCGCCGCTTGGGTTCAGGCTGGGCGCTGTTTATCGAAGCCGAGCGCCGGCAGGCGGCCGACTATCCCCGTTCGGATTTTCCTGAACCGCTGTCCTGGCTGGTCGATCAGGAGCGTCGGGCCGCCTTTGAAGAGGCGGGTAATCATTTTGAAAGCGCTTATCACCTGACCCTTGTGTTCCTGCCGCCCGAGGAATCCCGCGCACGCGCAGCGGGGATGCTGTACGAGAACCGACCCTCCGAAGGCGTGGACTGGCGCGAGCGCCTGGCCGCGTTCGTCGCGGAAACGGATCGCGTCTTTGACCTGCTCGATGGCGTGATGCCGGAAATCGCTTGGCTGGACGATGGCCAGACACTGACCTACCTGCATGCCACTATCTCGACACGACGTTATCCGATTGGCGTACCGGAAGTGCCGTTTCACCTCGATGCGCTGCTGACCGATTCGGCGCTCGTCGGTGGGCTGGCACCAACCCTGGGTGATGCCCACCTGCGCGTGGTGTCTGTAAGGGGTTTTCCAACGTCTACCTGGCCGGGCATTCTGGATGACCTCAATCGGCTTGGCTTTGCGTATCGCTGGAGTACCCGATTTCTGTGCATGGACAAAGCGGAAGGCGAAAAGGAGTTGCGCCGCCTGCGCCGTCAGTGGTTTGCCAAGCGCAAGAATGTGGTGGCGCTGCTGCGGGAAACGATTTTCCAGCAGGAGTCACCACTGGTCGATACCGATGCCAGCAATAAGGCCGCCGATGCGGATGCCGCCTTGCAGGAACTGGGCAGCGATCAAGTGGCCTTTGGCTATGTCACCACTACCGTCACGGTGCTGGATGCCGATCCTGCCGTTGCGGATGAAAAGCGGCGCCTGGTGGAGCGCGTCATCCAGGGCCGGGGCTTTGTGACGATTCCCGAAACCTTGAACGCCGTGGATGCGTGGCTCTCGTCCATCCCCGGCAATGCCTACGCCAATGTGCGGCAACCCATTGTGTCTACATTGAATCTGGCGCATATGATGCCGGTGTCGGCGGTCTGGGCCGGGCCAGAGAAAAACGACCACTTGGACGGCCCGCCGTTGATCGTGACGCGCACCGAGGGCGCGACGCCGTTCCGGCTGGTCACGCACATCGGCGACGTGGGCCATACGCTGGTCGCCGGGCCAACCGGCATGGGTAAGTCAGTCTTGCTGGCCGTCCTGGCCCAACAGTTTCGCCGCTATCCCGGTTCGCGCATCTTTGCCTTCGATATGGGCCGCTCGATGCGGGCCACCATTCTGGGGCTGGGCGGCGAACATTATGACCTGGGCGCGGACGGCGGCATTTCATTTCAGCCATTGGCGCACATTGACCGCGAAGGCTATCGCACCTGGGCCGCCGAATGGATTGAGGGGCGTTTGCAGCATGAAGGCATAGCCACCAGCCCCGAGGATAAGGCCGCCATCTGGTCGGCGCTGGGGAGCCTCGCCGGTGCGCCAGTAGAACAGCGCACGCTGACCGGGTTTTCGGTACTGCTGCAATCGAACGCGCTGCGCCAGGCGCTGGCACCTTATGTCCTGGGCGGCGCACACGGCAAGCTACTGGACGCCGATCATGACCGGCTGGGCATGGCGGACGTTCAGGGCTTCGAGATGGAAGAGCTGATGCACAGCCCCGCCGCAGTGCAGGCGGTGTTGCGCTATCTGTTTTCCCGGTTTGATGAGCGTTTCGACGGGGCACCAACCCTCTTGATTCTGGATGAGGCGTGGCTGTTTCTGGACGAGCCGTCGTTCGCCGCCCGCATCCGCCAATGGCTGAAGACCCTGCGCAAGAAGAACGTGTCGGTGATCTTTGCCACGCAGTCGCTGGCCGACATCAAGGATTCGAGCATTGCGCCCGCCATTATCGAAAGCTGCGCAAGCCGCATCTTTCTGCCCAACCCACAGGCGACCGAGCCGCAGATTCGCACGATCTATGAAGGCTTCGGGCTGAACAGCCGACAGATCGAGATCGTTGCCACCGCGCAGCCCAAGCGCGACTACTACTACCAGTCACGTCTGGGCAATCGTCTGTTCGATCTTGACCTGGGGCCGGCCACGCTTGCCTTTGCAGGAGCTTCCAGCCCGCAAGACCAGCGCGACATCGACCGCATTCTGCTGGATGCCGACGTACCCGGCTTCGCTGGCGCGTGGCTGCGCCATCGCGGCCTGGATTGGGCCGCCGACCTATTGCCCGAGTATCCCGGTCTTTCGCTTTCGGCTGTTGCTGATTCTTTCCGCTCACAGGAGTCTCTACCATGAAAATCCGCCCGCTATCCCTGACGCTTGCCGCCGTGTTCACAGCGTCCTTGCTCACGGCTTCGCCTGCCTGGGCCTGGAAAACGGTCTTTGATCCGTCCAACTATACGCAGAACACCTTGACCGCTGTTCGCACGCTGCAACAGATCAACAATCAGATCAACCAGCTTCAGAATGAGGCGCAGATGTTGATGAACCAGGCGCGTAACTTGGCAAGCCTGGACTTCAATGTCGTGAACCGCTTGCGTGCCACGCTGGCCACTACGGATCGTCTGATCGGCGAGGCACAGGGGCTGAGTTATGACGTGGCGCACATGGACAGTGAATTCGCGCGCCTGTATCCCGACCAGTACGCCGCCACGATAAGCGGCGACCACATGGTCCAGGACGCCCGCGCACGCTGGAAGAACACGCTTGATGGCCTGCACACCGCCATGCGCGTACAGGCCCAAGCCTCGCAGAACCTGCGCGACGATGAAAGTGCGTTGGCTGATTTGGTGAATCAGAGCCAGTCGGCACAGGGCGCGTTACAAGCCATGCAGGCCACCAACCAGCTTCTGGCCTTGCAGGCCAAGCAGACTATTCAGGCGCAGCAGCTTCAGATTACGCAAGACCGCGCTGCCTCCCTTGAGTTGGCTCAGCAGGCGGCGGACACGGAACGCGCCCGCGAAGTGCGGCGGCGCTTTCAGGGCACGGGCACACCCTACACGCCGCAAGCCGTTGATTTCTACGGCAACTGATCGGGGAGCGCCAGTGCCATGAACGACGTGGCGGTCATTGACCGGTTTCTGGATACCTTTGCACGCTATATCGACTCAGGGTTTGGCCTGCTGCAAGGCGATGTGGCGTTTCTGACCGCCACGCTTATCGTGATCGACATGACGCTGGCTGGCCTGTTCTGGGCGATGAATCACGCCAGCGGCCAAGGCGACGATGTGATCGCCAAGCTGCTGCGCAAAGTGCTGTACATCGGTGCCTTTGCCTACATTATTGGCAACTTCAACGCGCTGGCGAGCATTCTGTTCCGTTCGTTTGCGGGGCTGGGGCTGATTGCATCAGGTTCGTCGCTCAGCATGGGGAATTTCCTGCAACCGGGGCGGCTCGCCAAGACCGGCATTGATGCCGGGGCACCGATTCTGGAGCAGATCGGCGACATGGCGGGATTCCCGGAAGTGTTTACCAATATCGACCCCATCGTGGTGCTGTTTCTCGCCTGGATTGTGGTGATACTGAGCTTCTTCGTCCTGGCCATCCAGCTTTTTGTGACGCTCATCGAGTTCAAGCTGACCGCACTGGCGGGTTTCGTACTGGTGCCGTTTGCGCTATGGAACAAGACTTCCTTCCTGGCCGAGAAGGTGCTGGGCAACGTGGTGTCTTCCGGCGTCAAAGTGCTGGTGCTCGCTGTGATTGTCGGAATCGGCAGCGGCTTGTTTGCCGAGTTCCAAGTGCATCCCGACGAGCCATCTGTCGATTACGCACTGGTCATCATGCTGGCCTCGCTGTCCTTGCTGGCGCTGGGGATCTTTGGGCCGGGCATTGCCACGGGCCTTGTCTCTGGCGGGCCGCAGTTGGGGGCCGGCGCGATGGCTGGTGCGGCCGTGGGCGCAGCAGGCACCGCCGTCGCGATTGGCGCGGCCGCCACGGGTGTTGGGGCTGCCGTGGCGGCAGGGGCTCGCATGGTTCCGGGCGCTGCCCGCATGGCAAGCGGTGCGGCACGCTCCATTGGCGCGTCGGCGGGCAGTGCCCGGTCGGCCTTTCAGAAGGGTTCCGCTGGTGGTGGCCTCAAAGGCGCAGCCAGTGCTGGACATGCCTCTGGCGTTGCGCCTGGCGCTTCCGATTCGACCGCATCGGCTGGCCCCAGCGCACAACCTGCCTGGGCCAAGCGCCTGCACAGCCGACAACAACTGACGCAAGCCGCCACGACCGCCGCCCACACGCTGCGCGGGGGCGATGGTGGCGGCGCGGGCCAAGGCCCAAGCCTGCGTGATGCCGATTCATAAGGAGATACACCCCATGCGTTTCAAACGACCTTCGGTGCGTTATGCCGAATCGCCGCAACCGGCGACCCCTTACCAAGTCGCCGCCCAGGTATGGGATGACCGTATCGGTTCAGCCCGCGTACAGGCCCGGAACTGGCGGCTGATGGCCTTCGGCTGCCTGCTGCTGGCGCTGCTCATGGCCGGTGGCCTGGTCTGGCGGTCTATGCAATCCATCGTCACGCCTTATGTCGTGGAAGTGGATAACGCGGGACAGGTGCGCGCGGTCGGCGAAGCGGCCACACCGTACCGGCCCAGCGATGCCCAAACGGCGCATCACATTGCGCGTTTCATCACACTGGTGCGCGCCTTGTCCATCGACCCGGTGGTGGTGCGTCAGAACTGGCTGGATGCCTACGACTACACCACGGACAAGGGCGCTGCCGTGCTCAATGACTATGCCAGAGTGAATGACCCATTCACTCGTATCGGCAAAGAGTCCGTGACGGTGCAGATCACCAGCGTTGTTCGGGCCAGCGACTCGTCTTTCAATGTGCGCTGGACGGAACGCCGCTTTGTGAACGGCGCGTCTGCGGGCCTGGAGCGCTGGACGGCGGTGGTGTCCATCGTGCATCAGCCACCACGCACCGAAGCGCGTCTGCGCAAAAACCCCCTGGGGCTTTATGTCAATGGCCTGTCGTGGAGCCGTGAACTTGATTCGTCTGAAGGAGTCCAGCGATGACACCATCTTTCCGCTTTTACGCTTTGCCTTTGTCCCTGGTCGTCCTGGCGGGTTGCGCCACGCAGGGCAAGCCGCCGCCGTCCATCTCCCTGGATGAGCCGGTGCGGGCTGAATTGCTGCCCGAGCCGCCCAGTCCCGTCGAAGTGATTGCGGTACCGGAACCGCTGGCGCTGCCGGCACAGTTGAAACCCTTGCCGGGTACTGAAGATACCAAGTCGAAGCCGGAACCCAAAGACGAAACGGTGCGGGTGTCTCGTGCCAATGCCGAAGCACGGGTTGCGCCCACACGCGAGGGCTACGTCAACGCGATTCAAGTTTGGCCTTATAGCGACGGGGCGCTCTATCAGGTCTATACGGGCGTGGGGCGTGTGACGGTGATTGCGCTGCAACCCGGCGAGGAACTGGTGACAGTCGCCGCCGGCGATACCGTGCGCTGGATTGTGGGCGATACCTCCAGCGGTAGCGGCGCGGACTTGCGCGTGAACGTACTGGTCAAGCCGATCCGGTCGGGCCTGAAGACGAACCTGGTCATCACTACCAACCGCCGGACCTATCTGCTGGAACTGACCTCCACCGAAAAGACCTGGATGGCGTCCGTGTCCTGGGAGTATCCCAAAGACCGCATGCTGGCTTTGCAGCGCCAGAATCAGGTGGCGCAAGCCAGCGCGCCGGTGGATACGGGCCTTGCGCTGGAGAGCTTGCACTTTCGCTATGCGGTCAGCGGCAGCAATCCGCCCTGGAAGCCGCTGCGTGCTTTCGACGATGGGCGCAAGGTCTATATCCAGTTTCCTGCGGGCATTGCCCAAGGCGAGCTGCCGCCGCTCTTTGTGATCGGCGCCGAAGGCGACGGCCAACTGGTGAACTATCGCTTCCGTTCACCGTACTACATCGTGGATCGGCTCTTTGGTGCGGCTGAACTGCGCTTGGGCGGTGATCGGGGCGACGTGGTGCGCATTGAGCGTACCGACGGCGTGACGCGGAGGAATTGAGCATGAGTGAGGAACACACGCCCGATCAGCCCGCGCCACAATCATCTGAAAAGGTGGCCCCTGAAACTGTGGCGCTGCGTGCCCAGCCCCGGCCTGTTACGCGCTTGAACCGGCGCACCCTGGCCTTGCTGGTGGGCGGCCTGTCGGTAGCTGTATTGGGTGCCACAATCTGGTCGCTGCAACCGCACAGGCGCGGCACCAACGAGCAGACAGAGCTTTACAACGTAGACCGGGTGTCGAAGTCGGAAGGACTCGATGCGTTGCCGGCGGACTATTCGATGTTACCCGTCCCGGAAACGTCGCCCAACGTGCCGGAGTTGGGGCCACCGCTTCCGGGTGATCTCGGGCCGGCCCTCGTAAACAGCCAGCAACCGGCTGTGGCTACCTACTCGCCGCCCGGTATCGACGCGGAAGCTGCCGAACGGGAAGCGCGGCGCAAGGAAGCCGAAGCGGCCGCCGCATCATCAGTGTTCTTCCGTACCGGACAGGGCCAGTCCGGCCAGCCTACGGCAACGGTCGCGCAGGCGATGCCTGTTGCGCCAGGCATGGATAACCCCTTGGCAGCCTTAGACCCGCTGGCCGCTGGGCCAACATCGACGGCGGCGCAGCCTGTTGACCCCACCGCAGCACAGAATCGGCAAGACCAGAAAGAGGCGTTCCTGCAATCCGGTTCTACTGAAACCCGCAATTCCGGGAATCTGCAAATGCCCGCCTCGCCATATCAGGTCATGGCGGGCACGGTCATCGCCGCCGCGCTGGTCACAGGCATCAAGTCCGATCTACCTGGGGATGTGATCGGCACCGTCACCGAACCCGTCTACGACTCTGCCACTGGCAGACATCTGTTGATTCCGCAAGGCTCGCGCATCCTGGGCCGCTACAACAGCCAGGTCAGCTACGGCCAAAGCCGGGTGCAGGTCGTCTGGAACCGCATCATTCTGCCCGATACCTCGTCGCTTACGCTGGATAACCTCGTCGGCGCTGACCCGGCGGGCTACGCCGGCTTGGAGGATGAAGTGGACTGGCATTGGGATCGCATCATTGGCAGTGCCGTACTAACCACGCTGTTGGGTGTGGGCGCGGAACTGGCCGCGCCCGAGAACCGCCAGGACGGCGACCGCATCATCATCGCCGGGCGCGACAGCGCCCAAGACAGTATCAATCAGGTGGGGCAAGAGATGACCCGACGCAACATGAATATCCAGCCCACCTTGAACAGCCGCCCAGGGTTGTCAGTGCGCATTATCGTCAACCGTGATCTGGAGTTGCGTCCGTATCAGCCGCTTTTCTTCAATAAGGGAGTTTCGCAATGAGCACCACCAGAAAATTGCGGCTGGGGCCGCTGCCCAAGACCAAGACCGTCAAAGTGACCTTCATGTGTCCGGCCAACCTGAAAGCCGATCTCGACCGCTATGCAGCGTTACACACGCAGACTTACGGGGAAACCGTGAGTGCTGTGACGTTGATCCCGCACATGCTGGAGGCGTTCATGGCAGGGGATCGTGGGTTTAGAAGAGGTGGCGAATGGAGCAGTAGGGCACAAAATGACTGATTTCAAGCCTTTTGTGAGGGTCGCGCGCCAATCACATAGAAACTTCGGAAAGCCAGGAGCGCAGTAATAAGTTGCCTGGAGGTAGGCGTATCCAGCCTAACCGGCCACAGCCTTACGATTCCATGGCATATGAATCAACAGGCGGGCCATCCCGCAGAACCCAGATACACCAGCAAACACCAGACCTGCGCCGATGGCTGCCGACAGCGCATGAAACCAGGGCGAGACCGTGGCGCCCAGCACGGCGCCCAACAGGATCAGCGAACCCGCCGTAATCTGCACCTGGCGCTGCAACTCCATTGGCTGGGAAGTATCTGTCACCACGGGCAGCCCAGCCTTCTTCCAGGCATCGAGCCCCCCGTCCAGCACATACGCTTCGCCGGCTGCGCATGCGCTGAGTGTCTGGGTATTGACCCGCGTACGATTGCCGGATCGGCAGTGAAAAATGACGCCCGCCGTGGCGTCAAGCGGTGCTGCACTTTTCAGATCTTCTATGGGGGCATGGCGTGCGGCGGCGATGTGCTCGCGAGCATATTCGTTGGCTGCACGGATGTCGATCAGAATTGCGCCGTGATTCGTAAGGTCGTGGGCTGCTTGGGGAGAAATAGGCTTTAAAGACATGATAGTTGACTCCAGACGGTCGGATTCAGGGGCAGAAAATAGTCTTGAGTGTGCCAATGAGGGTGGCAACGTTTGCGTTGTCGATCCGATAATGCAGCGTTTGCGCCTCTCGGCGGAACGTCACCAGGCCCTCCTCGCGCATCTTGGCCAGATGCTGGGACAGCGCGGATTGACTCAAGGGTACATATTCATGCAGTGCACCTACCGTCATTTCCCCATGCTCGATCAATAAACAGAGGGTCAACAGGCGATGCTCATTGCCGACGGTTCGCAACATGGCGGCCGCCTGCTTCGCCCCGTCTTGTAGGAACTGCTTGTCTTTCATTGTCACAATCGCAATTTATTTCGCATTTCTCTAATTTAGCATAAACTAATATAAATTCAAGGCTCCGTACCCCTGCATGGACAAGTTATGTTTCCTACCGCTGACATTCAGTCTTTCTTCGACGAAGCCACCAATACGGTGAGCTATCTAGTTTCTGATCCATCCACCCGCCAAGCCGCCATCATTGATCCGGTGCTGGATTACGACCACCGCTGCGGCAAGGCTTCCACCACCTCTGCTGATCGTATGCTGGCCGCCGCCCATGCACGTGAACTGCAGATTGCATGGATTCTTGAGACCCATGCGCATGCGGACCACCTAAGCGCAGCGCCTTACCTCAAAACTCGCACAGGTGCGCCTGTCGCTATCGGTGAGCATATTCGCGACGTGCAGCGAATTTTCCGTCCAGTATTTAACTTGGACGATGTTTCCTGCGATGGCACCGAGTTCGACAGGCTGTTTCGTGATGGCGAAACCTTTCATATCGGTGCACTGACCGTAGAGGTTATGCATACACCAGGCCATACGCCCGCCTGCGTGTCCTACCGTATCGGCGACGCTGTGTTCGTGGGGGACACCTTGTTCATGCCTGATTACGGCACGGCTCGCGCCGACTTTCCAGGCGGTAGCGCATACATGCTGTACCAGTCGATTCGTCGGCTGCTGGCGTTATCGCCAGAGACGCGTCTGTTCATGTGCCACGACTACAAGGCTCCGGGGCGCACCGGGTATGCGTGGGAATCGACCGTTGCCGAGCAGTGCCAGAGCAATGTGCATGTGCGCGATGGCGTGGGCGCCGAGGCATTCATCGAGATGCGCCAATCTCGCGATGCCGCACTTCCGGCCCCCATGCTGCTGCTGCCTTCCATTCAGGTCAACATCCGCGCCGGCCGTTTGCCGGAGGTTGAATTGAACGGCGTGCGCTACCTCAAGATCCCCGTCAGTTTGACCGAAGGATAGGCCGGTTTGCAGCATCGGCTGTGATCGAACGATGTAGGAAGTTGGCGAGAGAGTGCGGGCACCTGTAGCATAAGTCAGCGGCACTGCTATTGCAGACTTGATCTCGCCCGCAGAAACCAGACTGATAGCAGCGGCCCGCAAGTTATCATTGTTAATGATCATATGGTCGGATTGGAACGCAGCTCCTAGTAGAAGTGTCCTTCTCGAACGTTAAGAGGCCGCAGACAGCGGCATGAGATCTCGCTTATCTCGCCCCACCTTGCTGTAATACTCTCCAGCAAGTTTTGGTTCACGACGCAGTCATGCATCCTATAGGTGCTGTCAGAGACCTTATGGGAGCAGTCATGTCACAGTCAGATGTTGCCACAACGCTTAGCCAGCCGGAACCAGCCTTTTACCGCATGTCGGACGTGCTACGGATTACAGCATTGAGTCGTTCGAGCCTCTATCGCCGTATCGCCGCAGGCGATTTTCCGGCGCCGGTGTCGCTCGGTGGAAGGGCGAAGGGCTGGAGACGATCAGCATTGCTGAAATGGATCGAAGATCCAGTCGGCTATCGTCCGTTGACGCATTGTGTGCGAGAAACTGGCTCTGCCGGCGGACGCGTCAGGCGCGTTGCGGCGGCCACAAATGGGTCAGCGCCTCAAGCGTGAGTCAGCACAAGGTGGCCGACCGGTTCCGGTGTTTTCCGCACGCGAATTTCAATGTCATAACCCAGCCTGTTCAGGCAGTCCATTAGCTTGCGCTCGGAGAAGTTCGAGAACTCGCCACGCAGCAGGGTCGACACCTTGGGTTGGGTAAGGCCCATACGTTGTGCTGCTTCGGACTGGGTGAGTCCTCGCTCACGAATGGCCTTGGCAATCTCGACAGTCAGCCCTGATTTGATCTGAAGCTTTTCGGCGTCGGGCAGGCCCAGGTCGGCAAACACATTGCCGGTGCTGGCCTCGACTTCTACGCCCTCAATGATGCGTTTATTCATTTCTCAACTCCTGCGCAACGATTGCAGCCGCCTTTAAACGCTGATGGATGATGTCCATGTCTGGCTTGGGTGCTTCAATCCCCCGTTTGATTTTCTTCTGGAAGACATGCAGCACAAAGACGGCCTCGGCGAAGCGCACGGTGTAGACGATTCGGTAAGTGCTGCCGGTATCATCTTCAACAATTTCCAGTACGCCGGCACTGCCAAAGCCCCTTAGTACTTTCGCCGCTTCGTGCTATTCGCCCCGCTGGGCAAAATCAAGCGCATGGCCGAAAAACTTTCGTACAGCGACGGGAAGGGCCAGCAGGTCTTTCTTGCTACTGCCAAGCCAGAAGAGCGGCTTTGTGGTGGAAGACTTCATGTAAATATACCATTTCTGGGATGGAAGGACTACGGATTGCAAGCCAAGGCGGGCCTACGCCTGCTTGAGCCAGAGGACGTTTTCCGCAAGCTTGGGCATCTTGCCGGCTTCCAGTTCATCCAGAAAATCCGCCCATTGCTGCACCATCACCTTGCGTTGAGCCAGGAAGGTGGCGCGGTCGTAGCTAGCGCCCAGTTCTTCCTTCGACACGTGCGCCAGGTGGCGTTCGATGACGTCCGACTCCCAGCCAAGATACTCGCGGATCATCGTGCGTGCAGTGGCCCGAAAGCCATGGCCTGTGATCTGTTCTTTGGTGTCGTACCCCAATGTGCGTAAAGCCGAGTTGATCGTGTTTTCGCTGATATAGCGTGACTTGTCGGAACGCCTGGCCATGTTGGGGAACACCGGGCCGGAGGGGCCGGTAATCGGCATCAGGTCCTCCAGAATCCGCCGAGCCTGGCGCGACAGGGGCACGATATGCGCAGGGGTGCGGCTATCGCGTTTCTGCCATTCGCGCATCTTCATGTTTTCTGGCGGGCAGCGCCACAATCCCTTTTTGAGATCGACATCTTCCCAATGTGCCAGGCGCAGCTGGCCGGGCCGCTGGAAGACCAGGGGGGCCAAGCGCAAGGCGGCAACGGAAATGAAGTTGCCGGAGTAGGCGCGCATGTCCCTCAAAAGCTGGCCTAGTAGCTGCGGGTCAGTGATGGCGGCGTAGTGGCGGCCGCGAGGTGTTGGCAAGCCGCCGGTACGGTTGCTGACGAAATTCTGGGCCGGTTCCAGTACGCCGGTATCCACAGCGTACTGATAGACGTGCTGGACGGCCTCGCGGACACGCTGTGCCGTTTCTAGGTTGCCGCGATCCTTGATGCGATGCAGGCATCGAACGATTTCTGGAGGCCTGATAGTCTCCATCGCTTTGTCACCTACCCACGGGAATACATGAATCTCCAGATGGCGAGTGACCTTGCTTTTGTAGCCGGCAGACCAGACGCGATCCTTGTTGGCACTTTCGAGCCAGGCGCGCGCCATCAGCTCGAAAGTATTCATCTTGGCGATTTTGGCTTGCTCTTGCTGCTCCCGTCGAGCGTCCTTCGGGTCAATGCCTTGAGCGCGCAGAGTGTTCGCCTCTCTGGTGAGTTCACGTGCTATTGCAAGGGTGATCGTTGGGTAGGCGCCTAGACCGATCTTGATTTGCTTCGTACCGGATTTGTACCGATAGAGCCAACTTTTGCTGGATGCGCGCACGCGCAGGTAGAGGCCATCGCCGTCATTCAGCATCTGTTCTTTGGCGCTGGGCGAGAGAGTGCGGATCTTAAGGTCAGTCAGGAATCCCATAGGTGTACCCCTGCAAAAAGAAAACTGGGTACAACCAGTCTAGGGTACACCTTGGGGGGCACGCAACGTTGGGATTTGCTGAAACTTGATGGAGCATCATGGGTTAAGTGTCTATTCTAACCACATGATTTTCTTGATAATTTGGTGCGGCTTGAACCTGTTTGGAACAAGCCGTTGGTGCCCGGGGCCGGAATCGAACCGGCACGCCTTGCGGCGGGGGATTTTGAGTCCCCTGCGTCTACCAATTTCACCACCCGGGCATATCAAGCAGATCGCGTTGCAGAACACAACGCGTGGCAGAAAGGCGAAATTATACGCAATCTTTCCCTCGCCTGCTTGATGGGCGCATCGACCGCCAGAGCAGCCCGTCCCGTCAAATCCCCCCTTTAAACCCTGCTCCTTTCTCCCGCGATCCCCCGGGCCCCTCAAACTCACGCAGCTCAACCCGATCTCTCCTGCCAAACCCCCTCCGCTTCAATGCCTATTGACTTCTCATGTCTTGTTGATTAGCATGTCCGGACAAACTATCAAAGAGGATGACTGGACTGCCATGAACACAACCGCTGTTGAGAAAAATCGCTATCGCACGTCTTTTGGCCGCTATCTGGAAGAGTTCCATGTGGGTGATATCTATGAACATTTTCCAGGCAGGACGATTACGGATGCCGACAACATTCAGTTCTCGCTGTTGACGATGAATTTCCATCCCATGCATTGCGATATGGCTTATGCGGCCAAGAGCGAGTTCGGCAAGCCGCTGGTGAACAGCGGGCTGACGGTGGCGATTGTGCTGGGGATGTCGGTCAACGATGTAAGTGGCAAGGCGATCGCGAATCTGGGCTGGAAGGAGATCACGCTGACGGCGCCGGTTTTCCCGGGCGATACCTTGTATGCGGAAAGCGAGGTGCTGGAGGTACGCGAGTCGCGCAGCCGGCCTACGCAGGGGGTTGTGACGGTGCATACGCGTGCCTTCAATCAGGACGGCACGCCGATCATGCATTTTGTGCGTTCCTGCCTGATTCCGAAGAAGGGTCACGGCACGGGCGATTGAGGGTGCGACGCAAGACAGAGCAGTATTTTTCACTATGACAAGCAGCCAGGGCCGAAATAACGGCCCGGCCCGAACCGGAGACAAAAAAATGAAGATACGCAGATTATTGGGCGCGGCGGCAGCCATTGCCGTGATGTTCGCTTCGCCGGCGCTGCATGCGGCGGAGATGGTGGTGTCGTCGGAGGTGGCGGCGTCGCACTGGAAGACGCGCTATATGAATGAATTCGCCAAGAAGGTGAAGGAGCGCACGAATGGCGAGATAGACGTGAAGGTGTATCCGGCCAGTCAGCTGTTCAACGATCAGGATGCGCTGGCGGCTCTGGGCACGGGGTCTGTGCACATGGTGTGGCCGGTGGCGGTGAGGCTGGAGACGATTGCTCCAAGCCTGGGTTTCATCAATCTGCCGTTCGGGCTGACGGACGAGGAGATGGCGAACAAGTGCTATGCGGACAAGCTGACGCATCTGGTGTCCAGCCAGGTGGAGCCGCGCAATCTGAAAGTGCTCAGTCTGCTGCGCACGGCGGATCTGATGTTTCTGTTCAAGGACAAGGATGTTCAGCATCTGGATGGGCTCAAGGGGATGAAGCTGCGTGTGACGGGCGGCCGGGTGTTTCTGGACATGATTCGCGGTCTTGGCGCGAGCCCGGTGTCGATGGCGGCGTCGGAGATGAGTACGGCGCTGTCGCAGGGCGCGATTGACGGTGTGTTCACGTCGCCTGCAGGGTGGGCGGAGATGATAGGGATGACGGGCAAGTATGCCTATCACGTGCCCAGCCTGGCGTTGGCAACGTATGCGGTGGTGGTGGACAAGACATGGCTGGATGCGCAGTCGCCCAAAAATCAGAAGGTGATCGCCGATACGATCAATGAGATTACGGCGCGCCAGTGGGCCGAGGCCCGCGCGGATGATGCCCGGTTGATCAAGGAGATGCAGGCCAAGGGCGCTGTCTATCATGTTGCGTCCGAGGCGGATGTGGCGATGGCGCACAAGCTGGCGGAGCCGGGCATCAAGTCTTTTGATGACAAGTATCCAGAAATCGTGAAGCGCGCGGCGGAGATTTCTGCGACCTGCGGGAAGTGAGCCCGCTTGGGAGTACCCGGTGGCATAGGAGAAGAGCCATGTGGCGTGAACGGATCCGCGTTTCGCGGATCCGACGGCCGCTGCATGGCCCCGTGAGGGCATTAACAACAAACTGAGCATGGGTTGGAGGCTGAATGAACAAGCTACGTTATGTAGGCAGTTGGGTGGTGAGCAGGTCATTGATATGGTTTTGCGGGGCGCTGCGCAAGGAGTGCCGCCATGATGGCCAGTAAGACGATGCTCAATAATCAGCCTGTTGCGGGTTCGAACCGCCCGCAAGCCGTCCCCAGACAAAAGCCGGTGCTGTCCCGACAGGGCTGGCTGTCCAGGCTGGTGCTGGCGTGCGCGACGATACTGATGCTGGGCGCGACGGGCATCATGGTGCTCGAAGGCCTGAGCCGCCATTTCTTTGGTGTGAGCTATTTCTGGGCGGAAGAGTCGGTGCGCTTCTTGTTGGTGTGGACGTTTTTCCTGACGCTGGGGATTGCGGGCTTTCAGCGCTACCACATACGCACTGAACTGCTGGTGCAGCGCTTTCCGCTGGCCATGCAGCGCGCTTCGTGGCTGTTGTCCTGCCTGGTGGGAATGGGCTTTGCGGTCATTCTGGCTTATTCGTCGATTGATCAGGTCAGGCGCTATTACACGATGGGCATGCTGTCCGAGTCCAATCTCGAGCTGCCGATGTGGATTGTGTTTCTGGCTATGCCGGTGGGCGGGATCGCGCTCTTTCTGTATTACGCCTATGCGGGCTGGTATGCCTGGTTCTGGGGCGATCCGTTCACGCCCGATGAGGAGCCGGTGACACTGGACGAAGCCACCATCAATGCACTTTCCAAGGGGCCCCAGCTATGACGGTATCTATTGCGGCCGTTGGCCTGCTTGTTCTGCTGGGGCTGGGCGTACATGCCGCCGTGGTCATGGGGCTGGTATCCAGCGGCATGGTGCTGTCGATCACGGGCGTGCCCATGACGGTGATTGCGCAAACCGCTTTCAAGTCTGTCAACAGTTATCCGCTGATGGCGATTCCCATGTTTGTGCTCATGGGCAATCTGATGATGCGCGGCAATATCGTGGCGGTGATGATTGATTTCATCGGCAGCCTGGTGCGCGCGGTGCGCGGCGGTATGGCGATCACGGTGATGCTGGCCTGCGTGTTCTTTGCGGCAGTGTCGGGTTCCAGTGTGGGGTCGGCGGCGGCGATCGGCGCCGCCACGGTGGAGGGCCTGAAGCGCGAGAAGTATCCGCCGCGGTTCGGCGCAGCCCTGGTGGCGGTGGGCGGAACGCTGGGCCTGATGATTCCGCCTTCACTGGGCTTTATCCTGATCGGCTCGATTGTGGGGCTGCCTGTCGACAAGCTGTTCATCGCGGGAATTTTGCCTGGGCTGATGGAGGCGACGTTTCTGCTGATGACGACGATGTGGCTGGTGCGCAGGAATGGCTACGGCAACACGATAGGCAAGCCTGATTTCAAGGGCTTTTTCGGGCGGGCGCCGCGCGCGGCGGGGGCCTTGTCCATGCCGGTGCTGGTGCTGGGGACGATTTACCTGGGCATCTTTACGCCTACCGAGGTCTCTGCGGTGGCGGCGGCCTACGCCATGATTCTGTGTGTGTTCATCTATCGCACGCTGAACTGGAGCGGGGTGTGGCAGGCGTCCAAGGATGCGGTGTTGCAGACCACGATGATTTTTGCGGTGGTGATGGGCGGGAGTCTGATCGGCTTTGTACTGGCACGCATGGGGGTGTCGGCTTCGCTGGTGTCACTGATGGAGAGTGTGAATCTTGAACCGTGGCAGTTCCTGCTGCTGGCCAATCTGCTCTTGCTGGTGCTGGGTATGTTTCTGGACGGGGTGGCGATGATAGTGCTGACGGCGCCTTTGCTGTTCCCGATGGCGATCCACCTTGGCATAGATCCTGTCCATTTCGCGGTGATCATGGTGGCGAACGTGGAGATTGCCACGCTGACGCCGCCTATCGGCCTGAACCTTTTTGTGATGAGCGGTATTGCGAAGATCCCGGTCGAGGATGTGGTGAAAGGGGTGCTGCCTTTTTACCTGACCCGGATGGTGTCGCTCGTGATTATTACTTACGTGCCGTTTATTTCTCTGGCACTTGTTTAACAGAACTTGGGAGATGCATGATGTCCACTTCACATAAGGCGCCGGGCAAAGGCGCTGCCGTTTCTGAACAGATCGCGCAGTTTGCGCGCGACTTTGATGGCGATGCCATTCCAGCGTCGGTGCGTCAGCGGGCGCGGGAGCTGATGCTCGACTCCATCGGTATTGCTTTTGCTTCGCATGGCTATGATTTCAGCCGGCGCGCGATGGCAGCAATTTCGGAGCTGGACGGCGGCGGGCCTCACCCGGTGATCGGTACAGACAAACGTTTTGATTTGCGCAATGCGGTGCTGATGAATGGCATTCTGATTCACGGCCTGGATTATGACGACACGCATTCACGTGGCGTCATCCACGCGACCGCTTCGGTTCTGCCGACGGTGCTGGGCGTGGCCGCCCGGGAAGGGCGCAGCGGCAGGGATATGGTGTCGGCCTATGTGCTGGGCATGGAGATCGCTACGCGTCTGGGCGCAGTTGCCAAGGGCGGCTTTCACCAGGTTGGGTTTCATCCGACCGGGCTGATTGGCGCTTTCGGCTGCACGGTGGCTGCGGGCTGGCTGATGGGACTGGACGTTCAGCAGTATGTGGATGCGCAGGGTCTGGCGCTGTCCATGGGGGCGGGCAGTCTGGAGTTTCTGAATGACGGCGCCTGGAACAAGCGCATGCATCCGGGATGGGCGGGGGTGTCGGGCATCACTGCGGCAACGCTGGGGCGCCATGGCTATGCCGGTACCAGGCTGGCCTATGAGGGGCGTTTCGGCCTGTTCGAGAGCCATTTGGGACAGGGCAGCGACTACGACCTTTCATTGGCCACCGAGGGGCTGGGACAGGAGTGGGAGACCGGGAAGGTTTCTGTCAAGCCGCTGCCTGCCTGCCATTTCACTCATGCAAGCATAGACGCGGCGATTCGCCTGCATGGCCAGGGCGTCAATCCCGAGGACATCAAACGTGTGAAGGTCCTGGTGGCCGAAGAGGTGGTCAAGACTGTGTGCGAGCCTGAGGCCTCCAAGCGGGTTCCGGCCAATAGCTACGAGGCCCAGTTCAGCATTCCCTATCTGGTGAGCACGGCGTTGATCAAGGGCCGGATGAGTCTGGACGAGATCGAGGAGTCGGCTCTGCGCGATGCGCAGGTGCTGGCCCTGGCGGCAAAGACGGACTATGTGCTGGATCCGGACAGCGGCTTTCCCAAGTATTACTCCGGTGAGGTGGTGGTCGAGCTGAACGACGGCAGCGTGGTGCGCGAGCGCGAGGCGGTCAATCGCGGCTCGGTGGACCGCCCCTTGAGCACGCAGGATGTGGTCGAGAAGTTCCGGGATAACGCGCGCAGGCAGTTGAGCGATGACGATGTGAAGGAAGTGGAGGACTGCATTCTGGCCGTGGATGAGCACCAGGCTGACGATGTAGCGCGTCTTCTGGGGCAAAGCCTGCAGTTGGAACAGACAAATTAAGTAGAGCATAGAGGCAGAAATGAACGACGATATGGGACAAGAGCAGTTGATTCTGGATATGGTGGACCGCTTTCTGGAGCAGGAGGTCAAGCCTTATGTCTGGCAGCTGGAGCACGATGACGAGTATCCGGTGCAGATCGTGGAGAAGATGAAGGAAATGGGCCTGTTCGGCTGCATTATTGATCCGGCGTATGGCGGACTGGGGCTGTCGACGTCGACGTATGCGAAGATTATCGAACGCATGTCGACGATGTGGATGTCGCTCTCGGGCATTATCAATTCGCATCTGATCATGGCGGCGGCGGTGCAGCGCTTTGGCACCGAAGCCCAGAAGCAGGCTTACCTGCCGCGTTTTGCCACGGGCGAGCTGCGCGGCGGCATAGGGCTGACCGAGCCTGACTGCGGTACCGACCTGCAGGCCATCCGCACGGTGGCGCGCAGGGATGGAGACGAGTATGTGGTCAATGGCACGAAAATGTGGATCACCAATGGTTTTCACGGCAACTGTTTTGCCTTGCTGGTGAAGACGGATACGCAGACCCAGCCGCGCCACAAGGGCATGAGCCTGTTGATTGCGGAGAAGGGGCCGGGCTTTACCGTCAGCCGCCAGCTCGAGAAGCTGGGTTACAAGGGCATAGACTCCACAGAGCTGGTGTTCGAGGATTACCGCGTGCCGGCTGATCGTCTTGTCGGCGGGGTCGAAGGGAAGGGGCTGCAGATGGTGCTCGGCGGCCTGGAGCTGGGGAGAATCAATGTGGCGGCGCGCGGGGTGGGCGTGGCGCAGGCTGCACTGGACGAGTCGGTCAAGTATGCGCAGCAGCGCAAGACCTTCGGCAAGCCTATCTGCGAGCATCAGGCGATACAGCTCAAGCTGGGCGAGATGGCGACGCGGGTGACGGCGGCGCGGCTGTTGACGCAGGCTGCCGCCCAGGCTTATGACCGGGGCGAGCGCTGCGATATGGAGGCCGGCATGGCCAAGTATTTTGCGACGGAGTCCGCGCTGGAGAACAGCACTGAAGCGCTGCGCATCCATGGCGGCTATGGCTACTCCAAGGAGTATCTGGTGGAGCGGTTTTATCGCGACGCGCCTTTGCTGACCATAGGCGAAGGGACGAACGAAATGCAGCGCATCATTATTGCCAAGCAGTTGATCGAGAGGAATCGGATATGAGCTTGCCGTTGGAAGGACTCAGAATCATTTCGGTGGAGCAGTATGGCGCCGGCCCGTTCGGTACGCAGCACCTGGCGGACCTGGGGGCGGAAGTCATCAAGATCGAGAATCCGCGCGATGGCGGTGATGTGGGGCGCGGGGTGGGCCCGCATTATTTCGGCGATGGCGACAGCCAGTTTTATCAGGCCTTCAATCGCAACAAGAAAAGCATGTGCCTGGACCTGAAACACGAGCAGGGACAGCGCGTGTTGCAGCAATTGGTCGAGCATGCCGATGCGGTGTTCAACAACCTGCGCGGCGATCTGCCGGCCAAGCTGGGGCTGGATTATGCGACGCTGGGCAAGGTCAAGCCTGATCTGGTGTGTGCGCACTTGTCGGCTTACGGCAGGGAAGGCGAGCGCGCCGGCTGGCCTGGCTACGATTATCTGATGCAGGCCGAGGCGGGCTATTTGTCGTTGACGGGCGAGCCGGACGGCCCGCCGGCGCGTTTCGGCCTGTCCATGATAGACCTGATGACGGGCACGACGGCCGCGCTGGGGCTGGTCTCGGGGGTGCTGTCGGCCCGCGCCACCGGCAAAGGCCGGGATATCGATGTGAGCCTGTTTGATGTGGCGCTGCACAATCTGGGTTATGTGGCAACATGGTATCTGAACGGCGGGCATACGACGGGCCGCATTCCGCGCTCGGCGCATCCGTCTCTGGTGCCGAGCCAGCTCTACCGCACGCAGGATGGCTGGATTTTCATCATGTGCAACAAGGAGAAGTTCTGGCCGCTGCTGGCGCAGGCGATGGGACACCCGGAATGGGCCGGGCGTCCGGAATACAAGTCCTTTGCAGATCGCCTTGCGAACAAGAATGCCTTCAATGAGGAAATCGAAAGCGTGCTGCTGACAGACACCACGGCCAGCTGGATTTCTAGGTTCTCGGGCAAGGTACCGGCCTCACCCGTATATGATGTAGCCCAGGCGTTGGACAATCCGTTCGTGCACTCGAGACAGGGGGTCGTGACGGCCAGCGACGAATCCGGCAGGCAGGTCAAGGGTGTGGCCAGTCCCATCCGCTGTCCCGGCGAGTCGCTGCCTTTGCGCACCGCACCGGCCTTGGGGGCGGATACAGACAGTGTGCTGGCTGAGCTGGGTTGCTCCGATATGGAAATCAGATCGTTGCGGGAAGAATCTATTATATGAATGCAATGTCGTCCGAGTTGTTCGGGTCCCAGCCCCGCTATGTTCAGTTGGCCAGAACCTTGCTGAATGAGATCAATTCGGGCAAATATCCCGTGGGCAGTTATCTGCCCACGGAGTTCGAGCTGTGCGATCAGTTCGGGGTGTCTCGCTTTACGGTGCGCGAGGCGATCAAGCAGTTGGTGGCGCAGGGCCTGCTGATGCGCCAGCGGGGCGTGGGCACGCGCGTTTGCGCGGTGTCGCCGGTCAGCCAGTATGTGCAGCGCATGAGCGGCATCAGCGATCTCAATCAATACGCGTCCGATACCTCGCTGCAGGTGGAAAAGAGCGAGATTGTCAGCGTGGCCGGCGGGCTTGCGGCCATGCTGGGCGCCTCCGAGGGGGAGACCTGGCTGCATGTGGAGGGGTTGCGCTTTGCCAGGGACAGCGAGGAGCCCATCAGTTTCAGCGATATCTACATCGCGCCCCGTTTCCGTTCCATCCAGGGCGTGACGGGGCGCATGGTGCGGGCGGTATACACCCTGCTCGAAGAGCAGTTCCAGGCCAATATCAAGACGGTGGAGCAGGAAATACGCGGGATCATCATCTCCGAGGAGATGGGCCGCCTGCTGAGGGTGGATGCGCACTCGGCAGGCCTGCTGCTCACGCGCCGCTATCTGGATGAGCGCGGCGACCTGACCGAGTGCGCCATCAGTGTGCATCCGGACAGCCGCTTTACCTACCGGGAGACTTTTCAGCGGGACTGGGTTGTATCGACATGAAGTCCGGCGCACGCGGCACCCTGTTGATTACGCTGTCCATTCAGGCACTGGCGTCGGCGGCGGCGCTGACGGTGCCGGTACTGGCGCCTGTGCTGGCGCCGGTATTCGGCGTGCCGGGAGAGTCTGTGGGCGCGTATGTGTCCTGTATCTATGTCGGCGCCATGCTGGGCAGTCTGGCATCGGGCGGATGGATAGGGCGGTATGGCGCCATCCGGGTCAGTCAATGCAGTTTGCTGTTATGTGCAATGGGGCTGGCGCTTGCCTTGCTGGCTTCGCCTGCCCTGGCGCTGGTCGGCGCATTGCTGGCGGGGGTGGGCTATGGGCCGATCACGCCCGCCAGCTCTCATCTGCTGGCCCGCACGACACCGGCGCATCGCATGGGTTTTGTGTTTTCGCTCAAGCAGACTGGCGTGCCGTTGGGCGGCGTCATTGCGGGCATGGCGGCGCCCCGGCTTAATGCGCTATGGGGCTGGCAAAGCGCGGTCATCGTCATTGCGGGCGCGTGCCTGCTTTGTGCCGCGGTGGCCCAGATATTGCGCCGGGAACTGGATGCGGATCGGGGCAGGGCCGTGGTGTCCGGCTTTGCGAGTCTGCGGCGCTCGATGGAAATGATCTGGCACCATCCGTCCCTGCGCCTGCTGTCGCTGAGTTCATTGACGTTTTCAGCGGTGCAGCTCTCGCTTAATGCGTATCTGGTGGTTTATCTGCACGATGGTCTGGGCTATTCGCTTATTGTGGCCGGGTCGATGATGTCGGCTTCGCAGGTGGCGGGGGTGTTCGGCCGCCTGGTCTGGGGCTGGTGCGCGGACCGCTTTATCGGCGCGGTAGCGATGCTGGCGGTGCTGGCCTTTACCATGGCAGCCTGCGGATGGGTGCTGGCATCGCTGGGGCCGGGCGTGCCGCAGTTCGCCCTGTTGCTGCTGCTGGTGGTGTTCGGCGCGGGGGCGCTGGGCTGGAATGGCGTTTATCTGGCGGAGGTGGCGCGTCAGGCGCCCGCGGGGCAGATCGGTCTGGCGACCGGTGGTGCGCTCGCTGCCACTTATCTGGGCGTGGTCGTCGGCCCGACTGTTTTCGGCGCGCTGGCGTCGATGACGGACAGTTATCGTGCGGCATTTGTCTTTATTGTCGTCCCGGCATTTGTGCTGGGATTGATTCTGCTGAAATGCCGCCGCAGGTTTCATGCAATCCAGGAGATATAGGATGTTCAAGGTAAGAAGTATGCTGTTCGTACCGGGAGACCGGCCTGAACGGTTTGACAAGGCTGTGCAGACAGGCGCGGACAGGGTGGTGGTCGATCTGGAAGATGCCGTCTTGCCCGCTGCCAAGGATGAGGCGCGCCGTATGGTCGGCGAGTGGGAAGGTACCAGGCACAGCGTTGTCAGAATCAATGCCTATGGCACGCCCTGGTTTGAGCAGGATGTCGCCATGCTCAAGGCTGCCGGTGCGCAAGCAGTGATGCTGCCTAAGGCGGAATCGCTGCAGCCTATGGAGCGGCTGCGCGAGGTGCTGGGCGAGGGCGTGGCGATTTTTCCGCTGGTGGAGACGGTGGCGGGTGTGCCGCAGATGCGGGCGCTTGCAGGTTTTCCGGGCGTGGCGCGGCTGGTGTTCGGCAGCGTGGATTTTGCGCTGGACAGCGGTATTCAGGACGAGGCCGCCTGGCGTCCGGTGCAGGTGGAGATGGTGATGGCCTCGCGTCTGGCGGGGATCGAGCCGCCGATAGACGGCACCTTGCTCAGTTGGGACGATGCGGATTTTGTGCAGCAGTGCGCCGCGCAGTCGCGCCGCCTGGGCTTTGGCGGCCGCCTGTGCATCCATCCGCGCCAGGTCGCGCCGGTGACCCAGGGCATGTCGCCTTCCGAGGCAGAGCTTGTCTGGGCGCAGCGTGTGATCCAGGCAATCTCAGAAACCCCGCACGGCGCCGTGGTGGTGGATGGCAAGCTGGTCGATGAGCCGATCAGGATGCTGGCGGAGCGGTGGCTGGCGGAGTAGTCGGCGCTTAAAGCAAACCACGCCCCGCAAGATTGCGCATCAGATAGGTGATGCCCTGCTCCCAGGGCGTGGCGTCTTCACTGTGGACGACCTGATTGCTCAATGTGCCCAGCGCAGGACAGCTGATGCGCACGATGTCGCCCAGCTTGTGGGTGAAGCCTTCGCCCGGCGCATCGCGGTCGGCGGTGGGTGCGAAGAGGGTGCCGGTGAACAGCATGAAGCCGTCGGGATATTGGTGATGGCGGCCGCAGGTCTGCGCGGCGAGGTCGGTCAGGTCGCGGCTGATCTGGCTGATGGAGCTGTGGCCGTCCAGCACGAAGCCGTCGTCGCCTGTGACGTTCAGACTGATCTCGAGTTGGCGGGCGTCGTCCAGCGTGAACTGATCGTCGAACAGGCGGATAAAGGGGCCGATGGCGCAGGAGGCGTTGTTGTCCTTGGCTTTGCCCAGCAGCAGGGCGCTGCGGCCTTCGATGTCGCGCAGGTTAACGTCATTGCCCAGGGTGACGCCGCGTATGCGGCCCTGTGAATCCACAGCCAGCACAAGTTCGGGTTCGGGATTGTTCCAGTTCGAAGCCTTGAGTATGCCGATCTGTTCGCCGCTGCCCACGGAGGAGAGCACGGGGGCTTTGGTGAACACCTCGGCGTCCGGACCTATGCCGACCTCCAGATACTGCGACCACAGCCCTTGTTTAACCAGATACTCGCGCGCCTGTTCGGCTGCTTTGGAGCCGGGTTTGATGTTGGACAGGGCGCTGCCGATGACCTGGCCGATCTCTTCGCGTATCTGGGTGGCGCGCGCGGGATTGCCGGCCGCTTTCTCTTCAATGACTCGCTCGAGCATGCTGCCGGCGAAGGTCACGCCGCAGGCCTTGATCACCTGCAGATCGCAAGGCGCGACAAAGCGCGCGGCCGATCTCTCATTGGCAACGGTGTTCGCCAGGACCGTGTCCAGCTTCCATTGCGAGGCTTCGGGCGCCTGGGCGATGAGCGCCGGGAGGTCGTCGTGCTCGAGCAGCTGGGACACGGTGGGCGCGCTGCGCGTCAGGTCGTACAGCTTGCCGCCGCGCAGCGCGACGACACTGGGGCCTGCGTCGCGGGGATCGTGGATGCGGCCGATCAGCAAAGCGTTTTCATGATCGACTGGAAGGAAAGAGTCTTGGCGTTGCATAGCAGTTCCAGGGGTAGGGGTGTTGTCGGGTAGCGGGTTTGTGTGGCTGGTGTTGCTGGGGTGGAGGGCTTTAGGTACTGCCTCCCAGGGTGAGTGCGACATCGACCTTGATGCGGAGTTTACGCTCACGTTCTGCGTTCTGAATGATCAGCCGGGCCGCGCTGGCGCCGATTTCCGTGGCGGGGATGCTGACCGTGGTGAGCGAGGGGTTGGTTTCGCTGGCGAATTCGTAGCCGCCAAAGCCGGTGATAGCGATGTCCTGGGGCACGCGCAGGCCCTGGCGTTGTGCTTCGAGCATCGCGCCGGCGGCGAATACATCGCTGGTGAAGACCAGTACGTCTGCATCGGGGTATTGCGCGCGGGCCTCGTGCAGAAAGGTTCTGCCCATGGCCATGGTGTAGGACGGTTCATGCAGCAGTACCTGGCGCTTGCCGCGATGGCCGAAGAGTTTTTTAAGACCATGATTGAAACCCTTGAGTCTTTCCTCTGCGCGGTTGTCGCCTTCGGTCACGACGCCGCAGAACACCGGATTGCGGTAGCCTGCCTGCGCCAGGTGGGCCAGCAGGTCGAGCAGGGCCTGGCGATTGGAAAATCCCACCAGACAGTCTATGGGATTGCTGACCCAGTCCCAGCTTTCGACCACGGGGACCTGCGCCTCTTCCAGCAGTTGCCGTGTTGTGCCGCTGTGATGGGTGCCGATCATGAAGACGCCGTGCGGTCGCCGCCCCAGAATGCTGCGCACAATGTCTTCTTCCTTGGCCGGGTCGTATTCCGTGATGCCGATGATGACCTGGTAGCCCATAGGCAGCAGTTCTTGCGTAAGGCCTTGCACGGTATCGGCAAAAATGGAATTGGAGATCAGCGGGATGATGGCGGCGACAGTGCGGCTGCGTGACGAGGCGAGGTTGCTGGCCACGGCGTTGTGCACGTAATTGGTTTGCCGGATGGCGGCCAGGACGCGCTCGCGCCGTTGCGGCGACACGGTTTCGGGAGCGCTGAGCACACGCGACACGGTCTGGGCCGATACGCCGGCGATGTGGGCGACGTCGATCATGGTGACCGATTGCGAGTTCAGGCGCCGGCGTCCGCCGGCGCGGCCCTGGGCGGTGTCAGGTGGGGAAGGCTTGGTCATGCTTGCTCTGGAACACGATGAGTAGTCATAGTGAGAAGCATCATAACGATATCCGGGCTCCCGGGCTCGCTAGCGGCCCTGGAAGGTGGGGCTGCGCTTTTCCTTGAACGCGCGGCGCCCTTCGTCTGCGTCCTGTGTGGCAAAGCAGATGGTCTGCAGATCGCGCTCGTACTGAATGGCGGTTTCCAGCGGCACGGCATAGGCGGCGCGCAGATTGGTCTTGGCCGTCTGCACGGCAATGGGCGGTCGGGCAACGATGGCTTGCGCAATGCTGCGGGCCAGGTTCAGCAGCTCGCTTGCGGGCGCCAGTTCACTGACCAGTCCCCAGGAGAGCGCGGTGGCGGCGCTGATCGGTTCGCCCGTCATCAGCATGCGCGCGGCGTTCGAGGCGCCGACGTTATGGGCCAGCATGTATGCCATGCCGCCACCGCCGATCCAGCCCAGCTTGACCTCGGGCGAGGCAAGTTTGGCGGTATCGGCCGCAATGCGGATGTCGCAGGACATGGCGGTTTCCAGGCCGCCGCCAAAGGCGTAGCCATTGATGGCGCAGATGGCGGGCTTGCGCAGGGCGCGGATGGCGTCGCAGTAGTCGGGCCGGTTGCGGAACACCCAGGGCGTTTCGTAGTCATCGAGTTCGGCGATGTCGCTGCCTGCGCAGAAAGCGCGGTCTCCCGCGCCGGTGATGATGACGGCGCGGATCTGGTCATTGTCGTTGCAGTGGCGTACATGCGTCACGAGCGCATCGGCCATCTCGGGCGTGACGGCATTGAGTTTTTCGGGCCGGTTCAGGGTAATCGTGGCGATGTGGCCGTCGATGCTGAAGAGAATGTTATCCATGAGCTTGTCCTGTGGCTGTGTGCGGTGAATAGGCTGGAAGAGGGGGCTGTTCTACGGCTGTGACGGACGCATGCCTTCCGCATGCTTGCCGGGCGGCGGCAGGATGTCGAGATCCGCCGCGCCGGTCGCCGTGCGATGCAGCGCCTGGAGTCGCGCCAGGCTGGCCGGGGCGCTGGTCCGCGCAGCCAGCATGTCGCGCACGGCCTGGGAGGCCTCCAGCTGGAAGCGCGTATAGCCGGGAAAGCGGGGGCGCACGAAGGCGGCCTCCAGCGTGCGCTGGGTTTGCGTGTAGAAGCCGTTGTATTCGCGATCCAGCTCGCGATCCTGCCAGGCTTGGCGCGCGGAGGGCTGGCCATGATGGGCGGGAATGAACGTGGACTGCGTGCTGGCTTCCATCAGGTATTCAAGATGGCGCAGCAGGGCGGGTGTGGCAGCGCAGCGTCGGGTGATGGCGATGCCCGTGCCGCCCAGCACCGACCCGATGGCGCCGCCGGGTCCGCTGGGCGCGTCCACGAAGGCCACGCGCTGGCCGGGACTGGCCGGGCCGGCGTAGTTGACGTAGCCATAGACCAGCGGGCAATAGGCGATCTCGTCGGTGGTGCTCATGCCATGCAGCAGGGCAATGGGATTGCTGGTTTCCCAGGCTGCCGGGCTGCGCGAATACAGCGACTGCAGCAGCTCCCAGGCTGCCGCGACATCACCGCCCTCAAACAGGTACGCCTGGTGGTCGCCCATGCGCGCGCCGAAGGCGTGGGCCATGCTGCACAGGGTCAGAAAGGCGTGCGGCCCGGCCAGGGAGAGGCAGATGGGGTTGTGCCGGGCGTAATCGGGCAGTTGCGTCCAGGACGAGGGGGCCGGCTCGGACGACAGCTCAGGCCGCCAGGCGGCGACCTGTGTGGCCGCGTCCAGGGGCAGGGCCCACTGCCGGTCTTCGTAGCGGTAGCTGGTGAAACTCCGCCCCACGCTCTGCGCGCGCCAGCGGGCCTGCAAGGCGGGGTCGAACAGCGTATCAATGTCCTGAAAACAGTCGCCGGCCAGGGCATCGCCCAGGTGGGGATGATCGATGACGATCAGGTCATAGCGCTGTGCCAGGTCGCTGATGCCCGCCGACTCAAAGCCTTCGAGCGACTGCTTGTCCCAGTGAAGATCAAGACCCTGCGTCTGCGCTGCCGCTGCGGCCAGCGCATCATAGCCCCTGGGGTGATCCCAGGTGAGTCCCCGGAATGCAGGCTGTTGCGTCATGGCCGGCTGCCAGAGGCTTGCGCCGCCGGGGCGTGCCCTTCGGCGGCATGCGTTCCGGCGGTGCCGACCTGTTCCAGCCGGGTTTCGCCTACGACCTTGCTGTCCAGCAACTGCTGGATTTGCCCGGATTCCAGACCCATTTCTTCCAGAATTTCCCGAGTGTGCTGGCCGGCCAGTGGCGCGCCCAGCGTCACCTGCGACGGGGTGCGCGAGAACTTGATCGGAAAGCCGGGTGTCGTGACGCGGCCTTCAGTGGGGTGCTCATACTCGACAAAGGTGCCGTTGAACTTGACCTGGGGATCGTTGATGACGTCTTCATAGCCATAGACGGGGCCGGCCCAGATGCCCAGGCCGTTGAAGATATCAAGCCATTGCGCGCTGGTGCGCCCCTGAATTTTTTCCCGTGTGATGGCGTAGATTTCATCCCTGCGTTCGAAGGTATCCTTTTCGTCATCCATGCCCGCCAGCTCGGGCGCCTCCAGTGCGGTAGCCAGGTCTTTCATGGACGGGAATGCCAGCGTGATGTAGCCATCGGCCGTTTTGAATACGCCATAAGGGGCGCGTATATAGACGTGCGCATGCGGCTCCTGGCTGCGTTCTTGCGGCTTGCCGCCCACGCTGAAGACGGAAAGCTCTTGCATTTGCAGGGCAATGATGGAGTCCAGCATATTGACCTGCACCAGTTGGCCTTCGCCGGTGCGTTCGCGGTGCAGCAGCGCTGCCAGCACGCCCTCGAAGGCGGTAGAGGCCGTGACGGCGTCGACCAGGTACTGTCCCGCGGGCGAGGGCGGATCGCCCGCGCGTCCGGCGGACATCATCGCGCCGCTCATGCCTTGCAGCAGCAGGTCCTGCCCTGGCCTGAGTTTGTAGGGGCCGTCTTCGCCGTAGCCCGAGATCGATACGTAGACCAGGCCGGGGTTGATGCGCGCCAGCGTTTCATAGTCCACGCCCAGCCGCGCGGCGACGCCCGGGCGATAGTTCTGCAGAAAGACATCGGCGTCGCGCACCATGCGATACAGCAAATCCTTGCCCTGGTCGGACTTGAGGTCGACCGCCAGGCTGCGCTTGTTCCGGTTCAGGGAAAGGAAGGACACATTGACCTGATTGCCGCGGGCGCCGCCGGCCGACACGTGTCTTTGCCATTCGCCGGTGACCGGCTCGACCTTGATGACGTCTGCGCCCAGATCGCCCAGGCGCTGGCCTGCGAAGGGGCCGGCCATGGCAATCGAGCAGTCCAGCACTCTATAACCTTCCAATATGTTCTTCATGTCATTCCATCGTGTTGAGGGTTGTTCCGGTACTACTGGCTGATGCGCAGCCTTGTTGCGGGGGAGAAAAGCACGCAGTCCTGCGCATCGAGCGTCACGCCGACGGTATCGCCCGATTTCAGGGGGGAGTAGCCGCTGGCGCTGATGATGATTTCGTTGTCGGCGGCGTCTTCGCCATGCGCTGTGAGCGCGTGGTCCAGAGCGACTGTGATCAGTGATTCGGCGCCGACATGCTCGACCAGCACGACCTTGCCTGGCATGGCGTTTGGCGCGGACTGGGTGTCGCAGCGCATGGCGTTGGGGCGTATGCCGAGGATGAGGTCTGGCTCGCGATGGCCGCTGTCTGTCAGCAGGGCGAGCGGCTCGGGGCCGAGTGCCGCGCCGCCGACTTCCAGTCCGCCCTGGACCACACGCGCATGCATGAGGTTCATGGGCGGGGTGCCGATGAAGCGCGCGACGTAGGTATTGTCTGGTTTTTCGTAGATTTCACGGGGTGTGGCGAACTGTTGCACGACGCCTTCGCGCATGAGGGCGATGCGCGAGCCCATGGTCATGGCCTCGATCTGGTCATGCGTGACGTAGACGAAGGTGCCGCCCACTTTTTTGTGCAGTTTGGTGATTTCGCTGCGCATGGTGGTGCGCAGCTTGGCATCCAGGTTGGAGAGCGGTTCGTCCATCAGGAATACTTCTGGGCGCCTGACCATGGCCCGGCCAAGCGCGACGCGCTGGCGTTGCCCGCCCGACAGCGTGCGGGGATAGCGGTCCAGCATGTCTGTCAGGGCCAGGGTGGAGGCAACGCGCTGGACGTGGTCGCGTATTTCCGGATCGCGCTCCAGCCTGCGCTTGGCGAAATAGCCCAGCAGCGGCAGGTGGTACCACCAGTGGAAGCGCCGCATCATGAGGGGAAAGGCGATATTGCGTCTTACCGTCATGTTGGGATAAAGGGCGTAGGACTGGAAGACGAAGGCCATGTCGCGTTCGGTAGGGGGCAGCGTGTCCACGCGATTGCCATTCAGGTGTATCGCGCCGCCGCTGATGGTTTCGAGGCCGGCGAGCATGCGCAAGAGCGTGGATTTGCCGCAGCCCGAGGGGCCGAGCAGTACGAGAAATTCGCCATCGGGCACATCCAGGCAGATGTCGCTGACTGCCTGCTTCTGGTTGAAGACCTTGCTGACGCCATCAAGCTGTATCGAGGCCATGAGTTTTTCCTGTAGATGTCATGATTTGCGGGCTCATCCCTTGACGCTGCCGGAGGTCATGCCGGCCACCACATAGCGCTGTGCGAACAGATAAAAGACCACGGCGGGCAGGGTGTAGATCAGGGCAACGGACATGATCGAATGCATGGGCGTGCTCAGCTCGCCGATGAACCTGGCCAGGCCCACCGACGCGGTGTGCAGGCTGGCGTCGACGATCAGGGTCTGGGCAAAGATGTACTCGTTCCAGCCATTGAAAAAGGCGATGACGGCGGTGGCGGCGAGCGTGGGCGCGATGATGGGAGTGACGACACTGAGCACGGTGCCGAATCGAGAGCAGCCGTCCATTCTTGCCGCTTCCTCGATTTCCTCGGGTATGGCGTCGATGGCGCCCTTGAGTATCCAGGTCACGACAGGGACGGTGAAGGCGGTATTGGCCAGCACCAGCCCGAGCAGGGTATTGATCAGGGATAGCTCGGTGTAGAGGGTATAGAGCGGCACCACCAGCATGGCCTCGGGCAGCATTTGCGTGACGAACAGCGCCAGCCCGAGAATCGCCATGCCGGCTGTCCTGTACCGCGACAAGGCATAGGCGGGGAAAATGGACAGCGCGATGCTCAGCGCCATGGTGCCCAGCGCCACGATGGCGCTGTTGCGCAGCCACACGCCGACCGGATGCGCCTGGAATATATCCCGGTAGACCCCGATCTGACGAAAGTCAGGCAGCAACTGTGGCGTGGCATCGAACAAGTGCTGCGACGGTGTGAGCGACGTCACCAGCATCCAGTAGATGGGAAAGGCCGCCACACCCAGCAGGGCGAGTATAAGCAGCATGCGCAGGGGCTGTTGCGTCATCGTGGCGCGCATGGCTTATCTCCTTGCCGCGTCGCGGCGCGTCAACAGTGAGTAGGCCAGGGTAATGACCAGAGCGATTCCCACACCTGTCATGCCCAGTGCGGCTGCCAGGCCCAGGTCGAAGTTGACGAAGGCGTTGCGATACAGCTCGATCACCAGTGTGTTGGTAGTTCCGACGGGGCCGCCCTGGGTCATGAGCCAGATCAGGTCAAAGCGCCGGAGCGACCAGATGGTGATGAACAGTACGAGCAGGGCGACGGTGGGTTGCAGTACGGGCCACACCACGGCCTTGAAGCGGTTGAGCCTGTCGGCGCGGTCGATGATGGCGGCTTCGCGCAATTCCTCGGGGACGCCTTGCAGCGCCGCCAGCAACACCACCGACGAGAACGGGAAGATCTGCCAGACAGTGGTGATGAGGACCGCCGGCAGGGCGAAGTCGGGCGCGTCCAGCCAGCTTCCGTTGTTGCCGCCCAGGCCCAGCCAGTGCAGGGCGTGGGTGAAGATGCCGTATTGCCCGTTGTATATCCAGATGAAGATGAGCGCTACGGCCACCGGCGGCGCGGCCCAGGGTATGGTGACCAGCGCGCGCACGACGCCGCGGCCGGTGAAGGCTCTGTCCAGCAGCAGTGCCGCGCCCAGGCCCAATGCGATGGACAGGGTCACGCATGCAATCGTGTAGAGGGCCGTAACGTAGAACACATCATGGATGGCGCTGTCGGACAGCAGACTGCGGTAATTGTCCAGGCCCACAAAGGAAGCACTGTCGGGCGAGAGTAGCGTGGCGTCGGTAAAACTGAGCGCCAGTTCCTTGATCAGCGGTATGCCCTGGAACAAGGCCAGATACAGCACGACGGGCAGGATGAACAGGCAGGGCGCCCAGCGTTCCCGCGCCAGAGCGCGGCGGCGCGCGGCGGGACGCCCGGCTGCTGCGTCCGGGACTGCGCGGGACACGGATGCACGGCGGCGGTGTTCGGTCTGGCTGATCGCGCTCATTGCTTGCTGACCAGGCGCTCGGCCTTCTTCTGCGCTGCATCCATGGCCTGCTGCGGATCTGTGCCATTCTGCAGCACCTTGATCACCTGCTGCACGACGATCTGTTGGATTTCAGGCGCCTTGGTTTCCAGTCCTTTGGGCAGAGGCGGGACGCTGTTGCGGGTCTGCTCATCATAGACGTTGATCCAGGGCCATTTCTGCTGCTCTTGCGCGGAACGGGGCACAGGAATCGCGACGCTGGAAGCGCCGTGTATCTGCTGCAGCTCGGCCTGGGGGCCGGCGCCCAGCATCCACTTGAGGAAGACGGCAGCGGCGTCCTGATGCTTGCTGTTGGCGTTCAGCGTGATGGAGGCCAGAATCATGGCCTGTTCCGGGTGCGGGAATGGCGATGGCGTGGCGCCGACCTGAATATGCTTGTCTTCGGTGGCCAGATTGGCCGCGACGCCGCCGTTGTCGATTTCCATGGCCAACTTGCCCTGGGCAAACATGCGCCGGTAGGTGGCGGCGTCCGCGCCTTTGGGGATCACGCCTGCATCGTATATCTGTTTGTATGCCTTGATGCCCTGGACTACCTCGGGCGTATTGAGCGTAGGCTTGCCGTCATCGCTCGACCAGCGCCCGCCGAATCCATAGACGAAGTTGCACAGGTCGTACCACATGCCGCCGCGTTCGGCCATGGTGGCGCGATAGGCAAAACCGTAGTTGCCATTAGCGGTGGCGGCTTTGGCGGCAGCGACAAAGGCATCGAAGGTTTTAGGGGGCTCGCCCTTGAGCAGCGCCTTGTTGTAGACCATCGCGTAGTTGCTGACTTCGAAGACGACGCCATAGCGTTTGCCGTCTATGCGCATGTATTGATCGGCGGGGCCGAAGTTGAAGTCGCTATCCTTGATGTGGCTGTCCAGGGGCGCCAGCCGCCCGGCCTTGGCCGCGGCATAGAATTCGGGAAGGTCGAAGCGCACCAGGTCGGGACCTGAGCCGCCGCCCATTTGCGTGAACACGGTACTGACAAAAGAGGAGAAGGGGACGGCAACAGCCTTGACCTCTACCTTGTCCTGGCTTTTGTTGAACTCATCTAGCCAGGCCCGCATCTTGTCGCCCCGGCCCGGCTCGGCGAAGCTTGCCGCGGCAAAGGTGACCACTTCCCGGGCGTGGGCGAACTGAGGGGCGGCGATGAGCGCGGACACCGCGGCCAATCCGGCCAGCGATGCCATGTTGAGGCGAATCGGTAACATGCGTGTCTCCTGTCTGATTATTTGTTAGCGCTAACAAATAGCGCTAACAAATACTAGTCGCTTGCGCGGGCAATTGCAATAGGGGGGAATCTGGATCAACAACCGCCAGGGCGCGTGCCGGCGAGCGGCGGACGGCCGCGCCGCAGCGGGCTCATCAGTCTGTCAGTGCATCATCCAGCCACCATCGACGGCAAGCGTCTGACCGGAAATAAAGCTGGCTTCGTCTGAGGCGAGGAACAGGATGGCGGCGGCGATGTCGCCCGCATGGCCGCGCCGCTTGATGGACTGGCGCTCCAGCACCATGCGGGTATAGCCCTCTGGATCGGGATGGATGGCTTCCGCATCGGTGGGAAACGCGCCCGGAGCGATCGCGTTGACGGTGATGCCCCATTTGCCGAACTCGCGCGCAAAGGCGCGGGTGTTGCCCACCATGGCGCCTTTGGACTGTACATAAGGCTGCAGGTTTTCCCAGCCGCCCGACAGGGTGATGGAGGAAATATTGATGATGCGGCCCCAGCCCTGTTCGCGCATGCCGGGCAGGGCGGCCTGTACGATCTGCACGGCGGCCTCGACGTTGATGCGGTGCACGCGTCGCAGCTGCGCCGTGCTGTATTGCTCGAAGGGCATGGAGGGATAGATGGCGGCGTTGTTGATCACCACGTCCAGCGGGGCGGCGGCGGTCAGGCGCTCAAGCTGCGCCTGCAGCTGCTGTTCGTTTTCCAGGTCGATCTGGACGATGTCCAGTTGCCTGGACTGCTCGGCAGTGGCATGCGCCCGCAGGCGTTCGATGTTGTCGGCGCTATTGTCCAGCGCGATGACCGAAGCGCCGGCATCCAGCATGGCCAGTGTGGTCTTCAGGCCCAGGCCGCCTGCCGCACCGGTGTACAGTACGCGGCGTCCGGCCAGGGAAAATGGGGGGCGGGCGCTCATGATCGTCCTTCGATGGCGGGGAAGTTGCCCGACGGCTCGGGATAGTCCTCTTGCGGCTGGCCGGCGATGGCGCGTATGCGGCTTTCCGAAGCGGCAATGGCCTGGCTGTCGGTCAGCACGCGAAAGCGTGTGTCATAGCGCCGTTCTTCGCCATGCTGCAGCCAGATCATCTCGCCGCGTTCGCGGGCCGCGCCTTCGCCCAGCACGTGATGGGTGGAGGGCTCTATGCCCACGGCATACTGGCCCGCCTGCAGGTTCTGCCACTGGTACTGGCAGGGAAACTGGCTTTTGCGCGTGGTGACTTCAAAGCCTATGCCCAATGCGTCGTTCACGAGTGCGACAGGCACTTCTCCGGCGCTGTCGGCAACCATTTCATGCTGCCAGACCTGTTCGTGAAAATCGAGGCGGGGGCCGGGCATGGTGCGGTAGCCGACGTCCTGGCGGCGATAGCCCTGGGCGTGCGCAGCCCAGGCGACCTCGCGGATGGGGGCGAGATAGCGCGAGCCCTGGTCCAGCACGGGGTAGCCCACATTGATGTGATAGCACAGCATGTGCGGCGTGCGGTAGAAGCCGCGGTTGACGACGCGGTCGGTCAGGCGGATGTCGGGACTGCCGACCTCGATCTCGATGCGGCGGTGCAGTTCCAGATGCTCGCCGAACACCGTTCCCTGCGATACGATGCCTTCGGCCCACAAGGTGCAGCGGTCGCCGTCCCATGTCTCGCCATAGCCCGAGAGACGGGCAGGAATCGTGCCCGCCCGGCCATGAATGGAATGCTTGACGGTTTCGCGCGGCCCATAGACATAGTTGTCGGCAGGCGCATCGTGCATGAACAGGATGTGGTCCAGTCCGCAGGTAACCATCAGGCCGGAGAAGGAACGCATCCAGGCCAGTCCGCCTTCGCCTTCGTACTCGTGCAGGCCGGGATGGCGGAAGCCCGAGGGCGAATGCCAGCCTATGGCCTGTCCGCGGTATTCGCAGTCGGCAATATCCATGGCGCGGTCCACCAGCACCGTGAAACGCAGCCCCGCGCCATTGCGAAACTCCAGCATGCGGATACCCCGCTCCAGCCCGTCGTCCAGCGTCATGAGGCGAACGCCGGCAAACTGCGACAGCTGACCGCAGCGTTCTTCGACCTGACGACGGGTCAGGGTGTTTCCGTACAGTGCAACCATGGGGTCTCCGGTTCTCAGACGCCGTTGGCGCGCAGCTTGCCATCCAGGAATTGCTTGGCGCGAGGCACGTCGTCCTCGGTCAGGTGTTCGATGATGATGGGGATGTTGGGGTGTTTCTGCGCCAGCCGACGAAGATACAGGTCGTAGTTCAGCGAGCCCAGGCCTGGCGCGGGCAGTTCGATTTCGCCGACGCCGCGGAAGGTGTGGCTTTCGGCTGCATCGGCATCGCCGATGTCGCTGTGTTTTTCGGACTTGTCCGCACCGGCGCGCTTCACATCCTTGGCATGGGCGATGCAGATCTTGTCCGACAATGCATCGAACACGCGGTTCAAGGTCTGGTCCATGTCGTCGATGTTGTGGTGCTCGAAATAGTTGGTCGGATCCATCAACAGGCCCAGGCCGGGATGGTCGACTTCGGCAAACATGCGCAGGGTTTCTTCGATGGAGCCCACGACATTGTTGACGTAGGTTTCCAGCAGGAAGACGGCGCCATGATCATAGGCGTGCTGTGCCAGTTCGCGAACAACTGCGCGGCAATCGTCCCAGCCTGCTTCGGTTTTGTTTTTCGGGTGATGGACCCAGTCGCTGTCGGTGGCGAAGGTGCCGGTTTCGGAGATGACGTAAGGCGAGCCCAGGTATTGGGCGTGCGCAAGAATTTCTTTCAGATAATCATTGCGGCGCTTGCGCTCGTCCTTGTCGGGATGGACGATATTGGTGTAGGCCGAAATGCACGAGACCGGCAGATTGTGGTCCCGGAAGGTGTCGCGTATGGTGGCGCACTTGTCCTGGGTGATCTGTCCCAGGCCAAGATCCATGCCCTTGAAATGCAGGTCCAGCTGTACGGTGTTGAAGTTGTGCGAACGGATGACTTCCGCGGTTTTTTCCAGCTCATAGGGAAAATATCCGGTAAAGATGCCTGCCTGTATCATGCCTGTCTCTCCTTTCTGGTTTATGTAGTGCGCGTGGTTCCGGCGCGTGAAATCGGCTTGCGTGTAATCAGCTGTCTTGTGCGATATCGGACAGATCGACGGTCCGGCGTTCCTGGATGGACCGGTATGCCGCCTCGACCAGTTCCATGGTCTGTACGTTGTCCGCGACCGAGAGTGCGGGGGGCGTGCCGCTGCGCAGGGCGTATTGCAGCTGTTCCATGACGCCGACGAAAGCGTCGGGAAACCACATGGTTTCCCACTGGGGGCTGACCCATTTGCCGCCGGTGGCGCTGCGGGATGCGTAGGTGAGGGTTGAGGGTTTGCCGGTAGGCCAGCCTATGGTGCCGTGGGCGACACCCTGCGTGCCTTCCACCCGCCACCGTATGTGCTGGTCGTCGTCATAGTCGCTTTCCCTGGGGCCGGACCATACGTCCTCGACCGACAGCGCGAGCAGGCCGCTGGCATATTGCAAAGTGGTCACGACCAGGCCGTCGCTGTGCTCGAACGCGGTGCGCGGATCTTTCCGGGTAGTGCTGGTCACGGATTGCGGATTGCCGAACAGATAGCGCAGTGCGTCCAGGTGGTGCACGCTCATGTTCGCCAGGGTCAGGCGGTCGTAATGCTCAAGAAATGACTGCCAGTGGGGAATGGCATGCATGTCGATCTGGGCGAACACGGGCTCGCCCAGCAGGCCCTGGTCAAGTATCTGCTTGAGCACGCGCATGGACTGGTCGTAGCGCATGTTCTGGTTCACCGACAATATCTTGCCCGCTGCCTTGGCTTCGTCGCGCAGGAGGCGGGCTTCGTCCAGCGAGAGGGCCAGGGGTTTTTGCGCAAGAATGGCCTTGATGTGCGGCGCGGCCAGCGCTGCGCGTATCAGGGCGGGCTGCTGGTCCGGCGGGAAGGCCAGGTCAACGATGTCGATATCGGGGTCGGCGATCAGGGCATCCGGCGAGGCATGGACAGTGGGGATCTCCCAGCGGCTGGCGACCTCGGCGGCATGCTGTTGCGTCCGGGAGGCAATGGCCACGACCTGAAAGCCTGCTTTTTTATAGGCAGCCAGATGGCACTCGGACATGATCATGCCGGCGCCGATACAGCCGATGCGATAGCGGGATTCACGAACGTGGACGTCCGGTTCGAATTGAGGTGCTGACATGTCTCTACCTTGAAGAAGTTGGATGCGCCTGATGTTGCGGGGGCGTCCTTATCGGTGTTTTTCGACATTATCCGCAGTGTATGATTCAATCTCAATCATAAAAAAACATCAAAACCATCATTTTCTGATATGCAGGGGCGTCCCACAGGCAATGGCCTGGCCGGCACGCCGCATCGAAAAAAGGAAAAATCATCATGCGGGCTACGGTTTCGCGCATCGCTCATGAGGCTGGCGTTTCCACGGCAACCGTTGATCGGGTGCTCAATGACCGGGACGGGGTGCGTGTCAAGACGCGCGATCGCGTGATCGAGGTGGCGAACCGGCTGGGATATTTCGGGGGCGGCGCCCGCACCATGGTGGGCGATGTCCGCATGGATTTCATCCTGCCGGCGGGGTCCAACAGTTTCATGGTGGAGCTGGGCCGCCATTTGCTCGGCGAATCCCAGGCCAGGCCGCAGGTTTCTGCGCAGCTGCATTTGATCGACGGCTTTGATGCGGACAGGCTGGCCGACAAGCTGTATGAGCTCAGTTCGCGTACCGATGCCATTGGACTGGTGGGGCTGGACCATCCCCAGGTGCGTGAGGCGATTGCGGCGGCCCAGGCCAAGGGTGTGGCGGTGAGTACGCTGGTGTCCGACATCCCCGCCTCGGGCCGGGTTGGCTATGTGGGCATCGACAATCGCGCGGCCGGTCGCCTGGCCGCCTTGCTGTTGGGGCGGTTCGTCGGCGCGCAGCAGGGGCGGAAGGTGGCCGTGTTCGCCGGGTCGCTGGCTTATCGCGGACATGAGGAGCGCGAGATGGGGTTTCGCGCCATGCTGGGCGAGGATTTTCCGCAACTGGAGATATCTCGCCTGCTGGAGGTCGGCGACGACAGGGAGCGGGCTTATGAGGCGGCGCGCGGCCTGCTGCACGAAGGGCCGCCGGCCGCGATTTACAACATCGGCGCGGGCAATGAGGGGATTGCGCGCGCCCTGCACGAAAGCGGCCTGGCGCGGCGCGTGGTATTCATTGGCCACGAACTGACGGACTCGAGCCGCCGCCTGCTGCTCGATCGCAGCATGGATGCCATCATCGACCAGAATGCGCGGGTGGAGGCGCGGGAGATCGTCAAGCTGTTGGCGTCCGTCGTCAGAAATGCCCCCGAGCCGACCTATATGCCGCGCCTGCAGGTGATTTTCCGGGAAAATATCCCGTCCGGCTAGGACTGCTGTTTGTGACCGAATATGAAATTTGACTGGCCCGACTTGAAAATCCGCGCCATCACCCCATATAGATGAATAACCTTCCGCGGCGCTGTTGGCCGCGGCGAGCATCGGCCCGATCTTGTCTCGGGCCGGTGCGTTTTCCATTTGTCTTGTTTATCCCGGACTGCCACATGACTCAAACCGATACACAAACTGCCTCTGAAACGCTGGGCTTCCAGGCCGAAGTCAAGCAATTGCTGCACCTGATGATTCATTCGCTGTACAGCAACAAGGAGATATTCCTGCGCGAACTGGTGTCCAATGCGTCGGATGCCTGCGACAAGCTTCGCTTCGAAGCGATTGATAATCCTGATCTTTTCCAGGGCGACACCGAGCTTCGCATCCGTGTGGAATACGACAAGCAGGCGCGTACAGTGACGATTTCGGACAACGGTATCGGCATGTCGCGCGACGAGGCCGTGGCCAACCTGGGTACGATTGCACGCTCTGGCACCAAGGAATTCTTCTCCCAGCTTACCGGCGACAAGCAGAAGGATGCGCAGCTCATCGGCCAGTTCGGCGTGGGCTTTTATTCTTCGTTCATCGTGGCCGGCAAGGTCTCGGTGCTCAGCCGCCGGGCCGACGCGGCGGAAACCGACGCGATTCTGTGGGAATCGAACGGCGAGGGCGAGTTCTCCATCACGACCGTCGAAAAAGCGGATCGCGGCACGTCGGTTACGCTGTATCTGCGCGAGGATGAAGACGATTTCCTTGATGGCTACCGCTTGCGCGAAGTGCTGCGCCGCTATTCGGATCACATTTCCCTGCCCATTCAGATGCACAAAGAGGAATGGGACAGCGAGAAGTCCGAGCAGATCAAGACCAAGGAATGGGAAACCGTCAACCAGGCCAATGCTTTGTGGACGCGTTCCAAGTCGGATATCACCGACGAGCAGTACAAAGAGTTCTACAAGCATGTGGCCCACGATTTCGACGACCCGCTGGTCTGGACGCACAACCGGGTAGAGGGTCGCAGCGAGTACACGCAGCTGCTGTACATCCCCAGGCGCGCGCCCATGGACTTGTGGGATCGCGAAGGGCGCCGCGGCGTCAAGCTCTACGTCAAGCGCGTTTTCATCATGGACGACGCCGAGCAACTGCTGCCCATGTATCTGCGTTTTGTGCGCGGCGTGATCGACTCGGCCGATCTGCCATTGAACGTATCCCGTGAAATCCTCCAGGAAAGCCGCGATGTGCGCGCCATCCGCGAAGGTTCTTCCAAGCGCGTGCTGTCGCTGTTGGAAGACATGGTCGAGAACAAGCCTGAGGACTACACCTTGTTCTGGGAGCAGTTCGGCCAGGTGCTCAAGGAAGGCGTGGGCGAGGACGCCGCCAACAAGGAACGCATCGCCAAACTGCTGCGTTTCGCGTCCACCCAGGGTGAGGGTTCTGCGCAAACGGTGTCGCTGGCCGACTATGTGTCGCGCATGAAAGAAGGGCAGGACAAAATCTATTACGTCAGTGCCGACACCTTTGCCGCGGCCAGCAACAGCCCGCACCTGGAGATCTTCCGCAAGAAGGGGCTCGAGGTCCTGCTGCTGTCGGACCGGGTCGACGAGTGGATGCTGTCCTATCTGCGCGATTTCGACGGCAAGCCGCTGCTGTCCATCGCCAAGGGCGGTCTGGATCTGGACAACCTGTCCGACGAAGAAGAAAAAAAGCATCAGGCCGAAGTGGCCGAGACCTTCAAGCCGCTGGTCGAACGCCTGAAGGCCTCGCTGGGCGACAAGGTAAAGGATGTCCGCGTCACAGGCCGCCTGGTGGATTCGCCCGCCTGCGTGGTGGTGGACGAGCACGAGCTCAGCCCGCATCTGCTGCGCATGCTCCAGGCAGCCGGGCAGGAAGCGCCGGAGGTCAAGCCTATCCTGGAAATCAATCCCGAGCACGCGCTGCTGGGCAGGATACAGGCTGCGCAGGACGCCGAGTTCGGTGACTGGTCTCAACTGCTGCTGGATCAGGCCATGCTGGCCGAAGGCGCCAGCCTGGCCGATCCCGCCGACTTCGTGAAGCGGGTGAATGCGCTGCTGCTAAAAACGGTGTGATGCAAGGGTAGTTTCCCTGCAAAACCGCCCCGCCGCACCCCGATGGTTGCGGCGCGGCGGTTTTTTTGTTTCGCGATGACTCCAGTACAGTAATTCGCTGGACTACGCCAAGGCCCGATACAGCAGGTTTATCAATCACTTAGGCGAGTTCAACATATGCCGGTGCTTTCCGAAACTTGACCCGGCTTCCCCTCGCGTGGCTCCCTGGCGGCTCTTGGAAACCGGGCTTTCCGAGGAGTCATCATGGCGAAGATCAAGCTCACCAAGTCCGCAGGCGATGCGGCACAACCCCAAGACAAGGCCGTCGAACTACGGGATACCGTAGTGCCTGGCTTCCTGTGCAAGATCACCCCGGCGGGCCGCAAGGTGTTCATGCTCCAGTACCGCACGAATGCCGGCGAGCGCCGCAAGCCCGCCATGGGCCAGTATGGGGAACTGACGGTCGATCAGGCGCGCACGATGGCGCAGGAGTGGCTGGCCGAGGTACGCAAGGGTGGCGACCCCAGCGCGGCCAAGAATGCCGCCCGCAAGGCACCGACCATGAAGGAGTTTTGCCACACCTTCATGGAGGACTACTCCAAGCAGCGCAACAAGCCCAGCACCCAGTGCGGCTACCAGGGCGTCATTGACCGTTGCATCATCCCGATCATGGGCAGGATGAAGGTGCAGGACGTGAAGCGCCCAGACGTGGCTGCGCTGATGAAGAAACTGGCCTACAAGCAGGCCGAGGCAAATCGTACCTTTGGCGTGCTGCGCAAGATGTTCAACTTAGCCGAAGTGTGGGGGCTTCGCCCTGACGGCACGAATCCGTGCCGTCACGTCCCGATGTACCCCCCCGGCAAGGAAACACGGCTCATCGTGGACGATGAACTGGTGCGGATATTCCGTCACCTGGAACACCTGGAGGCGGAAGGACTGGAAAACTACGTCATCCCGCTGGCGATCCGTCTGCAATTCGAGTTCGCCGCCCGTCGCTCCGAAATCTGCCCGCTCGAATGGGATTGGATTGATCTGGAAAAGCGGCGGGTGGTCTGGCCCGACAGCAAGACGGGTGGCATCTCCAAGCCCATGAGCGAGGAAGCCTATCGGCTGCTTTCGACGGCACCGCGCTGGGAAGGTTGCCCCTATGTCCTACCGTCGCCGAACGACCCGACCCGGCACCTAACCCACGGTGAGCACTACGGTGGCTGGACGCGCGCACTCAAGGCTGCTGGCGTGCCGCACGTTGGCACGCACGGTATCCGCCACCGGGCGACGACCGACATTGCCAACTCGGGCGTGCCGACCAAGGTGGGCATGAAGCTCACAGGTCACAAGACCGTGGCGATGTTTATGCACTATGTTCATACCGAGGACAAGCCGGTGCGGGATGCGGCCGAACTGGTGGCGAGTAGGCGATTGGCGATTACCGGGGCATCCCGCTCTACGGAGGTGACAGCATGACAAGGACGATGCCCGTGGCAACGCGGAAACCCGCTGCCTTACCGGCTGGCTATGCCGGCATCCACGGCGGCATCATGGAGCTGCTGGACGCGGCACGCCTGGCGGCGGCGCGCAGTGTCAATGCGCTGATGACGGCCAGCTATTGGGAGATTGGCCGCAGGCCTCGTAGAGGCCGAGCAGAAAGGTAGGCGGCGGGCCGGTTACGGCGAGCAGTTGATGGCGCGGTTGTCCGCTGATTTGACGGCGCGCTTTGGGCACGGGCTCAGTCCGGACAACCTGGAGAACATGCGGCGCTTCTTCGCCGCTTACCCCCTTGAAGCAATTTCCGAGACACTGTCTCGGAAATTCGACCTCTCCGAATTTCGCCAGGTCTTCACCCTGCCGTGGTCGGCCTATGTCCGGCTGCTGTCGGTCAAGGATGACCATGCCTGCCAGTTCTACGAGACCGAGGTGCTCGCCAAAGCCTGACGATGCAATCAAGGGCTCGGACGTGCTGGAGTTGCTGAACCTCAAAGACGAATATTCGGAATCTGATCCGAAACAGCAGTCGACCAGCGGATGGTGGATTTCTCCTGGAGCTTGGCAAAGGCAGCGTCGATTGCGTATCGGCCAGACATGGTACCGGGTGGGTAGCTACTGGCACCACTCGATCAAACCCTTCTTTACCCAGAAGTGACAGGAACATGCCCGATGCTGGTGGATGGAGGGGGACATCGTTGGCCGCCCCCAGAAGTCTGTTTCGACAGACCACCGGGGGCGTCGATCCGGGTTAAGGGAAAGCGATATCTGTACGCCACAACCGCCGGGGCAGCTCATGCAAGCCCACTTCTTGACGCCGGTGTCGATGACTACCCACAGCTCTCCGGGCGGCACGGCGTTTTTGCCCGGATGCTGCGCGACCGGAGAAGCGAGCAGGTCGTAGCGCAGCCACCCGAGCCGTCGCAGCGCGCGCGCGATAAGTCGCTTCATGGTCATCCGATCACTCCGAGGAATGGGTTGACATCGCCGCGCCCCCAGCTCGCCTGGCTGGCACAAACCGGGCAAGACGCCAAGGGGCGGCAGGTCATGGTGCGATCCTCTACGCGGTCAAAGCGGCGAATCCTGTTGTGCGACATGCCCGCAGGACCGCGAAAACCGGTCAGTCCCTGAATGAGTTCATCGACGGCCGCGCAGGCGATGGCCGTGGTGAACGTGACCACCGCAGGCGCCGGGTCGCCGCCGCCGTCCACATAGGCCTCCGCCTTACGCCGCTCGAACTCGGCCGGGTCGCTGCGCCGGAGTCCTTCGGCCGCAGCGCGGCGCGGATCGGCTACTCCCAGACACATGAGACAAGGTTTACCGGGCCCAATCGTCGACACGCGCCCCGTCATGTCGTAGTCCGCGCCGCTGCGTGCCGCGCGCATGCGCAGGCCCACATCGATGAGCGGGATGCCGTAGTAGTGCGCCAGGCGGTTGAGCGTCAGCCGCCCCTGATGGTCGTCGGTACAGCCGAACAGCACGTCGCAGGAGCGCAGCAGATCGCGCAGATCAGGATGGCCGACCCACTCCTCGTTGGTGACGACCTGGGTGCCGAGACCCGCGGCGCGAATCTCGCGCGCGAGGATGTCCACCTTGGCCAAGCCGGCGTCCACATCTGCGGTGCGCGAGCCATGCACGCGGTTGAGATTGGTGACATCAATGGTGTCTTTGTCCATCAGCCCCAGAAAGCCGACGCCCAGCCGCGCCAATAGCATCGCGACAGCACTGCCCGTGCCGCCGCCCCCTACGACACCCACCCTCAGCCCGCGCACGACTGGATTGAACCCTTGGCCGAAGAGCGCGGCCTGCCGCGCCAGGAATTGATCTTCGTCAGCCGCAGCCACCGTGCGCGCGATCTTGATCTGGCTTCCTACCAGCGAGATCGAGGATGACATGACCGTCTTGCCGGGTGCAGTCCAGAGCCTGCCCGCGATGGCGTCATCGCGGCCGAACACCATGCTGGCTAGGCCGGAAACGCCCTTGTTGAACGCCGTCCGGGCCAGCTCCGACTCGTTTCGGTCATCCTGGTCGGAGAAGAACGCTGCCGCGTTCGGATGCGTGTGTACCAGGCCCGCAACCAAGCCCCGTTCTTTCGCGATGCCGAGAATGCGCATGAAGCCTCGGGTGGACCATGTGACATGGACAGGCGATGCGGAGACCATTTCATCGGCCGCGACGGGGATGACTTCGTGCGAGATCAATCTGGTGCGAGGCACTCCCGACCAGGGGTCTGCAGAGATGTCAGCCTTGCCGAACAGCACGTAGGCGGATGCCTCGGCACCGTTTTCCCTTTGCAGCAGCAAGCGCAGGGCCGCCTCGTGCGGCTCCAGCAGGACGATGTCCAGAGCGGCCGGCGACATCACTTCGCCTCCGCCAGGGCGTGCTCGATGCGCTTGAGCATAGTGTGCAGGCCGTCGATGCCCGGGCGCCACGCTGTGTTGTGGCGCGACCAGCGCTGCCAGCTGCGGCCCTGGAACGCGTGGGCCTGGTCAGCGCAGGTAGGGTAGCGCCCAACGCTTTGCAGCGTCAGCCACGGGTCGCAATAGAACATGTCCGGCGCAACATCGGGGTAGCCCGGCGGCAGGAGAACGAGCACATCGGTCGTGGCGTGGTTGAGCTTTCCGGAGGGCAGCGGCAACTGCTTGAAGATGACGCCCGTGTGCGCACCGTCGCTCACCATCTCGAAAGCCACACCATGGCTGCTCAGATAGCGCTGGTCCGCTTCGGGCAGCGTGAGCAGCCCTTCAGTGGTGTCACGGATCAGCGTGATGAAGCGCTCGATGCCCGGCTTACCCAGATCAATCAGGTCGCCGTCGCGGATCAGAATGTCCTGGCCCCCGCCCCGCACTTCGAGATAAACGTCGTAGGTCTCTGGCGGGACACCGGCCAGCGCCTTGAGCACGCGGCCGCTGATGCTGGGCTTGCCCCACTCCAGTTGCCGGTCATCGATCGTGAACTTGAACGCGCGATCAGTCTGGAAGATGACGAAACGTTCCGCACCGCGGCCGCGCAGATCGTAGGTTTCGTCCAGACGCAGGTCCTCAAACTCGCCAGAGGTCAAAATCGCATAAACGCTGTACTCATCGGCCGGGCGCGATCCGGCGGCCTGGAGGATCTGGCGCCCGGTCGGCACCGGATCGGAGAGATCGACGTGACGTTCGTGGAGCTGGTCGTCCAGGACGACGATCCGGTAGAGCGCCGCTGGCCGCAGGCTGCGGCCTTCGCGGATCGCCGCAGCAACATCTTCGACATCGAAGCGGTCATCACCGCTGGTGGTTTGGGTTTGCATTTGATTGCCTCATAGGGAGCCGTCATCTGCGGGATTGCAGGTTTTCTAGCCCCTTACTTGATCAATCGCAGCCCAGCTGCCAGACCGGAAAGGTCGATCAAAGTTTTTCTTGTACCCACCCCCCCCTCCGGGCAACTCGCCGCAGAGGAAGAAGTGCGGGCAGCGCGGACAGCTACGAGCCTCGGGCTTAGAGGGGAACTGCCCGGCCTGCATTGCCTGAAGGAAGGTCTGCAGCTTCTCGCGCCTGGATTCCAGCTTGCGCGACGTGATTTCCATCGGCTGGATGGTTTCGCTGGTGAGGTAGGTCACCTCGACCTGCGCATGTGGTCCATAAGCCTGGACGGCGGCGAGTTGGAGAATTGTGTACTCAATATCATCGAAGGCGTTCGAGCGCTGCTTGCCCGTCATGACGCGCCGCACCGTGACCCGGCCACTGGCTCCGTGAGCTACACCATCCGGGGTGACGAGGATCTCGCCCTCGGCCCAACCAAGCGAGATCGGTGGCGCCGGCGCGGCCACGTCACGATTCCGGCTCTCGATGAGGAAATCGACGAGCCGCTTGCCGATGCGGCGGTAGTCCTCCGCATATCCATGCTCTGTCGCACCCTTGGAGCACCAGGCTTCCTCGAAGCGTGCTGCCAGCTCGTCGACCGTGGGACTTGTCGTCTCGTGCTCTCGTTTCAGCCAATCTAACACGTCGCTCACGACGTTGTGCATCTTCATGAATGCGGTTTCAGTTCGCCGACCTCCAAGCCTCAGCACGTGCGTGTACAAGAAGCGGCGCGGGCACCGCTCGAAGAGGTTGACTTGGATGTCGGTCCATTGGGGACGACCTTGCCATGTGATGGCGAGAGGCGTGCCCGTCGATGTCGAGCCGGCTTGCAACGGCACCGGTACCGGACGAACAAGGAGTCGCTCGATCGGAGCGATAAACTTGGAGGCGCTACGCGTACGACCATCTGCCTGCCTGGCGTAGGCATACAGCTGCAGCCTATCGCGCGCTCGCGAAAGCGCTACGAAGAACAAGCACTCTTCTTCCTCGTCGTGGCCGGCCTTCACCGCCTCGATGCCGGTCAGTCCCTCCGAACCATGGATCAGACCGTCCGGCGGAAGACAACGCGGCGGCACGTTGTTGCGCGGTAGGCCGGACGTTACCATGCCAGGTAAATGAACGACATCGAACTCCAGCCCCTTGCTTCCGTGGATGGTCATCAGGCGCACTGCTTCGATGTTCTCGGCACTGCGGGGCAACTGGCTCAATCCACGATCCTCAGAGAGCAGAACTAACCGCCTGACGCGATCAAGCAGGCGAACCACTGGCATGCCTTGGCCTCTTGGCTGCCGGCGACAGAAGTTCAAGAACTGCCAGACAGCCAGACATTGCATGCGACTCTGCGGATCACCAGCCAAATAAAGCGTCTTCGCGAGTCCGAGACCATCGATCGTCCATCCAGCAAGTAAGAGCCAGGGGTCGGTCGATGCGTTCACACCTGCAAAGAGCGCGGACAGGCGAGAGAGCGCTTCTCGACTGCCGTCTGCCAGGCCATCCACTCCGGCGTGTATTGCCAACCAATCCAGCGAAGCTGGATTCGTCGTCCGCAGTCGCTCAATGACCCGCATGACATCCTTCAAGGGCATTTGGTGCCGAGCCATGGTTGCCACGCGCACCATCGCGGCCGCCCGCGGGTCGGTCACCAGCGAGAGCAACGCCAGCAGATCCTTGATTTCCGGCCTCTCAAACAAGCTACCCAAGTGCAGCGCGGGAATGCCCCTGGCCTCAAGGCCTTCGGCAATGGCGTTCAGGCGCGCGTTGGATGCGCACAGCACCGCTTGGTCACCATAGGCAATACCCTGCTCGTGCAGGGCCGTGATCGACGCTGCAATCGCGGAGACTTCATCGCCAGGCGATCCGGCAACGCGAAGCTCAACCCCTGCTCCTGTAGAGCCACGTTCGGCCTGCAGGTTCAGCGGCAACGCACCGGCGGATGCTTGCATGCCGCGCGCGAACTCGGTGAACACATTGACGATCCGCTCGTCGGAGCGATAGTTAATGCCAAGCTGCGCGGCCTGCGCGCCGGGAAAATCGATCGCAAAGCGTGCGATGTTTGTCGCGGAGGCGCCGCGGAAGCGGTAGATGGACTGGCGTGCATCGCCGACAACCCACAGGTTGCGGCCGCCGTCGACGATGGCCTTCAGGAGCCGGACCGAGGCGCGGTTGACATCTTGGTATTCATCTACCAGCACATGCTCATGGCGAGCACGTAGTGCGTCCCTGACCTCGGCGCTACCCTCGACAAGACGCACCGGCAGCGCTACCAGGTCACCGAAGTCCAGTAGGTGGCGCGCGGTCAGCAGCCGTTCGTACGCCTCGAAGAGCATGGCGACCTCCTGACATTTCTGCGCGCGGACCGCGGCGTCCTGGTCGGCCCCCGCCTGGATCGCCATAGACTGCGCGAGGGCGCGATAACCCGCAGCATCGATGACCTCATCCTTGGCGCGTGAGATCGCGCTCAGCATGTCGCTCAAATCCAGGGCTGGGTCCCAGAGATTGCGATAGTGCTTCAGGTCGAGCCGCGGAAACTCGTCCTCCAGGAGTTCAATGGCCTCCGTCCGGTCAATCAGACGCGGGTCTGCGGGCAGTCCGAGTCGGTCATGGAAACGGCGAACGATGTCCAGGCCGAATGCGTGGAATGTGCCAATCCACATCGCTGCCGCCGCAACAGGGTTTCTCGCAGCAATCCTCTCGCACAGTTCATTGGCCGCCTTGTTCGAGAAAGTGAGTACCAGGATCGTGGTGGGATCGACGCCATCCGCAAGCAACACCTCGATGCGGCGAACAAGCGTCCGCGTCTTGCCGGTGCCCGGCCCTGCCTGCAGCTGGAATGCCAAGCCCCTATGTGCGGCTGCCTGAGCCTGCGTGTGGTCTGAGGTGAGCGGACCCGCCGCCGCGCGGACGCCCGCGGGGTGCGGCTCCCCGACGGGTGGCAGCAGCAGTGCATCCAGGAGCTGCTGCTGCACCACAGCGAGCGGTGCGCCGAAGCGCGTCGCGATTGCGTCGGATCCCAGCCCGTCGTAGATATGCAAGTCGCGCAACACGGAGCGCGGCAGCAGGAACTCGCGCGCGAAGAGGTCCATCTTCACTTCACGTCGCTCGCGCGCCCCGTAGTCAAGGACACGATCGACGCCCACCGGCGCGTCCTTCAACGGTCGGTCGGGCTCGACATACACCGTCACCACGTCGAGTGTGCCACCTTCCAGCACGACATGGCCGAGTTCGTGTGCAATCAAAAACGCACGCTCGAAGTCCGATCCACGATCCTCGTAGAGGATGCCTCCAGCCTGACAGTCGAACGTGGCTTTGCCTCCCTTAAGCTGTGGGTCTCCTTCTCGCAGCGCGTACACATCCAAGCCGCGATTTGAGGCTTCCTGAAGCGCAAACACTAAAGGCCGGGTCGGATCTCCGCCGGCCGCGACGTTCGCACGGTGCAGGCGTTCTGCTTCCAGTCGAGCGGCCTCGGTGGCGTCCATCGTTCAGTCCGACAGTGCCTTTAACGTCGCCTGCTGTTCCGGCGTGAGTTGTGAAGTCGCGACAGCTTGGTCGAACGTGATCTGCTCGCCCACACTTGGCTTCACATTGGACCGAAAAGCATGTCCGGAAACCATGCCCGGTGGCCCCTGCAGGTATGCGTTCACAGCTTGAACGGTGACACCCAGTTCTGACGCAAGCTTTTCGACGAATCGGGCAGGAATGGTGGCAGTACGAATGGCCCGATCGCGCACACGCATGAGGAAGAGATTGCTGACGCCCAGGCTGCGTGCGAGCGACTTGAAGCTGCTCGTATTGAGCTTGATGAACGGATTCGCAGCCTCCGCATCGGGCTGCTGGACAGCCCGCACGAATCGCTGCCAGGCCTTATCAACCGCGCTGTCCGGCACTTCGATCGCCGGAACATCGCTTTCTGGCACCTCATAAAGCAGATCGATCGAACAGTCGATCAGCGCGGTCGCATGCTGCGGGTACTCTCTGACGTAGCGCTCCAGCGTTTCGCGGCCATGGCTGGGCTCCATGGAAAACGCCATCAGCACAGATTCCTCGTCTGCAGCGAAAGGCTTTGACGTACTCATGCGTCCTCCTGCAGATCAGACCTGAGGGTCTTGTAGGCACGGTCGAGGCGATTGCGCACGGTTCTCTCATCGCACTGGAGCATCTTCGCGATAGTCATAATATTCGGGTCCTTCGAGTGGATCTGGAAGCCTTGCCGTCGCAAGCCAACGACCCGTCTCTGATCGTCTGGTAATGCGTCAATCGCAGCGTCGAGCTCCAACCGGAAAGCCGGGTCGTCAATTTTTTGAGGGTCGCCTCTGAGGAAGTCGGCCGCTGCTGCCTCGACCTCCGGTGAAATGTCCTGACCCTCATCCGCGGACAGCGGCACGGTAAGGACCGAGGTCGGACCAATCTGTCTCAGCACGCTCTTGCGGAACCTGGCAATTGCCAGGTCGAACCGCACTTCAAAGAAATCCAACATAGCGAAGCGGCCGCTGCAGTCCTTGGCGATTCGCTCAGCGAATCGGCTCATGGCCTCTTCTCGGATGTCTCGTGCCCCGGCCATACGAGAGTCCGGGATCGATGCATGCAGAGACTGCCCGACACGCTTCATAAGCAGTCCGAAAAGCTGCTTGAACTCATCATTTTCGCCCGTCGCATGGGCGCGCCGCAGGAAATACGTCAGTGCTTCCGACGGCACATAGCTGTCGCTCTTCCTCGACGAGATGGCGAAGGCCTGCAGGCGTGTCTTGGCATCGACCGACTCCAGCCTCTGCAAACAGGCCTCGATGTCCGGTGGTCGCGCGAACGCCCTCCCGTTTTTGTCCTTGCTTTTCAAGGGTTTCGGCATCGGTCCTCTCCTTGCCAGTCAATCCGTTCTGTACATGAATTTTCCCTTCCACCGTCACCGAATGCGGATCGGCAAAGTCACCTGCGGCTGGATTGGCACCAATGTCTTGGCATAGGCGCGCAGAATGTCGTTGTAGAGATCGGCGTGCTTCGGCGCTTCGACCGAGAGGATGAGTGCATAGCGGATCTTCTCGGCACCGGTCGCCCGACCGCCGCCGTCGCGGGCGTTGTAGTGGATGTCGAACACGGGGTTCTTGAGGCTGGACCCGTAGAATTTCTTGGAGCCGTGCAGCACAGTCTCCCATTTGCCCTGATCCGAACGCCGCTCCTGCTCGGTGGCGAACTTATTCAAGTCGAAGAAGCCCTTGGTATCCGCGTTGCTCTTGCCGTCCTTGATCTTCTCGTCGTTGGGCCGGAAGACGACTTCGAGACCGGCCTTGGTGTAGGCCGCGGCATCCTGCGGATCGGTGGGTGAGGCATAGCAGAAGGTCGCCTTTAGGCGCACTTTGCCAAGTAGTCCATCCTTGGGCAGCGGCAGGCTGGCACGCAAGTACTTACTAGGCTTGAGCTCGCCCTGGTAGACCACGCGGGCCACACCATCCGGGCAGGTGATAATGTCGAGCGCGTCCTCAGGAATCTTGCCCCAACCCACTTCGACCGGATCATGCTCGCCGGGATCGGCCGCGTGAACCAGAAGGGCCTTGATGGCGAGCGGCGTCAGATCTCCGCCCAGGATCGCGCGTACGCCGACCGCGCTACGCAGCAGGTACGGAGCCGCGAAGCTGGTACCCAACTGCGGCGTCAGCACCGGCTTCACGTTCGGCGCCAACACATGAAAGTATTTGGCTGCTGGGTTGCCACCGAACGCCATCAGGTCTGGCTTGATGACGCCAGGACTGCGGCCCGGCCCGATCGCGCTGTAGGGTGCGCGTGCCCAGCCAGCATCGGTGTCGTCAGCTGCGCCTACCGCGAGCGCATTCACGCAATCCGATGGAACCTGCACGCGGTTGTAGCCGAGCTCGCGGTCCCGTTCTCCGTTATTGCCAACGGCCACGGTCATGAGCGTGTCGCCGTCGCTGAGCAACTCGTCGATAACGGACGTCCAAGCGTGGACTTCCCGGTCCTCCACTTCGAGATCGGGGCCCAGGCTCAGGTTGATGAACTCGTAGGACCTCGACAGCAGAACCTGCTCGATGAGACCGAGTGTGCGATACAACTCCAATGGATCTTCGCCGGCCGCCTCCTGGTCCAGCACGCGCAGATGGTCCACCGGGGCGAACGGCCTGCCGGCCGTACCGTTGGGCTGGATCGGACCAAACAGCACGGCCGAGGTCACGCCCAAGCCATGCTCCGGACCGTCCGGATCATCGTCGGCGTCTTCGTCGAGCTTGCGGTACGAGCGCAGCCAGGGGCCAATCGGATGGTGCTTGGGCAGGCCACCGTCCAGGATGGCGACACGAGGTTCGGATGAAAGGGCCTGTTCGGTGGGGAGGCTGCATCCCACTGAGGGCCCACCGCTGCGCTGCAAGGGACGGATGCCACGCAGCTTTGGCACGGGACGGATCACCCGCACGAAGGCGAAGCTGGCCAGCCGCTCAATGTTGCGCGACTTGCCCTCGACCGGCACGAACCACAGATTGCCGGCGATGAAATCGACTTCACTGTGGACCTTCACGCCTTCCCGCTGCGCGAACTTCACGAAAGCCTTCTGGATTAGGCCCGGGTCTTCATCCGGTAGCAGATGTAGGCCTACTTCGAAAAAGCGATCCTTCGGGCCGCCGAGGCCCACGATTCGCTCTGCTGGCGCAAAGGCGGCAAACTGTTCGATGTGGGCAAGATCTTCGCCCTCGTCGGATTCCGCCTCAATGGTTTCCGTCCATCGGGAGAGGTTGCGGAAAGCCTGGCGCTTGCCGGCGACAAACAGTTCGGTAGTTGTGGTTTCATGCGGCTGCCCCTTGCGGGTCCAGGCCTGCGGCTTGACCTTGACGGTACGGCTCCCAATGGACTCCAGTCCCGTACTACGCAGCAGTCCTGTCGGAAAATACGAGCGCGCGATGAAGCTGGGATTCATCATCAGCCGGGCTACCGCGAAGTCGCCCGGGCAAGCGTCAGCAGATAGCTCGTCCAGCGCCTTGCTTGCACTGCGGAACTGAGGAACCATTCGCTCCCGCGCCTGCGCGAACGTGTAGACCTCGGCCTTGCCTGGCATGCGCTTCGGGCCGACGATGTCATGGGTCAGCAGCTCGCCACGACCGATCAGGAAATTGGTTTGGCTCATGCGTCAGCCTTTCTCCGTTGTGCGGCCTTTCGTACCGCAGACGTCTCATTGGTGTACTTTCGGATCGTGTCCCGGCTCACCCCGGTGATGTCGGAAACAGTGTGCTGGGACAGGCGGGTCTGCTTGGCCAGCATCACTGCCAGGTCGATGCGGCCCTGCCTATCGAGCGCCAAAGCACGCGCCTTCATGAAGTCTTCGACCAGATCGGCGTCGGTGGTCGTGCCCAGCGCCACGGCACGCCGGAAGCGCTGCACGTCGCGCTCGATGTCGCTGAACGAATGGCCGGCGAATGCAAACACCAGGATGTCGATCCAACGGGCAAAAAGGGCGTAGTCCGGCCCCAAGAATCGCTTGATGGCTTCCTTGACCGCCTGTTCATCGGGCGTCTTGAACTGGACCACCAGGTCGAAGCGTCGCCACAGCGCCGGATCGATCAGTTCCGGGTGATTGGTGGCCGCCAGCAATACACTGCTGGCAGGCCATTCGTCGACTTCTTGCAGGATCACCGTGACCAGGCGCTTGAGTTCGCCTACGTCGCTGTCATCGCTGCGTCGCTTGGCGATAGCGTCGATTTCGTCCAGCAGCAGCACGCAAGGCTCGCGTTTGGCGAAATCGATGGCCGCCCGCAGGTTGGTGCCGCTCTTGCCCAGCAGGCTGCTCATCACGGCTGTCAGGTCGAGCACGTACAGCGGCACCTTCAATTGCGTAGCCAGCCAGCGGGCCGTGAGTGTCTTGCCGACCCCGGGCGGCCCCACAAAGATGGCCGAGCGGGTCGGCGTCAGCCCCATGGCCTGAAGTCGATCGCTCTGCCGGCGCTCGGCGATGAGTTGCCCCAGTGAATCCTCGACATCGCTGGACAGCAGCGGCGCATCTCTCGTCGGTTCGTCCTTGAACACCTTCAGGAGAGAGAGACGGGATTCGTCGTCAACCGGCATGGCGTGGGCCGTTGGCGGTTGAGGCGACAGCTTGCGCATGGGAGAGACACTGCGTACTGGCTTCGACTTCAGGAACAGTTCGAGCTGCTCGGCCAAGTCGGGCGCCGTCCCTCGGTACTTGCGGACCAGCCGCGCCGTAAACAGGCGCACATCCTCACTCTGCTCGGCCAAAGCCAGGCGGACCATCTGGGCTAAATCTGACTGCTCTTCTATCATTTCGCCCGACACCTTCATAACTAATTGATTTATATTAAAAAGTAAAAACTCTTCAATGGACTAAAGTAATTATCTCATAAATCGAGGTCAAGTGGTAAGAGAGGCTGCGGCAGTGGCGGTCACAGCTCGGTCGTCGACTGGCAGGTTTGCCGTCTAGCGTGATCTGCAATTCCACGCTGAGAAGCGCCTGAGCGCCTATGCGCGCGAGGCGCGCCTGGTCGGGCGGGGTGTCGTATGACCGGCCATCAGGGCTTGAGCAAGTCCGGCGGGCAGTCGGCGAACGCCGACTGGGCCTTGCTCATCGGAATGGTGATGGCTTCATCGCCGGTGAGGATGGCCATCATCATGGCGATCATGGTCCTCAGGCCGTCCGAGTTGCGCAGCACCTCCAGGCCAGATGCACGGGGAAGCCATCGGCATTGCGTCGCAGGGGATGGATGCCGCCGTGCATAAACGAGTTCATGGCGTTCCAGGAGATGCCCTTGAAGTGGACCTGCGTCTGATGGGCTGCTGCCGGCGCACCCTGTCTGACGCGCTTGCCGATCTGATCGATCATGCCCTTTGCGCTGGGCAAATTCTTGGCGGCCTGTTCGACTTCCCGTGTGAGCGAGGCCGACAGTTTCTCGATCGCTGTCTCGAGGGCCGCATAGATGAGCCACATCGCGCGGGTCAGCGCTTTGAACTGCAGCCGCATCAGGCTGACGGCTGATGGCAGCATGCCCAGCGCCATCAATAGCATGCAAGGCTGTTGCGTGTTCGTTGACGACTAGGCACATGCCCAGAGCTGTCGCGCCGCGTGGAGAGCCGTCGAACTCGGCGTCGTCGAGCAGTTCGTTGAACCGTTCGTGCAAGGCCTCCGAGCGCTGGAGCATGTGTTCCAGGGAATCGTTGGAATCGGCGTGTTCTGTCTCGGGCATGCCGTCATCGTAAAGGCCACTTTGGGTTCGGGCGTCCCCGGCCATCTGAGCAATGGTCGGTCGCGCTGTCGTGCGCGTAGCGCATCGAGCCTCGCTGCGCGAGTCTCGCCCCTGTCGGGCTTCCATCGTTCCCCTCGCTCCGCTCGGCTGACGCCTGCGGCCCGGCTTCCAGCTTCGGGCCTGCGCGTTTCGCTTGCGTACGGTCTGCACATCGCGGTGGCCGTTGCCATGTCCAGCCGTCTCTCCTGACTCCATCACCTTGCTCGCGACTGTAGCCCGTGGCCGCGTGCCATCAAGGCGCGTCAGGCCGTGTCCTCGGCTGCGCCTGCGGGCCGCACCACCCTGACGCTTTCCTCCTTGACGGCCCACGTCCGTGGGCTCCTGAACGTCGCGGGCGATGAACTCAGGAAAGACGGTGGTAACAGGGCCAGCCGGGTTCCTCGTGCCAACCGCACCGAACAGCCGAAAAGCTGGGCTCCGAATCTAGGAATCCGGTGTGCGGTTTGAACAGCAAACCCTTTTCGTCAGGAGAAAGACCATGCAACTCGCATCCCGTTTTGCTTCCCGTTCCCCCTCGCTGCGCAGCGATTCCCCGCTGTCCGATGACCAGATTCACCGCGTGGCCCCGTCCATCTTTGCGGAGGCACCCCACGAAAGCCTACGCCTATATCCCCACCGCCACGGTGCTGACTGAATTGCGCAAGGAAGGGTTTCAGCCCTTCATGGTGACGCAGACCCGCACCCGCCACGAAGACCGGCGCGACTACACCAAGCACATGATCCGGCTACGCCACGCCAGCCAGATCAACGCCCGAGGCGAGGCCAACGAAATCATCCTGCTGAACTCGCACGATGGCACCAGCAGCTACCAGATGCTGGCCGGAATGTTCCGTTTCGTGTGCAGCAATGGGCTGGTGTGCGGCGATACCGTGGCCGATGTGCGCGTGCCGCATAAGGGCGACGTGGCCGAACAAGTGATCGAAGGTGCCTATCAGGTGCTGCACGGTTTTGACCGTGCGCTGGAATCCCGCGAATCCATGCAGGCCATCACGCTGGACGAAGACGAGGCCGAAGTGTTCGCCCGCGCCGCGCTGTCGCTCAAGTACGAAGACCCGGACAAGCCCGCGCCCATCACCGAATCGCAAATCCTGATGCCGCGCAGGTTCGACGACCGCCGCCCGGACTTGTGGACCGTGTTCAACCGCACCCAAGAAAACCTGACCAAAGGCGGATTGTCTGGACGCAGCGCCAACGGACGTCGCCAGCAGACCCGCCCGGTGCAAGGCATTGATTCCGATATTCGCCTCAATCGTGCCCTGTGGCTGCTGGCCGATGGCCTGCGCCAGTTGAAAGCCTGATTTCCCTGCGCGGCAGGGGCAGGCAGCAACCCTTGCCGCGTCATTCGCTGCTGCATTCCATCATCGCAAGGAGTTTTCACCATGAACGCCATCAACTCAACCACACCGAAGCCCAACCCATCCACGCCACGGCTAGCGCCGTGCCTGCCGTGCTGCTGGAAGCCGCCGACCCGAGCAAGAATCTGATTCTTGTGCCGCTGTCGCGGCTGGTATCGCGCCCGACGGGCCGCAACGTGCGCAGGACCCCGCGCATGTCGATTCCCGAACTCGCGGCCAGCATCCAGCGTGTCGGCCTGCTGAAAAACCTGATCGTCACCGCCACCGATGACGGCGAGCGTTACGAAGTCGTGGCCGGAGGCCGTCGCCTTGCCGCCCTCAAGCTGCTGGCGAAGAAGCGCCGTATCAGCAGGGAATGGGAGGTGCCTTGCCTGCTGGTGGCCGATGGCACCGCCCGCACCGCCAGCCTGACAGAGAACGTGCAGCGCGAAGCCATGCACCCCGCCGACCAGTTCAAGGCATTCGCCGCGCTGGTGGCCGAAGGCCGCCCCATCGAGGACATTGCCGCAGATTTCAGCGTCAGGCCGCTGGTGGTGCAGCGCCGCCTGAAACTCGCCAACGTGTCGCAGCGCCTGCTTGCCGACTACCGGGCCGAGGTCGTGAGCCTTGACCAGTTGATGGCCCTTGCCATCACCGACGACCACGCCGCGCAGGAAGCCGCGTTCTACGATGCGCCCACATGGCAGCGCAGCCCGCACAACCTGCGCGACCGCCTGACCGAGCGCGAGATTGATGCCCACCGGCATCCGCTGGTGCGCTTCGTTGGGCTGGATGCTTACGAGGCCGCAGGCGGTGGCACCCGCCGCGATCTGTTCGCGGAAGCCGATAGCGGCGTGTATCTGACCGATGCCACGCTGCTGGAACGACTGGCGCAGGACAAGCTGGCCAGCCTTGCCGCCGAGGTGAAGGCCGAAGGCTGGGCATGGGTGGATGCCACCCCCGGCACGACCCATGCCGACCTGCAAGCCTTCCAGCGCGCCCCGAGACAGCGCCGCAGCCCGAACAAGCGTGAAGCCCAACGCATCGAGAAGCTGCAAACCAAGATGCAGGCGCAGGCCGAGGCCGTGGATGCCGCCCTGGACGCCGACGATGAAGAAAAGGCCGACGCTTTGCAGGAGGAAGGCGAACACCTGGGCGAACAGTTGCAAGCGCTGGAAGATGGCTTGCAGGACTACGGGGAAGCCGTCAAAGCTGCCGCCGGTGCCATCGCCACCATCGACCGCAACGGCGAGGCCGTGATTCATCGTGGCCTGCTGCGCGAAGCCGAGGCCAAGGCACTGCGCACGCTTGAACGGCTGCGGCAAGGTTTCGGCAGCGAGGGCGAAGCCGGGAACGACGACAACGGCGAGGAAGCCGACGACGCCCCTAAGCCCGCCGCCATGTCCGACCGGCTGGCGCAACGCTTGAGTGCCCACCGTACCGCCGCGCTGAAAATCGAAGTCGCACGGCATCCGCAGGTGGCGCTGGCCGCACTGGTGCATGGCATGGTGCAGACTGTCTTGCAAGGTAGCCACTACGGCCACGATCTGCCGCTGGGTGTGAAGCTGACCCAGCAAGATCGGCTGGAAGGCATGGCCTCGGACTGGCCGCAATCGCCCGCCGCCGTGGCACTGTGCGAACTGCAACGGGTAGCGGGTGAAGCCTTGCCGGAGGACAGCGCCGAACTGTTCGCCGCACTGCTGGCGAAGCCGCAGGATGAACTGGTGCGGCTGCTGGCCGTGTGTGTGGCTTCCACGGTGGACGTGGTGACGCCCCGCGCAACGCAGTACCAGCCGGGTGCCGAATTGGCGCAGGCCGTGGCGCTGGACATGGCGGGATGGTGGCAACCGACCGCAGACGGCTATTTCCAGCATGTGCCAAAGGCCGCGATTCTGGAAGCCGTGGGCGAGTTCGCACCGGAGCACGTCACCCGGCTGGAGAAGTTGAAAAAAGGCGACATTGCCAGCGAAGCCGAACGGCTGGCCGATGGCACCGGCTGGATGCCCGCCATCTTCCTTGTCGAATCCCCTGAGTAGGGCTCGCGGGCCGCGGCACTTGCTGTGTGAGCGGCCCATCTGTGTAAGTAAGTGTCTTTGTCTGAGTAAGGTGCAAACGTTTTTTTGTTCAGTTAGATCAATGCAAAAGCATAGGCCCAGTTATTTCTCGAATGACAAATCACGATTGCCACACTCCTGCTGAATGGAGGTCGGCAATCTTTTTTGCTAACTGATTTTCAGCAAGCTGAAACAAAGAAATAAAGTCCTTGGCCCAGGCATAATTGCCTTTCTCTTCAGTTTCTTTCTCCGATCTCAGCATTAGCGATCTTTGCATACTGCCCTTGTTTCCGTCCTTAATAGAGAAGGCAAGAATTTTTCCATTCATATCCGCATTGAAGTTGCTAAACCACCCAGGATGAGAATCATGTATTTCGGATATAAATTTGTCCGGGAACAACCCTTCAATGGGAAATCCGTTAGGAAGCACAACATAATCTTTGTTTGGGCTAAATGGAATAGATTTGTTTGAGAAAAAACCATTTAAAGCGTTTGTTGTATCAACTCCTGCAGGGTCGCCATCAAAAACAACAAAAACAGCAGATTCGTTCCTTATAAAATCATAGGAGTGCTTCAAAAAATCCCTTAGCGAAGATACACCTGTGAAATCCATAATGGTAGCGTTGCGCAATATGGGGAATTCATTTTTTCCCTTGTGTGGCCTTACCTGACCTAGCGCCCATGTCAGAATTTCCCTGTCAGATACACCTTCAACAAATAAATTTGCGCTCCCAAGTTGAAAGAAGTCACTGTACTTTAATCCCAATGATTTTCTTATTGATGCCGTGGCTTCTGAGTAGGTTTGGCACTGTTTTATCTGTGTTTTGCTTTCCTCAATCTTGGTCTCGTATATGAAGTCTGGATTTTTTCCGACAAATGACAAGGCGTGTGTTGTGATAATGACTTTATTACAATCACTCAAGTCATCTATGATGGCTGCACAAGACTTCGCCAAGTCTGGGTGCAGGTATGATTCAGGCTCCTCCAATAGCCATATTGTTTCTCGAGATAGGTGTTTTTCTTCCATCCCTATCCATTTGAGCGATGCCAATATTGTTGCCGCCTGCAATCCCGAGCCTTTTGATCGGGCGGACATTTTTATGCCGTCATCTATTTTGAAGTCAAAATTAGACAAAGTATTTTCAATACTTTCCGATAAGTCGAAGGCGACCTTTGTTTTCCCCAGGCGACCCAACTCAAGAACGCAATTTACCGCATCTGAAATTTCACTCAGGCGCTTATTTATGACACTTAAATGCGGTTGCAAAACAATAGCAATAGATTTCTTGATATGGGGCAGAATTAGTTGTGAGAAAAGCTGATCCGGGTCTTTTACAGATGGTATTGTTTTGCATGAAAAAGACCCCAATATTCTACGGACTTCTTTCTCATGGATATTTCTAAACTTTTGCGACAGCTTGTGTTTTATCTTGGCATTCGGGAAGAGCTGATAAACAGGCTTACCTGTACTCGAATAGTATAAAAATAGCTGAAATTCATTGCCTTGCCGCTTTGTTGATTCCAAGCAATCCTGCATTTCAGAATATGCAGAAATAAAATCAGAGTCCCTGGATTCATCTAAAGAGAATGACGCATAATGCTTGTCTGGCCGCTTTCCAGATTGGCAGGCAAGTCTTTTTTTATTTCATATGAATTTCTTTCAATTCCAGAAAAAAGCGCCTCCACTGCATTTATGATGTTTGTTTTTCCGCTATTATTTGGCCCGACTATAGTGGTTCTTTTTCCGAAATTTATATTGACTTCATCAAGTATGCTTCTGTAGTTCTTGATGCGGATTTGAACAAGGTCCATGCAAGCTCCAATCGGTTTTTGTTGTATTCTGACATGTAATTTCACATATATCGAGAATTGTGTTGAGCCATTTTGTGGGTTGCATGTCCATACCTCCTTCAAAAGCGGAGAGCCTGATCCGTGTCTTTCCTGACTTCCGTGCATGTGCCTTCGTGCTTCTACGCTTTTGCGGGTGCGTGGACTTGCTTCGACCCTACCAGCCGTTGTTCTTCAACAAGGGGACTTCACGATGACGACACGCAAGCTCCGGCTCGGGCCGCTCCCGAAAACGGAATCCACGAAGCTCACCTTTTCCTGCCCGGCCAGCCTGAAGGCCGACCTCGATCACTACGCCGCGCTGCACGCGCAGGCGTATGGCGAGGCGGTCGATGCCGTGACACTGATCCCGCATATGCTGGAGGCGTTCATGGTTGGGGATCGGGGATTCAGGAAGGGAGGTGCAGCCAAAGCCACGCCGCCGAAGCCAAGCTGACAATGCACAGCAACTACGCTGACCAGCCCCCCGAACGCGCAGCTCAATGCTGCGCGTTCTTCGTTCTGGATAGGGTGCGAGGGAATGGACTATAGTGGTCTGACAAGCCCGTTATCCCTTGGCAATTCGTCCCGCCACAGTGCGACCCGGCTTGCTTTCTCTAGGCTCTTATGTGGCTCCTAGCCCACAACGCCGCATCCTCTTCAGGTGGCACTAAACAGAGCTAACCTATTGCCCCGTATATGGTTTCAAGCCTTGCATGTTTTGCACAAAAGGCTTGACGCCGACCCTTTTTTGTTTCGCGATGACTCCAGTACAGTAATTCGCTGGACTATGACAACGCTCGATACAGCGGCTTTATCAATCACTTAGTCTAGCTCACTATATGCCGGTCTTTTCCGAAACTTGACCCGGCTTCCCCTCGCGCGGATCCCCTGCGATTCTTGGAACCTGGGCTTTCCGAGGAGTCTTCGTGGTGAAGAACAAGGTCACCAAGTGATGCTGATCCTGTCGGCCCAATTGTCGCAACGCTGTCGCGACAATTCATGAACTCCTAACAGCGACAATTCAGGCTCTTGCCATCTATACCTGAACGGATATAATCATGACAGAGAAACGCAAGCTCCTGTACTGGGAAGGCTCATCGAAGAAGGACTTCAAGGAGTTTCCCGTCCCCGAGCAGAAGGACATGGGCGTGTCATTGTTCGTCGTCCAGTTGGGCGGCACGCCGGACTCGGCCAAGCCCTGGAAGGGGCTCGGTTCCGGGGTGTACGAACTGATGGAAGACCATCGGGGCGACACCTTCCGCGCGGTTTACACAGTGAAGGTCGGGGACGCGGAGCATGTGTTGCATGCGTTCCAGAAGAAATCCAAGTCCGGCATCGCTACGCCGCAGCCGGACGTGGAGTTGATCGAGAAGCGGTTGAAAGCAGTGCTCGCCCGCTACGCAGCGAACAGGAGAACATGATGAGTCGCAAAGATACCCCTCAAGGCACCGACAACGTGCTGCTGGATCTCGGTTTCGACGATGCGGAAGAACTGTCGGCGAAGGCGGCGCTCGCGCTCAAACTCAACGCGCTGATCGACCAGCGCGATCTGAGCCAGACCGAAGCGGCCCACATCACCGGCATGACCCAGCCCAAGGTGTCACAGGTTCGCCGCTACAAGCTGCAGAACATTTCGCTGGAACGCTTGATGCAGGCGCTGGTGTCGCTGGATCAGCATGTGGAAATCGTGGTGCAGCCTGCGCGGCGCGAGTACGCGGCAGGCATTACGGTCGCTGCCTGATTTCCATGAAAAGCCCGATCATCGAATCCTTGCGTGACGACATGGCTGCGCCCGGTTGAAAGGCCCAGCGGTCACGTGGCAGGTCAGCGACCTGCCAGGGCTTCCAGTACAAAGTCGGCGCGCTGCGCTACGCCGACCTTGGGCAACAGCGAAACGGTATAGCCCAGCGCCGGATAGGTGCGCTGGAGCCGCTCGAATTCCAGCAGCGCGGCAGCCATGTCATGGCGGCGCTCCACGTCCTGCACATAAATGTCCGGCCACGGCGGTGCCAGGAAAACATGTGGATGGTAGCGATACTGCTGGCCAAGTTTGTCCAGCACGGGCTCGCCGGTTAGCGCCTGCAATGCTGCTGCAGAGTCGATCACGCCACGGTCGAAGAACACCCATTGCGAGTTGTCGTGTGCAGCATTGGCATGGTCTTCCCGCGCCACGTCGATGGCTCGGCGCAAGAAGGCCACCATGTCGAGCCACGGCAAGGCTTGTCCGTCCGTGTGCGTTTGTTCCTGCACGATGCGCCGTCCCGGTTCTTCCACCACGGCATATCCGCGTTGCTGGAGTTCGGTGAGCAGTGTTGATTTACCACCGCCTGAGCAGCCGGAAATGACGATGAAGTGGTTCATGGTGTGGGTATCCGAGTCATAAGTAGAGCAAGACACCGCTGGCGACATTGGTGAATACAAGGCGTGTCGGCGCACTGCGCCGCCGGGCTTTCGGGCTGCGCCCCGAGCCGTCTTCGCCGTCACGGCCATTCGACAATTTATTGATGCTCATAATGCTTACGGGGTCAAGCCGTTTCGTTGGACGAAAAATGCCGATGTCATTCTTGCCAAGGTCGAGCGAGCGAAGCAGAGTATTGCTCGTAAGAATCTAAATTAATCAAACAGGACACTAGCGCAGCTTCCGCCAGTTGTATCGCAGTAAGGGGGGGCGTTTTGTTTCGCGATGACTCCAGTACAGTAATTCGCTGGACTATGACAACGCTCGATACAGCGGCATTATCAATCACTTGGTCTAGTTCAATATATGCCGGTGTTTTCCGAAATTTGACCCGGCTTCCTCTCGCGTGGTTCTCATGCGGCTCTTGGAAAGCGGGCTTTCTGAGGAGTCCTCGTGGTGAAGAACAAGGTCACCAAGTCTGCCGTCAATGCGGCACAACTCCAAGACAAGGCTATCGAACCGCGGGATGCCGTGGTGCCGCCCCTTCCTGGGCAGCCCCGTGGTGATGCATTGATAGCTATGCCCGTTTCGGGTATAGTTTTGGAGTCGAAATGAAGCGCATCCTCAAGCGGAAGGACTTTGCACGATGGCAGGCGGGCGAGAAGTTGCCGGATGCCGCTTTGTGCAAGGCGGCTAACGAGATGGAAGACGGTCTGATCGACGCGGACTTGGGTGGCTTCCTCTACAAGCAGCGAGTGGCCCGCCCAGGTGGTGGCAAGAGCGGTGGCTATCGCATGTTGCTGTCGGCCAGGATGGGCGATCGCTATGTGTTTTTGCACGGGTTCCCCAAGAGCGACAAGGCGAACATCACGCAGGATGAGAAGAAGGCGTTGCAATTCGCCGGTAAAGTGCTCCTGGAATTGTCGGGCGAAGCCTTGTCGCAGACATTGAGGTCGGGTGTTTTAGTGGAGGTGCATTGTGAGTAAAATCATTGAGTCGCTGCGTGGCGACTTGGCGGCACTCGTCGAGGCTGGAGCGATCAACAAGGTGACCATGCGCGAGTTCGACGCGATCTGCCCGCCTCCGGTGCGGGAATTCGACGCTGCGGACATCAAGCGTCTGCGCGAAGCGTTGAGGTTCAGCCAGCCGGTGTTCGCGCTCCACCTGCATACTTCGGCTTCGACTGTGCGCAAGTGGGAGCAAGGCGAGACTCACCCCTCCGGCCCGGCGCTCAAGCTGCTGAACATCATTGCAGACAAGGGCTTGCAAGCCCTTGTCTGATGCCCTGCGCAGACGGAGTCAGTGCTTGTTTCGCCAGCAGGCGAGAAACTGCATCGCTCTGCCATGTGGCGCTGATCCCTGACGCCTCCGACCATGAAGGAGTATTGCCGCACCTTCATGGAGGACTATTCCTGGCAGCGCAACAGTCCCAGCACGCAGCGCGGCTATCAGGGTGTCATTGATCGCTGCCTCGTCCCGATCATGACTTACGCCGTTAATTTGCCGGGCAAGTGCTCAAGCCAGCTCCAGCGTGAAGCGGGGATGGCTGGCGATAATCTCATGTATTTGCTCGAAGTAGGTCGGGCCGTGGCCGGTCTCCAAGGCATGCAGCGCCTCCAACCAGTATTGCTGGTTGAAGGTATCGGGGCGGGCCAATTTGTCGCGGTAGTGCGCGCGTGTCGCGGCGATACCGAGTCTTGTGCGACTTTGCCCGGCATTCAGCCAGCGCAGCCTCACCGGCGCATTGCCTTGCGCCGCGCCATAGCCGCCGTAGAGCATGTCATCCAGGGCATCGAGGCTGGCACCCAGTTTCCAATCTTCTTGCGCCATGAAGACGCGATTGATTTCGGCGTAGAAGCCCGCGATGTCCTCGATGTGGGCGCCGTCGATTGTCAGTGTGCGTTCGGGGAGGTTCGTTGGTGTCATGCATCAGTGTCTCTAAAGTGAGGCTGCGTTTTGGTTTGAGGTATCAACAGCTTACTGGACTGCCCAGCGCACATCAATGCATCGCTGTGGCGTCCGCAAGCTGCGCAGGCTCCATCAGCGCGAAGGCCGAGCGCATCTCGCGTGCTTCCTCGCCGGGGCTGCGGCCGAATAGGCGTTTGAATTCGCGATTGAACTGCGAGGGGCTTTCGTAGCCGACGCGCACCGCAGCGCCGGCGGCGGTGACATGGTCACGAATCATCATCAGCCTTGCCTGGTGCAGCCGCACCGACTTGATGTACTGGATGGGAGAGGTTGCGGCCACGGTCTTGAAATGCGCATGAAAGGCCGGCACACTCAGGCCCGCCTCGCGCGCCAGAGCAGCCACGTCCAGCGGCTGGGCGTAGTCGATGTGGATACGCCGCAGTACGCGCGCGATGCGGCCGAAGTTTCCATGGCTGGCCAGCGCTGTACGGATGGCGCTGCCTTGCTCACCCAGCAGCACGCGAAAGCACAGTTCCCGCACGATGGCCGGCCCCAGAACCCGTGCTTCCAGTGGCGAGCGCAAGGATCGCAGCAGGCGCACCGTGGTGTCGGCCAACGTGGCGTCCAAGGGCGTCGAAACAATGCCGGCGGGCGCAGCGGACGCGGGACTGGCCTGTTGATCGACTTCAATGACCAGGTCGGCCACGGCCGTCATATCAAGCCGTACCGACACCGCCAGCAACGGCTCCTGCGGGCTGGCATCGGTTTCGGTGGAGAACGGTAGTGGCACCGACAGTACCAGGTAGTGCTGAGGGTCGTAGTGATAGACCCGATTGGCGAGGTAGCCGCGCTTGTGGCCCTGGCAGACGATGACGATGCTCGGCTCGTACAGCACGGGGGTGCGTCCCAGCGGGTGATCGGCGCGCATCAGACGCACGCCATCGAGTTGCGAGCGGGTATAGCCTTCTTGCGGGGCCAGTTGCAGGATCAATTCGGCCATTTCCGCCTGGCGTGACAGGTCGGCTTGTGTGAGGGGCATGGCATATCGTCTTTGGATTATGAAGTGGCTATATTTTCGCATCATATGGCTGATTTATGGTTGGTCACAAATAGGATCAGGCAATGATGCAAGAGGTATCGACCTAGTTGATCCAGGCCGTTCTGCCTACCATTTCACCTTGTTCGCAATGGCTTGGCTTTCCCCTGCATCAGCCAAGAAAACACAAGGAGAAATCATGCAATCCATATCAGCAAACACCGGTAAGGTCATCGTACTCACGGGCGCCAGCAGTGGCATCGGCGAAGCTACTGCTCGCCACTTGGCGCGGCAAGGCCACCACCTCTACATCGGCGCGCGCCGGCTCGACCGGCTCACCGCACTGCAGGACGAACTGCGCGCCGTGGGCGGCCATGTCGAGGCGATGGCGCTGGACGTCACGCGTCTTGAGGATCTGCAGCGCATCGTCGACCACGCACACGCCACGCATGGCCGCGTCGATGTGCTCATCAACAACGCTGGCGTCATGCCGCTGTCGCCACTGGCAGCGCTGAAGATCGAGGAGTGGAATCGCACGCTGGATGTCAATGTGCGCGGCGTGTTGCACGGCATTGCCGCCGTTCTGCCGATCATGCAGGCACAACGCCATGGTCACATTGTCAACATCGCCTCGGTCGGCGCGTATCAGGTGTGGCCGTCTTCCGCCGTTTACTGCGCCAGCAAGTTTGCGGTGCGTGCCATCTCCGATGGGTTGCGCCAGGAGACCGATGCCATCCGGGTGACGTTGGTCAGTCCCGGCGTGGTCGAGTCCGAGCTGGCCGATCACATCACCGACGACACGGCACGCGCAGCCATGCGCGAATTTCGTCGCATTGCCTTGCCGCCGCAGGCCGTGGCGCAGGCCATCGGTTATGCGATAGCCCAATCCGAGGGCGTGGACGTGAGCGAGCTCATCGTGCGCCCCACTGCCAGTCCGTATTGAGGTCACTCATCCCATCTTCCAGGCGTTTTCATTCATGCAATAACAGGCGCATTCTTCCAGGGTCTGGTTTATCACCGGCGCCGCGCGCGGCATTGGCCTGTCGCTGGCGTGCCAAGCGCTGGCGCAGGGCCACGCGATTGCTCCACCTCCAGGACGCTGGCCGGCGCTCAGCGTGCAGGCATCAGCCGTCTGGCCCATCCGGTTTCCCGGCCGAATCTCGGCCAGTCGAAGCTGGCGCCCGGGTCGGTCTTGCGGCCAGGCGCAATGTGTTCGTGGCCGCGCACAGCCCGCAGGGGATGGCGGACGCACAGTGCGGGCGACAGTAAGGCCAGGGTGTCGTATTGCTCGTCGGTATAGGGCAGGGTGTCCGTGCCTTCCATTTCGATGCCGATGGAAAAGTCGTTGCAGCGTTCGCGGTCTTCGAAGCGCGAGACGCCGGCATGCCAGGCGCGCTGCGTGGTAGGCACGAACTGAATGATGCTGCCATCGCGGCGCACAAAAAAATGGGCGGACACATGCAGGCCGCGCAGGCGTTCCAGCCAGGGATGGCTGTCGTAGTCGAGCCGGTTCATGAAGAGGTCGGCGACTTGCGTGCCGCCGAAGACGCCGGGCGGCAGGCTGATGTTGTGCATGACCAGCAGAATGGGCTCGTCGCCGGCCGGGCGGGTGTCGTGATTGGGCGAGGGTTCATGCGTGACGCCGGGGCCGGGCTTGAGCCAGCCGTGGAAATCCAGCACGAGCGGGTTCACTGGCGGACGCCCAGGCGCGCGTGTTCCTGGCTGCACCAGGTGCGCCCGCCTATCATCACGGCTTCGGAGCGGGGCAGGTGAATGCCGCAGTGCTCGCATTGCACCATGGATTCGCCCTGCCCGGCTTTGGGGAAAGCGCGGCGCGGAGGCGCCTGTTCAGCCGCCTGCCTGGCCTTGCTGTGGGCGATGACGCGCATCAGCAGCAGGCCTCCGACGATGACAACGACCCAGAAGATTAATTTTCCCAACTTATCCTCGTTGCAAGATGACGTCTAGTACAAAGCGGCTGCCGGTATAGGACAGCAACAGGAAGGCAAACCCGACCAGTGTCCAGCGCAGGGCGATGGGGCCGCGCCAGCCACGGGTATAGCGGCCCAGGAGCAGGCCGCCGAAGGTGAACCAGGACAGCAGGGTGAAGAGGGTTTTGTGGTCCATGGGCATGAAAGTGCCCGATAGCCGCATGGAAACCGCCGTGCCCGTGATGATGGTCAGGGTAAGGATGGCAAAGCCTATCCAGATCAGCCTGAACAGCAGGACTTCCTGGATGAGCAGGGGCGGCATGGAGTCCAGGGCGCGGTCCATGATGCCGCGCGAGGCCTGGGCCTGCACGGGACGGTGCAACTGGCGGTCGAGGGCGGCCATCAGCATGGCTTGCAGGGCCGCGACGGTGATCAGGCCATAAGCCATGAGGGCGATGAGCAGGTGGATGCGCAGCCATTCACTGTTGGCGTGGTCGACCAGGTGGCCGCCGGGGAAAATGCCGGCGATCAGGCTGGTGACGGTAGCGGCAGGGAGTAGAATGAGCAGCAGCCCGTCTATGCGCATGACCAGGCTTTCGAGCCAGAAAACGATCAGCCCCAGCCAGACTGCGGCCGACAGGGCCAGCGCCCAGCCCAGGAACAGCTTGTGGTCGGGTATGACGGACTGCGTCAGGCCTATGCCGTGCAGCACGATGGCGGCGCCCAGGCATACGCGGCGGACCGTGCCGGCCCTGACCTGACCGTCGCTGTCTGGCTGGGTTAATAATGGACGCCAGAGCGCAACCGCCAGGATGGCGTACGCCAGTGCGGCCAGCAAGTGAAATACAATGCCTGCAGACATAGTCCTCTGGGTTTTGGTTATACAGCTGGGGGACTAGCCCCAGGCCCGTTCATTTTAGTCTGGATTCCAGACGATAAACACCAGTTTAAGCGAAACATCCTTATGCTCGATAATCTCACTCAACGCCTGTCGCGGGTCGTCAAGACCATGCGGGGCGAAGCGCGCCTCACCGAAGCCAATACGCAGGAGATGTTGCGCGAAGTGCGCATGGCCCTGCTGGAGGCCGACGTGTCCCTGCCCGTGGTGCGTGATTTCGTGGCGCGCGTCAAGGAGCGCGCGCTCGGCCAGGACGTGGTGGGTAGCCTGAATCCCGGCCAGGCCCTGGTGGGCGTGGTGCACAAGGAGCTGACGGCGCTGATGGGGGGCGATCTTGGCCCGGAAGCCAGCGAGCTGTCGCTGGCTTCGCAGCCGCCGGCCGTGATCCTGATGGCGGGCCTGCAGGGCGCGGGTAAAACCACCACGACCGGCAAGCTGGCCAAGTGGCTGATCGATGGCCACCATGTGCAGCATGGCCGCAAAACCAGCAAGAAAAAGGTGCTGGTGGTCAGCGCCGACGTCTACCGACCGGCCGCCATCGAGCAGTTGAAGACCGTGGCGGGACAGGTGCAGGCGGATTTCCTGCCCTCCGATACCACGCAGAAGCCCGAGGATATTGCGCGGGCGGCGCTCGATCACGCCAAGCGCCATCATTACGATGTGCTGATTGTCGATACGGCCGGTCGCCTGGGCGTCGATGAGGCCATGATGCGCGAAATCCGTGCGCTGCACGATTTGCTCCATCCTATCGAAACCCTGTTCGTGGTCGACGCCATGCAGGGCCAGGATGCGGTGAATGTTGCGCGTGCGTTTGCCGATGCGCTGCCCCTGACGGGCGTGGTGCTGACCAAGCTGGATGGCGATGCGCGCGGCGGTGCGGCGCTGTCGGTGCGTCATGTCACGGGCAAGCCGCTCAAGTTCGTGGGGATGTCCGAAAAGCTGGACGGGCTGGAGTCTTTCCACCCGGAGCGGATGGCGCAGCGCGTGCTGGGCATGGGCGATATTGTTTCGCTGGTCGAGCAGGCGCAAAAGAATATCGATGTGGCCGAGGCGCAAAAGCTGGCCGCCAAGATGAAGTCAGGGTCGAAATTCGATCTGAACGATTTTCGCGAGCAGCTGCAGCAGGTGCGCAAGATGGGCGATATGGGATCGCTGCTCGAAAAGCTGCCGGCGCAGTTTTCGCAGGCGGCGGGCCAGTTGCAGAGCGGGCAGGCCGAAAAGCAGATGCGGCGTCAGGAAGGCATTCTGAACTCCATGACGCCGGCCGAGCGCGCCAAGCCGGAACTGCTCAAGGCCTCGCGCAAGCGCCGTATTGCGGCGGGCGCGGGCGTGCCGGTGCAGGACGTGAATCGCCTGCTGTCGCAGTTTGATCAGATGCAGGGCATGATGAAGCAGATGAAAAAAGGCGGCATGGCCAAAATGATGCGGGCCATGGGCGGCATGAAAGGGCTCAAGGGCCTGGGCAAGGGGATGGGCGGCTTTAAGCCCTGATCTGCATTTGGCTGGACAATTGCCATTTAAACTTAAGATTGATATCTTACGCACTAGAAAAAAGGGGCTGCACCGGCAGCCCCTTTTTGCATGAATCCGCGCGCCGGCGGGTTGGCCGGCGTCGGGCATCAGCCCAGCGCAGGAATGCGCAGCACCTGGCCCGGATAGATTTTGTCCGGATCGGACAACATGGGCTTGTTGGCTTCGAAGATCTGGGTGTATTTGGCGCCCTGGCCTTTCCCGTACTGTTCCTCGGCGATTTTCCAGAGCGTATCGCCTTTCTTGACGGTGTACATATTGGCTTCGGGAGCGGGTTGGGCAACCTGCAGCTGGTTGTCCACGCTCGATACGCCCAGGGTATTGCCCAGGGCCAGCGAGATTTTCTCGGCCTGCTCGGTGGTCTGCGCCTGACCGCTGACCGTCACTTTGTCGCCATCCACTTTGATGTCCAGGCCGTCGGCCGACAGATTGTGCTTGTCCAGTTCCTTTTTGAGTTCGTCGGCGGTGGCGGCTTTGGCCTGATCCGCGCCTAGGAGTTTTTCGCCTACATCTTTCAGAAAGCTGAGTACGCTCATGGAGTTTTTCCTTGTTCTGGAGATCTTCGGATCGGGCTGCGGGACAGCCCGGGGCAAGCGGCATTTGGCCGCACTGTCACATTATGGCCAGAAATCGTGACAGATATGCGGCCCTAAACGTTAGGAATTGTTTATAGGCGTATCGAGAAACTGGCCGGGCCGTGGATGGCTATGACACAGGCGTCGACACGCTGAACTTGTCTGTCGCGGCCAACAGGCGAGCCAGAATGCCGGGCTCGTCGAAGGCATGGCCGGCGTCCGGGATCAGGTGAAACTCAGCTTGCGGCCAGGCGCGATGCAGATCCCATGCCGTGCGGGCGGGGGTGCAGGCATCGTAGCGGCCCTGGACGATGACGCCGGGGATGTCGCGCAGTATGTGTGCATTGCGCAGAAGCTGGCCATCCTCCATGAAGCCGCCGTTTACGACGTAGTGGTTTTCGATGCGGGCAAAGGCCAGAGCCTGGTCATCGGCAGAGCGCGCCGTTTCGTGACGGGCGCTGGGCAGCAGGGTGATCGTGCGGCTTTCCCATTGCGTCCAGGCATGCGCAGCCCTGAGCTGGACCTCGCGGTCGTTGCCGGTCAGGCGGCGGTGGTAGGCGCCGATCAGGTCGTCGCGTTCTGCCTCGGGGATGGGGGCGAGGTAGTCTTCCCAGTAATCGGGGAACAGGGCTGAAGCGCCTTGCTGGTAGAACCATTGCAGCTCGGCATGCCTCACCGTAAAAATGCCGCGCACAATCAGCTCGCTGACGCGGTCCGGGTGTGTCTGCGCATAAGCCAGGCTCAGCGTCGACCCCCAGGATCCGCCAAATACCAGCATCTGGTCGGTGTTCAGCACTTCTGTGCGCAGGCGCTCCATGTCGTCGACCAGATGCCAGGTTGTGTTGTTGTCCAGGCTGGAGTGCGGCGTGGAGCGGCCGCAGCCGCGCTGGTCAAACAGCAGGACGTTGTATCGTTCGGGGTTGAACAGCCGGCGGTGGACGGGGGAGCAGCCGCTGCCCGGCCCGCCATGCAGGAAAATCGCGGGTTTGCCGTCGGGATTGCCGCAAAGCTCCCAGTACACGTGGTGCCCATCATCGGTGTCGAGATAACCATGAGCATACGGCTGTATTTCTGGATACACGTCTTTTCCTTGGTCGACTTGGTGAATGATCTAGCGGCGCTTGAAAATGAGGTCCCAGACGCCGTGTCCGAGCCTCAGGCCGCGGGTTTCGAATTTGGTTTGCGGGCGGAAATCAGGACGGGGTGCATAGCCTTCCGCGCTGTTGATCAGGCTGGGTTCGCCGCTGAGCACCTCCAGCATCTGCTCGGCGTAGTTTTCCCAGTCTGTGGCGCAATGGATATAGCCACCGGGCGCAATGCGGCTGGCCAGCAGCGCGACGAAGTCAGGCTGAATCAGCCGGCGCTTGTGATGCCGCTTCTTGGGCCAGGGGTCGGGAAAATACACGTGCACGCCCGCCAGCGTATCGGGCGCAATCATGTCGCGCACGACTTCGACGGCATCGTGCTGAATGATGCGGATATTCTGTTGGCCCGACTCGTCTATGCGCTTGAGCAGGGCGCCCACGCCGGCATTGAAGACCTCGACGCCCAGGAAGTTGTCGTCGGGACGGGTTTCAGCGATTTTCAGGGTGGTTTCACCCATGCCGAAGCCGATCTCCAGGACGGTGGGCGCCACGCGGCCAAAGGCCTTTTCCATGTCCAGCGGCGCCGTGCGATACGGGATGGACCACAGCGGGAGCAGGCGGTCCAGGGCTTCTTTTTGCCCGGGCGTAATATGGGCGCGCCGATGCACGAAGCTGCGGATATGGGCGGTGCCGGATGGGGCGGTGGAGGTGGCCACGAAATCCGGTTTTTGTTCTTGCGAAGTTGAATTCATAACGCGATTATAAAGGCGCTATAATGCAAACCCTCGCGAAAGCGGCGGCGGCCTGTATGGCAGGCAAAAATCATTGCCTTTGCGTCGTGCCGGTCGCGTTATGTTCAAGCGCAATGCGGGTGTAGTTCAATGGTAGAACGGCAGCTTCCCAAGCTGCATACGAGGGTTCGATTCCCTTCACCCGCTCACTCCAAGGACGGCCAGGAAAAATCCTAGGCGTCTACCGAGTGATTAAGTTTTTGATCCAGAAGGGAATTCCCTGTTGAGGGATGTTCACTGACATCCAGGGAAATCCACCTGCCGCCACTCCAAGTATGTATATTTACAGTCCTCCAATAGGGTGGGCTGGTCGTGGCATTGTCGCTCCCACCGGCTGGGCAAGCAGTCAGGTCGATCTTTGGGCATGTATCCCGAGCTAAGTTTGCGCGATGCGTGTGTCATGCGGGTTCCGAGATAACCTTCAGTTTCTAATGCCTTCGTTTATTAGTTTGAGCAGTATGTTCTTCTCGTGAGCGGGAGGTAGGTCGAGGAAGATGCATTCAATGATGAGCTGATGCTGTCTTAGACATACATCATTATCCCAAACCAGATACCGACGACAAGCTGCTCCCGGCCGGAAGCTGGCCGAAAACAGGCACTCGGACGGCAGCCTTCTTCTCTATTCCTTGCTTGCCGAGAACGCCCCTGCAGTCAAAGCAATATCCGCACCGCTAATGCGCATCCGACGAGCTACGTCTTGCCAATGGCCGACGACCATGACTATTTCATTCACAATTTGCCGAGCTTGCGCATCGTCCAGTCCATAAAAAGCGGCCGTGCTCAGGACCGTCTCCAGGCTAGGTCGATTGTCGATGTCGTCAATATTCAAGACATGTTCCGCCTTGTCGATATTCGGATTGACGTCAAACGCGGGTGCAAGTCTCCATCCTGTCTTGCCAAGCACGAATCCGTGATTGCGAAGGTGGTCGTCGCGGTTGCCAACCGCGACGTTGAACGCCACGCGCCGAAATAGCTGTGCCAAGTCTGAATCCGCATGCTCGGCATCACCCTGAGCGCGAATGAACTGGGCCAATTCCAGATAGCTTGTACCTTCACTTTGAGTCTTGCGAAGCAATGTCATCGCCGAGGCATAGAAGCGTCGCGAACTGTTGGCGCGATCGAACCGTTGGACGCAGAAGGTATGGAAGTCGTTGTTTAGCTTGATGAGCTTCGCAGGCGGTACGTCTATCCCCGCTTCTTGCGAGAGTTGGTGAACGACATACTCCCAAGCGCCGACGTCTCGATCGTCATCCCTGGCTGGGAACTTGCCGATCCAGAGTGAGCCGTCGGTTTCGGTAAAATTGGCCTTTGGTCTTGCTCCGCCCAAAGACGCACCAGGTGCGACGAGCACGGTTAGCCACTTTCGTAGCGCATCTAGATCGTCGATACGCCGGTTGCTGAGTTGGTAGGCCACGGCTTCCAACTCTCGCAGCGTTGTCACTGGTGGAGCCGCCATTTTCTCGTCGCCAAGAAATGCTTCCGTACCTGGTAGGCGAAAGCGTAGGGCGCCTTGACGAGTGAGGTCTTGTACGCCGATCAGGAAGTCCCAGGCGTACAACGTACGGGGAGAGCGTTTTTCATCCTTTGCCTGTAGGGCCTCGCGCCGTTTCATCAGTGTTTGTCCCCATCGGTCTGGTGACGAATCTAGGAAGATGCCGAAGTTGCCTAGCTCAGGCTTGGGAAAGAAGGGGTGTTCGTCGAGAGAGAGGTCGGGGTCCAGCGCGAAGGCGCGAGGATCCTTCAGCCAATCGCGTTCGTAATGGAAGCGGATCTGGCCGCGATCATGGGCGAGCGTGCCGACTTGGCGTGCCGGGCCGAGGTCATCATCCAGCCAGACTTCCAGAGTATTGCCTTGCGCGCTCATGTCGATTCCTCGCTGTTTGAGGCTGACGAGGGTTTGATCGCCTTGGCACGGGTGGCTGTGCGACGATTGGGAGTTGGTTCTAGCTCCAGGTCCTGTAATTTCCGGCCAACTTTGTCGTCGGCCCCAAGCTGATTGATGTCGCCCTCAAGACCCAGCACGGCCAGAACTCGAACATAGGACCCCAGCGTGGCCCCCGGATCTCCCGCCTCAACTTTGTACACGGTGGTCCTTGAAATTCCTGCTCGTTGCGCGACGACCGCATTGCTTAGCTTGCGTCGCTTGCGGGCAAGACGCAGCCGCTCGCCCAGTGAGGAGAGGAGACGCTGCTCTTGAGGGAAGACGATAGGCGGTTTGTGTGACATGTTGGCTATTATGGTCTATATCAATAAATTTTGTCCATAATAGCGAAAAATCAAAATTTTTTCACCGAGGCCTTACGAGAGTGGACATCAGCCATCAGACCGGTACATCCTCGCTTTCTTTGCGGGGGTGCCACCTTATTAATCAAAGAGTTGGACGCTGAATTCTGTTCCCTTTCACCCGCTCATTTTATGACCCACACACGCCTGACCCGGTGCGCGGCAAGCCTCGGCCTTTAGGCCGGAGGAAGGATAGCGCGGACGGCGCAGGCGTCCTTTGGGCGGTCAGTGTGGCGTCTGCTGCTGTTCGATGTACTGGCGGATGATCTCGATGGGGGCA
>JBLWTG010000008.1:0-208797 GCA_048270225.1 Pusillimonas sp. | reverse complement strand
TACGTTGCGCAGCAAACAACCCTCAAACGGGCGGCTTGAGATTTATCTACAGGCGACAACTAGTTTGACAACCGCCGGGGGTGATATCGGCTTCAACGAGGGCGCCATCAAAACCGTCGACAAAGATGTACGCCTGGCTGCTTCCCGCGTAACGGTGGCAAGTAGTGGCGGTACTGGCGGCAACCTTGAAGGCAAGTTCTTCGGTACAGGGGCTGCCGCAGTGGCGGGCATCGTCAAGTTTGCCGATCGCAACCGCGACACGGCATTCGGCGGTACCAAGAATCACTAATCTCGATACAGAGGTAGGTCTTGCACCAAGAGCAGCTACTATCATGTTCTCCCCGAAGATAGTCTTGGTGCTTGTTCCTTGATCAGGGGCTTGCTTCGGCAAGCCCTTGTTCTATTCAGTTTCCTTGTATGCACAGCGTGGCGGCTTGTGCGATGTCTCAACAGCGCATCCGCGTCCGTGCTTTTCAGAGACTCGAACATCATGAATCTATATAAGGTGCAGCTTGTGCTGCTTTTCGGCGTGCTTGCTGCAAGCCCGTCCATCGCCCAGGAGCGTGACGATACGCATCGTCTGCAACAGCAGCGCATTGAGCGGCAAGCCGTTGAACAGGAACGCGGGATTCTGCAAGATGCCGTAATCAACACCCCTGGCCACATGCCTGCCTTGACCATAGATGAGCAGACCTATACGGTGGAGCGTAACGCCAGCGAGTTGGGGCAAGCACTTTATCTGTCACTACAGTCCCGACAGTGGGCGGCGGCGCAATCCTTTCTGGCGGAATATCTACAGTTGGCCGACCGCGATCCGCTGCTTGTTCATTATGCTCAAGGCATGCTTGCCCGCGCTCGCGGCCAGTATGCCTTGGCCGAAGCTGAGTTCCGGGCGCTGTTGCATCTGCGGTCCGATTTTCTGCCGGGCCGCCTGGAACTGGCGCGTGTCTTGTTCGAAAGCGGCCAGGAACCAGAGGCAGAGCGTGAGTTTTCGGGCATCTACGCGATTATTCCCAAGACAGACGCCAAGACGCAAGGCGTCATAAAAACCATAGATGCGTATATGGCTGCCCTGGCAAGGCGCAAGGCCTGGGCCGGCTCGATATCTGTCGGGCCGCGTTGGTCAGATAATCTCAATCGCAGTTCGGCAAGCCGCAGCTGCCTTGTACCGGGTGGCGCGGGGCTGTGCTTTATCGAGCGCGAACTTCCCAAACAGATCAGGGCATTTGGGACGCAAGCCGAAGCCAGCCTGCAACGCCGTTTTCCGCTGAAAGGTCATCACGGCCTATCCCTGCAGACGCAGGCCTACGGTACCTGGTATGACAAGCAGTCACGTTACAACGAAACCTCCATCGCCGCGCAGATCGGTTATAGCTACCGGGATGCCCGACATCAGGTTTTCACAGGTCCTGCCTTCACGCATTATCGCTGGGGCAACCGTGCGTTTTACGACACATGGGGTATGCACGCCGACTGGAGGTTCACGCCCACCGATGGCTCAATGATCAAGCTGGAAGGGGACTATCAGCTCACGCGTTATCAGCAGCGGGAGTATGCCCGTCATTTCGATGGTCCTGGCCTGAGCGCCGCCGCTACCTATTTTCGGGACGTTGGTGCTGGATGGCTACTGTTCGCCGGGCTGGACGCCGAGGACAGTCGCAGTCGGGCACATGCTCAGCGCTATCTGCAGAAGGGTGTTCGGCTGGGGGCATTTCTTCAAGGCCAGGGATACACCGGTGCAGTGTCCGCTGGCTATCGACACCGTCGCTATGGCGCATACGATCCACTGATTGAGGCTCGCCGCGTGGATCATGAGCAATCCTACGCCGTGGTGTTAACCGCAGAGCGCTGGAAAACCGCCGGCTTTGTGCCCAGCATCACGCTGCGCCGTTCCAAGGTCAGTAGCAACGTTGGATGGCTGTATTCCCATACTCGCAATGAGATCGGCATAAAGATTGAATACATGATCTGAGCAGGTGGTGCGCCTGCTCGGAATGGTAGCGAGACTCGGCGCTGCGTCCAGCGTTACAGCGCTTTTACGCTGGACATCGGACGGGTCGGCTAGCTGGCTTCTGCCTTGATGCCGGCTTTCTTGATGACGTCACCCCATTTTTCCATCTCGGCATTGATAAACCGACGGAAGTCGGCGGCGCTGCCTGGTTTGGGCTCCATGCCTTGTGCGAGTAGCCTCTTTCGCATGTCAGGATCATTCAGCGTGTGATTGATCTCGGTATCCAGACGATCAATGATGGCGCGGGGAACCGCAGAAGGCGCCAGGAAGCCGTACCAGCCTGAGGCAACGACATTTGGGAGTCCTTGTTCCCGCAACGTAAGTGCCTCTGGATATATCTCGCTTTTCGATTCCGAAGCTACGCCTAGCACGCGAAGTTTCCCGTTCTGGATATGAGGCAGTGCAGAGGTGATCGCGGTGAGCGTCGCGTCAAGACGGCCCGCCAATAATTCTGTGTAGGCCGCGACGTCGCCTCGGTACTGGACGATCAATCCTTTCGTGTCCGAGTCTCGCAGCAGAAGTTCTTGAGCCAGATGCGGCAGCGAGCCATAGCCGGGTGAGCCTAGCGTCAGGCCTTTGGACTGTGATTTTCCGTAGGCGATCAGGTCTTGCACAGTCTTGATGGGCGTATCGGCGTTGACGACCAGAAAGAGAGGAACCGTCGCCACCATGGCCACCGGTTGAAGGTCCTTTTTCGGATCATAATTGAGCTTGCCGTACAAGGCTTCCAGCGTTGAGTAGGGCGCTGCGGTATACAGTATGGTGTAGCCGTCAGGCGATGCGTGCGCCACATAATTATTGCCCACGCGGGTGCCAGCGCCCGTCTTGTTCTCAACGACAAAGGACTGTCCAAGTCTTTGCGCCAGCACTTCTCCTATCATGCGTGCCGAGAGATCGTTTGGCCCGCCCACGCCATAGGGAGAGATGATTTTGACAGGTCGCGAAGGCCAGTTGTTTTGCGCAAAAACACGCGGGGCAATGCTGGTGCAAAGGCCTGCGGCTGCGGCGCCCAATAGTTCTCGCCGGGTAATTTTCATCATTGTCTCCTGATCGTTTTAAGGGTGCTGAGCATCTGGCAAAGCATCCAGAGAAAGTGCCAATCCCCCGTTTCTTGATGCGATAATAGTTTTACCTATCTATTAGGACAAGCTTGATTTTCTTTATTAATTAAAAGCTTGGCTTATAAATAGCGACATTAGCCTGCTACGTAAAGGAAGTGCCATGACACCTGAAGTAACGCTGAGACAACTGCGTGCATTCGTAGCAGTGCTTGAGTGCGGCAGCTTTTCTGAGGCAGCCGAAACCATGCATCTGTCGCAGGCTGCGCTGAGCGGCCTGGTCAAGGAGTTGGAAAGCAGGCTGGGTGTACGCCTGTTGGATCGCAATACGCGTAGCGTGGGACCGTCTGTAGTCGGTGTTGCGTTCGAACCCATGGTGAGGCGGTTGCTTGTCAATCTTGAGGAAGCGCTGGAAAGTGTCACGAATCTCAAGGAATTACGCAGGGGGCTTGTCCGGGTAGCGGCACCTGAAACGTTGTCCTGCACATTGTTGCCTGAACTGATTGCGGGATACGGTGAGCGCCATCCGGGTGTTGATGTCAGGTTTGATGACGTGCCTATTGAGCAGGTGCTTGCAGGACTGCACAGCGGCAGCGCGGATATCGGCTTTGGTCCCGCTGGGGTGATGACAGATGAGTCCATAGAGGTGCACATGATTCGTGTCGACCCTTTATGGATAGCAATCCGCTCTGATGACCCGCTTGCGGCCGGCGATTCGGTAAGCTGGAAAGACTTGCGAGAGCGTCCGCTGTTCAACTATATGCCCAATCTGTCGCTCAACGTACTGGGCAACGTGCCGCGTCGGCATCATCCCAAAGATATTGTGCCTGTTCACCGCGTCAATACCGCGCTGTCCTTTCTGAAGGTAAGGCCAGGCTGTGTAATTTGCCCATCGATGGCCAGATCGCTGGTCGAGGGCTTCGGGTTGGCGTTTCGGCCTTTGCGTCAGCCGACGGTCACATGGCGCATTGCCATTTTTGCGCGCAGGCGATCATCGCTGTCTCCCGCTGTGGAGAGCTTTCTGGATTTCACGCTTGAGGCGGCGACTCGTTGGGAAGATGGCGCCTTGCTGCGGACCCGCTAGTTTGGCAGAACACAGATTTTAGCGGGAAATCTGCTATATATAATCTTAAATTATAGAATAATAGAAAAACTAAGCTTGCGTTATAAAAGATCGGTGACTATCTTGGCCGCATTGGCCTCTGTTGCCCGCGAGTTGCAGATCCGTGCCGCGTTGCGCAGAGGCCCCATTGTTTATAACCTGCCAAGCTACCCATGACTCTGTCCGATCTCGACTCGTTTCTTTCCCCTCGTTCCATCGCTGTTGTAGGCGCGTCATCCACGCCCGGCAAGATCGGGGCCATGCCTGTCCGTTATCTTCTGGAGCACGGTTATCAGGGGGAAATATTCCCGGTCAACGCCAGGAGTGCAACTATTGAGGGGCTTTCTGCCTTCGCTTCACTTCGGGCGATTGGCCAACCCATTGATCTTGCCATTTTCGCGATACCCGCGTCGAGCGCGCTGGCGGCCCTCGACGATGCGATCGAGGCGAACGTAAACAATATCGTGATGTTTTCGGCCGGATTTGCCGAGGTGGGTGATGAGGGTAGAACGATGCAGCGCATGTTCGCGGACAAGGCCAATGCGGCTGGAATTCGTGTGTTGGGCCCCAACTGTCTCGGGTTCATGAACGTGGCGCAATCCGTATATGCGACATTTTCTCCTGTTGTGTCGACTGGGTTGGCTAAGCGCGGCAAGGTGGGGATGGTCAGCCAGAGTGGTGCTTTCGGTGCATATGCATACGCCATGGCACGTGAACGCGACGTTGGCCTGTCTGCCTGGGTGACGACTGGCAACGAGTCGGATATCGACGTGGCAGATTGCATCGCCTGGATGGCAAAGGATGCAGCGACCGAGGTCATCATGGCTTATCTGGAGGGCTGTCGGGACGGCGACAAGCTCAGAGACGCATTGGACCTGGCCCATGCAGCTGGCAAGCCAGTGGTCGTAGTGAAGGTGGGGCGCACTCCTCTTGGCGCGATGGCGGCAGCGTCACACACCGCGGCGTTGGCGGGCGACGACGTGGCCTATCAGGCGCTATTCCAACAGCACGGCGCCTGGCGTGCGAGCACGATAGAAGAGTTCTTCGACATAGCTCATTGTCTTGCCGTGTCTGGGTTGCCGGGAAACAGAAGCGTTGGTCTGTTGACGGTCTCGGGTGGTGTGGGCGTCATGATGGCCGACGACGCCGCACAGGCGGGGCTGGATGTTGCGGAACTGCCCGCTGCCGCGCAGGCCTCTATCCGGGCTCGCGCGCCGCTTGCCGCGACACAGAACCCCGTTGATATCACCGGGCAGGTCACGGCAGAGCCAGAGCTGTTGGAAGTGGCTGCCAGGGCGATGCTTGGAGAAGCCGGCCATGGCAGCTTGTTGATTTTCCTGGCGGCGTTCGGCAGCACCCCCGTGATGAAGGCCATACAACAACAGCTCGCCAAGGATTTGCGGCGCGACTTTCCCGGACGGCTGGTCATGTTCTGTACGTTGGCCGACGCAGCGCAGCAGCGCGCGCTTGAAGCATATGGGAGTCTGTGCTTTTCTGATCCTGCCAGGGCCATCCGGGTGCTTGCGGCCATGGATTTTTTCTTTAAACATAGTCGCCGGGCTGTTTCGGCGTCAGAGGCATCTAGCGATACGCTCAGTTTGCGGTGTGTTCCTTATAACGAGGCTGATGCAATGGAAGTGCTGCGGGCATCCGGGGTTCCCGTTGTATCGTTTCGTCGGGCACAGTCCCGCGAGGAAGCGGTCGCACAGGCTCGCACGCTTGGCTTTCCGGTAGTGATGAAAGTGCTCTGTGCCGGCATTACGCACAAGAGCGATATCGGTGGCGTTGTTCTCAATGTTCGCGATGAAGATGAAGCGGGCGCCGCTTATGATCGGATACTGGAGAGTATGCGTATCAAGGCGCCCTCAGCCGAGGTGGAAGGCGTGCTGGTTGCGCCCATGGTGCGGGGTGGCGTGGAGTGCATCGTCGGAGTGCGAAGGGATCCGGTATTGGGGCCGTTGGTGATGCTCGGGTCAGGCGGTGTGAATGTTGAGTTGCTGGGAGACGTGGTCTTTCGTCTCGCGCCGGTGGACCGTAATCAGGCGCACGACATGATAGCCGAGCTGAAGATTGCGCCGCTTTTTCGAGGTTACCGCGGTGCTCCGCCTGCGGATCTGGAGGCGTTGGCTGATGCAATAGTGAGCGTCTCGCAGTTCGCCATCGCTGCCGGTCCGGCGCTTGATTCGGTGGAACTTAATCCATTCATTGTTCTGCCTGAAGGGCAGGGGGCGTTCGCGCTTGATGCGGTGCTTTTGACTGATGCGGGCATGGCCGAACGCCCGTCCGTCAGGAATGCTGTGATTGCGACGCTGCCGCTTTTCGAGATGGCGCGGATGCGTGCTTCAAACACCGCACGCAAGCATCCCGGCCGAGGGTTTGCCGGTGACAGTGCACAGTCTCGCATGCGCTGGGTGAACCAGTTCACCCACACCCGACGATTGCGCGGGCCCGACGACAAGGAAGTTGTCACGCCGAATAACGATACCCTGTTCACGAACGCCTGGTTGGACCTCTCGTCCGGTCCGGTGATCATCGAAGTTCCTGAGATGGGCCAGCGATACTGGGTGCTGGGGTTTCTGGACGCATGGACTAATCCCTGGGCCTACGCAGGGCGGCGGACCACGGGCGGAAGCGCGCAGCGCCTGTTTGTGCATGGGCCGGACTGGACCGGACCCGTGCCGGCCGGCATGCACTGCATCACTGCACCGGGGGACGACGTATGGGTTATAGGAAGAATCCTGGCCGACGCCGATCCCGACGATCTTGCGCAGGTCCATGCACTACAGGATCAGTTCAACATCGTTCGGCCAGATGGGGCTCCGGCGTTATCGCGTATCGATAGCCTGTTGAACAATCGGGATACAGGAATTCCCGATGCTCGCGAGTATCTCGAAGTGCTGGAGTCGATGATAGCGCGTAATCCTCCCGCCACGTCGCTTCTCGGATGGCCTCCTGAGCCAGATGAACTCCAGGCGTCCTTGAACGACGTGTATATCGATTTGCGCGAGACGGCGCAGCCTTCCGAGCTTGGCGGCGGCTGGACGACAGCAGTCACTGTTCATGACAGCTTTGGGAACGACCTGATGACCCGGGCCCGCGTTGCACGTAACTGGATCGGCACCTTAGGTGTGAACGAAGCGATGTATATCATGGCGGAGGTGGATGCGGATGGGGATGAGCTCAGCGGTCAACACAGGTACACACTGCGCTTTGCACCGGGAAAAGGGCCGCAGGTCGGAGCATTCTGGTCGATCACGCTTTACCGGCGCAGCGATTGTCTCTTGGTAGCCAACCCGATCAATCGACACTCGATCGGCGACCGTACCAAGGGCCTGCTCCATGATGCAGACGGCGGCTTGAGCATCTGCATTCAGGCGCATGATCCTGGTCCTGAACGGAACTGGCTGCCATCGCCGGCGGAAGCCGGCTTCTATCTGGTGTTGCGACTATACCAGCCAGGACCAGCCCACCTTGATGGCACTTTCGATTATCCTTCAGTGTTGCGCATGGTTCCATAAGCCATGGCATTGTAAAAACACAAGAACTCTACATCGTCTTTAACAGCTGGCCGCGTGCGCAGCACATTGACGATGCAAGACGGAGAAAGAATGATGTCAAAAAAACTGGATGGCAAGGTGGCGATTGTTACCGGAGCGGGCGCAGGGCTTGGCCGCGCTCACGTCCTGGAACTTGCGCGTCAGGGCGCGCGCGTAGTTGTGAACGACGTGGGCGATGCGGCACAGCGCGTTGCAGACGAGGCCTGCAAGGCCGGCGGCGTTGCGATTGCATACAAGGGTGATGTAACGCGGCCTGAAGACATGCAGGCCATGGCTGATCACGCCATTTCGTCGTTCGGCCGCATCGACATACTGGTGAATAATGCGGGCATTCTGCGTGACCGCAGTTTCGCGAAAATGTCGTTGGAGGAGTTCCGTCAGGTGATGGAAGTGCATGTCATGGGGTCGGTGAATGCTACCAAGGCTGTATGGGCATCCATGCAGGCGCAAGAATATGGGCGCATCGTGATGACGACATCCTCCTCGGGCTTGTACGGGAACTTCGGGCAGTCGAACTACGGCGCTGCGAAGATGGCGCTGGTCGGCTTCATGCAGACGCTGGCGCTCGAGGGCGTCAAGCACAATATCCGCGTGAATTGCCTGGCGCCCACGGCCATGACGGCCATGACTGAGGGCCTGCTGCCCAGCGAGGCAGAGTCGGTGCTGACGCCGGAGCGCGTCAGCACCGGACTGGTTGCGCTGGTGAGCGACGATGCGCCCACACGCATGATATTGCTGGCTGGCGGCGGAAGCTTCGAGTCTGCTCACATCACCATGACGCGGGGCATATACGTGGACGACAGCAACAATCCTGTCGATACCGTGTGCGCACAGCTCGACCAGATCCTGGCGCAGGAGGATCAGATGGTTCCCGCCCAGGGATGGGAGCAGTCGCAGCACGAGTTGAAGAAAGCACTGGGCAAGTAAGCACCGAGGCATGGCGCATGAGCGGACGCTGCCGTCCGCCCGTGCGCATCGCACAATCGATTTTTAACTTGTATTGTTATAAGTACATCTCTACAATAAGGCCCACGACTCCACTACCTGTAGAAGGACCTCCATGGCTGCGCTGACGCTAGCTCAGAAATTGATTGCACGTGCCTGTCACCGCGACGCGGTGGCCGTGGACGAAATCGTGACCTGCAGCGTGGATTTGGCCATGTTTCATGACTCCAGCGGCCCCCGGCGTCTTAAGCCCATGCTCGAGAAGCTGGGTGCCCAGATCTGGGATAAATCCAGGGTTGTTCTGGTCATGGATCACTACGTGCCCGAAGAGGACGATGATTCGCGGCGTATTCTGAAGATCGCCCGCGACTGGGCCCGCGACCAGCAGCTTCCGCATGTCTATGACTCAATAGGTATCTGTCACGTCGTGCTGCCTCAGCAAGGGCATCTGCGCCCCGGCATGTTTTGCGTTGGCGGAGACTCGCACTCGCCCACGGGCGGCGCTTTCGGCGCCTATATGTTTGGCATTGGCAGCACCGAAATGCTCGGTGTAGTGGTGACGGGAAAAATTTGGGTCAGGACACCGCCGACGATCTCCATGCAGTGGTCTGGCCGGTTGGCCGAAGGCGTCACCGCCAAGGATATGATGCTGCACATGACCGGCCTGTATGGGACCAACGGTGCCAACTACAGTGCCATTGAGTATACCGGCGAGGCAGTGTCAGCGCTGTCCATGCAGGAACGCATGACCTTGTCCAACATGAGCGCCGAGTTGGGTGCGCAAGTAGGCCTGATTGCGCCAGACCAGACAACGGTGGATTATCTGCGAACCGTGGGCGTAGATGCGGATATCGATCTGGAACACTGGAAGACGGATGACGAGGCAGAGCGCGATACACGCGACTTTGATGCCTCTGCGCTCGCGCCTATGGTGGCGGCTCCGCACAGCCCTGCCAATGTGCATCCGGTCGATGACGTAAGCGGCACGGCAGTCCAGGTTGCCTACATTGGCGCCTGTACAGGCGCCAAGCTGGATGACCTTCGAGCAGCCGCCCAGGTGTTGAAAGGGCGGCGCGTCGATCCGGGCGTGCGGCTTATGGTTGCTCCTGCCACGCTGCGCGACCAACAGCTTGCACAGGAAGACGGAACCATGAACATCTTGATCAATGCGGGCGCGCAGGTGTTTGCAACCTCCTGCGGTGCCTGCTCGGGTTACGGAAATGCGCTGGCTGGCGCCTCCAACGTTATCTCCAGTACTGCCCGCAACTTCAAGGGCCGCATGGGTTCCGCGGACGCAAATGTCTATCTTGCCTCGCCGTATACCGTTGCAGCGTCTGCGCTCACCGGGCGGATTGCCGATCCCCGGCTTGTTCTGGCGGAGGGCCGATAATGGAACGTCATCGAGTATGGCGCGTGGGCGAAAACGTCGATACCGACTCGCTTGCGCCGGGCGCCTATATGAAACTGGAGCTGGCCGAGATGGCGGGCCATTGCCTGGAAAGCCGTTATCCGGGGCTGGCCGATGCCTTGCAGTCCGGCGATGTGCTGGTCGCCGGCCCGGGCTTTGGCATCGGGTCTTCGCGGGAGCAGGCGGTCGGCGTGCTGGTGCAGCTGGGCGTAAAGGCCGTGATTGCACCCTCGTTCAGCGGGCTCTATTTCCGCAACGCCTTCAACCTGGGTCTGCTCGCCATTGTGTGCCCGGAAGCGGAGCTCATTCCCGAGGATAGCCAGATCGAGATTGATACCGAGCAGTCGGTATTGCGTGTCTATGATAGTGGCAGCAGCGAGGCGGGGCAGCCTTCACGTGTGCTTGCCTGTCAGAAAATCCCAACCTTCCTGGTCGACATGGCGGCTGCGGGCGGGCTATTGCCCCAACTGCAACGCACGCTCGCCGCTTCCTGAACTGTTTCGATCCGCTCGCTGGATGGATCGGAACGCATGCAACATAATACGATGACGCCAATTAAAACGCTTTTGCAATCCACGCCGTGCCTGCTTGCGCCGGGTGTTTATGATTCTCTGTCGGCGCTGATAGCCGAGCAGTCAGGTTTCCAGGCGGTTTATCTGTCTGGTGCATCCATTGCCTACACGCGTCTTGGGCGCTCGGATGTGGGCTTGACCACATACACCGAGGTCGAGCAGACCCTGTCGCGCATTGCTGATCGCATCGACCTGCCCATTATCGTCGATGGCGACACAGGCTTTGGCAATGCGTTGAATGTCATGCGCACGGTCAAAGGATTCGAGAAAGCCGGCGCATCGATGATACAGCTTGAAGACCAGACGTTCCCAAAGCGTTGCGGACATCTGGCAGGCAAGTCCGTAGTCTCTGTCTCCGATATGTGCGGCAAGCTGAAAGCAGCGCTGGACGCCCGGCGCAGCGAGGATACCCTGATTCTGGCTAGGACCGATGCGGTTGCCGTAGAAGGCCTGGATGCAGCCCTGGATAGAGCGCAGGCGTACATGGAATGCGGCGTAGATGTGCTGTTCGTCGAGGCGTTGCGAACTGATGCGCAGATGCGTCAGGCGTGCGAGCGATTCAAGGGGCGCGTGCCGCTGTTGGCCAATATGGTGGAAGGCGGCATGACGCCTGTGCTGTCCGCCCAGGAACTCGGCGAGCTTGGCTTCAGCATCGTGATCTTTCCTGGCGGCGCAAGTCGTGCCGTGTCGCACGCGCTGCAAAGCTACTACGGCCTGCTGCAACAGCAGGGAACCACGGCCGGTTCGGCCGATGCCATGCTGAATTTTGATGAGCTCAACGAGCTGATCGGCACGCCCTCTCTGCTGGAACATGCAAAACAGTACGAGTAGTGTAGATGCGAGAGCGGGGCGGCGGGCTTAACGCTTGTCGTCCAGAATCCAGCCGTCAACGCCTTTTGAGCGTTTGTTGGAAAGCGCCATGCGATACTCGAAGCATTCAGGATTGTAGGTGGCGACCAGATACTCGATCGGCCTGCCCTGGGTGTCGCGGGTGAGGCGCTTGATGACGAGCAACGGCGAAGATATCCCGACATTGAGTGCTTCGGCATGGTGGGCATCCGCTGCCGTTGCCGTAAACGACTGATCAGCCGATCCCAGACGTATGCCCAGGCCTTTTAATAGCGCCTGCAGAGGCTGGCGCGTCATGTCTTCTTCTGTATAGCGCCGCCCTATATCTTCTGGTACGTACGTCACCAGATAGGAAAACGGCGCCTTGTTGTGGTAACGCACGCGGATTGCTTTCTGCAGTTTGCTGCCGGCCGGCAGCTCCAGCTGATGACGAGCCATTTCATTGGCCGTTTCGTATCCGAAACTGAGCAGCCTTACCTGGGTGCCCGTGCCCATTTTGTTCAGATGGGCGACCAGCTTGTTGATGTCTGCCCGCAAGGGCTGGGCGGCGGCGTTTCCTGCGACCGGGAACGTGCCCGACCCCTGGCGCCGTTCCACCAGCCCGTCGCGCTGCAGTAAGTCCAGTGATCGACGAATGGTCAGGCGGGACACTTGATACTGCTGCGCCAGAACATTTTCCCCCGGCATGGCTTCATGGTGGGCATAGTGCCCGCTTTCCACCGCCTGTTTGAGCAGGCGATAGATTTTGTAGTAGCGAGGGGTAGGGTTGTCGATCATATTCTCGTTCAGTCGGCAGTAACTCCGGTGAATTTTACGACTTTGGCGTAGCGCTTGATGTCTTCGGAGACAAAGCGGGCGAACTCTTCCGGTGTATTGGTGACCACTGTACCGCCTTCGGGCGCTACGAGCTTGACGAAGCCTGGCCTTTTGGCGCCTTCGACCACTGCGTGGTTGAGCTGGTCCACGCGTTCTTTGGACATACCTGCCGGTCCGAACATGCCGAACCACGCCTTGGAAGAAAAGCCTTCCACGGTTTTGCCGATGGGCGGTACCGAGGGGAATTGCTTCATGGTCTCGGGACTGGTCACGCCCAGGAATTTGAGGCGATCACTGCCATAAAACGGCATGACATTGACAGCGCTCGCGAACATCAGGTCCACCTGTCCGCCGACCAGATCCTGCAATGCAGGCGATGTCCCTTTGTACGGAACATTCAGGCCCTCTATGCCGGCATTCATCTCCAGGCTGGCCGTTGCCATGTGCAGGGACGAGCCCACGCCGCCGATCGCAAACGAATACTTGCCCGGATCTTTCTTGGCCATCTTGATCAGCGTCGCCACATCTGAGGCGGGGAAGTCCTTGCGGGCCACCAGCACGCTGGGTACTTCGGCCAGCATGCTGATGGGTGTGAAATCCTTCTCGGGATCGAAGGGCAGTTTCTTGTAGAGACTGGCATTGACGGTGAAGCTGGTAAAGCTGACCAGCAATGTGTTGCCGTCTTTGGGCGCTCGCGCAACCGCATCGGCGGCGATGTTGCCACCGGCGCCGGGCCTGTTTTCAACGATGACAGTCTGGCCCAGGATGTCTGTCATTTCCTGAGCGATGCCTCGGGCTACGCGGTCTGTTGTGCCGCCTGGCGATGCGCCGACCACCAGTTTGAGTGGCGGTTGATCGGCAGCGGCAAGCGATGGGATGGTTGCGGAAAGGGCGAGAACAGCGCTGAGCAAGCCAGCGCCTATGTATTGTTTATGCACGCATAGTCTCCTCTTGATGTATGTATGAGGGTAAAGATGCATAATCATATACATGTATTGATAACAATACAACCTGAAGCGCGCGATATTTGATTCCCGCGAAACCGTTGATGTTGTTTGGTGCTTAATGGGGTGGTGGCTATGTGGGTTGAGCATCCGCGCGGGCGTGACCCGCACGGTTTCCGCGATCAGCTGCCCTTGAACAGCGGTTCTCGTTTTTCGAGAAATGCTGCGAGCGCTTCTTTTGCGTCATCCGTCTTTGCTATGGCTGCTGTCATGTCCTGCTCATACCTATAACCGTCACGCAGGCTCATTTCCTCTATGGCGTTGAGGGTCTGCTTTGCCAGGACAGATGACCGCGGACTTTTTCCTGCGATCTCCTGGGCGAGACCCAGTGCGGTGTCTAGCAGTTGATCTGGAGCCACGCTGGCCTCGACAACACCCAGACGGTAAAGCTCATCTCCGTCCATACGCATGCCTGTCAACATCATTCGGCGCACTCGGGAGTGTCCGAAAAGCCGCATGGCATGACGACCGCCCCCGAGCAGTCCAACGTTAATTTCCGGCAATCCTACGGCACAGTTTGTAGCCGCGACGAGTATGTCGCATGATGCAACAATCGCCAATCCGGCACCAAGCGCGGCGCCATTGATTGCACCGATGACTGGTTTGGTGCATTCTCGAATTGCATGAAAACACTCTCGGGTGCGCCGCGAGTGCTGAGGCAGGTCCCCAGGTCCTTTTATTGTATCTTTGCGCGATTTTAGGTCTGCACCCGCGCAGAACGACTTGCCCTCTCCGGTCAAAACCACCGACCGTACATCAGAATTCTCTGAAATGCGGTCCAGAGCCAGCGTCAGTTCGTTCATCATGGCCGTGCTCAACGCGTTGACTGGTGGATTGGCCAGTTGGATGAGGGCTACATGGCCATGCATAGTCACTTTTAGTGCGGTGTAGTCAGTTTCCATGATGATTCCTGTTTGGTATTGGTAAGAGTGAAATTTGATGATCAAACCACGCCGCGCTCACGGAACGTGTGTACCTGTTCCTCGGTGTACCCCAGTGTCTCAAGAATCTGTGCCGTATGCTGTCCCAGTATTGGAGGGGCGATGTCTTCTGTCGTGAGCGAGTTGGGAAACTGGAATGGGCTCATAATCTGAGGTACTGTTCCGGCGATGGGGTGGGGCAAAAACTTGAGCATGTTCCGATGCTTAACCTGCGGCTCTTCGAAAACCTCCGGAACACTATTAATTGGACCAGCCGGGATGCCGACGCTCAGTAGGCGGTCGAGCCAGATCCCGCGCTCGGCAGACATGAACACTTCATCGAGTATGGGATCCAGAAGGTGCTGGTTCTTGACGCGTTGTCCATTCGTTGCAAAGCGTTCGTCGTGCACAAGGTCGATGCGTCCAATTAGTTCGCATAGTGTTTTGAACTGACCGTCGTTGCCCACGACCACAATCATCTGGCCGTTTTTGCAATCAAAGATTCGTTGTGGCTGGATATTGGGGTGTGCTGTGCCCGTTCTTCGGGGTGTCTTGCCCGAAAGTAGATAGTTCATTGCTTGATTGGCAAGCAGGCCTGTCTGGACATCCAGCATAGCCAGGTCGATATATTCCCCTTGGCCTGTTTGCGTTCGCGAAAATAACGCGGAAACAATAGCGAGGGCAGCATAGACGCCTGTCGTCAGGTCCACAATCGGCACGCCTACCTTCTGCGGACCACCTCCAGGCATATCGTCTCGTTCCCCGGTGACACTCATGAGCCCGCCCATCGCCTGAATCAGAAAATCATAAGCAGGTTCCTTTGCTCTCGGGCCGTTCTGTCCAAATCCGGTAATTGAGCAAAATACCAATTGAGGATTGATTCGGGACAGATCCTTGTAGCCTAATCCCAGTCTGTCCAGGGTGCCCACCTTATAGTTTTCAACAACCACGTCCGCGTCGATGGCAAGCTTTTTGATAATCTCCCGTCCTTCTTCTGTCTGCAGATCGACAGTGATTGAGTGCTTCCCTCTGTTTGCCGCAACAAAGTAGCCGCCATCGTATGTTGGTGTTCCGTCTGGACGAGTCAGAAAAGGGGGGCCCCAGGCGCGTGTGTCATCGCCTTTTCCTGGCCGCTCGACCTTGATGACTGTGGCACCAAGATCAGCCAGGAGTTGAGTGCTCCATGGGCCGGCCAGCACACGGCTTAAATCCAGGACGCGGATAGACGATAAAAGGGTTTGCATTATTTCTCCGTATTCGTAGGGGCGACGTAGTCCCTTGCATAGTGAAGTCTATTCGCGAGGGCGCTTGCTCGCTACTGCTACGCCTGAAAACCAGATATGCGATTCCCGTCATCCCGACTGTCTGCAGCTTGCTGTGCGTGTGCACAAAGTGCAACTCTGAATTGCTCGGGATCCCCTATTTATTCGAGATCGATCTTCCTAAACTGATCAGACGGTACGTTTAGAGACATCAGAAATTCTATGCATAATGAGACTACGGAAGGAAAACGCGATCTAGCGCGGGCGATTGGGGCAAGTGCCCACGATCAACTACAGGCCCTGTCGCCGTTGTCGCGTTTACGGGCGTTGCGCGGCAAAGATCCCGGGTATGACCGGGATGTATGGGTCAAGTTGGTTGAGGCCGGTTGGACGGGTGTTCTTGTTGCAGAGCAGCATGGAGGTTTGGGTTTAGGCTTGGATGCGGCCTGTGCGATTGCTGAGCAAGTTGGTCGGCATCCTTTGCCGGAGCCTTACCTTGCGGCCGGTATTCAGGCGCCTGCTCTATTGTCCCGGTTACCTGGTAACGCCATGCGTGACTGCTTGCTTGAGAAAATTGCAGCAGGAGAGCTAATCGTTGGAGTGGCCTGGCAGGAGTTTTCGAGTGGGAAAGGTCGGAACAGCGCATATACGGAGACCGACCAGAACGGAGAGCTTCAGTTATCTTGCGTCCGGCAGTGGGTGTATCCGGCCCGCGCGGATGGTTGGCTGGTGGTGTGTGAACGGGAAAAGTTGATCTTATGGGTGCCGGCGGGTACCGAGGGTGTAGACGTAGTTGTGCATGAGCGAGTGGATGGATCATTAGCCAGCACGCTCACATTGACCAATGTTCGCATTGCGGCAGCGCATTGCATTGCGGATGGCGATGTTGTCATTGAGGCCGGGGCATATGCAAATCATTGCGCGCGAGTGGCGCAGGCAGCTGAACTGGTTGGAATAGCTCATAAAGCGTTCGAGCTGACGCTTGCCTATCTGAAAACACGCAGCCAGTTCGGAAAGCCCATAGGCAGTAATCAGGCGTTGCAGCATCGCATGGTTGACGCATATCTTCAAATACGTCTTGCCGACGCTGTGCTGGCAGAGTTTCTTTCAACCTCTGGCCAGACCGACGCTATGGAGCAGGCGCATGGCGCTCGGGTCAAGGCGCGTTGCGCGCATGCCGCTGTTCATATGGCGAGGCTCGCCATTCAGTTCCATGGCGCAATCGGCTATACCGACGAATTGGATGTCGGGCTTTACCTAAAGCGAGCTCTGCATCTGACAAGTTGGCTGGGAGGCGCGCGAGAAAACCGACTGCTCGCCATTCCGCTAATTGATAAGCTGGGACCCAACCAATCGGACAGTGCGCCACAGGAAACGAGAACGGACACTGACTGGAATGCACTTCCGGAACACGAGTTTCGCGCTGTTGTACGCCATTTTATTCGCGACCATTATCCAGAGGCATTGCGCAATCCACCGAAGCGCCTGCATTGGGATGAGATCAAGACTTGGTATCTGGCGCTGTCCCGGCAAGGATGGATTGCGCCTGCGTGGCCGAAAGAGCATGGAGGAATGGGGCTTACCCCCGGCCGATTGATTGTCTTTATTGAGGAAATGGAAGCATATGGCGTGGCACGTATGCCGGACCAGGGCATTATCAACATTGGCCCAGTATTGATTCGATATGGAACTGAGGCACAGCGCCGCAAGTTTCTGCCGAAAATCCTGTCCGGGGAGAATATATGGTGCCAGGGATATTCAGAGCCTAATGCCGGTTCAGATCTTGCGTCGTTGCGAACTGAAGCGGTGGCAGATGGAGATTGCTTTGTAGTCAATGGTCAGAAAATATGGACGACGCTTGCTCAGGACGCGACGCATATTTTCATGCTCGTTCGCACCGATAAAGCGGTAAAAAAACAGGGCGGGATCAGTTTTCTTCTGGCAGATATGAGTACCCCGGGTATTACGGTAAGACCCATAAGAAACATCGGTGGCGAGGAGGAGTTTTGTGAGGTTTTTTTCGACAATGTGCGCGTGCCGGCCGAGAACCTGGTCGGTAAGCTGAATGACGGTTGGTCGATCGCCAAGGCGTTGCTCGATTTTGAACGGATATTTGTGGGCAGCCCTAGTCAGTCTTGGTTTGCTTTACATCAGCTAGAGCAGGTCGGCCGCTCCCGTCAGCTTTTTGAGGACCGGGTTTTCAAGGACCGCTTTGTGGGTCATTTTCTTGACGTATTGGACCTTCAGGCGCTCTATGGAGAGTACGCAGAGATTGTGAAGCGCGGTGAATCGTTGTCGCCCAGCGTGTCATTGCTAAAAATCTGGGCTACGGAAACTTACTCAAGAATATGTATGGAATCAGTAGAGTATGCCGGGGAGTCTGGTGGGGATGAACGCCTTCTATTGGGCAACGGCGCTGCTGTTCATCCGGCACAACGCCTGTATAACTCGGCAATTACGACTATTTATGGTGGAACCAACGAGATACAGCGCAACATCCTTTCGAAGTTGGTGCTGGAGTTGCCGATTTGATTCAATCTGGCCAGGAAAGTTTTTCTATTTTCATAGCGATATGGAGATGCGCAGGAGCCCCGTCAGTGCTGGACTACGTCGGGTAATAACGATATGCGTGCAACACGCACGCTGACAAACATCTACAGGAGAGACACAATGTTTTGGAGAAAATTTTCTCTGGTGGCGCCGATCTTGGCTATCGCTGCCGGGGCTGCATTTCCCGTTGCTGCTCAAAAGAGCTATCCCAACCGACCCATTACGCTGATTGTTCCTTTTGCGCCAGGTGGCGGTGCTGATCTTACGGCTCGGCTCGTGGCGGAGCCGTTGGCGGCCGAGCTTGGGCAGAGTGTTGTGGTAGAGAACAAGCCTGGCGGCGGGGCGACCGTAGGCGCCAGGATGGTGGCTGAATCCAAGCCTGACGGCTATACGCTGCTGTACACCACCCCAGGCCCCCAGCTGACTAATCCATTCTTGATGAATAAGCTTCCTTATGATCCCTACAAGGGATTGACACCGATTTCATCAATAGCCGTTGTGCCAAGCGTGGTCGTTGTTAATAAGTCAGTTAAAGCCGATTCTATTCCCGAGCTTATTGCGCTGGCCAAGAAAGAGCCGCATGCAATTCGTTTTGCGAGCGCCGGTATTGGCGCATCCAGTCATTTGTCGGGCGAGTTGCTCAAAGTGATGGCGGGGATAAAAATTGATCATGTACCGTATCGTGGTACTGGCCCGGCTGTGCAGGATGTTGTGGGTCAGCGCGTTGAAATGGCGATAGATAGTCTGACAGTCTACGCTCCCTACATTCAAAATGGAGACGTTAAGGCACTCGGTGTGACGACTCTCGAACCTTTGGATGCATTACCGGGTGTGCCGCCGGTGGCCAAGTTTTTGCCAGGCTTTGATGCGTCGCCTGTGAATTATCTGAGTGCGCCTGGCGGCACGCCAATGCCTATTGTCCAAAGACTTAACGAGGCGCTCAATAAGGTGCTTGCCAAGCCGGAGGTCCAGGAACATATGCGCAAGGTTGGCCTGTTGCCCGCAGGAAACTCGGTAAAAGAAATGCAGGCGATGGTAGCCCGGGAGCAAACGAAGTGGAAACAAGTCATAGAGCAGTCAGGGGCAAAAAGCAGCTTCTGACTTCAATCGCTAGGAGGTTCGCAAAACGTTGAGGCCAGCACAACCTTTCTGAGCTCGGTGGCGACAGTTCGTGTCGCATGAGAGGGCGGATGCGCGCTTGTGAGCGCCAGCGTAATGTGGCGGACGATGGTTGGCTCTATGATTTGGGCGGCCTGAAGCTCGCCACGATTGAGAGCATCTGTTACGGCCAACCTGGGTAGCACGGTGTAGGCTCCCCCCAATGCCGTAATGGTGGCCTGCAGTTGGGTTGAGTCAGCTTCTACAACAATATTGAGCTTGATACCCTGCTTGCGAGCGAGCTTGTCCAGTGTGCTGCGTACTCCGCTCGGTGCGCTGGGGAGAATCAGGGGTAATTCGTTCAACGCGCTGAAGGGGACGGTTGGCTTGCTCGTCAACCAGTCTCCAGCAGATCCGATCAGACAAGAGTCTGCCGAAATGATGGGTTCGCCTTCTGGTGCAGTGCTCGGGCCATAGCGATATGGCAGGCCCAGGTCAAGCATTCCGGCGACAAGCCAGTTGTCTATCTGTCCTGACGATCCCTCGAAAAACTGTAGGCGGATGCCCGAGTGACGCTCGCGCATTTTAAAAAACAGCGGCACGGCGACATAACGGTACAACGAAGGAAGTATTCCGATACGAACGTCACCAAACGGCTCCCCTCCCGTATTGTTGATGCTCTCGGTGAGCAGGTCTGCCTCGCTTAGCACCCGCTCTACAAGTGGGAGCGTTCGGGCTCCCAGCTCTGTCAACACCATGCCTCTGCCGGTGCGATCGAACAGTCTGCCTTTGCAGTCGGCTTCAAGGCGCGCAATCTGCCGGCTGATCGCTGGCTGCGGGATACCAAGCGCCATTGATGCTGCTTTTAAGCTGCCGCTCTTTGCGACGCTGATAAATATGTTGAGGCGGCTCAGATCCCAGGTGGGATTAGATTGTTCTGACATGACGAGATTGGCAACTCTGGTTTATGCCCTAAGGTCTGGAGTGCAAAGAAGGACGTTCCTATACTGAATGTAAACCATTAATGGCGTGGCCGCACACAGCGGCGCGCATTTGTGAAAAACAAAAATCTCAGGAGGAAACAGATGTTTGCACGTTTGATGTTGGGTATTGCTTTGGCCGCTTGCGCCTTCCAGGCTGGAGCGGCCGGGTTTCCAGAAAAACCGGTCAGCCTGGTCATACCGTATTCGCCGGGCGGTTTGACGGATCAGCTAGGTCGGACTTATGCCGACAGGTTATCCGAAATGTGGGGGCAGCCGGTCGTTGTGGAGAACAGGCCAGGAGCAGGGTCGTCGATAGGAGCAGGCCATGTTGCGCGCTCCAAACCTGACGGCTATACCGTTTTGCTGGGTAGTGTCGGCATGGTAACCAATCACATGATGTTCAAGAGCATGCCCTACAAAAGTGACGAGCTCACACCGTTAGCATTGCTGGCCATTGCGCCAAACGTGTTGTACGTTCACCCCTCGCTCCCCGTCCATAACGTTCAGGAGTTGGTTGCTTATGCGAAAGCCCATCCAGGAAAGGTCAGTTTTGCTTCTTCGGGGGTAGGTTCCAGTCCACATCTGGCTGCTGAACTATTCGCTGCCAAAACCGGTATTGATGTGATTCAGGTTCCATATAAGGGGACTGGAGCAGCTATCTCTGATTTTCTAGGCGGGCAGGTCAATGCCTATTTCGACACGATGCAATCCATGCGCTACGCAAAGGACGGTTCCATCCGTGCGCTGGCCGTAACGACGGATGAGCGTATCGATGAGGCGCCGGACCTCCCAACGGTGAAGGAGGCTGGCGTAGATGGTGTGATCTCAGGTAGCTGGTTCGGTATTTTTGTTCCAGCCGAAACACCGAAAGCTGTGCAGCAGACGATTCTTGATTCACTCAGAAAGATTGCCCAGAACAAGGCCGTCAGCAGTCGGGTTGTGGAGCTGGGCCTCATCCCGGAGTTTAAGGATCAAGATCATTTCATGAAGTTTGTGCAGAGCGAAACGGAAAAATGGGGTGACGTCATTCGTACTCAGCATATCAGTATCGAGTAATAGACGACGCCTAATTTAACTTCAGTCCGGGAACCGGCCAATTATCGATGGCCACCAGACGGCCTGATCCACTTAGCGTTATGTATAGTGTTCTCATGTCAGGCCCACCGAAGCACATATTGGTCGGATAACGATCAGGTAAGGGAAGATGCTGGCAGATAAGGCCATCGGGAGAAATGATGGTGATCCCCCCATGCAGCAGAGTGGCGACGTATAGATTTCCCAGCGCATCGACTGCCATGGAGTCGAAACGCTGGTAGTGGCCGCCGGGCGCAGCCAACAAACTTCCTCCTTGCATGGAAGGCCAGGGGTCACGCTTGACGCATCCAGGGCTTTCGATATCGAATGCCCATAGGCGAGCCCCCTCGGTTTCTGCGTAGTAGAGCGTGTCGCCGTCGGGCGACAGCGCCACGCCATTTGCTGTCATGACGGGATAGGCGACGATTTGAGGTTGGGCTTCTATACTGGGCGCATAAAAGACGCCGCCAAGATCCAGGTTATGTGGTCTGACTTTGCCCAGATCGGTGAAATAAAATCCCCCATGCTGGTCAAAGACAATATCGTTGGGGCCTTTGAGTCTCTCGCCCTTAACCATGTCGAACAGGCGTTCAGCCCGATTGGTGGAGAGGTTGACGCGTTCGATACGGCCTCCGGAGTAATCAGCAGCCTCATGGCCGGGTCGCCGCGTGCCGTCTTCCATGGCCGTAAATTGCATGCCGCCGTTGTTGCATATAATAACGCTGCCATCAGGCGCGAGCGCTGCGCCATTCGGGCCTCCACCCAGTTCAATCAAGCGCTGTATCTTTCCATTCGGTAATACGCGCGTGAGTGTGCCGCCTTCAATTTCAACCAGTAAAACCGATCCATCGTCCAGGGCAATGGGTCCTTCTGGGAAATGGAGTCCGGCGGCGATTTCACGAATTTTCATGGCAATAAATAGAGCGTCGAGAATTAGTGGTTTCGGCGTATGGCTTCAGGCGGCCTCAACCAGGCGTCCCGAGGGTTTGCCTTTTATTGTTGTCCTGTGCATAGTCCGAGTTTCTGAGTCATCATAGTCTGCCAGGGCAATATGCATGACGCACCGGTTGTCCCATAGCACGGAGTCTCCTTTGCGCCAGACATGTCGATATACGTTCTCATGCGCGGTGCTCTGCTGGTAGAGGTATTTTAGTATTGGTTCGCTCTCATTGATGGTCAGGCCGTCAATTGAGGATGTGGTCATTTCACTGACGTAAAGCGTTTTCCGCCCTGTGTCATCGTGTATCCGGCAGATGGGCTGATAGACACGAGGATTCCGGGCAAGGATTTCCTCCAGCTCGGCGGGCGTGCGCTGCAGTTGAGTTTCTCTGGCGATGGTCATGTCGTGGATCGCGTCCCGATCGATGAGCCACTCTTGCAACAGGGGCGAGAGTCCGTCCCAGGCCCGATACATATTGCAGAACATAGTGTCGCCTCCAACCGAGGGCAGTTGAACAGCATGAAGTAAAGATCCTTTGGCGGGCTGCAGAGTTGTGGAAAGGTCCGAGTGCCATTGGCGTCCAACAGACAAGCGCTTATTGGTCGCTACTTCCCGGTTATTGACCAGCAGAATCTCAGGATGCTCAGCATGACGGAACTTCGGTATGGCCCTATGGTTGTCGAGCTCACCAAAATATCGGCTGAATGCGATCTGCTGCTCGGGTGTCAGGGGCTGATCACGGAACAACAAGATGAGATGTTCGTGCCACGCGGCCAGTAGCGCTGAAACGGTAGCGGTGTCCAGGGCCTGCGTAAGATCCAGTCCAATGATTTCAGCGCCTAGCGCCGATCCCAGTTTTCGTATGGTGAAGGTCATTCTACGTTGTCTCCATGATCATTGTTCCAAGTTCAGATGCTGGGAACATTGTTTTGATCTGCCCAGAACAGAAGTTTTTGTTGCAGCCAGCGCATAATCAGATGAAGCGCGATGCCTATGCTGGAAAGGCAAACCAGTACTGCGAAGACGCCAGCGGTGTCCAGGTTGATGTTCATCTGCATGATCAGGTTTCCCAATCCTTTGCGCGATCCCACAAACTCGCCGACGATTGCGCCCAGGAGGCTGAAGATTACCGCCACCTGGAGTCCTGCGAAGATCATGGGCAGCGCGCTGGGTAGCATCACCATCTTGAATATCTGCCAGCGAGAGGCGCGCAGCGAGCGCATCAATTCGATACGTTGCGGGTCTGTCGAGCGCAGCCCGGCAATTACGTTCACCAGAATGGGAAAGAAGGCTATGATGCCCGCCATGATGATCTTGGAGGAAATGCCAAAGCCAAACCAGATTATGAACAGGGGCGCGATCGCTACTTTCGGCGTAGTCTGTATGGCAATCAGGTAGGGATAGATGACGCGTTCCATGAATCGAGATTGGGCAATAATGCTCCCCAGGAAAATCGCAAGTACGGCCGCACCTAGGAATCCCAGGAATGCTTCGCTCAGTGTTACCAGTCCGTTGGAGATGAACAGTCCGCTGGCTATGCCTCTGACCAGCGACTGCCATATGGCTGATGGTGCCGGAACTATATATGAGGGCACTGCAAGCAGTTGTATAACGGCTTCCCAGCTCCCGACCACTACAACGAATAAAAGCGGTATACATGCCAGTTCAAGCCAGTACTTTGAGTCGCGCGGGCGGTCCGATGGCAGCGGCTCCAGAGTAGCTTGTTGTGCTCGGTTGTTCACATGGTTCTCCTGCGCGTGCATGTGATTTGATGGGCGACCGCCATTCATTCCATGGCTCCTTGTGAGTTGAAGTGGCGGCGTATGCGACGTGTATAGGTACCGAATACATCGCTGGCGACGAGATCTAGGGAGCGATCTTCGCCCAGCTCTACTTCGATGATCTCAGCAATTTGCCCTGGGCGGTTGCTTAACACTAATACACGGGTCCCCAGAAAGACGGCTTCGGTAATTGAGTGGGTTACGAAAATCACTGTTTTCTGTGCTTCTGCCCATAGGCGTCGGATTTCGACGTTCATGTTTTCCCGCGTCATGGCATCGAGCGCGCCAAATGGCTCGTCCATCAGCAATGTGGAAGGTTCGTGCATCAGTGCGCGGGCGATGGCGACGCGCTGCTGCATGCCACCCGACAGCTCCGTCGGGTATTTGGCGTGGAAGTCTCCCAGACCCACCAGGGACAGCAAATCCAGCGCACGAGCTTTGCTGCGTGTGGCATCCTGCTTGTTGACTTCAGCAGGCAGAATTACATTCTCGACTGCGGTTCTCCAGGGCAACAGTACTGGTGACTGGAAGACCACGCCGATATCCTGCTGCGGGCCGAAGATTTCCTGACCATGTATACGAATACTGCCTGCACTTCGTTCTATGAGACCGGCCAGCAGCTTGAGCAATGTGGACTTTCCGCATCCAGAAGGCCCGACTATCGTCAGGAACTCCCTTTTTTTGATGTCCAGGGTTATGGGGCCTAGCGCTCGTATGCTGCCGCCATCCTGGGACCGGTACGATTTCTCGAGCCCGTCTATTTGAATGAGAGGCTTGTCTTGTCCTGGCTGTGACATGGCGGTAACCTCATGTTGAGCGTTGGTGTCAGGAATCATGCGAAATATCCGTTGGGTCGGGGTTGGTGTTGGTCGCGCTCAAATAGCCCAGGCCGCCGCCAGCTCGGACGATCTGCAACAAAAATTCCGGCAATGGCGTTACGCTTGTTTCTTTGCCGCTGCTCAGGTTTTTTATTAACCCGGTTTCGAAATTCACGTGCATTTGATCCCCGTCTTTGAACATGGCCAGGGCATCATCGTCTGCCTCAAGTAGCGGGACGCCACAGTAGATGGAAAGGCGGAAAGGGGGGCGCAAGAGTTGATGCGCTACCAATCCCAGACCCATCGCTTTCATGGCAAGGAAGGGATGGGTGTGCTGGCTGCCGTGAGCAAACCGCTTTCCCGCGACAATCAGATCTCCTGCCCTGGCTTGTTGGGCGAAGGCGGGAAGCGGCCCAGCCAGCAGATACTTACTCAATTGATGGGGGTCATACTCGAACACGTGGCGAGCTGAAATGAGTTCGTCGCTGGAGATGTTTTCGTCGAGTTTCCAGCACCGCCCTTGGTAAACTAGTTTCATACCCGTCTTATCCTTGAGAAGAAAGGAGTGTGCGCACATCCGTGATTCGTCCTGTAAGCGCCGATGCCGCTACAGTCAGGGCGCTCGCAAGATAGATTTCTGCGTCGGTGCTTCCCATTCGGCCTCTGTCGTTACGGGTGCTCGTACTGATGCGTACCTCACCGTCGCCAAGCTGCGCCAGTCCTCCAAAGCAAGGTCCGCAGGTTGATGGCGCCAACTGGGCGCCGGCGCGCATTAAGGTGCTCAAGGTGCCGTCCTGCATGGCCTGTTCATGGATTTTTCGTGTCGCAGGAATGACCAGGAGCTGAACATCAGGATGAACCCGGCGACCATCCAATAGGCGTGCTGCCGCCTGGAGCTCAGACAGCGTACCTGATGCGCAACTGCCTATATAGGCATGATCTATGCGCACGGACTCAAGTTCCATGACATCGCGAACGTGCGTTGGTGACGGCGGGACGCTTACCTGTGGTGCCAGGCGGCTCGCGTCTATGTGGATTTCGCTATGTATTGGCGCCGAGGGGTCTCCGGCAAGTATCGCGACGTCTTTCGCGCCGAGCGCTTGCAGGGCATGTACCGCGGCGGCATCGGCCGGCACGATGCCGGCCTCCGCACCGCAATCAATACTCAAGCCGGCGATGGTCATGCGTTCTGCGATGGACAGGGATGGAATGGTGTCCCCGGCATATTCGATGACTCTATAGTTCGCCATCTCTTCATCGATTTGTTTGATCGCCGCCAATACGACGTCGCGTGCACAGACGCCAGCTGAAAGTGTTCCGTTGACCTGTACTCGTACTGTGCCGGGAACGCGTACCCAGATGTCGCCGCGGGCCATGGGCATGGTTACTTCCATGCCAAAGGGTATTGCCAGGGCGCCGGTGCCACCGATTGCGGATGTGTGTGTGTCTGCGCCAATGACAAACATCCCGGGAGATATCAGGCCACGCTCAACAACGAGAGGGTGGGTGATGCCTTCCCCATCGTAAAAATGTCCGATTTGCGTTGTCCGCGCCAGTTGCCGGGTTAAGCGGTTCCGTTCGGCGCCAGCCTGGCTATGTACTGGTACTTCGTGGTCGATGGCTACAACGATGCGTTCAGGAGCGGAGAATTGTGTTATTCCGATATCTCTCAGGCGCTTGACGTAGGCCGGGAACGACACTTCAGGAATGGTGATCAGATCCGGCTTCGCCCAGATAATCTCTCCTTCTTCCACGAAAGCCTTGCCGCTCGATTTCGCCAGAATTTTCTGTGCCAATGTCATCGGCATGGCTTACCTCGCGTTCCCAAGTATTTGCGATTCGAAGTCGGCATAACGCTGAGCGCCGAGGAAATCGGAGATCTGCGTCAAAGGAGTCATTGCCTCGACCAGGGCGGCAGTGCTGCCCCGAAGCTTCAGTTCAGAAAGCACTGCGCGCTGAACATGAACAATCGCCTGAATCAATGATATTGAGTAAAGCACCATGCCCAGCCCCGTGGATTCAAGCTGCGATTGGGTATGCAGGGGTCGCACTGTTTCGGCGACTGTGTGGACGACGGGAACAGGCGATGCCTTGACGATGCTTTCAATGTCTTTCAATGTCGACAGGGAGGGTACCATGACTGCGTCGACACCATTATCGGCCATAAGTTTGCATCGCAGAATCGTTTCCGGAAGCCCGGTAATAGTCAGCGCGTCCGTTCTACCGATAATTAGCATTTCGCGACGTGCGGCCATGGCTGTGCGGAGGCGCTGGGACATCTCTTCGGGAGATGCCAGCGCCTTTGATGCCATTGCGCCGCAGCGCTTGGGGTTGAGCTGGTCCTCAAGATGCAATGCTGCGATGCCACCGCGCTCGTAGGCGCGAACGGTATCAGCGATATTGCTGACACCACCGTACCCAGTGTCAGCGTCAGCGATTAGCGGTAGTGACACCGCTTCGGCTACAGCCCGAGCGCGATCAGCCATCTGTGTCCCGCTGATAAGTCCGATATCAGGCTTGCCATGGCTTGCTGCCACGGCGTATCCCGAAAGCGAGGCCGCCTCGAAGCCCGCCTCTGCGATGAGCAACGCTCCCAATGGGTCATGGCAGCCGGGAGCCGGTACTGCAGTTTGGCTGTTAAGCGTTGCCTTTAGGCGGGCAGCGGGCGTTTGTGTTGTAGTACTGTTGTGCATGGACTTAGCCTCTTTCGGAAGAGCCCGTGATTATTTTCCTAGCGTCGCGGCTTGTTGCTGGATGGACTTCGGATCAAAATTGTTGATGGCGGAAATAAACTGATTGGTGTACAGCGCTTCAGGATCCAGTTTTCCTTCAAGGCGTTTGTTGTTCCGCATGAAATCCACCATGATCTGGGCTGCTTTAGGTGGGAACTCACCCCAGCGAGCACCCGGTTCCAGTCGGATGAATTCGCTACGAACGTTGATCAGATGCAGTGCCTGTTTCAAGGCGTCCGCGTCATCAAGATTGGTGGGCTTGGTGCTCGGGTAGACCTTCCAGTGCGCCTTAATAGCGCCTTCTGGGTTCGCAAGCACCAGCGCAGACCCTTGTGCCACACATCGCAGTACTTTTTCAATGATTTTTGGGTGAGTATCAATATAGTCGTCCCGAACAAAGTAGGAGCCGCCGAAGACAAGCTTCTCTGCCTCGGGGGTGGTGAAGCGGCGTAGTTTGATACCCATGTTTTCCGCAGTTGCAATTTGCGAATCCCAAGTGCCCCATACGTCAACTTTTCCGCTCGTTAATGCCGCAATTGCCTGAGCTCCAGCGCCGGTTTCTACAAAAGTGACGTCCTTGCTTGGGTCAAGGCCAGCCTCTGCAAGCATGCCTTTAATGATCTCGACCAATTGTGCGCCATAAGAGATCACGCCTATGGTTTTTCCCTTGAAGTCCTCAATAGATTTGATGGGACTGGATTCGAGCACGACAGGGAACTGGAAATTCCGACGCATGTTCAGATACACCGCCTTGATGGGCGCTCCTTTGGCTCGGGCGAGGATAGCCGCTCCCGGACCCATGTTGACGAATTGCGCTTGACCGGACAGTACGGCTTGCATGGCCGAGGATGAGTTAGTTGGCTGGATCGTGACGTCCAGGCCTTCGCGCTCCCAGCAGCCTGTATAAATGGGTACGGAGGTGTTATTTGCTTGTGAAGCGTCCAGAACGCTGGTCCCAATGGCGATGGTGACCTTGGGCCGCTCCTGGGCTGCCATTCCAGTGCTCGATATCAAGGTTGCTGCCAGCGCCATGCAGGCGGCGGAATACCATTTTATATTTCTCATGATTTGTCTCCTCGTTGTGATGAATCAGATAGTTCTGATAACGTGCTATCGCTTGACTGCGGTATCTGCCCATTGGCTGAACCGGCTTCCCACCAGCCAGCCTGCGATCATTGTTCTGTGGATATCTAACGGCCCGCCAGCAATGGAGTAACCGCGCACGTATCGATAGCGCCGCTCAACACCCAGGTCTTTGAGATAACCCGCACCTCCCATTAGCTGGATGGCTTCATCCGAAACGCTCTTGGCGGCCTCGTTGCCGAATACCTTGACCATTGACGATTCCTGGGCGTCGGGCCAGGTGTCGGTTGCACCCAAAGCGTGATACAGCATCAGGCGAGCTGCCTGGATCTGGATGGCCATGTTCGCCAGGCGCATTTGCACGGCCTGAAAGGAGGCGAGGGTTCGTCCGAACTGCTCCCGGTTCGACACATGATCAAGTGCCAGGTCATAGGCGCCGATAGCCGTCCCTAATATCAGCGCCGTACCGCCGCAGCGTTCCAAGTTGTAGCAGTTGGTCAGTTCGGCAAAACCTCCCTCGCCAACAAGAAGATTGTCCGCCGTCACTTCACAATCTTCGAACAGTAGGTCTGCCTGGTAATGACCGGCCATATTCTCACTGAGGCGGTCGATGGAGAATCCAGGGGTGTCACGCTCTACAAGTATCGCGCCTATGCCTTTAGCGCGAGGGGTGTTGCTCACACGGCAATAGACGATAAAGAGATTGGCATTGGGCACGTTAGATACATAGTGCTTGCGTCCATTAATGACAATGCGCTTATCGTCTATCACGGCACGAGTCGTCAGGGCTGTCGACGCCGTTCCGGCGCCGGGTTCAGTGATGCCGATCGCCACCGTATACTTGCCCGCACAGATATCGGGCAGATAGCGCTGGCGGTGCGCTTCTGTGCCGAACGCGTAAATGTAATAAGCCTGCCCGAGACTGGCTGCCGACATAAAACCGGCAGCATCGAGGCTATGGCGCGCCATTTCTTCGATGCACATCGCGGCGTCCAGATGGGGCAAACCTACGCCGCCATACGTTTCCGGGATGTTTAGGCCCAGCATCCCTGCCGATCCCAATGCAGTCAATAATCTGGACCCATAGTCGGGGTCATTTTTTGCGCTCTGCTCCAAGGGGAGCACTTCGCGCTGAGCAAAACGTTTAACCTGTTCAACGAGCCCGCGTTGCTGCTCAGTGAGGCGAATAGTCATTGGATATCCTCAGTTAACCTGATTAAGTATTGAAGTGTCTGTTGATGAATTGGTGCCCACGACCCCAGAGTCGGCCAAGTGCTTGAGGTTCTTGTCTGAATAATGCAGCAGCTCACGCAGAACATTGCCTGTGTGTTCACCCAGCAAGGGAGGTCTGGTGTAGTTGTTTATAGGATCGTTTGCGTAGCGAATAGGATTCGCAATCACGTCAAGAGGGTTCCGACCGTCATCGTTTACTGGAAGCCGCAGCGCTCGGGAAATGACTTGTGGATCAGCAAAGGTTTGAGCCATATTATTGATAGCGCCTGCAGGGATGTCGGCAGCTACCAGAGCTTCCAGGCATTCAGCTGTGTTGACGGTGGCAAAGTGCGCCTCCAATATCGGTATCAGCATCTCACGATTTTTTATGCGCATTACACCAGTTGAAAACCGTGCGTCATCTGCCCACTCAGGATGGCCCAGCGCCTGGCAAAATCGAATGAACTGAGCATCGTTTCCTACGGTCAGCATGACGGAGCCATCCTGGCATTTAAAGACTTGGGAAGGTACGCCCCCGTTACCAGAGTTTCCGCGACGGGGAAGCATGTTGCCAGAGATCAAGTAGTACATTGCATAGTGCGACATGGCTGCAACCGTTGAGTCCATCAGCGCGAGATCGATGTAGTCGCCTAGCCCGCCGTTGGATGCTCGTGCATGCAGGGCGGAAACGATGGCTACGTCTGCGTACAGACTGGTGATAACGTCGGTAATAGATAGACCTGTGCGCAGAGGGCCGCCGGCGGGGTGTTCGTCTGGATAGCCGATGCTGCTCATCAAGCCCCCCATGGATTGAAAAATCGCGTCGTATCCAGGACGCTGAGCGTATGGGCCAGACTGACCGAAACCTGTCAATGAGCAGTAGACGAGGCCGGGATTGTGTCTGGAGAGCGTTTCATAATCCAGACCATATCGCGCAAGTGTGCCAACCCGAAAGTTTTCAATGACCACGTCTGACTTTTCCACGAGCTGCTGCACGATGCGACTGCCTTCGGGCTTTGAGAAGTCCACGGCCACTGATCGTTTGTTGCGGTTCGCCGCCAAAAAAAATGCCGTCCCGCCTTCGCTCTCCTTTCCAAGAAAGGGCGGCCCATAGCTGCGCGCTTCATCGCCGGTGCCAGGCTGTTCTATCTTTATTACTTCAGCGCCCAGATCAGCCAACATCTGGCCCGCCAGGGGGCCTGCAAGCACTCTGCTCATGTCGATGATGCGGATTCCGTCCAACTTGCCCATTACCCTGTCTCCGTTCGTTCTTCTCGGCTCGATCAGGTTCGGCCGTATTTAATGACTGGAGTGTCAGTCCAAACAGACTTCCTTGTCAAATGTTATTCTTATATGAGATTAATAAATTCTCTATAGAAAATAGATATGGAAAAAATCGATATTTTCGGGAAGGCGGCAGGGCCCGTTCGTACTTCGAAAGACCTGGATCTTTCCACTGGGAAAGCGGTGGGCGCCGCATTTCAGGCGACAAGGCTTATGGCATATGCTGTGAATAGTCACGCGCCGTGGAGCGCGGCAGACGCCGCGCGCGAGCTGGGTATTAACCCAAGTACGTGTTTCAACTTGGTGCAAACGTTGCTGGCAGTGGGATGGCTCGCGACTGCTGATCTTATCGGATCAGGAAAGCGTTACGTCCTGGGTAGCAGTTTCGTGAATCTTGCTCACCGCACTGCCTCGCGCACGTTAGACTTGCGCGAGGTGATGCCGCGCTTGCAGGAGTTCGCTGACCGCTGGAAGGTCACTGCTACGATCTGGCACCGACAGTCAATGACTCGCATGGAGTTGATTGCTGTTTGCAGTTGTCAAACTGCCGTGAATGTTCAGATGCCACTGGGGCAACGCCTGCCGGTACTCATGGGTGGGATGGGGCGTATCATGGCTCTGCAGGGTGGGCTGGAGAGCTCGGACAGAGAAGCAATGTTCAACGACTTGAGGTGGGATAGGGCGTTGAGCTTCGCGCAATTCATGTCCCAAGCCAGGAAGGCCAGGCGCATAGGCTGGGGGCTGGATGACGGGTATATGAATAGGTCAGTGACTGCGATAGCAGTTCCCGTGCCGGCGGGCGCGGACCAGGCCGTGGAGTATTCCTGCAGTGCAACCATGTTTCGACATCAGTATGCGAGTGCTGTACTACCCTCAATGGCAAGCGCCTTGATGCCTATTGCAGACGCTGTTTCGGCGCTTGCCTATAGCAATTAGTCCTGGCGGCCATTCATTCTTGGATATCACGCATGTGTGTGCAATGTCCAAGAATGGCACCGTATGGGAGGATTTCTGCAGGCATAGCTGTTCGACGCCATGCCTTAGGCAGGCGTCGTGAACGAGCATCAGCTTTCCAGACGCGGAATCCCGAACGGATTCTCATTCTGCAGCGCTGGCGGGAGCAGCGCATCTGGCATGTCCTGGTAGCAGACAGGGCGCAGGAAGCGATAGATCGCGGCCGTGCCGACCGAGGTCGAGCGGCTGTCCGAGGTTGCGGGAAAGGGGCCGCCGTGGACCATGGCGTTGCATACTTCGACGCCGGTAGGGAAGCCATTGACGAGAATGCGGCCAACCTTGAGTTCCAGGGCGTCGATGAGACGGACGGCGAGTTCGCCATCCTCACCTGACTCCATCTGGAGGGTGGCAGTCAACTGGCCTTCAAGACACTCGATCACCTGGAGCATTTGCGCTTCATCGTCACATGCGATGACCAGCGACGTGGATCCGAAGATCTCGATGCCCAGTCCATGCGGATCGGCGATGAAGGATTGTGCATCGGTGCGGAGCAGCGTTGCCTGGCACTGGTTCTGCTGCGCTGTGTTTTCACGGCCGTCTGCGATGACGGCGACGGCAGCGTGATCTTTGAGCTGCTGGCGCGACTTCAGGTAGGCTTCATGGATGCCGGGTGTGAGCATGGTGGCGCTATCGGCCTGTGTCACCGCCTTGGAGGCCGAGGCAATGAATTGATCCAGCTCGGGCGACTTTAGCCCGATGACAAGCCCTGGGTTGGTGCAGAACTGTCCCGCGCCCATGGTCAGTGAAGCGGAAAAAGCCGTTCCCAGGGATTCGGCGCGTGCACGCAATGCGGCAGGCAACAGCAGCACCGGATTGATGCTGCTCATTTCGGCAAAGACAGGAATAGGTTCGGGCCGTGCCGCGGCGGTGTTCATCAGTGCAACACCGGCGGCGCGCGAACCTGTGAATGCCACTGCCTTGATTGCCGGGTGTTTGACGAGTGTTTGGCCGATTTCCCGACCAGAGCCGAACAGCAGGGAAAACACGCCTTCTGGCAGGTCGCATTCCTGCACTGCGGCGCGGACAGCACGACCGACCATTTCGGAGGTGCCCGGGTGTGCGGAGTGGCCCTTGACGACAACCGGTGAGCCGGCGGCCAGTGCGGCAGCTGTATCGCCGCCGGCCACCGAGAAGGCCAGTGGGAAATTGCTTGCGCCGAAAACGGCGACTGGGCCTACGGAAATGTACTGCAGACGCAAATCGCTGCGCGGCAGGGGTTTGCGTTCTGGCAGGGCGTTGTCGATCCGCGCATCCAGCCATCGACCAGCACGTACTTCCTGAGCAAACATTCTCAGCTGGCCGGTGGTGCGTCCGCGTTCGCCTTGCAGGCGCGCGGCCGGCAAGCCGGACTCTTGCTGGGCGCGTTCGATCAGCGCATCACCCAGTCCTTCGATATGGGTGGCAATGCATTCAAGAAAGCGGGCGCGCTGTTCGGGGCTAGTCTTGCGGTAGCTCGAGAAAGCCGAACGGGCAAGGGAACATGCGCGTTCAACGTCTTGTTCGGTGCCGCCAAGAAAGGCCGGCTCCAGTGTTTCGTTGTTCGAGGGGTTGATACCGTGTATGGCAGATCTGGTTCCCGTGACGTCCTGGGAGCCGATCAGCATTTGGCCTGTGATATTCATGGAGCGTGATCACCTGAAGAAAAGCGGGGGAAGAAGCGTGGCGGCGCAGCGTTCCCGCCGCGCCTCGCAACAAACATATATTGTAGGGATCGTGCGAAGCGCCGTGATTGCTTCTTGCTATAGGGGCATGCCTGCCGCTTATAGGGCGTGTGCCGCGATAGGAGGCAGCAGGCTGGCCTCGTGCCGCTCGATTTCCTGCAGAAATAGCGTTGCCGCAGGTGAGAGCGGCGCCGATTTGCGCATGAGAAGTTCGTGGGCCAGACTGCTTGAGTCGACCTCGTAAGGGAGTTTTTGCGCCATGCCGAGCTTGGCGCCGAATTTGGCGACCCGAAACGGCACCTGGGCGATCATCGTGGGATTTTCGTGTAGCAGGTAGAGCTGCGAGAATGCCGAACTCGTTTCGACGAGAGGACGGGGAAATGGCAGTCCGGCGCGAGAGAATGCCTGTTCCAGCGCAAAGCGCATGGGCGTGCCTTCCGGGTAGACGATCCAGCGGAAATCGGTCAGGTCCTTTAGCTGAATCGCGTCACGGCCCGCCAGGGGATGCCTGGGGTTGGTGACCAGCACCATCTGATCGCTGTAGCTGCCCAGGCGACGGTAGACGTCGGGGCGTGGGCTGGTCTGAGTATGGCAGAAGACGAGCTCCAGCCTGCCATCGTCAAGCTGCTCCAGCAATTGGTCGCTGGTGCTTTCGGTTATGGTGATGGACAGTTCGGGCTGGGCGCTGCTAAGCCTCGCCAATACCAGTGAAAGAAAGGGGATGGCGCCGGTGATGGCGCCCAGTGCGAGATGCCCGCCAGTGCCCTGCATGATGCCTGCCATTTCTTCGCGCATGTGCGCGAGATCGCTTTGTATCAGGCGCGCATATCGTGTGACGCAGCGCCCCAGGTCGTTGGCCACCAGGCCTTGTGGTGTCCGTTCGAACAGTTTTGCATTGAAAAGCGCTTCGAGCTCGTTGAGCGATTTGGTCGCGCCTGGCTGGCTGATGGCAAGGTCTTCGGCGGCGCGGTTAAGCGTGCCGTGTTCCTCCAGTGCTATCAACAGCTTGAGCTGCCGCAGCCGCAGGCGGGAAATGATGGACTGGACCGAGGCTGGAATGGGCAGGGGTGTCATGTGTGTTCGTTCGTAAGGCTGATCGGTCTAGCGATCTATTGTCAGGAAGTTCAGGCGAAGCAGAGTGTCGCGCGCCAACTCGACGATGGCTTCGATGCCTGAGCCTTGTGCCGCTGTCATGTACGAAATGTAAAAGCGCGCGGGTTCGATGGGAGGGTCGCACGGTAATGTGCGAACCACGCCTGTTGCCAGCATTTCCTGCAGCAAAGGCAGGGGCAGTATCGCGATGGCATGACCTGCTGCGGTCAGTTTGGAAATCAGTGCCAGTGAATTGCTCGTACTGAGTGCGTGGACCTCGGCGCCGCCGCTGCTGAGCCAGTTTTCGACCACGGCGTGAAGGGTGGAGGGCGCGGAGTGTGTGGCGATGGTCATGCCGAGGGCGTCCCTCGGTCGGAATGGATTTGTGTGAATGGGCGTGGATGGCGAGGCTACCCAGGCAAACGGCATCCATCCAATGAAACTATCGGTAGTTTCCGGACCAGTGGACGGGTTGGTCAACAAGGCGATATCGAGCTCTTTTGCATTGAGCTTTTGATTCAGCACGGCGCCCACATCTACGGTGATTTCCAGTTCCAGCGAGGGAAAGTGTTCCTTGATTTTCGTGATCACGGCCGTCAGGCCGACGGTTGCTGAGCATTCGTCGGCGCCAAGGCGCAGTTTCTCGGAGGGACTGCGGCTTTTCCGGAAATGCTCAAGCTGGCGGCTGCTATGCAAGGCCTGCTCTGCGTAGCGAAGGGAAGCCATGCCGGTTTCGGTGAGGGTGACGCGCTGGCGCGTGCGCTCGAACAGTTGGGCTTCGAGCGTGGTCTCCAGCTCTCGGATACGCGCGGAAACAGCCGGTTGCGAAAGGTGCAAATGCCGGGCTGCCGCATGAATGCTACCCAGATGCGCCGCCCAGTAAAAGGCTTCCAACTGACTAAGGGTTATCCGCATGATAAGGAATTTCTCTCAAGTGCGCGGGGATTTTCGATTATTAGGTGCGGAAGGCTGCGTGATACGCTGCCCTCGGCTTTACTTAGTTCCTTTTTCTTTCATTATAGTGACACGTTTCGCATGTATCTGATTCACCCCTTGCCCCAGGCTATCCCCGCGTCGGAGCTTGCATTGCTAGCTCGCGCAGAGCCCGCCACCGTAGGGCATTTTCGTACGATAGGCCTTATGGATGCGGGCATCCGGGCGCATAGCCAGGATATCCGGGTAGCGGGTACGGCTGTCACCGTGCGTATGCCTGGCACGGACGGCGGCATTTTGCATCATGCGATGGGCTGTGCGCGAGCCGGAGACATTCTCGTGATTGACCGTTGCGGCGAGGCGGTAACGGCGGCATTCGGCGGAGCCATGGCTTACGCGGCGCGCCAGGCTGGTGTGGCTGCACTGATCGTGGATGGATTGGTAACTGACCTCGGCGAGCTGCGCCAGCATGGCGTGCCTGTATGGTCGCGCGGTCCTTCCGTTGTAACGACCCGGGTTCTTGGACTGGATGGAGAGTTCTGCGGCCCGGTCTGTTGTGGCGGTGTGGTGGTGCATCCGGGAGATGCTGTGCTGGCCGACGAGAATGGTGTGCTGGTACTGCCAAGATCTCACATTTTTTCGGCTGCCCGGGAGGCGATTGCCTTTCAGGAGCAAGAAAAAATCACTCTGGAGCGTTTGCGCGCGGGCGAAAAGTTTCCAGATATTGTCGGTTCCCGCGCCACCATAGATAGGAACACCGTCGCGCCTGCAGCATAGGCAGCGAGTACGGGCTGTCTGTCGATCCGTCCGTGGATGAAGGAAGCCTGTCGTCCGGGATGGGCCGGCATGGCGTTTACATGTTTATTCAATATATTGCCTGCAAGTATGGAGAAAGCATCATGAAGAAAATCGTATGCATGTTGATGATGGCGGCTGTGCATCTTGGTGCTGTCGCAGCGGAATTGCCCGAGACTCACTTTAAGGTGGTGGGCGGCGGCAGTCACAACTACACATTTGGTGCTGTCGAGAAGCCGTTCTGGGAAAAGACCCTGCCCGAAGCGTCCAATGGACGCGTGACGGCAGACTTGTCGGGATTGGCGGAAAGCGGACTGAAAGGGCCTGAGGTGGTGCGCCTGATGCGTGCCGGCGCAATTGACATAGGCATGGGGGTGTTTGCTTACGTCAGCAGTGATGATGCCATGTTCGAAGGGGTGGATCTGCCTGGTATGGCTCCGGATATCGATACCGCCCGCAAGATCGCCCAGGCTTACCGTCCTGTGCTGGACAAGCGCATGCGCGAACGTCATGGCATCAAGTTGCTGGCAACGGTAGCGTACACGGCGCAGGTGTTCTTCTGCCGCGAACCGGTCAAGCAGTTGAGTGATCTCAAGGGGCGCAAGATCCGAACAAGAGGTCGGAATATGGCCGACTATGTCACTGCACTGGGCGGGAGTCCGGTGACCTTGCCCTTTGCTGAAGTCGTGACTGCCCTGCAAACAGGGGTGATCGACTGCGCGGTGACTGGCATTGGTTCAGGCAATGCAGCCAAATGGTATGAGGTGGCCAATAATCTGTACAACCTGCCGATTGACTGGTCTGTCGGATTCTATGGTATAGGCCTTAAGCGGTGGAAGAAGCTGGATCCGTCTGTGCAGGCCTTACTGGAACAGCAGTCGCAGCGGCTGGAGGATAGGCTATGGGAAGAGACCAAGCGGGAAAACGAGTTTGCGCTTGCCTGCAATACGGGCAAGGGCGAATGCGAGATTCACGACAAGGCCAATATGCAGGCGGCAGCCCCCACAGAGCAGGAGCGTAAAACCTTGCGCGGCATTGCGCAGAACATTGCCGAGCAATGGGGCAAGCGTTGTGGTGCAGACTGCGTTCGCGAGTGGAACGAAACGGCAGGAAAAGCGGCTGGCGTTGCCATCAATTGATATAGCGGCTGACAGGGCAGGGGGCTTTCCATGAAACAAGAAACGTTGGCGCCGGTACGCGCATTGAACAAGTTTGCCGGCTGCGGCGTATGGATAGGCGGCGCCTGTCTGCTGGTGGCTTCTGGGCTGATCGTTGTCGATCTGCTGATGCGCAAGTTCACTGGGTGGACCATGGGAGGCTCGGATGAAATCGCGGGCTATGTGCTGGCGATTGTCAGCGCCTGGGCATTTCCCATTACCCTTTTGCGCCGCTCGCATATCAGAGTGGATGTTCTCTACACCCACATGCCGCAGTGCGTACGTATTGCGCTTGATCTGTTTGCCCTGGCATGCCTTGGGGTATTCATCGGCGTACTCACATATCACGCCTGGCAGGTGTTGTCCGATTCCATTGCTTTCAATGCTGTGTCGAACACGCCTTTGCAGGTTCCCCAGTGGATTCCTCAGTCTTTATGGTTCGCGGGTTATCTATTCTTTCTGGTGACCATTGTCGTGCTGTTTTCCTGCGCGCTTTATCTGTTGGCCAGACGCAGGTTGCGGCAGATCGGCGGATTGATCGGCATCAACTCTGTCGAGGAGGAGATCAGTGAGGAAGTACAGACTGAAGAGAGGGCGCATTCCGCGGCGCCATCACAGGATGCCCAGGAGAAATAAGCCATGTTGTCTACGACCGTTATTATTCTGTTGGGTTTGCTTGCGTTGAGCGTTGCCGCTGCAGCCAGTGTCGGCATCCTGGGGCTCGCGTTGGCGCAGCTGTATTCGCCATTGCCGCTGGCAAATGCCATCGGGGAGCTTGCCTGGGGTTCAAGTGCCGAGTTTCTGCTGGTTGCTATTCCGCTTTATGTCCTGATGGGTGAGCTGCTGGTCTGTTCCGGGGTGGCTGGGCGCATGTATGGTGCGGTGTCCAAGTGGGTGTCCTGGTTGCCTGGTGGTCTGCTGAATGCCAACATCGGCGCGTCCGCGCTGTTCTCCGCCACCAGCGGCTCCAGTGTTGCAACGGCCGCTACCATCTCCACGTTGGCGCTGCCAGAGCAGCGCAAGGGCGGCTATAACGCACCGCTGTTTCTTGGCTCCATTGCTGCCGGCGGAACGCTGGGCATCCTGATTCCGCCATCGATCAACATGATCGTCTTTGCGTTGATCGCCAATGTCTCCGTGCCAAAACTCTATCTTGCCGCTACCGTGCCGGCGTTATTGCTGACGAGCCTGTTCGTTTTGCTGATCGTTGGCGTTAGTCTGGTACGTCCAGGCCTGGCCGGCGAACGCAGTACCGTAAGCTGGCGAGAGCGCATGGAAAGCCTGCCGCATCTGTTGCCGCCGTTGGGAATTTTTGTGCTGGTGATTGGCGTCATCTACGGCGGTATTGCGACGGCCAGCGAATCCGCTGCACTGGGAGTGGTCGCTGCGTTGTTACTGGCATGGTTCAAGGGCGGTTTGAGCGTAGTCACGCTGCGCCGTGCCTTTGAATCGACTATGCGCACGACAGGCATGATTATTCTCATCACACTGTCTGCGTTTTTCCTGAATTTTGTCCTGTCGTCGATCGGCCTGACGACCGCTTTGGTGCAGTTCGTGACCGGCCTTGACCTGTCTGCCATGGGAACAATGCTTGCCATTATTCTCTTCTACATCCTGCTGGGCTGCTTCATGGACACGCTTGCGATGCTGGTAACCACAGCGCCTTTGACGGTCCCCATTGTGGTCGCCATGGGATTCGATCCCATCTGGTTTGGCGTTGTGCTGATCATGCTCTGCGAGATGGGCCAACTGACACCTCCGTTCGGCATCAACCTGTTCGTGGTACACAGCATTCGCGGAGAGGGGAGATTTATTGATGTGATCTACGGCGCATTGCCGTTTTGCATGATTCTGTTGTTGATGCTGTTGATCATGTTGTTCGTACCGGATCTGGTGCTGTGGCTGCCATCCCAGTTTTCAGTATCGTAGGGCTTGACACTGCCGGCAGAGCGCCAGCACGCAGATGGAATTTTCTTTGTTTTGTGTGAGGATACGCAAATGGATACATGCAGCGCCAAGACGGTGATGCTTCATGGTGAAACCGCCGATGATGCTTCCTTCGCTCCGTACGGGAGAATAGTCAGGCGTCCCGAGAACACGGCGGCTAATCTGGCGTCGGGCGCCGTCGAGTCCTGGGACTTGCCCTTCGAGTCGTCCTCGCAACCGCAGATTATGTTTAACCGGTATCACGACAAGGGTAGAAATTTCTCGGTGATGGAAAAGCATCTGCAGGTGACGCAATGCTTCTTTCCTCTGGGCGGAACGCCATACATCATGGTGGTTGGCGTTGACAGTGCAGAGGATGAAGGATTCACACCCAAGCAGGTCAAGGCCTTCTATATAGAAGGAAACCATGGCGTGCTGCTATGGCGAAATGTCTGGCATTCGCTTGCGCGGTTTCCGGTTGGCGCGGATTTTATTGATCTTGCCTTTATTACGGACCGCGACACGCAGAGCGAGATAGAGCGCCATCTGGCGGGCGGCGATAAGCCGGCGCAGACAGCGTTTATCGATTTTCAAAAGACGCATCAGACCGTTTTCACGGTCTGTGACCCGACGCCGGCGTAGCGCCGCAGGCAAGCCTCAACCCGCCAACTGCTGCATCTGTCCGGCATGGTGCTGCCGGATTTTTTCATGCCAGTCCGTATTGGCCTGCCATTGAAGCGCGGCATGCAATATTTCCGCATCCTGTCCATAGGTTCCTACGAACTGCATGGAGGTAGGCCTGCCGTCTACGCTCAAACCATTCGGTACGGCGATGGCGCAACCCTGTATGAGATTGACAAAACGCGTATAGATACCCAGCGTGCGTTGTCCGTCGAACTGCGTCAACGCTGTTGCCGGTGTGCTGGTGGTGGGAACCAGCAGCACGTGGCCTGGTGCGATGAGGCTTTCCATCTGTTCCCGATAGCAGCGGGCACGGTTCAGCAGCGAAAAGTATTCATCCACGCCTGTTGTGCCGCCTTGCAGTAAGTTGTTGCGGGCGCCTTCTTCCAGCGGTGCCGAAGGGTTGTCCGCCCATTGCCTGTTATTGAGATAGCCTTCGACAGATGAGATGCCAGACCATGTCTCGGCCATGTCTGTAAACAGGCAGGGGATCGTTTCGACGGCAGTAGGAAAGCCGATTTCCTGGCAGCGCGCCTGGGCGGCCCGGTAAGCCGCAAGTACCTCGGCATCCAGGGTGCCCAGGCTGGCATCATCCAGGAATATCAGTGTGGGCAGTGCTTTCTGAGTTGCTGCGTCGAGCGTTTGTTCCAGCGCCATACGCCGACGCGTTGGCAACATTGCGCGGTATAGCAGAACGACATCGCGCGCTGTGCGGGCCATAGGGCCAACGACGTCAAAGCTTTGGCTCAACGCTGCTACACCCTGTGTACTCACCCAGCCTGGAGACCCCTTTAGTCCGGTGATGCCGCACCACGAAGAGGGAATTCGTACCGATCCGCCCGTATCCGTGCCTAGTGCGGCCGGGACCAGGCCTGCGGCGACGGCGGACGCCGAGCCGTTGCTTGATCCGCCTGTGAACAAAGTGTCCTGCGCATCAAGGGGATTGAGGGGGCGCCCCAAAGGGCTGATACCCCAACCGCTCATGGCAAACTCAGTAGTGTGGCTTTTGCCCACAATCGCAGCGCCTTCGCCGATCAGTGCAGTGATCACGGCGGCGTGCTTTGTGGCCGCATGCGATACAGCGCGGCTGCCCAGCCGGGTAGGCATGCCTGCTACGTCTATCAGATCCTTGACGGCAATTGGCACGTTGGCCAGGAGTGCCGTGGGGCGTTTTTGCGTGGCTGTATCCTGCACCGGCGTGTCGCCGATATGAACAAACGCGCGTACCTTTTCATTGAGCTCGCGCAGCCCCTGCACCTGTTTGCCGGTTCCCGCGTTTGTTTCGGGCAGCGGTTCCTGCCTCCTGCTGTTATCCAGGGAGTCCAGAAAAAAAGCCATCGAAAAAAAACCTCGCTTGTCGTGTTGATTGCATGCCGTCGTCCGCATCGGGAGACAGACCTTGCAGAGTCGAATAGTCAGTAACGAGGATACATGTAAACGTGATATTGATAGGAAAAAAATTCTTATCAAACGGGAGGCTTTTATTTATCACTGGGGTGTTTGGCTATGATTCTGAACCCGCCTATTCAGCCTCGAACCCTCCGTCGTGGATAAGCTTTGTCCATTTTTCAACCTCTTCGCGGATGCGTTGACTAAACTCTGCCGGTGTACTGCCTATTGGAACAAATCCCCGGTCCACGAGCTGCTGGTGCAGCTCCCCGTGCTGCACTGATTTTGCCAGCGTGGAGGAAAGCTGATCGATGATATCGGTTGGTACCCCAGCAGGGGCGATAAGGCCAAAAATCGGGGATGTATCAACACCAGGAAGCCCGGACTCGGCAAATGTTGGAACGTCTGGCAGACTTTTCACGCGCTCAGTGCTGGTGACCGCAATCGCGCGCAGGCGGCCTGCTTTGATATGGGGGGAGAGCGTTGGAACGGTGCCAAAGGCAAAATCGAACTATCCTCCCAGCAGGTCGGTGAAAACGGTACCACCGCCGCGGTACGGTATGTGCTGGATACTGATGTTGGCCTGTTGTTGTAGTTGCGCTCCTGCCAGGTGCGGGGCGCTGCCAACGCCAGCGGAGCCGTACGACAGTTCACCCGGTTTTTTCCTGGCTAGTGCAAGAAAGGACTTGACGTCTGTTGCCGCGACCGATGGATGTACAACCATGACAAAGGGGGCGGTTGCCATCAATGATATCGGCGCAAAGTCCTTGAAGGTATCGTAGGGAAGCTTATCGCCGCGCAGGCCAGGGTTGATGGTAAAGGCGGAGTCGATCATGCCTATGGCATATCCATCTGGCGCGGAGGATGCAAGGGTACTGGTGCCAATTGTTGAGCCCGCGCCTCCCTTGTTTTCCACCACGAATGGTTGTCCGAAGGACTGGGCGTATAGCTGGGCTGCCATCCTGCCCAGGGTGTCTGTCGCAGCGCCCGGGGCGTAAGGAATATAGAATCTGACAGCCTTATCTGGATAACGGCTGGTGCTGGCCCAGGATAGCGTTGGCGCGCTTAACGCGAGCGCAGTGGCCTGCATGATAAATACTCGGCGGGAGGTATCCATTTTTGCTCCTGTTATGGTGGCGCCCACTATGCATGGGGCCGATTTTTTTGATTATCTGTAGTTGATCGGTGCGGTTATCTGCTGTAGTTTCCTGCGATAAGCTCAGCTTCCGGGTCGGCTCCCAGGCCCGGATCATCCGGAACGTGAATCCAACCGTTTTCTATGGGTACGGTATTGCCATAGGGAATATGTGAGAGTTCTACATAGAGGCGCTCCAATGACACCTCTTTTTCCTGCGCTGCAATGAGGTGCAGACTGGCCAGATAGCCTGGACCAAAAAAGGCTGCCTGTGGCGCGCATATCGTCGATGAGAGGCGACAGCGCTGGCTGATGTCCCAGGCGGCACTCAGGCCTAGCTTGATGACGCTTGGCTGTACATAGCTCACCGTATTCTCATCAATCAGGCGGGTGAGCTCATACGCACTACTGGCGTTCTCACCGACAGCGAGTGGAATCTTGCTGCGCTTGCCCAGTTGTGCCAATGCCTGGTCGTTTTCGGGCGGCCAAAGCGGTTCCTCGATCCAGTAAGGACAATGTTCTGCCATGGCATTTATCGTATTTTCGGCCTCGGATAGCTGCCACGCGCAGTTGGTGTCCACCATGATGGGTACGGCTGGCCCAACTGAGCGACGAACAGTCGCCAGTGCCTGGACAGTTCTTTCATGCAGTTTGATCTCGGTATAGCCATGCTCCATCGCCTGAGTGGCGACGCTATCCAGGCGTTCCTCATCTCCGTAGTACTGCAAGAGCGATGCGTAAGTCCGTACGCGGCTTCTGCGCTTGCCGCCTAGCAACTCGTACAGGGGAACATGCGCCCGCTTTGCTTTCAGATCCCAGATTGCAATATCCATTCCCGACAACGCGTGGATGACGGGGCCCGAACGCCCGAGATTATGCAGGCTACGGTACATGGCGGGCAGCAGATTCACATCGTCTGCATCCCGACCCAGGGCCAATGGTGCGATGAGCTGCTCGAATACGGCGGTCAATGCTTGTGGTGCTATGCAGTAGGACTCTCCCCAGGCAACGGTGCCGTCCTGCGTCTGCACGCGGACCAGCGCGCTGTCAAGCTTGTCGCGTGGCTTGCCTGCGAAAAGCGGAGGCGTACTCCAGTGGTGAAATGGCAGGCGTAAGGGAATGCAGTCTACGGAGACTATGGTGTTTGCGGTCATCGGATCAACAGCTCATCGAATCAGGGTGATGCACAGGAATGTCGACCCATATTGTTTGCGCTAAGATTCAATACGGTCAAATAGATAGATTGGATCATTTCATATGAATTTCATATGTTGAGTCGCAAAGAACTATCGCTGCTGCGAGCCATGTACCGGCACGGGACGGTTACGGCGGCTGCGTTGTCAGTCAATATGACTCAGCCAGCCGCAAGCGCATTGCTGCGCGATATGGAATGCCGGCTCGGTTTTGCCTTGTTCAGTCGCAGTAATCGGCGCTTGCGCCTTACCAGTCAGGGTCATGCACTGATGCCGGAGGTATTCAATGCGCTGGCTGGCATTGAAGCGGTGGACAAGCTGGCAGGCGACATACGCCAGGGGGCCTCTACACGGCTCGTCATCGGGGCGGTGGCCATTGCCGCATCAAGCTTGCTGCCAGCGGGGCTTGTCTGCATGCGTCGGGCACATCCCGATGTCGCTGTTACCTTGCGGGCAGGTACTGCGCTGGAAATCATAGAGATGGCCGTGGACCATCGGATTGACATGGGTGTCATCGTCAGCGATCAGGACTGCCCGAAACGGGTGGAAAGCAGTAAATTGGCGCCATTGAGCTTGTGTGCGGCGATGCGTGCTGATCACCCCTGGGCCGGGCGTCGTGTGCTTTCCCTGGAGATGATTGCCAATTCCAGGCCTATTGTGCTGGCAACGGCGCTGCCGGCGGGCAGGGCTACCAGGGATGAAATAGAAGCGCGAGGATTGCCTTATCAGCCCCTCATTGAAGTGGCGCAATCGTCAGCAGCATGCGCCCTGGCGGCGGAAGGACTAGGCATTGCCATCGTCGAGAGCCTGGGTGCGCGATACGCTGAACGCCAAGGACTACATACTCGCCAGTTACTGGTGCTCGAGTCTCTTGCGCTCACGATGGTATGGCCCAGGGATAGAGCTGTAAGCGCTGCAGCGGAAAGCCTGTTGGCATGCATAGCCCTGGAAGCAGAGCGTCGCTTATAAGTAAGGCGTGATCAGCAACATCACGCGTTTCAGGCACGCCAATTGGTCGCAGCGTTCTCAATTATAATGCGCCATCATGGCCTATTTTCGCATCCAGCAGCGGCTTGTCGGCTGGATCGCTATCCTTGCGGTCCTGCTGGCCCTGTTCTCGCCCTTGCTGGCGAGTGCGCAGGCGGCTGGCCGGGATGTTTCCTGGGTGCAACTGTGCAGTGCCCATGGCAGCAAATGGATTGCCGTCGATGTCGACCAGTCCGATGGAGCCCCTGCGGCGTTGTATCTGTCCGGGCACTGCCCGTGGTGCGCGGGCCATGCTCCGCTCATGGGGCCGCCTCCTGCTCCACTAGCCGTGATGGTTGTCCTTGACCTGAAACAGGCCTATCCGCCCGCCTTCCTGGCGGCACCGCGCACCTTGCATGCCTGGACGCGCGCGCACGCCCGAGCCCCACCCATTTTCTCCTGATCAACGCACGCCGCCGACCGCTGGTTTTTTGTTGAGCCTGCGTCGGCGCATCTTGCCATGTCCGGCGTCTGCCGGGCACGGCTGCTGCGACCGCGAACCATTGTTCCCGATCAACAGGAGTATCCACCATGCGCCCTCAGGCGAATCAAACTTCCGGCGAGTCCGGTCTCTACCGCCGTGTCTGGCGCTGGCATTTCTATGCCGGCCTGGTCTGTCTTCCCTTTCTTGCCCTGATGGCGCTGACTGGCGCGCTTTATCTATATCAGAAGCCCATCGAGTCTTTTGTGTACGCAGGGCTCTACACCGTCGCTCCGAATTCTGCACCGGCGCTTGATGCTCAGACGCTGGTGGTAAAAGCCCTGGCGGCGGAGCCTGGCCAGGCCGTTCGTTATGTCGCAGCGCCCGAGTCGGGCCGCAGTGCCGAGGTAGGAGTTCGCAGCGCCCAGGGCATGATCTCGGTGTATCTTGATCCTGCCAGCGGCCGCGTGCTTGGACATTTACGCGATGACCGAAAGCTGATGGAGGTCGTCAAGGGGCTGCATTCGCTGCAGATTGCAGGAACGGTGGCAAATATGTGGATAGAGGTCGTGGCAGGCTGGGCCATTGTGCTGGTGTTGTCGGGCGTCTTTCTGTGGTGGCCGCGCGGACGGTCCGGTGGCGTTTACACCGTGCGCCAGCGGCCTGCGCAACGTATCTGGTGGCGAGACCTGCACGCGGTGGTCGGCATCGTGGCTGCGGCGGCCATATTGTTTCTCGCCGTCACCGGCATGCCATGGTCTGCGGTCTGGGGGCAACAGTTCAGTAGTCTTACCAATGAGTGGGGCATTGGAACGCCTCAGTATCGTTGGGGCAAGCCCGAGTCTTCGCAGACGCTGGACAGTCTGGGCGATGTGCCATGGACGCTTCAGCAGGCGCCATTGCCGCAGTCCTCGCCGCATGCAGGCCATGGGCAAGCCGTTCAGGCTCTTGCGCAACATGCGGCAATGGCACCGTCGATTGGCCTGAATCAGGCTTTGAAAATCTTTGGGCGGCAGGGGCTGCCCCAGGGGACACCTGTGAGTCTGCCATCAGGTCCGCGCGGTGTGTATACCGCGATATATACGCCTGATGACGTCAGGACAGAGCGCGTGGTTCATCTGGATCGCTATAGCGGTGCGGTACTCGCCGACGTGCGCTTTGCTGACTATGGTATTGCCGGGCGCCTGACGGAGTGGGGCATCAGTCTGCACACAGGTCGCCAGTTCGGATGGATCAACCAACTGGTCATGCTGGCCGGTTGTATTGCCATTGTGCTGTTGGTCATCTCTGCGGCGGTCATGTGGTGGAAACGCCGTCCCAGGGGTCGGTTGGCCGCGCCGCGGCGCCGGGAGGGGGACCGCGCCGCCGTGGGTGCAATGATTGTTGCCCTGCTGTTGGGGCTGCTATACCCCTTGCTGGGGGCTTCGATGCTGTGTGCATTGCTCATCGATGCAGTCGTACCGCAACGCTGGCACGAGCGGTTTCATCTTTAAAAATTCAAAAATAGACAATCAATCTGGAGAGGATTTGATGAAGAACCCGTTTGCATTATGTGCGGCGCTGCTATGCTTGGCCACGCCTGCGCCAAGGGCAGCACATGCCCAAACCACGCTGCCTGCCATTACGGTCAGGGCATCTGACAGTCTTGAAGAGGGCTCATTGACGGTGCCGGACACTGCTCAGGCGACAAGCAACATCCAGCGTATACCTGGCGCTGTAGAGGTTGTTCCGGATACGGCTTTCAAGAACGGACCGGCGCAAACCGTCAAGGATGTTCTGGACTGGGTGCCAGGTGTTTTCGCGCAACCCAGGTTCGGTGATGACGCGCGTATCTCGATACGCGGATCGGGGTTGTCTCGAAATTATGGCAACCGGGGCCTGAACATGTATATGGATGGCATTCCCCTCAACACGTCGGATGGCCTGGTCGACAACTTCGAAATCGACCCGACCGCCTACCGTTACGTCGAGGTATATAAAGGGGCGAATGCTTTGCGCTACGGAGGCAATTCACTGGGCGGCGCCATCAATTACGTGACGCCGACGGGCCGCGATGCCGAGCCGTTTGAAGGACGCGTGGATGCGGGCAGCTTCGGGTATCTGAGGGCGCAGGCAAGCACGGGCGGATCCAGGGGGCCTTACGATTACTTCATTACCGGGTCTGCGCAGCGCTTCGATGGGTATCGTGATCACAGCGACGGCCATCAGGAACGTCTGAGCGCCAATGTCGGCTATCAGTTTTCACCGGATGTGGAGACGCGTTTTTACCTGAATGTGAATTCCATACGCCAGCGTCTGCCCGGCGAAGTGACCAAGGACGCTGCGCTGAACTCGCCGCGGACGGCAGATCCGGAGTTCGAGCGGCTGGATCAGCAGCGCAATATTGATTCGGTCCGGATCGCCAACAAAACTACACTGCGCTTTGACGATACAACGGTAGATTTTGGCGTATTCGGGGTACATCGCCACGTCATGCATCCCATCTATCAATGGCTGGACTATCGCGTGCGGGATTATGGCGGATTTGTGCGTGCAACCGATGATCGGAAACTGGGCAATCTGCGTAACCGGCTCATTGCCGGCATCAATCTGCACAATGGTTCGATCGACAACAAGCAGTACGTTAACGAGACCGGTGCGGTAAAGGGGCCGCTGGCGGCATCGAACATAGATCGGTCCAGAAATCTTTCCCTATACGCAGAAAACTCTTTGTATGTCCGACCGGATGTAGCGCTTATCGCCGGCATGCAGTTTCAGCATTCGGTCCGTGACCGGGAGGATCGTTTTCTGTCCGATGGGGACCAGTCGGGCAGCCGCAGCTTCGATAACTTCAGCCCAAAGGTCGGTGTATTGTGGAATGTAGACCCAGGTTGGCAGGTATTTGCAAACGTCTCGCGCAGCGCCGAGGTGCCGACCTTTGATGCGAACTCGTTTGCGGCGCCGGCCAGTTCGTCCATTGACGCCCAGACCGCAACCACCTACGAGATCGGCACGCGCGGTAAGCGCCCTGACGTTACTTGGGATCTGGCGGCCTATCGCGCGGAGATCAAGAATGAACTGCAGTGCCTGACCACGGCGCCGTGGAGCCCCTGCACGGTGGTCAATGCCGACCGCACGGTTCATCAGGGAATTGAGGCTGGGTTCGGCATTGCGGTGCTCAAGTCGGTCTTCGATAAGGGCGACAGGGTCTGGTTCAATGCCGCCTATACCTACAATGATTTTTTCTTCGACCATGATGCGCGCTATGGCAACAATCGTCTGCCCGGCGTGCCTCAACACTATGTGCGTGCAGAGATCCTCTACAAGCATCCCAGCGGATTCTATGCGGGACCTAATGTTGAATGGATGCCTAAATCCTATTTTGCGGATAACGAAAATCAGGTTACGGTGGATCCCTATGCACTCCTGAATTTCAAAATTGGCCATAGCCAGTTGAGCAGGGGTGTTTCCTTCTATATCGAGGGACGCAACTTGCTCGACAGGCGTTATATCGCGAATGTTGCCATCGCCGGTACCGCCAACGCCGAATCTGCGCTATTCAACCCGGGCACTGGGCGGTCTGTCTACGGCGGCGTGCAGATCAAGTGGTGATTCAGAAACTCAGGCTGCGCGTGCCCAGGCGGTGCGCCCGGATGTAACAACAGTCAAACACGGCCTGGCGTAACCGGTTCTGCCAGACGCCAGGCGCCAGGCACGACCCACATCAGCAATCTCTGCCATGTATCGAACGATCCATCATCGGTATTTCACAACGAAGAAGCGAATGCCTATCATCCATTCACTTAACCTTTTTGTGAAACGACCTTGGCTACTTCCCCTGCAAACGGCCCGCTGGCCGGCGTACGCATTCTTGATCTGACATCGGTTCTGATGGGGCCTTTTGCCACCCAGGTTCTGGGCGACATGGGAGCGGATGTCATTAAAGTGGAGTCGCCGGACGGGGATAGCACCCGCAATATCGGCCCCATGCGACATGCAGGGATGGGGCCGGTATTTCTGCACTGTAATCGAAACAAGCGCAGTATCGTTCTCAATCTGAAGGTGCCCGAAGGCCGTGAGGCCTTTCTGCGGCTTGCCGCCACGGCGGATGTGCTGGTCTATAACTTGCGGCCCCAGGCCATGAAGCGGCTTGGCCTGTCATATGAAGAGGTGGTGGCAGTCAAGCCCGACATCATCTATGCAGGGCTCTATGGCTTCGCACAGACAGGGCCTTATGCCGCCCGTCCCGCCTACGATGATCTTATTCAGGGAGCGGTCGGCATTCCCGCGTTGTCGGTATTGGCGGGAGGCGATACGCCGCGTTATGCACCCAGCGCGCTGGCAGACAGGATTGTTGGACTGGCGGCGGTCAATGCGGTGGTTTCGGCCTTGTTTCACCGTCAGCGGACAGGAGAAGGGCAGGAGGTGGAGGTCCCGATGTTCGAGACGATGGCCCAGCTGACGCTGGGGGATCACATGGGGGGCCAGACCTTTGACCCGCCCATCGGGCCCAGCGGCTATGCGCGCGTGCTCGATGTAAATCGGCGGCCCTACAAGACGCTCGATGGCCATATCTGCGCGATGTTCTATACCGATCGTCAATGGCAATCCTTCTTTGAGCTTATCGGTCAAGCCGATATCCTGAGGAACGATGTCCGTTTTTCGACCTTGGGCAAGCGCACCGAACACATCCATATTCTGTACGCCATGGTTGCCGAGGCGATGGCGACACGCACGACGGCGGAATGGACCCAGGCGCTCATTGAAGCAGATATCCCAACGCTTCCCATGCATACGATAGACAGCCTGCTGCAGGATCCGCATCTGAATGAATCGGGCTTTTTCCAGGCACAGCAGCATCCCACCGAGGGCGGCATCCGTGCCATGCGCACGCCGGCTCGATGGTCAAAAAGCCAGCCTGCGCAGCAATGCTTTGCGCCAAGGCTGGGAGAGCACAGCGAGGCTGTACTGATCGAGGCTGGCTATAGCCTGGAAGACATTGATGCTTTGCGCAGCCTAGGTGCTGTGCATACAGCCTGACATCGCAGAACAGAAGTATCTTGAGGCAACGCAATACTATGAATTCAACGCTATCCGTCGAACATCGCGAGATCCGCGATGCCATATTGAAGGTCTGCGAGGCCTTCGATGCGGACTATTGGTTACAGAAGGACCAGAAAGGGGGCTTTCCTGAGGATTTCCACCAGGCCATGGCCGAAGCTGGCTGGCTGGGGATATGCATTCCTGAAGCCTACGGTGGGTCTGGCCTGGGGATTGCCGAAGCGGCCGTCATGATGCAGAGCGTCAGCGAGTCTGGCGCAGGGATGAGCGGCGCCTCCGCTTTGCACATGAACATATTCGGACTCAATCCGGTTGTGCTGTTCGGTACGGAGGCCCAGAAGCAACGCATGCTTCCGCCTTTGATCCGCGGCGAAGAGCGGACCTGTTTTGCGGTGACCGAGCCCAATACCGGGCTGAACACCACTCAGCTCAAGTCGCGCGCCGTCCGTCAGGGAAACCGATATATTGTGCATGGCAGCAAGACTTTCATCTCCACGGCAGGTATCGCGGAGAAAATACTGCTGCTCGCGCGGACGACCGATCTGAAGGACGTGAAGAAAAAAACCGACGGGCTCAGTCTGTTCTACACCGATTTTGATCGAAGCCATATCGAGGTTCACGAGATCGACAAGATGGGCCGTAAAGCAGTCGACACCAATCAGCTCTTCATAGATGGCCTGCCGATTCCCGAGGAGGACCTGATCGGCGAGGAAGGCAAGGGCTTTCATTACATATTGCATGGCATGAACGCGGAACGCATTCTGGTTGCAAGCGAGGCGGTGGGCCTTGGACGTTGCGCGATTGAGCGAGCGTCCCGCTATGCGCAGGAACGCGTGGTGTTCGATCGACCAATCGGCCAGAACCAGGGTGTGCAGCATCCGCTGGCCGAGAGCTGGATGGAGCTGGAGGCCGCAAGCCTGATGACCATGCACGCAGCCGCCAAGTTTGATCAGGGAGAAAACTGCGGCGCCGAGGCCAATGCCGCCAAGTATCTCGCTGCGGAAGCAGGATTCAAGGCCTGTACGACGGCCGTCATGGTGCATGGCGGTTATGGCTATGCCAAGGAATATCACGTTGAAAGGTATTTGCGGGAAGCATTGATACCGCGCATTGCGCCGGTGAGTCCGCAGATGATACTGAATTTTGTTGCCGAAAGAGTATTGGGGCTTCCCAAGTCATATTGATGCCGCCGCTTGGGGTGGCATCATCTCGAGCCATACAAGTGGTGTCGGGATGCTTTATAGCGCCAAGCATCAATTATCTAGATCAAGAATTAACGACAAGAATCAGGAGACAAATTATGAACGAGAAACGCCGCTTACTTTTGACCGCCATGGCTGGCGCTGTCGGAGCCGCTGGATTGTCGGTGCTTCCGGTTGTCCATGCAAAAACGGCGGACTGGCCGGCCAGGCCCGTCAAGATGATTTTGCCCTATTCGGCGGGCGGTCCGACGGACGTCGCGGCACGCGAGATTTCCTTGCGGCTGGGTCAGCGGCTGGGCCAGCCGGTGATTGTGGAGAACAAGGTGGGCGCCGGTGGAAATATAGCGAGCGAGTTCGTCGCCAGGGCGACAGCAGATGGTTATACCGCGCTATATCATTCATCGGGCATCACGATTGCCCCGGCATTGTATAAAAAACTGTCTTATGACCCGACCAAGGATTTGACAGCGGTTGCCATGCCGGCATCCATTCCTATCGTGATCCTGGTTGGGCCGGCAGTGCCCGAGAGCGTCACGAGCATTCAGGAGTTCGTGCAATATCTGAAAGATAACCCCGGGAAAGTCAGCTACGGGTCTGGCGGCGTGGGCAACATCACCCACCTGGCCGTCGAACTGCTGCTGCAGCAAACCGGGACGACGGCAATGCATGTGCCCTATAAGGGTACGGCGCCTGCAATGGTTGACCTGATGGGCGGGCATACTAATTTCATGATGGATGCCCTGAGCAGCGCGCTGCCGGCCATTCGGGACAAACGTGTGCGCGCGATTGCCGTGACCAGCAGTAAGCGCGCCGCGGTGCTGCCGGATCTGCCTACAGTGGGCGAGACCGTAGTTCCTGATTTTCAGGCCTCTACCTGGCATGGGATTTTTGTTCCTGCTGGCACGCCGGATGAGATCGTCAAGCGCGTGAACGACGAGGTCAATCAGATCGTTGGCGAGCCTGAAATCAAAGAGATGTTCGGCAAGCAGGCCATTGAGCTGCACGTTTCCCATCCGGATGAGTTTGCTGCATTCGTGCGCTCAGAGATGACGCGTTGGGAGGGTATTGCACGGGCCAGTGGTGTGGAGAAGATGTAATGACGGCTCCGTTTCTTGAGGTGGCAAGAGAAGGGCATGTTGTGGTCTGGACGATGAATAGGCCGTCGACCCATAACGCGCTTTCTGACGAGGATGCCATTCAGTCCTTGCTTGCCGCCTGCGCCCAGGCCAGTGACGATAAGGACGTGCGAGCCGTTATTCTCACAGGCGTCGGCAAGGGGTTTTCCTCAGGGGGGAATGTCAAGACGCTGAGAGAGACGCTGGGCAGCGGGCTGGGAGAGCCTTCGCTTTCGCGTTACGCCTATCGGGATGGCATACAGAAGCTGGCGCGTACGCTCTACGACCTGGAGGTTCCCACTATCGCGGCTGTCAACGGCTATGCGATAGGCGCGGGTATGGATCTGGCCTGCATGTGCGACATGCGTATTGCCAGCACCAATGCGAAATTCGCCTGCAGCTTCGTCAAGCTTGGGCTGATCCCTGGCGATGGCGGTGCCTGGCTGCTGCCACGGCTGGTCGGGCAGGCAAGAGCCGCTGAGTTGGCATTCACTGGCCGGGCTATTGATGCTGATCAGGCAAGGGAAGATAAATTGGTATCGCAGGTCGTGCCGCCCGAGCAATTGCTTTCGACTGCACTGGCGCTGGCACGGGAAATTGCAGCGCATCCCGGGCATGCGCTGCGTCTCACCAAAAGACTGATGCGTGAAGGCGAACATACGCGTCTGGAAACCGTATTGGAGATGTCTGCGGCATTCCAGGCATTGGCACATCACACATCAGAGCACGAGAGGCTGATGGAAGAATTCAGTACGGGAAGTATGAAAGCGGTTGCGGATTGACTATCTACGTCGGAGACATTCACATGTATAAAAAAATAAAGTTCCTGGCTGCGGCTCCAGTGCTGCTGATTGCGGCATTGGCCGGATTCTCAGGTGTGGCGAAGGCAAGCACGGCAGACGCCTGGCCGGAAAAACAGGTCAGGATTATTGTTTCCCTGCCTCCGGGAAGCGGGGCCGATACCATTGCGCGCTTTGTCGCCGCCGGGCTTCAGGACCGCTTCAAGCAGCCTTTTGTTGTGGAAAACAAAACGGGTGCCAACAGCTTTATCGCAGCCCGTCTGGTTGCGGAATCCCCTCCCGACGGCTACACGATATTCTGGGCCAGCAACTCTCCCATGACGACCAATCTGGTGGCGTTCAAGAGCCTGGGCTACGACCCGGTGCGGGATTTCACGCCCGTTGCCATGGGGGCGCGCTTTCCCATGGTTTTTGTGGTGCGCAAGGATTCGCCTCTGCACAGCATTTCGGATCTGACAAACTATCTGCGCGAGCATGGCGATCGTGCAAACTATGGCAGCGGTACCGCCACTTACCGTTTGGCGATAGAGCAATATCAGATTCAGGCAGGGGTTAGCAGCACGCACGTTCCCTATAAAGGGACGTCTGCGGCCGTTGTTGGTCTGGCGTCGGGCGATGTGGATTTCTCGCTGGCGGAAATCAGCTCTGTCATGCCGTTGATCAAGGATGGCCGTCTGCGCGCTCTGGCGGTGACCGGCAAGGAACGTCTGAAGAACCTGCCTGACGTTCCCACCATGGGCGAGTCGGGCGTGCCCGGCTACGAGGTTGAGGCGTGGGTCGGCGGCTTTTTGCCGGCGAAAACGCCCAGGCCTGTTGCGGACAAGGTGTCTGGCGCGGTGCTGGACATTCTGCGTAGCCAGAAAGCACAGGATTACATAACCGGGTTGGGCGGCATTCCAACGGCGACGGGGCCAGCGGATTTGCGGCAGTTTCAGGAGAAAGAAATTGCGCGGCTTCGCGAAGTGGCAGGGAAAATCAAGCTTGTACCCGAATGACGTCAGCGCTTGGCCGTCTTTTTGGCATTCAACAGCATTTTGGTGTTCTCCACAAAACGCAGCGTGGGCGCGTTCGCGGTAGCGGGATCGTAGCCCAGCGCAATGCCGATGCGCAAGGCGGCGGGCAGGTCGGAGATGGGCAGTAGCCTGGCGGAGGTGCGTATATATTTTTCGGTCGCCGAAGGGACCAGTGCGATGCCCAGTCCGCTCTCGACCAGGCCAATGGCGGTGGGAACCTGGACAATTTGCTGTACGACGTTGGGAGAGATGCCCGCTTCGGCAAAAGCCAGGCTTGCGATGGCGTTCATGGCAGGCACTTTTTCCCGCGAATAGGCAATGAAACGCTGGCCGTCCAGGTCGGCCATCGTTACCTTGGTTTTCCTTGCCAGAGGATGGTCGGCGGGAACAGCCAGTACAAAGTGATCGGTGGCGAGTTGTATCAGTTCGACATCACAGATATCCAGGATGGGTGTTCTCAACAGCGCCAGATCCACGGTGTGGGCGGCCAGTTCGGCGAGCAGTTCGTGTGTCGTGGATTCACGAAGCACGAGTTCCACCTGGGGAAATCGCTCATGAAAGCCGCGCAGTATGCCTGGCAGTACGGAATTGCTCGCGGTATGCGAAAACCCCAGTGTGATTTGTCCTTGTTCTCCGCTGATGTGTTCCTTTGCCGATCTGTGCAGCTCCTCCACGTTGCGCAGGGTGCGCCTGGCGAGCTTGAGCATGGCATGACCCGCCTGTGTCAGCGACAGGTTGCGCGGCTGACGATCGAAAAGTTCGACGCCCAGCTCATCTTCGAGCTTGCGAATGGCTGTGGAAAGCGGCGGCTGGGCCATATGAAGACGTTCTGCCGCCCTGTGAAAGTTGAGTGTTTCAGACAGGACAACGAATTGAGTCAATTGACGAAGGTCCATGGACGGGAAGCCTTATAAATACTGGAAGCAATGTGAGCAATATTACTAATATATTTCAGGGGGCGAGTATTCCGCCGGAAGATGAGGCGCTGCGAGAACCCGTGCGCGTCTTTCTGGCCAAGGCCCTCAAACATATGACGCCTGCACAGCGCGCCCGGTCCTGGATGGGGTTTGATGCCGAGTTCAGCCAGAAGCTGGGGAGTCAGGGCTGGCTGGGCTTGACTCTGCCGGCTCGGTACGGCGGCGGCGGGCGGAGTGCATTCGCCCGTTTTGTGCTGTCCGAGGAACTGCTTGCCGCCGGGGCGCCTGTCGCCGCGCACTGGATTGCGGATCGCCAGACGGCTCCGCTTATTTTGCGCTACGGCACCGAAGCGCAGCGCGAACGCTTTCTGCCCGCCATACTGCGCGGAGAGCTGTTTTTCTGTATAGGCATGAGCGAGCCTGACACCGGTTCCGATCTTGCCAGCATCCGGACTCGCGCCGTGCGCACAGACAGTGGCTGGGTGCTCCGTGGCCGCAAGATATGGACAACGAATGCCCATCGCTCGCAGTTCATGTGCGCGCTGGTTCGAACGAGCGGAACCGCTGAGGACCGGCATAAGGGCTTGTCGCAGTTTCTGGTCGATATGTCACTGCCGGGCGTGTCTGTGCGCGCCATTCAGGATATCGCCGGAGACCAGCATTTCTGCGAAGTGTTGTTCGAGGATGTAGCGTTGCCTGAGGATGCGTTGATCGGCGAGGAGGGCGATGGATGGACGCAGGTGACGCAGGAGCTTACTTTTGAGCGCAGCGGGCCCGAACGGCTGTTGTCGTCCATGGTGCTGGTGGATACGTGGCTCGCGCATCTGCGCCGGCAGACACAGGTGGATAGCGCCACACTCGCGACGCTTGGCCGCATAGCGTCGCATACCGCGGTCTTGCGCGCGATGTCACTGAGCATAGCAGCGCAGCTCAACCGGGGAGAGCAGGCCGTGCTGGGAGCCTCACTCGTGAAAGACGTGGGTACAGAGCTCGAACAAAGCATACCGGGATGGATCATGCAGGCGCTGCAGACCGAGGGGGCAGGCAGCGGCCAACAGCCTCCTGTCGCATTGATGCAGACCCTGGCCTATCTGACCCAGATCAATCCCAGCTTTTCATTGCGTGGCGGTACGCGTCAGATTCTGCGCGGCATTATTGCGCGAGGATTGGGTTTGCGATGACAAGGAAACAAGTGCGATGACAGAATATCTTGTTGAAGGCCTCTCACGGGCCCTGGCTGATAGTTTGGCTGTGGACAAGGTCCGGCGCTTTGAGCTGGAGGGGGCAGGAGCCCCATGGGCCTTGATCGAACCACTAGGTTATACCGAAGCGTTTGTCGGCGAAGCGCTGGGGGGAATTGGCTTATCGCTGAATGACGCCTGCTCGCTGGGCGAGGCGCTGGGGCGGCATGCGTTTCCTCTGCCTTTGCTGGATACTGCCGTCGCGAGGGCGCTGCTCGCTCCGGTTTTTTCCGATATGCCGGATGGTCCGATTGTTCTGTGCGACGCGCTACCCTCGGACGACGGTTTGGTGTCCTTGCCCGAAACCGCAGGCCTGATGCACGCTACACACGCGCTCGTGGCCTACCAGGGGCAATGGCATCTTATGGCGTTGGGCGGCACGGCGATCCGTCCAGGTCTGTTCCGGCCACGGGTCAGCGGCTCGGCAGATGGCATCCGGCTCAGCGAGGCGTTGGCGGTATTCGAGGCCCAGGCCTCTGCCAATACGATCATGGCTTCACTGCAGGCCGCTGAAATGGCGGGTGCGATGCAGGCCATACAGGCGATGACGTTGACGTACATCAACGAGCGCAGTCAGTTCGGACGGCAGATCGGCCGGTTTCAGGCAGTGCAAATGGAAGCCAGCGTGCTGGCCGAGCAGGTGGCGTTCGCCACCATGGCTGCGCGTATGGGCTGCAGAGGCACCGTGGCTCAGCCAGACATCTTGTCGGCGCTTGGTGCCCGGCTAGCCAGCTGCGATGCCGCACGACGCGTTATAGCCATATCTCATGCACTTCACGGTGCGATCGGCATCACGGAAGAATATGCCCTGGGCTTGTATACGCGACGTTTGCAGGAATGGTGCATGGTGGGCGCGAGTCCGGAATGGTGCGCCCGCGAAGTCGGTAAAGCGCTGATCGGGGAGTGCGCTCCGGCCTTGCAGTTTGTTCGTGAGCACTTGTCTGCCAACTGATATTTTTGATATTCCAGGAAAATCATATGGGACCGTTGCACGGCATTAGAATCATAGAGCTTGCTGGTGTTGGGCCGTCGCCGATGGCATGCATGCTGCTGGCAGACCTGGGGGCGGACATTGTCCGTATTGAGCGCAGCGAGCCGGTTGAGCTGGGCGTCGAGCGTCCTGCGAAGTACAACTTGTTGCTGCGCAACCGGCGTATCGTCAAGCTCGATCTGAAACAGCCCGAAGCCGTCGAGCAGGTATTGAAACTGGTAGAGCGGGCGGATGTCCTGATTGAGGGCTTTCGCCCCGGAAAAACAGAGAAGCTTGGCCTGGGGCCTGACGCATGCTTGCTGCGCAATCCTCGATTGATTTACGGCCGGATGACCGGCTGGGGGCAGACCGGCCCGCTGGCGAACGCGGCGGGTCACGATCTTAACTATGTCGCGCTGACCGGCATTATTCACGCGATTGGCCGCGAGGGTCAGGCGCCGGCCATTCCCCTGGCGCTGACAGGCGATATGGCGGGCGGCGCGCTGTATCTTGCGCTGGGCGTGCTCGCCGCCCTGCTGGAAGTGCATAAGTCGGGGCAGGGCCAGGTCATTGATGCGGCTATTGTGGATGGCGCGGCATCGCTTGCCACCATCTTCTATGGTTTGCACGCCGCCGACCTGTGGAGGCGCGAGCGGGGAACCAATGTGCTGGATGGCGGGGCGCCCTATTACGATGTTTACGAGTGCGCGGATCATGCCTGGATCTCCATAGGTCCGATCGAGGCGCGCTTTTATGCTCAGCTATTGAAAAAGCTGGATTTGACGGCGGCGGAGGTGGGCGATCAGAATGACCGCGCCGACTGGCCGCTTGCCCGGAACGCGATCGCGCAACGTTTCCGGACGCGTACCCGCGATGAATGGTGCGCGCTGCTCGAAGGCACAGACGTTTGCTTTGCGCCGGTGTTGTCGTTCGACGAGGCGCCCGGACACGCTCACCTGAAGGCACGAGGTACGTTTGTGGATATTGATGGCGTTATGCAGCCTGCGCCGGCCCCACGCTTCAGTCGCACCGTGCCCGATGTCCCGAAGCCGGTTTGCGACCAGCCTGAGGCAGGTCTGGACGCCGTGCTGGATCAATGGGGAGCGTCTGGGGACGGCTAGTGGCCTTGGATACCTGACTGCTTCGATATGATGTCGTTGCGGCTGACTACACAGAATAGATTCATCTATTGCAGCAGCGCTTGCTGCTTACAAAGGAAGACAAACATGACACATGAGGCAAACATCATCGGGCGTGGGCTGTACTGGCAGGACCTCGCTGAAGGACAGCGATTCAGGACGTTTCGCCGAACCGTTACCGAAACAGACCTGGTGAACTTCGTCAGTGTCACCGGCATGCTGGAGACCATATTCATCGACGCGACATTCGAGCACGGGGCGATGAAGGGCAGGCCAGTCCCTGGTGCCCTCACTTATGGCCTGATAGAAGGACTCATCATGCAGGGCATGATACAGGGCACGGGGCTTGCGCTGCTGGAGGTGCACCAGAAGATGCTGGCCCCTGTTGTGGTCGGCGATACGATCTGGGCTGAGATAGAGATCGTCTCGATTCGCGAGACGTCCAAGCATAATCGGGCCGTGGTTGCGTCGCGCATCGACGTGAAGAATCAGGACGGAAAAGATGTCATGACGTACACGGCAACCAGGATGTTGGCGGGACGTTAGCCGTTCCCGGTGTTTGCCTGCTGCTGGCTTGCGCTTGCAAGCCTTGGGCACGGAACACTGCTTTACCAATTCAGAAGACTGAAAGAGGAGTTATTCATGGCGAATCGCAGCATGATTGTGGGCTGGGCGCACATTCCGTTTGGCAAGCTGATGGACGAGGATACCGAAGCATTGATGAGTCGGGTGTCGCTTGATGCATTACGGCACGCGGGCGTTCCGGCCACGGAGGTCGATGGAATATACGTGGGTGTAATGAACAACGGCTTCAGCAAGCAGGATTTTCAGGGCGCTCTGGTGGCGCTGGCAGACCCCGCGCTTGCGAATGTACCTGCCACACGGCTGGAGAATGCCTGCGCGACGGGTTCTGCGGCCCTGTATGCCGCCATGGACTTTATCGAGTCTGGCCGGGGTCGTATTGCGTTGGTGGTGGGCGCCGAGAAAATGACTTCTCTGCCTACGAGTGAGGTGGGCGACGTGCTGCTGGGTGCAAGCTATCGCAAGGAAGAAGCGGGGCCTGGCGGATTTGCGGGCGTGTTTGGCGGCATCGCTTCAGAGTATTTTCGGCGCTACGGCGATCGGAGCGCCGAACTGGCAATGATCGCGGCCAAGAACCACCGAAACGGCGTTGCCAATATCTATGCGCAAGTACGCAAGGACCTGGGTTTTGAGTTCTGCAACGCCGTCTCCGACAAAAATCCCTATGTTGCCGCACCCTTGCGCCGCACCGATTGCTCGCTGATTTCAGATGGCGCCGCCGCCATTGTTCTGGCTGACGAGGAAACGGCCCAGCGCCTGTCGCGCGCGATCGGATTTCGCGCCAGGGCCCACGTCAATGATGCCTTGCCGTTGAGCCGTCGCGATGTGGTGGCCTTTGACGGGGCGGCAAAAGCCTGGCAACAGGCCAGGCAGGCGGCGGGCATCTCGCTGGACGATCTGGATTTCGTTGAAACCCACGATTGTTTCACCATCGCTGAGTTGATCGAGTACGAGGCCATGGGCCTGACGGCGCGAGGCGAGGGCTACAAGGCTGTGCAGGAAGGCTGGACCCAGAAAGACGGAAAACTCCCCATTAATCCGTCTGGCGGGCTGAAGGCCAAGGGGCATCCCATCGGCGCGACCGGTGTGTCGATGCATGTGATGGCCTGCCTGCAATTGATGGACGAGGCGGGCGACATGCAGATCCCTGACGCGAAGCTGGCAGGCGTGTTCAATATGGGAGGCGCAGCGGTCGCCAATTATGTCAGCATTCTTGAGCGGGTGAAGTAGCGTCGTCCCCTGAATGACTGTTGCTCAGACATCGAGCAGCGTCAGCGCGGGGCGTACGAGCCCGTTCAGCAGTTCGGGTTCGGGGCGGGATCGTGCGAGAACGCGCAGGCCCATGAGCAGGCCAAGCAGCATGCGGGCAAGATCTTCGGCCGGCAGGGCCTTGCTGATCGTGCCGTCGCCCTGTCCCGTCTTGACGCAGCGATAGAAGAAGGACTCCATATTGCGCAGGACGACGGTCAGCGCCGTCTGGAACTCAGGGTCATGCGGGGCCAGCTCAAGCGCTGCGTTCACGATCAGGCATCCTTTACGTTGCTGATCGTTCAACGACAATTCAATGATTTCATCGAAGAAGGCATCGATGGCGGCCCGGGGAGCCAGCTCGGCTTCGAAACGCCGGGTCCGGTCGCAAAAGCCCCGCTCGACATAGTGATCGAGCGCCATTTTATACAGCGCGCGCTTGTCGCCGAAGGTGTTGTACATGCTGGGGCCAGAGATACCCATCGCATTGGCCAGGTCGCGAATGGACGTGGCCTCATAGCCGCGCGACCAGAAGCACAGGATGGCGGCATTCAGCGCTGCTGCTTCGTCAAACTCTTTGGGACGTGCCATTGCGGTCTCGTTCTGTTGGGGCGCGAAGGACGGGATTTCGCGTTCTCATAGTGCGCTGTGGTCTTTGACGGCTTCTTCCATTGCGGGTTTGAGCTTCAGGAACCTGGCGTCAACCGCAGCGGCGTCACTGCGATTTAACGCAATCATCTGCGCCCGTACCTCGCCGCCGCGAATCACTTCGAAGTCATTCTTTTCTATACCGCCCAGGATCGCCTCGGCGACGCTGGATGCCGGTTCGCGCAAGAAGCCAAGTTCGGGGCCGGCGCGACTGGATTGCATCATCGGCGTGTCGGTGGCGCCGGGGTAGGCTGTCAGGACATGGATGCCCTCGCCCTTGAGCTCTCGCCTCAGCGCTTCGCCGAAGTGAGCAAGACCGGCTTTTACTGCGGCGTAGCTTGCGTAGAAAGGGGCGCCCACCAGGGCAATGCCGGAAGAAACATTGACCACCATGGCGTCGCCGCTGGCGCGCAGTGCGGGCAAGGCCGCGCGGGTCAGCAGAATGGGAGCGAGCAGATCGACGGTGACCATCTGCTCGATATCTGCTTCTGTCGTGTGCTCCAGCCGGCCTGCGCGTACGCCGCCCGCGTTGTTGACCAGGATGTCCAGCCCGCCCAGTATCTGCAGGGCGCCGTCCAGTGTTGCGCGCCTTCCTTCTGTGGTTGCCACGTCGGCGCAAATGCCCTTGGCTGAGTCAAGGCTGTGCAGTGCATCATCCAGGACCTGCTTGCGCCTTCCGGTAATGACGACCCTGGCGCCTCGTTCAATCAACACGCGGGCCAGCGCATGGCCTATGCCGCTGGACCCACCGGTAATGAGTACACGTTTGTTCTTTACATCCATATCAGGCTCCTTGCGCCGGCGCGGGAGGATAGTTGGACGGGAAGAGGGCGCGTTTGGTCTCGTCGTCATTTACGGACTTGAATTCGTGGCGCTTGGATACCGCCCTGGCGCGGGACACCGCTGGGCGTGCATCCACGCTGGCGAACCAGCGTTTGATGTGCGGGTAGGCATCCAGGGGTGAGTCCGAGCCTTTGAGCACGCGGGAGGCGCGATCGATCCAGCCCCAGGCCGAGATGTCGGCGATCGTGAAGCTGTCGCCGACGATGAAGTCGCGTTCGGCAAGGTGGTCATTCAGAACCTGGTAGTGCCGCTCTGCTTCGCGGCGATATCGATTGACGGCATAGTCCAGGCCCTGCGGTGCGGCAAACTGGAAATGCACGGCCTGTCCCGAGAACGGCCCCAAGCCTGAGGCGATGAAAAGCAGCCAGGAAAGCAGTTCGGGCCGATCTTCCGGAGTGCCCTGGAGCTGTCCTGTTTTGTCGGCCAGATAGATTAGGATAGCCGTGGAGTCAAAGACCCGGGCTTCCTTGCCGCCAGGACCGTCGGTATCGACAATAGCCGGTACTTTGCCATTTGGATTGATGGCCCGAAAAGCCGGCGCATGCTGCTCGCCCTTGCTGGTGTCGACCGGAATGGCTTCATAGGCAAGCCCGGTCTCTTCCAGGAACAGTGCGATTTTCGCGGGATTGGGCGTTGGGTGGAAGTAAAAGCGAATCATGCGTGGCGGCTCCTGAGCGTGGGTTTTTATTTTAGTTCAATCGATACAAAATGGTCAATGGACAGGCTAAGCGATGGCTGCGACTGCGCCCATCACGCCGCTGATGATCTCTGTCAGTGCGATGAGCGTGCGGCTGTCTTCGTCGTGCCTGCGCCTGACCAGGGAGAACTTCATCACGGGAGCGCCGCGCTCCAGCTTGACCACCCGCACGTCATAGGCCCTGAAAATCGTGGCGTTGCCAGGGTGAACAATGGACGCGCCCAGTCCGGCGCTCACCATGGCGGCAATGGCTGCCGCGCTGCCCAGTTCATACGAATGCCGAAGCTCCCCTAATTCAGCATGAAGGTATCGTGCCGCCATGTCGCCGGTGACGGTCCGGTGATCGTACTTGATCCATGGATATTTCCGGAAAACCGCTGCGACCTTGGTTTCGCGGGCTTTGGGTGGCGTGAGCATCACCATGGGCTGGCGCAGGACAGGCGTCCAGTGCAGGCGGACAGATCCTCCTGCCTCGGGTTCGGCGACGAGCGCAGCATCCAGCGTGCCGGCCTTGACCGCCGAGACCAGCTCGCTGCTGCGGCCCCGCTCCAGCCGAAGCTTCACCCCCGGATAGCGCTCGCGCAATGCCAGTATGGTGTCGGGCAGCACAATGGGTTGCATGGATTCGATGACACCAAGCCCGACAGTGCCCTGAACCTCCATGGTGGATCGCTTGCGGATCGAGTCCAGGCCCAATAGCGCCGGGCTCATGAAATTGGCCAGTTCCCGCGCCATGCCGGTGGCCCGCACCTGATTGCCGGAGCGGTCAAACAATACCTGGCCGACGTATTCCTCGAGCTGCTTCATCTGCATGCTGACTGCACTGGGCGTGAGGTTGCGGTCTTTCGCTGCGGCCGCAAAGGTACCCAGGCGCAGAACCGACATCAGCGTGTCAAAGGCATCGAGCTTCATCAAGAATCCTGATGATAAGAGTTAAAACTATTCACTATACCTGCATATCGGCTGACCCTAGAATGTTTTCGAGACACTGTATTTCGGGATCAGCACATGACACAGACAACACACGATTTCCGTCCCAAAGCCTGGACTGCCGCCGATGTCCAAAACGATCGCTCATGGATCCAGCGTTTGTCCGAAGACGAGATCGACGGCTTCAGGCAGGCGCTCGCGCATGCAAAAACACTGGACAAAAATCTGCTCGACATGGAGCAGCGGGATTTTCCTCTGACGGATGCGGCGCGGGCTGCACTGGACCGCGCCATAGCTACGACCCAGGACCGGTGGGGCATGTGTCTGGTAAAAGGTTTTCCGGTAGACGAATGGAGCGAAGCAGACACGCGTCTGGCGTATTGGGGAATGGGGCTGTACATGGGCGTGGGCCGCACACAGAATCGGGACAGTCAGATCATCAATGACGTGCGCGAGGCCGGTGGCAGCTACAAGACCAAGGGCGGACGCGGTTACAACACCAACGCCGGCCTGGATTTCCATCAGGACTCATGCGATGTGGTTGCACTGTTGTGCCGCCGCACCGCCAAACAGGGTGGAACCAGCAAAGTGATCAGCTCAATCGCCCTATACGAAGAGGTCAAGCGTCTGCGACCAGACCTTATCGCTGTATTGAAGCAGCGATTTTTTCATAGCTATCAGGGGACGCAGGATCCCTCCCAACCGCCTTATTATCGCTGTCCCATATTCGGCCAGGCTGGCGACGCCTTCTGTGCCCGCACCAACCGCAAGAACACAGCTGCCGCGCAGCGGGATTTCCCTGAGGTGCCCAGGCTGACATCAGAACAGACGCAGGCGCTGGATCTGTTCGATGAGTTGATGCCAAGCGAAAAGCTGTGTTACTCCATGGAGCTTGAGCGCGGCGACATGCAACTGCTCAATAGCTATGTGACACTGCATTCACGCACGGCATTCGAGGATTTCGAGGACCCTGACAAGAAGCGCCATCTTCTGCGTTTGTGGCTGTCGGTGTCCATCTCCCAGCCTTTGCCTGAAGAATGGGAGGAATATTACGGCGACGTGCGCGCAGGCGCCGTGCGCGGCGGTGTGCGAGGCAGTTCGATCACGCAGGAATTTCTTGCCTACGAGGAACGCCAGGCTGCGGCGATGGGCATGGCTTTTCGCAACTGGCAGCCCATGGTTCGCAAGGAAGACATGGAACGCCTCATGACAGCCTAGGGGGTTATCCGATCACTCGATGGCAGCATAACGAATAACGACAGATGGAGACATAGCTATGCAACGACGTTTATTTTTACAGTCAATGACGGCCGCCTTGGCCCTGCCAGCGTTTCGCAGCTGGGCCAACAGCTCGAACATCAGCAGCATTCTGGTCGGCGCTACCCCCGGCGGCGGTACAGATCTGATTGCACGCGAACTGGCTCAGGCCATGACGCCATTTATGGACCGCACTTTTGTGGTGGACAACAAGCCTGGCGCAGCAGGCAACATTGCCACCGAAGACACGGCCAAGGCAAAGCCTGACGGATCGACCCTGCTGGTGAGCTACACCAGCCATGTCATCAATCCCTCTCTATATCCAAACCTGCCTTTTGATCCCGTCAAGGACTTTACGCCGCTCTGCGGCATTGCCAGTCAGCCTGCCATACTGGTGGCGCGCCCATCTTTTGAAGCCAACAATATTTCCGAGTTGATCAGCTTGTGCAAAAAGCACCCCGGCGATGTCACGATGGCCATCGCCGGCATAGGCAGCGCCAACCATTTGTCGGGCGCCATGCTCAGGACGCAGGCAGGCATTGATATGCTGGCCGTACCCTACAAAGGAACGGCGCCGGCGTTGACCGACGCCGCTGCCGGACATGTGGACATTGCCATCGGCGGTGTTGCCGTCGTGCGCGGGCTGATTGAAGCCGGGCGCCTGAAGCCATTGGGCGTGACCTGTGCCAGGCGGCTCAGCCAGTTCCCGGATGTGCAGGCGGTATCCGAGGTGCTGCCCGGTTTCGACTACAGCTCCTGGTATGGCCTGTTCGGCCCGGGAGGCATGGAGCCTGCGTTGGCCAAGCAGTTCGCGGATGCTGCATTGGCTGCGCTGAACTCCGACAGCCTGCACAATCGAATGGTGACTGAAGGCATGGTGCCCATGGGGATTGCAGGTCCGGAATTCAAACAGTTTGTGCTGGATGACATTGTGCGCTGGCACAAGGTGGTGGTCGAAACAGGCACCAAGATAGGTTGAGGTAGATCACTCTGAAACTGACGCGGGAACCGCAAAGCTACCTCGCTAGTCTCAGGCAGAATGGCGACACGCGGGCGTCGATCAGATGCATAATTTCGATGAACGCACCGAGGTCATCGACACGTCAGAGCTATTGGCGCGTGGAGATGCTTGTGGGAATCTGAGACTATAAGCATGAGTGCAAGCACTATCCTTTCCAGTAAGTTCAAAATCTACATCCCAAAGGCAATACGGGACATCCAACACTGGCACGCGGGCCAGGAGTTCGTGTTTATTCCTAAAGGAAGAGGCGTGCTTGTGATGCCGGTGCCTGAACTTGATGAGTTGGCCGGTATCGCCAAGGGTGCGGACACGCATGGTTATCGCGATCGCAGAGATAGGTATTGATGACTGACGCTTTGCGTGTTGTGGATGCTTACGCAGGGATCGAATGGCTGACGGACAGTGCTGAGGTGGCAGACAACACAAATTTCATCTTTATTGCGAAATGCTTGACTACTCAATCATATTGACATATGCTTGAGGGATCAATCATTAATCAAGGAGTAATCATGTCTACATCGTCTCCCGGCGACCTCCTGATCCAGCTCACGAAGTTCCAGGCCACGATACAGCGGCGCCTGGGCGGGCCGTTGTCTCTTTATGGAATCGGTCTTACTGAGTTTCTCGTGTTGCGCAGCCTGAATCAGGCGCCGGCCAGCAAGATGCGGCGCATCGATCTTGCCGAAGCCGTGGGGCTGAGCGCTTCGGGTGTTACCCGGGTGCTGAACCCCATGGAAAAAATCGGGCTGGTGGAAAAAGACCATATCGAACGCGACGCCAGGGTCAGGCTGGTTGCGTTGACCGGGGCCGGCAAAAACGTGTTCGAAGAGGCGCAGGAAGTCTTCGAGCAGACCGCCGAGTCCGTATTGGCGCCTATCGACCTGAAAAGGCAAAAAAGCCTGGGCGAACTCATCGACGCCCTGGTGTGATGTCTTGCCCAGGTTATCGGCGATACTGTGAAGGGCAGCTCAGTGATGGGCGTTTAAAGCTGCCCTTCTGGCGCTCTACGCCGATTCACGTGCACCACATTCTCCGCAATAAGGAATACTGCTATGGCAACTCCGCTCAAGATCGATTTTGTCTCCGACGTTTCATGCCCCTGGTGTGCCATTGGCCTGGCATCGCTGGAGCAGGCTATAGCACGGCTGGGCGACGAGGTAAGCACGCAAATTCATTTTCAGCCTTTCGAACTGAATCCGCAGATGCCGGCGGCAGGGCGCAACGCCGTGGAATACCTGGTTGAAAAATACGGCAGTACGCCCGAACAGATACAGCAAAACAGCGAAACGATACGGGCTCGCGGAAGCGAGCTTGGCTTTGTGTTCAACAGCCGCGACCATGTCTACAATACCTTCGATGCTCACCGGCTGCTTCATTGGGCTGGCCTGGAAGGCCGGCAAACGGAACTCAAGCATGCGCTGCTTGCCGCCTACTTCACCGACGGCAAAGATGTGAGTGCGCACGACGTGCTGGTTCAGCTGGCATCCGCAGCGGGACTCGATCCGCAGCAGGCGCAGCAGGTGCTGGCTTCGGGCGCTTACGCGGACGAAGTACGCGAGCAAGAAAACTTCTATCACCAGCAGGGTATCCATTCTGTGCCTGCCATCATCATCAACGGGCGCCACCTCATTCAGGGCGGGCAGCCGGTCGAGGTGTTTGAACAGGCGCTGCGCCAGATTGCGGGCGGTTGATGAGCGTGCTGACCGATGAACAGCAACTCGCCTACATGATGCAGCTTGTGTTGCTCCAGCCGACGCATGTGCCAGACGCGGGCAGCGTCACCCTGAGAGAAGAGGAGGGTGTGCGCTATCTGCATTTCGGTACGCACTGGATACAGGGCGCAATGCGGCTCGATGACCCCTACCGCATAGAAATTGAATATCTTCAGCAGATGATGATGTGGATGCTGTTTGCGCCAGCACCCGCCCATATCGTGCAGCTTGGCCTGGGCGCCGGCAGCCTGAGCAAGTTCTGCTGGCGGGAATTTCCCGATGCCCAGGTGACGGTTGCCGAAATCGATCCCATGGTCATCGATGCCTGCCGCGCCTCCTTTGCGCTGCCCGCCGATGACGAGCGGCTCACGGTACTGGCCATGGATGCCATGGACTTTGTTCGGGATCCTGCCCGGCATGGCACCGTCGATATTCTGCAAGTCGATATCTACGATGCGCAGGCTGTCGGCCCGGCGCTGGGGTCAACCGAGTTCTATCAGGCTTGTGCAGACTGTCTCACACCGGAAGGCATGATGACCATCAATGTCTTCTGCGACTATCCCGAGCACCAGCAGCACCTGGATGTCATGGCGGATGTATTTCATGCGGTGGCGCATCTGCCTGAGGTGCACGACGGAAACATCGTCGCCATTGCTTTCAAGCATGCGCCTTCGATAGATTTCAGTGTGCTGTCCCGCAGGGCGCGCCGCATCCACAAGCAATATGGCCTGGCCGCCGAGACCTGGGTAGATGGCTTGCAGGCGTGGATGCAGGGTGTTGATGCTTGATCTATGCTGGCTTCATCAATGAAGCAGAGAGGGGCGACGCTTGTTGTCAGCACGTGAGTATCTTGAGAACCAGATTCACGCCATCACTGGGCTGCAGGGCAGCCCGGTGGACTATAGTGCGCCGCCGGGAGACCCGGGTCTGTTCGGCCCGCAATCGGCCGTGTGGATTGTGCACGCGGATTTCACCTCCATGATGATCGGAGGCGTTGCTGCCCTGTGTTTACAGATGTTGCACCCACGCGTTCTGGCCGGCGTTTGGGATCACTCCCGCTTCCGGGAAGACATGCGAGGACGGCTGGGCCGCACGGCACAGTTCATCTCGGCTGTAAGCTACGCCGGTACCGGGCAGGCTGAGCATTTTATCGCACAGGTGCGGCGGGTACATGAGCACATACACGGACATCTGCCGGATGGCACGCCATACAGCGCCAATGATCCGGAGCTGTTGCGTTGGGTGCATCATACCCAGGCCTATTGCTTTCTGACATCGCATCTGCGTTGGCGTAATGCGATGCTTGCTCCGGCGTTGCAGGACCGCTATGTGGCAGAGTATGCGAGGGTAGGCGAGGCGCTGGGTGCGGATGGGTTAGTGACGGATGCAGAGGCGTTGAGAGAGATATTTGCGCAGCGAGACGTGCAATTGCGTGTTGACGAAAGAACTCGGGAAGTGGCGACAATTTTAATGTCGTCCCATGTCCAGTTTCGTGGGATCAAAGCCTGGGTAGGCAAGGCGTTCCTGTTGGCGGCGCTTGATCTTCTGCCTGAGTGGGCGCAATCCTGCTTCGGGCACAGGCCGAATGCTGCATCGATGTGGTGGCGCCGCCGGCTGGTCACCAGCGTCGCGTTTTTCCTGCGCTGGGCGACGCGCAACGGTTCCGTGCACCGGGCGCGTCGTCGTGTGGCGCAGTCGTCATACGCGGAGCACTAAGCCTCCTCGCGTAATGGCCCCTGGCGATGTGCATGGCCTCTAGTTTCTCGGATACCACATTCGTCATACACACGGCCGAAACGCCAGCACCACACCCATGGCCGAAGCAGGCGGCACCACAATGCTGTTATCGGTTTCCCGCCAGTCCTGAACTGCGCCGACTCGCAGCGCGTTGCGCACCGCATCCAGGGAGTGTGTGTAGAGCGTCAGCGCTACGGCGCGTTCGGTTTCGACAGGAAGCTCGTCCATCGTAATGCCGTAGCGCCGGGCGATTGCTTCGCGCCCGAGGTAGCGGATGTGAGCCTTGCCTGCGACGAACGATACCCCGTCTTCTTCCGCCGACAGGGCGCCTGGCCCGAACGCCTGTTCCAGCACGTTTGCCGTGGCGGCGGGATCCGGGGTGACATACACGTATTCAGCGATGCCTTGGCATCCATTCGGGTGCGCCTGCCATTCGGCTCGCCAGACCAGTTCAGGCGTCAGGTGCTGACAGAAAAAAAGGCGGCCATTGGGCACGCAGGCGGACGCCACATCAATCGTACTGAACCGCGCCTCGCTTTCTGTACCATCGTCCAGGCGTATGGGGCGTGACAGGAGCTGTGGCCCTGATCCCTGTAGCGGCACATGTTGCGCTGCAAGGCGTTGCCACAGCGCGGCTGCGTCCCCTGTGTTGAACACCAGCCCAATAAGCCCAGGTGGGAAGGGCAGATGGGCTTTGTCAGCGTTGCGCGGCTCGACGCCCATCAGCTCAAGATAGTTGGTATCGAATACAGCCAGGTGATTGCTGGTGCCCAGAGAATGATGGCCGCGGGGTGTGAGCGTAAAGCCCAGACGCCGGTAGCAGTCCGCAGCCATATCGAGGTGTTGGGCTACGTTGATGACGATGTGATCGATGCGTTCGTTCATGAGAATAAAAGCCTTGCCGATGGCGCAACGGGTTGGTTGGGGGAATCTGGCGATATTACGTCAGTGCGTGAGGGGGCGTCGAGCGTGGGGCAGTCAGAAGGGCCGTTATGAAAGAGCTGGTGAGCTTGCTTGCGTTCATCTTGCTGCGGGTAAACCCCTGTTCCATATGTCTTGACGCGCACGAGTGAATTGCCGCATATTCTCCAATATGAGAATTCTCAATACAGAGAAATCGCTTTTCGGGCACAGATAATGGCGCAGGATATCTACGATTACATCATCATTGGGGCGGGCATGGCGGGGGTGTCGCTTGCATACCGGATTGGTGCGCGTGGGCGTACGCTGGTGATCGAGGCAGAGACTCAACCGGGCTATCACGCTTCAGGGCGATCCGCGGCCATGTTCATGGAAACCTATGGCACGCAGACAATACGGGCACTCACGCGTGCAAGCCGCAACTTCTTTGTCTCTCCGCCTGCGGGATTTGCTGATCATCCTTTGTTGACGGATCGAGGCGTGCTGTATCTGGTTCGTGAAGACCAGATGGACAGAAAGCAGGAGGTCCTGGATCAGTTGGATAGCACGAGTGGCATGATCCGGGAAGTGACGGCGCAGGAAGTTCTTGCGCGCGTGCCTTGTGTGAGGCCGGAGGGGCTGGCCTGCGCGATCGAGGAGCCGGACGCAAAGGATGTGGATGTGCACACGCTTTTGCATGGTTTCCTGAGGGGCTCGCGGCACGCCGGTGTTGAGTATGTGTTCGGCGCGCGTGTCGGAGAGGCGGTCCAGGAGGGCAATTCAGGCTGGCGCATGTCGTTTCCGGATGGGCGTATGGTGCGCGGGCGTGTGGTGATCAATGCCGCTGGTGCATGGGCTCAGCAGGTGGCAAATCAGTTCGGAGCGATGAACATTGGTTTGCAGCCCAGGCGGCGAAGCGCCTTCACGTTCAAGCCTACATGTTCCGGAATGACCGAGCCGATGGCCGCAGAGTCATTTGCGCATTGGCCTGCGGTGGTGAGTATCGATGAGTCGTTCTATTTCAAGCCGGACGCCGGGCTTTTGCTGGGATCTTCCGCCAACGCGGACCCAGTCGATGCGCATGATGTGGTTCCGGAGGAGATCGATATTGCAACTGGCATAGATCGCATTACCACAGCCACCACATTGGACATTCGCCGTCCCGCGCACACCTGGGCAGGATTGCGTTCTTTTGTGCGAGACGGCGATTTTGCGATTGGCTGGGACCCGTGTTTACCAGGCTTTTTCTGGCTGGCAGCGCAGGGCGGTTACGGCATACAAACGTCGCCTGGGGCGTCTTTGCTGGCGTCCAATCTGCTGCTTGGCGAGCCGATGGATGAGTCGCTGCGCTGCGAAGGCGTCAACCCCGATGCTGTGTCTCCCGACCGCCTGAAGGCGGGGTATTGACATGGCGACGATAGATATTGAAAGGACAATGTGATGACGATTCAACGTTTTGACTCTCCGCTGGGATTGCCGTTCTCCAGAATGCTGCGGGCGGGCGGCTTTGTCTTCTTTTCCGGACAGATTCCCTTGGACGCGCAGGGCAAGGTTGTGCGTGGTGACATCAAGGAGCAGGCAAGGGCGGTATTCAGTCGCCTGTCCGATAGCCTGGATGAGGTCGGGCTCGGATTTGGCGACGTTGTCAAGGTTACTGTCTGGTTGTCCGATCTGGCCATGTTTGCGGATTTCAACCAGGTGTATGGCGAGCAGTTCACTGATGGCTTGCCCGTACGTTCTACGGTGCAAGCGAAACTGGCGATGGATGTCGATCTGGAAATCGAAATCCAGGCGCTCGATCGTTAAAAGGGTCGGTCATGAAAATATTCGCGGCGTCGCTCTCTACTGAAACCAATACATTCTCACCCATTCCGACCGGTCTGGATGCTTTCACCGAACGGGGATACTATCCGGCGGGCATGCACCCGGACAAGATGCTGCAATATTCCGGGCCTCTCTGGGCCGCGCGACAGCGGGCCAGAGAGCGGGGCTGGACGCTTGTGGAAGGAACTGTGGCGGGGGCGGTGCCGGCAGGCCTGACAACGCGACACGCATACGAAACGCTGCGCGACAGTATTCTCAAAGATCTTCGAGAAGCAGGCAAAATTGATGTTGTCCTGCTTGGACTTCATGGCGCCATGGTCGCGGACGGCTACGACGATTGTGAGGGAGATTTGATTGCGCGTGCCCGAGCCATTGTCGGCCCTGGTGTGGTGGTGGGTGCGGAGCTGGATCCTCATTGCCATCTGACGGCAGCCATGTATGAAAATGCCGATTTCCTTGTCTGCTTCAAGGAGTATCCGCACACCGATATCCTTGAGCGAGCCTACGATCTGGTGGACCTATGCGCAGCCAGGTTCGAAGGACGCATACAGCCGACCATGGCAGTCTATGACTGCGAAATGATTTCCATCATGCATACGAGTCGTGAGCCCATGCGCGGTTTCGTGGATCGTCTTCTGGATATGGAGCAGCAAACGGGCATACTGTCGGTGTCCATTGCTCACGGTTTCCCCTGGGGCGATGTGCCGGGCATGGGAACCAAGGTGTTGGTATATACGGACGGAGACCAGGAAGCGGCCGAAGGGCTCGCAAAAAAACTCGGTCTTGAACTGATTGGTCTTCGCGATGCATTGCAGGCAAGCTATCCTTCCGTGAAGCAAGCCTTGGACCAGGCCCAGGAAGCGGGGCGCTACCCGGCAGTGCTGGCCGACTCAGCGGATAATGCGGGCGGCGGCGCGTCGAGCGACTCGACCTTTGTGCTCCGCCACTTTCTGAAACATGGCATACGGGACGCTGTTATCGGGCCTGTTTGGGATCCTGTTGCGGTCGGACTGTGCCTGAACGCTGGCGAGGGAGCTGTGATGGATCTTCGGATAGGCGGAAAGGTGTCTCAGGCGTCGGGTGATCCTGTGGATGTGCATTGCATGGTCAAGGCTGTTCGGCGCAATGCCATGATGACCGGGCTGGCCAATACGCCAACGTCGCTTGGCGACGCGGCCGCCATCGAGGTGGATGGGGTAATCGTGGTGCTGACTTCCCGAAGAAACCAGGCTATCGGCACTGATCTGTTCACACAGTTCGACATAGACCTGCGGCGCCAGAAGTTCATCGTGGTCAAGTCGTCACAGCATTTCTATGCGGATTATTCCGCGGTGGCAGAGCAGGTGATTTATCTAAATACGCCGGGGTCTGTAAGCCCGGATATCACGACACTTCCCTATAAGAAGGTGCTGTATCCCAAGTGGCCGCTGGCAACGCCAGCCAGCCCTGTTCAATGATTTTCCAGTATGGAGAAAACATCATGAATCCCCTGACTTTCTTGACAAGGTCGCGGCTGGCGAGCGCATTTCTGAGTGGCCTGCTGTTTGCAGCGGTGGCGCCCGGCGCCATGGCCATGACTACGATCCGCCTGGCCCCTACCGCCGACTTGAAGACCCTGGATCCGCTGTTCAATACAGCATACATTACGCGCAATCATGGCTATATGGTTTTCGACACACTGTTCGCCCAGAACAGTAAAGGCGAACCCAAGCCGCAGATGGTCGATACCTGGACTCACTCAGACGACGGTAAATCATGGCGCTTTACCTTGCGCGACAAGCTTATGTTCAACGACGGTACGCCGGTCAAGGCAGAAGATTGCATTGCCTCGCTGGAGCGGTGGGCGAAGAAGGACACCTTGGGCAAGCTCATGATGCAGTATGGCGCGAAGTTCAAGGTTGTGGATGACAAGACTTTTGAACTCACGCTGGAAAAGCCGTTTGGCCTGGTGTTGGCTGCGTTGTCCAAGCCTTCTGGGATGCCTCCGTTCATCATGCCAAAGAGGCTGGCCGATACTGACCCGAGCGTTCCCGTGACTGAAATGGTTGGATCGGGTCCGTTTATCTTCAAGAAAGATGAGTGGGTGCCAGGCAACAAAGTTGTTTATGAAAAGAATCCGCACTACGTCCCGCGCAACGAACCGGCGGATGGCCTGGCCGGAGGCAAGGTCGTGAAGGTTGACCGGGTGGAGTGGGTCTACCTTCCTGACGCAAACACAGCTGCCTCCGCATTGCAGGCGGGCGAGGTGGATATGATCGAAACCGTCACGCCTGATTTTCTCCCAGTACTTGAAGCCAACCCGGATGTGGTGCTGACCCCTACCGTCGCGTCGCAGGGAATGATCGTGCCCAATCATCTGTTCCCGCCTTTCAATAACGAGAAGGCACGGCAGGCGCTATATCATCTGGTGAATCAGAAGGAAATGCTGGCAGCGGTGGGCTACACCGGGAAGTACGCGACCGAGTATTGTCCGTCTATGTACACCTGCAGCTCGCCATTGAAATCGGATGCGGGCGCCGCGCCCTATGCGAAGGTGGATGTCGAAAAGGCCAAGGCCCTGTTCAAGGAAGCAGGCTACAAGGGCGAGAAGGTTGTCGTCCTGTATCCCACCGATAACGTCAACTCTGCGGCGACTCTGGTGCTTTCCGAAGCGCTCAAGGGTGCAGGCATCAACGTCGATCTTCAGGCAATGGACTGGGCCAGTGTGGCTGCACGGCGGCTCAAGAAAGATCCTCCGGCGCAGGGCGGCTGGAACATCTTCCTTACCTATGCAGGATACTTCGATGCCAGCAATCCCGTTTCCAATCCCTGGCTCTCGGCGCCGTGCGGCAATGGGTTGCCGGGCTGGCCGTGTGACGAGGGTCTGGACAAGCTGCGCGCGCAGTGGATTGCTGCATCCGATCCAGCCCAGAGCAAGGCGCTGGCGGCCAAGATCCAGGCCTATGCATATAAGTCGGTTCCCTACGTGATGTGGGGAGAGTTCAAGCCTGTCATGGCTACCAAAGGTCTGACGCACTTGAGTCTGCTCAAGACGGGCATCCCTGTCATGTGGAATATCGAGAAAAAGTAATGCGCTTTTCAGCGACCCGCGAGGCAGGGAGGTACGTATCGTGTTCTATGTAGCGCGCCGCCTGGCGGCGACAATTCCGGTAATGGTTGTGGTTGCGGTATTTGTGTTTCTTCTGGTACACCTGACGCCTGGGGACCCCGCCGCCGTACTGGCCGGGGATCATGCCACGGTGGAAGACGTCTTGAAGATCCGTGCGGCAATGGGATTGGACAAACCGCTGCTCGAACAGTTCTTCACCTGGTCCTGGAGCGTGTTGCATGGGGACCTGGGCATATCGACCTCCACTCATGTGCCGGTGGTGGAGTTGATCCACCAGCGTATGGGGCCGACCGTGTCTATCGCGCTGTTCACGATATGTTTCGCCGTTATTGCTGCGCTGCCCTTGGGTATCATCGCTGCATGGAAAGCGGGCTCGGTGTTGGACCGGCTGATCATGTTCGGCTCCGTCCTGGCCTTTTCGGTGCCTGTTTTCCTGATCGGCTATGGCTTGGTCTATACCTTATCCATCAAGCTGGGCGTGCTGCCGGTGCAAGGATACAAACCATTGTCCGGCGGACTGCTTCCTTATCTGCGTCATCTTCTGCTGCCCTGTCTATCCTTGGGGCTGGTTTATATGGCGCTGCTGACCAGAATGACGCGCGCCACAATGCTGGAGGCTTTGTCGGAAGATTACATTCGCACGGCGAAGGCCAAAGGCCTGGGTGCCAGGATGGTGATCTGGCATGCGTTGAAGAACGCAGCCAACCCCATCGTGACAACCATAGGCGTCGGCGTGGCCATGCTGATTGGCGGCGTGGTGGTTACCGAAACGGTGTTTGCGATTCCAGGTTTGGGACGGCTGACCGTGGATGCAGTATTGCGGCATGATTATCCGGTAATACAGGGCATTCTGCTTTTCGCCTCAGGTATCTATGTACTGATCAACCTGCTGGTTGATCTCAGCTATCGCATCTTTGATCCTCGGGTCGAGGGTTGACACGTAAATCTTTCCATCCTGTCCATGATCTCAACAAAACGACTCTGGTATTCGTTCAAGCTGCAGCCCACCATGTACGTCGGTATTGTCGTGCTGGTGCTGCTTGCTCTGCTCGCAGCAGCAGCGCCCTGGATCGCCATGTACAGCCCGACCGACATCAATCCGCTGGCGAGAATGAAAGCGCCATCCGAATTGCATTTGTTCGGCACGGACGCGCTCGGGCGGGACGTGTTTTCTCGCGTGGTATGGGGGGCGCGCATATCCTTGACGGTCGGTGTGGCCGTAGCACTCATCAGCCTGTCCATAGGCATTCTAATCGGTATGTTGGCGGGCTACTTCCGCAAGCTGGATATGGTGGTGATGCGCATCATGGACGGCCTGATGGCTATCCCCAATATTCTGTTGGCTATTGCGCTGATGGCGGCGTTCAGGGGCGGGTTGCTCACAGTTATTGCTGCCATTGTCATCCCCGAGGTGCCGCGTGTTGTCAGGTTGGTGAGAGCCCTTGTGCTGAGTATCAGAAATCAACCTTACATCGAAGCCGCCGTGGCTGTCGGCACACGTACCCACAAGCTGCTGGTGCTTCACATTCTGCCCAATCTCTTTGCGCCTCTGATGGTTCAGGCAACGTTTATTGCGGCCTCGGCCATTATTACCGAGGCCGTGCTGAGTTTCCTGGGTGTCGGCATCCCGCCGCAGGTGCCCAGCTGGGGCAACATCATGTCCGACGGACGAAACTACCTGTCCATCGCTTTTCATATTATTTTTTTTCCCGGCATATTCCTTGCGCTGACGGTGCTGGCCGTGAACATGGTGGGTGACGGCCTGCGCGACATGTTCGATCCCAAACTCGCTGGAAAACTCTAGGTGAACGACATGACTGATGCTCAGGTGTTGTCCGTCAGGGATTTAACTGTTCACTTCCAGGGATTCGAACGTTCCGTTGTGGCTGTGAATTCTCTGTCGTTCTTTGTGAAGGCCGGCGAAACGTTGGGCATTGTGGGCGAGTCTGGCTGCGGCAAGAGCGTCACATCACTGGCCATTATGCGCCTGCTGGCCAAGACTGCGCGCGTTGTCAGTGGCGCCATCGATCTGCAGGGAACTGATCTTCTGGGTGTCAGTGAAAAATCGATGCGGAAAATTCGCGGCAACAGGGTATCCATGATCTTCCAGGAGCCCATGACCTCGTTGAATCCCGTCTTTACTGTAGGCAGGCAGATATCGGAGTCTATCGTGCTGCATCAGGGTAAGACGCGGAAACAGGCACTGGTCGACGCAAAAGCCCTGCTTGATCTGGTGCAGGTGTCCGATCCCGGAAAGCGGCTGGGCAACTACCCCCATGAGCTTTCGGGTGGAATGCGGCAGCGTGTCATGATTGCGATGGCGCTGGCGTGCCGACCCCGTCTGTTGCTGGCCGATGAGCCCACGACAGCACTGGATGTCACCATACAGGCGCAAATCCTGCAGATTCTGAAAGACATTCAGCGCGAGCTGGGAACGGCTATCGTGCTCATCACGCATGATCTGGGCGTGGTTGCCGAGACCTGTGACCGCGTCATGGTGATGTATGCGGGTTCCAAGGTGGAAGAGGGCGCCGTGGCCGATGTGCTCTACCGGTCCCGGCATCCTTATACCCGGGCCTTGATTCAGTCCCTGCCTGCTTTTGTTGAAGAGGAAAGGTTGGGCGGAAGATTGGTTGAACTGCCAGGCATTGTGCCGGTCATGTCTCCGGAGGGATGTGGATGTGCATTTGCATCGCGCTGCAGCCATAGTATTCCGGAATGTGAGACTACTCTGCCGCAGAAACTGAATAGTGAGCCCGGACACCATTACTGGTGCCGCGAGGGAGTCTGACAACAATGTCTTATAGCGAAATATCCCCGCCGCTGGAAACCATGCATAAAGACGGCCCTGCAGCGCTGCAGATGGATGTGCAAGGGCTGAGCAAGCGCTTCACGGTTTCCATCAAGGGGAGGAAGTCGATACTGAACGCGGTGACCGATGTGTCGCTGCAGATTCGTGGCGGGGAGACATTCAGTATTGTGGGCGAGTCCGGTTGCGGAAAATCAACGCTTGGGCGCTGTGTTGCACGCCTGACTGAGCCGTCTGCAGGGCGGGTGATGTTCGAGGGCGATGATATCGGTGTACTGCGTAGTGAGGCACTGCGGCAATTGCGCAAGCGCGTCCAGTTCATTTTCCAGGACCCATATTCCTCCATGAACCCGCGCATGAGAGTGCGGGCGATTCTGGCCGAGCCATTGCGCAACTTCGGCGTTGGGGAGGCAGCCATTGCGTTGCGACTCAGCGAACTGTTGAAGCTTGTGAGTCTGAATGAAAGCGCACTCGATAAGTTTCCTCATCAGTTTTCCGGCGGGCAGCGCCAGCGCCTCGTTATCGCGCGAGCCTTGGCGCTCGAACCGAAATTTATCGTCTGCGATGAACCGGTATCGGCGCTCGATGTGTCAGTACAGGCCCAGGTTATCAATCTGTTGGGCGATCTGCAGAAGTCGCTGGGGCTGACTTACCTGTTCATATCACATGACCTGAGTGTCGTGCGGCACATCAGCCATCGCGTCGCTGTGATGTATTTGGGACGTATTGTCGAAGCAGGAACGCGGGACGAACTGTTTTCCCGGCCGCGCCATCCCTATACCCAGGCCCTCATGGCGGCTGTGCCGCGATTTTCGGAGGACAGCCAGAACAAGCCAAAAGTCAGGCGGCTATCGGGAGAAATCCCCAGCCCCCTGTCTCCTCCTTCGGGCTGCGCTTTTCGTACGCGTTGCCCTCAGGCCCAGGAAATTTGCGCGCGGGCCTTGCCGCCGGTTCGCCGATTCAGTCCGGACCACAGCGCTTCGTGTCATTTCGTATAGCGCCGGTCCATTTACTTTTTTCCATTAGGGAGTCAACGCTATGTCTGAACACGACATCACTTACGATCTGATTCTGGCCGGAGGAACCGTGGTTGATGGCAGCAACAGCGAGCCTTTCGTCGCCGATATTGGGATATGCGGAGACAGGGTCGCCGGCATAGGGAGTCTGGCGGGCGCTGCGTGTATATCCAGGCGCGATATTTCGGGGTTGATGGTGGCCCCCGGGTTTATCGATTCGCACACGCACGACGACAATGCGCTATTGCGTAGCCCTGACATGACGGCCAAGGTGTCTCAGGGCGTGACGACGGTGGTCACAGGGAACTGCGGTATCAGTCTTGCGCCGCTTCAGCATGATAGTCCGCCATCTCCCCTGGACCTGCTGGATTCGGGCGGCAGCTTTACCTTTCCTTCGTTTCTATCGTATCTGGATGCGGTGCGTGCGAGCGCGCCGGCAGTAAACTGTGCTTGCATGATAGGACATTCGACTTTGCGCGCTGCTGTCATGGGCGAACTGGACAGGCCTGCGCGCGACGACGAAATCTCTGCTATGCGGGATATGGTGGATGAAGCCCTCAAGGCGGGCGCCATAGGCGTGTCGACAGGCACATTTTACCCACCAGCAGCGGCCGCCTCCACCGAAGAAATTATTGAGGTGTGTCGTCCGCTTAGTGCACAGCATGGTGTGTTCGCCACGCATATGCGTGACGAAGGTGATGAAATTGTTGCTGCGCTGAACGAAACGTTCCGTATAGGAAAGACGCTGGATGTTCAGGTGATCATCTCGCATCACAAACTGATGGGAAAGCAGAACTTTGGGCGCTCCCCCGAAACGCTGGCGATGATCAGCGAGGCCATGAAGACTCAGGATATTGCGCTCGATGCCTATCCCTACATCGCGGGTTCGACCATGTTGAAGAAGGACAGGGCTCTGTTGTCGGCCAGGACCATTATCACCTGGTGCAAGCCGTTCCCGGAGTATACGGGCCGGGATCTGGATGACATTGCACGTGAGCTTGGCAAGTCCAGATGGGATGTGGTGGATGATCTCATGCCTGCAGGAGCAATCTATTTCATGATGGATGAAGAAGATGTTCAGCGCATCATGGCCTATCCCGATACCATGATTGGGTCGGACGGGTTGCCTCACGATACTCACCCGCACCCTCGCTTGTGGGGCACGTTCCCGCGAGTGCTGGGGCATTACAGCAGGGATCTCGGGTTGTTTCCGATACAGACGGCGGTCTGGAAAATGACCGGCCTGACCGCCAGTCGGTTTGGGTTGGCGGGCCGCGGTATTATTGCGCAGGGCGCATTTGCTGATTTAGTGGTGTTTGATCCTGTCACCATTGCTGATGCCGCTACTTTCGATGCTCCCACCGAACGGGCCAAGGGAATAGACCAAGTGTATGTCAACGGACTGGCTGTCTGGGATGGCGCCGCTACAGGCGCCCGGCCGGGGCGGGTGCTGGATCGTGTATCGTTACGCAAGGCTGAACGCGACATGTCTGCCGGAGACGGCGACGGCACGGGGAGCGGGCCGATTTGATCGTAAACAAGATGGGTACTATGAATACTCGTGCAAGCGCTGCTGTATCAAAAACTGTATCAAAAGAGGCTGTTGGCGCACGCCTGCGAGCCTTGCGCAAGAAAAAGGGCTTTACGCTCAAGCGCTTGTCCGAGGCTTCGGGGGTGCCGCTTTCAACGCTGTCCAAAATAGAGCTGGCGCAGACTGCCCTGAGTTATGACAAGTTCATGGCTGTATCACAGGCCTTGGACGTTGAAATGTCCGAGCTGCTGCAACCCTCCTCGCACGCAGATGGGCATCAAATTTTCTCAGGTCAGGCGCTCAAGGCGGCTATTGTGGAGAATGACGAATACACGTCTGAAAATTATCTCCACAAATTCCTGTTCAGCGATACGCACGGCAAAGCGATGACGCCAATTGTCGCCACGATAAATTCCAGGGAAATCAAGGACTTCAGCGAGTTCATCAAACACCCGGGCCAGGAGTTTGCACTGGTGTTGTCCGGTTCCGTAAAGATAGTTTTTGAGAATGGCGATTGCATTCGCCTGAAGAAGCATGAGGTTGCTTATTTCGACAGCTCTGTGGGACATGTATATCTGAGCTGCAGCAAAACCCCAGCAAGAGTATTGGCAGTATGCAGCGACCGGCCCCCGCAGTGATCAACTGAGAAGTATTTCCAGTGCCCAGGCTTCAGGCTGGCATGGATCACCCCAAAGCTTGCTGTCATCCGTAATACGATGTAAACAGGTGATTCTTGCCTATTCCATGGAGACATCAATGCTGAAACAAAGATATTCCCGAGTCCTGCTTGCCGCGTTGGCTGTGGGTGTTGCCAGTCTGGGGTTTTCGGGATGTACCACGACCACGCCTGAAGGTCAGCCCAAGACTATGGCCGAACGGCACGCCAATGTGGACTCGCGCGCGGATGACGCTCTAAAACGGCTGTACGAGGTGTCGTCGGATGCGCGATCTGCCGTGGCAAAAGCGAAGGGCGTGTTGATTTTCCCCAAAGTCCTGAGCGGCGGCTTTATTGTCGGCATTGAGCGTGGGGATGGCGTGCTGCGTGTCAATGGCAAGACGGATGGCTACTACACCACGGCGGGTGGATCGATTGGTCTTCAGGCTGGCGTGCAATCCAGGGCGACCATCATTCTGTTCATGACCCAGGAAGCGCTTGACGACTTCCGCAACAGCGATGACTGGACAGTCGGGGCGGGTGCTACCGTGGCCATTGCGAATGTTGGCGCCAATGGTTCAATCGATTCGAATACGCTGTCCAAGCCTGTGATCGCGTTCGTCACGACCAATGCCGGTCTGGCGGCGGGCGTATCGCTCAAGGGTACGAAGATCAGCAAGATGGCTGACGAATAGTTATCCGACGTATACCGGGCGGCGGCTTTTACAGCCGCCGCAGTGATGTATGTCATTCGGCTTGTTGAGCATGGCCGGGCCAACAACGTACAGCCAATTTTCGCCCGCCCATTCAGGCGATCGTACGAGCGGCGTATTTACTATACAAACAGTAATAGGCGAGGTTCGTAGCCCGAATCGTTCAGTCTCAAAATCCAGGCGCTCTGGGATGTGTCGCTCACGGTTCAGCCGCGGGAAACCGTCGTAGTCGCCGATGCTTTCCAGGTCGTGTGCTGCCTCATCGGTAAGGTAGACCATCATGTTTATTTGCCCGTCATCGCCTCGTATTTGGCCTCCAGACGGTCGAACACGTCATCAGCGGGCTTGGTGCGCCCGGCATCCGCATCGTCCAGCCCTCGCTCCAGCGAAGCATCCAATACTGCAAGTCGGGCTTCGCGGTCTTGAACGAGCCGCACTCCTTCACGCAGAACCTCGCTTTTGGAACCGTATCGTCCCGTCGCAACCATACGACTTACGAAGGCCTCAAGGACCTGGCCCAAATCTGCACTGATCATTGCTCACCTCTTGTACGTGCTTTATAGAAAAAGGATAATATTTTTAATAACTATTATCAGGGGTTTTGTATTGCTTTATGTTGCGTAAGTTACCTGGTCGAGGTTGATAGGCCGACTTGATCGCTGTGTTATGCCATGAACATTCAGGCGGCTCTGCAATGGTTACTGCGACAACGCCATTTGGACGTGCTCAATGAGGCCTTCTGCCGGCGTTTGCCAGCCAGTACCTCGCGATGTCTTCGCGCGTAGCGATCCAGCAGGGCTGGCCCTGTGCTTCGGCTTGCTGAATGCGGGCGAATACGGCATCCAGGGCGCCTATGCGCGCGGGCCGGCCCAGGATGCGGGTATGCAGGCCTATGGTCAACAGGCGCGGCGCATGCCGGGCCTCGATTTGCAAAGCGTCTATCGCGTCAATCACATAATCGGAAAAGTCGCGTCCGCGTACGAAGCCGCCCCGGTCGAAAAACCGCATGTCGTTGGTGTCGAAGGCGTAGGGCAATACAACATACGGGCTGCCGTCTGCGCGCGACACGATATAAGGCACTTCACCGCCGTAGTCATTGCTGTCATACAGAAAGCCCATGTCCTGCAGCAGGCGGCGCGTATGGATAGAGGGCGAGGATTTGCAATGCCAGCCGGTGGGTGTCCGCCCGCCCAGTCGGGCGATGGTTGCGCTCGTGCGCTCGATGCTGGCGCGCTCAGTATCCAGATCCATGTCTGCCTGGGACTCCCAGCGCCAGCCATGGCCGCACATTTCCCAGCTATGTGTGATGGCGTCCCGGGCCACCCATGGGGTGTGCTCAAGCGCTCGGCCGCAGACGTTCAGCGTGAGCGGTAATTCTGCCTGGATAAAGCGTTGCGCGATGCGCTGGTAGCCGGCCCTTGCGCCATATTCGAAGTGGCTTTCCATGCAGAAGTCCGGCACACCAGTGATCTCATGCGTGACTTCGTGCACGGCTTCATTACGCTCGTCTCCCGCCGTGCGGGAAAGTTCGCCGCCTTCTTCGATGTTTAGCACAAAGGATATCGCCAGCCCTTGCCCGCCGGGCCAGCGCAAGGCGCTATGGGTGGGTTGCGGCGTAAAGCGGCGGTGTGGGCATGCGTACATATATGAGTTCCTGGGGTTGTGAGGCGAGCGCTCGTTGCCGCACACTGACGCTACGGTCAGATCGCCGGCCAGCCTGCGCGCCAGTCCAGCTGAGCCTCGCAGACAGACGCCAGGTTCAGCAGCAGATCGTCTCCGCCATAGCGGGTCACGAGATGCAAGCCGATGGGCAGACCGGTAGAGGCACAGCCTATGGGCAGCGATATGCCCGGTAGCCCGGCGGCGTTCACCCAGCCGGTAAAGACGGCGTGGCCGCGCGGGCCAACGTTCTGGTCAGCGATCTGTGAGGGGTATGCTTCTCTGGCGGGCCAGGGCATGGCGGCGGTGGTGGGCGTGATGACGACATCCCACTGGGTAAAGAGCGTTGCGCAATCGCGTCTCAACTGGGCGATACGTTCCAGGGTATGCCACAGCTCGCGCGCGGGACGCGCAGCGCCCTGTTTTGCCATGTCGCGGTATTTTGCGGATGAGGCGGCGCCCCAGTCTGGGTGTTGGGCAAACATGAGGTCCAGGCCGATCTGGCTCACGGCAGGCCAGTCTTTATTGACGGGCGCCAGATCCAGCGGCAGCGGGCCAGCGTGCACCTCATGGCCCAGGCGGCTCAACTGTTGTGCGGCAAGTTCGCATTGGCGTGCAATGTCTGGATCCACCGGCGCCTGATCAAGCGTGGCCACATACAACACCCTGAGCGGGGCTCGAGCGGTCGGGTGCGCGCGGGCGGTCTGGGCCGCCAGTGAGGATGCATCAGAGCGATGGGCGCCGCCGGTGACGGTCAGCATGGCCTTGACATCCGCGACAGAGCGGGCCATCAGGCCAACCACTTCGAAATCCAGCAGCAGGGTGGGCAGGCCGTCGGTGCGCGCGATGGCGCCCAGCGAGGGCTTGAAGCCCACCAGGCCGCAATGGGCGGCGGGGCGGCGGATGGATCCGCCGCCGTCTGTGCCCAAGGCCAGTGGCGTACAGCCGGCGGCCACACTGGCAGCGGCGCCGCCGCTGGATCCGCCCGGGGTCAGTTCCGTATTCCAGGGGTTGCGCGTGGCGCCATAGAGGGCGTTGTCGGTATAGCCTTCCAGCGTGAACTCGGGCACATTGGTTTTGCCGACCACAATGGCGCCGGCCTGCCGCATACGACGCACTGCCAGCTCCTCTGTGCCGGGACAATAGTTCGCCAGGCCAGGACTGCCCCAGGTGGTCGGCATATCGGCGGTGAGCAAATTGTCTTTGACGCTCAGGGGGACACCATCCAGGCAAGACAGCGGATGTCCGTCCTGATACCGCCTGGTGCTGGCCTGGGCTTCGGCCATTGCAGTGTCCGTGCGCAGTGCGGTGTAGGCATTGATGCGGGGCTGCACTTCGCTGATTCGTGCCAGACAGCTGAGCAGCGCCTCGACGGGCGTGCTGTCACCCTGCATAAAGGACGTGTGCAACGCCAGCGCGTCCTGTCGCCACAGCGGTGTCATCATCGCAGTTGCCCTGGAAGCCAGGTGGCAATCTGCGGCGCCACGATGAGCAGCAGGGTAAAGCCCAGCAGGATGATCACGTACGGCAGGGCGCCGAAGATTGCGTCGCGAAACGAGCCCCGGTCCGGCCTGATGCCATGGACCACAAACAGGTTCATGCCGACCGGCGGCGTGATGAGGCCCAGCTCGCACATCAGCACGATGAAGATGCCGAACCATACCGGATCTATACCCAGGGCGCTGATGATGGGAAAGGTGATGGGAATGGTCGCCACCATCATGCTCATGACATCCATGAACATGCCCAACAGCAGGTAGAACAGGACCAGAATCAACAGTAGCGCGGTAGGCGACAGGCCGAACGAAGTGACCCATTGCGTCATGGCCTCGGCTACGCCGGTGAGCCCGACGGCCAGGTTAAGAATGAAGGCGGCGGTCATGATCAGCAGAATCATGCCGGTAGTGCGGGCCGCCTGCAGAAAACAGTTTTCCAGCAGGGCCCAGGTGAGTTTGCCGCTTTGCCAGGTAAAGAAGAGCGAGCAGACCAGCCCCAGCGCCGCTGATTCCGTGGTGGTGGCCACGCCGGTATAAAGACTGCCCATGACGACGATGAATACCACCCCGGGTGCAATAAAGCCCTTGAGCAGACGTATGCGTTCAGGCAACGGTGCAAGGGCTTCGCGCTTGGCCTGACCTGTATAGATGGCATGCGCGGCGATCCAGGCCATGAAGAGCGCGGTGAGCAGGAGGCCAGGGATAATGCCCGCCATGAACAGCTGGCCGATGGAAGTCTCGGTGAGAGAGCCATAGACAATCATGTTGACCGAGGGGGGAATGAGGATGCCCAGCGTACCGCCGGCGGCGATGGATCCGAGCGATGCGCTCATGCTGTATCCGCGCCGATGAAGCGAGGGCAGGGCGACCGTCCCCATGGTGGCCGCGGTGGCGACAGACGAACCGGAGGTGGCGGCGAACACAGCGCTGCAGCCGATATTGGTGTGCAGCAGACCGCCTGGAAGACGGCCCAGCCATGCAGCCATTGCGCCGAACATTCGATCTGCAATACCTGAACGCAGCAGCAATTCGCCCATAAGCAGGAACAGCGGAATCGCGGTAAGCAGATTGTCGTTGTGCACGCCCCAGATCACAGGAGCGATGGAGTTCATGAAAGGCAGGCCATAGGCCGCGATGCCGCCCAGGATGCCGACCATGGCCATGGAGACGGCAATAGGCAACCCTGCGAGCATCATGCCCAGCATACCCAGGAATCCGATAAAGATATAGGAGATGTTCATGGCCGGGCGACTCCGATTGCGGGAGTGATACGGGAGGGCGGGACTGCCGGCGGCATGCGCGCGAGCGTTTCGCTGCGTGTCTGCAAATCCCCCACTTCTTCCTGGACTTCTTCCTGCGTCGACTTGGGCGCGAGCAGGGCGTCGATGCGGGCATGCTTGCCTTGCAGCATCCAGATCGTCGCCAGTGCGGCGTACAGCGTGGTCATGACAGCAAAGATGACGAGGGCAAGCACCCAGAGGGATTGCGGATAGGTCAGCGGGGTTGCCCACGGCGTCTGCGATACGCTGCCGTAATCGCGGGAGTCCATGAGTGTGGCCCACGCCAGCCAGGCAATCAGCACAGCGAAACCCATCATCAGCACCGCAGAAAGCCAGTGCAGCAGGGTTTGCAGGCGAGGCGGAAAGCGCGCCAGGAGTACATCCACGCGCACATGGGAGCGGCTGAGCAGCGCAAGAGTGAAAGCGATGGTGGCCCCGATCGCCAGTGCATAGCCGCCCAGTTCGTCCGCGCCTTGTAGCGATGTGTTGAAAACCTTTCGTATGATGGTTTCCACCGTAACGATCAGCGACAACGCTATGAAGATCAATCCAAAGGCAATGGCCAGGGCGCGTTCAAGTTGGTTTTTCATCTGAGGGCTCTTGTTTGTGAGTCAGGCGTGTCGTGTGCCGGCCGGCGATGCGCCGGCCGACTGCCTTCGGGTTACTCAATACCCAGTGCTTTGCCGGCGGTGGCTTTCCAGTCAGCCGAGCAGGTGGGGTTGGACTTGTCGCAGATTGCGGCCCAGGTCGGTACCGAAATGGCTGCCACGGCTTCCTTCAGCGTCTTTCTGTCGGCATCTTGCAAGGGCGAGTCAATCAGCTTGTATTGCTTGCCCAGCTTGCAGCTGTCCTTGCCGGCGTTGCACGCCATGGCGTCCACTGTCAGTTCTTCCGAGTATGTCCAGATATCATCGACCAGTTTGTCGAACGCGGCCTGAAGTTTGACCTGCTCTTGAGGCTTCAATGCGTTCCAGGCCTTGAGGTTGATGGCGTAGGCATTGACGGCCATCTGTACACCCAGGCCATACTGGTGGGTAGTCACTTCCGGCCAGCCAGAACTGTTTGCCGAACTGGGCCCGGTGATGGCGCAGTCGACCACCCCCATGGACAAGGATTGGTGCACTTCTGTAAAGGAGAGGGGAACCGGCGTGGCGCCTATGCTTTGCATGAACTTGGACAGGTTCTGGTCATAAGTGCGCACCTTCAGGCCTTTCAGGTCGGCCAGCGACGCGACAGGCTTTTTGCAGAAGATGATCTGAGGGCCGAATGGCCATGCGCCCAGCAGTTTGACATTGAATTTCTCCTGCAGGCGCTTGTCCACGACAGGCAGGTAGGCCTTGGCCACTTTGCGCGCCGTTGCATAGTCGGGGGCGGCGCCCACCAGGTCCAGGCCGAGCAGGGTGGGTTCATCGCGCGAGTTCTGCGAAACCCGCAGTGAAACGATATCGAACAGGCCGGCTTTCATCACGCGCAGCTGCTCCGTATCCTTGATGCCCAGCTGGTCTACGGGCTTGTAGTCGACGTCGATGTCCAGCCCGGTACGCTCGGCAAAATGGTCGAAGAAGGGCTTCTCCATGTTTTTTTGCACCAGCCCGGTGGCGGCCGGTTGACCGATGGCCTTCCAGTGCTGCGAGTCAGCCAGGGCGCCCGTGGACCAAAGGGCGGCGACTGCCGTAAGCGATGCCAGACAGCGGGTAAGGCGGGAGGGGTGGGGCATGGTGAACTCCTTGAGGAAAAGACCGTTATGGTGCGTATCAGGTACGTTTAGGTGCGGCTGCACCAATCTGGTGTCCACATGGTTGTAGACATTTTGTCTGGTGGCGAGGGGGTGTTCCGTAATGTGCATAAGCCACATCACGCAATAGGCGTGCCAGGTTTTTCAACGGGCATGTAATTTGCTTGAAAGCACATTACTCACCGGAAAAAAGGAAGCGGAAGTGACACGTATCAGATCAAACGTCGACATGCTTGTTGACAATCAATTCGACAACGCCATATCAGGAAGTACACATCGATGAGCAGCAGTTTGAACGCTATATCCCCCAAGCCAATCCGCCTCGGCGTATTGACGCCGTCTTCCAATACCGCGCTTGAACCTCTGACCAGCGCCATCGTGGCTACCTTGCCAGGGGTAACCGTGCACTACGCGCGCTTCAAGGTGACCGAAATTGCGCTCGACGCCAAAGCCCTGGGGCAGTTCAACGACGACCATATCCTGGCGGCGGCAGAGCTGCTGGCCGATGCGAAGGTCGACGTCATCGGTTGGAGTGGTACCGCAGCGGGGTGGATGGGTTTCGAGAAGGACCTGCTGCTTGTGCAGCGTATAAAGGAGCACACCGGCATTCCCGCCACAACTGCCATTCTGGCGCTCAATGAACTGCTGGCGCTCAAGGGCATCCGTCGCCTGGGCTTGCTGTCACCCTATACCGAAGACGTGCAGCAACGCATCATCGAGAACTATCAGCGCGTGGGCATCGATGTCGTTGCGCAGACGCACGAGTCCATACGGGTGAACTTTGACTTTGCCGGCATTGAGCCCGACGTGCTGCTCGAGCGCATGTCCGGCATGGTGGCGGCGCGCCCGGAGGCGTTTGTCACCTACTGCACCAACCTGCGCGCAGCGCAATTGGCCCAGCGTGTTGAGGAAGATTGGGGTATTCCGCTGCTCGACACGGTCAGCACCACAGTGTGGAGCATGCTGCGCATGGCAGGTGCGGATCCCGGCGCGATCAAGGGTTGGGGGGCGTTGTATGAGTGGCGTTGAAGCCAAACGGCGCAGTACTGTGCGTCGATCCGAACCCGTGGCGTCGGAGCATGCGCCCGACGAGATTTACGCACGGCTCTACAGCGCCATGCTCGAACACAGACTGCCCCCCGGCACCAAGCTTGGCGAGGACAAGCTGGCCGATATCTTTGGTGTCAGCCGGGCTCGCGTGCGGCAGGTGTTGACGCGCCTGGCCCACGAGCAACTCGTGGAGCTTTTTCCGCAACGCGGCGCCTTTGTGGCCAGGCCTACTCCCGAACAGGCCATGGACGTTTTCGAAGCTCGCCGCCTTATCGAGCCGGCGATCTTGCAGCGATTGATTGCCACGCTCACACCCAAGAAGCTGCAGCGCTTGCGCCAGCATCTGGAACTGGAACTGGGCGCCCGTCAGCGCGATGAGCAGCACGCGGTCGTGCGTCTTTCCGGCGAGTTTCACAGCCTGCTGGCCGACCTGGCAGGCAATACCGCCCTGGCACGATGCATGCGCGAACTGAGTACCGTGACATCCCTGATCATTTCGCTCTACAACGCGCCGACGGCGATGAGCTGCCGGGCCGACGAGCATGAGCGCCTGATCGACGCCATGGCGGACGGCGACGTCGCGAAAGCGACTGCCCTGATGCTTGTCCATCTTGATCACATCGAAAGCAGCCTGGTGCTGGACCAGGGGGAAGGTGAAGTCGACCTTGCCGCGATACTCAGGACCTGACCTTGCGAATACTGCTCATCAACCCCAACACTTCGGCCCACATTACCGCGCGCATGGCTGAACCCGCGCGTCGGATGCTGCGTCAGGGCGATAGTCTGGATACCTGCACGGCCGAGACCGGGCCGGCCGCCATCATCCATCCCTCCCAGGTCGAGGCCGCGGGAGACATGGTGCAGCGACTCGCCGCGCGTGAAGGCGCGGACTACGACGCTCTTATCGTCGGGATTTCACTGGACTGCGGCCTGGCGGCCACGCGCGCCAGACAGTCGCCGCAACTGGTGATCGGCATGACCGAAGCTGCATGCGCGATCGCCTGCCTGCGAGGGCCGCGCTTTGGTGTGCTGACCCTGGGCGCTGACATGGCCGCGTTATACGAAAGCCATGTTCGTGATCTTGGCCTGGGCGATCGCCTGGCAGGCGTTGCCGCGCCCAACTGGCCGCAAGCCTATGGCCAGCAGGCGGGCGAGGTTCACGACGACCTGTTGGCACGGCTGGAGGCGGATGCACGCGAGCTTTGCGCGCGCGGGGCATACAGCATTGTGCTTGCGGGGGCGGTGCTGTGCGGTTATGGCGAGGCCTTGGCCGCGCGCCTGGGCCGGCCGGTGCTGGAAGGCACAGCCTGCGCCGTGCTCTTGGCGCGGGCGTGCGGGGAGGTGCGGGACTGATTGTGCAGATGATGGGTAGATGTCCTAATCATCGCCATAAGAAGGTAATCTAAAATATCGAAATAATCGATATTTGAGGTTTATCGATTTAATCGATAATATAGTGGTATCGACATCAGCGATATTGAGCCATGCATAAACTTTCTACCAGTGATCAGATGGGTTATCTGTTGACGGCCAGGCGCAAGGAATTGGGGTTGACGCAGGCAGCTGTCGCGGCACGCCTGGGAATCAGCCAGAACCGGCTGTCAGAGCTTGAACATCAGCCAGCGCTGCTGACGCTTGATCGGTTGCTGGCTCTATTAGGTATTCTGGGTGTCGAGTTGCTGATGCAAGAGCGCGGCCAGAATCCCCCGGTACAAAGTGAGTGGTAGCCATGGCGCGTCTATCCAGGGCACGAAGGCTTGTTCTTTGGGCGAATGGTGATCGGGTGGGGCAGTGGGAGATTGCTGCCGGGGGCGCCTATAGCTTGAATTATGACCAAGAGTGGGCGCTTTCTCCACAAGGGCGCCCCTTGTCGTTGTCGCTGCCTTTTGCAATCAAAAACGCGCCATTGACCGGGCCGAAGGTCTACAACTATTTTGACAACTTGTTGCCCGACAGCGATGCTATCCGGCGCAGGCTGCAGGCGCGGTTCCGCACGCTGAACACGGCTGCGTTCGAGTTGTTGACTGCGATCGGCCGCGATTGTGTGGGCGCTATTCAGTTGCTGCCGGACGGGCAGTTGCCGAGCGACGTATTCACGATACGGGCACAGGCATTATCCGAGGCTGACGTTGCCATGATATTGCGCGCCACAGCCGCCTCGACTGCAGCTGTCGCTCAGCATGATGCGTGGGATGACGATTTTCGAATTTCCATTGCCGGAGCTCAGGAGAAAATCGCCCTGCTTCGGCATGGAGGGCAATGGTGTCGACCGCTGGGAGCCACACCCACAACGCATATTCTTAAACTTCCATTGGGGCTGGTGGGAAACCGTCGAGCCGATATGCGTACTTCGGTAGAGAATGAGTGGTTATGCAGCAAAATCCTTGATCTGTTCGGATTGCCTGTCGCCGCATGTGATATTGCACAATTTGAAGATCAGAAGGTCTTGGTTGTAGAGCGTTTTGATCGGCGTCTGTCTGAGAAAGGCTACTGGTTACGGTTGCCTCAGGAAGATTTCTGTCAGGCGACGGGCACGCCGCCTGGCGCGAAGTATGAGGCCGACGGCGGGCCGGGCCTGGTGGATATTGCCCGAATTTTGCAGCAATCCGAAACACGTGAACAGGACCTTCGGGTCTTGTTGAAAGCTCAGTTGTTGTTTTGGTTGATGGCGGCCACCGATGGGCATGCAAAGAATTTTTCTCTTTTTCTGCTGCCAGGCGGGCGATATTGCATGACGCCGCTTTATGATGTGCTGTCGGCTTGGCCGGTCACCGGGCGTGGAGCGAATCAGCTTGATGTTCACCGTTTGCGGTTGGCCATGGCCTTGAAGGGTAAGAATACGCACTATCGCTTGCGCGATATACAACGTCAGCATTTCAACAACACGGCACGGTTGTGCGGCCTGGGCAACAGTATGGAAGATTTGATTGCTGAAGTGTTGGATCAGGTGGAGCAGGTATTGTCAGCCACGCAGGCGATATTGCCAGTCGGATTTCCTGAGGACGTTTTCGTAGCAATACGGAACGGCATGCTGGATGCGGCGGGGCGGCTGGCGAGAATGCCCGTTGATTAGCCCCTGAGATCACTTGCTCCATATCAACGTTGGCAGCGAAGCGATGGCGGCGCTGGTGCGCGCCGCAGAGTCGGTTAATGAGCCGACTCTGCGCTAGCGATGAGTGCTGATGGCGCGTGCAGTGCCTACTCCACTTTCCCGATATCCTGCACTGCCTTTCTCAATACCGCATCGTCTGCATCCCAATACGCCTGAAACGCATCGGCATCCATGTAGTCGACAGGGCTGCCGGTTGCCAGGATCTTGGCCTGCACGTTCGGATCGTTCGCGATGGTTTTGGCGGCGGCGCGCAGACGCTTGATCACATCGGGCGGCACATCCTTAGGTACAAAAATACCTGACCATTGGACGAACTTCACGTCGTACCCCTTTTCGGACAGGCTGGGGGTGTCCGGCAATGCCGCCAGAGGTTTGTCGCCCCAATGCGCCAGGGGGCGTACCGTACCGGCCTTGATATGCTGCAGAATGCTGGAAGGGCCCGTGGAAATCGCATCAACCTGTCCGCTCAGCAAGGCGGCGACCGCCGGCCCCGCACCCGTATAAGGGACGTGTGTCATGCGTATATCGGCATTTTTCTCGAGCATGGCCATGGGCACATGCATGGAGCCGTAAATGCCCGAGCTGCCATAGTCCAGCTTGCCTGGCGCCTGACGGGCAGCGGCAACAAACTCGTCTATCGTTTTCCATGGAGCTTTGGCGGGCACGACCAGGACGGTAGGGTCAGCGGTGATGCGGGCAATAGGTTTGAAGTCCGTTGTTTCATACGCAGCCTTGCGCCCAAGTATCTTGTCCGCCTCAGGCAGAATCGAGATAGAGGAAAGCATCAACATGATGGTATAGCCATCTGGCTTTGCCCGGGCTGCCGCACCCGTACCGATGGCGCCACCTGCTCCCGCCTTGTTCTCGATGACGACGGACTGGCCAAGCTCCCTGCCCAGTGCGTCAGCGACAGGGCGGGCGACCGTATCCGTTACGCCGCCAGGGGGGAAGGGCACGATCATGGTGATGGGGCGTTCTGGATATTGGGCCCAGGCCATGCTGGAGCTCAGCATGGTCAGGCCGACCGCAAGCATTTTCAATGTAGCTGTTTTCATGAATGTCTCCTCCACTGAGTGATAAGCCAATCGTTGGCTGTTTTTTTTGTACGACGCGAAGCAGGGTGTCTATCGAAAGGTGTTTTCAAGCGTGCCGATGCCATCGATCTGGATGCGGACACGATCACCAGTCTTCAAATAGCGCGGCGGAGTGAAGCCCATTCCCACGCCGGCCGGCGTTCCGGTTGCAATAATGTCGCCGGGGTATAGCGTGATACCACGCGAGCAGGTCTCGATGAGCGTGGGCAGATCGAAAATCAGATCACGCGTCTGGCCGTCCTGCCGAAGCTCGTCATTGACCCAGCAGCGCACACGCGTGTCGTTTGCCTCGAATGCATCGGCCGTGATCAGCCAAGGCCCCATCGGACAGAAGGTATCGAAGGATTTGCCCAGGTCCCATTGCTGATGCCGCATCTGTATGTCGCGCGCGGTGACATCATTGACGATGGTGTATCCCCACACATGGCTCATCGCATCGGCTTTGCTGATGTTCTTGCCGCCTTTGCCAATGACGATGGCCAGCTCTGCTTCGTAATCGATCTGCTCGCTGATGCCAAGCGGAAGAGCGACCTCATCGCCATGGGCGATGACGGTTTCGGGCACCTTGGTGAAGACTATGGGCCAGGCGGCCGGATCTGTGTTGTTGGCCTTGAATACCGAACCGGAAAGCTCTTTGGCATGCGCGTGATAATTACGCCCGACACAGAAAATATTGCGGCGCGGTTGCGGTACAGGAGCAAGCAGTGTCACCGAATCCAGTGGTATCGCCGCAGCGCGAGCCAGTTCGGCCACATGGGTGTGCTCGCCATATGCTTCGATCAGGCCGAGTACACCTTTACTGGCGATCTCGGGAGCAACGTCCAGCGCCTGTACGCTCAGCCCGTCATCGCTGGCGACGCCGACATGGCGCTGCTGATCTTTTATGTAAGTTGCGATACGCATACCTCTTCTTCCTTTAATGCAGTGACGATAACGAGTTGGTCCAATATTTGTACCAATTGTGTACCAATTTTGATGCATTGGTATTAAAAATGAAGTGTATGGTTCTGATGCATCCAGCGCAATCTTTATTTTTGATGACGGATAGGCTGATGGTAGGTGGTTCTGTGATTTGTACCAACTGGTACAACAGTGATATGCTGGCAGTCATATTCATTTTGCATCGATCCAGCACACCATGACCTCTGACGTCTTTGCCCTGGGCTTGCGCAGTGCCGGCGCGCAAGCGTTGGCGACTTACCTGCATACAGAAATCCAGTCCGGCCGTATACCGATCGGCGTAAAGCTACCTGCCGAACGGGAACTGAGTCAGCGTTTCGATACGTCCAGAGGATCTGTGCGGCGCGTTCTGGCAGCATTGCGGGACGCGGGCTGGATCACCCAGACAGTCGGTAGCGGCACCTTTGCCGCTCGCCCCGCCCATGGCGCCGCTTCGGACGCTGACGCTGACGCCATGACTCCGGATCAAACCAGTCCGGCCGAGCTCATGGAGGCACGCCTGTTGATCGAGCCTCTGATGCCGGCGATGATAGTGCGCCATGCCACCCGCAGCGACTTTGATCGCATGCATGAGTGTCTGATCAAGGGCGAGCAAGCTCAAACCGTTGAAGACTTCGAACTCTGGGATGGCGAACTTCACCAGGCTCTCGCGCAGGCCACACACAACACATTTTTCCTGCAGGTGCTGGCGCTTGGCAACCGGGTTCGCCGGCAGGCCGACTGGGGCAGGCTCAAGCGCAACTCGCTTACGCCGCAACGCCGCGCCGAATATGAACGTCAGCACCGAGTCATTGTCACTGCGCTCGAGGATCGCGACGCCGAATCGGCGCGGGATGCGCTGGTTGCGCATCTGGTGCAAATTCAGCGGAACTTGTTTGATCCGCCTGGGGAGTGAGCGTGAGCGCGCAGGCCGCTTAGTACTCGTCTGAGTCCTGTTACCTGCTGCGCGTCTGCTGCGGAGTTTCACCGAACGCCTGTCGGTACGCCTGGGAAAACTCACCAAGATGGGTAAAGCCGAAACGCGCTGCTGTTTCGCTGATCCGTTCGGCGGCTTCGTCTTGCGACAGGGCTTGCTGCACGGCGTGCAGGCGCTGCATGCGCAGCCATTGCAGCGGGGATTGTCCGCATTCGTCCTTGAACAAGGCCTGCAGTCGCCTGACTGACAGGCCGCAGTGGCTGGCGACCATGGCAATCGGCAGGTGCTCGCTCAAATGCTCAAGCATATAGGTTTGTGCGCGCCCGATGGCATGAGGCACCGAAGGCGGGGGCGCGGGCCATAGATACGCCGCCATGCTGTGCGGCTGGTGCAGCAGCAGTGTGGTGGCGATCAGCATTTCGGTTTGCGCCAGCAGGGCGGCCTGCGCGACGTTCTGTCCCTCCAGCCCGGCGCATCGCACTGTCCACTGAAGCATGGGCAGCAGCGCCTGCCAGCTGGCTGTACTCAATGGGATGACCGGATCGAAACAGATCTCGGGCGCGGGCTCTTGTTTGGTCAGGCCGCGCCAGGCGTCGGCGATGGCGGCACCGTCCAGGCGCAGCAGCACCTGCTCGTAGTCGTGGCTGGCACTGAAGTAAAACCGCCTGTCAGGGCTGATGAGGAAGGCCTTGTTGGGCGAAACCTCGATGAGGCGTCCATCGAAATGAAACTGCGCCCGCCCCTGCGTAGGCAGCACCAGCAGGTAATAGCCGTCCAGGCACTGGCAATCGGGGTCGATGCTGATGTCGGCTCCATACCCGTGCCTGAGCTTGATCAATGACAGGCGTCCGCAAGGAAGCAGGTCCAGCCGGCTGTGGAGGATGCGCCCGCGAACCACTTGAAGCCGGTACGAATTGAGTATCTGGCCTATCTGCTGCCGCGCTTCGTCAAGATCGGCGGTGTTCACGATCCGGTACTGCTCGAACGGCACCTGGGAAAATAGGGAAGCGATCATCGGAGTTCACAAGGGCAGGGTGTTCCCCATATTACCGGACAATCATTGCCAACTAGTAAGAATTGCGTTTTTCCGATAGTCCATGGCGCAAAACCGATAGACGAGCCAGGCGGCTGGCCTGACTATGGCGTGCGCGCATGTCGTAATGCCCCTGGGGGCGAGACTGCGATGGACAGATGTGGTGGTGGCGCTGACTTCCCAGGCGCGAAAGCCGCCAGTCCTTATAAATTGGAAAGGCCATGAAGCAAACACACCAGCAACGTTATACAGCTCGACGCAATGCGTCGTCGAACTCCCTTCGCCACCCTCTGGCGCTGCGGCCGTTAAGCCGCGCCCTGGGAAGCCGTGGCCAGATTTTATTGTGCGTATCAGGGGTGCTATTGCCGCTGGCGGCCGCTCATGCCGACCTGGGCTACAACTGCACCGTGCCGTCAGGCATAGTCACTTGCAGCCTGTCGGCTGATGCGCCGCTTACGGGTGCCCTTACGCTAAGCAATCAGTACCTGCCTCAGCAAATCACGAATACTGCCAGTTTCGCTATTGTCCCATTCGGACTGGGGGCGGTGACGACCGATCTGGGTAGTTCAGAGGAAATGGTCTACGGGGGAGAGCCACCACTGAACGGCATCATGGTGCAAAGCCACGGCGCCGACGGCGATGACTACCATAGCGATCATCGCGATGGGCAAGACGCACAAGGCGCGATGCTTGTTACAAGCGGTTCGGTCAGTCTTTCGCTTGCGGGCGCGACGCCATCAGGCATGGTGGTTGGCGTGGGTGTGAGCAGCGTGGGCGGTGATGGCTACAACCAGACAGACCATAAAGACAACGGCGGTAACGGCGGAAACGCTGGGTCCACAACCCTAAGGAACTCATCAGCGGTGACCATCACCGGCGGCACCTTGAATTCAGGTGTGGTGGGGGCCTTGGTGGAAAGCCGTGGCGGCAATGGTGGCGTTGATTACACCGCTGTTGCCGATTACTACGGTGGAAACGGCGGCGGCACCCAGAACATCGAGATGGACAACTACGCAGATGTAAAGCTGGGTAGCGCGTCAACCAGTTTGCAAGGCGGCACGCGTGCATGGGGCGTTGCGGCACAGGCGGTGGGCGGGGATGGCAACCTTCATGCGACAGGCCACGGGGATCCGCCCATGGGTGTAGGCGGAGGCGCCGCCGATGTAAGCTTTTTGAACACCGGTAATGTAGACGTATTCCTGACACAGACAAGCGACGCTGCGGACGGCGTGGTGGGCCTGCTGGCAAGAAGCGTGGGTGGCGACGGTGGTTTGACCACCTGGGTACGCGACGACGGAGGGAATGGTGGGGACAGCGGGTTTATAACGATGAATGTAGGGCATGAGGATCTGAGTGCCGTCACGAATATAAATGTCGGCGTAGATCAGGCGGTATCGGGCACAAGCGCGGGGATACTGGCGCAGACCATCGCCGGTAATGGTGGCGCCATGGATTCTAATGGAGGGTATGGCGGCCATGGCGGTAACGCCGGTGGAGTTACCACAAAACTTTACTGGGTCAACCTGACCGCTACCGGTGAAGGGGTGGCTGGGGTGACGGCATACTCCCGTGGTGGCGCTGGCGGTTCCGACAGCCAGAATAGTTATCGCGCTGATGGCGGAAACGGAGGGTATTCCAATGATGTAACCGTTACGCTCCAGTCCAAGGGTAGCCAGGACGGCCAACAGACTAGCGTGTCCACTGCGGGCGCCGAAGCGATAGGCGTGGCGGCGCAAAGTATTGGCGGTTACGGCGGCTCTGCTGTCAAACAGGCGGGGATCGGGCAGGATGGCGCGTTGGGCCAGATTACGGCAGATGCAAACAGTATGGTCTCCACGCAGGGCGACTATTCCATCGGCATGCTTGCGCAATCCATCGGCGGCGGCGGTGGGACGGGCGAGGATTTCACCAGCAGCTTGCCGGGAGGCAGTGGGAAAGGCGGCAATGGGGGCAATGGCGCCAATGCCACTATCGCGTCCTCCGCAACAGTCACCACGCAGGGTCAGTATGCCCATGGCCTGGTGGCGCAGTCAATAGGCGGTAGCGGCGGCGCAGGCGCCATGTCGGATTCCCTGGTGTCACTGGGCGGCGCCGGAGGCGCAGGCGGTTCAGGTGGCACGGTGACCATCAGTGGCGCGTCGAATGTGTCGACCAGCGGTGATTCCGCCATTGGCGTCATCGCGCAGTCGATAGGCGGCGGGGGCGGCACAGCCGGCTCGGCAACCGGTCTGTTTTCGGTGGGTGGATCCGTCAACAGCACGCAAAGCAATAATGCAAGCACGGTTTCTGTAGCTGTCAACAGTGTTGACACAAAGGGTGATGGCTCTATCGGCATACTGGCCCAGTCCATCGGAGGTAGTGGGGGGAGCGGCGGGTCGGCAGTCGGCATCACTGCTGTAGGCGGATCGGGGACTTCAGGCGGTTCCGGCAACGATGTGACGGTTGACGTTGGCACCAATATTTCCACTCAGGGAAAGTATGCGCTGGGTGTCGTTGCCCAGTCCGTAGGTGGAGGTGGCGGAAACGGGGGGTCAACACTGGCGGTCTCAGTTGACATGCCTACCGCATCTATCGGAGGAAGCGCGGGAGCGGGTGGCTCCGGCGGCACGGTTACCGTTCAAAGCACGACCGACGGAAATGTGAGTACCTCGGGTGACGGTGCTACGGCAATATTGGCGCAATCTCTGGGCGGCGGTGGCGGCAATGGGGGGACTGCCATGCTGGACGGTGCACAAGCGCTTGTTACGGTTGCCATTGGCGGTACTGCGGGTGGCGGAGGCGATGGCGGTGAGGTTAACGCGGACCTGAGCCATCACATCTACGAGACCCAGGGCATTTCGGCAGCCGGTCTCATCGCGCAATCCATTGGAGGCGGCGGCGGCAATGGTGGCGTGGCGCATACTCTGGTTGCCAATGTAGGCGCCAACTTGGGCGTTGCCGTAGGCGGCTCGGGCGGCAGCGGAGGCAAAGGCAACAAAGTGGATGTTGAACTGGACGATGTGACATTCAGCACGGCGGGTGTCGGGTCAAACGGTAGCAATGGCGCGGCCAATGGCGCCTCGGTCAGTCGTTCGGATTCTTATGGCGTGGTCGCGCAGTCTATTGGTGGCGGTGGCGGCAATGGCGGCAGCTCTGCCGCCAAAAGTCTGGTCATTTCCGCACCTGATCCTGATGCCAGTTTTGCCATTTCGGCGAATGTTTCTGTTGGCGGCAGTGGTGGAAAGGGCGGCGATGGAGGAGAGATTGACGTCAATCTGATCGATGCGACCGCCATTTATACAGGGGGACAGGGATCACACGGCGTCGTTGCGCAATCCATCGGCGGCGGCGGCGGTAACGGCGGCGCATCCAACGCCATGAGCACGGATGTATCCATTCCCGGACAAAGCGTCAGCGTCAATGTTGATGTCGCGGTAGGTGGTGTTGGCGGATCGGGGGGCATCGGAGGTGTCGTTAACGTGGGCATGGGGTCAGCGGCATCCATAACGACCTTCGATGATACGTCCAATGGTGTGCTGGCACAGTCCATCGGCGGCGGTGGCGGTAACGCGGGTGCGGGAAGCAGCAGTTCCGGCGGCATTGCACAAGGAAAAACCTACAAAGTCAGTGTGGGTGTGGGCGGTGGTGTTGGTTCAGGGAATATCGGCGGCGCCGTCACGGCCACCATGGACTCAGGTTCTGAGATCCTGACCTATGGATCGGGTTCACGAGGCATGGTGCTGCACTCTGTTGGCGGAGGCGGCGGTGCGGCGCAGGGTACTACGGTCGATCTCGGTGGCCCGATGTCCATAGGTGGAGGTGCGTCGCAGGATCAGCCTGCAGGGGGCGCCACCAAGTTCAGCGCGGATGTCGCCGTTTCTGTGGGTGCAACGGGAGGAAGTGGCGGAAATGGGGGCGCCGTGAAGTTTGTTGCCCAGGGTGGGATCTACACTTATGGCGGTGACGCGGATGGCGTGCTCATCCAGAGCATAGGCGGTGGCGGTGGTCTCGGAGGCAATGCGGGCGCAGATGCCTCTGCCGGGCCGTCCACCTACAACATCCCCAATGCTCCCAGCGATGACCCACCCAACGACGATCCTCCTCCTCCCGATGACACGGATCTGGGCAGTTATTCACTATCGGTTGCCGTCGGCGGTTCGGGCGGCGCGTCCGGCAATGGCGGTACCGCCGAAGTTGACTATTCCGGTTTGATTGGCACACAGGGCGATTATGCCGATGCCATGGTGGTGCAATCCGTCGGCGGCGGCGGCGGCGTGGGCGGCGCATCGTCGGCAAAAGGCGCCAAGGGCAGCTCGCAGGCTGTTATCGCAGTGGGCGGCAGCGGCGGTGCTGCGGGCAGCGGCGGCACCATCACATTGAACATGACCAGTGATCCGGCCAACAGGCAAGGTATCTTGAGCACCGCAGGAAACGTCAGTTACGGCCTGCTTGCGCAATCCATAGGCGGCGGCGGCGGGCAAGGCGCTGTCGGGTCGGACATCATCACAAAGTCTACGGCTGAGAATCCATCGATTGTGCTCGGATGGGGCGGATCGGGCGGCAATGGCGGCAATGGCGGGACCGTTAACATGAACGCAGCCAATAGCGGCGTGTCGGTCGCAACATCGGGCTATGATTCGCACGGCATTGTCTTGCAGTCCATCGGCGGCGGAGGAGGCACGGCGGCGATGAGCGGCGCAAGCCTGAGCGGCACGGCGAACAATCCGCAACTGAACCTGCAAATGGGCGGCGGCGGCCGTTCAGGCGACAGCAATGGCGGCAACATCAATGTGAACTCATGGGTAAACGTCAACACCACTGGAGATCACGCCTTTGGCCTTGTGGCGCAGTCTATTGGCGGCGGCGGTGGCATCATGTCAGCCGGCCCTGGCGCGAATATCCAGTCTGTCAATCTGGCCGCACCTTACGTTGGCAGTTCTCAGCATGGCGGCAATCTGACGATTACTCTGGGCGAGAATGATGCAGGTTCAGCAGCAAGCGATGCAAGTCCCAGCGTCATCGCTACCACCGGGCGAGGGTCGCACGGCATTGTGCTGCAGTCCATCGCAGGCGGTGGCGGCATCGCGGGCGACACCGCAAACGGCCCGCTGGCGATAGGGTGGCAGGATGGCAAGGAAGCGTCGTCCTCAGGGCAGGTCAGCGGCGACATCTCCTTGACGATGGGAGCTGGCAGCAGCATCACCACGAAGGGTGACGGCGCACATGGCGTGATTGCGCAATCGCTCAGTGCGCCGGGCGGGCTGGGCGGCAATAGCGCAGGCAGCTTCGCCGGCACCCTCACCCAGACCACCGGCGGCGCAGGCGGTATCTCCGGCAGTATCACGATGGAACTGGATGGTACTGTCCAGGTTCAGGGGGAAAATGCCTGGGGTGTGTTCGCGCAGACCTACGATACTCAGTCGAGCACGCCGAAGGCTGTAGGCATCACCGTAGCGGGGAATGTGACAGGAGGGAGTCAGTCATCAAACCCTGCAACGGGAGGGGCCGTCTGGATCGACAGTCCTGCCGCCAGCACCGTTACCATCAATAGCGGCGGTACCGTGGATGGCTCTCAGGGCTACGCCGCCGTTCAGCAGACCGGGAGCGGCTCAACCAATATCGTGAACAACGGTTCCCTGAAAGGCAATCTGGTGGGTAAGGCCGCTTCGGCATCCTCTGTCACCCTTGCCGCTCTGTCCGCATCAGGCGAGTCCATGTCTCTGTCGAATTTCGGTACCTTCTCCCACGCCGATCTCGTGCAGGGCGATATCGCTAATCAGGGCCAGGTGTTGATCGGCAAGACCGCCGGCAGCGATGCCATGCACGTGACGGGAGACTTCATACAGGGCAGTCAGGGCATGCTGCATGTGGCCACGGACTTTGTGGCGAAGACCACCGACCTTCTGGCAGTGGATGGGCATGCCCAGCTCGACGGCAAGATCAGTATCGCCGCCAGCACGCTTATGCCCAATCGGGAACTTACTTTCCTGCAGGCCGGTGTGCTTACCCCGCGTGCCGCGGTGCAGGGAGAATCGCCGCTGTTCACGTACCGGACGCGTCAGGCCGGCAATTCGCTTGCCGTATCCGTTGACGCCGCAAAATTCAACGAAGTATCCGAATCGTACGGCGTGGGAAGCAATCTTCATGCGCTTGGCCAGCATCTTCAAGACGTGTGGGACCGTGGCAGCGACGAAAAATTCGGCACCATGTTTGCCGCGCTGAATCGCTCTGCCGGCAAGGGCGGCGCAAGCTATGCCAGTGCGCTCAATGATCTGTCACCCGGTGTGCTGGCAGCCCCCGCCGCGCTGAAACAGGCCGGCATGATTTCGTTCTCGAACTCTCTGCTGAGCTGCCCCGGATTCGACGGTGCCGGCACCCAGATGGGCGAGCACGACTGCCTATGGGGGCGCGTTTCCGGCAATACGACTCAGATGGACAGCAGCGGCGGCACATCAGGGCTGAAGTCGGACGGCGTGTTGTACCAGATAGGCGCGCAGCGCAGCGTGGCACCGAACTGGTTCGTCGGTGTGGCCGGCGCCTACGAGCACACAACCCTGAACGCGGATGATGATCGCCAGCATGTAAAGGGCGACAGCGGCTATCTTGGCGTATCGCTCAAGTACGAGGACGGCCCCTGGACCTTTGCCGGGGCACTGACTGGAAGCTATGGTTCGTTCGACAACACGCGCAATATCGACCTGATGGGTGCGCAGGCAGAGAGCGATTCACGCGTCATCTCCTTCGGTCAACGTCTGAGGGCCTCCTACACCCATGCCATGGACCGTTCCTACATCAAGCCATTCGTCGACCTGGACATCATGCATACACACATGCCTTCGTTTGACGAACACGGCGCTGACGCATTGAATCTGCATGTGGAAGGCGTCAGCAAGTGGTCGGCCATCCTCTCACCTGGGGTGGAACTGGGCGGGCGTATGGACCTGGAGAATGGCTATATCCTTCGTCCTTATGCCAGCGTAGGGGTTTCGCTTTCCAGTACCGACAAATGGGATACGCGGGCCCGCTTTGCGAGCGCGCCAACGGGCGCCGATCCCTTTACTTCCACCCTGGAGACCGGGCGCGTGTTCGGTCAGGTATCGGCGGGTATTCAGGTGCTGAGCGACAAAGGTATGAACGTCAAACTTCAATACGATGGCTTGCTGTCGAGCAGGGTCAGCAGCCACTCCGGGTCTGTGAAGGCCAGTTGGCGGTTTTGAGTTGTGTTGCGGTTAAAGCGAGGCGCTGCGGCATGGCGCCCCGCTGCATGCGTTCATGACTCAAGGTTGGAAGAGACTGGATATGCTTGTTGCCTGAGCATGGCCAATCTTGACTCTAGCCGTGACTCTAGCCGTAGCTTATCGTCTTTGTTTAATACTCTTTTTATTTGCCCCGCGCTACGGTCGTCTTCGATCGTCGAGATTTTCGGCAGATAAATGCTTAGCCGCAGTCCGGTTGCGATTTCTGTGATGATCGGTTCAGGTAAGCCTTGCTTATGGGCTTCTGAATAAATGCGCTTTATGCCGCTGCCCCATTGCTCGATCAACTGCAGTTCTCGGAATACTCGTGCTATGACCGGGTTCCGGATCCGAGATACCCCGTTCTTCATGTCTTCTACCGTCATTCCGGGTAGCAGCATGCCGGGGCTTTCGATGTCGATACGATCGTCAAAAAATGCGACCCGGATTGGCGTGCCTCGTTGCGAGTAGTCACTGTGTACCAGTGCATTAATGATGGCTTCGCGCAGTATTGGCAGTGGGATGCTCCAGACATCCTCGCGACGCATAGCTCCAAACCTGGCGCTCCTGAAGGCGTGCTTCTTCAGAAAGAGTTCAATGGCGGAGACGGCGTCGGGAAGTGGTTCATGGTGGCCTTGGTCCTTGCTCGAGATGTAGTGTTTGGGCGCACTGCTCCGTACGGGTTCTGAAAAAAGGAAAAAAATTTTAACTTCGAGCAGGATTTTTTTGAACTAGAGCGAGCCCCTTCGATCACTCTCCGGCGATTACGTGTACGGTCTGTTCCTGAGGTGGGGACACGGCTAGCCGGGCAAAGTGAATTTCGTGATAACCAGGACGAATGGCTGGCGTTCGCCTGAAGCGGGAGGATTGTCCTGCGCCGTGGGACTGTAAGTCTCTGTAATTGTGTAGAAAAAAATCGCTATCTTCTGATAACGTCACACAGGATGCTGCGGGGGAAGGCGCTGCATACTCTGTACCAATCGCAGCCGATACTCCCTACGGAAAACTGGAGATAGAGATGATGAAAATCACCGTCGAGACAAACGTACGTGCTCCCATTGAAAGCGTGTGGCAGGCCTACACCTCGCCCGCAGATATCGTGCAATGGAATGCGGCGTCAGATGATTGGCACACCACCAACGCGCAGGTCGACCTTCGGCCCGGGGGCGCGTTCTCGTCCCGCATGGAGGCCAAGGACGGCAGCGTCGGGTTTGAATTTGCCGGGACCTATACCGAGGTCATTCCGCAGCGTCTTATCGAGTATTCTTTTGGCGGCCGGACCGCGCGGGTGGAGTTCGCCCAGCACCCCGAGGCTGTCAACGTCAAGGTTTCCTTCGACGCCGAATCGGCTCATACTACGGAAGAGCAGAAGTCAGGCTGGCAGGCGATTCTGGATAATTTCGCACGGTATGTAGAGGGCGGGAGGTAGCAGGGTAGCCTGGCGTTTGCGGCAGGTTTGCCGGGTATCGGCCATATTTCTAACCCATGGATATGGAGGCATCGTGCATCACAAGTTTAAGGTCGGCGATCATGTGACCTGGAATTCCGAAGCGGGTCATGTCGGGGGCACCATCACAAAAATTCATACTCGTGACTTTGACTACAAAGGCCACACGCATCGCGCCTCAGCGGACGACCCTCAGTATGAGATCAAGAGCGACAAAACCGATCATGTGGCCGTCCACAAAGAAGGTGCGCTGAAAAAATCTCAGGCCAAGTAGGGCTATGGCGCTGCCGTTCTATACGATTGGACATTCGACACGTACTATCGATGAGTTCGTGCACCTGTTGCGTGCGGCTGAGGTCTCCGTTGTCGCCGACATTCGTGCCATTCCGCGCTCGCGTACCAATCCTCAATATAATCAGGACGCTCTGCCCGAGGCATTGGCCGCTTTCCAGATCGACTACGTTCACATCGCCGAGCTTGGCGGGCGGCGCAACAAGGCCAAGGCTGTCGCGAACGACACGAATGATTTTTGGGAAAACAGAAGCTTTCACAATTATGCCGACTACGCGCTTACCCCTGCATTTCAGGATGGTCTGGAAGCCTTGATTGCACTGGGACGAAAAGCGCGGTGCGCCATGATGTGCTCAGAGGCGGTCTGGTGGAGATGCCATCGTCGCATCGTTGCCGACCACCTGCTTGCGCGCGGCGAGGCGGTGTTTCATTTGATGGATACAGATAAGATCACGCAAGCAACGCTTACCAGGGGAGCATGCGTGCACAATGGTGTTGTGACGTATCCGTCGGATGCTGCGCACGAATAGCTGTCATCGCTGGAGGTTGTCGGAAACTTCGCCAAAGTTTTGCCGCGTTAATGCGCAGTATGTGTAATCAGGCGTTTGAAGCGCGGGCCATACTTGTGCACATTCTCCCGCGCTTGGGCTACGTCCGTGGCACTGACGGGTGGCGCTTTATTTCCCCAACTGTTGCGTACATAAGTCAGCACGTCGGCAATCTGCTGGTCATCCAGCTTCCAGTCGAACCCAGGCATGGCTAGTCCGGTTGGCAGCGCAGGAGGGTCCGCCATATAGTCTCCGGTAAGCACCACCTGTATTAGTGTTTGAGGACTTGAAGCCTGAATGGGAGCGCTGTTCGCCAGAGGCGGGAATGCGTCTGCCTGACCTTTGCCATCGGCCATATGACAGCCCATGCATTGATCCACATATATTCCTTTGCCTCGCGCCATTGTGTCGTCGCTGATGTTCTTTGCTTCTACCTCTTTTACTTTATGTGCGGACAGGCTTTTGAGATAGGTGGCCATAGCCATGAGATCCGCGTCACTAAGATGGCTTGTAGAGTTCATGATGACTTCGGTCATGGGCCCGGTGCTCGCGGTATCTTTGTTGGCGCCTGTTTTAAGGTACTGAATAATATCCTTCACAGTCCAGTTTCCCAAGCCGTCGCGCTTATTGCCAGAGAGGCTGGGGGCGAACCAACCTTCTCCAGCGTCTCCCCCCTGCAAGGCCTGGTCTTTATCGGAGGCGCCAAGCATGTTTTTGGATGTATGGCAGGCGGCGCAGTGTGCTACGCCGTTGACGAGATAGGCGCCACGGTTCCAGAGGTCGGATTCATCCTGGTTACGTACATACTCACCTTCGTTGAAGAAAAGCAGATTCCAGCCAGCCATCAGTTGGCGCCATCCTAGCGGCCAAATCAGCTCGTTCTCAGGGGGGATGGAGCGAACGGGCTCGAGGGTAGCAAGAAACTTTTTCAAGTCCTTGACGTCTTCGCGGGTCATTTTTGTGAACCAGGGATAAGGACAGGCGGGATAAAGGTATTTGCCGTCTTTGCGCTTGCCTTCATGCATGGCGCGATAAAAATCGTCATCGGTCCAGTTGCCTATACCTGTGACGACGTCTGGCGTGATATTGCTCGAGTAGATAACGCCGAAGGGTGTCTCCACTGGATACCCTCCGGCGAAAGGCTTGCCGCCCTTGACGGTATGACAGGAAACGCAATCGCCCGCGCTGGCCAGGTGACGTCCACGTTGAATACTGGTGAAGTCGGTGCCCTGCGCATAGGTCATTGCGGTCACAAAGGGTAAAGCCAAGCAACCGAGGCTAATTTTGATCAAATGCATGATGCCTCCCGATTCAGACCTGTACTAGCGGTCCGGGGTTTTTTATATACATTTTTCGTATGGCGTCCGCTGCCCAAAAGGCGAGTGCCCCTACTGTTCCTGTGGGGTTGTATCCGGCATTCTGCGGAAAATTACAGGCGCCCACGACAAACACATTGGGCACGTCCCACGCCTGCAGATAGCGGTTAACCACGCTGGTTCGGGGGTCGTCCCCCATCACTGCGCCGCCCGTGTTATGCGTAGTCTGATAAGGGACGATGCTGTAAGGTGGTTTGCGTTTTTTGACGTTGATCGAGCGTGGCTGCATGGCCTTGGCAATTCCCTCGGCCTTGCCTGTGAGGAAGTCCGACATCTTATAGTCGTTGTTGTGGTAGTCGAAGGTCAGTCTCAACATGGGATTGCCATAGATGTCTTTGTAGGTAGGATCAAGATCCAGGTAAGCTTCGCGGTGGCTCACCACGCTGCCATGGGTGGCGATCGAAACACTTTTAAGATAGTTTTCTGCCATGGCCTTTTTCCAACCGGCTCCCCATCCATCAGTGCCTTTTGGCAAGTGATGCTGGATGATGGGTCTGCCGCCGGTGGTCCACAGCGCGATATAGCCACCACCGATGAAGCCTTCGGGCTCGTGATCAAAATTATCAGTATTAAAATCGTCTATGGCTTGTCCTAACGCGCCTGCCCCCATGTATGGATTAATTAATTCATCAACAAAGACATCCACCGAGGACGTAATTTGGTAGGCATAATTGCGGCCAGTAACCCCCGAGTTGGTAACCGGGTCATACGGCTTGCCTATTCCGGAGAGCAAGAGCAGGTGAACGTTATGGTGAGCAAAAGCACATAGGATGACAAGTTCTGCAGGCTGCTCGTACTCGCGCCCTTGAAGGTCGCGGTAAATAACGCCTTTGGCTTTGCGGCCTGTATTGTCGAGCAGTACACGTGTCACGTCACAGCCGGTACGATAAGAAAAATTGTCCTTTTTCAGCAGGACCGGCAAAATGGTCGATTGCGGTGAGGCTTTAGAATTGTTGCCGCAACCAAACCATTCGCAATAACCGCAGTAGGTGCATTGGCCCATCTGCACGCCTAGCGGATTCTTATAAGGCCTAGAAGTATTGGCAGCAGGCGCGGCGAAGGGATGATAGCCAAGTTCCCGTGCCGCCTTATCGAACATGATAGAGCCGGTACTGCGATTCAGGGGCGGCAGCGGATATCCGCGTTTGCGCTCGCCTTCGAACGGATTGCCTTCTTTGCGTCGTTCTCCCGCCACATTGGCCGCTGTGCCTGAGACGCCGCATAGATATTCGAAACTATCATAGTGGGGTTCCAGATCATCGTAAGTAACCCCCCAATCCTGAATAGTGAGATCCTCGGGGATGAAATCGGCGCCATAACGCTCCTCTGTATGAGAACGAAGCACGAAGTCATCGGGCAGGAATCGCCAAGTTTGTCCGTTCCAGTGAACACCAGCACCGCCAACTCCGGCACCTGGAAGAAAGGAGCCCAAGTTACGCATGGGAAGCGCGGTCTGGGCGCGTGTGTTGCGAAAGCTGAGTGTTTCTCGGACAGGCGCCTGGAAAAGACTGTGACGCACTGCGTACTTGAGTTCGTCCTGAATGTGCGTGGTTGCAAAGTCGGGAACGGTTGCGCGATCTACGCCGCGCTCCAGGGCCAATACCTGCAGGCCCTCCTCTGTCAGTTCCTGAGCAATGATAGACGCGGTCCAGCCGAATCCCACCAGCACCACATCGACGGAGTTAAGTTTCGTTGTCATCCGCGTTCCTTTAAACGTCGCGTACGCGTGTCCCATCGCGTCCGAGAATACCAACCGGCGGCATACGGTAGGGCTTGCCATGTTGCGTGATTTCTTTCACATAGTTGTATCGGGGCCCCGGAAATCCGATCAGCCTCCAGCCCACGAAATCGCGATTGCCGCCATACATGGGATCAGCCAGGAAGCCTTCTTTGGTGTTCTTCCATAACATCGAGAAAAATACTTTTGCTTGTACATTCTCGAGCTTTATTTTGCCTTTTTCCATGTCGTGCAGCAGTTGGTCCTGCTGTTCCACCGTTAGCTCCGAGTACACTTTGTCGTCGAACAGCTTGCGACAATAAGCATTAATCGCACTGATTGCTTTGCGGTAAAGCTGTGCAGGCGTTTCTTTGAGCTGGTATCCCTGTTCATCGGTACCCTTGGACCACGGCCCAGCCATATACCAACGATCCGCGCGGCCATAAGGGCCAGCCAGTTGCAGGTCAATAAAGAAAGGTACGTCGGCCTCAATGGCGCCGGGATCCTGGCTGTCTCCTGGGATCAGACGGGCAGTGGCCGCTTTAATGAATTGGTATTCATCTGAGGAAAAGAAAACACGTGCCAGCCTGCGAGATGTAGGCTTGTCCTTGCTGCAGGCAGGCAGGGCAAGCACGGTAGGCAGCGCTAACGCCGCCTGTACAAATCGTCGGCGAGTCAGTACGCCAGGAGGTTCGCGGTGAGCAATGGATGGTACGAAGTGGCCCCTTTTTCCGGTATCCATTTTTAAGTCCTGTAAGTCGATGTTTGCCGGGCGCAGCAAATCCCGTTCCTGGTTCGACTCAGCAGAGAGATTTATGAACTTATTAGCTTTACATACGTACTCAACAATTACGTTTTAAGTCGATTGTCAGTTTTTGATGGACTGCAGTGGTTATTGGTCGTTGCGGGACTCTTTGCTATCGCTGTCAGTGTCTTTGATTGGCCACTTCAAGCCCAACTCAGCACGAGGATCCTTTTCGTGCTTCTCCTGGCGTTCGTCCTGAATGTCGACAGGAGCATCTGTTTGGCCCGGCTCAACAGTCGTGTCAGTTTCTTCTGGGGCACTGACGGAATAGCCCAACCCCGCTTGGTCCTCGGGCACGATTTTGTCGGGTTGGACATCGTTGGATGCCGGGTCGTCTGTAGTATTTTCAACTTCAGTACGTTCACCGGTGTTGTTTCGGTCGCTATCGGTGTCCGGCGCATCCGCCGGCATATCGCTTGCCGAATCGGAAGAATCGCTTGAGCCAAATGCCGGTTCAGTACGACCGGATTCCACAATGTCTTCGATTTCAAGCTCGCGTTTGTCGTTGATACTCATCTCTTCGCTCCTTGATTTGACGGTTTTTTGTCTCTTTGCCAGCTTGTAATAACGCCGCTGGCCTGCCCGGTGAATCTAACCGGGGCTGCCCGTTACGGGCAAAACGATGCCTGTCACGAAACTCGAGCAAACCGGGGACGCGAGATAGACATAAGCAGGGGAGAGCTCCTCCGGTTGCGCGGCACGGCCCATTGCAGTGCCCTTGCCGAACGTTGATATCTTCTCCGCAGGCTGATCAGCGGGGTTCAGCGGCGTCCACACCGGGCCGGGTGCTACGGCATTGACGCGTATACCCTTTTTGGCCAAATTTGAGGCTAAGGACATGGTAAATGCATGGATCGCACCTTTAGTGCTCGAATAATCTATCAAGGTGCCATGTCCTCTCAGCCCTGTCACGGAGCCTGTGTTGATGATGCTGCTACCTTCCCTGAGGTGTGGTAGCGCGGCTCGGGCCATGTAGAAATATCCATAAACGTTGGTATGCATGGTTTCTTCGAAACGTTCGTCCGTGATGTCTTCGAGCGAAGCCGCATGTTCCTGAAAACCGGCGTTGTTCACCAAAACGTCCAATTTGCCGAAAGAGTCTATCGTCTTCTGTACTGCTTTTTTGCAGAAGGCGGCATCCTTGACATCTCCAGAGATCAATATGCATTTTTTCCCCTCTGCCTCAACCGCACGTTTGGTTTTTTCGGCGTCTTCGTGTTCCGTCAGGTACACGATAGCTACGTCTGCGCCTTCGCGGGCGAACAATACTGAAACCGCCCGACCGATCCCGGAGTCGCCTCCGGTCACTATGGTGGAGAATCCTTCCAGTTTCCCACTGCCTTTATAGTCAGGGGCCTGATAATGAGGTTGCGGACGCAGGTCTTTTTCATTGCCTGGCTTGTCCAGATGCTGGGCAGGAAAAGGAGGTGGGGGTTGTATCCGCGTACCCGCCTGGGACGCCTGTGTTTGCCCACGTTCCTTCTGGCTATCTTTTTCGTCTTGTTGCCGTTGGATATCCCGTTGCCGGTCGACGGTACCCTGCCCGCCGCGTTTATGCGTATCATCTCCTTTGCTCATAAGTTTCCCTTTTTGACATTTTCGGAAATGTTTAAACGGGAAGTACGATCGATCGCTCGGCCCGTCGAGCATCCACATGCAAGCGTCGTGCCCAAAAGGAGCGCGCGGCGAGGCGGTGTTTCATTTGATGGATACAGATAAGATCACGCAAGCAACGCTTACCAGGGGAGCATGCGTGCACAATGGTGCTGTGACGTATCCGTCGGATGCCGCTGCGGGCTAGCGCTGTGCGTAAACTGCTCGCGCATCAGAATTTGTATTGCAGGCCGGCGACAAACAGATTGTATGTCTGACGCCCGAGGCTCACATCCCAAGGCTTCGTAGGAAGATGCACGCCAGGGTAGTCGGTTGACCCGAAGGTATAGCGGGTGGCGTTCACAGAAAGATATCTGTATTCGGTGAACAGGGACAGATGTTTGTTGATCTGTCCCTTTAGGCCCGCTTTGAACTGCATGGCAAATGCGGTATCGGATGCATCAGGATCTGAGTTGAAGTGATTGATGCCGGGCTCGGAGGGATTGGCGGAGTCTGAACCTTTGATGGACAGTCTGGCTACGCCGGCACCCAGTCCGATGTACGGAAAAACCTTGTTTGAGTATGGCGTATGCAGCGTGAACACGGCGTTAGCCAGCAAGACACCGGCTGTCATGGGGATGGTGACATATTGCGTGCCGAGGAATCGTGGCCTCACAGGCATGTCGCCCACGGGCGAATACTTTCCGATATAGACGCCTTCGATCTCGGCGGCGGGTTTTACCGCCCACGCGGATCCCTCATGACGCCAGGGTCGCCACTCATAGCCCACATGGACGCCTCCCAGCGAAACATGTTTGCTCCCGGTGTAGCCGCTTGCATCGATGGGCAGTTTACGTGATGGATTGATCAGCACGGCGCCTTTTTGCTGCAGGCTGGCGGAGGACGCCGAGCCCAGGCCGCCAAACAAGCCGAGGTAAGATCCCTGCTCATCCGAGGTTTGCGCTGCCGGGCAGGAACTCGCTGTCAGGGCTGCAGCGGCAAGGCATACCGTGAGTGTCGATTTCATCGTGCTTGTCCTTATGCCGCCGGCCGGCAGTCTTTGCCCAGATTCTGCCGGATGATGGCCAGATCCGCTTCATCCGTGAGCCCGTCGTGATTGAAATCGTACCAGCTGGAGTGTCCACCGTTGGCGGTGCTGAACCGTTTCCAGTTTTCGACGTCTGCGTTGTCCACGACCAGATCCAGATTGCCGTCTCCGGGGCATGAAATATTGCTGCCCAGAAGTTTATCCAGGCCGGATACCAGGGCCGCATAATGCTGCTGCTGAGTGGGCGTCAACTGCTTGCGGGCAAGAAGATTGCCTGGCGCGTTGTCCAGTTTGGGAAGCGGTGTGGCTTCATTGATTTCATAGAACTCGTCGACCGACTCCGTCTGACCGGTGGCGCAGTTCAGGCGGTCAACGCGAACGAGTTTGTACTGCTCATCACGCAGCGCTCTTTGTGTGCTGGGCAGGATGTCCACTGCCGCTTCGCCCTGTGATACCAGATAGTCGTTGACCTCGCAGCAGCTTGCGAAGCCAGGGTTGCCTGCGGCGCCGCCAGCGCCATACCAGACGCCGCCCTGGTCTTCGCACACGCCTTGTTGCGGAAAGACCTGCACGCACACGTTGGACGAGGGAATGATGCAGGGCGGGGCCGCTGCGGCAGTGGTGGACTTGATATTCGTGCCCACTTCGGTGTAATTGGTGCTGCGTATGCTTGCATGGCCCGGTTCGGTCAGATAGGGGAGCACCGATTGCGCATCCAGGCTGCGGGACTGCGGCACTTTTGCACGTACATCGATTCCTGCAATCTCGCCGAACAGGCTGAACATATCGGCTGAGTTCACCATGTGCGGCACATCGCGATCAGGTTGCTTGACCATGGGGCCGGCCACAATCAAAGGCACCCATACGCCGGTCTGGTAGGGGAAGCCCTTGGCGCGCGTCGGATTGAATGGCGCCTTGACGCTGGGCGCGTAGGTGCCGTTGTCGGCCATGATGATAACCACGGTGTTGCTGTCTTCGGGCCTGTAGTCGAGCGTGCCGTCTGTTTTGTATTGTGCCAGCCCGATCTCCACCAGCAGGCGGCCAATCTCTTTGTCCATGGCTTCCATCATCTGGTTCGTGAGCACGCGCTGCTCCTGGACGCCCGAGCATGTGTAGGCGCCGGTTTCGGCGGCGCCATCAGGCAGCAGCGAAACGGGCGGCGGCTGCAGCGGCGTGTGAATGGCTGAATAGCCCACGCTGACCATCCAGGGCTGATCCTTGGGCTGTTGCTTGATCCAGCGTACCGCCTTGTCGGTTTCAATGGTGCTGCGATAGCCCCGGCTGCGCGGATCGGAAACGGGCAGGCTTTCCACGCTCGCATCCGGGTGGTTGATAATCAGCTGACTGGTGTAATAGCCATTCTGAGTATTGAAGTTGACATATGCGGGTGGCGTTGCGTGGCAGGACTGGCCTGGATCAAAGATCCCGCCCTGTTCAAGGCAGATGCGCCCGGGCGTGACGAAGGTCGCGGTAGACATCGCCGTGCAGGTGCCTGTGGGCTGGTAGCAGGCGCCGCTGTCGGCGCCATTGGCGGGATCGTCCCGGGTGTTGGGGACAAAGCCGCAGTGATATACGCCGCCATTCTGGCTGACACCGCCTGCCGTGGTGTCGATGGGGTAGGGGCCGCCATCCAGATAGCCTTCGAAATAATCCCAGCCCAGTTCGTGCATCACGCCATTACCCAGCGGATTATTGTCCGTGTTCAGGTCGGAACCCGAGAGATGCATTTTGCCGATCACGGCGCTTGCATACCCCTTTTCCTTCAGGATTTTAGGCGTCGTGAGCTCATAGGGTGAAACCTGCGAGTTTGCAAGATCGAGCGCGACGATGGCGTTTTCGACGTTGGTGCGAAATGGATAGCGCCCCTGAAAGAACGTCGCCCGGCTTGGTGTGCAGGTTGGCATGGACCAGGCGTTGCGGAAACGCACACCGGCATGCGCAACGGCATCAATATTGGGTGTCTGCGCGGCTGTTTGTCCACCATAGCCAAATACCGGCAACTGGTCGACGCCGAGATCATCCAGAACAAGAAACAGAATATTGGGTGGGTGCGAAGAGGGGGGATCGTCGTTGGCCGCGATATTGCTGCTGCCATCGCATGAGGTCAGCGCGAATACGGCAAACGCTGCTGCAACCAGGGATAAACGCGTCTTGTGCAAGGGAATCTCCAGTTTTTGCCGTACCTGACCGATGACGCCCAGGGGCTCGCCTGCAAGCAATGTATGGATTGGGTCAGCATGCTTATTGTAATAATTGGAGAAAATCGTAACATAAATAGCTGAATTTGGCAGTTGTTTTGTGTGCTTGCTACGCGCCCGCTTATTCCACCAAGAACTGCTAATAGACGCTAATTATGACGACAGGTCTATCGGCCGAGCCCTTCCTGTAAATGTTAATTTTGGTTGCGATTGTGATAATAATCAATTACGATTTTCCAAAATTTAACACTAATCAAAAGGGCCTAGGCTGAAAGGCGCGGCATGGCATATCAATGCCCAAAGCCTGGGAGGGAATATGGCGCACGCCATACATTGGAGATTGCCTTGAAATCGACGCTTCCCAGACTGCTGATCACAGCAGGTGCAGCGCTTGTTCTGACGTCTTGTGGTGGAAGTGACGGCGACGTCGCCTCCAGCGACAAGCCGAAAACATCCAATATCCTGTTTGTCATCATGGATGACGTCGGCATCGATCAGATGAAATCCTTCGGCTATGGCGGGGCGACACCGCCCAGCATGCCGAATATGGATGCGATTGCGAGTGCGGGCGTGCGTTTTCGCAATACCTGGGCGATGCCGGAGTGCTCGCCCAGCCGCGCTGCATTCTTTGTGGGGCGCTACCCCTTCCGCACCAATATCAATCAGGCGATCGGGCCCAATGACCTGGCCAATTCGCAGGTCTCTCCCTACGACATGACTGCGCCCAAGCTGCTCAAGCAGGCCGGTTATGAAAGCGCGATGTTCGGCAAGTTCCACCTGGCCGGACCAGAGAATAACGAAGCGGAAAACATGACGCCCAGCGTTTTGGGCTGGGACTATTTTTACGGCTGGATTGGCGGACTGCCCGGTTCTATTGATGTGACGGCTGGAGGCATCGCGACGGGCAATGAGAAATATACCTGCGGCTTCGTTCCCGGCAAGCTTGCCGGGGGCACGGACAAGGGGGCCTGCTATAAACCCGATGATACCTGCAGTGTGATAGAGCGCACGTCTTTATCGCAGGATGCCGCCGGCCTGCAGTGCCTGGCTTCCGGAGGTGTTTTTGTACCGGACCAGAGGACTTGCGGAGATCCGCCAGCGACGATCAATTTCAAGACGCAGAATGGCTATTACGTGTCGCCGTTGGTGATCATCGACGGCGGAAATAAAGAGGAAGTGGCACTTACCGATCCTCGCGCCAGGCGCTATCGCACGGAAATCGAGACAGATGCCGCCATTGAATGGATCAATTCGCGCCCTGACAACAAGCCCTGGATGGCCACGGTAAGCTTTACGTCGGCTCACACGCCCTGGCAGCAGCCGCCCAGCGCGCTGCTCAGCAAGCGTGATGGCCCGGCCTCGGATAGCTGGGATTGCACCGCGTCCGAGCCTGGTCGCCTGATCCAGGACAAAATGACGCAAGCCATGGATACCGAGTTTGGCCGCCTGATGGTCGAAACCGGACTGGCTACACGGGGAAGCGACGGCAGTCTGGTTTACGATCCCAAGGCCTCGAACACGACTATCATCATCGTGGGTGACAACGGCACGCTGGGTTCGGCGGTCAAGGTGCCGTTCGAGCCGTCGCAGGCCAAGGGCACTGCGTACCAGACGGGTGTATGGGATCCGCTCATTATTGCCGGCCCGCAAGTCGTGCAGCCGGATCGCGAAGTGGATCACATGGTCAATGCTGTGGATCTGTTCCAGCTTTTTGGCGAGATTGCCGGGCTTGATGCACACAAAGTTGTGCCCCGGACCATAGACTCCGTGGGCGTACTGCCTTACCTGACGAACCCCGGCCAGTCGAGTCTGCGTACGGTCAATTTCACGATGGGCGGCATGAATTTGCAGGCTAATGGCGCCAGGAACGGGCCTTGCGTGATCAGCACGACGTGCACGGTGATTCCCACTTCCAAGAGTGTGTGCGAGGACAACCTGGGAGACTGGTGGGGGCCGAACTATACCGCGTCCACGGTGATTGACAATGGCGGCGCGGGGTACGAGACATGCGCTGCCGTCAACCAGGCGCTCTACAAAAACGGGCAGCCCATGCTGACTATCCTGCCCGAGTCTTCGGTGGCGGTGCGCGATGTTCATTACAAGCTGGTTCGCAACTCGGCCCTGAACTATATCCCGGCCACCGACGGTTTCGAGACTATCACGACCGACGAACTGTTCGAAATCAACCAGGCGGCGCCCAAGCCTCTGCTTGATACTCCGGATCGCAATATGCTGGTCAATCCCACGGCAGAAACGCAGGGCATCTATGAAAACCTTGAGGCGACGCTGGTCAAGATTCTGGCGTCCGACCCCGATTGCCCGGGGGACGGTAACAAGGATGGCGTGGTTAATGCAGAGGACCTGAACAACTGGCGGCGTATTGCGCATGACTGGGGACTTTCCAGCATGTATGACATGGCGGTGAAAGGCATTTGGGACGGACTGACGAACAACCAGGATGAAACCATTATCCAGAACAATCTGAATAAGGCTTGCGAGCGCACCTATGGCGTCTACTAAGCCCTTGCGTCGCAAGCTGTTGCTGGCAGGTGGCGGTGCATTGGGCCTGTTGATTGCGGGCGGAGCGCTGGCCTGGTTCGCCTGGCCGGCACAGCAGCCTGCCGAACCGGTCATCATTCTCGGCGATGGGGTGACTACGCCGAAGGACATGGCGTGGGTGCCCTCTGGCGTATTTCTGATGGGCAGCGACAGCAAGATGGCACAGGCCAATGAGCGTCCTGCGCACTCCGTCAAGGTGCACGGCTTCTGGATGGACCGTACGCATGTCACGAACGATCAATTCGCCAAATTCGTGAAGGAAACCGGCTACGTCACCACCGCTGAAAAAAAACCTGATTGGGATACCGTGAGCGTGCAGTTGCCGCCCGGCACGCCGCGGCCGCCGGACGGCGTATTGGTGCCAGGCGGAATGGTTTTTGTCGGTACTCAAGTGCCGGTCAGCCTGGAGAACTACATGCAGTGGTGGCGCTACAGGCCAGGCGCCGACTGGCGCCATCCGCAAGGACCTGACAGTTCCATTGAGGGCAAGGGTGATCATCCGGTCGTGCAGATCAGTTATGTGGATGCGCAGGCTTACGCGAAATGGGCGGGCAAGCGTCTGCCCACCGAGGCCGAATGGGAGTTTGCGGCGCGTGGCGGCCTGGAGCAGGCCACCTATGTATGGGGCGATGAGCTGGCGCCGAACGGCCAGCAGCAGGCCAACTACTGGGATAGCAAGGCGGGCAGTTTTCCGGTCGTCAGCCCCAAGGCAGGCGGCGCAACGGGTACCGTGCCGGCAGGCACTTTTCCGCCCAATGGCTATGGCCTATACGACATGACAGGGAATGCCTGGCAGTGGGTGGCGGACTGGTATCGTGCCGATTACTTTGCTTCGCAGGCGAAGGCGGCGGCAAAGGGGACTATCGACAACCCGCAGGGCCCCACGCAATCCTATGATCCCTCCGAGCCTGGCGTACCGGTCAATGCACCCAAACGCGTCATACGTGGCGGATCGTTTCTGTGCAATGAGAGCTATTGCCTGTCGTACCGGCCCAGCGCGCGGCGTGCGGCCGACCCTTATAGCCCGATGTCGCACCTCGGCTTCAGGCTGGTCAAGGACGGGCCGGCGCCTGGCTGAACACAGGCAAGTAGGCGCCTGAGCGGCGATTCAGGCAGAGATTCTGGCGCAAGCCAGGCGCAGGCGGCAATCCATGCAGGCCCTGTGAGTGCGCTTACTGAATCATCTGATTGATTTGAATAATCGGCATCATGACCGCCAGCACAATCACCAGCACCATGCCGCCCATGATCAATATCATCAAAGGCTCGAGCAAGGCGGTCATGGTCAGGGCGCGCCGCTCCAGCTCGCTGGAGAGCGTGCGTGCCGCCCGCTCCAGCATGACGGGCAGCTCACCCGTACGTTCGCCGCTGCCGATCAGGTGAATCAGCAGTGGAGGAAACACCTTTTGTGTTTGCAGGGCGCTGGCCAGTGGACTGCCTTCACGTACAAGCCGGGTGGATTCCTCTACTGCGAGTCTCAGTCTGTCGTTGCCCAGCGTGCGGCCAGCGGCATCCAGCGCAGCCAGCAGCGGCACGCCGCTGCCTGTGAGTATGGCCAGCGTCGAGGCATAGCGGGCCGTGTTCACGCCCAGCACATAACGGCCGAACAAGGGCAGTTGCAGGACACGCGCGTGCCAGGCCAGCCTGGCGGCGGGCTGGCGCAGATGCCAACGCCATAGCAAGAACAGCACTGCGAGGACAAAGGCTGCGATGGCGCCCCAGTCGCGTACAAATCCACTGACCGACAACATCACGCGGGTCAGCAGCGGGAGGACTTGATGCGTTTGATTGAATGCGCCTACCACCTGCGGCACGACATAGCTGAGCAGGAAGATCACCAGGCATATCGATACCGTGGTGACAATGGCCGGATAGATGAAGGCGGTCAGCACCTTATTGCGCAGTGCGCCGCGTGACTCAATATAGTCGGCCAGCTTCTCCATGACTTGCGGCAGATCGCCGGACTGTTCCCCCGCATCGATGAGGGCGCGGTAAATGGGCGGGAAGTCGCGCGGATGGGCCGCCAGCGCCTCGCCCAGCCTGTGGCCGGCACGGATGTCCGCGCGGACAGCCGCCAGCGTGTTGGCGATATGCGGGCGCTCGGCCTGGTCCTGCGTGGCGCTCAGCGCCGCTTCCAGCGGCAAGTGGGCCGCCAGCAGGCTGGCCAGTTGGCGTGTCAGCCAGCCCAGGTCTGCGTCGCTCAGTCGCTTTCCCTTCAGCGCAGCGCCTCCCGATGTTTTGCCGCTGCCAGTCGCCCGCAGCGCCAGAGGAACAAAGCCGCGCGTGCGCAGTATCTGGCGGGCGTTGCGTTCGCTGTCGGCGTCGATGGTTCCGCGCTCCAAGCGTCCATTCGCATTCGCAACCTCGTAGTGATAGGTCGGCATAGACGCTCCGTTCAGGTGTCGCGCGTCACGCGACTGAGTTCTGCTTCAGTGGTCACGCCTTGTTCGACCCAGCGCATGCCGTCCTGCCGCAAACTGCTCATGCCGGTGTCCTGCGCGGCACGGCGCAAGGCCTGTTCGTCGGCATTTGTGTGAATCAGGGCGCGCGCTGCGTCATCCAGGGCAAAAAGCTCGTGTATACCGGTGCGCCCGCTATAGCCTGTGTGACTGCATGCCTTGCATCCGGCTGGATTGAGAGACGCTGTACCGTCATCGCGCCTGATCTTGCAATGCATGCACAGCTTGCGTATCAGCCGTTGCGCCAGTACGCCTTGTAGCGTCGAGGCCAGCAGAAATGGCTCCACCCCCATGTCGACCAGGCGCGTGACGGCGGACACTGCATCGTTGGTATGCAGCGTCGCCAGCACCAGATGTCCTGTGAGCGAAGCCTGAACAGCGATCTGTGCGGTTTCCAGGTCGCGGATTTCACCGATCATGATTACATCCGGATCCTGGCGCAGGATGGCGCGCAGGGCGGCCGCGAATGTGAGCTCTATGCGCGGATTGACCTGAGTTTGACCTATACCGGGCAGGTCATACTCGATAGGGTCTTCCACGGTGAGGATATTGGTCGTTGTGGTGTCCAGCCGGCCCAGCGCAGCATAGAGCGTGGTGCTCTTGCCGCTGCCGGTGGGGCCGGTGACCAGCACAATCCCGTGTGGCAGATGGACCAGGCGATCGAGCGCAGCCAGCGCATCAGGCGCCATACCCAGTCGCTCCAGCTCCAGCCTTCCCGCCTCCTTGTCCAGCAGCCGCAGCACTGCCCGTTCTCCATGCCCGGTGGGCAGTGTCGAGACCCGCACATCGATGGGGCGACCACCGACGCGCAAGGCGATGCGCCCGTCCTGGGGCAGGCGTTTTTCGGCGATGTCCAGACTGGCCATGATCTTGATGCGCGACACCAGCGCGCTGTGCAGGGCACGGCGCGGGCTGACGATATCGCGCAGTGTGCCGTCGACGCGATAGCGCACGACGGAATGCGTATCGAAGGCCTCCAGATGAATATCGCTGGCGCCATCGCGCACCGCTTGCGTGAACAATGCGTTGATCATGCGGATTACGGGGGCGTCGTCATGGGCTTCGAGCAGGTCTTCGATCTCTGGGATGTCCTGCATCAGGCGATCCAGGTCCACTTCATTGGCCGCGGCATCGACCACCGCCGCCGCGTCATCTGTTTGTGCATAGGCAGCGGCAAGCAAGGTATCCAGTTCTTCGTCGGCCACTTCGCGATGAGGCAGCTCGCCATAGCGCCGGCGAATTTCCGCCCGCGCCCAGGCAGGCGTGCGTTCCGACGTGGTCAGCACACTGCCCGCTGCATTGTTCTGGATCAGGGCACGGTGCGCGCGCGCCCAGGCATAGGGGAGCCGGATGTTCATGGGGTCACGACGGGCTCTGGTAGCGGCGGCGCGACGGGATAGGACGCAGGAACCGGCTGCCCGGAAATGCGGCCCGGTACGGGTTCGGGCTCGCGCAGGTCCAGCAGGCCCGTCGATGGATTGCGGCCCACATTAGGCAGCGGCGGCATGCCCGTATCCGGTGAGAACCAGGTCGCTCTTGCCGGCAGCCCGGCCTGTGCCGCACGCATATAGTTGTACCGGTCCAGTGTCACGCTCGCGCTATCCTGCGCGTTGCGCAGGATATGCGGCCGCAGGAAAACCATCAGATTGGTCTTGCTATGGCTGCGGCTGTCGTAGCGGAACAGGGCGCCAAGAAACGGGATGTCGCCCAGCAGCGGCACGGAGCTTGTGCTGTCGGACACCGTGTCTTCAATCAGGCCGCCCAGCACAATGATCTGGCCATCATCAACCAGTACATTGGTGTTCAGCGCCCGTTTGCGCGTGACCAGCCCGGTGGCTGCACTGGATGCGGCAGGATCGATACTGCTGACTTCCTGGTAAAGCGCCATCTTGACAGTGCCGCCCTCGGAGATCTGCGGCCGGATGCGCAGAGTCAGGCCGACATCCTCGCGCGTCACTGTCTGGAAAGGATTGCTCGCGCCATCGGCCGAGGTCGTATATTGCCCCGTCACAAAGGGCACGGTTCTGCCCACCATAATGCTGGCTTCTTCATTGTCCAGCGTCAGCAGGTTTGGTGTGGACAGCACATTGGCGCCGCCCTTGGACTCCAGGGCCCGCGCCAGCACGCCCAGATTGATGACCTCATTGCCCAGAATGTTGATCGTACCTTTGACGACGCCCAGGCTCAGGCCCTGTGCCAGGGCGTCGATGGTGGTGAGGCCATTGGGGTTCAGACCGGTGCCGCCGAAGTTCGCGCCGCCGATGACCGAAGTGCTGCCCGAGTTGATGTTGTCGCCGCCCACCATCCACTGGACCCCGAATTCCGCGGCCTTGTCTTCATTGACCTCGACAATCAGGCTTTCGACCAGCACCTGCGCCCTGCGCTGATCGAGTTGGTCGATGATTTCACGCAGGCTGCGGTACAGCGGCGGCGGTGCGGAGATGATCAGGGTATTGGTGGAGGGGTCTGCCTGCACCGTAGCGCCGCCGGCCGTAAAGGCAAGCGAACGATTCTCGTCGCCTCCGAGGCTACCCATGCCGCCCATGGTCCCGGACGAACCGCCTACGGCATTGCTCTGGCCACTCATGCCGCTGTTCATGCCTGTTGCCATCGCCTGGCCGGGCAGGCCGGTGCCTGAAGCGTTACCCATATCGCCGCCGGTATCGGACAGGCCTCCCATTGAGGATCCGTCGATAGTGCTGTTGCTGGTGCTGCCGGCGCCCTGAGCACCTCCCAGCGCACCACGCAGCACTTCCGCGAGACGGCTTGCCTGCGCATTGCGCAAGTACACCACATGCATATTGCTCATTCCCGAGTCGGGATTGTCGATGCGTTCAATCAGATCACGCGCCCGGTCCAGCATTTCAGGACTGCTGGCGCGCAGCAATACGGAGTTACTGCGCGGGTCGGCCACCACCGCGGTTCGCCGGCCTCCGTTGTTGCCCGCGCCCTGGTTCAGCAGTTGCGAGGCCAGCGCAGCGACGTCCAGCGCGACGCCATATTCAATCGGCACCACATCGGTGCTGACGGAATCGGGTGTGTCGATGCTGTTGATCACCTCCGCGATGCGATCGAGATTGTCGGCGTAGTCCGTGATCACCAGCGTATTGTTGCCCGCATAGGCGTTGATCGAATTATTGGGCGCAATCATGGGCCGCAGGACCGGTACAAGATTGGCGGCATTCTCATAGCGCAGCTGGAACACGCGCGTGGCCAGTTCGCCGCTGTGCACGGCCGTAGGCCTGCCGCTGCTGCCGACGGCCATCCCCTGCAGCTTGGCATCCGCTTCGGGCAGGACACGGCTCACGCCATCGACGTCGACTACGGCAAAGCCATGCAGGCGCAGGGCGCCAAGCAGCATGGAGTATGCCGTATCAGGATCTACCGGTGATTCCGACACCAGCGTCAACTGGCCCTTGACGCGCGGGTCGACCACAAAATTGCGGCCCGTGAAATGGGCCAGTGCGCGGATGACACCGGGTATTTCGGCATCCACGAAGTTCAGCATGATGTTCTCGCCCTGCGTGTCCCGGGTCGCAGAGTCTGCCGTCGATGTGCTGTACTCCCTATCATCGCTGCTTGAATGGCGTGAGGCAGTCCTTCTGGCCCGAGGAGCAGGCGGCGTCGAGGCCTGGCTGCGGACAGGCGGCTCCTGATGCCAGCCCTGGCCCGTCGAGGTCTGAACAATAAGTTGCGACGGCCCGCTGGTGTCAGCCTGGTCCACGGGTGCTGTCGCGCAAGCCGTCAGCGCGAGCGGGATCATGAGCGCCAACGCCAGCAAACTTGGGCGGAAACGATGATGATGGCGCATGGTGCTGAAAGGGTTTTTCATGATATCTCGTTGAGGTTGTCTTTCATGGTTGCCTTAGCGAAAACGCAAAAGCGTCACGTTGTTCTGCTGCGGGCCCAGCATGGCGAGCAGATCGCGTAGGGCGGCATGGATTTCTGCTTTGGCTGATGGGTCTGCCTGCGCGGTGCCATCAAACTGGAACTGTTTCTCGCTCAAGGTGCCCGAACCATTCAGCATCAGAGGACCTTGTTTTGTACTCAATATCAGATTGGCCTGGTTTGCGGTGGCCTGCGTCAGCGTCAGCGCATAGTCGCCCAGCGGACGCACGGTTGCCAGGGCCGACACGGCATTGCGCCATTCCGCATCCAGTAGTTTTGTGCCAGGTGCGCGCGAGATCGGGCCGATGAAGCTTGCCGGCCATTTGATCGACAGCTCCCCACCCGGACCGACGGCGGCAATGCGCGCATCCAGCGCACCCAGGGCGGAGGCAGGCAATTGCAGCGTCTGCCCCGAAACACCGATCCCCCGCCAATTGAGCGACACAATCACCGGGCCTCTCAGCCAGGGATGGGACAGCTGCAATCTGGGGGCGGGCGAAAAAGTAAGCTGCCAGCGCACCGGTTCGACTACGCTGCGCCGCCGCTCAGGTGTGCCCAGCGCAATCGTCGCGGTGCCGGACCAGATTGTTCCGGTGGCATTGACCACGGCCACCGGCAGATGCGAAGGCAGAACCGCTATCATCCAGCGCCCGGGCAGCACCGCCAGTGCAGCGCAGCCCGCCACCGCCATAAAGCCGACCAAGTACAGTACAAGGCGCCTCATGGCTTGCCCTCTGCCGGCAGCCGCACGCGGATAAGCCCCGTCACCTGTCCAGGCCTGTCGCGGCCTTCAACGTTGGCGCGGGCAAGTTCGACCTGCTGTGTCTGCACTTGCAGCAGCGAAGGCAGGCCAGCCAGCCATTCCATGACATGCACGGCATCGGCATTGGATAGCGCAATGTCCCATTGCCATCCTGTACTGCGTTGATCTGCATCAGCATCGCTCACCACGGCATTGGCTGCGAGCCCTGCGCGTGCCAGACTGTTGCGCAACGCGTCCGGCATGCTGCCGGCTTTGATCCTGCCTGTATGGGACCGAGCAAGCGATTGCGACTCAACGATCAAGGCATTGACCTTTGCCGCATCGGCGTGCAGGCGCGGCAGCAACTGGCGCGACTGCTCTATGGTATTGAGCGCAGGCGCAAGCCCCACCGTCCAGATCAGCGCCGTCGCGACGATCACTGCTCCTACGCTCAACAGCCGGTGTTCCCGAGGTGTACGCCCTTTCCACCAGGCATGCACGCTTTGCCTGAGCGTCGCCGCCTGTCGGCGCCATGCGGAAGTTGGCTTGACGGGTGTGGAGGAATTGCGCGCCATCATGGCTGCACCGCCCGGGCATTCCCGTTGTTCGCACGTTTTACGTGCCAGGTGTGCGCTGCATGCTTGTCCTTTTCCAGCGTCAGGGATTGCACCGATGCCGCCTGTTGCAAGGCCGCTTCGTTGGCGGGCGGCGTATAGCCCTCAGCCAGCACCAGCGTCAGCTGTCCCTTGTTGTAATCCAGGGAGGCGATATGGCCTTCCGCAAAATCCAGTACACGTGCCGCACCTAGCGCCAGCGGCATGAAATCATCTTCGCCTGCCGTGCCATTGGCCAGCCGCAGCAGGTCACGCTGGCCTTGCGCCTGCCGTACCGGATCGATAATGATCCCGATAGACGGAAAGGCCGTGCGCAACGCCAGTTCTGTATTGGCCTGCAGCGTTTGCGCTTCGTTGCGCAACTGCGCAGCATACAGATTCACCCCCAAGAGCCACAGCAAGGCTGCCGCGCCCACCCAGGCGGCGGCGCTTCGCCAGCGGCGTGTCTTCGATTTCGGGCGCCATTCCGGACGTGCCAGCGACCAGTTGGGCAAGGGCGCCTGCCAGCGCTCATCCACCGGCAGCGCAAGCGCCATATCGGGATGAGAATCGTCGCCGGGCAGCGCCAGTGCGCACGGTATCAGTGCCGTGATATGCAGCCGCGCATGCACCAACTGCTGCCAGGCCGCCATCAGCGCAGGCCGGTCCGCCCATGCAACACAGACCGTGCCGTCCGGCGCACGCGGCCCGTGAGCGATACACAAATTGGCGATGTCCTCCAGCGCCATGGGTTCCACACTGCTTTGCACGGCGTCATGCATGCGTCTGGCGGGCAGGGGAGGCAGCTGGACTGTGGCGACGATAGCGTCGTGCGGATGCAGGACGGCATACACCTGATCGACAGGCAGCGCATCGGCCAGCTGCTCAAGCGGCAGTTCGCCGCTGCGCATCACGCGGGCGTGTCGGTCCAGCAGTGCAAACGCCATAATGGATTGCGGCGTGATCTGCGCAAGCGGGGGCAGGGATAAACGCAAATGGCTTTTCATCTCAGCCCTCTATCCAGCGTATCGATGGAGGCTTGCTGCCCTGACGGTACAAGAGCGCCTGCATTCCGGACAGGCTGTCGTTCAGTGTGACCTGGCCTGTCACCTTGAACCAGTCGCTGCGCACGCCCAGGTTGCTGTCGCGCGCAAGGGCAGGCTTACCCAGGCGATTCACGAAATCCCCGCGGCTGTTGAACCACAGACCTCGATCGCGCTGATTGGTCAGGTCGCGCGCCTGCGGCAAATCCAGGCCGGGAATGCATGCGCTCAGGACTTCTGCACTGGCTGTATTCACGTTGATGGGGGTTTTTTGCGGCAGCACCGTTACATAGGCGGAGAGCACCGCGATCATGTCGGGCGACATGCCTTCAATGCCGACAAGATCGTCCATGGTTCTTAATCCAGGTGCGAGCTGCTCGTGCTGCGGACCCGCCTGCGATTGCGCGACGCGCTGCGCTACCTTGACAGCCAGTGCTGCCGGCATGGCCAGGCCTTCCATCAGGCGCTGCAGCACAGCCAGTTGCTGTGGCTGCACCACACCCAGCGCCGCCAGTTGCCCAAGGTTGTATTTACCTTGTTCGTCTTCGATCTGTCCGGAAAAATAGGCTTTTTGCCGGCCATCCGGGGTGACGACCTCAAGCCCCGCAATGGGTTGGGACCAGATGCCGTCTTTGCGCGTGACGGCGTTGCGACGCGCATCGTTGAACAGAATGACCCGCGCCCAGTCCAGCCCGCTCCGCAGCAGCCAATCCGCCTGTGTGCGATCCCGTTGACCCACCAGCGTATCGGCCAGCAGGGCCTGTCGTTGCATGATCGCGGCAGTGGCCACAGCCGCGGCCGCCACTACCACCAGGGCAGCGATCACCGCCATCCCTCGCTGCCGCTCTGGCTGCTGCGGTGTGGCTGCGGGGCAATGAGCGTGACGCTTGCGCAAGCACTGTTTCATGGGAGCTTCACCACTTTGCGATACGTCTCCGGGACACCGTTGTGATGCCGCGCGATGATGATCTCCAATCCTGTCGCGGCGGCTTTTGTATTGTCTGCACTCAGCGGTGACCAGCCCTGGCCCGGCACCCAGCCACGCACGGTGAAGGCGTCTACCTGCGCCAGCACAGGCTCGCTCGCCGTGGGCTGAGGAAGAGGCAGCGCGCGGGCAGCCTGCCCCACGGCGCGGCGCAGTGTATTGCCCTCCAGGCCCCAGCTCACCTGTTGCCAGAATCCGTTGTGGGCCGAACGCAGCACCGTCAGTACGGGTTCGTGCCAGATAATGCCGGGCGGCAACGGCGCACTGGCGGGCGCTGCCGGATCCCATGGCGTGGACGTCATCAGAACATCGTTGCCCGCATGCCGGGTGATATCGCTTTCGATCTGGCCCAGCACACGAACCAGGCCCAGCGTGTCGTCGGTGCTGGCGTCCAGGCGGTCGCGCGAACGATCCACCATATCCAGCGCACGCCACGAGATGACGCTCAGCAGCGCCATCAATGCGAGTGCCACCAGCACTTCGATGAGGGTGAACCCCTGTTGATGTGCGCCCTGTGTCATGGCAGCGCCGACAGCAAGCCATTCAATTCCGCCAGCACGGGCCCCCCCCGCAGCCGCGCCCGTACGGTCGCAAGCCGGAAATTCCTGTTTACCGTGGTCTGAAACACTTGCTCGCAGACCAAGGGAAGCGGTCCTTGCGGGCACGGCTCTGTCCTGCGTCCTGGCGCAGGCAGGCTGCGCATCAGGCGCAGTTCCGTCAGGCGGTTCTCCGCAGCCTGCAAGGCCAGGCTGCGCTGCTGCATGGCTTGCGCACCATTGGCGCCAACGCCAAGCGCGCGTACGCTGGCAGCCAGCGCCACACTGACAATAGCCAATGCAATCAGCACCTCGAGCAAAGTGAAACCGGTTTGCGTGCAGGAGGTCGTCATGGCTGTACCCTGTATTGACCATTGCCCGCGCGGACGATATGAACGGTATTGCGCCCGTCGGACAAGTTCACCGCCAGCGGGCCCGATATCCACTCTGTATTGAAAAGGTTGGCTGCAGGCGGATCGACAGTCACTTCGATGGCATTATCCGAACTCCAGCCGCGCCTGCGTAGCGGCGTGTTCTCGGCAAAGTCCTGGACCCGTACGGGCCCGGTGCGCCGCGCCATGCCCGTGGGCAGAAACAGGTCGCGCGGGACACGCGCAAAGCCATAGCCCTGCGAATCATATTTCCAGATGACCGGACTGCCGCCTTTGCGGGCTTCGGCCTGGGCCACGGCGAACAGTTGCGTCAGGCGCACGGCGTCCTCGCGCAAGACATGCACGTCTGCGTCCTGGAAAGCGCTGATGCTGACGGTTGCCGTTGCGATACCGATAATCGCCAGCACGACCAGTACTTCGAGCAGTGAAAACCCTTCTTGCCGAGCCTCACGCTTATTTAGACCAGGAGCCGATGTCGGCGTCGTTGCCTTCGCCGCCCGGTCGGCCGTCGGCCCCCAAAGAAAAGACATCGATTTCCCCATGTACGCCAGGATTCAGGTACTGATAAGGTGTGCCCCAGGGATCGCTGGGCAGTTTATCCATGTAGGAGCGGCGGGCAGCCTGGCCAGGTTGCGGCGATCCCGCCAGTACCTGCAGGCCTTGTTCCGTGGCGGGGTAACGGCCGTTGTCCAGCCGATACAGCTTGAGCGCCTGCATGAGCGCGCCAATGTCCTGGCGTGCAGCAATGATGCGCGCCTGATCGGGTCTGTCCATCAGATTGGGCACGATCAGCGCGGCCATGATGCCCATAATGACCACCACGACCATGATCTCGATGAGCGAGAAGCCGCGTTGACAGCTACGGCTTGCCCGTTGTGTCATTGAATGCTGCGCTCGCTCCCCCTCTCCCGTATACTTTTTATAGATTTTCACAGAAATTTAGAATTGTCATCATTTTGAAAGAATTTACCAAGTTTATAGATGACAATATCGTGCGCGTCAATCAGCACTCTCTATAGTGTTGCGGCGCATTTTCGTGCGTTAAGTTCTCAACTCGACCTATCTCTTCTGCCGCAAGGAGTCCTGGCCCATGAGCATCTCTGCATTGCGTCGTCCCGATGGACCCACGCTGGTCAAAGGGGTGGCTGCACTGGCACTGGCGGCGGGTATAGGCGTATGGGGCGCTTTGCTGCTGGCGCCAGCGCCGCAGGCCCTTCCCCCGGCGCTGGATGCTTCGTCCGACCCCGGCCGGGACATCACCCCGGTCGCCCGCTGGTTCGGCGGCGCGGCCTTGCGCGTGCGGGTGGCGGTGGTCGGCCTGATCGCGGGAAAGCCCGGAAGGGGTACCGCATTGTTATCGATTAATGGCGGTCCGGTGCAGGCCTATGGGGTAGGGCAGGCGCTCGCACCTGGCGTTGCCCTGGCCGGCATTACGTCTACCGGCGTGTCCATCGATCAGGATGGCGTAGTTGAGCATGTCCCGGTTGCTGAGCGTCCGTCCAGTCATATACAGGGATTTATTCGTGTTTCGCCTTCTGGTGGTTCGGTTTTACCGGAAGCCAGTCGTTGATGGGGCGGTGTTGGTATCTAGCCGCGCCTTAGGTTGTTACTAAACTCTGGAGCAGACTGGCGCGCGCCAGCCATCACGCACCCATGGATCCACTTGATCGTCAGCTACGTTATTTTCTTAAAATCGCCGAGCTTTCGTCCTTGTCTAAAGCGGCTGAGGAACTGGACGTCAGCCAATCCGGCCTGAGCCGGCAATTGGCGACCATCGAAGCGTTCTTGGGACAATCTCTGTTTGTGCGTACGGGGCGCGGCGTCTCGCTGACCGAAGCTGGAAAAAAACTGCAGGAAGGCACTGAGCAACACTATGCGCAGATCGATGCTGCGCTGGAAGCAGCAAAGATCAAGGAAGGCGCGCTTGAAGGAAGCCTGCGGGTGGCAACCATCCATACGCTAAGCCATTATTTTACGTCTAATCTATTGACCAAATTCATCAGCCAGCACCGAAGAGTGAACCTGTCGGTGATGGCCCGCAGTTCGCCCGACGTGGTTGAGCTGGTGGAAAAAGGGAAAGCAGATATTGGCTTTGTGTATGACTCTGCGGTGGCATCGGAAGCGTTAACGTCTGTCACTTTATTCGACGATGAAATGTGCCTTGTAGTGCAGAAAGGGCGCTACCCCGTCGACGCGGCGATCAATTTGCGTGATGCCGGTTTGACGCTGGTGGCGTTTCCCGAAGACTTCGCGTTGCGTCGAATGTTGAAAAGCGCAGATTTGGACGCGCTGGTCGTAGCCGAGGCAAATACCATCGATGCCATGTTGCAATTGGTGTCGCTGGGCATCGGCGGCTGTATATTGCCCGAACATACGCCAGCGCGGCTGCTGGACGATCACGGCCTGGCCAAGCTGCCTTTGGCCGCACCCGTATTGCAGCGCCGCGTCGTTGCTATTGTGCGCAGCAGCGGCACTGTCCCATTACTGGCTCAGCAGCTACTGGAAATGGCTACGGGGTTTTCTTAGCCTCGATCACGGCGTGAACTCACAGCAGCGGGGCGATACCGCATAACTGATATGACTGCTGCTTCATGGTTCTTTGTAGTGCTTATTCCTAGAATTGATTGCCATCACGTCTGGCCCGCAGTTTGGCGCCAGCACGGAAAATCCAGCATAGGAATACATCATGAACGCGCCATTAAGAGAGAAAGAGTATTTTGACGAACGTGCAACGTCTGAAATGCGGCAGCATTTCAGGCCGGTTGAGCGCAGCGTACAGCAGAGCCTGGCATATACCTGTCGTATCCTGGCTGCCACCGGGCAAGAGGCTGGACTGGCGGGGCAGATCAGCGCGCGGTCCGAGCGGCCAGGGGCATACTGGACGCTACGTTTCGGTTTGGGCTTTGATGAAGCGACGCCAGATGATTTTATCGAGGTGGGTCCCGATCTTGAAACGCTGACCGGCGAGGGCATGGCCAACCCGGCAACCCGTTTCCACTTGTGGGTTTACAAAGAACGCGCCGATGTCAACGCGATTGTTCATGCGCATTCGCCATGGATATCCTGTTTGGCTGCTGCACGCCAACCACTGGTCATTTCCCAGATGGACATGACCCCTTTCCATAATGATTGCGCCTTCCTGGCGGACTGGCCCGGCGTGCCGATTGCCGACCAGGAAGGCGTGATTATTTCCGAGGCCTTGGGCGGAAAGCGATCCATTATTCTTGCCCATCATGGCTACCTGACCACGGGCGCGACGGTTGAAGAGGCCACGTACTTGTCGGTTTATCTGGAGCGGGCGGCACGCATGCAAACGCGCGCACGCGTTTACGGGCCGCTCACTCCTGTGGCGGACGATCTGGCCAAAGAAGCCCATGACTACCTGCTCAAGCCATCGATCGTAAAAGGCACCTTTGATTATTGGTGTAGACAAATCGATCGCGACGCGTCGATGCTGGACGCGGTCAGGCTGTAAGTCCCAAGGGTTAGCAGACGTCCCGACATAAATAAGTCCGGGCGACACACAAAAACAATCATCTAACTAATATCGAGGAGGAGACCATGTCTTCTATCCAGCCAACACCTTCTGCGGGTGGGCAAGGCAGGCGCTCGCGCCGCCAGTATGTAACCGCCGCCATTGCCAGCATGATGGGCACCACCATCGAGTGGTATGACTTCTTCCTGTACGGCACTGCAGCAGCCCTGATTTTCAACAAGATATTCTTTCCCGAGTTTGATCCGTTGATGGGTACGTTGGCAGCGTTTGCCACCTATTCAGTAGGTTTTTTTGCACGTCCGCTGGGAGGTATCATCTTCGGCCACTTTGGCGACAAGGTAGGGCGCAAGTCCATGCTGTTGATTACGCTCGTGCTGATGGGTGTTCCTACCATCTTGATCGGGCTGATTCCCTCGTACGAAAGTATTGGCTATTGGGCCGCCGTGCTGCTTGTGCTGCTGCGATTTCTTCAGGGTATCGCTGTCGGTGGTGAGTGGGGAGGGGCCGTGCTGATGGCTGTTGAACATGCTCCGAAGGGAAAAAAGGGGTTCTTCGGTAGCTTGCCCCAAGCTGGTGTTGCGCCCGGGCTCATTCTTTCATCGCTGGCCATGGGGGCAGTGGCCAGCTTGCCCGAAGAAGCGATGCTGTCATGGGGCTGGAGGATTCCCTTTCTGGCCAGCGTCGTGCTGCTGCTTGTCGGGTGGTTTATCCGCGTCAGGGTCACGGAATCGCCGGACTTTGAAGCCATGGCGCAAGCAGGAAAGAAAGCGGATGTTCCCATTCTGGTGGTGTTGAAGAAGCATCCGAAAGACGTCTTGCTGGTGGTCGGTGCGCGCCTGGCGGAAGTGACCTGGTTCTATACCGTGGTGACCTTCGCGCTGGCCTATGCAACCGGTACGCTGGGCATTGAAAAAACGATGATGCTGGACGCCATTATCTGGGGCGCCTTCCTGGCCTTCTTCACCATGCCTTTGTCTGGCATGCTGGGTGATCGTATTGGACATAAATGGGTATTCATGCTCGGTGCGATCGGCATTGGCGTATTCAGTATGTTCTTTTTTGATCTGTTGAGTACGCGACATGAAATGTGGATCACAGCGGCGATGGTCGTTGCGATCGGCATCGTATACGCCTGCCTTTACGGCCCCGAAGGCATCTTGTTTGCCAACCAGTTCCCATCTGAAGTTCGTTACAGCGGTATTTCGCTGGCTGTCCAGGTGTCCGGCGCAATTGGCGGGGGAATGGCGCCTATCGTGGCGACCTGGCTATTGGCCGCCAATGACGGCAACCCGCAATATATTGTCTGGTACTTGAGCGCATTGGGCGTGATTGCCTTTTTCTGCGCGTGGCGCATGCGATCCAGTCCGCCATTGGTCACCATCATGCCTGAACTGTCGGGACAGCGCGCATGAGCACCATTGACTATTACTTCTGGATCAATTCGGACTGGGCCTACCTGGGCGCTGACCGCCTGGAAGGCATTGCTGCCCGACACGGCGTCGAAATACGCTACAAGCCAGTTGATCTGCTGAATGTGTATGCACGAACCGGCGGGATTCCATTGAATCAACGTTCTCGCGAGCGGCAGGCTTATCGCGAAGCAGAATTGCGGCGCTGGATGTGCCGGCTGGATATGCATATCAACATCCGGCCTCGCCATATGTGTCCGAACGGAGATTTGGCTTCACGCTACACGATCGCCTCCGGTCAAATGGGTTTGAACGTGGCGGCCTTGTACAAGGCCATCCTGGCCGCCGAATGGTGTCACGAGCAGAATATATCTGATTCACAAGTATTGGTGTCTGTCGCCGAAACGCTGGGTTTTCCTGGGGAACGGATTTTGCAGCGGGCGCTGACGGATGACGTCAACGCCGTATACCGGCAATACACCGACGAGGCGGTTGCTCAGGGTGTGTTTGGATCTCCTGCTTATGTGTTCAAAGAAGAACTGTACTGGGGGCAGGACAGACTGGACTTTTTGGAGGAGGCCGTTGCCGAGGCAGTGCAGGCAGCATTGGACTGATCATAATCAGTTGATGCTGACACCGCTCTTCTGCACGACACCATGCCATTTTTTGACTTCTTCCTGCAGAAAACGATTGAAGTCGCCAGGTTCCGATGCCACTATCGTCATGCCCATATCTTGAACGGTTTTGCTGACCTTGGGTGAGTGCAGCACCTGGGCTGCCGTGTCGCGGATATTCTCGATTATCTCCGAAGGCGTGCCTGCGGCAACGACCAGACCAAACATGCTGTTGACTTCAAATCCGGGCAACGTTTCGGCAATTGTCGGGTATTGCTTCAATGCCGGGTCTCTTTCCTTTGATGCCACGGCAATGATCTTTAGCTTACCGTCCCGGGCAAAGGGCTCTGCCGATTGGAGCAGGTCAAACATCATGTCCACCTGCCCACCGATAAGGTCGGTTTGCGCAGGACTGCTGCCTTTGTAGGGCACATGCAGGATGTCCACGCCGGCAGCATTTTTGAATAGCTCCCCGGCCAGGTGTGTGGAAGTACCCACCCCCGGCGAGGCATAGGTCAGTTTTCCAGGATTGGCTCGGGCAGCTGCTATAAGCTCTGGCACGGTATCAAAGGGCGCTGAGGGGTTTACGACAAGCACTAAACGCGATTCGGCCAATTGTGTGACGCCGGTCAGATCTTTAAGCGTGTCATACGGCATGGGATGGCGGATGGAGGGATTAATCGTAAATCCGCTAATTACTATACCGATCGTAAGTCCGTCCGGCTTGGACTTGGCCACATGGTCGGTACCTATCAATGTTCCCCCGCCGGGCTTGTTCTCCACAATGACGGGTGTTTTCCAGCTTTTTTGCATCCCGTCTGCGATGATGCGGGCCAGAGAATCGGTAGGCCCTCCGGGCGGAAAGGGCACGATGATGCGTACAGGTGCGTTGGGAAAGCTATGGCTCGCAGCCCACGCAGGCGGCTGAATCATTAGTATCGCTGCCAATAGTAGTAGCTGTAGGATTTTTTTCATCATGTCTCCACGTTCCGCTTTTGCGAGGTTTCGCATTGCGGATTCGAATTGCACAATGCCAGGTGATTGAGTGTTCTGGCGCCGATGTTTGCTACATATCCAGGGTGGTGGCCCGGCGAAGCTCGCGCCGTGCGGTGAGGTCAAAAGGCCTGCCTCGATGCAATGTGCTGCGGTTATCCCATATCACGAGATCTCCGGTCTGCCATGTGTGGCGATAGACGAATTTAGACTGGGTGGCGTGCTCGAGCAGCGACATGAGGAGTAATCTTCCTTCCGCTACCGGCATGCCAGAGACATGGCTGGCATGCGCACCGATAAACAGCAGCTTGCGCTTGGTAATCGGATGCGTGCGAACAATGGGCCAGATCACTGCAGGGACTGCGTCGCGCTGCTCCTGGGTATAGTCAGTGTCGCCAAGCAGAAAGCGCGAGTGCAAGGCATAGTGTTCGGCCTCCAGCTCCTGCAATCGTCGTTTTTCTGATTCGGGCAATGCTTCGTAGGCACTTCGCATGTCTGCGAATTCAGTTTCTCCTCCCACAGCGGGCAAGACTACCGCATGGAGCATTGAATAGCGCGCCGATGGGTTCTGAAACGAGCTATCGCTGTGCCATAGTTGGTTCGCAAGGTTGCCGACTATCTTGCGATGATTGCGATTGGCAACCTCGCCGGTCTCGTCAACATTTGATATGTCGATCAGTTGTTCATGACCGAGTCTATTGTGCGATTTTGAGGTTTTTTTGAAACCAAGGTCCAATTCTCCAAAATATCGTGCGAATCGGAGCTGGTTGGCCGGTGTCAGGCCCTGCTGGCGGAAAACCAGCACGGCATGTTCATCTACGGCTGCGGTGATCGTCTCTACTTGGCTTGCGGTGAGCTCCTGGGAAAGATCGAAACCCTGAGCTTCTGCCCCAAATCCTGATGGTAATGGCGTGAGTTGGAACATATCTTCATCATTAAATTATGGAATATGGTTTCAATAATCACACATTACCTCTGCCCGTGCAACATAAAATTTCGAGTAAAATTCAGAAAATGACACATGGTTTCATAACTGCTTTAGGCGCCACCATTAAAAATTAAGGGTACAACTTGGACACTGCTCATCAGGCGGGTGATACCGCGGAGGTCAACGCTTTGGCGCGGGGCTTGCATTTGCTGCGCTTCATTGCTGGATGCGAATCACCGGCCACGCTTAAAGACATCGCGGCGGGCACGGATATTCCCAAGGCTACAGCCTTGCGATTGTTGTCTACGTTGATATCAGGCGGTTTGCTCCGTCGTCGTGAAGATTCCGAAAAATATGAGCTGGCCCCAGGCGTTGTCTCTCTTGGGCAGGCTTTTTTGAGCAAGGTTGATATGCGGACGGCAGCGTTGCCGTATATGAAATCTTTTGCTGAGGAAACCGGCGTTACAGTCCATTTGGGCACTCGGGATCGATTCGACATGGTGCTGCTGGAAACCGTGCGTCCCTTATCTGCAGCCATTGTCATGCGTATCGGCGTTGGGGCCAGGCTGGGTCTTACCACATCAGCCTGTGGCCGTGCGTATTTGGTCTCATTGCCACAGATCGAGCGTGAACAACTGATAGACGGCTTGCGGGCCAGCATGCAGGAGCGCTGGCCTGCAGCCGCTGCATCGCTTTCAAAAGCGCTCGACGATTATTCCAGACTCGGATATGCGGTCTCATATGGTGACTGGCATCCAGAGGTGAACGCCATAGCGGCGCCCATTACCATGCCGCATGGCGACACCTACGTACTGAATTGCGGAGGGCCAGCTTATAAATATTCGCCGCAGCATTTGGTCGAAAAAGTTGCTCCGCGCCTTCTTGCGTGCCTGAATTCAATCTCTCAGGAAGTGGGCGCCACAGTCGGTTCCGCATGATGCGCCTATAACCAGGTCCCAAGGCACCATGATCTTGCGCGGCCCGGGCGGTGCGGAGCCATTGATGCGGTCCATCATCAGCTGTACTGCGACCTGCGCACTTCGCTCGAAGTTATACCGGAGCGCTAACCATGCCAGCGCAATGCGGCTAAGCGCAGCGCATGGGCTGCGTTATAGGCGAGGTCGAATCGACTTTCAATTGATAATGTCGTGTTTAGGGCATCACGCAATCTGGCGCGACCAGAACGAACGAGGCCTTCGAATTCTTTCTTGTCTGGAGGCTCAGCCCGCAAGGGCTTGCCGGGGCCGCTCATGTTCTCAAATGTCGAGGACATTGCTTTCTCCAATGATCCAGATTTTGGGTTGCTCCATAACGCGGGTCAGAAAGGATTCCTGGTTCACTAAACGTTTGTCAAACTCTTCGCGTGTCAAAATCGTGGGGTTGACGGGGCGGCCCAGCTTCGTGCTGGCGTCTTCCAGTACAGAGAATAATTCTCCGTAGCTGATTTCGTCGCTGATCAGCATCAAGTCTATATCGCTGCTGGCCGTATCGGTTTTCTTGGCGACGGAACCGTAGACAAAGGCAGCCGTGATTTGGGAGGTCAGGGGCGTAAGTGCTTCGCGTAGCGGTTCGGCCAAGCCTGTTGTTTTCTGTACGATTGCGCATAGCTCGGAGAAGATGGGCGAATCTGGGTTGGCTTGGTAGTGTTTTTGATTACCGACCGATTTCACGGTAACCAGGCCGCTGTTGGTCAGCGTGGCCAGCTCACGCTGCACGGCCCCGGAACCACTTGCCGCCAGGCTGATCAACTCGTTCGCATAAAAGCTACGCGCGGGCTGACCATACAGAATGCTCAGCACCCGTTGTTTGGTACCGGAAAAGAGCGCATTGGAGAGACTGCGCGAAGACGAAGCGGTGTTTATTATACCCATATTGGGTTTTATCATACCTAATTTGGGTATGATTGGCTAGGTCTAGTTATGTGATTTAGCTATGCGAACTCGGCAGAAATATGTATGTCTATGGAGTGATAACCGCGGTCCTGTTCTGGGGGATTACTGGGCCAAGGCTCCGAAACCCGTACGCCGAATAGCTTAACGCTCTCGCAACCGACCTGTAACGTACTTGTGCAGTACGCTGGCAATCAGTGTTTGATATGGAATGCCTTCTTCGAGCGTTTTGACCCAGCAGTTCCTGCTCAGTTGGGGGTGCGTTCATGGTTTGCTTCCAGCGGGCCGTGATGGATGGTAGCGGTCGAGAATATGGCTATCGGCGGGCAGGCTCTCTTGGAAAGCTTGGGATACGACCTCGATGATCTCTGCCCATACGCCGGGCTCACTCAGTATTGGCATTTGCTTGGCCAGTGCGTTACTCAATTCACCATTATTTTGCTCAATGGATCTAAGAACACGGTCTGCCTGTTGGTCAGGCATTTCGACCACCTCTTTGAGTGCCCGGCGAGCGCGCCCATGGTTGCGTAGATAGCGTGACTGTTCGCGCATCTGTTCCGTCAGAGTACGCTTGACGATGTTGGACAGGTAAACGACATGCGGACCTAAATCAAGATAGCGCCACATTGGGCGAACCTGTTCATTGCCGTTGAACTCGAAGTTGGAAACGACGCCATCCGGGTAGGTGGTGTGTCTGGATGCAAACGCTATATGTTCACGCGCCGCTTGCATCAGGGGCTTGGACACCTCGTCCAGTATGCGGTCGTAGCTGCGACGCTCTCTCGAATCGTCGGTGATGACTGCTGATACGGGTAGAATTACTGGCTCGGCTACTGCGCCATCGCGCCGTAATATGTCGTTGATTAGAAAACGATGTACGCGACCATTGCCGTCAGCCAGCGGATGAATGTAGACAAACCCGAAAGCGGCTACCGCGCTGCGCATGACAGGCGATTGTCCTTGTGTGCGCTCAAGGAACACACGAAGGCCTTCCAGCATGGCCGCGACGTCATCGGCTGGTGGCGCTACATAATGCACAACATCCTGATAGCGTACAGTTTCTCCTACGAAGACGGGCGACTGGCGCAAGCCGAAATGCGTGAGCGTGGTGCGCCTGCCCAGTATCTCGCCTTGCAGTTGAGCAAGCGCGGCGTCGCTTAGCGGGCTGTCGCCGTGGCCCGTTCGTCGGGCTATGACGTCGGCGAACCGTTCGATGCGGCTGGCGCGGTCTGCCTCACCTTCAATGGCAAAACTGGCTTTGCTCTCACGCAGCGTCATCCATACGGCGGCGCGTTGCAGCAGGTCTTCGCCGAATTCGTTCGTCAGGTCCAGGACGAGCTGCGGTATATCCAAGGCCATGGCCTGGATCGTTGTGTCAGTCTTGACGATAGTCGGGCAAAAGTATCGTGTACCCGGCAAATTGTCATTGATGCGCCAGCGCGATACTTTCACGACGCGATCCGACGAGGCGGCCACAAGCTTGGCCTCGTCGATGGCATGGACATAATTGCCGCCGATGCGTTCCGGCACCTGTAAGGTGTTTTCGGTCAGCCACTCATACAGAAAGGCAGCCCGGCGGGCATACTGCCCGGTGGGTTCGGCATTGACCCAAGCCTGAACAAAGGCGGGTCCGGTCTTGGCGAACAGGCGAGACAGGAATTCGAGATGCGGCACTTCATGGCGCAGATGGAATTGAAGGTGTGCTGCGGGTTCAACTGAAGGGCGCATGGACTCCGGGTAGGTTTCCAGTCTGTCGCCGTCGCTGATCTGTGTGGCCCGTCGCCCGCCGATCTGGCTATGTACTGGCAGACTCCCGATCGGGAGAAGCTGATACTCCTGGGCTAGCCACGCTGCGCCTATAGGATCATTGGGAAGGTCAATCATGGAATGTTCCTGGTGCTGCTGTCGCAGGATGCACACAAGTGATGAATTTATACCGGCATTGCGTTAATTCGATTATGACTGCATAAAATCAATTATAAAATCGTTCTTTGGTAAAAATTCAATTTTAATGCCGGATCAGGAGCGAACTGGATTGATTTTCCTATCAGGATGTTGCGCAAAATCGATTACATCCGGTCAAAAACGATTATAAACCTTCACTATTGCGCGAATTCGATTTATTTATAGGCATGCCCCGTTGTAATGAGTACTTGATTCTAGGCTCGAGAGGGCAGCTGCTTCGCGCGGCCGCCCACAGCGGCGGATACTCGCCACGATGCTCCTGCACCAGGCGTATGGCGCGTTTGCGCACTTCAGGGGAAAACTTGTTCTGCTGGCTCATAGTGGCTCCATTTGCCAACGAGTGGAGCCCCCCGCAAACCCGGGGCGACTCAGCGTGCCACTTAGCAATTGAAATACGACGTACCGATTAGCGGAGCGATAGCCATGCCAGCGCAATGCGGCTAAGCACAGCGCATGGGCTTCCCGGAACCACTTGTCGCCGTACGCCGAATAACTTAACGCTCTCGCAACTGGCCTGTAACGTACTTGTGCAGTACGCTGGCAATCAGTGTTTGATATGGAATGCCTTCTTCGAGCGCTTTGACTTGAATATCGTTCAAGTCGCCGGACGATAGACGAATATTGACGCGCTTATCTTTGATGGCTGTTGCACGAGCGACCGACCGGATGCGTGCCAGCTCGCTTTTGCTTGCAACAGACTTGAGTTGGCCTGCGTCGTAAGCGGCCAGGATGTCGTGCTCGTAGCTGTCAGTCTTGGGCATCAGATTTATCTCGCTTCAGATAGTCCCGCGTTGCTTTACGGCTGGGAATAATAGTTTTTAGAAATATGTAGGTGTCTTCTTCCACGTACGGTACCAAATAGACATAGCCTTCGTAGCTGACAGCAAATATCTGCTGTCTAGGATACTTGGCCGCATTTGAATGCGCCAGAATATCGAGCAGCCCACCTGACTCGATGGCGACCACAATCGCTTCGAACGATATGCCGCGTTCAACTTTGAGAATATCCCCTTTTTTGGGATTCCACCGGAATGGTTTCATACCTAAAGCATAAAGTAACGTGTGCCGTTTGTCATCAGATCGGCGGGCAGAATTTGTTATCACACTGCATATAACAGTCGCTGGCTCATCAGATCCGTCACCACCCTGGATCTGCAAGGTTGCGAAACATTGCTGGGACAGGGCTGGCGGATGCCACCCTGCACCACCTCAGTCGTCAGCGCTGGCCGTCATTCCCGGTCACGTCTTTCTTCAACAACCCTCCGAGGCGGGAGTGCAGGCGCTGGCCGTCCGCCATTCCGAGCGCAAAGAGCAGTTCGTCAGGCCGGGGCGCATCGACTGCGCCAACCTCGACGGAATTAAAGTGACTGCGGACGTAAGATGCATGAATGTAGTGCAGGGGCATGATCAGACGAAATCCCGCCGCCGCGGTAACCTGCGAAGCCGGCACCATGGCCTTGGGTTCGCCGAGCACCTCGCGCATGGCCCAGCCCCCGGCTTCATGCCAGACTGCACCGTGCTCGTACTCGCCGTTAACGCCGACGATTGCGGCTTTGCCGTAGGCCTCCACGTTTTCTTTACCGATTGCGTTGACCAGATCCGACGCCAGCTCAAGGCCCACTGCACGAAGTGCCTTCATGAAATCGATGAGATCTTCCTGATAATCTCCTGCGTAGGGATTTTTCACCACGGCGTAGGCGCAAGCCAGGCGCAAGGGTTTGTCTGGCCTGGGCCCGCCGTCGTGATATAGCGTTTCTGTGGTGAGGGCTTTTTTTCTGATAGCAATCAACATCTCTTTGCTCCATGTGTGTTTATGTATTCTCGCGCGACGGTGAGGGCTGCAGTTCACGCTTCAGGTAACGCATGATTTCGGTATTGTCGGCCTGGGCGGGAAGCTTTTGCGCAGCGTCCTGCCAGGTCTTGAAGCACAGCGCCAATTGAGGCGGCAGAAAGCCCAGAGACTCCTTCAGCCCATGTGTGATGCCCAGGTCTTTTGCCATGAGCCTCAGCCCAAAACCCGCTTTGAAATCTCCGCCGGCGAGCATGTGCTGCTTGAGCTTGGTTTCTGTAGCTACATTGCGTCCGCTGGACGAGTTGAGAACGTCGACCAGCTTTTCAAGGTCCAGTCCCAGCGCCTCGCCTATCAGCAGCGCTTCGCTCGCAGCAAGCAGGCCCGCTGCATATACATAGTTATTCAGCGCTTTCATGGCATGAGCGGTGCTTATGTCGCCGGTGCAGACAATTGCTGTGCCCATTCTCAAGAGTATGGGCTTGACCAGGTCTGCCAAATCGCTGTCGCATCCCAGCATGATGGAGAGTGTGCTGGTCCGGGCTTTGGCCACGCTACCTGACACAGGTGCATCACACAGGCGTATCTTCTTCGACGCCAATGCCTTATATAAAAACAGAGTGTCAGCCGGAGAGCTTGAGCTCATATCAATGACAATCGTTCCTTCGTTGAGGTGTTCGCTCAGCCCGTCGTTGTTCTCTCCCAGGACGACAGACTGCACAGCCTGACCATGTGGGAGCATCGTAATGAGTACGTCGACCTCTGACAGCTCGTCTATCGATGTGGCAAGCGTTCCAGTGCCTTCATGGGTGCTGCGCAGTTCAGCCATCCGTGGCTGAGAGCAGTCGAATCCAATGACGCTTCCAGGGCTGGCTGTGGAGGCCAGGCTTGTAAACATGGGCCAGCCCATCTGACCGAGACCGACGAATCCAATTTTCATGCTGTATTACATCCGCAAAAGAGTGTGTTTATTGCGCTGAATCGGAGGTGAGCGCATAAGCTTCACAGTCTAAGTCCAGAAGTGAGGCCGTACTATTCACATCCTTATTGATGTATAACCGAAAGTTATTCTAATAATCATGCAGGAGATTCAGTATGCGGTTCAAACTCAGGCAGATGGAGGTGTTTCGGGCGGTGATGATATCGGGCTCGGTCAGCGGGGCGGCGCGGCTGCTTTATGTATCTCAACCAGCGGTAAGCAAGCTGTTGGCCCATACCGAGACCAGCCTGGGCTTAAAACTATTCAACCGGACAGGCGGCCGCCTTACGCCCACGAAAATTGGCTTAAGCCTCTATGAGGAGGTCTCGCATGTCTATGATGCGGCAGAAAAGGTAGATGCTTTCGTTGAGAATGCCCTGCGCGAGCCTTCGGGCAGCGTGAGCGTGATCTGCAGCCCGAGCCTGGGCCTGAGCGTCGTGCCGCGTGTGATCGGAGAGTTTCTGCAGACGCATCCGCAGGTCAATATTCGATTTCATACGACGCTGATACAGGACATGCAGACCGAACTGCTCAGTGGCAAGGCTGATCTGGCAGTCTGTGTGCTGCCTATCGAGGCCCAGCACCTCAGGAGCGAAAAGCTCATGCAGGGGCGGATGATCTGCGCGATACCCGAAGGGCACAGGCTGTGCAGGCATGATGAGATCTCGCTCTCCCAACTGGAAGATGAAAAGCTCATTCTTTACTCGCGCAGCATCCCTTTTGGCAATATACAGATGGCTGCCTTCGAGCACTACGGTTGCACCGTCTCGCGGACGGTGGAAGTTCCGCGCGCCGAGCTTGCGTGTTCTCTCGTTCGCCAGGGCGTGGGGATTGCAATCATCGATCAGTTCTCGGTGGAAGGAAATCCATGGAACGGAATGGTCGTCCGGCCATTAAAAGAGGTCATCCCCATTACGGTCAGTCTCGTCCGCTCGGTATTCACAAAGCCGGACACGGCCACCGATCAGTTCATCGAGCTGGTGCAAAGCCGCCTTTCTGATCGCTATTACGTAAAGTTATAGATGCGTTCTTTTATGCATAACGCGATACAGCCATGGTCGGTATAGTGACAGGCAAATATCGACATAAAGGAGTGCAGGGATGAGACACAATAAAAGGCGCTTGCTTCAGGTGCTGGCCACGGTCGCTGGCGCTGCTTCACTGGGTGTTGGCACTAGCGTGCTGGCTCAAGGCGAAGACTATCCAAACCGTAGCATCACCATCTATGTGCCGTTCAGTCCTGGCAGCGGCTCGGATGTATATGCGCGGTACTTTGGCGAGAAGCTCAGCAAACGCATCGGCCAGGCTGTCATCGTGGAAAACAAGCCGGGCGCCGGCGGCGCGGTTGCGGTACAGAGCCTGAAGCTTACGAAATCCGACGGATACACCATTTTATTGGGCAGCAATTCGCCTATGGCTGCCAACGTGTCAGTGTATAAGAGCCTCGCGTATGATCCGATAAAAGACGTGGTTCCCATTAGCGGCCTTACCCGCTCGATGGCCGTCATCATCGTGCCTAACGATTCGCCGATCAAAACCATAGAAGATCTGGTCAAGCGAGGAAAACAAAAGCCGCAGCTCAATATGGGTACTTATTCAGCGGGTTACCAGTTGGCGGTCGCTCCCTTTTTAAAGGCTGCGGATTTTACGTGGCAAGACATTCTCTACAAAGGGCTATCGCAAACCACAACCGATCTTATCGGCGGACAGATTGATGTTGCCGTGCTGGACTCTCCGAGCACCACCAACACGGTCAACTCCGGCAAAGCGCGCGCCTTGGCGGTTACAGGCACTGCTCGTCACCCTGAGCTGCCTGACGTTCCCACGCTGGCCGAGCTGGGATACAGCGATGCGGTGCACTACAGCTGGACTTCCCTGTGGATGAAATCAGACACAGACCCGAAAATCATAGCCACGATTTCTAAGCATTTGCTTGAGATACTGAATGAGCCCGAGTCGGCAGAGTTCGTTGCGCGCAACTCCGGCGAGATTATGCCTTTGGCGCCTGCGGAAATGCGTGCGTTCCAACAAAGCGATATCAAGCGCTTTGCAGATGCCGTGAAAACGTCAGGCTTCGAGCGGCTCTAGGTTTGGATGTTGTGGATCAGGGGGGGGGGCGAATCAATGATCGGCCTCCTGGCTCAAGGGCGCGCCCTGCCAGCCTGCACCAAAAGATTTGTAAAGAGCAATGACACTTCGGATCTCTGCCAACTGACTAAGGGCCTGTTCATCTCGCGCTTGGTTTACTGTGCGTTGCGCGACGAGCACCGGCAAGTACGCGCTCAATCCCCGTCGGTAGAGCCTGGTCGAATGCTCCAAGGCTTGTTGGCTAGCGACAACGGCCTTATTCAAGGATGTCTGGCGTTGGCGTTCACTTGTCCATGCCGTCAAGGCATCCTCTACATCACGAAGAGCAGCGCGCACATCTCTCTCATAGACCAGTCTTGCAGCGTCAGCGTTTGCTTGTGCCGCCACCACCCCCGCGTGGGCACGTCCTCCGTCGTAGAACGATTGGCTGCCCTGCATTCCCGCCGACCAGGCCAAACTGGCACCGGAAAAGAGACTGTGAATTATGCTGGCAGTCGTGCCGATTCCCAACGGGATACGAAACTTCGGAAAACGTTCGGCTTCTGCGACACCAATCTGGGCGCTGGCTGAGGCAAGGCGCCGCTCGTCCGCCCGGAGATCGGGGCGTTGGCGAATTACGTCAGAAGGCATTGAAAGCGGCAAGTCGGCACGCATCGGCAGCATCGGCGAAGACTTGTCCAAGGCTTCCTGCCAGTCACCGGGAAAGCCGCCTGCCAAGACACCAATGGCATGGCTGAAGCGGGCCATATCCGCCTCCATCAAAGGTGGCTTCGCTTCGGCTGTTTCACGTTCGGCACGTGCCTGCATAACATCAGCCAAGGTGCCCAAACCCATCCGATATGCCTGTTCGGCCAATCGCTCGGCGTCAACCAGCGTGTGGATGCTGTCGTGCGAAATAGCCAGACGTGTCTGAGTAGCACGCAGGGCTGCGTAATTGGAAACCAGTTCGGCAACCAGGCTCACCTGTAGCGCACGATGATCTTCAGCAAGCGCTTCGATACCCGCGTCGGCGGCTTCGACCGCCCGACGCGTGCCGCCAAATAGATCTAGCTCCCAACTCGCATCGAAACCTAGATGCCAGGCTCGCGACTCACCTCCGGGTTGCGAAGTAAGTGCCTTGCTGTCGCGCCGGGCCTCTCCTGAGCCGACGGCTGAAACGGCAGGTCCAGATGAGGAAGCGATCTGCACTCGCTCAGCACGTGCCTGCCGCAACCGTGCCAGTGCGATATCCAGATTCTGATTTCGCATCAAGGCCTGATCGACCAGGCTATCGAGCATGGGATCTTGGAATGATTGCCACCACGTACGAAGGCCGTCGTGGTCGCCTTTTCTGAAGGTTGCTCTGGCCTCGACCCAATTCGCAGGCACCTGCAGCACGGGTCTGTGATAGTCAGGGCCTACCGTTGTGCACCCGGACAGACCCGCTAAGAGGGAGAGCATCATGAGCGCGTGACGACGTCGCTGCAGAGTGTGATTCGGTAATGCGTGCATGACCATCCCTTACATCCAACTGTGCAGCAGTGATACGAGGCGGCCATGAGGTGGTGATTCACCTTCCGTTGTCGCCACCTCGATGCTACCTGTCATGCCTACGGCCAACACAATGTCATGCGGAAGTTGCTTGAACTCTACACGTACGGGGATGCGCTGCGCCAGGCGGACCCAACTGAAACTGGGCTCCACGCTCGGCAGACCTTGGGCATCGGCCTGCTGGTTGGAGTCAGTGATACCGCGCCCGATGCTGACAACCCGACCAGGGATGATTCTGTCAGAACCCATTAACCGAATCTGCGCTGCCGCGCCAGGCCGGATACTGTGCAATTTTGTTTCTTCGAAATAACCCGTGATCCAGAAGCTCTTTGCACTCACCAAGGCGATACTTGGCTGCCCAGTCGCTACATAGTCGCCTTTGCTCAGGCGTAAGTGCGTGACATAGCCGTCCACAGGAGCGCGTAAGATGGTGCGCGACAAGTCGAGCTTGGCTCTATCCACGTCGACAAGCGCACTTCGCTGTTCAGCCTGGGCCGTGACCACCGCTCGGTTCGCACGCTGGATTTCTTCGGCGGGCACGAGGTTCTCCATGCCTTGACGTCGCTTGGCGTCCTCGGCCTTCTGGCGCAGCGAAGCGGTAGCCGCAGCTAGCCGAGCTTCAGCTTTTGTCAACGTCAGAGCGAAGCTGGCAGGGTCGATACGGTAGAGCACCTCGTTCTGTTTCACGTATTGGTCGTCTGACACCGCGACTTCAACTACGCTGCCGGATACCTCAGGCGCCATGCGTACGATCTGAGCATTAACGCGGCCATCGCGTGTCCAGGGGGCCAGGACATAGGCGTGCCAAAGTTTGTTCACAAACCATCCTGTGGCGATAACAACGAGCAATGTAAATCCCGCCCGAATGAGCGGTTGTGCTGAGAGTGCAAGCTTAGACATAGAGAATCAACATTGAAACGAGACAGAGAGAGATTGCGAATTCGAACAGGCCTGGGTGCCAGACCCACCGCAATACGCCGCTACGGGCAAGCACGAAGCGAACTCCTAAATAGATCGGAAGCGCGATACACGCATAGACAAAGAATGGCGGCAGGTAGATGCCGGCCAATGAGATCTCACTGAGCATCGACGTGACCTTTTGATCGGTTTGAAAAGTAATCCGCGTGATTTTCTAGCAGCGCGGCAATATCGAGCAGCACGACGTTGAGTTGCCGTGTTTCGGCCATTTCGGCACGGTCCATGGCAGGTATTTGCGACAAGAGCTTGGCAGCGCGGCGGGCATGCTTTGCAGCTATATTGGGCTGGCTCGCACGACGACTCATGTTGCGAAAAGCGCCGGCTATAACGTGATGCGAACTGGAGTCCTTGGGAGTTTGTCGCAACCATTTATGCACGCGCAGGACTTCTCGGCCCAAGTGAATGCTGGCCAAAGCATTGGAGATGGCTCGGTGCATCACCTCCGGTCGGGTTCTGAGCAAGGCGCCGAGTTGTGCTGTGCGATGCTGTTGACGCCACTGCCACGTGCTCACCTCAGTCCGCGGGCCTCTAAATGTGTCGAGTGCTTCGTCGCGGATAGTCTGGCTTAGCCGTGCCACGTCACGTGACAAGTTGCGCGGCAGCACCGCTCTGAACCCAAGAAGCGTAAAACATGTCGCTAGTATCCACGCCGCTGAGCCGTTGAGAAACAGTGCAAAGTCGTAGTGCATCGGATTGTCTGGCGCCGCCAGCGTCGTGAAAGCCACGAGATAGGCAACGCCGGCCAATGCATAACGAGGTACCGTGGTTGCGTAGATGGCTGGCAGCCAGAACAGGCCAAGGATCAGCAACAACAATGGCAGGCCAGACACATGTGGCAGAACGACGAAAGAGCAGAGGAAGGCCATCACAACGGCAATCACCGTGCCCTTGATGAATGCGACGGCGCCGAGCGCGGGATTGGGGGCTGTAGAAAGCAGTGCGCTCGCTGCTGCCAACCCGGCCAGCATCATGGCTCCGTATGACCATCCGGTTGCTATCCAGAACGCGCCGCCAAACATGACAGTCAGTAGTGCTCGCAGCCCGTTCTGAATCGCCGCCGAAGTATCGCGATAAAAAGGCACCGAAATTTTTTCCGCTGCGGGCCGGGGGTAATAGAAGCGGGCTAAACCCTTGAGTGCTTCGAGGTAGTCGTCCAGCTGTTCGATCAGACGGTCGCCTGCGATCATCAGTGTGGAATGCTCCAGCTCGTCGTCGAGCGAAGTCGTAGCGAGAATGTCCATCAATTGCGCACGTACATCGGACAACGCATGAACGGCACGTGCCAGTCCGTCAGGGCCTGATTCCTTGGTCAGTGTCAGACTAGTTTGCTGCCACGCCTGTTCCCAGGCCGGCTGCAGTGATCTCAATACACGAAGGCTTGCACTGTTCTCCTGCATAGGAGGCATGCCGCCTACCAACGCAGAAAACAGGGACACCATCGTTTGTCGTACCGCATTGGCACGCTGGGCCACGTCAGCGGACTCGGCCTTTCCTAGCGCCAACAGGTCGTCCACCCCATACACTTCGATAATGAGGTTGCGCCTACCTATATCCAGTAACTTCCAACTAAGCGCGCCACCACCGTGAATCGTCTGGATATTCGTCGAGAGAACGTCCGCGGTTGTGGCTGCCAGTCGGTTAAGCTGAATCGCCAGGCGGTTGCGTACGCTTTGGGTACTGAAGAGGGCTGACACCACTGCGAGACACATCACGCCGATCAGGACGGACGCGCCGCGCCCCATCACTTGATCGAATGTGAGTTCTGGATGCTGCATAGCGCCATAGGCGGCCAACCCCACCGTGTATCCTGCTAAGGCTGCGCCATAGGCCCGAAAATGACGCAGGAGCGTCATCCCCACCACACATATACCCAGCCAGAGCCCAAATCCCAGCAAGAACAGCCAGGGCATCTGACCAAATGCGCTCATCAATATGACGGCCGCCAACATGCCAGCCAAGGTACCCACTACCCGCCAGGTTCCTTTGCCGATCACGGCTCCCTGTACCGGACTAATGACAAGCAGCACACTGGAAGCCGCTGAATACGGTGCGTGCAGATCCAGTAAATAAGCGACAACGAGTGCCAACCATGCGGCAAGAATTGAACGCATGACGTAGGTCGCACGCGGTGTTGTCAGGTCGAGATACGACAACCCATGTGCGAACGATCCCCAGGCTTGGGAAAAGCGGCGGAAAAGAATGCTTGGAGATGCCGAAGGCACGTTCGCAGAACGCACGATAAAGCCCTTAAACAGTGATGAATACCATCACTGTAGATATGAGCGAGCATTCCGAAAAGTGAATTTATTGCACTTTTATGAGTGCATAATACACACTCATTGAAGTAGTTATTTTTTGATTTTGTCCATCTGGCTGTTTATGGCTGATTCTCAGTGCACAGACCGTGGATCGTATGCCGCAGCCATTGATGGGCAGGATCACTATCCAGGCGAGGATGCCATGCCTGTGTCAGCGGTATTGTCTCAAGAGGAGTTGGTAGTTCGAACAAGCGAATACGCAGGCCTGCAGCAAGCGCACTACTGGCCAGATGCTTTGGCAATGATAGCAGCAGATCTGAATCCTGTAGCGCAAACAACGCCGTATAAGGGGTGGGTACGACCAGGGCGACATGTCGGCGCAGTCCTTGTTCTTCCAAAGCTGCATCTATCGGTCCGATGGCTTTCCCACGCCGCGACACGTTTATGTACTCCCAGCGAGTAAGACGTTCAGGCGTGATTTCATCGTCAAAAATCGGATGGTGCGCTCGTGCAACGCCTACGAACGTTGTGGTGAACAGCGACTGTACGCGCATCTCGGGTCCCAGATTGCGCGAAGCACTGATAAACAAATCAATGCGGCCGCTGCGCAGGGCCTCTTCGTCTATGTCATCTTCTTCCGGTGAGAAACGCAACATCGCGCGCGGCATCTCTCTGGCCATCGCGCCCAACAGATGACCCAGGTGGATGCTCACGAATTCGTCAGTGGCGCGGACGTTAAAACGCCTGTCCACAGATTTCAGGTTGATCTCGATGTCGGAGTCAAACACCTGCGTGGCTTGTTCGACCGCTATGCGCACCTGCTCGCGCAATGCGAGTGCCTTGGGCGTGGGTATGAGCTTGCGGCCGACCTGAACGAAGACCGGATCAGCTAAAGCTTCTCGGATACGACTCAAGGTGCGACTCATTGCTGGTGGGCTCAAGCTCATGCGACGCGCAGCGCCGATGACGCTTCCTTCAGTCAGTAGCGCATCCAATGCCAGGAGCAAGTTGAGGTCGGGGCGCGCCATGGCGCTCCTTATTCGGTTAACTAAAATGCAATTGTATTTCAGATTGAATGATCCATAGAGCATTGATGAGAAATGCTTGTCCCTACCTGTATGTCGGTGCCCGGGCTCATCGAATCCTCATGGCACTCCATCGTGTCAACGTTAGATGCTCGTGCCTGCTGAGATTGCTGCGCATGTGCGGTACCCAACGAGTCACGCCAATGGTTTTTTCCGCTGATTGGCATGAAAGCGTGCTTTCTTCTGACGATTCCCGCAAGTGTTCATGTCACACCATTTGCGGGTGCGGCTCTGGCTGGTGTCGAAGAAGGCGGCTTGGCAGGTGGGTGATGTGCACAAGGCCAGTTTTCCGTCTCGTTCACCTGCAAGAATGCTGATCGCATCGGCGGCGATGACGCTGAGCGCATCCTCTACGCAGGAAGCTACACTGAGTCGCCATTGCCGCTTGCCTTCCGGCGTCAGGATTGCAGCGGCCTGACCTCGAGCGCTGCAATCATTGATCACTTGAACTGCGGATACCGGAAGCGGCTTCCCGATTGCAGCGGCGGTGGCTGCTGCATGAATCGACTCCCGCAGTTCACGTGCGAGGTCGAGTTGGGCAGCGGTGCAGGAATCCACGGCGAGGTCGTACACCGCCAGCCAGTCTATGAGTCGCTGCGGGGTGGGGATGCGCTCCACGGGGTTGCCGCGGCGCTCGGACAGCGTCCCGGTGAAGCTGGTCGCCAGCACGCTGCCGAGGCGAAAATCAGGAAATTCAGTACGCATGGAACCACCTTAGCTGGTTGACCTTGTTAAGGGAGCATATTACTATGGCCACATGATAGAACCGTCTTAGACGGTTCATAATGGATTGAAGTCGATTCCATGACGGCTAGGAGAGCTCATGTCCACGCTACACAGCGAAGTACGCGCATTTGAAACTCACGCAACAGATGTTGATCTCGACGATCTGCGCGCGCGACTTGCCGCGGCGCGGTTACCGGAGGCAGAGACGGTGTATCGCGCCGCGCCTGATCCGCGCCGATGGGACCAGGGCGTTCCTCTCGCCGACCTCGTCGATGTCGTGAACTACTGGCGTACCGGATACAACTGGCGGTCATTCGAAGCGCGCCTTAATCAAATCGGCCAGTTCCGCACGACTATCGACGGCCTGGGAATTCACTTCCTGCATCGCCGGTCCGCGCGTGCAGATGCCACGCCTTTGATCTTGACGCATGGCTGGCCAGGCAGCATTGCTGAGTTCGTCGATGTCATAGACGAACTGGCAGACCCAAAAGATGCAGACACACCGGCATTTCATGTCGTGGCGCCATCGCTGCCAGGCTTCGGTTACAGCGACAAGCCCGCCACCACGGGGTGGGGCACAGGGAAAATAGCGGCTGCATGGGTGACGCTGATGAGCAGGCTCGGCTACAGCAGGTTCGCAGCCCATGGCGGTGACTGGGGAGGCGTGATTACTACCATCCTCGGCGGCAGATATCCGGGTCATGTGCTGGGCATCCACACAACGCTCGCGCAGGCGCCTCCCGGGTTGACCACGGATGGACTGACAGCGATGGAGCGCAAATGGACAGAGGAAACCCGCGACTTCTGGCGCTACCGTGCCGCATATGCGAAGCAGCAGGCGACCCGGCCCCAGACGATCGGCTACTCGCTCGTTGATTCACCGGTCGGGCTCCTGGCCTGGATTTTTGACAAGTTCGCCGAGTGGACGGATACCGAAGACAGTCCGTTCGAGCGAATCTCCATAGATCGTATTCTTGACAACGTAACTTTGTATTGGCTGACGCGCAGCGGCGCGTCAGCGGCCCGTATCTATTATGAAAGCCACGACTCACTCGATCCCGAGCTTCGGGTCGACGTCCCGTCCGCCATCAGCATCTATCCCCGTGACATCGAAAAGTGTCCGCTTGCCTGGGCGCAGAAACGTTGCCGACAGATCGTTCGATGGCGGACGCCTGATACCGGGGGGCATTTCCCATCGCTGGAGGTTCCCGAGTACTTCGTCAAGGATCTGCAAGAGGGGCTGGCGGCAGTGCTGGCTGCTGATCGATGATCCAGAACGGACGATTTAGATGCCCCACCCGTCCTTCACTCACTCTCAAAGTCTTCCGAAGCCCCCGGCCAGTGACGCTGCTGAACCAAGTCGTCCACAATCGTTTTCAGGAGTGATTTCACACTCAATTCTGCCTGGCTCAGCGGCAAATCCCGCAAATGGCACAGATACGCTTTGCGAATGATTTTTTGCTGGGTAAGTCGAGCCACTGAAATAGTGCCCTTACTCAGCGCAGATACGACAGCCGAGTAAGAAAGAATTGAGTAACAGTGCCCTTCACCAACCAAATTTATAATTTGTGAAATAGCATCGACATCCGCAATGGTTTTCAGTTTTACCCCCGATGCCGCAGCCGTGCTCTCTATCAATTGGCGAAGGCCATTAGTTACCGCAGGCAGGATCAGCGGGAAGTCTTCGAGCTTTGCTAGTTGAATCTTCTCAGCATCTCCTGGCCGGTTGACTGGAAACGACGAAAAGCGCCGAGGTGGGCCTAACAATACCAGCTCTTCGCTGATTAGCTCTGAAAACTGAAGGTCGCGGCTGTTGTTGTTGTCATAGACTATCCCCAAGCCTGTGCTGCGTCTGAATAGCGACATCGGAACGTCGCCGGAGGCAATCTCCATCACTTGCAGTTTCACCTTTGGCCACTGTTCACTGCATTGCTTTATCAGGGGGGCGGTAAGCACAGCGCCCATCGATTGCGGCAATCCCAGGCTCACCCGCCCGATGGGTTCTCCTGCCCCTTGCCTAGCTTCCTCACAAGCTATACGAAAGCGATCCAGTATGTCGCGAGCATGCGATAGAAACCGCACTCCAGGTTCGGTCAATGTAACCCCACGGGCGTTTCTCTGGAAAAGAGAAACATTCAAGTCGGCTTCCATCTTCTTCAACTGGGCACTCAACGCAGGTTGGGCAATATGCTGCTCCTCAGCTGCTCGGCTAAGCGATCCTGTCTCAGCAATTGAAATGAAATATTTGAGACTTCGAAGGTCGATAGCCATGAGTTCATGTCCCGTATCTTTGATATTAATTTTATTGATGGCAAAGATAACATATGAGTATTGGATTTATATATAGCGCGATGTAATAGTAGCGTCAACAATAAAGGAGGCAACAACAATGACACAACGTCGCACTTTTCTACTCGGCGCTTCAGCCTTGGCAGCATTCCCTTTCATTGGCGTGCGAGCGAATCCTGTTTGGCCTACAAAACCCGTAAATATTGTTGTGCCGTTTCCTGCTGGCGGCCCCACAGACTTCGTTGTCCGTTTGTTGGCTGAGCCTCTGGAAAAAGCAATTGGCTACCCGGTGGTGATCGAGAATCGTCCAGGCGTTAGCGGAAACCTAGGCGCCCGCTACGTCGCGGAAAGCGAGCCTGACGGACACACACTGGCCCACAACACAGTGGGGGTTCAAGCAGTTAACCCTTTGATGTTTCCACACGGGAACTTCAACGCGCAGCGCGACCTGGCTGGCGTAGCAACTACCGCGACCATACCCAATGTGCTTGTGCTGAACCCCCGCAAAGTCAATGTGAACTCCATGGCCGAGTTGGCCGAGTATGCGCGCCAAGCTCCAGACAAGCTTAGTATTGCAAACTTTGGATCAGGAACCTCTGCGCACATATACGGAGCGCTATTCCAGCAGTTGGGAGACTTCCAGGCGCTTGAGGTTCCCTACCGTGGGAGCGCGCTGGCCCTTACAGATGTGATCGGTGGTCAGGTGGATTGTGTGTTCAGCAATATGACGACCGCCATGAGCCACATCCAGGCAGGTACTCTGCGTGGATTGGCGATTACCGCGACTAGCCGCTCACCACAATTGCCGGACGTGCCCACCATGAGTGAGGCTGGCTATCCCGCGTTCGATTTGAAGTTCTGGTTTGCGCTGTTTACATCAGCGCGAACCCCACCTCCAGTATTAGAGGTCATGAGAAACACGTTCGCAAAGGTGATCGATGACCCTGCGTATATCGCAGCGCTACGTGCCAGAGGTGCTGATGCCTTGCTCACGTCACCTGCAGAGCTGACTCGCTTCCTGAGCATTGAAAGTGACAAGTGGACCAACATCGCCAAAAAAATCGGTGTGAAGCCCACAACATAAGAAAGCGGCAGCAATCTTGACACGGAACGTAATGATGACCACTGTCCACTACTCCCAAGACGGGCCAATCGGCCATATCCGATTGGAGCGGCCTCCCGTCAACGCACTGGACCTTGCAACCATTGAGGCTCTGATTTCCGCGCTCAATCGTGCCGGCGCTGACGGCTCAGTGCGAGCAGTAGTGATATCCAGTGCAACGCGGGGACGCTTCTGTGCCGGGTTGGATCTTGATCTTGTACAAGCCCGGACATCAGAGCAAGTACACGAGTTGCTCACACGCTTGTACCTGGATCTGCACGACGCACAAAGAGCGATAGGTAAGCCGACTATCGCAGCCATTTCCGGGGCTGCACGAGGGGCCGGAATGACATTGGCCATTTCTTGCGACGTCATTGTGTGTGACGAGAGTGCGACCTTTGGATATCCAGAGATAGACGTTGGGCTGATACCGGGAATTCATTTTGCACACCTTCCGCGCATTGTGGGCCGGCACCGAGCCTTCGAGCTATTGTTCGGAGGACAGTCATTCGATGCGCAACAAGCGATGCACCTTGGCCTGGTGAGCCGCGTGGCACCCGCCGGCTGTGCCCTGGATCACGCCATGGAATTGGCTCAACTTTTCGCCAGCAAGTCACCCTCGGTAATGAAGCTGGCACGCGCGGCGTTTACCAGGGCTCATGAACAGGATTACCGCCAGCGCGTTGCCGATGTCATTGACACTTTCTGTCTTATTGCCGGCACTGCCGATGCCCAGGAAGGGCTGCGTGCTTTCAGCGAGAAGCGCCGTCCAGACTGGCAAGGCGGCTACGCATATGTAGACGAGTAGTGTCACGATGCGGTGCTCTCTGTGCAGATAGGGAGCGCCCGCCAGTTCCGCATCATTTCCGGTTCTCAGGTACGTCGACCAGCACGATCCTCAAAATAAGAGGAGGTAGTCGTGTATCTGGACGCAGGGGCGCCGCGTGTTCTCGCTTCCAAAAAGCAGTTTCGTTCGACATCGTAAAGCAAACAGAGAGGTATGCCAGTGGATTTGGGTTTGAAAGGTAAGGTCGCTGTTGTGACAGGAGGTGGAAGTGGTATCGGCGCTGCAATCTGCACATACTTGGCTCAAGAGGGCGCAATAGTCGTTGTAGCTGATATCAACGAAACATCTGCAAAAGACATTGCCAGTCGACTTGGCGCGGCCGGAGCAACCTCCTTGGCATGCCAAGTGGATGTCATAGACGAGGCCTCCGTGAAGGGTTTGTTTCAAGAGGCCGTGGGTCAGTTCGGAAGCGTTGACATTCTGGTGAACAACGCCGGCTTTACGCGTGATATGCGGATCACCAAGATGGAAATCAATGATTGGGATTCCGTGGTGGATGTCATTCTCAAGGGTGCATTTCTCTGTACTAGAGAAGCTATACCTTTTTTCTCAAAAAATAATTGGGGCCGGATTGTAAACATATCATCACGCGCTCATCTGGGTAATGCAGGGCAAGCCAATTATTCAGCAGCCAAAGCAGGGATCATTGGCTTTACCAAAGCCATGGCGCTTGAAAACGGACGTTTCAATGTCACTGTCAATGCCGTCGCGCCTGGAATTATCAACACTGATGCTGTCACACAGTTACCTCATTACGAGAAGATCCGAGAAGCCGCAGAAAAAATCACACCAATAGCACGGCTCGGCACGCCGAAGGATGTTGCTGCTACGGTGGCTTTCCTTGTATCGGAGTCCGCTGCATACATCACTGGGGACGTAATACACGTCACCGGTGGCCGTTACTGAGTAGCCAACGTCAGGCAAGTATCTATGTCAATTAAACCACTGCAAGATATACGAATTCTGGATTTCAGCAAGGTTCTGGCTGGACCAATATGCACCCAGGCCCTCTCCGAATACGGCGCTGAAGTCATAAAGATAGAACATCCAGGTAAAGGAGATGACACACGTGGATGGCCGCCATTCCGAAATGGCGAAGGGGCTGTATTCCATTACGCAAACCGAGCCAAGCGTAGTGTTGTGCTCGACTTGAAGTCCGATGCTGAGACGGAAGTGGTAAAGCGGCTGATACGGTCTGCCGATGTGGTGGTCGAAAGCTTTGGGCCAGGCGTTACAGAGCGCTTAGGGATAGATTATGAAACGTTAAGCGAAATCAACCCGGACATCATTTATTGCAGTATTACAGGATACGGCAGCACAGGCCCGCTTGCGCATGGAAAAGGCTACGACATGATTTTGCAGGCCTTTGTCGGTATGTGCTCCATTATGGGGGAGCCAGATAGCGGACCGGTTCGTGCGCCTTTTTCTCCTATCGATCAAGGCACGGGTATGCATGCTACCTCTGCCATATTGGCCGCTTTGCTCGATAGAGAAAAAAATGGAAAAGGATGCCGTATTGAGGTGTCGCTTTTCGAAACGGGTGTCGCCTTGCTGGGTTACATGTTTCAAAGCTATTGGGAACGCGGCTCCGAGCCTGAGCGCATGGGCTGCGCTCATGAGTCGCTGTGTCCCTACGAAGCGTATCAGGCGCAAGACAATCGCCTGTTGATAGGCGTCGCCAGCGAGAGTCTATGGGACCGCCTCTGTGTCGTGCTGGGGCTCGATGATATGAAAGGCGACTCCAGATTCGATTCAAACGCGAATCGCGTACGCCATAGAGATCTCGTAGCGCAACGGATTACCGAAAAGCTGGTTATGCAAACTGCTGCGTACTGGCAAGACCTTCTCGTCGAAAACGGTATTCCTTGCGCCCAAATCAACTCTTTCTCTGACGTTGTAAATCATCCTCATACCTTGGCGAGTGGAATCCTTGTCGATGTGGACGATAAGCGCTACGGAAAAATGAAAACGGTTGGGCAGCCCATCAAATTCAACGGGAAACGAAGTGTGCCAACTGCCTTAGCTCCAGGCTTGGGAGAGCACACAATGGATGTTCTGCTCGAACTGGGTTTTACAGAAGAGCAAGTATCTGAAATGCGCAGCCGTTGATACCCACATCAATATCAGGCGTAATTTGCGGATGGTGACGGAAGAGTTGCCAAGGAGAATAGATTGATGAGTGACACATATATCGTCGGTGTTGGCATGACACCATTGGCTAAACACTTGTCGCTTAGTGTCAAAGAACTGGCTGCCATTGCAATTGACAAGGCGCTGAACGATGCGGGTGTCGACAAGGCGTCGATAGACGCAGCATGGTTCTGCAACACGCGTCAAGGGGCTTTAGAGGGGCAGCACGGCATTAGAGGACAATGCTCTCTTCGTGCCTATGGTTTTGAAAATATAGCCATTTTCAATACTGATAATGCATGTGCAAGCTCCAGCTCCGGACTCATACAGGCGCATGCAGCAGTAAAAGCAGGGCTCTACGATGTAGCGCTTGTGGTCGGTGCGGAAAAAATGAACTATCCAGAGAAGCGCGCCGAGATGTTTGAAGCCTTCAAAGGCAGCTGGGATCGCGAGCTGGCGGAAAAGCATATGAGTCAACTGCTGGAGATGGGAGAGGGTTTGCCTCTGCCTCCAGAAGCATTGTGCGATACGGGCGAACGATCGGTGTTCATGGACATATATGCCGCGCAAGCTAGGTTCCATATGAAGTCTTTCGGAACGACTGTCCGTCAGATTGCAGAAGTTGCTGCAAAGAACCATTGGCACTCTCAATACAATCCGCTTGCGCAGTACCGCACACCCATGACGGTAGAGCAAGTGCTTGCCGACAAGCTGATTGCGTGGCCGATCACTCGGTCTATGTGTGCGCCTATGAGCGATGGGGCATGCGCGATCGTTGTTGCATCACAAGATGCGCTCGAACGCTTCGATGCTAAACGCGCTGTACGTATCAGAGGACTGGCCGCCAGCAGCAGTTCGAACCGAAGGGCAGAGGAATTTAATCGGCACTTGACGCGCGTAGCAGCCTATCGGGCCTATGAAATAGCTGGAGTAGGACCTGAAGACATATCTCTTGCTGAACTGCATGACGCGTCAGCAATTGCAGAAATTTTACACACTGAGAACTGTGGCTTCTGTGATTATGGTGACGGGGGCGCGTTAGTCGAAAGCGGAGCGACGCGTCTCGGAGGAAGGCTGCCCATCAATGTATCAGGCGGGCTCCTGTCCAAGGGCCATCCCATCGGCGCCACAGGCGCAGTTCAGGTACATGAGGTGGTAACCCAACTCCGAGGCGAGGCAGGGGAAAGATAGGTCGAGAACAGGCCCAGGCTAGGCATGACAGAAAACGGCGGGGGCTTTCATGGGCTGGAAGAGGCGGCGTGTGTCGTTGGCATATTTGAAGCCCCCATGCGCTGATTCATATAGACACTTCCTTTGAGGCAGAAATAGTGGCCATAGACCGCCAGCAGTTAATGAACTGGAGCATTCCCGAAGTCCGGCACAGCTACACCGAGCGCGACACGATGTTATACGCGTTGGGGCTAGGCGCCGCATCGGACCCTTCTGATGAGCGTGACATTCGTTATGTTTTCGAGAAGAACCTGGTTGCCTTTCCCATGATGGCAGTTGTGCTTGGCTATCCGGGGTTATGGATGAGAGACCAGGCGTTAAATATCAACTGGCAGCAGATGCTACACGGCGAACAAGGCCTGCAGCTATACAAACCTCTTCCTGTGGCCGGTACAGTCATTGGTCGAACGCGGGTCATTGACGTCATAGACAAAGGCGCTGGAAAAGGAGCCGTTGTTTATACGGAGCGTGATGTGCTGGAGGATCAAACCCAAGAGCTTCTCTGTCGGTTAAGCATGACGTCTCTGCTCCGGGCAGACGGCGGATTTGGGGGACGCACAGGGCCAGTGCAACCACCGATACGGTTGCCAGCCAGGGCCCCAGACTTCGTGCGCGAGTATAAAGTCATGCCCCAAGCGGCGTTTATATATCGGCTTTCAGGGGACTATAACCCTCTACATGCCGATAGCACGCTGGCGCGTGAGGCTGGTTTTAAAGGTCCAATTCTGCATGGCTTATGTACGTTCGGCATGGCAGGGCGCGCCGTCTTGGCAGAAGTACTCAATAACGAGGTGGACCAGCTTACAGCGCTACGAGCCAGGTTCACTGCCCCTGTTTATCCTTGCGACACTCTCAGCACGGAAATATGGACCGACGGTCCTGACATCTGGTTCAGGACATCTGTTCCAGAAAGAAATGTCGTCGTGTTGAATAATGGCTATGCAAGTCGAGGTGATGCGTGAACAGTCAACACTCTACCACGGCCATTTCTGGGCCGCTGGCCGGATTAAAGGTTGTTGAAATCGGAGCCATTGGCCCCATTCCGATGTGTAGCATGCTCCTGGCTGATATGGGCGCAACAGTATTGCGAATCGAGCGCCAGCAGCCTGAACCAGGTCTTGGCGTAGCTCGGCCGCTTAAATACAATCTTCTATTGCGAAATCGTCCTGCCATGAGCGTAGATTTGAAGTCGCCGGAAGGAGTACGCTTCGTACTTGAACTTGTGGAGTTGGCAGATGTCCTGATCGAAGGGTTCCGCCCGGGAACGATGGAGCGGTTGGGCTTAGGGCCAAACGCCTGCTTGCAAAGAAATCCGCGTCTGGTGTATGGCCGGATGACTGGCTGGGGCCAAACCGGTCCTTATGCACAGATGGCGGGACATGATCTCAATTACATTGCTTTGGCCGGAGTTTTGAATTCCATTGGCAGGCAGGGGCAACCACCTACGCCACCGCTTAACCTGGTCGGCGACTTCGGCGGAGGTGCGCTTTATCTAACATGCGGGGTGCTTGCGGCCGTTTTGTCCGCACGCCTGAACGGTAACGGCCAAGTCGTCGACGCGGCGATGCTCGATGGCGCTGCTTCGTTGTTTACCAGTTTTTTTGGAATGTCTGCGGCGGGTCTATTTGACGATTCCCTTCGTGGGACCAATGTGCTCGATTCAGGTGCGCCGTTTTATGATGTTTATGCGTGCTCAGATGGGCTATATCTTTCTGTTGCACCCATTGAAGCAAAATTTCGCCGAGTTTTCTTTCGGAAACTAGGTATATCTCCGGATTTGGTGGAATCCTTCCTGCAAGAAGATTGGACTGTTCTACGTAGCCAGATCAGCAAGCACATCGCTGCGCGAACGCAAGGAGAATGGTGTGCCATCTTCGAAGGCACCGACGCTTGCGTTGCTCCGGTTCTATCACTAACTGATGCCCCGCAACATGTACATAACGTCAGTCGTGGCACGTTCATTGAGATTGATGGCGTGGTTCAACCAGGCGTAGCGCCTCGCTTTTCTGGTACGCCGACCACAACGCCCACGCCTCCGGAGGCACCTGACATACGTTCCAAAGAAAGCTTGCTTCAATGGGGAATGAGTGAGTCAGCGATAGATAACTGGTTGAAAAATACGGCAATTGGTTCGGTCATCCAGGCATGACCCCATCAGTAGATGCGACGAGCAACCATCACTGCACCGGCTATTGATCAGTTGAGCAGTGGATGTTGGGAGCGTCTTCCAGTTTGTGCAGTGCTGTATCGTAATCGGTGGGCAGGCCGTGCCGAAAGGGGAAAAGTGCGACTATCAGTCATGGCCCCCTTCATTTGCAGGGGGCCTGCAGACGCAATTTCTTATAGCATGGGCAATACCGTCTTTGATGGCTTGTCATCCCATGCATTCGTTTACCTCCACACATGGCTGCTCATTCAGGTTAGTTGGGATAAGCCTGGGTATCACAGCCCTCTTTGTCTTGTCGGGTTGCGCCACCATGTCTGAAGGCGAATGCCTGACCGCAAACTGGGTCGATCGTGGGTATAAGGATGGCCGCCATGGTTACCCAGCATCCCGTGTGGTGGATCACAGCGAGGCCTGCGCCAAGGTGGGCGTCGCACCCGACATCAGGCTATACCGCAAGGGATACGACCAAGGTATTGCGCAATACTGTACGCCTGCCAATGCGGTTGCTGAAGGCAGGGCCGGACATGCTTATGGCCATGTTTGCCCCGCGAGGCTGGAAGGTCGGTTTCTTGTCTATTATCGCCAGGGGCGGGTCGCTTACGATGCCCAGCAGCGCGTTGACCGGCTCAATAGCGAGTCGCGCCGACTGCAGCACGAGCTGGACGAAGAAAAAGAAGCGCGCGCGCGCCGCCGCTTGCGTAGCGAGCTTCAGAATCTGGACCGTCGTCTTCGCCGGGCGCGCAATGAACTGGCCGAGTTCGACAGGCGTTTGCCCTATCGCTGAACGCAGCCACCGTCCCGTTACTGCACCTTGATAATGGACCGACCCAGCACGGCGCGCTGGCTCACGTCCAGATAGCGCACCTCATAGTCGCCGGGTGCTTCCGGCATGCTGAATTCAAGGCGTTTGGCTTCGTTGATCTTCTTGGCATCGATCCAGGTGAAATCGGCCTGGTCCAGAGCGCCCAGCGCCACGCGTTGATCTTCGCTGTCAGACCCGCCCGTCCATGACACCGTGACGGCCTGGCCTGGTGACGCTTGCGCTGGTACTTGCAGCACGGCGCCGGAGCTCATTGGGGCATCGGCAGCAACGACTTCAAGGTTGTGCCGGGCTTGAACGATGCCGCCTTGATTAAGCACATAGCGGATTTCGTACAAGCCGGGTTGCGTGGGCGCTTTCAGCGTGATTTTCAACCGGTTATCGACGCGCTTTCTGCCGCCCAACTCTTTATCCGGGGAGCCGGCAGGGACGATGATGATCATGTCCCGGGCGTTGATAGCCGTCGTCCAGGACGCATCCACCGGCGCGCCCGCCCGCACGATATCGGGCCCCGTGATGGCCTGTTGAGCCGTCGTCACTTCCACCGGCGCACTGGCCAATGTCTTACCGCCTTGGTTAAGCACATAGCGCACTTCGTACAGGCCGGGCTTGCCGGGAGCGGTCAATTGCCCCTTCAGGGCCTTATCCACTCGGATATAGGCGGTGAGCTTGCCTTCGGGCGTGCCAACTGGCACGATCTGCACCCAGTCACGCCCGTTTAGCGCGGTCGTCCAGGACACTTCAAAACGGGCGCCGGCGGTGACCTGGCCTGGCGCACTGATGCCCATTTCAGCTTCGACTACTTCCACCGGCGCACTGGCCAATGTCTTGCCGCCCTGGTTAAGCACATAGCGCACTTCGTACAGGCCGGGCTTGCCCGGAGCGGTCAATTGCCCCTTCAAGGCCTTATCTACCCGGATATAAGCGGTGAGTTTGCCTTCGGGGGTATCAACCGGCACGATTTGCACCCAGTCGCGGTTATTGATGGCTTCGGTCCACGACACATCAAAGCGCGTGCCGGCGGTGGCCTGTTCCGGTGCGTTGATCTGCACGGTGTATTCAGGCTCCACAGGAGGCGGCTCGGGAGCTGGTTCGGGCTCTGCCGTTTTTTGCACCACTTTGGCCTGCACTTGCTGCAGTGCATCCTGCAGCTCGTCGGCATTGCTGGCGGGTACAAAAAGCCCGCCTGTGTTTCCGGCAATGCACGAAAGTGCTTCGTTGCCTTCGTGATCCAGGTCGAAGCCCACCACGTGAGCCGTAAAATCCACGCCTTTTGCCTTCAGCTCGGCGGCTACCGCGCATGGGTCGCCGTGGCAGGATTCCAGTCCGTCGGAGATCAGCACTACGGTGGCGTTGTGATCGCGGTATTGCAGCACGTCGGCGGCCTGCCTGAGCGAGGCCGAAATGGGAGTCTTGCCCTTGGGCGTGATGGCATTGACGGTTTTGATGAATGCATCGCGATCGACTCGCTTGGGTTCGATCATGGTTTCGATGTCGCTGCAACTGCCCGCGCTGCGGTGGCCATAGGCAATCAGGCCCAGGTTGGTCTCTTCGGGCCAGCTCTTGACCAGCTCGGCCATGACCTTGCGCGCCGTGACGATCTTGTTGATGCCGTCGACCTGGCCCCACATGGAGCCTGAGGCATCGTAGACGATCAGCACGTCGTCGGCTGCCTGCGCTGCCGATAGCGACAGTGCGCCGGCGGCAGCGGAAAGAATCAAGGCGGGCAGTCGGTTCATGTGTCGTCTCCGGTCGGTGGCCGTGGGGTTATTGCGACTGCTTCATCATTTGCGTCATCATGTCGGCCATGCTCACCGGCTTGGCTGGCAATTCAAACGCATCGGCGGCGGGAGGGGTGCCGGCGATGGATTGCACGACCATGTCGTCGCCCATACGCAGCAATCCCGCCTTGTCGTTTGGTAAGGCGTTCTTGAATTCAGCCACCATCTCGGCGCCTGCCATGGCTTCCGAAAGAGAGAGGTAGGCCTTGGTCATTTCAACGGCCAGTGGATCATTGGTGAACACGGCATCTACGGTCTGGCTTTTGCCTTTGTTGTCGGTGGATGTCACCTCATATACATCGCCTTCGATACCGGCCACGGTTTCTTTTCTGCCGGTTGCCTTCATGGAAGTGATGTGCCTCGCCAGGGGCGAGGCCTTCCCGTCTTCGCCTTCGTTGGCTATTTTGGCAAAGCCTTGCATCATCCCGCCAATTTCCATCACAGACGGCATTCCGCCTGCCGCTTTAGTATTGACCATATAGACTTTTCCGTCGCGCGAGAGCATGTAGCCCTCGTCTGCCGAGGGCATGTCAAAGCGGATGGTGTGGCTGTCCTGCCAGGCCATGAGATTGCTTTCGCTGCCGTTTTTAATCGTTGCCGTGCCTGCGGCCCCGGCGGAAAGCGGGCTGAGTGCGAGCATCAGCAGAGCGGCCTGGGCGGCCAGCGATCGATGGATCATAGGTGGCTCCGTGGGGTAATGGAATAAAGCAACCAAATCGGCTCAATAGAAAAATCAACGGTTTTGACGAACCTTCAGTCGTTCAAGCTTTTGAAGAGGGCCTCGGCCAGCTGCAGCGTTTGCTGCTTGCGTGTGGGCATGGTGTCTTTCTTCCATGTTCTATTGGCTTTCATAATGGTCTTCGTATCAAATTTGGTCGGCATTGGCATGTCAGGGCCGGAATACGCTTTGATCGTAATAATTGCCGCCCCCTGGCGTGCGACAAGCTTTCCCTCATTCAGGTCAAACCGAGCTTCATCGCCAATGGCCTGCACGTCTTCAAAGTCGATGGAACTTTGACCGGCAACGCTGATAATCGAGTTTTCAGCGCGCCTGGCATTGTCGGATTTTTGAGACCCGTTGGCTTTGTTGGTGGCATCCAGATGGTCGCGCAGTTTTTGTGCAGCCTCGGCCATTTCTTCACGGCTCACGGACCGCGTGCTGGATTTGAATCGTTCGGCCGCCAGTTCTTTGCTGTCCAGCGTCTCTATCTGCGCCTCGATAGATACGCTATGGCCAGCGCCAGACCATTCGACGGTGCAGCGTTGCCGCTGCTTTAGCTTCAATTCCCTTTGCTTGACCTCGGCCTCGGGCGCGTCAAACAATTCAGCCACGGTAGCCTTGGGCACCATCAGGCAAGGGTCGTCTGCCAGCGTTTCCAGGTTAGCGGCCGCCGCCGGAAGCGCTAGCATGGCCAGTATGCAACCTGTCAAGGTCGTGCGGATTGTGCGCGTTTGCATCGTTGTCTTTCCCCGTTGTTTCGCGTCTAAAATTCAGTGCGATTTTCTTCAAGTATGAGCCAAGGCACGTGCCTTGTCCCCCTTCAAACGAACAGGTTCGGTGAGTAATACGGCAAGCCAATACGCCGGATTCAGCGATGTGCGGTGAGTCTCACGCGGGTGGAAAGGGATAATGTTATTGCTTGAGTATCGATCCACCGGGCAGCGCTCGTTTTATCCACGGGATATCGCCGGTGGCGGTATTGGTAATCCGATTCAAATGCTCCAACAGTCCGCTGTCCTGATTGGTATGGGTCGAGGTCGAATTAAAATGGCCGAAGACGGGTTGATATTCAAGCGGTTCGCCGTGCTCGTCCACGCGAACGACTTGAAACCAAAATGAGCCAGCCAGATGATTCGGTTCAGCGTGCTCCAATATCAACTCGGGCGCTTTTTTACAGTCATACTGCTTTTCGTCACAGACGCTCCATTCACTGTCGCCCGAGGCTGCCAACGCCTGGAGTTTTCCCATTGACCCCAAAGCCTGCGCAGGAAATGCAGAGATGGAAAACGCGTCTCCTCTGACCTTTTGGGCGCCGCCAGCGCGTCCGGACAACGTGGCCCTGAGCATCATATGGCAGGCCTCGCCGTCGTTTTGGCCAGTAAATTGAGCCGATAGGGTGGTGTCTTTTTTTTGTCGAAGCTTATCGGCACCGGCTTCTACAGTGGTGCCGACGTGGCCGGCCAGGAGGGAGGCGAGCCGGTCTTCCGTTTGTATCCGTAAGGCCTTGAATTCATCAAGCGATAGAGGGTTGGCGGTGCCCTTGTCGGAGCGCTCCTTGAACTCAGTTTCCATTTGTTTAAGAACATTTTCCAGGTTTCGCTGCATTTGTCCTGGCAGCCGTTCGAGTTCCGTGGCAGCAGCATCCGGCGTTATCAGAGTGAAGGATGCACGCGCATTGGCACCACCCGTGCAATTCCATAATGCCCCTGGCCCCCGGATCTCGAACCCCGGGGGAAGCTGGCCTCCAATCCGATCGGCCCAGGATGAGTCAGGCTCTTTGCCGTAGAACCCGTCTACTTCCACGCGTAGGGTAAAGTTCGTCTCTTCCGTTTTCGCTGCGTCGCGTGCTACGTTGGCGACCCGGACCAGCAGTTCGATCTGACCATTTTCGTTGCGGGGCCACTGTTTGCTCTGGGTGGTATAGCTGTAGAGCACGGTTGGATCGGCTGGCGGACTGACGACTGTGCGGTCCACAATCAGATGCAGTGACTCGCGTCGGGCCTTATCTGGCGTTTCCAGGACGACCCGGATGTTGTAAGGAATGGAGTCGGCGCTGTCTTCGGGCAGATTGATGCGTAAAAGCCATGCCCGCGAGGCAATGGGCTGCAGTGGTCCGCCGGAATCTGCGCTATCGGCTTTATACAAATCGGGGGATGCCAGCGCGACCTCCTGCAGATGTTCATAGAAGCGCTCATCATCCAGATAGTGTGCAACAAAGAGGGGATAGAGTGTGAACAGCCCGCCCTGATACGCAGAAATCACGTCGTAGGCGGTCCCGGCGGCTTTCAGGCCGGCATCCACCTGGGCCAGGCCTGTTTTTTTCAGTGGTCCGGGCTGTTCGAATATGTATTGCAGATAAGTCTGGCGACGCCGATCAATGGTTTGCTTGCTGCCCAGCATTTCACCCATTGCATACCAGAAATACCAAGTGCCATAGCTGCACCACCAAGACTGCCCCTTAGCTTTGTTCGCGCTGATCAGGCTCTCCCCTTTTGCGGCGCTGTTACGCAGATTGGCCGGCAAGGATCCCCAATCCAGGGGTTGATCGAAGAAACGCATCCAACTGGCGCGCGGCGAGCCCTTGAATGGGTGCCCGTACTGATATCCATGCGTTCGTTCCAGCCAGCGGATCTGGAGGTAGGCCGCTGTGCCTTCCGTCAGCCAGTCTTCTATCGCAAGGCCTTTTTTTGTGCGGCTGTCAAAGGGCGTTGCCCGGCACTCAGGTGGTCCGGGCTGTGGAAGGCCTGGCGATAAGCGGATGAGGGCATAATTGCCCTGAATTGCATGAAACAGCTCGTGTACGGCCGCAGCTTCCATAAGGTGTTCAAAACTGGTTTTGGGGTATAGAAAGCCGGGGTTGGATGACAGGTACATCGTTCCGTCTTCGTCGGCATGGCCTGAACTGATCTTCGAACTGTCTTGTTTCAGGTAAGCCAGGTACCGCTCACCTTCTTCCAGCTCCAGTTTGCGGTTTTCTCCGATCTGTCTGGGCGCGGGGAACGCCATTGACTGATACCAGGAACTGGCCTTACGCAGCATATCCGTATGTTTGCGTGCCATCATCAAGCGCTTGCCCTCTGGGAGGCGGCTGGGGAGAATGCGTTCGAGTCTGGTGGTTTCTTCCTCTTCGATTGTCCATTGTGTGGTGGGCCAGGTCGCCCAGGCAGGCGCGGCGCACACCAACCCAAGAACCCAGGTGGCCAGAATGGCGTGCATGACAGTCGTGGAGGGCCTGCGCATCATTATCGTCCGGCACGAGGCATTGTTTTCTGACGCCATTCGGGCGGGGTTTCCGGCATCAGGCGCAGCCGTGTCCAGATTTCCGAGACGGCATCATCCATCAGCGCCCGCTGGTGCAGCAGGCCGCTGATGTTGCGATCCTGTCCGGAGACATTCTTCGAAACCACGATCACCATTTCGGGCTGCCTGATCGAGGCGCTCTCGCTGAACTCGGCCTGTCCGCTGCCCGCTGTGGCATTCAGAAACAGCATTTGTGCTACGCGGGCCGGACCGGGTAGACCCATATCGTCAGGTTCGCGGTATGCGGGTGCAGCGAGTGTCGGTGGTGTGAAGGCATGCCAGGCGTTCGAGGCATCGTCGCGGCTGGAGACGGACAGGCAGGGTACGTCCAGGCAATCCTCCTTTTCGGCATCTGCCTGGTAGATCTCAGCGCGGCTGGCCCGCTCTACATGAGCGCTATTGCCCTGGACTGGGCCGAACACGAACCGCCATGCCAGGCTGGGCCCCAGACCAAAAATGCTTTCCGGCGGCCAGAACTCCCTGTCCACATGCCGGATGACCTCCTGGTAGTGCTGTGGGCCCAGATTGAAGCGCTTCACCTCGACATACTCACGCTGTATATCGTCCGCGTGCGGCACGCGGGCCAGGTGGTAGCTGATCAGGTAGCGCGCATGCGGCAGGTTGCCCTCGGCACAGTCAACCAACAGCACCGCCTTGGTCGGCGCATCGAGATTCGCGTCTGGCTTAAATACCGTCTGTCCTGACTGAGGAAAGCGCTGCCGGGTGTAGAACGCGTCATCGCTGCAGGACTTGGCGGGGTCGGTCTCAGCGAAGCGGGGCGCGCCGATAAAGTCAGACGACTGCCGCTCGAGGGCCTGTAGGGCCTCGGGCGGCAGCACTGCGGCAAGTCCGGCGCGTGATACTGCGGCTAGCACGCCCACTGCGAGGAGCAAGGTTGTCGGCAGCTTCATGATATTTGAGGTGAAGTTGTTTGTCCGTCATTGCCGGGTGTTTGGCTGGCGCCGCGCACGGCGTCGTGGGCTCGTTCTTTGAGTTTGCGGAACTTGCCGGACATCTGTTCCAGCCGGGCCTCCCATTCCTGGTCTGGTTGCTGCCCTTCGATCGTCTTGAAATAGACATCCATCAGGCAAGTAATGGCAAAGGGTTCCAGCAGTGCAGCCTTGATGCTCCAGGCAAACAGCACAGCAAAAACAAAGGCACCGGCAGACCAGGCGCCAGGCATCAAATACACCAGCAGCGTGGCCGGCGCCAGCATGATCAGAAACACCAGAAAGCTGAACAGATAGACCATCAGAGCCAGCCAGGCTGCGTTCTTCAGCATGATTCTGTAGTTCTGGCTGTAGAGAATCAGTGAATCTTTGGCGCTGGCCCAGGGATTGGTCGACGCTGTGCGTATGGCGTGGGCCAGGATGACTTCATCGACGAAGCCCACACCTACCCGCAAAAAGGCATGCACGATGCTGGATAGCTGCTGCACGCCGGGTAGGGACACCACGGACAAGGTGCCGCGCACCAGACTGGTAAGCGCTTTAATGACGCCTTTGATGAGCTGGTCCAGGGCAAACAGGATGCTGGTTTGGGCGAAGCGGGCTTTGACGACATCGGATCCATGACGTATTTGCGATGTGCCCTGCGGCAGTGTGTTGCCATCGAGCAAGGTCACCAGAATAGCGATATGGCCTGCTTTGACCATATACAGCAGGTATTCGCGTGCCCAATACATGAATGCGCCGAATAGACCAAAGCCGATGACGCCGCCCCAGAGGGCCGCGCCGGACTGCACGCTGGGTCCGCTCAAGGCGCCCAGGCCGTAACCCATACCCGCGCCCATGCCGGCCAACAACACATACCCCAGCACCACGCCAACATACACCGCCAGACGCAAGCCCAGAAACGGCAGGGTCTGCATCATGAGCTTTAAGGTTTTGCCGATACTGAAGTCCCACATGTCGCGATTCCCGTTATAGCGAAGATGGGGCCAGTCTATGGGCGTCTTGCTCGCCGCGCACCCTTCATTTGAATGGGGAGTGGCCGCAAAAATGCCAATAAAGCCGTGAGCGGCCCGATTCATTGCGTTTCCCTCTTCATATGAACGGGGCGGTTTCAAATTGTTTGCGTTAGCTTAAATAAGAAACTGCACAAGGCCGCATGCGCCGGCACGCAAATTTGAAGATCGCTTTCGGGAGGCATTCCAGATGAACAAAATTCACAGCAAAGTATGGAGCAAAGCTCACAACGCCATGGTGGTGGTCTCTGAGCTGGCGCGTGGCGCGGGTAAAGGTAAGCATGCCCGCGCCCGGATATCGACGCAGCGCAAATTGCCAGCCGCGTTGATTCTGGCTGTGATGATGGGCGGCGCATCAATAGCGCAAGCGGTGACGGTAGATGTCGATGGGACCACCGAAATACTGAATTCCACCGATACCTACACTGATATTCATGCCATCAATAGTGGCGTCGTGGATGCCGCGGGCAATACGGTGACGATTTTGGGGACGAGTCTGGACGGCGTCATACTAATTGAATCCGATGCCACGCTCATTTTGGATGGCGGCGGCACATTGGAGAATACTGGCACTGTATCCGGAAGCCATGGGCTCAGCCTTGCCGATGGCAAGGCAACGCTTACTGGAGTGAAAGTAACAGCCAAGGCGGACAATGGCTTTGGTGTGATTGCGAAGGGAGCAAGCGAGGTCGGCATATCGGGGGGCACAGTCACCACCCATGGCATAAACGCTTCCGCTATTCATGCTGGGGGGGACTCGATCGTTACCTTGGCAGACGGCGTTGAGCTCACGACCACTAACGTGCAGGCACGCGGTCTCTACGTAATCGACAATGCCTCTGTAATCATGTCAGGGGGAAATGTCACGACATTAGGTGGCGGTTTCGGTGTGAGTTCGGGTGGTGATGCCACGTTGACCATGACTGATGGTGTAACTATAAGCACGCAGGACACGGGTGTGGGCGCCGTTGGCATGATCGGCTTTGGCAATACTGCTATCGCGATGTCGGGCGGCAGCATTACCACGGAAGGTGAGAACGCTTTCGGCGTTAACCTCGGCGATGCCGCGCGCGCCACGCTGTCCGATGGCGTGACAATTTCGACAAAAAATAAGAAGGCATACGGAATATTTGCAGGAGGTAACTCAACAATTGAAATGTCTGGCGGGGACATAAATACTGAAGGCTTGCAGGCGGTTGGCGTGGATGTGGTGACCAATAGCACGATAAATCTGACGGATGGTGTGACCATTGAAACTCACGGCCTGGGTGCTTATGGCTTATCTGCTAATTACAACGCGCAAGCCAACATGATCGACGGCGACATCACGACGAAAGGGCAGTTTTCCAATGCTGTTTTGAGCCGCGAATCCTCTGCCGTCACACTCTCTGGTGTTGCCTTAAAAACAGAGGGAGATTCGGCAGGCGGCATTAACGCGAGCGTCACATCAACGGTCAGCATGGTGGGCGGAACGATTGATACCCAGGGAGAACATTCTTCGGGCGTGGCAGTCGCGAACGATGCCATTGTGGAACTGGTAGATGGCGTTGCCATCACCACGGCCAAAAAATCGGCCCTCGGCATTTACGCGCATGGAAATGCCGCGATGACGATGTCGGGCGGTAGCATCAAAACGGCGGGGGAGACGAGCTATGGTGTGTATGCAACAGACGATGCCGATGTCGCGCTGACCGACGGTGTAGCGATCCATACAGTCGGTGATAACGCGAGCGGCATTTATTTCACCCTCGGAACGAAGGATCTCAGTATGGCGGGTGGCTCCATCACGACTGAAGGCAACAATGCCCACGGTATTAGTGCTGTTGGCAGCTCGGGAAAGATCATACTGACCAACAATGTGGCGATTACCACCACAGGAGAGAACGCCAGCGGCCTATATTCCACGTCCGGATCGCGCTACAGCATATCTGGTGGCGGTATTGCTACCAGCGGCAAAGCTGCTATGGGCATTTTGGCTATGGGATCCCAGATTGCCTTGGCTGACGGCGTAGCGGTCAAGACCGCTGGTGACAACGCGCACGGTATTGATGCGCGCTCTGATACGCAGATCAGCATGAACGGTGGATCGATTGCCACGACCGGAGACGCTGCTTTCGGCATCCGCACAACCAGCCCTGGCCTAGGGGGTGGTGTCAGTCCGGACATCACACTCGATAATGTGGCCGTTAACACGTCAGGAAAATCATCCTACGGCGTTAGCCTGATCGGCGATTCAAAACTACATATGACCGGCGGCAGCGTGACGGTTTCCGGAACGAACGCCCATGGTATCCAGGCATACCGCAAAGCCACGGCGGTTTTGAATGGCGTGACAATTACTGCCAATAACAAGGGATCTTTTGGCGTTCGGTTGTTGGACGAAGCCAGCGTGAACATGGTGGGCGGCCAGATCAATGTGACGGGCATGTCTGGCTACGGGCTGGAGGCCCGGTCCGACGCCAATGTGAAACTGACCGATGCAGTGGAGATCGTGACAGGAGGCGCGTATGGCCGCGGTATGAGTGCGGCGGATCATGCGCGTATATCAATGGACGGGGGCAGCGTAACGACCACAGGTGATGTGGCGTATGGTGCATGGGTAGGCGACGCTGCACAGTTGACGTTGAGCGATGTCTCCATCACAACAACGGGCGCCGACTCTATCGGCCTGTTAGTCATGAATGACGCAAGCGCTAAGTTGAACCAGGTCACCATGGATACCACTGCCGCATCCATTGTCCGTGGTCTGGATGCGAGCGGTCTGACGCCGCAACCCATCCTCATCGCGAACTCTACTCTGACGCAAAATAATGGTGTGCTCTTGAAGGTGGCCGGCAGCAATCTGACCGACCCCACTGTTTTGCACCTTACAGATGGCACCTTGGCCATGGGCGACATCACCGATGTGTCGACCACGAACCGCAACACTCTGTCGCTGGCCAGCGGCTCGCAATGGACGGGGTCGCGCCTGGACGGCAATCTGACGCTCGCCGATGCAGGCACGACCACGCACGGCGGCACGGCGACCGCTCCAATCCTGATCTCGGGGGACGTTGCGGTGAACAATGGCGCGGCCCTAGGCGGCAACCTGAACGTGGGTGGCATGCTCAGTGGCAGCAGCGGCGCTCTGCGCCCGGGCAACTCCATCGGTACACAGACCTTTGCCAGCGCCGGCAGCTTTACCGGCGATTACCACGCCGAGATCAACGCGGCCGGGCAATCTGACCGCATCACCGTCACCACCGGCCCTTTTGATCTGACCGGAACCAATCTCTATGTAGATGAAGCCGACGGCAATGGCGGCTACAAACTGGATCATGACTACATCGTTGTCACCACGGGCGACGCGACCGGGATTTCCAGTGTGGCCAACAATGAATTCGCCAACGGCGGCGAGCTGGAGGGCAGCCTGGCCTCGTCCCTGGTGAAGCTTGATCCGGTTATTTACGGCGATGATATCGTCAAAATCCGCCTGTCTGTGGATAAAGCCAAGCAGTTGACCCTGACACACAACCAGAATGCGGTTGTGGAAGCAGCGCAGACCAATCCTGCAGTGCAAAAGGCAACGCAGATGGCTGGCTACGCTGACGCGCTGGATCATTTGTCGGGAGAAATTCATGCCAACACCCAGACCGCCTTGCTGGACAGCGGCACGCTGATGCGGCGCACTCTGGCCAATCGCATGCGCGGTAATGCGGGCTCACCGTCCTGTGCAGATACCGTGGGCTCGGATCGGGACAAGACCGACCAAACCATGGACTGCAGCCAGGGCTATCCGCTTTGGGCGCAAGTCGTGGGCAGTTGGAGCCATTATGACGGCGACAGCAATACGGCATCGACCCGCTATCGGCAGGGTGGCCTGTACATCGGTGGTGACAAAGCCTTTGACAGTGGCTGGCGCGTCGGCGGGGCCGTGGGCTTTACCGATGGTCGGGTCAGCGCCGATGACCGTGATTCCAGCGCCGATGTGAAGAGCTATACCGCCGCCCTGTATGGGGGCAAAGGCTGGGCACTGTCTAAAGGACAGCTCAATCTGATGATGGGCGCAGGCTACACCTATCACGACATTGATACGGACCGAAGCACCAATGTGCTGGGCAGCCAGAGCCTGAGTGCGGGCTATCACGCCAACAGTACCCAGCTCTTTGCCGAGCTGGGCTATGCCATGCCGGTATCGGCCACTGCCTACGTGGAGCCTTACCTGAATCTGGGCTGGAGTGATCTGCGCACGCAAGGTTTCTCCGAATCCGGCGGTTCAACGGCCCTGCAGGCCGACAGCGATCACAATCAGGTCTTCACTCAAACGCTGGGGCTGCGAGGTGGAACTGTATTCACTACTGGCAAGACAGAGCTTAGCCTGCTGGCGGGCCTGGGATGGCGCCATGCCAATGGTGATCTGGATGCAACGCGCACCATGAGCTTCAGCCAAGGCGGGGGAGACCGCTTCGAAATCAAGGGTGCGCCCATCGCCCGGAACGCGGCAGTACTGGATCTTGGCGCCGAGGCGCAGTTGGGTAAGAACACCGCCCTGGGCCTGTCCTACGCCGGCCAGTTCAGCAGTCGCGGCAACGATAATACGGGGTCCTTGTATCTGCGCGTGAAGTTTTAGATTTGGGCTATGCACGCTTTTTCGGGTGGCGGCAAGGTACTTGTATGGGGTATGGTGCACCATAAGGTGGCCTGGCCTTCGGGCTAGGCCACACATAATAAATAATAATGGGAGGCAACCATGGTATTAAAGACGATGGGGAGAACCGTACTACTGGCCTGCAATGCATTGGTGGTCGTGTTTGGGCTGTGCATGCCCGCTCATGCTTTTGCGGAAAACATCGACGCGCTGCCGGCCGCCACAGGCAAAGTCATTCTTGAAGTCCATGGCGCCATCAGCAACACCAATGCCGGCGATGCGGCTCAATATGATAGGGCCATGCTGGAGGCGCTGCCGCGTACACGTATAAAAACCCATACTTCCGTCACGGATGGAGTGCACGTCTTCGAGGGATTCCTGGTGCGCGATCTGCTTGAACAGGTGGGCGCCTCCGGCTCCGTCGTCGTGGCAACAGCCTTGAACTACTACATGATTGATTTTCCCATCGAGGAGTTCGACCACTACGACATCATTCTGGCTTATGCCATGGACGGCAAGCGCTTGCGCGCCAGCGACAAGGGACCATTGTGGGTTGTGTATCCGCGCGATGATTATCCTGAACTGCAGGACATCCGCTACGATTACCGTTGGGTCTGGCAAGTTGTCGGTCTGGATATCCTATGAAACGGCCGCTACGGCCATTGCAGCCATTGTTTGGCGTCGGCCTGCCGCTGTTTGTGATTGTGGCCTTTTTTGTATTGCTGACGTATTCGCTATCGCATCTTTTTGCGATCCAGGCGCGTATGCGTCTTGAAGCGCCCCATAACATGTTGTGGGTCATATCGCGGGCGCAAGTAGCCAGCCTTCGTCTGATGAATGTGGTGAGCGACCGTGTGACGGGGCAGGCCGATGCGGATGCATTGCAACGCCAATACAATATATTTCTGAGCCGTCTGTATTTGCTCGGACAGGGGCCGCAGCGGCGCCAGATCGAAGCGTTCGGTATTGCCGACAGTCTGGACAGGCTCGCCCAAGATCTACCAAAACTGAAAGCCCGTATCGTCGCGCTGCAGCAGCAAAGCGATAGTGCTAATGCGCGGGAAATCGAGCGGCATCTGGCGCCTTATGTTGCCACCCTGGGTCAGGCTGCGACCAAGGCCATGGTGGCTGAATGGGACGACCTGGGCGGGAAACTGGATGATGCCCGCGAGGAGCTCTGGCGGATTATTGGCTCGCTCGCCGGTATTCTCTTGGCGGGTATTGCGCTCATCATTCATGCCCTGCTGGCGATACGCCACGCCCATGAACGCACGCGCTTGCTGAATCAGGAAAAAGCATTTTCGCAGCTGTTGATCGGCTCCAGCGGAGAAAATATTATCGCTGTGGATCTGGATCGCCGCTGCACAGTGTGGAACTTGGCAGCGGAGCATCTGTTTCAATGTTCGGTCGATAAGGCCCAAGGGCACCCTCTGGGGGATGTGTCAAGCTTTTTCGAAGTGGATGGAGTAAAGCGAACCATCAACAAGGCCTTGGAGGGGCATGCGGCGGAACTGCTTGATCAGCCATTTTTTCGTGATCCAGACGGAGAGGCCCACTATGTAGATTTGCGCTGTTTTGCGTTGTATGACAGAGACCGCATTATCGGCGCGATGTTGTTGATTTTCGACGTGACGGAACGACGCACTGCGCAACGCGAAATCGCGATGCACCGAGACCATCTGGAAGAACTGGTCCAGGCTCGTACGCAAGAACTCGACGCCGCGCTTGAGCGTGAGCGTGCTACTGCCGAGCTCTATCTCAATTTCGGTGCGATGGTATCGCATCAATTCCGCACCCCGTTGGCGATTGTCGATTCCTCCCTGCAGCGGATGATACGGCGGGGCGAGAAATTGTCATTGGCAGAAGTTCGGGAACGCTGCGACAGGGCACGGGAGGCCATTAAGCGCATGACCCGCTTGATTGAAAGTACGCTGGATGCGGGTCGGCTGGATGCCGGGCAGGTTGAAGTTCATAACCAGCTTTGCGATCTGACGTTGTTGGCCACGGGCATCTGTGAGCAGCAGCGCGCCACCACGTCAGACCGGCCTATTGAACTGACGTTGCCCGACAGTGCCGTTCCGTTCGTCAATTGCGATCCTACTCATGTAGAGCATATTCTCAATAACCTGCTTGCCAATGCTATCAAGTACTCCGATGCTGGAAGTGCTGTGCGTGTGGATGTCCGCTGTACTGAAGACTGGGTCGAGTGTGCGGTGATCAACCAGGGGACGCTTGCGTGCCTCGACGTGGGTGGGCCGGATGTCTTGTTTACTCGTTACTTTCGAGGCGCCAATGCCAAAGGGCACACCGGTATTGGCATAGGCTTATACATGGCCAGGGCGTTGGCGCACTTGCAAGACGGTGATGTTCGACTGGAGCAGGGCAGGGAGGGAGATATCGCCTTTGTTTTGTGTTTGCCGCGTGTAACTGCACCGTACGCGGCATGGTCCGATACGGCGGAGAAAAGGGCATGAAATTCACATGTACGGAGAAACGAAAGCCAGTCATACTGTGCGTGGAGGATGAGGCGGATCTGCTGCGTGACACCGCCGAGGAGCTCAGTGATGCCGGTTTTACGCCACTGCTGGCCGGCAATGGCGATGATGCTCTGGATCAGATCCGCACGATTCGCCCCGATCTGATCCTGTGCGATATCTCCATGCCGGGGCTGGATGGTTTTGGCTTGCTGCGCGCGGTACAAGACATGGCGCCAGATTATGCGGATATTCCCTTCGTGTTCTTGACGGCGCTGTCCGACTCGCGGGAGATCGTCGAGGGCAAACGCCTGGGGGCTGATGACTATCTGGTCAAGCCCATCGACTACGACCTGTTGCTGGCAACGATTGAGGCCCGCCTGCGTCAGATCAAGCGGATTCATACCGCGCAGCGGGCGAGCATCACGCACATCGACGCCGGCATGCTTGTCGCGCGTTTTGGTCTGACCCAGACCGAAGCACGTGTTGCCGTCGCGCTGACCGAAAACAAGCAACCAGCCCAGATCGCCGCCGATTTCGATATCTCGCGCACGACAGTCACCTTTCATCTGCGGAACATCTTCGGCAAGACCGGCACTACCCGTCAGGCCGAGTTGGTGGCGCTTTTGCTCAGATCGGCGGTGGCCGATACGTCGTAATGCGCGGCTTATTCAGAGATGGCTGGGCTTTTCTCACAAAGCGTGGCGCTGCGGTGGTGGCAATTGTGTGCCTGGTATTGAAATACTTCTGTTTTCCTGCACTTATCCCCTTCAAATGAACGGGGCCAGATCGGTTTTCCTTCGTTAAGCTTGAAGCGATTCGTAACGGCTTCAGACAAGAGGAAATACCGTGAAACCAGACACAACTTCGCATGTTCGCACACGCCGCCCGTCTGCGCCGGGTTCGTTAAATGCGCGGCATGTTCTGAAACTGAATGTCGTTTCCACACTATTCAGCGCTCAATATTCTGTGCGTTCGTCAATGTCACGTTCGGTCTTATTGACTGCTTTATCGTTGCCGCTGCTTTATGCGATTTCGTCTACTCCTGTATCAGCTCAAGTGTTGCAGGGAGGATCGTGGAATGAGGGCTACTATCCCAACCTTTCTGCTTATGGATGTGCTGACCAGCCGCACCCAGGTAGGTTGTCGGGCTATATAGGGAAATGTAGCGATGATGACGATGCGAACCGCGCTACGGTCAGGGCTGTGAATGTCGATGATGAAACTATTGTGGTCACAGGTGGATATTCTGCAAAAAACGACGCTGACTACAATAACGTTACTGTCCAGGGGTCGAAGCTCGGTTCTGTTACTGGTGGGTATAAATACGGATCAGGGTCGAACGTTGCGAGCGTAAGCAATAATAAGGTCATCGTTATAAACTCGCAGATAAAGAGAGCCGTCAATGGTGGATATGCGGGTTACGATGCCGTTGTCAATAGCAATACCGTTACGCTTGATAATAGTTCGGCTTTTTCGGTTATTGGTGGAAGTATTACTAGCTCTGGTGATGGGGTTGCATCAAACTCAAACCAAGTAACAATTAAAAATAATAGCCTCGTAGAAGGGACGGTAATAGGCGGGGAATCTGAGGGCCAAGTAGCCAATAACATGGTGGTTATTTCTGACAGCCGTGTAGAGGGTGTGGTAACGGGCGGAGACGCCTGGGATTCTTGGGGTGCGGCTCAAGCAAATAGCGTGAGCGTGGAGAACAGCCAATTGCATTACGTCTATGGTGGTTATGCACAAGGTTCGGCTATTGGGAATGTCGTGACTGTTTCGGGTTCAACTAGTGTTGTCGATGGCGAAATATTCGGCGGCTTCGGCAATCGAACGGAACTACCTATCTATGATAATCGGGTCGAGATTTCAGGTGGCGATATAACCGGTGAAATATACGGGGGAGGTGGCCATTTTGCAGATAACGTGCATGACAATACGGTTACTGTTTCTGGAGGAAAAATTACCGGCAAGCTCGCTGGAGGTTATTCCGATCAGAATGCCAGTAGTAATGTTGTTGAAATCTCGGGTGACGCTGAAATCAGCGGTGATGTGTCGGGCGCAAGGTTCAGTTACCCAGCAAATGTGGTGGAGAATAACCGCGTCATTATTTCAGGCGCTCCGAACCTTGTGCACAGCACACTGTATGGGTTTACTGAAGAAGGAACAGGTACTCCAGTAAATTTCAGCAGGTCGGGCAATGTACTCGAGATACGTACCAAAGCCCTGACGGCCCAGAACGTTAAAAACTTTGACGAGTATCATTTTGTTTTGCCAAGCGATATTCAATCCAATGAAACGGTGCTTACGCTTAGCGGTGGCTTGGCGAACGAGAAAACTGACCTTCAAAGCGCCAAGGTGGGCGTGGCGCTGCAAGGGGGCGGCAACGTTCTGGAAGCGGGTGATCAGGTTGTATTAATCCACAACGACAATGGCATATTGACCGATACCGCTATCACCCGGGCACCGATGACAGCATATCAGGGGATATCGCTTCAATACACGTTTGATGTGACGGCCGATCCTAATAGTCTGTACGCAACGGTGGCGTCAGGCGCACCAGATCCGACCGACCCGACCGACCCGACCGACCCAACTGACCCAACTGACCCAACTGACCCAACCGATCCAGGCAATCCAGGCAATCCAGGCAATCCGGGCGATCCGGGCGATCCGGGCGATCCGGGCGATCCGGGCAATCCGGGCAATCCGGGCAATCCGGGCAATCCGGGCGACCCCGGCGCGCCGGGATTGCCAGGAGACCCAGGTTCGCCGGGTGGCGGTTCGGGTGCAACGGTTCTTGAGCAAACCAAGGCGCCGGTAGAGGGCCGCATCAGTGCGCTCGCACTGTCCTTGCAGGGGGCCGATATGGTGGCTGGAGAAGGGCTGAGGCGTGCCGGAGCAGCTGCGGCGACCGGTGCCGGTACCGCCGTGGGCTTTGGCGCGGTCAGTGGTGGCAGTATGCGTTACCACTCCGGTTCGCACGTGGATGTCGATGGCGTGAGCCTGATGCTGGGGCTGGCGCGAAAAATTCCCGTGAGCCAGGGCGATATGCTGGCCGGTGTGTTTTTTGAGGGTGGCTACGGCAGCTACGATACGTATAACGAGTTTTCGGGTGGCCAGAAGGCCCGCGGCAACGGCAACGCGCGCTATTTTGGCGGCGGGGTATTGTTGCGCCGCGACTGGGCTGTTGAGCAGGCGGGTCCCTATGTTGAAGGCTCGCTGCGGATCGGTAGTGTCAGCTCAGATTGGGGTAGTCACGACCTGGTCGGTGGTCCGGGTAGCCAGAATGCCCATTACGACACCTCCAACCTATACTACGGCGCCCATCTTGGGCTGGGTTATGTGCAACCGCTGACGGATCGCCTTTCGGTGGACGCGTCGTTCAAATACTTCTGGACTCACCAGGATGGCGATTCGGTGACGATCGCAGGCGACCCGTTTGAGTTTTCAGCGGTCAATTCGCACCGCACGCGTCTGGGCGTGCGCTTGAATCAGGCGCTTACCGAGCAGGTTGTTGCCTATGCCAGTGCTGCGTGGGAACGAGAGTACGACGGCCAGGCGCGGGCGACCACCTACGGGTTCGATACACCTTCACCAGGCTTGAAAGGTAATTCGGGCCTGTTTGAGCTCGGTGTGGATATCACCCCCGACGCCAAGCGACCTTTGACACTGGGTGTCGGTCTGCAGGCCTATGTCGGCAAGCGTGAGGGCTTTAGTGGCGTGGCCAAGCTGTCGTACGAATTTTGATCGGACAATTATTTCGAACGAAATGACGAGACAGAGGCCCTTCTGCCTAACCTGCTGTCAGGAAAGCCGGGTGAACTTTCCCCTCGGCAACAAGCGTCTGAAGTCGGCATCGAAACTGACGACATGTTCACCCTGATGGATTGCTGCGGCGGCGAGCCAGACGTCTGGCACGTCGTTGTTGGAAAGTGCCTTGTCCACACATAGTTGGCGAAGAACCGGCCATTCGCCGCCCAACGTAGTGGGTTCTGTATCGGACGCTTCCAGCAGAGCATCGATGAAATGCAGTGCCTCAATCATGGGTGTGGGGTGCACAAATATTTTTGGATGCGTGACTAGTCTAAGGAAGCTTGCAATCACCATGGGCTGCAAGCTAAAGGTTGCCCCCTGGCCTGCGTTGGCAATAGCTTGCTCCAGCCACGCTCGTGCTGATATGTGATGGGGGTGGTCGCTGCGCGATGCGGCCACGAGAATATTCACGTCAGGCGTCATGATCCGCGGCGTCCAGCAAGGCTTTGTTGCTTAGACCATCCAGACCGGGCATGAGCCCGCCCTTTCCTGGATAGACGGGCAGGCGAACAGGCTTGGCTGGTAGTTGTTGCTTGCGCAGGCGCAACAGCAGTCCTTCCTCGATTAGGCGAGTTAATGTCGTGCGCTGCTCAGCTGCGACGATTTTTGCCTGGGCGAGTAAGGCATCGTTGAGGTCAAGAGTGGTTTTCATAGATCGCCAATCTCAATACAGATATCTGTATTCTAACTAGTCTGGCAATAAGAGACAACCGTGGTTGCCGCGCAGATACCCTCATCCGACGAGGCGTAGTTCAGGCCCCCTTATTTCGTACGCGGGAGGTGGATCAACCCGGCGAGTGCTTTTGCTGGCGGTAGATGAATGCATGGCTGCTCCTGATATTGATATGCTATCGAGCGGTAACGACAACTTTGCCGATCATGTTGCCGTTTTCGACCAACGCATGGGCCCGCATCAGGCTGGCTGCATCGAGGCCGTCAATACGTTGAGTGAGTGTGTGCACGATATCGCCCCGGTCAACCAGCTCAGCCATGCGGCGCAACAAAGCGTGCTGCCGGGACATGGTGCGCGTGGTGAAGATCGGGCGCGTGTACATCAGCTCCCAGTGAATCGAGATGGACTTGGTTTTGAATGGCCCTATATCGAGTGCTTGGGGATCGTCGATCAGTGCAAATTTGCCTTCGGGGCGCATGACGGCCGCAATTTGAGGTACGTAGCTGGCGCTGTTGTTGAGTCCCGTAACGAAATCTACCTCCTTGATGCCCAACTCCAGCAACTGCGGGGCCCAGGGCTCGCGATGGTTGATGACATGGTGGGCGCCATGTGCCAATGCCCAATCGCGTGTCTCTGTCCGTGAGGCGGTTCCGATGATGGTGATGCCGGTTAATCGGCGCGCGAGCTGAGTAAGGATGGAGCCCACACCGCCAGCTGCGCCCGTCACCAGGAGCACGGCGCTCCCTCTGATGATGGAATCGGTATCCGCAGTCGTTGTAAATATGGCGTGGGCTAACTAGAGATTGATGTTTGGCGCATCTGAGGACATTGCGCGACATGCAGGATCGGCAAAGGCTGAATGTGATTCGATCCGGAGCGAGGCAAGGAGCGGATCGATCGCGGCACCCGGCATAACCGCGAGGCTCGATAATCCGAGCCATGAGGCCATGCGATAAAGCTCGTCGACCAGCCGTTCTACCGTAGATTGCGGGGCGCCCGGCTCCACATGTGCCCGCTGGACGATCAGTGTGCCGGCTTTGCGATCGGCCTTCAGGTCCACGCGGGCAACGAGCGCGCCGTCCAGTAAAAAGGGCAACACGTAATAGCCATGCTCACGCTTATGGGCGGGCGTGTAGATTTCAAGGCGGTAGCGGAACCCGAACAGCCGCTCGGTGCGTGGGCGGTGCCAGATGAGCGGGTCGAAGGGCGAGAGCAGTGCCGCGCCTTCGATTCTGCGGCCGGCACGCGCATCCTTGTGCAGATACGCCTGTTGCCGCCAGCCACGCACGCGCATGGGGATGATGGTTCCTTGCTCCACCAACTGTTCAAGCGGCAGTTGCAGGTCTGCGACGGGGATACGGTAGTAATCACGCAGCTCGTCCGCTGTCGCTACGCCAAGCGCCTGCGCGGCTCGCGCGAGAAGCGCCCGCCGGGCATCGATGCCGCCGGGGGTCGGAAGCTGGAGCGTGGCAGCAGGCAAGACCCTTTCAGGCAAGTCATACACGCGCTCGAAGCTACCCCTGCGGTGTGTCGCTGCGACCTGGCCCGACCAGAACAGCCATTCGAGCGCGTGCTTGGCATCGCTCCAGGCCCACATGCTCTGCGCGGCTCTGCTGCCTGTCACGTCGGAAGACGCCAGCGGCCCCTCGGCAGCGATGCGATGGCGCAAGGCATCGGCTTCGGCCCGACGCTCCCCTGCAAAAGGTTGGAGTTGCTTCCAAATACCCTTGCCGTCCAGCGCGCGAGCCATGCGCCATCGCAACAGGGGTTGGCAGTCTATCGGCAGCAACGACGCTTCATGCCCCCAATACTCGAAGAAACGTTTAGGCCTGGCACTCATCGCGGCATCGAGCAGCGTGCGATCGTATGGACCCAGGCGCGAGAAGATTGGCAGGTAATGCGCCCGCGCAAGCACGTTCACGCTGTCGATCTGGAGCAGCCCCAGTCGGGCTATCGACTTTCGCACGCGCGCTGCGCTGACGGAGTCGTGTCGGCACAGCGCGTTGAAGCCTTGGGCGGTCAGCGCGATGCAACGAGCTTCGGTAATGGAGATTTCTGACTTCAGGACTGTACTCCCAAGTTTTTGACGGTGCGATGCACGGGGCCCAGCGGCCCATTGCACTGCGAGTCAGCAAGGCTGATTCCTCGTGGCTTAAAAGTGTAGAGCCAGGCGCCGACCAATGCCTTTATGTATAACCCAAAAACGGGTTTTGATCGGTTTGCGCGAAGCGCCACGGCGTTTCAGACAACAATGCAAAGTGACACTTTATGGTCGCAATCGCAATGTTGACCTTGGTCAGCTTCCGGCGCTGATCCAACGATTCTGGTTTAATCCTTAAAATATTCTCAACCAGGCGTTAGCAATTTCAGCTTGCGCTAGCATCTTTCGTAGGCGGCAGAAGTATCTATGCTTCCCATCGATACCCAGAGAGACAGCATGAATTTTATTTTCCGAGGCGATGAGCTTCTTTTGTCTGAGTCCGGCATCGTCTTTCCTGACGCCGATGCCTGCGCGCTCATTGGGTTGGAGGCCGATGCCCTTCAGCCGGTCTGGCTTTCAAGCAGCGCGGACCACCGCGCCTGCCATGTTGCGCGCGATGTGGAAGCGCCTGCGGGCTTTGTGTTTCGCAAGCTGCGTGCCATCCTGGCCGAGCTTGGCGAGCACAGTGGGCTGGTCGGCCGGGCATTTCAGGTGTCGGAGTGGGTTCGTACCCATCGCTATTGCGGCGTTTGTGCAACGCCCATGCGCAAATCGGAAAAAGAGCTCTGTTTCCATTGCCCCGCCTGCGGCTTTTCTGCCTACCCGCGCATTTCGCCTGCCATGATGGTGCTCATCAAGCGGGGCGACAAGATTCTGCTGGCACGTCATGCCACCTACGCTACCGCGCGTTATACCGCGCTGGCCGGCTTTGTCGAGGCGGGGGAGAGCATCGAAGAGGCCATTCACCGCGAAGTGCTTGAGGAAGTCGGCCTGCATGTCAAAGACCTGCGCTATTTCGGCAGCCAGTCATGGCCATTTCCGCATTCGCTCATGATTGCCTACACCGCCGAGTATGCTGGTGGCGAACTTCGTATTCAAGAGGACGAGATCTCCGATGCCCGCTGGTTCGGCCCAGGCGATGCCTTGCCCGACATTCCCATGGTTGAGTCGATCGCCGGGCGTCTGGTGCGGGCAAATTTACCTCCGAATGCTGCAAGTTTCTGACTGTCGGACGTGGGCCGGTATTAGCGTTCAATCAACGCTTCGTTTCCTGCGTGCAACCCAGGTACGGGTTAAGAAGCGCTAACGCGGGGCGAACCATTCCTTCGAGCAACGCTCGCTCGGGTCGTGTTCGCGCAACGGTAATCCTCCCGTAGATTAATCGTCGTTGAAGTAGAATTTTCTAAAGCGGTACCAACATCATCGCCTTACCTCCTAATTTAGGGGCAAGCTTCTGCTGTACGGCGACGACTGCCGCGAGCGGGCGCCATGCCACTGTCATGCTGTCGACAAGGCCCGCATCATTTAGATGCATGTGATCCATGCCGTCGATCACGTTGTCCCCGAATCTGATCGTGAAGACCGCGACGAAGTCAGCCCCATCGCGCAGGAGGCGCTTCGGTTCGAAGGCATCCACAGTGTCGAGAAGTTGAGTGAGGACTTCGGCGACCCGCTCCTTCCCTGAAAAGGCAGCGGGAGCGATCGGGCTGCGTAGGACGATGTTATCTGCCATGTGGGCCTTGGTTGCTTCGACGTCGCGCATGCCCATGGCTTCGAGATACGCGTCGAGGTGTTCGGTGCTGATCATAAGAGTCATCTCCAGATTGGACCGGCGTGCCGGCCCTGGTTGTTCAGTTGGAATTTCCGCTATGTTGGACGTGTGACTGAGAGGATGAAGAATCAGACCATGCCGCCATTGGCGCGCAGCACCTGACCGTTGATCCATGCGCCATCGGGCCCGGCGAGAAAGGCGACGGCCGCGGCAATGTCCTCGGGTGTACCGAGCTGTTCGAGCGGATTCATCTTCGACGTGCGCTCGATCAATTCCGGCGACTTGCCGTCGAGGAAGAGCGCTGTCGCGGTCGGTCCGGGCGCAACGGCATTGACGGTTATATTGCGGCCGCGCAGTTCCTTAGCGAGGATGCCAGTCAATCCTTCGACGGCCGCCTTTGTGGAGACATAGATGCCATAAGTCTCGAGCTTGAGCCCGACGACGCTGGTCGAGAAATTGACGATCCGGCCACCATCGCGCAGACGCCGTGCGGCCTCACGCAGGGTGTAGATGCTCCCCTTGAGATTGATGGCAATCTGGCTGTCGATGAGGGCGTCATCGCCATCGGCAATCGTCGCCAGTCGCATGATGCCGGCGTTGTTGACCAGGACGTCGATACCGCCGAAAGTGGCTTCAGTCTTGTCGAACAAACGCGTCACTGCTGCCGAATCGCTAACATCGGCTTGCGCGGTGACGGCCTTGCCTCCGGCAGCCTCGATCTTGGCTGCCAGTCGCTCGGCCTCGCCGGCATTGCTGGCGTAGTTCACGACGGCCGTGAAGCCGTCCTTGGCGAGGCGTTGGGCAATCGCTGCACCGATGCCTCGTGAGGCTCCGGTGACGATGGCGACCTTGTTGGTGTTTGTTGTCATTCGAGTTCTTCTTTGGGAGTGGGTAGCTGACAATGGAGAGTATGTTCGTTTCAAAGCATCGGATAATTACCTATAATCTGGCATCACTATCCGAGAGTAGCGAGCAAATGACATGGACCGCTTCGATGCCATGCGGGTATTCACTCGTGTCGCTGAGCGGCGCAGCTTCACGTTGGCGGCCGCCGACCTGGGCCTGCCGCGCTCGACCGCCACCGATGCCATCAAGCAACTGGAGCGGCGGTTGGGGGTGCGCCTGCTCGAAAGAACGACGCGCGTTGTACGGCCCACGCTGGACGGAGAAATCTATTACCAGCGGTGCGTCCGCCTGATCTACGATCTTGAGGATACGGAGGCAGGGTTCAGCGGGGCCAAGCCTTCGGGTCTGCTGCGCGTCGATGTGCACGGTCCGCAGGCACGTTATTTCTTGGTGCCCGGCCTGCCGGACTTTCTTGCGCGCTATCCCGACATCCGCTTGTATCTAAGCGAAATTAACCAACCCCTCGACATGGTGCGAGAAGGCTTCGACTGCATCGTGCGCGCGGGCATGCTGACAGACTCTTCGCTCTATTACCGCAAGCTGGCCGAATTGAAGCGCGGCACCTTCGCCAGTCCGGACTATCTTGCTCGCTTTGGAACGCCGCGCACGCTCGATGATCTCGCCAACGGCCATAGAATGATGGGTCTGCTGGCTCCTGACTCACCGTCCATCAGGCCGCTCGCATTTACCGTCGCGGGCAAAGTTCAGGAATTGACGCTGCCCACTGTTGTTACGGTCACCGGACCGGACACGAACCTTGCGTCGTCCTGTGCCGGTCTCGGCATCGTTCAGGTGCCGCGCTACGGTGTAATTTCCCAGCTTGCCAAGGGTACGCTTGTTGAATTGCTGGCGGATTACCCGCCGCCGCTCTTGCCGGTGCATGCGCTCTATTCCCATACACGTCAGCTTTCGCCGCGCCTGCGCGTCTTCATCGACTGGCTGGCGCAGCAATATCGAACACGTGACGTCCCTTGAGAATGGCAATTAACTGCCGACTGGCGAAGAGCTGGGCACGGTCTCATACATGCCGCGGCAGGATGCTCCGTTTGAGGACGCGGGTTCCAGGTTCGCCTACACCGCGTTTGCGAAAGTGGGTTCGGAACCGTTTCCCGATTTCGGTTGGAGATCGTTGATCGGCCACTTGATTTCCTGCGGCCTTTCGGCGGACTAGTCCCCTTTGCGGAAGATCATGCCTGCAATCAAGTCGAATATGCGATCGGCACGCGGCGCGTGCGAGGGTTGTTCACGGAGCCAGGCCAACGCCGCAATCAGGTCGAACAGCTCCGCGCCGTTGAGATCGGCCCGTGCAGTGCCCTCGGTCTGGGCGCGAGCGAGCAGCGCCGCGCCCGCTGCACGGAGCGTGACGCACGACGCATGCAGTGCGGAATCCAGATCCTCGATGGCACCCATCATCAACGCGATGACGCCGCGGTTCTCGTAGGTGAACGCAATGATTTCGTGCAGCCACGATACAAGGGCCTTATCCGAAGCATCCGACGTTTCGAGTTCCTTTGCCCTTGCTGCCAGCGCGTCGAAGCTTGTACGCAACAGGGTTTCAAGCAGGACCTCTCGCGTCGGGAAGTGACGGTACAGCGTGGGCAGGCTAACCCCGGCCCTGCGCGTGATATCGCGCAGGGACGCGTTGGCGCCCTGTTCGGTAAATACATCACGTGCGACCACGAGTAGCTGGTCGTAATTTTTTTTTGCGTCGGCTCGCATACGAATTCCTTGACAAACGTATCAGTGCTACGTATATTCGTATCACCGCTACGTTAATAGTAGCTCATTTATGTTTGAGGACAAAACAATGTTGACCAAAACGATGAAAGCAATTCAGCAGCACGAGTCTGGTGGTCCGGACGTGCTGCGTTATGAAGACGCACCGGTACCCGAGCTGAAACCGGGTGAGGTGCTGGTTCGCGTCCATGCGGTGGGACTCAATCCGCCCGACTGGTACTTGCGGGAGGGCTACAAGACGCTGCCCCCGGAGTGGCAGCCTCAATTGTCGTTTCCCCTCATTCTGGGTACAGACATTTCTGGCGTTATCGAGAAGATTGCCGATGATGTCAAGGACTTCTCCGTCGGCGACGAGGTCTACTCGATGGTGCGCTTTCCCAGTGGTCTTGCCGGGGGCAGCAGGGCGTACGCCGAATACGTCAGCGTGCCGGCATCGGATATCGCGCTCAAGCCGGCCGGCATTGATCATGTGCATGCCGCCGGCGCGCCGATGTCACTGCTCACCGCGTGGCAGTTCCTGGTCGACCTGGGGCACGATGAACCCAACCCGCTGCAGCCGCATCAGCATGAGCCGGTATCGCTTGAAGGCAAGACTGTACTGGTGAACGGCGCCGCAGGCGGAGTGGGGCACTTCTTGGTGCAGGTGGCCAAGTTGAAGGGCGCGAAAGTGATCGCCGTCGGTTCGGGCAAGCATGAGGCGCTTTTGCGCGAACTCGGCGTGGACGAATTCATCGACTACACGACAACGAATCCCGAAGAGGTTGTTCGCAACGTCGATCTTGTCGTCGACGCGGTGGGTGGCCCGACCACGGGGCGTTTTTTGCGCACAATCAAGCGAGGCGGTGCGCTGTTTCCGATCTTTCCCTTGGGCTTCTCCGGCGCCGAGGAGGCAGAGAAACTGGGGGTGATGGTCTCGTCAACCCAGGTGCGCTCGAATGGCGCTCAGCTTGCGGAACTGGCGCGCTTTCTTGACGCCGGAACGATTCGTGTCGTGGTCGATAGCACCTATCCGCTGGCCGATGCTCGAAAAGCGCATGAGCGCGCAGCTCGTGGGCATACTCAGGGCAAGCTCGTGCTTGCGGTGGAGTGAGGACACCCCATGGCCTCAACATCCACGCTCAAGCAAGCAATCGAGGACCTTTTCGATCCGCAACTGTCCGCGGAAGAAGCGTTCAACCGGCACTTCAGCCCCTCGTTTCGCCAGCGCGTCAATGGAAGCTGGGGTGATCGCTCCACCTTTCTGGCGACCATCGTTCTTCTTCGAGAGGTCGTCGAGCGCACTACGGTTACCGTCCTGGATGAATTCATTGATGGTGATCGCTATGCGGAACGTCACGTCGTGGACCTGCGCAAGCGGGACGGAACCCGCATTTTGCAGGAGGTGTACGTATTCGCGCAGCGCGATTCTGGCGGACGTTTCGTCCGAATCGAGGAGACGACCTTGCCGCTTGAAGGTGATTGACGGCGGCCGGATCAGGTTCACTTCCTGATCTTCGCTGAGGAAACTCCCACAAAAACGGTCCCAGAGACCAAGTCGAGCAGCTCTCGGGTAGGTTCACTTACTGCGGGTAAGCTCAGGGAATCGAGCGGATGACACCACCGTCGACGCGCAGTGCGGCGCCGCTCGTGCCAGAGGCCTGTTCCGAGCAGACGTAAACCACCATGTTCGCGACTTCCTCAGTCGTCGTGAATCGGTTGATCAGTGTCGTCGGGCGCATCGTCTTAAGGAAGTTTTGCTCAGCTTCCTCCTGCGTGATGCCCTGTTCCTCAGCTGTGGCCTTCATCCAGTTGCCCAGGATCTCGGATCGGGTCGGCCCGGGCAAAACCGCGTTGACAGTGACGCCAGTCCCGCCGACCAGCTCTGCAAGCCCTCTCGATACGGCCAGTTGCGCCGTCTTTGTCATGCCGTAGTCGATCATCTCCTTGGGAATCGCTACTGCAGACTCGCTGCTGATGAAGACAACCCGTCCCCAGCCGCGCTTGACCATCCCGGGCACATAGTGCCGTGCGGCGCGCACGCCACTCATGACATTGAGTTGGAACAGGTCAAGCCACTCGCTGTCCTTCTGCTCAAAGAAGCCGTTGAGGTGAGCCGTACCGAGATTGTTGACAAGAATGTCGGCATCCTTCACCTGAGCCTCGAGGGCTGCTGACCCCTCAGCCGTTGAAAGGTCGGCGACCACGCCTGTAACGTTTGCCTGGGGTAACAGCGCACGCAGCGCTTGCAACGCTTCTGCGACCCGCTGTTCTCCGCGCCCGTTGATGACGACCGATGCGCCTGCGCGCGCGAGCCCTTCGGCGATCGCGCGGCCAATGCCCGCGGTTGATCCGGTAACGATGGCTTTGCGGCCTATAAGTTCGATCTTCATGCTGCTATGTTCCAATAGTGTGTGAGTGACGGCGCCCTCACGTCAATGTCGTTGAGCGCGTAGATGGCCGATGCATTCGGACCAAACCGTTCGGGCCAGATGACGTGGTCGTACGTCGCTCAGTGTTCCTTCTTGAACAGGTCTTGAAAAATCAACGGCGCCCAGCTTTTGTCCCGTGCCTGCACGAGCTGACCGCCTTCCGCGATCTTGCCGAGACTGATCGGCGCGTAGCCGAGCTGCTCGACCAGGGCGGCGACCGTCGCGGTAGCGCCTTCGTCGTCGCTCGACAGAAAGATCACCCGACGGCCTGCGTCGGTGGAAGGCTCCTGTGCGAGCAGACCTGCGGGCAGATGGTTGAATGCCTTCACCAGGTGCGCGCCAGGCAGCGCTTTCGCCACGATTGCCGAGGAAGGCAGATTGTCGAGGTCGGATAGCGGTACGCCGTAAGCATTGGTCACATCAATGACCACTTTACCTTCCCATGTCGTGATGGCCTTGGCAACGTCGCGGTGCGCCCAGAATGGAACTGCCAGGATGATCACGTCGGCTTTGAGCGCCTCCTGCAGTGTCAGGGGAACGATTTTGTCGCCAAGCTCGTCGACGATCGACGCGATGGAGTCTGGACCGCGTGTGTTCGCGATGCCGACCGAGATGCCGCTACGGGCGAATTGCCGGGCCAGGGCTTTACCGATGCTGCCGGTGCCGATAATGGAGTACGTCATATTGAATTCCTTGAATGAGCGTTTATGAATTTGGAGTCATCGTTGCGCTGCTACCTGTGGCTGCGTCGGTTCATGCCCAGCGGCCAGCTTCTTCGAACGGAAGCCTCGGGTTGCGCGGAAACGGCGTGCTGGGCTTTCCGTATCCAAGACTGCAGATGAAATTTGATTGAATGCTGGTGCCTGCAAAAAACTCGCGATCGACACCCGCGTTGTCGAAGCCGGACATGGGACCTGCGTCGAGGCCCAGCGCGCGCGCTGCGATAATCAGGTAGGCGCCTTGCAGACTGCTGTTGCGCAGCGCCGTTTCTGCGGCGATTGTCGGTTCCCGGTAGAACTCGCGCAGCATCTCGCCCCGCATCGGAAATAACTTCAGCATCGACTCCGCAAAGGCGAGATCGTGACCAACGATGACCGTCACGGGTGCTGCCATGATCTTGGCCTGGTTGCCTTCCATGGCGAGCGCCGCCAGTTTTTCCTTGCCAGCGTGGCTCTTCACCCACGCGAAGCGCGCAGGATTGCTGTTGGCAGCGGTGGGCCCCCACTTGAGCAGTTCGTACAGTTCGTGGATGGTTTGGTCGTCGATATCTCGGGCGCTCCACTCGTTGTAGGTTCTGGCCAGCCGGAAAAGTTGATCGAGGGAGGCGGCGGGTAATACGCCTTTTGTGATGGTGCGTGAAGGCAGAGCCCCAATGCTTGGAGGTGCGACGGTCAGGTGGCCGCTCGTCGGGACGGCGTCAAGCACGTTGGATTCAATATCTGGACGGTTCATGTTGATGCTCTTTGAGGTTTGGTTGGCATCAATAATGAAACTTTCCTTTGAATCTGAAAAGTAGATAAAATTGGATTCAACCTATCTGAATTTGGGATGGATTCCGATGCTAGACGGTGTTTCGCTGGATCAAATCAGAGCTTTCATCGCTGCCGTTGATGAAGGCAGCTTCTCGGCTGCGGGGCGCAAGCTCTATCGCGTGCAGTCGGCGGTAAGCGGCTGGATAGGTAGTCTGGAGGCCCAACTCGGCGTTGCGCTGTTTGACCGCACAGCACGGTTTCCGAAGCTCACGCCGGAGGGGGTGTTGTTGCTTGCCGATGCACGCGAGATCGTGTCCGGCGTCGATACACTGAAGGCGCGCGCCAAGCTCATGGCCGGAGGACTTGAGTCCGAACTGTCAGTCGTCGTCGACGTGTTCTTTCCGACCACTACCATCGCAGCGGCGGCCAAGGCATTCGCAGAACGGTTTCCGCTGACTCCGCTACGGCTGTTTGTGGAGGGATTGGGTGCGGCGTATCAACCGGTGCTGGATGAACGTTGCAACCTTGGCATTCTGGCGTCGTTGCCTGTCGAATTTCCCTCACTGGTCAGTGAGCGCCTGGAGGAGATTCCCTTGGTTATGGTGGCGTCACCGCAGCATCCACTGGCCAAGTTTCGTGGCCGGATACTCAAGCGCGAACTGGCCAAGCATGTGCAACTCGTGCTGACCGACCGTTCGAGCCTGATGTCCGGCAAAGACTACGGTGTCCTGTCTCCGTCAACGTGGCGGCTGGCAGACCTTTCAACCAAGCATGCTTTGCTCAAGGAGGGCGTAGGCTGGGGCAGCATGCCCCGTCACATGGTGGAGTCCGATATCGCCTTGGGAAGCCTGAAGCTCCTTGATGTGCGCGATGACTTCGCATTAACCATGTCTGCTTACTACCGCGCGTCGGCGCCGCCTGGGCCAGCGGGAAGGTGGCTCATCGACTACTTGAAGAATTTGTCCGGAAATGCTCACGAAAGCCATGAATTCGACAGGCTTCCGGCTTCATAGAAGAACGTCTGCGTGTTCAGGCCTTTGCGCAAGTTCGAGTGAAAGCTGACTGCGAATCTTTCAAGGGCGGGTGTTAGAGAGACTTTGGTGTTTTGGGCATCACGCGGAAACGCCTGAGCATGTCTGCCTCCGGATAATTATTCGCCGTTCGATGTGGTGTGGGCACCGCGTCCACATCCATCCAGGGCTGATTGTTTGCGTCGATTATATTTAAGGGAACGCCGCTCCTTGTTCTCAAAACGGGAATTGTGTTTTTCCTGCCGCCCTGCGTTCCGGTCGGTATGCTTGCCTATACTTTCTTACTTTATCGGAGCTCACGACGGGTATGTCTTCGCAACTATTTACTCCTTATACGAGTCGCAGCGTGGTGCTGAAGAACCGGATCGGCGTTTCGCCCATGTGCCAGTACTCGGCAGAGGATGGAATGCCCAATACCTGGCACACCGTCCACCTGGGTAGCCGTGCGGTGGGTGGGGCCGGGCTGGTCTTTGTCGAGGCTGCTGCGGTGGCTGCGGATGCACGCATCTCGCCCGCTGACATCGGCATCTGGAACGATCAGCAGGCAGCGGCGTTCCTGCCTATTGCCCAGTTCATCAAAAGCCAGGGCGCCGCACCCGGCATACAGTTGGCGCATGCGGGGCGGAAAGGGTCCACGCAGGTGCCATGGGTAGGGCGCAAGGCGGTGCCTACCAGTGAAGGGGGCTGGGCGACCTATGGGCCCAGCGCGCTGTCGTTCAATGAGGTGTATACCGAGCCTCAGGCGATGAGCGCAGCAGATGTCGACAGGGTCATTGATGAGTTCGTTCAGGCTGCTCACCGCAGTGTGAAGGCGGGTTTTGAGGTGCTTGAGCTGCATATGGGCCATGGATATCTGTTGCACCAGTTTCTTTCGCCGCTGGCAAACCAGCGAGATGACGACTATGGCGGCGATTTCGAGCACCGGACGGCATTTGCGCGGGATCTGGTCGCTGCGGTACGGGCTGTCTGGCCCGAGCATCTGCCGCTTTTCGTGCGGCTGTCGGTCACGGACTGGCTGGATAATGGCTGGGATGTTGCGCAATCGGTCAGGCTGTCCGCCGCGTTGGCGAAACTGGGTGTGGATGTGATTGATTGCTCAAGCGGTTCCGTTGTGCCTGAATCTCGTGTTGTGCAGGCGCCTGGTTATCAGGTGCCGCTGTCAGCGGCGATCCGTAAAGAGGCGGCTGTGGCGACTGCGGCGGTCGGGAAAATCACTGATGCACGTCAGGCGGAGTCGATTCTTGAGGCGGGCGAGGCAGACCTGATCTTCATGGCGCGCGGGCTGCTGGTCGATCCTTACTGGCCATTGCGTGCGCAACAGGAACTCGAAGGCGACGCCGTCTGGCCCGTACAGTACCAGCGGGCGGTCAATCCCAATGCGCCCAGTTAGCTTGTGCCGAGGGTTTCGTCGGTAAGGGGCCTCGGGCGTCCCAGCCATGCTCGCTGGCGTGCTGACCAACGCCGTCGGGCTGGGCGCCCCGGCCACCTATGGCCGGGCGCTGGTTGTGCTTGTGGTTGGTACACTCATTGGCCACAATTATGGTCAATCTATTCGGGTTAGATGAATACCGTTATGCGCACCGTATCCGTACGTATCGATGAAGATCTCATTGCTTCAGCAAGGGTTGCTGCCAAGGCCGAGTTTCGCACAGTCCAGGGGCAGGTGGAGTTCTGGGCAAAGGTAGGGCGCGCTGCGCTGGATAATCCTGATCTTCCTGCCTCTTTCATCGCAGAAAGTTTGATGAGTATGGCAGAGCCGCGGGACGACAGTACGCCCTTCGTACCTCGTGAACGTGAAGTCACATGAGTTGGAAGGTTGCGCAAATCTGGCGTTTTACACGAGTCTACAAAACGCTTCACGACACGCATGTGAAGGATGTGGATGCAGCCATTGGCGAGGTGGCCAGGAACCCGGATATTGGCGAAAGAAAGAAGGGTGATCTGGCGGCATTGTGGGTGCACAAGTTCCGAAGCCATGGGCAGCTATATCTGCTGGGCTACACGAGAGACGACAGTGTACGTTTGGTCTACATTGAGGCAATTGGTCCTCACGAGAATTTTTATCGCGATTTCAAGCGTTAGGGAGCGATTGGCCACTGTGTCGTTCACCCATCGCTCCGTCCACATCGCGGCTTAAACGCGCACTTGAGCCCAGGACTGCACGGATTGCGCTTGCCGCTGGAGTGTCGCAGCGCTTTACTGCCATCCATATCGCCGAACATAAATGCCTTTCATCACCTGTGTAAGCGCCATATAGGCCAGCAGAATAAAAGGCAGGAACGCGAAATACAGCGGGGGTAGCGCCTGCAGCTTGAAATATCCCGCCAGCGGGCCCATGGGCAGGAAAATGCCCACGGCCATGATGAGGGCGGTCATGATCATGAGCGGCAGCGCAGCACGGCTCTGAATGAAGGGCAGCTTGGGGGTGCGGATCATGTGCACGATCAGCGTCTGCGTCAGCAGGCCGACTATAAACCAGCCAGACTGAAACAGCGTCTGTTTGTCCGGGGTGTCGGCGCTGAAAATGAACCACATCATCGCAAAGGTGATGAGATCGAACAGCGAGCTGATCGGCCCAAAGAACAGCATGAAACGGCCGATTTCGCCTGGCTGCCAGCGCTGGGGCTTCGCAAGCATCTCGTCATCCACGTTATCAAACGGGATCGCGATCTGCGAAACATCGTATAGCAGGTTCTGCACCAGCAGATGTATTGGCAACATGGGTAGGAAGGGAAGGAATGCCGAGGCAATCAGTACCGAAAACACATTGCCGAAGTTCGAGCTGGCGGTCATCTTGATGTACTTGAGCATGTTGCCAAAGGTGCGGCGGCCTTCGAGCACCGCCTGCTCCAGCACCATCAGGCTCTTTTCCAGCAGGATGATGTCGGCTGCTTCCTTGGCAATGTCCACCGCTGTGTCGACAGAGATGCCAATGTCAGCCGCGCGCAGCGCCGCAGCATCGTTAATGCCGTCGCCCAGAAAGCCCACCACATGGCCGTTGACCTTCAGCCGCCGGATGATGCGCTCCTTGTGCGAGGGCGTGAGCTTGGCGAATACTGTATGGCTTTCCACGGCCAGCGCCAGCGCGGCGTCGTCCATGCGCTCAATATCGTCGCCCAGCAGCACGCCTTGCTGGGCCAGGCCAACCTCGCGGCAGATCTTGGCGGTCACCAGCTCGTTGTCGCCGGTCAGCACCTTGACCGCCACGCCATGCTCGGCCAGTGCCTTGAGGGCAGGGGCCGTCGACTCCTTTGGTGGATCAAGAAAGGCGACGTAACCAATAAGCGTCAGCCCGCACTCATCCGCCACGCCATATACTTCCTTGCGGGGCGGCATTTCTTTGGCGGCGACTGCAACCACGCGCAAGCCTTCCTCGTTGAGTTCCGTTGTGACGGCACGAATCAATGTCAGCAGTTCAGGCGTCAGGGGCACGACGGCGTTCCCATGATGCACACGGGTGCACACGGACAGCATTTCCTCGACTGCGCCTTTGCAGATAAGCTCATGGTGGTCTTCGCGCTCGCTTACCACCACCGACATCCGCCGGCGGTTGAAGTCGAATGGAATCTCATCAATCTTTCGGTAATTGCGGATCGGGTTGAGCTCGCGATGCACTTCCGTATGCTCGAGCACGGCAACGTCCAGCAGATTCTTCAGGCCCGTCTGGTAGTAGCTGTTAAGGTAGGCCATTTCCAGCACTTCATCGGAATCTTCGCCCCACACATCAATATGGCGCGATAGAAAAATCTTGTCCTGTGTCAGCGTGCCAGTCTTGTCGGTGCACAGCACATTCATGGCGCCAAAGTTCTGGATGGCATCCAGCCGTTTAACGATCACCTTCTTGCGTGACAGAAACACCGCTCCCTTGGCCAGTGTCGACGTCACGATCATGGGCAGCATCTCGGGCGTCAGGCCAACTGCGACCGATAGCGCAAACAGCAGCGCTTCAAGCCAGTCGCCTTTGGTGAAACCGTTGATCAGCAGCACCAACGGCGCCATCACAAACATGAAGCGGATCAACAGCCAGCTGACTTTGTTCACGCCAGATTGAAACGCAGTGGGCGCGCGGTCTGTGGCGGTGACGCGGCTGGCGAGGGCGCCGAAATAGGTGGAATTCCCCGTACCAAGCAGCACTGCCGTGGCCGACCCGGACACGACATTCGTGCCCATGAACAGAATGTTGTTCAGATCAAGCGGATTCACGGCCTGAACATTGCGCTGCCTCACAAACTTTTCGACGGGCATGGATTCGCCTGTCATCGCCGCCTGCGCGACGAACAGATCCTTGGCCGACAGTATGCGGCAGTCCGCGGGAATCATGTCGCCGGCCGACAGAATGACAATATCGCCTGGCACCAGCAGTTTGATGGGCAGCTCAAGACGGTGCGCGGCATGGATATGCCGTTGTGTTGCATCGCCCTGTCCGAGCGACGACGCGGTCTCGTCGAGCGGGCCCTGCCGCATGACCGTAGCCGTGTTGCTCACCATGTCTTTGAGTGCGTCGGCTGCCTTATTGGACTTGCGTTCCTGCCAGAAGCGCAGCAGCGTAGACAGCAGTACCATGGTGCTGATCACAAGCGTAGCTTCGTTGTCATGGGTCAGATAGGAAACAACCGCCAGCAGCGTCAACAGCAGGTTGAACGGGTTGCTGTAGCAATGCAGCATGTGCTGCCACCATGGCAGCGGTTTTTCGTGTTCGACCTCGTTCAGGCCCACCCGGGCGCGAACGACGTCGGCCTGCTCGGCCGACAGGCCGCCGGCTTGGCTGTCCAGGCGAGCCAGCACCGTATCCTGTTCGGCGATGGCTGCTTCAATCAGAAACTGCGTCAGCCTGGGCGGAAGTTCGCGGCTCACGCCGGTTTGAGTCACGGTGTCGAGCAGGGCCAGGCGGCGAAAGTGCCGCGCAATGTGGCGTGTACGCAGAAAACTCGCGAAGCGCTCTTTCAGTAGGGTGAATTTCATTATTCTTCTCCTGCTGTGCCGCTGCCCCTGATAGGTGAATGGGGCAATCGGCAGCGGGAGCCCTTGCCGCGCGCACGACCCGCCGCGCGGGCATCCCGACTGATGCGCGCAGCAGATCCGCCCGCCGATGAGGGCGAGCGCAGTTCATGACCGATCGCCGCCGGGCGGTCGGTCTGTCAGTGGTCCTGGAGGGGTGGGGAAGAACGCCGCAGCTGAATCGCTACGACATTGATGCCGCCTCTCGCTTTCGGCGAGATAGCGGCAGTGGAAACCTGCGCGTTATCTTGCCAAGGATGTGCCGGTTGCCTGAACCGGCCGACTACTGTCACTTGAACAAGTGGGCACTTGGGAACTCCACGTTTAATAACGGGTTGTATTTTACTCGGCAAAAAATGGCTGGTAAAGCGGTATTTGCTGCACTTTTGATGAGGCAAGCTGCGTGCGACCCAACCGTTCAACGCCTGGTGCGGCAGTTAAAGCTCAAGTTGCTGGTTCGTGTTTGATCAGGACAGGTGAGCGTTCGATCTGGAAATGGTCAATGAAGTGCGAGATACTATGGTCCCTCTGATTAAAAGGCGTATGGCAAAAAATAGGAAATGCGCTTTTGCAAACATAGCTGCTCGCACGTTGCGGGCAGCCGTCTATCTCGTTCGTATGCCGTATTGGTGAAGGTTGACAATGACAAATCCAAGTTTCAATGGTCAGTTCCTCGGAGTCCTTGGTGGCATGGGGCCGCTGGCTGGGGCGACCTTTATGGCACGCTTGACCCTACTTACGCCTGCAGTGCTTGACCAGGACCATATACCTGCGATTCTGTGGAGCGACCCCAGGGTACCGGGTCGGCCCGCTGCCTATTTTGGACAAGGTGAGGATCCCTTTCCGTGGATGATAAATGGCGTTCGCCATCTGGAAGCGGCCGGTGCCAAGGCAATCGTCATTCCATGTAATACCGCTCATCTTTGGTTTGATCAATTAGTTGAGCAAGCGCATGTCTCGATTCTGCACATCGTTGAGGCCGTCGTCCGTGATCTCCAAGAAAGTGGTGTCCGCAATGGCCGCATCGGCGTTATGGCGACTGGCGCGACGTTGCAGTCCGACTTATACCAAGCAGTATTGGCATCTGAAGGCTATGAGTGCATTGTTCCGAATGCCGCAGAAATTGCGGAGTACTGCAGCATCCCAATTGAACTAGTCAAGAAAAATAAATTGGAAGAGGCGTATCGCGCTTTGACCCCAGGCATAGAAGCACTCTGCAAGCGCGGCGCGCAAGCAATAGTTCTAGGCTGCACTGAACTACCCCTTGCCTTGCCATTAGTCCAACGGCAAGAATGGGGCGTACCGATCGTTGACTCTATCGACGCGCTCGCACGCGCCGCTCTGCGTTGGCATGGGGGCAGCGCCAAGCATCGCAACGAGTAGACGCTTGGCCCACCCCCCACGCATTAGGCTTTAGCGGCGTGGAGATGCTTTCCCAAAATCCTTATGCCCGGCTCGATGTCGTCGAGAGAAATAGATGAGTAACCGATTCTCATATGGTTTTGAGGCCGTTTTTTTCCGCTGAAAAAAACGTCTCCTGGCTCTATTACGACCCCTTTGTGAAGAAGCTGTTTGGAGAGGTCTCGAGTGTCAAAAGCTTCTGGGCCGGTCACCCATAGTGCAGAGCCGCCCGTAACCGGGACGGTACTGAGCATGGGGGCGTGCTTGGCAAGAGCGTCTAGAAGTATCTCGCTTCGTTTTCGGTAAGTGAGGTTCAGACGGCGCATGAAGGCGTCGTGATGGCCACGTGCAATAAAGTTGGCAGCGGCGCTTTGATTATTGGTAGGCACGTGTCGCATCAGCAGGCGTCTTAACGCGCGCAACTCCTTAATTAGTTCGGCTGGTCCCACGACAAATCCCAAGCGTAGTCCATGAGCTAAGGTCTTCGACAAACTGCCGATGTAAACGACTCGATCATGTGTGTCCAGGCTCTTCAAAGCCGGTGTGGGCTGACCTGAAAAGTTCAATTCACTTTCGTGATCGTCTTCGAAAATTAAAAAGTCATGGCGATCGGCGGAGGCGAGAAGCCTGCGGCGGCGGTCCAAAGACATGGTGACCGTGGTCGGGCACTGATGGCTAGGCGTCACGAACACATAGTCGCATTTCGAAAGTGCTGAGCTAATCATTACGCCCTCATGGTCGACAGAAAGATGCCGGATATGGGATGTTCGCAACGCGAAATTATTCTGGGCATCGGGATAGCCTGGATTTTCTATTCCTATCCGAGTGTCTGGCCCAACCAGCAGCTGAGCTAATAAAAAGGTAGCTTGTTGCGCTCCGGAAGTGACCAGAATTTCATCTTGCTCCACCCATATGCCGCGAGCAGGAAGCAGGCGTCGCTGAATCTGCTCGATCAACGACATGTCATCTCCTGCGATATGGTCAGGTGCCCACCGACGGATCGTCCGAGGTTGAAGGGTCTCGAGCACGCATTCGCGCCAGTCTGCAATCGGAAATAGCGTCGCATCAAACTGGCCATAGATAAATGGGTAAGGCATTTCTTGCCAGTTTGGCGGCTTATGGATATTGCGTTGCGCTGAGGGCTGAATCATTAGCCGATCCGCCCATTGCGCTTTTTTCACTATGCCAGCTTCGTCGGCACGTTTTCGCGCGCTTAGGTAGGTGGGTTGGAGTTGTTCTGCAACGAAGTATCCGCTTCGATCTTTGCTGACGATAAAGCCTTTCTCGAGTAAAGCGTACATCGCAAACGTTACCGTTGTTCTTGATACTTTCAATGATTCTGCTAGTACGCGGCTTGATGGCAAGGCTTCATTGGGCAGCAGAAATCCCTCGATGATTGCATGAGCGAGCATGTCTCGAAGTTGGCCCTGCAGATTGCTGGATCGACTTTCGAACTGTTTGAAAAGTTGTTGCCACATTACACGGCTTGTACGAACGGGGGCTTTTAATTCGACGGACATAGGTTGCCTTGCGATAGCCAGCCGGATCTGGTCTTACAAATAGATTGGTTCTGGTATTACGTTGCGCGGTATTTGTACGGTACCATTTTTCGAACAATTTAGCTGTATGCAGAGCGATCTAGATTCGTGCAGACAGCTCATTAAATGAAGGAAGAGACCATGCATTTGTCCCGTTATCCCCGTTTGCATTTTGCTCATTTGCCGACACCACTCGAACCCATGAAGCGTCTATCCGAGCGTCTTGGCGGGCCGCGTTTATGGATTAAGCGTGACGACTGTACCGGTCTGTCATCGGGCGGCAATAAAACAAGAAAGCTCGAATATTTAATGGCGGAGGCACTTAGCCAAAAGGCGGACACGATCATTACTCAGGGTGCGACGCAATCAAATCACGCGCGCCAGACCGCCGCGATCGCGGCCAAAATGGGTCTGCAATGCCATATCCTTTTAGAGGATAGAACGGGTTACACCGACGATGCTTACAGCCATAACGGTAATGTGCTGCTCGATCAGTTGCACGGAGCGACGGTTGTAAGGTTGGCGGGGGGGGCCGACATGGCGGTCGCCATGAAAGACCTTGCTTACAAGCTGAAGCAGGACGGACGCGCGCCTTATGTTATTCCCGGCGGCGGCTCCAATCCGGTAGGTGCCTTGGGGTATGTCAATGCAGCCCTGGAGCTCATGGTGCAGGCTAACGATAAGGGCTTAGTGATAGACCACTTGGTGCACGCCACAGGCAGCTCCGGCACGCAAGCTGGTCTGGTAACGGGTTTAGTGGCGTCACGGTCGCAAATTCCTGTGCTGGGAATTGGCGTTCGAGCGCCGCGCGAGAAGCAGGAGGGCATGGTCTTTGATTTGGCGTGTCGTACTGCTGATTACCTTGGCTTGCAGGACATAATCAAACGTGAAGATGTAGTGGCCAACACCGATTATGTCGGTGAAGGGTACGGCCTGCCCACTGAGGGGATGATAGAAGCGGTAAATTTGCTCGCGCAGACCGAAGGAATTTTGCTTGACCCGGTGTACTCAGGGAAAGGGATGGCCGGTTTGATCGACCTTATACGCAAAGGTCACTTCAAAAAAGATAGCGACGTCGTATTCCTGCATACCGGCGGTAGTGTCGCGCTATTTGGCTATCCGACCAAACTAGGCCTGTCTGCCTCGATCGCTACGGGCAAGTGATATGTACTATCTAAAGAAAGCAGCAGCCAGTGAACGGATTGGCGATGAGAACCAGGCGATACGTGAACGTGTCGAAGCGATGCTCAGCGATATTGAGCAGCGGCGAGAGCCAGCTGTAATCGACTACGCCAAGCGGCTCGACAACTGGGAAGGTGAGTTTGTGCTGTCTCCCGAGAGGCGCCAGACGCTGGCTAGTCAGGTGCCAGAACAGGTTCGTGATGACATTCGCTTTGCACACCATCAAGTGGTGCGTTTCGCCGAAGCCCAACGTGACAGTCTTACTGGATTTGAAATCGAAACCGAGCCAGGTGTGCGCCTGGGTCAGCGCATCGTTCCCGTATCAGCTGCAGGCTGCTATGTCCCCGGTGGACGCTACGCTCACGCGGCTTCAGCACTGATGAGCGTGGCAACAGCGAAGATTGCGGGTGTGGAAGGCGTCGTAGCCTGTTCGCCTCCCCGAGGCGCAAGCATTGATCCGGCCGTCGCCTTCGCGATGGATTTGTCCGGAGCGGACACGATTCTCGAAATGGGCGGTGTCCAGGCCATCGCTACGATGGTCTACGGTTTGTTTGATTGCCCGAAGGCCGACATTATTGTTGGGCCAGGAAATGCATATGTCGCCGAGGCCAAGCGAATTCTATACGGCGAAGTCGGTATCGATGTATTCGCCGGCCCCACTGAATCAGCTGTGATCGCCGATGAGAGTAGTGACCCTATGACGATTGCCGTGGATCTCGTTTCTCAAGCCGAACACGGTACCAATTCGCCCGTATGGTTGTTCACCACATCAGAGTCGCTCGGACGCGCGGTGGCTGACTTGATGCCTAAGGTGGCTGCCGATATGCCCAATGCGGACGTTATCAATTCGGCATGGGAGGACTACGGCGTGATCGTCGTGTGTGAGTCACGCGAGGAGGTCGTTAAAGTCAGCGACGAATATGCACCTGAACATTTGCAAATTCTTGCCGAGGACTTGCCGTGGTGGAAAGAAAACCTGAGTAATTATGGGTCTTTATTTTTAGGTGAAGGCAGCACCGTGAGTCACGGCGATAAATGCTCCGGAACCAACCACATCCTACCTACGAAAGGAGCAGCGAAATACAGCGGTGGCTTGAATGTTCAGAAGTTCTTGAAGGTTTTGACTTATCAAGAGCTGTCCGTTGACGCTAATAAGATGTTCAGCAGCGTCGGATCACGTATCTCGCGGGTTGAGGGCATGGAAGGGCATGCTCGTGCGTGCGATTGGCGACTTCGTAAATACTTTCCTGTCGCAAGCTGGGATTTCCACGTGTATGACCAGGAAGTCTACGATTGAATCTAGAGATTGAAATGGAAAAATTCGCTAAATCATTCACACAACAGGAACCGCTTCCCGATTTGAGTATTGAGCGCGCAACGCAGGTGATGCAAAGTGGGCGCCTGCATAGGTATAACGTAATACCCGGCGAGGTTTCGGAAGCGGCCTTGCTCGAACAGGAGTTCGCCGAATATCTGAATGTGCAGTATTGCTTGGCTTGCACATCTTGCGGCTATGCAATGACAACAGCATTACGCGCTTTCGGAGTGAAGGACGGAGAACCCGTTTTAACGAATGCTTTTACATTGTCACCCGTTCCTGGGTCGATTCATGCAGCGGGCGGCAAGCCTGTCTTGGTTGAAACTACTGAGCAGTTGGTGTTGGACCTGGATGATCTGGATCGCAAATTGCGGGCGACGTCGGCACGCTTGCTACTGATATCGCATATGCGAGGCCATATCGTAGATATGGATGCGTTAGTTGAAGTCTTAGATCGGCACGGGACCGCATTGATCGAAGATTGTGCCCATACTATGGGCGCAGCTTGGGCGGATCGAAAATGCGGAACCTTTGGCGTTGCTGCCTGCTTCAGCACACAAACCTATAAGCATATTAACTCGGGCGAGGGCGGGCTGTTAACGACGAATGATCCTGAGCTTATGGCGCGTGCTGTGATTCTCTCCGGGTCTTATATGCTTTTCACCCAGCATTTGACTGGACCTTCGCCTGTAGCTTACGCCGATATACGTTTGAATACACCAAATTGTTCTGGTCGAATGGATAATTTGCGTGCCGCTATCTTGCGGCCGCAGCTTGCAAATCTCGACAAGCAAGTCGTGCGATGGCTGGAGCGGTACCGGGCGATTGAGACCGAACTAACTGGTATTGACGGACTGAATGTCATCCGTCGTCCCTTGAAAGAATATTTTGTAGGCAGTTCATTCCAGTTTTTGATTCCGTCAATCACCGACGCCCAGGCCGAAAAATTTTCGGTTCTATGTAAAGAGCTAGGCGTCGAAATTAAATGGTTCGGCGCTAAAGAGCCGCAGGGCTATACCAGTCACTATTCAAGCTGGCATTATGTAGACTCAGGTGCGTTGCCTGAAACCGATCGTATTTTGCACGGATTATTCGACGTGCGAATCCCATTAACCTTTACACCCGAAGAATGCCGACACGTAGGGCAAATTATCGGCTATTGCTTTAAGACTTCATCAAACTTATAGCCGCAAATCCTTGCTGCTTTGTAATTCTAAAATCAATTAGATGATCTACACATAGGAGACAACCATGTTTAAATTTAGATCACTTCGGATAGCGGCCCTGGCGGCTGGAATAGCTTTCGCGGGGGTAGCAGGACCTGCGCTCTCTAAGACCGTCATGAATCTGGGCTGGGCGACGCCCTTGGATTCCAGCAATGGTGTATTCGCAGAGAAGTTTGCAGAGCGAGTTAAAGAGCTGACCCACGGGAACATCATCGTACGTCTCAGGCCGTCAGCGCAGATTGCGACCGAAGACGATGCAGTGAAGGCGATGCAGCTTGGTACTGTGGACGGGTACCTGGTTACCAACAACAACATCTCACCGCATTTCGGTCTCGCCGATGTGTTTGTGCTGCCTTACATATTTCGAGACTATGCTCATGCTCAGGCCGTTTTGGATGGTGAGGTTGGCGACTACGTGAAGAAGAAATTTTTCGCGCAGACTGGCATTCACCTTATTACCTATAACGCCATATCCTCACGCGATTTCTATAACGTCACTCGCCCTATTAACAGCATGAAGGACATGGATGGCTTGAAGATTCGAGTGCCGAAGAATCAAGTCATGATCGCCACATATAAGGCGTTTGGTGCCGAGCCAATTCCCATGGCGTGGTCGGAAACCCCTACGGCTCTTCAGACTCGGACCATTGACGGTGCAGATAACGGTACAAGCGTCATACTTGAGACAAAGTTGTACGAGTTTGCGAAAAACCTTTGTGTCCTCGATCATTTCACGACTTTCACGCCCTTTCTTGCGAGTGATGCCTTCATGTCTCGTCTAAGTAAAGACGACGCCGCCTTGTTTCGACAGGCGGCCATGGACGCGCAAGCACACCAACGCAAGATCATGTCGGAACAGATTGAGGCGATCCGTTCTGAGCTGGTAAGCATAGGAATGGTGAGAACCGATCCAGACCGCGCAGACTTCATTGCAGCCGCCGAGTCGGTACAGACTGAGTACGCGCGAGATAAGGGTGAAGACTTCAAGGATCTCATCAAGCAGATACGCGCGGTTGGCAAGTGACGCAGGGCACGTCGGCCTTCGGATCGGCGCCCGTAGTCCAACCCCGAGTGGATTGGCACCTCGCTTTCTCCGCAGAAATACATAAAAAAGCTGAAATGTCGGCGATTTTGTTAAGCAAAATTGACCGAAGCGGTATGGAAGCGATTGCAATGACCGATGATCAGAATTTAGCTCGGAGGCAATAGAAAGTCATGAAGATAATAAGATCGACATTGAGAACTGTATACGTGATAGAGGATGTGCTCTCCCGGTTTTCTCTGGTGGTTATAGCGGTCACGGTATTTGCTCAAGTGATTGCCCGATACATATTCTCAAAATCGCTTCCGTGGGCGGAAGAGCTGGCAACCATGACAATGGTGTGGGCCATCTATTTAGGGGCGTCGATTGACATCAGACAGCGATTTCATATTCGTTTGCTGTTCTTGGTGAGGCTTTTGCCTGGGGCGGTGGCAGCTGCAATGGTTTTTATAGGGGATGCGCTCTTTCTGTTCTTCTGCGGAATCATGTTGTGGTATGGCGAGATTTACCTGTCCCTTGTATGGAAACGTGAGTTCGTATCGCCCACGTTTGGGATTGATCTGTTTTACCCACATTCGATCATCGTCATTGCTTATGCTCTGATGGTCGTTCACACCCTCTGTAACTACGTCACTTGGTTTTGCGAGGGACGCCCCTTGCTGCCAGGAATCGATGAGGTCGAAGGAAAGACAGCGAACCTTCTTGGGGATTCAATAGCATGATGGACACAATTATTGTCGTTATCGGCTTCGTCGTGTCCATGGTAATAGGGATGCCTCTGTACGCTGCCGTGGGTATCGCTACGGCGTTGGCCCTTTTTCTTATCGATATACCTCTTACCTTATTGGTACAGACTGGTATTTCCTCGCTCGAACCCTTCCCGCTCATCACGATTCCATTGTTCATCTTGGCGGGTAGATTAATGGAAAAAGGCGGAATGGCCGATGCAATGATCACCATTGCAAAAACGTTGGTGGGTGCGTATCGGGGTTCGATGGCAATCGTGACCGTTTTCGGTTGTGGAATGTTCGCCGCGTTGTCCGGATCGAGTCCGGCAACCACTGCAGCGATTGGTAGCGTCACCATTCCCGAGATGAAACGTCAGGGCTATCCCCTTCCTTTAGCGGCCGGAATAGCTGCGTCCGGCGGCGCTTTAGGAAGCATTATTCCACCAAGTAATCTCTTGATCGTCTATTGCTTGATTTCCAACGAGTCGATTCCTCGTATATTTTTAGCGGGGGTGATCCCCGGTATTCTCGTCGCCTTGATCATGGCGGGAATAGCCATGCTGATTTGCACGCGAGGAAAATACGGCGATACAAGCGGACCAAGCTTTTCCTTCCGGCTTCTTCTTTGGGCCGTTTGGAAAGGAAGGTGGTCGATCATGGCGCCTTTCATCGTGCTTGGCGGAATATACAGCGGCATCTTCACGCCGACAGAGGCTTCCGCGGTGGCCGTCTTTTATGCGCTATTTGTTGGTTGGGTCATTAATAAGAAGCTCAACATTTCTAGCGTTCTAGAGGCACTTCGGTTTACCATTTTGATGGCTGGGATTCTCGTCGTAATTGCTCCTGCCTACGCGTTTGGTCAAGCAATGGCGTTTTATGATCTGCCGGAGTCTGTCAACGTCATGATGGGATCGCTGGGTGGTGCAAAGATCATTACGATGGTATTTATAGGCGTAGTACTGATAGTTCTTGGCACATTTATGGAATCTATTGCGATGATCGTGCTGTTTGCGCCGCTTTTCATTCCCAGCTTGAATGCCCTAGGGATTGATACGTTGACCTTTGGCGTATTTTTCATTCTTGCCTGTGAAATTGGGCTTCTTACGCCTCCCCTTGGGGGAAATCTGAATGTAGCCGCTCGTTTGTCAAATCTGTCAATTGAGCGCGTTGCGATGAGTTCCTTTCCGTTTATTCTGCCATATATCTTCGGCATGATTATTGTCATAGCCTTTCCATGGACAGTGAATTACCTGCCGAATCTGGTTTATGGGATACGTTAGATCATTGTGAAGAATGAAATAAATGCCTTCTGCCCCGTAAAGCGGCTGATCATCGCGAAGGCGATGCGCTGAGCAATGGTTTTTCGGGAACTCTAGAGAACCGACGGACCCTCGCGATCCAGACGTACAAACTAATTTTGTAGGAGCCTCGATATGTTAGATACGATTATTTCGGGCGGCCGTATTTATGATGGTAGTGGTTCGCCGTCTTATATGGCCGACATAGGAATTAAAGACGCACGCGTCGCAGAAATTGGCGATCTGTCGAAGCATACTGCTGCAGAACGAATAGAAGTAAACGGACTTGCTGTGGCGCCTGGTTTTATCGACATCCATACTCATTCGGATATGGTGTTGCTTGCTGACGGTAAGGCTGACAGTCAAGTCATGCAAGGGGTGACCCTGGAGCTTGCCGGACAATGCGGTTTCAGTGCCGCTCCGGTCGAAGATAAAGAGTGGATGAAAAAATGGATTTTGGGATCTTTGCCGGGCGTTGAGATCACGTGGCGCAACTTTGCCCAATACCTTGATGCGCTTGAGCAGAAACCCCTAGGCCTGAATATCATGGCGATGGTCGGGCACGGTGCTCTACGTGGCGCCGTACTAGGTGACGAAATACGCGACCCGACCGAGAACGACTTGAGCAAGATGGAAAAGCTGTTGGCTGAGTCCCTCGATGGGGGCGCGTGGGGCATGTCAACGGGGTTGGAATATTGGCCGGGAATGGGTGCTGCAGTAAGTGAGTTGACGCGTCTGTGCAAGATCGTGGCTGATCGGGATGCACTGCATGCGTCACATGTCCGTAATCGCGACATACACTACGATTTGGGCTTTACGGAAGTGATTTCCATTGGACGCGTGACCGGAGTTCGTACACAGATTTCTCACATTCAGCCGAAGTGGGGTCGACCCGATCACGCTATGTCTCATACACTGGAAATGATCGATCAAGCAAAAGCGGCAGGCGTTGACGTTGCCTTCGATATTATTCCGCACGTGTGGTCCCATACTGGTGTGGCATCAATTTTGCCGTCATGGGCTCGTGAAGGAGGTGTTCGAAAAATGCTTGAGCGCCTTAAATCCTCGGACTTGCGTGAGAAAATCAAGACGAATCCATCGCCTATGTGGCGGATTATTCTCGATGACCGTTGGGATCTTATCCACTTTCTTCGGGCCAACGATGCATCCATCGTCGGGCGCACCGTGGCCGACGTTGCGAAGGACCGCGGTACTTCACCTTACGATACAGTTTTAGATCTTCTTATCGAGGCGGGTGACGACGCATTGCGCATGCTTTGGACGTCCAAGAGCTTTTTTGAGGAAGATCTGGAGGCCTGTGTTAAACGTCCCGACTGCGCTGTGATGTCTGACACATTAGCCCTTTCTCGCAAGGGCCCGACCGGTGAGTTGATTGGCTCGTTTGCCGGCTATGGCTGGGTCGCGCGTTTTTTAGAGCACTATGTTCGCAACCTCAATCTTATTTCTCTAGAAGAGGGAGTGCGTCGCTTGACGAGCCTGCCGGCTGAGCGCATCGGCATAACAGATCGTGGCATTCTTCGGGCCGGCGCGGCGGCGGATATTGTGGTTTTCGATTTGGACCAGATAGCGTTTCGATGCACTATGGAAGACCCGCGCGAACATCCGACCGGCTTTTCGTACGTATTTATCAACGGTGAGAAAGCGGTTTCAGAGGGCGTTCGAACCGATAAAGAGGCGGGACGTGTATTGCGCCGGTAATCCCCCCGATAACGGAGAAGAGCCCCGCGTTTGATGAGTGCCCGTCCCCCGTTTTGAACTGACCCCAATTAGTTGGACATTTGAAGTGGGTGGCTAACCCACTGAGTACTGAGTTCTGTATTGAACTGGGCTCAGTCCTTTTAATTTGGTCTTGATCCGCTCGTGATTGTAGTAGTGAATATACTTCCGCAGGCCAGCGTCAAGCAGTTCAACGCTATCGAATTTGTTTAGATAGAAGAACTCCGACTTGAGTATGCCAAAGAAGCTTTCCATGCAGGCGTTATCTAGGCAGTTGCCCTTGCGTGACATGCTTTGGGTCAACCCATGTTCTGCCAACTGCCGTCGATACGCGGGCATTTTATACTGCCAGCCCCCCCCCCGTGTCAGACTAGTTGTCGCCTCTAATTTGGAATGAAGCGATGAACTTGACCCAGTACAGTCCTGCCTTCAA